>CAKMYZ010000013.1 GCA_929200255.1 uncultured Alphaproteobacteria bacterium | reverse complement strand
CGGCATCGCCGAAGCCGACCTTGGCGCAGGCGCAGCGAAAGTCGATAAAGTCCGCACATGAGACATTGGGTCAAAACTCTGTATCTTGGTGCAAGTTTGGGATCTTGTGGTCGTCTCCTGACGGGGAAACCGCTGTCTCTATCCCGCCCTAAAACCGTTCCGCCTGCAACACTTACGCGTCGGTTATGTTCACAACACCGATGTGCTTTTCGACCACCGCAAATGCGGCATCCGGCAGGGGATCAAGCCATTCGGGCCTGATCAGACAAACCGCCGCGACCGATTTGCCCTTCGCGTGTCCAATTGCCTGAACACCCTGACCCGCCCCGAGCGGGAATACCGTGTGACAGCATATTCCTCGGCCGCAGACGCGCTGTGGTGCTGTCCATCCTCGGCCAGCCGTCGATACCAACCCCGGCTTTCGGCACAGGTTGTAGCTTCCCAGCCGTGGTCGCGGTTGATCAGGTCGGTGTGCAGCGGGCGGGCATGTTGCATGGATTTGTCTTTCGCAGGTTTGGCTATGGATACGTCGCATTTTCGTGAATTTCGAAAGACTTTTTGCGTTTACTTCAACCTTCTGAGAACCATATCGCGGTACTACGGGATTATGGAACATGCAGATTACCCTTTGACGTCCGGGCAGATCGAAACGGCAGATGTTATTGTCTTGCCGCGATTGCGTTGTGCGAACATCGACCCTGCTCCGCTGGCGCGCCTGGCCGCTGACGCCGAGGGTGATGCCGATTGGTTCAAAGCAGAGGACGTGATGTGCCGGATGCTAGAGGACGTTGCGGCACAGCTTGACCTGTTGCAGCATTACCTGTTGCGCCGCGACTATATGGCGATGTGCAGACCGTCCCGACGCATAGAAATGGTTGCTACCCATCTTGGCCTGATCGAGGTCGCTGTTGCCGCCGGTCATGTCGGCCAATGCGCTGTCCAAAAGGGTGGACCGGCTCTTGATGCCACGATGGCGCGGCTGGAACGCGGCTTTGACGTCGCAGTGAGCGAAGTTTGGAACTTTCGCGAGATGTGAGGTACTTGCAGGTTGTGGGCAGCGGGTTAGGGTGGCGTAATTTCACACCTAAAAGGATGCCCCATGCCGCTTTCATTTGCTGACCCGACCGATGACGCGATTCCCGTTCATGTCGTCACACCTGACGATCTGGATGCGGCGCTTGAAGGGCTATCGGCGCAGTCACGGGCCTGGTCAGAGGCGCAGGGCTTTGCTGCGGCACTTGGTGAGGTGCTAATCTTGCCAGAAGGTGATGGCCAGATTGCTGGCGTGCTGGTCGGTTATGGTACGCCCACCCGCCGCGCCAGAGGCCGGTTTCACATGGGTGCGGTTGCAAGCAAGCTGCCACAGGGCGTGTATACGATTGTCAGCGGGCTGCATGGTGCGGATCTGGACGAGGCCGCCCTCGCCTGGCTTTTGGCCGCCTATCGCTATAACCGCTATCGCAAACCGTCAGAGCCGATTGCGCAACTTGTCGCCCCAGAGGGCGTTGATGCTAAACGTATCTCCATTATCGCCAACGGTGAGGCGCTGACCCGAGAATTGATCAATACCCCTGCCTCGGACATGGGTCCGGCAGAGCTGGAAGAGGCGGCCCGGGCAATGGCGTCCAGCCATGAGGCCGAGATCAATGTGATCACCGGCGATGATCTGGTCTCGTCCAACTTTCCGATGATCCACACTGTTGGCCGCGCTTCTGATCGTGCGCCACGATTGATTGATCTGCGCTGGGGTGATGAGGGCCCGCAGCTCACCTTGGTGGGCAAGGGTGTGTGTTTTGATACTGGTGGTCTGAACATCAAACCTGGTGGATCAATGGGGCTGATGAAAAAGGACATGGGCGGTGCGGCCACGGTGCTTGGGCTTGCCCATATGATCATGGCGTTGAAGCTGCCCCTGCGGCTGCGTGTGCTGATCCCGGCAGTCGAGAATTCAATCGCAGGTAACGCGTTTCGCCCGCAGGATATTCTGACCTCGCGCAAGGGTTTGACGGTAGAGATCAACAACACCGATGCCGAAGGGCGGTTGGTGCTGGCAGATGCGCTGACCTTGTCGGATGAGGATGACCCTGATCTGGTAATCTCGATGGCGACACTGACGGGTGCGGCCCGCGTGGCAGTTGGCCCGGATCTGTCCCCCTTTTACACTGACAATGACACCCATGCCGCGGCTCTGACGGATGCGGGGCGTGCCGTGGCCGATCCGCTGTGGCGGATGCCGTTCCACGCGCCCTATGAAGAGATGATCGAACCCGGCATTGCCGATCTTGATAACGCGCCCAAAGGCGGTTTTGCAGGCAGCATCACCGCCGCACTGTTCTTGCGCCGTTTTGTGGAAAGCCCTTACGTGCATTTCGACATCTACGGCTGGCAGCCAAATGCGGCCCCGTCGCGCCCCAAAGGGGGTGTCGGCATGGGCGCCCGCGCGGTGCTTGAGGCATTGCCAAAGATGCTGGGCCTGTGACTGATCGCCGGCTGACACCGGCCAATGGGCGCGTGGCGGCAATGAATCTGGCCGGGCAGGTTGAGGCTGACAGCTTTACCGAAGGTTGGGGAATGCAGATAGCCCGCCCCGTTGTCGACCTTCGTGCCAGTCCCGGTGGGCCGCGTGATCGCCAGCTTTTGCATGGGACAGAAGTTACGGTTTATGAAGCGCTGAAAGGCTGGGCCTTTGTGCAGGCATCTGATGGGTATGTTGGCTATGTGGTCGAGGCGGATCTGAACGACAGTGCCGCCGCGACCCATGCTGTTGGATCCCTGGCCACACATGCCTACACAGAAGAGAGTTTCAAATCAGCGGACCTTTTGCACTTGCCGTTTGGCGCACGGATTCGTGTACTGGATGAGCGCCGCAAGTTCTTTGAAACCAATGTAGGCTTTGTTCCCAAAAAGCATCTGCGTCCGCTTGATCGCCCTTTCACTGATCCCACAGCTGTCGCGCAGCTGCATTTCGGTGTGCCTTATCTATGGGGCGGAAACTCTAGTCTTGGGATTGATTGTTCGGGACTGGTCGCCGCTGCACTGACCGCCTGCGGGCAAAGCTGCCCTGCGGATAGTGATATGCAGCGCGATGGGCTGGGGCAGGCCGTGGACGGCCCATATGAGCGCGGTGATCTGCTTTTTTGGGATGGGCATGTGGGGATGATGGTCGATGGCGAAACCATGATCCACGCCAATGCACATCACATGGCGACACGCTATGAACCCATTGACGTTGCCATCACGCGCATCGCCGCACAGGGCGATGGTGATCTGTTGGTGCGCAAGCGGCTCTAAAGCGTTTCGACTTTCACACGGCCCATCAGGTATTGCCAATCGCGTTTGAGCCGCAGGCGAAAGGCAGCGACTCGCGATGCAGGTTCAAGTCGAAATGCTCTAGTGCAGCGTTTCAGGGGCACCCCGCCCGACTGCAAAATTCTGTTTTGCCAGCCCTTGCGTCAAACCCAGGCCGAATTGCCGTGCCAGATCTGCGAGCATCGGGGCGATGTCGGGCCTGATCATTAGCGTCGCCAGCATCAGCGCATCTTCGCGTTCTCCGGTGGTTGCGGTCGCCATGAAGTTGGCAAACCATGCTTCATCCGCACCAAGGCGAGGGTAGTCCAATGAATGATGTGTGATGCCGCGACGATGGAACCGGGCAAACAGTGCAATCAGCTCTGCCCATCTTTTGGTCATGTGAACACCACGAGTGGGGCCGCACAGTTCTATCAGCATCTGCTGCAGCCGGATTTGGCTCTCTTCCCCATCGGCCCAGAGCCGCAGATACGTGACGATGCAAGCCTCAAACGCCGGTTGCTCGCTCAACTGTCCAACAGAGGCCCTGCCGGGGCTGTGGGCATGAGTGTTCATTTTGTGAGGATCAGCTTGCCTGCGCGGGTGATGCGCAGGGTGTAGGTCTGATCGTCCAGCACGATTTGTGCCTGATTGCCAGTTTTGGTCAGGTCGCGGGCGTCATGGGTCGGCAATTGTTGTGGGGGCGCAGGGGTGGGATGCGAGACAGAATGGAATGACATCAGCGGCCCCCTTTTCCGGCGCCCACGTGGTCAAGCAATTGCGCTGTTCCCCGTTGGCTGGATTGACCAATCAGCGCAAAGACCTTGCCCAGTGCTGGTTGTGGTTGTGCCGTTGGTTGCGGGTTTTCATCGGGCGGCATCGCCATGGTCCTTTCATCTACATGATCGGGCTTCCTTTGGCTGGGCAAAGGTGGCTGGATACAAAGCGAAACATGCCGCGTTAATCTGAAAGAGTCAATCCGACTTTTTTAGTCGGGAATAAGATTTATTCCACTGCCCGGATCAGTTTGCGCTCTAGCACCCGCAGGACTTGCCGCAAGTCGTGGCCGCGCTTTAACACCTGACCGTCCATTCCGATTACGGCATATTCTCCCTGGCGCAGACGCAACTTGGGGCGTTTTTCTATCCGGTACATGGGATGCTCTGCCGTGCGCCGAAAGACCGAAAACACGGCCACGTCACGCAAATGCGACAGCCCATAGTCGCGCCACTCGCCTGCCGCGACCATCCGGCCATAGAGGCCGAGAATCACAGTAAGTTCGGTTCGGTGAAAAGCCACCTGTTCGGGTGCAGGAAATTGTGACGGGGGTTGAATGGTCATATCCAAGACTTGCGCCAAACCCCTGTAAAATCAAGAGTCCTGATTATGCCGCCCCATTTCCGACACAAAATAAACAACAACCCGTCACCGGGCCAGCCCACTCGGAACACAACTGATGGCAATATTCGGGATATAGCGAAATGCTACCCCGATGTCGCGGTCAATAGCCCCCACCCAGTTCGTGACATCGGGGAACTTTCGTTCCCCCAAATAGCAATCAGCCGCAGTTGATCGTTTGGATCATGTCGTTTGCGTCGATCATAAAGTTGATGCGTGACGGCCGAAAATCCTGCGTGACCATATCTCCGGGCTGGATGACACGGACCATGCCAAGATGCAGCGTTGTTTCCAGCGCCGTGGCATCCTGTCCGATCAGCCCGGCGAAATCTGCGGTCCCGCATGTGTCTTCCAGTTGCGGGGGCAAGGCTGGTGGCGGCACAGTGCAGCCGGCCAGAGCGACAAGGGTGATAATTCTTTTCATGCGGTCATTGTCCCTGCTTTATTGCTCTATGCAAGTCCATGCTTGAATTCTTATGACAGTTGTCTGATCGTCCGATGAAGAGTTATGGGAGGACGAACGATGCGAACACGCGCAGCTGTGGCACTGGAAGCAGGCAAACCGCTGGAGGTGATGGAAGTTAACCTTGAGGGCCCTAAGGCCGGTGAGGTTCTCGTGGAAATCAAGGCCACCGGGATCTGTCACACCGATGAATTCACCCTGTCGGGTGCGGACCCTGAAGGTATGTTCCCCGCAATTTTGGGCCATGAAGGTGCGGGCGTTGTCGTTGAGGTGGGCGAAGGTGTGACCAGCCTGAAACCCGGTGATCATGTTATCCCGCTATATACGCCCGAATGCCGCGAGTGTGACTACTGCCTGAACCCCAAGACGAACCTTTGCCAGAAAATCCGTACGACCCAAGGTGCGGGCGTGATGCCGGATGGCACGTCCCGCTTTTCCATGCTCGATGGCACGCCGATCCTGCACTATATGGGCTGTTCGACCTTTGCCAATCACACCGTGCTGCCAGAAATTGCCCTGGCCAAAGTCCGTGAGGACGCGCCGTTTGACAAGATTTGCTATATTGGGTGCGGTGTGACCACCGGCATTGGTGCGGTTATTAACACCGCCAAGGTCGAGATTGGTTCGACCGCGATTGTCTTTGGTCTGGGCGGTATTGGCCTGAATGTCATTCAGGGGTTACGGATGGCCGGCGCTGATCAGATCGTGGGCGTCGACCTGAACCCCGGCAAGGTTGAGATGGCGACAAAGTTCGGCATGACCGATTTCGTGAACCCCAAGGATGTTGAGGGTGATATGGTTGCCCATCTGGTCGAACTGACAGGTGGCGGTGCTGACTATACCTTTGATGCCACCGGCAACGTCCAGGTAATGCGCACAGCACTCGAGGCAGCCCATAAGGGTTGGGGTGAGAGTATCATCATTGGTGTGGCCCCTGCTGGCGCCGAAATTTCAACACGGCCGTTCCAACTGGTCACCGGGCGCAGCTGGCGCGGCACCGCCTTTGGTGGGGCTTCTGGCCGCACCGATGTGCCGAAGATTGTGGATTGGTACATGCAGGGCAAGATCGAGATTGACCCGATGATCACCCACAAGTTGAGCCTTGATGACATCAACAAGGGTTTTGACTTGATGCACGCGGGTGAATCAATCCGGGCCGTGGTCGAGTTTTGAATGATATGGTTGTTGTTCGGATGATTTTCATCCGAACAATGAGAACGAACGACACGACTATATGTACATTGTCGAGGCCGCTTGGGCAAACCTGCATCGCAATCCAAGATATGACTTCTTAGAAGGTGATGTGGATCACTTTGATCCGATCTTTGACTTTCGCGTCAGGAGCGGCTTGGTGCAGTGCGCCGTCAAAGAGATTGCAAACCTCGTCATGCCGTATCCCATCGCAAAGCGGATGCATGTGGAATATCCGGTACGGCCTGATCGGATGCGTTCGTATCCGCCGCCTAAACCCCATACCGCGCCATGAACATTTCCACCGCGCCGTTGACCACACGCATTTTTTCTTCGCGGGTAAAGTCTTCGGTCATGTTGAAAACCATGCGCGGGAACAGGTCCGCTTTGCACAGCTCGTGGAACTGCTCTGCAGCGAGGTTGAAATCGGTGATTTCTAACTCTCCTCGCTCAGCGGCTTCTCGAAAAAACTCGGCCAACCGATTGCGGATCAACCGGGGGCCGCTTTCGTAGAACTCACGCCCCAATTCGGGGAACCGATCACTTTCACCCACACAGATGCGAAAAATGCGTTTGCCAAATTGCGAGGTGATGAAATCGACGATCTCCATCGCAATGTCGCATAGAACCTTCTGAACCGGCGCGTTCATGTCAATCGTCTCAATCGCATGGTCGGCCTGGCGTGCGCATTCGGTCTTGGCCACTTGCATGAACAAAAATCGCTTGTCGGGAAAATAGCTGTAAAGCGTGGCCTTGGATACACCAGCGGCCTTGGCGATGTCATCCACCGATGCCCCTTCAAACCCGTCAGACAGGAACACCTGTCGGGCGCCTTCCAGCACCTGATCAAACTTCCGTCCTTTTTTGGGTTCTATTGTGCCATCGGGCATCACGTTCCTCCCTCAATGCCTGCCCATCATAAACTGATCAGTTTATTTCCGGCAAGGGTATTGCGGCGATGGGGTCAGGGGGATGAGGACCCCATCGCCGGGGCGCTACTCGGACGTGGTTGTGCAAGTTTCGCCGGAAATTGTCGTCAGATCAGCGCAACCTTGGCTCACATCCGGAGACGAGACAGGAGGGTAAGTCAGTGTCGGAAAGCTGACTATGAACGACAATGCGGAAGCGGGGGCGGCGGCGCTCACAAAAGCGACGACGGCAGTGGCAAGAAAAGAACGTGTCATCATGTTTCTCTTTGTTGTTGTTCCCCCTAGGAGTATAACTAAACGGTTTAGTTTAGGTTTGCAAGGGAAAGCGAACTATCCAGTTTACTTTTTCCTCTTGTGACTTTCTGGTGAGAGGGTAACTTAGAATGGTTCTAATGAAGGAGCTCTCATGATCCCCGGGTTTGCCCATCGTCGCCGTTTCAAGGACCTGTCAGAGCAGGAAATCCTCGCCCTTGCTATTTCTTCAGAGGAGGATGACGCACGGATCTACCGCAGTTATGCTGAATTGCTGCGCGAGGATTATCCTGCATCTGCCGCCGTGTTCGACGGGATGGCGGTAGAGGAGGACGAGCACCGCCGCCGGTTGATTGATCTGCACCGCGACCGCTTTGGTGAGGTGATCCCGTTGATCCGTCGTGAACATGTGTCCGGTTTCTATGCCCGCCGTCCGGTCTGGTTGGTTGAAAACCTCGGGTTGGATCGGGTTCGCGATGAGGCCGCACAGATGGAGCGTGATGCCGAACGGTTCTATCTGGCGGCTGCTGCCCACACCAGCGACGCGGCTACGCGCAAGCTGTTGGGGGATCTTGCAGCAGCAGAAGCCAGCCATACAGAAAAGGCTAATGACCTGGCCGAAGAACATCTGGACGGCGACCAGAAATCCGAAGAGGAAACTGCGGCCCACCGTCAGTTTGTCCTGACCTGGGTGCAGCCAGGCTTGGCGGGGCTGATGGATGGCTCTGTCTCAACTTTGGCCCCGATCTTTGCGGTGGCCTTTGCTACACAAGACACCTGGACCACCTTCCTTGTCGGTCTGGCGGCCTCTGTCGGGGCGGGCATCTCGATGGGCTTCACCGAGGCCGCATCAGACGACGGCCAGATCTCTGGACGCGGTTCGCCCTATAAGCGGGGCTTTGCTTCGGGCATTATGACGACAGTGGGCGGCCTGGGCCATGCGCTCCCCTATCTGATCACGGATTTCTGGACCGCCACCACCATTGCCTTGATCGTCGTCTTCGTAGAGCTTTGGGCGATTGCCTGGATTCAGAACCGCTATATGGACACGCCGTTTGCCAAAGCGATCTTTCAGGTTGTTCTGGGTGGCGCCTTGGTCTTTGCCGCCGGTGCGCTGATTGGTTCAGGGTAGACGCTTCGCACCATTGTCGTGGCCGACCGGAACCCAAAGAAAACGCGCAGCCAGCCGATGGATTGCGTATGAACTTCTTTGAACCCTTCTCGCAGATACAACGACTTGGCGCGTGGGTTGGTGTCAATGACGTCCAGCCGCACCGCATCATATCCACGCCGCTTTGCCTCTGCGCTGACCGCCTCAAGAAGGGCGGTGCCCACACCTTTGCCCCGCGCTTCGGGCGCTACAAAAAGCCCGTCCATCAGGAACCGTTCGTTTTCGGTGTCCCTTTCCAATGATGCCAAAAGCAGAATGCGGATGCTGGCCCCTACCCAGCCGTAAACCCGGCGCAGATCGGTGAAAGTGCCGCCTACCAGCGCCCCGTGCATGGTCTTGAACCCCGCAATGCCCAAAAGCCGCCCGTCCGCATCATGTGCGCATATCCCATGGTCTGATCGCAGCACCGACCGAATGAACCGCAACGCCTGATATTTAGGGCCCAGCACAAAGCCGAGCTTTTTGCCGAAAGCCTCCCAATAGAGTGCTGCGACCTCATCATGGTCTTTGTCCTGCATGCCGACAGTGATCTTCATGTATCAAAACTCTTGAAGGGCAGGAATGGGACAAGGTCCCCTTCATGGATTGTCTGGGCAGGATCGCTCAGCTCTACCAGGCCTGTGGCCCAGCTGAGGCCCGATATCCGACCAGACCCTTCGGAGGGGAAGACTTCCACCCTGCCATCTGTAATCCGCGCGCGCAGATATTCGCGTCTGCCGTCTTTCTTGGACTTTGTAAACGCAGCAGGCAGCATATTGCGCTGGGGTGCGGACCAACCGCCGCCCGCCATCACCCGCAATGCCGGGCTGGCGAAGATCAGTGCGCAGACCATGGCAGCCACCGGATTGCCCGGCAGCCCAAAGACCGGTGTGCCCTCCCATAGCCCCATCGCCAGCGGCCGCCCCGGCTTCATCGCGATCCGCCAGAGCGCCAACGAGCCGGTGTTTTCCAGCAGCGCCGACATATGGTCTTCATCCCCGGCAGAGGCGCCGCCGGAAGTGATGATCACGTCGCAGCGTGTGGCTGCATGGTCCAGCATGTCGCGCAGCACGGTGCGATCGTCGGGCGCGCGCCCCAGATCGATGATGTGGTACCCAGATTGATCAAAGAGGGCCGCAAGCATCGGTCGGTTTGCATCGTAGATGTCGCCGTCACTGGCGGTGTCGCCGGGATCGCGCAGCTCATCACCTGTCGAAAGCACCCCAACCCGCAACCTGTTGCGCACCGTAACCCTGCCAATCCCGGCTGCGGCCAACATACCAACATCTGCGGGCGTGATCTTGCGCCCTGCGGTCAGGATAACCTGTCCCGCTTGCATATCTTCGCCTGCGTCGCGCGCGTTTGCGCCCTTTTTAAGCGGGCCGTAGAAGCTGATAGCCTCCGCGTCCGCCTGCACGTCCTCCTGCAGAACGACGGTATTAACACCCTTGGGCAAATTGGCCCCGGTCAGGATGCGAATTGCATGGCCTTTTCGCACAGCCCCACCGAATGGAGCGCCCGCTGCGGATCGGTCTGCCATCAGGGAATAGCGGTTCAGGCCTTCTGCTGCCGGTCCGGCAAACCCGTACCCATCAACCGCAGAATTGGGGGCGGGCGGATGCGCGCGCTGGGCTACAGCATCCTGTGCCAGAAACCGCCCCGCCGCTTCGCCAATGGCGCAGTCTTGCGTGCCTGTGACGCAACGCAGATGCGATTTCAGATGCGCCAGTGCCGCATCCACCGGCGTCCAATGCGCGCCTTGTGGCATGGCAAAACAGTCGTTACGCAACGGCGGCGGGGCAGGGGCCAGAGCAGCGTGCAGCGTGTCAACCTGTCCCGCACCCAGCACCCAGCCTTCGGGAGCGGGCCTGACGTCCATCATATCTGCCAACACATCCGGGGCCATGTTTGAAAACGCGCGGGCATAGACAGCCACTTGTGCGGCGTCGCGGATCGGGTGCGCGTCAGCGGTGACGAGGTCGGGCAAGGTGGAGAAATAGGTCTCTGCCAGAACGATTTGCGCATCAGGTGCCTCAAAGGGCCAGACCTTCAACGACCCGGCAAACCGTTGCCGCAGGCGTGCGAGCATTGGCAGCCCCATAATGACCTGCCCACCCACCGCCCCGGCACCAGCAAGTTGCCAGGGCGAAAAGCTGCCGGGGATGGCGATGTCGGCGGCGCGCTTTTCCGGCAAGCCGTGGTCTTTGCGGTCGGTGCCTTTGCGCGGCAGGTGGGTGATATCGCGCTGTAGCCCGTTGAACCAGAACGGGCCAACGCCTGGAAACTGCGCGTTGATTTCCCCAGCCAGATCAAAGCGATTGTTGCTTTGCGGGCTGTCGGTGACCCGGGCCGCAAACCAATCCCAAAGCGCAAGCGTGTCTTCGGACCCGATCAACTGCGTCGCAAATCCTGTCGGATAGGCAAAACAAAGATCGAAACCGACAAGAACGCGCTGCCCTTGGGCTTGTAGCTTTGACAAGGTTTGAACGATCCAGTCTTCGGCAACCTGCCTGTTGCGCAGATAGACGGGTTTTTCCGCAACGCCGCCGGTGGCGCGGCACACCCAGATCGCGTCTTTGACGGGTTTGGCGCCCCGGTCATTGCCACCGGACCAATCCACCATCAGGACCGTGTCGAACCTCATAGACCCACCTCGGTCAGAATGAAATCAGCAATGGCAGCGGTGTTGTTGAGGTCAAAGACAGGGCGATCAAGGGTCAGCGCTGTATCACTTGCGACGGCCCCGATGGTTGTATCGTCCGTGGCGATCAGCGGGTTGCCCGGCTCCTCTCTGAACGCTTCGATTTTCGGGTGGGCATCGCGCTTGTAGCCTTCCACCAGCACCAGATCGACGGGATCGAGCCGCTGCAGAAGTGCGGTCAGAGGCGGCTCATCTTTCCCGCGTATTTCGGTCATCAGCGCCCAGCGTGCCCGCGATGACAGCAGCACCTGATGCGCCCCTGCCGCGCGGTGCCGATAGCTGTCCTTGCCGGGGTGGTCCACGTCAAAGCTATGGTGCGCGTGTTTAAGGGTCGAGACAGTGAACCCGCGCCCTGTGATTTCGGTCACCAGCCGCTCCATCAGCCCGGTCTTGCCTGCGTTCTTGTAGCCAACAATGCCGTAAATTTTCATAGCATCGCCTGCGCTTTTGCCAGATCATCCGGCGTGTTGACGTTGAAGAATGCCGCGTCATCAGGGAAATGCGCCTGTGCTGCGCCGTGCCTATCGGTCCAGAGCACGACTTTGCGCAGCCCGTCGTTGAGCGCCGCACGCAGGTCATCGCGTAGCGCCACCGGCCAGAGACCAAAGGTAGGATGCCGCCCGCCGGGGGTGTGGGCCAATGCGATATCAGCGACCGCATTTTCTGCGGCCAGCATCAGTTGCGGCACCAGATCACAAGGGAAAAACGGGGTGTCGGCGGCGGCGGTCACGATATGGGTGGCGCCTTGTGCGGCCGCCCAATCCAGACCGGCGAGGACACCAGAGAGCGGCCCAGCAAACCCGTCAATCGTGTCGCTGATCACAGGCAGGCCAAGGGTCGCGAACCTTGTAGGGTCACCGTTGGCGTTGAGCGCCACGCCGGTTACCTGTGGTGCCAGCCGATCGATCACATGGCCGAGGATTGTGCCGTTGCCAAGCGCGAGCAAGCCCTTGTCACCGCCGCCCATCCGCGTGGCTTGGCCACCGGCCAGAATGACACCGAGGGGCTGTTTCATGCGGCTGTCTCTGCGGCTACGTGCCAGTTCTTGATCGCCATTCGGATCTCTTCTGGGTCTCCCGCTTTCGCAAGAATCCGGTTTGGCATCGCAACACCCTGATAACCGAACGTTGCGACAATCATTTCGCCAGTTTCGACGAGGTTCTCAATGTCAGACCAATGGAAAAATGATCGGCTGCGTCCGTTCATAAAGGCGATGCCGTCCTCTGTCAGATGCAAGTTCTGATCTTTCATGAGAAGGCAATCAAGGTAAACAAGCGTGCTGCGTCGTTTGATCCGGCGCTCCAACACCCAATACGCCAGACCGAAGATCGCAAAGAGCAGGTACATCAAATAACCTGCGGATCCCGGCACATCGCCGACCATGCGTGCCAGCACGAATGACAGGGCGACGAACGCGACGCCAAGAGCGATACCTTGCACGAGCGCATAGACAATGACGGCGACGCGCCAACCACCTGCGTAAAGAGGGGCGCAGGCAAGTTTCATCCCAACCTGTACCTCACGATCGGTCAGCGCATAGGGTGCTTTGTATTCAACAACGCTCATGCGCTGCCCTTCCGCCCGGATTTGCGCGGCTCATCTGCCACCTGCGCCGGGTCGATATCACGGATCAGTCGCTCTTCGCCCGCCAGACAGACAAATCGCTGCCCTTTCATCCGCCCAATCAGGGTCAGGCCAACCTGCTGTGCAATCTCAACGCCCCAGGCAGTAAAGCCGGAGCGGGAGGCGAGGACGGGGATGCCCATTAGCGCTGTTTTGATCACCATTTCAGATGTCAGCCGCCCGGTGGTATAAAGGGTCTTGTCGTTGGCAGTCTCGTTTTCAGACAGCATCCAGCCTGCAATCTTGTCCACCGCGTTGTGCCGGCCCACGTCTTCCATGTAGACCAGTGGCTGGTCGCCCTGACAAAGCACCGTGCCGTGGATCGCCCCCGCCTCAAGATAAAGCGACGGCGTGCGGTTGATGGTAGCGGCAAGCGCATAGAGGTCCGAGGTACGCACGGGCGTGGCGGGCAAGGTGACGCCCTCCAACCCCTCCATCATGTCGCCAAAGACTGTACCAATCGCGCAGCCGCTGGTGCGGGTTTTCTTGCGCAGCTTGTCTTCGTAGGTGGTTTGGCTGGCCGTGCGTACAACCACTGTCTCCAGTTCTTCGTCGTAGTCGACGCCGGTGATTTTATCACCTTCATGCAGCATCCCCTGATTACGCAGAAACCCAAGTGCGAGATACTGGGGATAGTCCCCAATTGTCATGGCCGTGACGATTTCCTGTGCGTTCAGATAGATTGTCAGGGGCCGTTCTTCGACAACATTCAGGTCCACCGCAGCCCCTGTCTGATCTGTCCCGCCCACCGCACGGGTCAGTCGCGCAGCCTGAGGATCAGGTGCGATACGATAGTCGGACGTGTCGTCAATACGCGCCAATTGTCATTTCCTGTTCGCCCGGTTAAGCCTGTCACAACGCGCTCAAACTAGGGCAAAGCCATGACGACTTCCACTATGAAAACGCCTGCAAAATCGCCCTATTGGGCCGGGGTGCGTGATGGTGCGCCATTCATCTTGATGGCGGTGCCTTTTGCGACCCTGTTTGGCGTTGTTGCAACGGATGCGGGTCTGACATTGGCGCAGGCTATGGGGTTTACCGTTCTGGTGATCGCGGGCGCAGCACAGTTCGCGGCGGTTCAGTTGATGGTTGAGAATGCGAGCATTGCTTTTGTCCTGCTGGCGGCGCTGGCAGTGAACCTGCGTATGGCGATGTATTCGGCATCATTGGTGCCTTATCTGGGGTCTGCCCCATTGTGGAAACGTGCCTGCATTGCCTATCTGAATTTCGACCAGACCTATATTACCTCGGTCGCCCGTTATGAGGCCCGCCCCGAGATGAGTGTGTCAGACCGTGTGGCTTATTTCTTTGGTGTGGCAACACCGATCACGCCGTCTTGGTTTGGGATGACCTTGGTTGGTATCCTGGCGGGGCAGGCGATCCCCGAAGCATGGGCGCTGGATTTCATTATGCCGATCATGTTTTTGGCCATGGTCGCCCCGATGCTGAAATCGGTGGCCCATGTCGCGGCGGCAGCTATGTCCGTGGGCGTCGCCTTGGTGTTGAATGGCCTGCCTGCGGGCACGGGGCTGCTGATTGCGGCTGCCGCTGCGATGATTACGGGCGCGCTGGTTGAGGTTTGGATGGAAGGGCGTCGCACATGACCTATTCAGATGCTGAAATCTGGACCATCATTGTGATCATGGGGGTCGGAACCTTCGTGATCCGGTTTTCATTTCTAGGGCTGATCGGCGATCGTCCGATGCCATCCATTGTGCTGCGTTTGTTGCGCTATACGCCGGTCGCTGTCCTACCCGGCATGGTCGCCCCCCTGGTGCTTTGGCCGGGGGCGACGGATGGGCAGACCGATCCGGTACGTCTGCTGGCGGCTGGTGCGACTGTTCTGATTGGAGCACTGACCCGCAACGTCCTGTGGGCGATTACAGGCGGCATTGTGACGTTTTATAGCCTGGCAGGTCTTACTGCTCTGATCTGAGCGTTGCGTCGATCTGCGCCGCTGCGACCGACTTGTCGGCGGCGTCATCTTCGCGGTATTCACGTGTTTCGACACCGGGGATCCTGGCCATATCCTCTTCAATGCGGTTCGGGCTCCAGGTTTGGCGGATGCTTTCGAACCCCGGCAACTGACGCAGAATGCGCGAGGTGGAGCGGGCGCACATGGCCTGCGGCACAGGCCCGGCTTGCAGGGCCAGATTGAGTGCGCGTTCGGCTACCTCCGGTGTGACCTGTACCTTCTGGGCTGTGACGTAATAGGTCACACGGGCATGAAAGCTGGCGTAAAATTCTTCCAAACGCGGTGTAACGCCAAAAAGGACATCATTACGTTCGGGCATTTGTGTCTGGCGAAATGACCCGGCAGGGTCGAACATGATCCGCTGACTGGCATTGATCAGCAAACCAGTGTGCGCGCCATTGTTCGACTGCACATTCTTGACGGTATAGAGCGTCAGATGTTTTGGGCCGGATTCCCGATAGATCGCCCGCGAAACAACGTCGTCCGGGGCCCACACCTCTTTCGCTGAACAGGCTGAAAGCGCCAGAGGCAGGCCGATCAGAAAGCTGCGACGATCCATCGAAGCTTAAATGGCAATCAGCGCGAGGAAGATCAGAAAGACGATAATTCCGATTGTCGCCTTGGTGGTCATGTTCATGAAGCCATCAAATGTCTTCTCTTGAACGGATGTGTCCATCTCGCCGTGCTTGTATTCAGCCATTGTCAGGCTCCTTCGTCATTCGATTTGGTGTATCGCATAGATGATTCACGCGGTGCTGTCACCCGGTCAGGCGGTCACATCTTCATCTCGTTCCAACGCAGTGGCAAGCTGGAACCCGATCCGCTTGGGCTCCGGCTGATCGATATGTTTGGGGCTGGCGATCAAAGAGACATTCAACTGACTGACGTGCTGGATCAGCTGCGTTTTTGCACCGGCCTCATTTACACCGTAGTAGGTGATGATGTCGGGATCATAATAGCCCAATCCTTCGATCCTGATCACACCGGTGTTGCCGCCTGCAAGGCCAAGCCCAACCTCATGGTCATTATCAAGCTGCTGTTCGAAATTCTGAATGTAGAGGATAATCCGCTCATAGGCCCATTGCGCCGGACTTTTCTTGTCCGAAGGTTCAACCAGTGCCTTGGGCAGGGTCGTTTCAGAGACGCAGGGCGCGTCGGGATCGGTATGCACCTCGCGGGTCCTAGGGAGAATATCGTTTTCCAAGACCTCCGCAGAGGTATCAATTTGCATTGTGGTTTCGGTCATAGTGGCACCGCGGTTGTTTCTTTGATTTCCTCCATAACGAAACTTGCGGAAATGTCCGAGACAGAAATCCGTGATGTCAGTCTTTTGTAGAACGCATCATAGGCGGGCACGTCGGCTACACGCACGCGCAGCACATAATCCAGATCACCGGTCATGCGGTAGGCGCCAACCACTTCCGGGAAGCTATGCAATGTCGCTTGAAATTTCTTGAGCCAGTTGCCGTCATGTGCGTTCGTCCTGATCAGGACCATCGCTGTCAGCGGCACGCCAACAAGGGCTGGATCAACAAGAGCGACACGGGCGGTGATCACGCCCGATGCCTCCATCGCCTTGATCCGCCGCCAGCAGGCATTACGCGACAGGTTTACCGCATTGCTGACCTCATCAACCGAGAGGCTGGCATCATTTTGCAGCAATCGCAAGATCATGCGGTCTGTTTTGTCGATCTGATTGGCCATGATTGGGAAATTATCTCAAGTGTTGGCGGTATTGCAATAACGTTTGGGATAAATGCGCGGCCAATCTCGTGTAATTTGTCCCAAATCAACAGGAGAACCCCATGTCAGACGCGTCCCAGCAGTCGAACCGCAGCAACATCTTTGCCACCTTGTTCCTTGATCATCCCGCAACCGTGAACGAGACCTACTTTGGGCATATGCGCTTTGCTTTCGGATTTGCCTTCTGGCTGGGACTGGCGGCTGTTGCTGCCTTGATCCATGCGATCATTCCGGCGCTTTTTGAAACGACCGCCAGCCGTATCCTGAAGCGTCTGCACACCCGGATTGAAAGCCGCCACTGATGTGTCGGATCGCAGCCTATACCGGCCCTGAGATCCCACTTGAGAACATCGTCGTGCGTCCTGCGCATTCCCTGCTGGAACAAAGCCAGCACGCGAGCGAGGCCAAGCTGGCCGTAAATGGTGATGGGTTTGGCATCAGTTGGTATGGCCCCAACGGTGACTTGGGCCTTTACCGCGATGTCTTGCCGGCATGGGCTGACGACAATTTGACGAACCTGTGCCGCATGGTGCGGTCGCATCATTTCATTGCGCATATCCGTGCCTCAACGGTGGGTGAGACGAACCGCACCAACTGCCACCCGTTCACGCATGGCCACTGGTCGTTTTGTCACAACGGGCAAATCCCACATTTCCGCACCATCCGCCGCGGGATGCTAAATGCCCTGCCCGATGATTTGTTCGAGGTATGCCGCGGCAGCACCGATAGCGAGATGATCTTTCTGACGATGCTGGCCAACGGGCTGGACGCTGACCCGCAGGCCGCAATCATCGCCACGTTGGCCGAAATTGGCGTCGCGGCACCCGGTGCACCGGTGAAGTGGTCCTCGGCCTTTTCCGATGGTCAGACGCTTTATGCTTTTCGTCATGCATCGACCGGGCCTGCGCCGACGCTATATGTGTCTGGGGTTTTGGATAACGGCGGGCGCGCCGTCGCGTCCGAGCCGCTGTGCGGTGTGGCCGAACGCTGGACCGAGATCCCGCAGGACACGATTTGCCGGGTAACCGCCAAAGGCTTTACGATGCAGCCGTTGGATGCCGTTCAAGCTGCCTAGATTGCTTGAAACACCCATGCGCCGTCGTCGCGCAGGTGGCGTGTGGCCTGCCCTGACTGGTGCAAGTGGTTCAGGTGGGCGACAGCCTCGACCAAAGCAAGCCCGTACTCGCCGTCACCGATATTACGCTTGAACAGCGGCAGGAAGCATTCACCTGCATTGCGGGGTTCGGACAGGTGATCCAGCAGGCGGGTCAGCGCGCCGTGGTGATTGTCGATGAGTTGACGCAAGCGGGTGGGCAGCCCGGTGAAGGGCAGTTTGTGACCGCAAAGAACAAGATGGTTGTCTTGTGCAAAGGTTTGGAAGTGGGCGCAGGCGTGCAGCCAGTCCGTGACCGGATCGGCGTCAGGTTCCGTTGGATAGACGCCCAGATTGGGGCTGATAGAGGGCAGCAGCTGATCACCACCGATGACCAGATCGTTATCACGGCACCAGAATGTTGCATGCTCCGGCGCATGGCCCCCGCCCATGCGGATGTCCCAAACGCGACCTCCCATGGTAATTTCGTCACCGTCGATCAGGCGGCTGTAGCCAAGGGGCAGGGGGGTGACGTAATCGGCAAAATTAAATGGCCGTTCGGTGCGGCGTTTTTCAAATACGTCCGGGTCCATACCCGCACGCTGATAGAATGTTAGCGTTTCGGGATTTGGCGTATCTTGCACGTCCAGCGTCAACATCCGCGCCATGAGCCATCCAGTACGGGGCATCGCGAGTGACGCGCCGTTGCCCATGAACCAGCCCGCCAAACCGACGTGATCGGGGTGGTGGTGTGTCACCACCACGCGGCCCACTGGTTTGCCAGCCAACGGCCCGTCCAGCAGTTTGGTCCAGATTGCGCGGCCGCGTTTGGAGGCAAAGCCGGTGTCGATCACTGTCCAGCTGTCACCATCGTCCAGCGCGTAGACATTCACATGGTCAAGCGCCATCGGCAGCGGCAGGCGCATCCACAGGATGCCCGGCGCGATCTCTGTCGCGCGACCTTCGGTGGGTGCGATGTCCCATGGGTATTTGATCATGTGCTGTCCTCCCGCTGCCGCCTTACGTGGGCAACAGTGGGGATGCAATCCCACGCAGCGCCCTGTCCCTATGCGGCAAGTTCATCCGCCGAGATGGCCATCAGATCGTCCGCCCCTTCGCGGGCATGGGCCAGCAAGCCGATGTGTTCAGGCAGCAGGCGCTTGATATAAAAGGTGGCGAGCCGTTGCCGTGCGGCATCGCCAGCGACAGCACTCGCCAGATGCACATGCCCGCCCAACACACGGGCGAAGCCGCGCAGATAAGGCACAGCACCTGCAAAGCGGTCGTTCAGGTTGTCGCGGCTGACCAGCCATTCGGTTGCCTCGCGCAGGGTTTCTGCGGATTGCCAAACGGCCTCGGCGAGTTTGGGGTGTTTGGCTCTGGCCGTCTCTGCCCCCTGTTCGATCTCTTCCAGCAGGCGGAACGCGGCTTCGCCCTTGTCCATCAGTTTGCGCGCAACAAGGTCCATCGCCTGTATGCCGTTGGTCCCTTCGTAGATTGTGGTTACTCTCGCGTCGCGGGTATATTGGGCCGCGCCTGTTTCCTCAATATAGCCCATGCCGCCATGCACCTGAATGCCCATGGTAGAGACTTCGCCGCCGACATCGGTGCAAAACGCCTTGCCGATGGGCGTCAGAAACGCGGCACGAGCCTTCCAGCCCGCATCATCGGTGGCAGTGGCCATGTCGATCGCCACGGCGTTCATCAGGGTGATTGCACGGGCGGCGTAGGTGTCGGCCTTCATCGTGGTCAGCATGCGGCGCACGTCGGCGTGTTCAATGATGGCACCGCTGCCGGGGGCTTTGCCCTGTTTGCGATCCTGCGCGTAGGCCAGCGCGTGTTGAAATGCGCCTTCGGCAACCCCGACGCCTTGTACGGCCACGCCAAGGCGGGCGTTGTTCATCATGGTGAACATTGCCGCCATGCCGCCATGTTCCTTGCCGACCAACCACCCTGTTGCGCCCGCATATTCCATAACAGCAGTCGGCGACCCGTGCAGGCCCATTTTATGTTCGAGGCTGACAACGCGCAGATCGTTCTTGATGCCAGGGTTGCCATTGGCATCCGGGATCATCTTGGGGACCATGAACAGGCTGATCCCTTTGGTGCCATCCACCCCATCGGGCAGGCGTGCCAGCACAAGGTGGCAGATGTTTTCGCTGAAATCGTTGTCAGCCCAGCTGATAAAGATCTTTTGGCCAGTAATGGCATAGGTTCCGTCGCCATTGGGCTCGGCCTTAGTGCGCAACGCGCCGACATCGGACCCGGCCTGTGGTTCTGTCAGGTTCATGGTGCCGGACCATGCCCCGGAAACCAGTTTTGGGATGTACAGACCTTTGATCGCGTCAGATGCGTGGTGTTCCAACGCCTCGATCTGACCTTGGGTCATCAGCGGGCTGAGCTGCAGGGCCAGGCACGCGCTGGACAGCATTTCGTTCACGATTGAGGTCAGTGTCATGGGCAGCCCCAGACCGCCCAGCTCGGGCGAGGCCGACATGCCGAGCCAGCCGCCTTGGGAAATCGCCGCATACCCTTCCGCAAAACCGGGTGAGGTGCGCACAATACCGTTGTCCAGATGTGCGGGATGCAGATCTCCGGCGCGGTTGAGCGGCGCAATCACCTCTTGGGCCAGTTTGGCAGCCTCGGTCAGGATTGCATTAGTCATGTCAGGCGTCGCTTCGGCAAAGCGGTCTGTCGCAGCGACGTGGGAAAAGCCGACAACATTGTCCATCAGAAAGCTGAAATCATCGACAGGTGCGCGATAAGGCATTGGTGTAACTCCGAATTGTCCAGCAACTTGGCAAGGGCCGATATGACGGCTATGCATCGTCATTTGCGGCCTAACCTATCCAAGCATGTCACCCCATCAACCAAAACGCCACGTCATGAACCCTAAACCACTGCGTAAGCTGTTACCTGATGCCGCCGGACTGGCCGAGGCTGCCGCGATCTTGCGGCAGGGCGGGCTGGTGTCGTTCCCGACCGAGACGGTTTATGGCTTGGGTGCGGATGCCCGCAACGATAGCGCTGTGGCCGCAATTTATGCGGCCAAGGGGCGCCCCAGTTTCAATCCGCTGATTGTGCATGTGCCGGATGACGAGACGGCGGAACGCTACTGCCTATTCAATGATGAGGCGCGCCGCTTGGCTGGTGCATTCTGGCCTGGGGCACTGACGCTTGTTTTGCCGCTGAAACCCGGTGCTGCTGTGTCGAAGCTCGTCACCGCAGGACTGGACACATTGGCAGTGCGCGTGCCGGATCATGGTGTGGCGCGGGCGTTGCTTGAGGCATTTGACGGGCCAGTGGCGGCCCCATCGGCCAACCATTCAGGTCGGATCAGCCCAACGACAGCTGCGCATGTTGTCGCCGGTTTGGGCGATGCGATTGATGCTGTTGTCGATGGCGGGGATTGCCCGGTTGGTTTGGAATCGACGATTGTTTCTTGTGTTGATGCGCCGGCGCTGTTGCGTGCCGGTGGTATTCCGGCAGAGACGATTGAGCGATGTCTTTCTGCACCGTTGGCCACGTTGACGGATCCGACCTTGCCGACAGCACCAGGTCAGTTGGCATCGCATTACGCGCCGCAAGGTAAGGTGCGTTTAAACGCACCTTACGCCAAAGAGGGCGAGGTTTTGCTGGGCTTTGGTCCGGTGGATGCTGCGCTGAACCTGTCGCCATCGGGCGACCTGACCGAGGCCGCCGCCCGCCTCTTTGCCTGCCTGCATGAGCTTGATAGGATGCAGGCCAATGCAATCGCCGTGTCACCCATTCCCGATCACGGGCTGGGCGCGGCCATCAACGATAGGCTGCGGCGTGCCGCGGCGCCACGCCCATGACCCAACCTTGCATCATATGTGTTGCCATCACCGGCTCTGTCCCCACAAAGGCGGATAATCCTGCCCTGCCTGTTACGGTGAACGAGCAGATCGAAAGCACCCATGCCGCCTTTGAAGCAGGTGCCGCCATCTGCCATGCTCACGTGCGCAACGAAGACGGAACCCCGTCGAGCGATCCGGAGCGCTTCGCAGCCCTGAAAGAGGGCGTCACCAAACAGTGCCCCGGTATGATCATCCAATTCTCGACAGGTGGCCGCTCGGGCGCGGGCAGCGAGCGCGGTGGCATGCTGCCACTGTGCCCGGACATGGCTTCACTTGCTGTTGGGTCAAATAATTTCCCCACGCGGGTCTACGAGAACCCGCCCGACCTTATCAAATGGCTGGCGTCCGAGATGATCACCTATGACATCAAGCCCGAGATTGAGGCGTTTGATCTGTCACATATCTTTCAGGCGGTTGCGATGTATGAACGGGGCGAGATCAGGGATGTGCCCTACATACAGTTTGTGATGGGGATCAAGAATGCGATGCCCGCTGATCGTGCGGTGTTTGATTTTTATGTTGAAACCGTGAACAGGCTGCTGCCCGGCGCACCCTGGTGTGCTGCAGGCATTGGACCAAATCAGATCAAGTTGAACGAATGGGCGATCCGCGCTGGCGGCCATGTGCGCACAGGATTGGAGGACAATGTCCGCCTGGATCGTGATACGCTGGCCCCGTCCAATGCGGCATTGGTGACCCGGGCGGCGGAGCTTTGCGCGCGGTTTGAGCGTCCCGTAGCCGATCCCGCCTTGGCGCGCAGGATCCTTGGGTTGCGTCCGACCTAGGGCCCTGACCCTAGCCCGCGTTGAGCTGTTCCACATAGGCACGCAGTTCTTCGGCTTCGCGCCGCGCCTCGCGCAGCCCGTCCATGGCCGCCCGCAGCTCTGCCTCGGTCTGGCTCAGCTGGTTTGTCATCTCAGCCTCTCGCTGTTGCAGATAGGTGATCGCTTGATCGCGGGTTTCCTCGGCCTCGTGCAGCGCCTGGGCCATCTTATCCAATTCACCGATCTCGGCTTTGGTGACGCGCGTAAAGCGATTGACCAGCCAGCTCGCAAACCATCCCAGCACAAAGGCAACAAAGAGGATCACAGCCGTAGCGATGATGAATTCTGTTCTATTCATTGGCTTTCCGTCTCTTCACTTTCCGTGTCTTGCGCGCGCCCGGCATCTTCGGGTGCGGCATCAAGCGGGGCGTCTTCGGCGATGGCGTCTAGGGTTGAGGTTTCTTCGGGTGTCGGTTCGGGCAGGATCAGGCTGAACTCGATCCGGCGATTGGCCTCGCGGCCTTCTTCGGTGTCGTTGTCCGCAATGGGGTCTTCTTCACCGTACCCAATGGCTTCGAACGTCGATATTGGCACCCGCCGCGCGCTGAGTGCCATCAACACAGCATTGGCCCGATCTTGTGACAGCTGTTGGTTCATGACCTCGCGTCCCTGACTGTCGGTGTAGCCTGCAATACGAATGGGCAGGTCGCCGCATATTTTGAGCACGTCAGCGATATCATCAACAACCGGCTGTGTGTCCGCTGTTAAATCGGCAGAGCCCGGATCAAAGGTGATCTTGCGCCCTTCTTTGATGGTATCGATCTGAGCGATGCATTCCTCTGGTGTGGGCAGGCTTGCGACGGGATCAAGTTCCTCGACGTAAGCGATGTCGATCTCAAAATCAGCACCTTGTCCCAGCTTTTCGATCAAAAGGCCGGTGATCGCTGCGCTGGCCTCTTCATTGCCGGTGTTGCCGCGCACTTGCAGCTGGCCGGGTTCGACCTGCACTGCCCCGTTGGACAACTCTGACAGCGCTTCGATCCCGGCCAGAACCCGAACCGACCAGCCCGAAGGCAGATCTTCGGCGACCCGCGTGCCCATTGTAATGTTGCGCCGACCGAATTTGGCCTCGGCAAAGTTGGCGACGACCAGATTGGTGATCTCATCAGGAACGCGCCCGCGCAGCTGCACCTCACCTTCGGGTGAGAGTGTCGCGGTGAATTGTGGAATTTCGGCACTGGTTTCCTGCGGCAATTCCGGCAGGATTGCCGTGAGCGCGAAGGCATCAGGCAGTGTGTTCTCCAGTCGCCCGGCGACATTATCAAAGCTGGCCTGACCCGTGCCAATCGGGGCTGTCAGCGTCACATCCGTATCCGAGATCGTGACGGTCCCGCCGCCCAGACTGTCGACTGCGCCAATGGCCAGCGCTACCGCGTTGCCCCAGGTCCGCGATGGCGCCCCCAAGGCCAGTGTGCAGTTGGCCCGCTGGTTGAAGCCGGCCTCGGATGCCGCCGTCTGAATAGCACTGACGGCTTCGCTGGTGTCTGCCGTGCAGGCATCAAAGCGGGCCCCGTCTTCATCTAACGTAAAGCGTGTCGTAAAGGGCGAGATCACCGGGCGCGGCGCGTTGATCTGCACTGCCAACCGCACTCCGTCCGGTGTGTTACGTGCCAATGCGGTTTCCAGTCTGCGCTTTTCCTCGGGGCTATCAGAGAGTGCAATCACATTGACCCGGTCCGCATTGACCGAGATTTTCGATTTGCTGAGCATCTCCAAAGCGCGCAGAGAATAGTTCAGCGCAGCCTGCCATGTTTCGGGCGCGGGATAGTCGCCCACCTCAAGGAAATCCGTGACGGGCAGCCCGTCGGCGATATCGGCGATTTGCGCGGTCAGCGCTGCGCGGTTCGTTGTTGCCGGGATCAGCCCGATCAGCGACACACCTGCATTGTTGCGCAGGATTTCGACGACAAATTCCGGTGGTGCGATCTGTGCCGAATCGGTGACCGAGAGATTATCGATAACCCGGCTGGCATCGACCATCCCGCCCGCAGCCGAGATTGCGCGAAAGCGCACCGCCTCGGTTGGGGCCTCACCTTCGAGGATTACCTGCAACCCGTCACCCAGTACCGATGCCCACTCATACCCTTGATCTACAAGACTTTCCTGCACCGCCATTACGGATCGTTCTTCGACCACTGCCACTGTGGTGCGCGCGGCCGCAATGGACAGGAAACCTGCCGCAAGAAAGACGATCAGCCGTATGATTAATGCAGAAAGGCGCATGGGTGTCCGGTTGTTGTTGTGCCCCTTGCATAGGGTGCCGCGTTGAGGGGTTCAATCACACCAATAAGGCGATTGCGAAAAACGGCAGGGGGATCAATCCCGCGTTCCGGTTTGAGCGGAATATCCGCAGCAGTTTATCGTTGTCATCAGGATCAAAGTTACCCAATTGCCACGTCAGATGCCATCCCATCGCCCAGGGCCCCCCAATGGCAATGACAAGCGACAGAATGGACCGCTCTGATGCGGCCAACACAACAGCCAGTCCAAACAGAACGACTGTAATGGTCAGGAACAGCCGCAGCCACTTGCGGCTGTCTTCTCCAAAAAGTCGTGCCGTCGATTTCACTCCGATCAGCGCGTCATCCTCTGTGTCCTGATGGGCATAGATCGTGTCATAGAACAGCGTCCATGCGATGCCCGCGCAGTACAGCACGATAGGCACCGGCCCGATGCTGTTGGTATGCGCGGCCCAACCCAAAAGAGCGCCCCAGTTGAAGGCGAGCCCCAGAAACGCCTGCGGCCACCATGTAAAGCGTTTGGCAAAAGGGTAAATCGCCACTGGCGCCAGTGCCACGACCCCAAGAATGATCGCGGTTGGGTAAAAGGTGATGAGGATCACAAAGGCCAGCAGTGCCTGTGCGACCATCCAGATCAGCGCACCGCGCACGGTTGCCTGCCCCGAAGGGATGGGCCGTGACCGGGTGCGCGCGACAGACCCGTCGATGTGACGGTCGGTAATATCATTCCATGTGCAGCCTGCACCGCGCATCAGAAAGGCACCGATCCCGCAGCCGGCAATCGTCCAGACGTCATGCTGCCCATAGCTGTCGGTCGCTAGAACCGCCAGTGCCAAGCCCCAAAGACAGGGCACATAAAGCAGCCACGTGCCGATCGGTCTGTCAGCACGGCTAAGCCGCAGGACGGGCCTGCTGAATGCAGGTGCAAACCGGTCGACCCAGTTGTCAGCAGCAGCGTCTGCAACGGCCCCGTTCGGCTCTGGCATCTGGGCATCTTCGGTCATAAAGTCCGGCTCATGGCATCCAAGGTTCGACTTTATGTAGATCACCCGCTGGGGGTAGGGCAATCGGTTCCACTGTCGCGGGACCAGGCGCATTACCTTTTTGGTGTGATGCGCCTGGGTGAAGGTGCGGTGCTGTCGCTGATCAATGGTGCGGATGGCGAGTGGGATGCTGAGGTTGTGAAGGCTGGCAAGAAGGGCGGTATTCTGCTCTGTCAGGCGCGGACAGCCCCATTGCAGCTACCCCCCGATCTGTGGTTGCTTTTTGCACCTATCCGCAAGGAACGTACCGCCTTTATCGTTGAAAAAGCGGTAGAGATGGGCGCGGCCCGCATCGTGCCCGTACAGACCGATTTCACCCAAAGCGCCAATCGCATCCGACAGGATAAACTTCAGGCCCACGCCATTGAGGCGGCAGAGCAATGCGGCGGCACATTTGTGCCGCCGGTGGATGATCTGGCGCGGCTGGATCGGGTGTTGGAATGCTGGCCCACGGACCGGCAATTGATGTTTTGCGATGAGCTGCTGATCGGTGACCCGGTCAACCTGCCGGATATGCCAGGCCCATGGGCCATTCTTATCGGGCCAGAGGGTGGGTTCTCTCCGACAGAACGGGATCGGCTGCGTGCGCTGAACTATGCCCACCCGGTCAGCCTTGGACCGCGTATCCTGCGTGCTGATACAGCGGCCGTTGCGGCTCTGACCATCTGGCAACAGGCCTTGGGGGATTGGGCGTGATCCACGCGACGCCCATTGACCGCCCCGCAATCGAAGCGTTCCTGACAGATCATATCGCCACGTCGATGTTCCCGCTGTCCAATTTGCGTCGACACGGCATGGAGGGCGGGCATACGCGGGCGATGCAATTCTGGCTGCGCTGGAAAAACGGTGCCCTGACCGATGTCTTACCGGTCACCGAGGAAGGCATGGTGTTCCCGCAATGCCCGACAGCGCCCTGGGGCGAGGTCAAAGCCGTGCTCACGGGTCGGCTTGTCAAAGGGTTGCTGGGCGATAGCGCGCAGGTGGCCGCGTTGCGGGCCGCGCTGGGTTTGACCCAGGCAGCTGGCATTGACGAGGCAGAGCCGCTCTATCAGCTGAAGTTGTCCAAGCTTGAGATGCCAGATTGCACGGGTTTCACGCTGCGCCGGCTCTCGGATGCGCCGCGTGCCCTTATCAACGGCTGGCGCTCTGCCTATCTGTCAGAGGTGCTGCCGATGCCGGGTCAGGACCCCGACGTGCAGGCTGTACAGGATGTGAATGGCTATCTGGAGGCCGACAGCCACCGGGTACTCTATCAAGGAGAAACGCCTGTGGCGATGACCGGCTTTAACGCGGCCCTGCCAGAAGCCGTCCAAATTGGCGGCGTTTATACCCCGCCCGCCGGACGATCAAAGGGGCTGGCACGGCGTGCCGTGGCGCTGCATCTGGCCGAGGCCCGTGCGCATGGCGCTGAACAAGCGACCCTCTTTGCGGCATCACCCCAGGCCTGCAAAGCCTATGAGGCCATCGGGTTCCGCCGCGCTGGCGACTTCACCATCCTTGTTTATGAAGAGCCGCAGGTGATCTATGGCTGATTTCTTTCGCCCCGAAGTGCGCGCGTTCTTCTGGCGCTGGCGCGAGGTGTTGCTGGCGGGTGTTGTACTGGCGCTGGGCGTTTGGTGGGCGCTGACCGGCATCGGGATCAACCGCTGGCTTGGCTACATCTTCTGCGCCATCGGGATCGGTTGGGCCGTGGCGGGCATCCAGCGCGCCCGCTTTGCCCAAGGTGGTGATGGGCCGGGTGTGGTGCAGCTGCGCGAGCGGCGTCTGGCGTATTTCGGGCCACTGGACGGTGGTGTGATCGACATTGAAGATCTTGCAAGGCTAGAGATCGACCCATCCAGCCAACCGGCACCCAGCTGGGTGTTGACCGGGATTGATGGTATGCAAATTGCAATTCCGATCAATGCGGCCGGGGCGGATGCCTTGTTTGATGTCTTTGCCACCCTGCCGGACATCAAGACGAGCGTGGTTCTTGATGTGCTTTCACACACACCTGATGCGCGGGCCACAGTCTGGAGCAGGGTCAAACCTCTCTTGCATTGACAGTCGCCTTGCGGCAGGTCACCGATAGGATGATCAACAGCGGAGTGCGCTACCCATGTCTGTCCCACAATCTGGCGGTGCGCCGATCGAACATCACGACCAACTGGCGGAATTGCTGGAAAAGGGCTGCAAGCCCAAAGAAGATTGGCGTATTGGCACCGAGCATGAAAAATTTGGCTATTGCCAGGATACGCTCAAGCCGCTGCCCTATGAAGGGGAACGCTCGATCAAGGCGGTGATGGAGGGGTTGGAAGGCCGCTATGGCTGGAACCGGGTTGAGGAAGATGGCAAGATCATCGGCCTGACCAAGGACGGCGCGAATGTCAGCCTTGAACCGGGTGGCGCTTTGGAGTTGTCGGGTGCCCCTTTGGAGACGATCCACCAGACCTGTGATGAGGTGAATGTGCATTTGGCCGAGGTGAAATCGGTCTCGGATGAAATTGGTGTAAAGTTTATTGGCCTTGGTGCCGCCCCCGAATGGACGCATGAGCAGATGCCGCTGATGCCAAAGGGCCGCTATCAGCTGATGAACAACTACATGGAAAAGGTTGGCACCATGGGCACTGCCATGATGCGGCGGACCTGCACGGTGCAGGTGAACCTTGATTTCGGGTCAGAGGCGGACATGGTGCAGAAAATGCGCGTGGCCATCGCATTGCAGCCTGTCGCAGCCGCCCTGTTTGCCAATTCCCCGTTCTTTGAAGGCCAGATCAACGGCCATAAATCGTGGCGCAGCCGGATCTGGCGTGATCTGGATGCCGACCGCACCGGTATGATCCCTTTTGTGTTTGACGAAGGTTTCGGGTTCGAGGCCTGGACCAACTGGGTACTCGATGTGCCGATGTATTTTGTTTACCGCGACGGCAAATATATCGACGCGCTGGGCATGTCGTTCCGTGATTTCCTGAAAGGCGAATTGCCCGCACTGCCAGGTGAAAAGCCACTGATGTCGGATTGGGCCGACCACCTGACAACGGTGTTCCCCGAGGCGCGGGTCAAGCAGTTCATCGAAATGCGTGGCGCGGATGGCGGGCCATGGCGTAGGCTTTGCGCACTGCCTGCATTCTGGGTGGGCCTGATGTATGATCAGACGGCGTTGGATGCCGCTTGGGATCTGTGCAAGCACTGGACGGCTGAACAGCGTGACGCGCTGCGGGTCGCTGCATCTGTTGATGGATTGCAGGCGCAGGTGGACGGGATCAACATGCATGATCTGGCCCGCGAGGTCGTGGCGATTTCCCATGCGGGTCTGCAAGCGCGCGCGCGGCCGGGTGCTGGTGGTCTGGTGCCGGATGAGACGCATTTCCTGAACGCACTGCACGAGTCGATTGAAAGCGGTGAAACACCTGCCGATGAATTGCTGCGAAAGCATCAGGGTGAATGGGGCGGTGATCTAAAACGGATTTACAGCGAATATAGCTATTAAAAATTGCGCAGCGGGGCGCAAACCCCGCTGCACCGTGTCTTAGGCGACGGCCTGTTTTCCAGCTTGGGCCACGATGTCACGCAAAGTCGCGATGGCATGGGTGAACCCAAGGCCGAGGCACAGAACGGACAGGCCAATCGCACCCACTACGCCTTCGACGTCAAGCTGCGGCAGGGCCACAAAAACACCCGCACCGATGATCATGACAGCGCCAGCGCCGATAGCCACAAACCCAGTGACGATGGTCAGGCTACCCGCTTTGGCCGCACGTCCAGTCAGGGGGCAATCGGCCAAGGCCTCGCCGATTTTGAAGATCATGACGGACAAGCCAGCCAAGGCACTGGCGGCAATCAAGAAGAAGATTGGATAGGCAAGTAACATGAGATGTCCTTTCAGACAGTTTGGAGAATACGGATGTTGGGGTGGAAGGCGGCGTAGAGACTGCCAAACGCGCCTGCATAAAGCGGGGCGAAAACGAAGCCGAAGCCCGCAAAAACCGAAGCTGCCCCTGCGCCGTACTGGAGTGATCCATTGAGTGCCATCACGACGAGGATAAATGCGACCATTGCCCCGTTCCCCAAAAAACCCAAAGGCGCATACTCGCCAAAGGATGGTTTGATCCTGCCAACCGCCCAAAGCAGGACAGGTGTGCCGATCACCAGATAGGGGAGCGCGCCAAACGCCAGCGCGAACAGGCCAATCACGGTCCAAAAGCTGAGTGCGGTGACCACAAGCGGAGCGAGGATCAATGCCGCGAGAAAGGCAGTTGGGTTAACCGAGTAGCGTTGACCACTCTTAATTTCTTCTATTTTTGTTATTTCTGTCACTTGAGAAACTCCAGATTAAATTTTTTAGCTGGACTTGGGCAGTACCCGCGCGATCCTTGCGCCCAGTTTCAATGCCGCCAATTGGACACCGCGCGGCAGTTTAGCGACGTCCGTGTACCATTTGTCGAACATCTGCATGGTTTCGAGGGTCTCAGACATGCGCGCCTTGATCGCCGCTGGCGTTGTGTCGCCCTCTGCTTCGGCGGCGACTTTTTCCAGGGCTGCAATCGTGGGGGCGAATTCGCGGTCGCGTCGCCCTTCGATCACCACATTGGCCAGATCGAACATATCGCGGATCGAATGAAATTTATCGCGCCTGTCACCAAGATCGCGGCTGACGCTGACCAGCTTCCAGCCTTGCAGTTCCTTGATCCCGGTTGAGACATTTGAGCGTGCGAGGTTCAGCGTTTCGCAAATTTCGTCCGCCGCCATGGGTTTGGGCGAGAGGTGCAATAGCGCATGGATCTGCGCCACGGAACGGTTCACCCCCCATTTGGTGCCCATTTCGCCCCAATGGAGGATGAAGTCTTGCATGGCGGGTGACAGCTGCATGTCGCATTCCTAAATTTCTGTAATTTCAGAAATAACAGGATAAATTGACGAGTCAAGCAAAACAGGTGGTCGTGTTTAAGTTTTCTTCGCGCCGATCTTGCTTTCGGTGCCTTTGCGCAGGCGCATGATATTGCCGATATGGCGGATATAGACAGCGATACAGAGCACGGCCGTCAGAATAAACATCTCGCCGCGGTCAGTGAAACCGACAATGACCGGCATCCAGCCTGCGACCATCAGCGCGGCTAGCGATGAATAGCGGAAGAGCGCGGCAACAATCAGCCAGATCACGCAGGCGGCCAGCCCCATGGGCCAGGACACGGCCCAGAGGATACCCAGATAGGTCGCCACGCCTTTGCCGCCCCGGAATTTCAGCCAGACAGGGAAACAGTGGCCGATGAAGGCCATGAACCCAGCCAGTTGCGCTGCATCCTCGCCAACTAGGTGCCGCGCAACAAGCACCGCAATGGCGCCCTTGGCCGCATCAAAGAGCAACGTCAGTGCCGCCGCTTTTTTGTTGCCAGTGCGCAGCACATTGGTGGCCCCGATATTGCCCGACCCGATCTCGCGCAGATTGCCAAGGCTCATCAGCCGCGCCAAAATCATCCCGCTGGGCACGGACCCCAGGAAATAGCCAATCGCCCCCCAAAGGATCAAAACGGCCGTTGTGCTTTCTATTGGTGGCATGATGCGCCCTCCCAAATGCGATTTCCCGCAACCCATGTGCCAAGGACTTTGCCCTGCAATCGTGCTCCGTCAAAGGGGGTGTTCTTGGATTTTGACAAAAGTGTTGCTCGGTCAAGCTGGAACGGCGCGTCTGGGTCAAAAAGCACCAGATCCGCAGGCGCATCTGCCATCAGCCGCCCAGCAGCCAGCCCAAGCAAATGGGCCGGGTTCAGTGACATGGCACGGAACAGGCGCGGCAGGTCGATCACCCCTGCATGATAAAGCCGCAGTGCTGCGGGCAAAAGTGTCTCCAATCCAACCGCGCCGCTTGCAGCCTCTTCATAGGGCAGACGTTTGCTTTCCTCGTCTTGCGGCGTGTGCATGGAGCAGATGATATCGATCAACCCCTCGGCGACGGCCTGCACGACCGCGACGCGGTCTTCTTCGCTGCGCAGGGGTGGTTTGAGTTTGAAGAACGTGCGGTAGTCCGCCACATCCATTTCGTTCAAGGTCAGGTGATGTACCCCAACACCAGCGGTAATCTGCAACCCGTTGCGCTTGGCCCGTTCCAGCGCAGGCAGGGCGCGGGCGGTGGTGATCTGATCCACATGGTAGCGCGCGCCGGTCATCTCCAGCAGGCTGATATCGCGGTCTAGCCCCATGCGTTCGGCCATGGGGCTGACGCCTGGTAGCCCGCGCAAAGAGGCGAACTTGCCTGAGGTGACAGCGGCCCCATCCGACAGGATCGGTTCCTGAATATGCCCGATGACCAAAGCCCCAAGCGCGCGGGCATAGGTCAGCGCGCGGCTGAAAACCTTGGTGTTGGTGACAACCCGGTCGCAATCGGTAAAGGCCACCGCACCAGCGTCCTGCAAAAAGCCGATCTCGGTCATTTCGCGCCCATCGCGCCCTTTGGTCAGGGCGGCCATGGGCAGGACGTGGACGGGCGCGTCTTCCTGCGCGCGCCGTTCGACGAATTCAAGCGTTTCAGGTGTGTCGATGGCGGGCAGTGTATCTGGGCGGGTGACCATCGTGGTCACACCTCCGGCCGCGGCCGCCCGCCCGGCCGAGCGAAAGGATTCCTTGTGCCGCTCACCGGGCTCAGAGACCTTGACACCGACATCGATGATGCCCGGGGCCAAGCACATACCGCCGCAGTCCACGATGGTGGCGTTGCTGGGCGGCTTGGTGTCACCCTCGAACACCTTTTGGATCACCCCATCGGCAACCAGCAGGCCACCGGGGCTATCGGTCAGGGCGACCGGGTCAATCAGGCGGGCGTTGGAGAAGAATGTCGTCATTGCCTTTGGTCCCATTTATCCTGCCACCCAGATGATCAGACCGACAAGCGCGAACATGGCAATCAGCGCATACATCGCAATCATGCCGCCGATACGTGCATCTGATTTGGGCGGTTTGGCAGGCATGTCGGTGAGCGTGCCCTTGGCCGCCTTCGAGGGCAGCGGTTCAAACTGAATGCTTGCGCCCTCTTCGGTATAGGTGCCGATCCATTTCAGCGGCGCGGTCGGGGTGATGGTCGCACCAAACCCGCCAAAGGCCGCAGATAGCACGATCAGCACATGCCCATTGAGGCTATTGAGGCGGGATGCATGCGGTTTGATGTCAGCTTCGGCCACGCCCAGACCCTCTTGGAGGTAACCTGCCAATCCAAGCCCCGCCAGATTGCTGACCGGAAAGAGTTCCACAAAATCGCTGTCCAGATAGGTTACGCCAAGGGCGGCGTTGATCGGGGCGGCGGTGTCATCTTCAAAACCGGGCTCGGTGAACCCCTCGATCTGGTCAGCAGCCAGATTGACCGTAAAGAGACGGATCACTCCGCGTTCGCTGGCTGTGACGTGAAAGGTCTCGCTCACACTATCACCTCTTGGCGATCACGGGCGGCGCGCTGGTTTTGCGCCAGCAGATCCATTGCGGCCATGCGGACCGCGACGCCCATCTCGACCTGTTCCTGAATGACAGAGCGATTGATGTCATCCGCGATCGTCCCGTCGATTTCGACCCCGCGGTTCATCGGGCCGGGGTGCATGACGATGGCATCGGATTTGGCGTGGGCCAGTTTGGCGGCATCCAGCCCGTAGCGGTGGAAGTATTCACGCTCGGATGGGATGAACCCGCCATCCATGCGTTCCTTTTGCAGGCGGAGCATCATGACGACATCGACGTCCTTCAGCCCTTCTTCCATATCCTCAAACACCTCGACGCCAAATTCACCCATGCCCGATGGCATCAGTGTGGGTGGCGCGATCAGTCTGATCCGGTTCTCCATCTTGCCCAGCAACATGATGTTGGATCGGGCGACACGGCTATGGGCGATATCCCCGCAGATGGCGATAGACAGGCGATGCAGGCGTCCCTTGGCACGGCGGATGGTCAATGCATCCAGCAGTGCCTGTGTGGGGTGTTCATGTTTGCCATCGCCTGCGTTGAGGACAGCACAGTTGACCTTTTGTGCCAGCAGATCGACCGCACCCGAATGCGGATGCCGCACGACCAGCAGATCGGGGCGCATCGCGTTCAGCGTCAGTGCCGTATCAATCAGCGTCTCGCCTTTTTTGATGGACGAGGCCTGCATCCCCATATTCATCACATCTGCGCCCAGCCGCTTGCCTGCCAGTTCAAAACTGGCCTGGGTCCGGGTGGAGTTTTCGAAGAACATATTGATCTGCGTCAGCCCCGCCAGCACATCGCGGTGCGTCACCCCACGGCGGTTGTGGTCGGCATAGCTGTCGGCCAGATCCAGCAACGTGGTAATTTCGGTCGGATGCAGAGGTTCGATGCCCAAAAGATGCTTGGCGCGGAATGTCATAAAGGCCCTCTTTGCAGCAGTTCGGGGTCTTATAGGGATGTGGGTCGCATGCATCAATGCCACAAGCACTGCACATCGCCGCCGATCCGGCATAACCTGTTGTCGATGGATTCGGGTGAGACATATTGGAACGACCGTGCGCTGCTGGAGTGGCAGGTCGAACTGGGGGCGACAGAGGCTATTCTGGACGCGCCAGTGGATCGCTATGCGTTGGAGGCGGTGAAACCTGCGCCGAAGGCGACAGCCGCTGTTGCGGAGCCTCAGAGCAAACCAGCGCTGCCTGAACCGGTGCAGACAGATGCTGTCGCCGATGCATGTGTTGCGGCTGAAGCTGCGGCTGATCTTGGCGCATTGGCCGCTGCAATGCAGGCGTTTGAACATTGTGAGTTGAAAAGGGGTGCGCGTAGTTTTGTATTCTGCGACGGCCAGCCAACGGCCCGCGTCATGATCGTGGGCGAGGCACCGGGCCGTGAAGAGGACCGCGCGGGCAAGCCTTTTGTGGGCCGTGCCGGGCAATTGCTGGACAAGATGCTGGCTGCGATCGATATGGGGCGTGCGCATGATGATCCGACCCGTGCGGTCTATATCACCAACGTGTTGCCTTGGCGTCCACCGTCGAACCGCACGCCGGACGCGGGCGAGATTGCAATGCTGTTGCCGTTTCTGGAACGGCACATTGCGCTGGCGGACCCTGATGTGATTGTTGTGATGGGCAATACCCCCTGTCAGGCGCTGTTGGGTCGGACGGGTATTACGCGGATGCGCGGCACGTGGGCAGAGGTGCGGGGCAAGCCCTGCCTGCCGATGTTCCACCCCGCCTATCTGCTACGCAATCCTATCGCCAAACGTGAGGCCTGGGCCGATCTGCTGGCATTAAACGCCCGATTGAAGGGCTAAGACATGAAGGTGAGGGCCAGATGAGCCGCATTGATGAGACAAAAGCGTTTGTGCCCATTCGCATTGCGGTGCTGACGGTTAGCGACAGCCGTGGCCTTGCCGACGACAAATCCGGCCAAGTGTTGGTCGATCGGATCGCGGCATCGGGCCATAGTGTCGCCGACAGGCAAATCCTGCCCGACGAGCGCGATCAGATCGCAGGGCAGTTGCGCGCATGGTGCGATGCGGACGAGGTCGACGCCATCGTCTCGACCGGCGGCACTGGCCTGACGGGCCGTGATGTCACGGTTGAGGCGCACCGGGATGTCTATGAAAAGGAAATCGACGCCTTTGGCACGATCTTCACCATTGTCAGCATGCAAAAAATCGGCACAAGCGCGGTACAAAGCCGGGCAACAGCCGGGGTGGCCAATGGCACATATCTTTTTGCACTGCCCGGATCGCCCGGTGCCTGCAAGGATGCCTGGGATGAGATCCTGATCAAACAGTTCGACTATCGCCACCGCCCCTGCAATTTTGTCGAGATCATGCCGCGCCTTGATGAACATCTGCGCCGGAAATAACGACTTAGTGCGTTTCACTGGAATATAGACGCAACGGTTCTATTCTATAGATCCGAGTGAAGGAGTATTTCCATGCGCTTCCTGCGGCGGAGTCTCACGGGTGTTTTTCTGCTGGCCGCCACGCTGGCGCTGGTCGCCTGGGCGGGTGAAATGATCCGCAGTGCCGTGGTTGCCAATATGAACGAAGAGCCGCGCAGCTTTCCCCAGCGTGAGCGTGTGTTGGCTGTCAACGTGGTGACACTGACGCCGCGAACCATCGTCCCTGAATTGACCGCGTTTGGAGAGTTGCGCAGTCAGCGCACCTTGGATTTGCGCAGCGCGACAGGTGGCACCGTCATCTTTGCCAGCGATGATCTGATCGAGGGTGGCATGGTGACAGAAGGCCAGTTGTTGTTGCGTATCGACCCGGTCGAGGCGCAGGCGGCATTGGACCGTGTGCGCGCTGATCTGCAAGATGCGCGGGCGGAATTGCGCGATGCTGAGCGCGCGCTTGTTCTGGCCCAAGACGAATTGGCTGCCGCCCGCGAACAAACCATGTTGCGCGAACAGGCCCTGACCCGTGCCCGCGACCTGGCTGATCGGGGCGTCGGCACGGCGGCGGCTGCCGAAACCGCTGAACTTGCCGCATCCTCGGCGCAGGCCTCTGTGCTGAGCCGCAGACAGGCCCTTGCCTCGGCGCAGGCCCGGATTGATCAGGCGACGACCCGCCTTGCCCGTGCGCGGATCAACCTGACCGAGGCGGAGCGCAATGTTGATGACACACAGGTCTTTGCCGCATTTGATGGCACTTTGTCAGACGTTACCGTCAGCCCCGGTGGCCGGGTGACCGCAAATGAACGCTTTGCCCAGTTGGTTGACCCGGCCCGACTAGAGGTCTCTTTCCGCGTGTCCACATCACAATATGCCCGTTTGCTGGATGATACCGGGGCATTGATCAAGGCGCCGGTTGCGGTGGCGCTGGATGTTTCGGGGGTGAACCTGCGTGCGACAGGTCAGATTACCCGCGAAGGGGCAACCGTTGGCGCTGGGCAGACCGGTCGCTTGCTGTTCGCGCGCCTAGATGCCCATGCGGGTTTCCGCCCCGGTGACTTTGTGACCGTCAGCGTGCAGGAGCCTGCCTTGGATGATGTGGCGCGGGTACCTGCCAGGGCTGTTGCCGCTGACCAGACCGTTTTGGTCGTTGGCCCAGAGGGCCGTCTGGAAGTGGCACAGGTGACGCTACAACGCCGTCAGGGCGATGATGTGATCATCTCGGTTGGTGAGAATGCGGGTGCCACGATTGTGGCCGAACGCTCGCCCCTTTTGGGGGCGGGCATCAAGGTGCGCCCGACCATGCCGGGCGCAGAACTGACCAATGCCGCACCCGAAATGATCACGCTGGATGCTGATCGCCGGGCCAAGCTGATTGCCTTCGTCAACGAAGGCCGTATGCCTGACGATGTTAAAGCGCGGATCATCGGCCAGTTGGAACAGGATGAGGTGCCGTCCGAAACAGTCACCCGTCTTGAAAGCCGGATGGGCAGCTGATGGTCACAGGTGGCGCAAGGCTGAACGCGGGGGCAGGAGGTATCCTGTCTTACTTCACGCGGCATCATACAGCGGCAAACCTGTTGCTGATCCTGATGCTGACCGCCGGCCTGTTTGCCTTCCCCAACATGCGTGCCCAGTTTTTTCCAGACATCGTCATTGACGATCTGACTGTCTCGGTCAGTTGGGATGGGGCGGGGGCCGAAGATGTCGATGCCGCCATTGTGCAGGTGTTGGAACCGGTCTTGCTGGGCGTTGAGGGTGTGACTTCCTCGACGTCGACATCGCGTGAGGGGCGGGCGTCGATCCGTCTGGAATTTGATCCCGGCTATGACATTGATCGCGCGGCAGAGGATGTGCAGCTTGCCCTAGACAGTGCCAGCAACCTGCCCGTTGATGCCGATGATCCCAGTGTGCGGCGCGGCGGCTGGACGGACCGCGTCACGGATGTTGTGATCACCGGGCCGGTTGGAGTTGATCAACTGGGACGGTTTGCCGATGAACTGTCCACAAGGCTATTTGCCGAAGGGGTCACGCAGGTCTTTGTGCGGGGTGTCGCTGCCCCATCGACCATTGTTGAAGTGCCGTCCTTGTCGTTGATCCAGCATGATATCGGGCTGTCGGAGATTTCCACGCGTATCGCCGAAGAAGCGGCGGCGGATCCCGCAGGCGACGTCTCGGGCAGTGCGCGTGTCCGCACAGGTGTAGCCAGACGCAGTGCCGAGGATATTGGCGCGATTGTCCTGCGTTCCAACCCTGATGGGTCTACACTGACTATCGCGGATGTGGCCACGATCCGTGTTGAAGGGGCTGACCGCGCGCGCGCATATTTTGTGGATCAGAACCCGGCGATCAAGATCCGGGTGAACCGGTCGGCCCAAGGCGATGCGATTGGCATGCAGGAAACGGTCGAAGAAGTAGCCGCAGAACTGACTGCTACTTTGCCAGATGGTGTGTCCATTGAGCTGACCAACGGGCGGGCAGAGCTGATTGCGGGCCGTCTGAATATTCTGCTGGACAATGGGCTAACCGGGTTGATGCTTGTGCTGGCCCTGCTGTTTTTGTTCTTGAATGCGCGCACGGCGTTTTGGGTCGCCTTTGGCATCCCTGCCGCAATGCTGGCGGCAATTGCGCTGATGTATGCGGTGGGGATCAACATCAACATGATATCGCTCTTTGCGCTGATCATCACGCTTGGGATCGTGGTGGACGACGCCATTGTGGTGGGCGAGCACGCTGATTTCCGCGTCCGGCACTTGGGTGAAGACCCCAAGGTTGCCGCCGAAAACGCCGCCAGGCGCATGTTTAGCCCCGTTCTTTCGGCCACTCTGACAACAATCATCGCCTTCTTTGGTCTGGTTGTGATCGGGGGGCGCTTTGGTGATCTGATCTCGGATATTCCGTTCACGGTGATTGTTGTACTGGCTGCCAGTCTTGTGGAATGTTTTCTGATCCTGCCGAACCATTTGGCCCATGCCATCGCCCATTCTGCCAAAGATCACTGGTACGACTGGCCATCACGCTGGGTGAACCGCGGATTTGATCGGGTAAAGGAACGGCTCTTCCGCCCCTTCATGGGTCTTGTGATCAAGGCCCGCTATCCAGTTGTCGCCATGACGCTTGTGCTCTTGGCCAGTCAGGCGGCGCTTTTTATCCGGGGTGACGTCAGCTGGCGGTTCTTTAATGCACCCGAGCAAAGCCAGGTCACCGGCAACTTCGCGATGCTGCCGGGTGCTACACGTGAAGACACGCTTGAGATGATGCGCGAAATGCAGCGCGCCACCGAGGCCCTGGGCGCGGCGTATGAGGTCGAGCATGGTAAGAACCCCTTGGCGTTTGTGGTGGCCGAGGTGGGCGGCAATTCGGGCCGCGCCATTGCAGGCTCTGACACCAAAGATGCAGATCAGCTGGGCGCGATCACCATCTCGCTGATCGATGCAGACAGCCGCCCCTATACCAGCTTCGCATTTGTCAGTGCTTTGCAGGATGCGATTGTGCAGCATCCCATGGCCGAAACAGTCAGTTTCCGTAGTTGGGGGTCCGGGCCTGGTGGCGACAGCCTTGATGTGCAAATGTTTGGTACGGACAGTGATACACTCAAAGCTGCCGCTGAGGCTTTGAAAACAGAGTTGGCGATCTACCCTGAAATTTCAGGGCTTGAGGACACGCTGGCCTATGACAAGGAAGAATTGATCCTTGAGCTGACCCCGCAGGGCGACGCGCTGGGCCTCAGCATTGACGGCATTGGCCGTGTGTTGCGCAACCGTCTGGGCGGGATCGAAGCAGCGCGCTTTCCGCAGGGCGCACGGTCGGCCACGATCCGGGTGGAACTGCCTGCCGGAGAGCTCTCGGCGGATTTTCTGGGCCGCACCCAGATGCGCACGCCCGAAGGTATCTATGTGCCCTTGGCCGATGTCGTGACTGTGCAAAACCGTACCGGATTTTCGACGGTACGCCGAGAGAACGGTATTCAGCTGATCTCGGTCATCGGTGATCTGGATGATGAGGATGCGGCGCGCGCCTCCGAAATTCAGTCCGTCATCACCGAAGAGATACTGCCGCGTGTCGAGAGCAGTTTTGGTGTTGAAACCAGGTTGTCGGGGCAAAGTGAACAGGAACGGCAGTTCCTCAACGACGCCCGCACCGGGCTGATTTTGGTGCTTCTGGGCATTTACCTCACGCTTTCCTGGATTTTCAGCAGTTGGACGCGGCCGGTGGTGGTGATGTCGATTATTCCTTTCGCTTTGGTTGGCACCATCTATGGTCACCACGTCTGGGGCATCCCGATGAGCATGTTCACCGTTGTCGGTTTGATCGGGATGGTGGGGATTATCATCAATGATAGTATCGTGTTGGTGACGACAATCGATGAATACGCGCAGGATCGCGGCCTTGTGCCGGCGATTGTCGACGGGACAGTAGACCGTTTGCGCCCTGTCATGTTGACGACACTGACGACGGTGCTGGGACTGACGCCGCTGCTCTATGAGGGGTCGACGCAGGCCGAGTTTCTTAAACCTACCGTGGTCACTTTGGTATTCGGACTGTCCTTTGGGATGGTCTTGGTCCTGCTGGTTGTGCCGTCTGTGATCGCGATGCAGGCGGATTTCTATCGTCAGTGGCAGGCGGCAAAGCGGGCGTTACGTAATCGCAGGCTTGCGATGTTTGTGCCCGCCGGGGTGGGGGCCCTGGGGGCGGTTGCCCTGTTTGCGCTGACTGTGGGGCCGGTTTTGGTCACCGGTACGGCATTGCCTGCCATCCTATCGGTGCTGCCGATCCTAAGCGGCGGGTTTGGTCCCGCGTTTGGTGTCTTTACCGGGGGGCTAACGGTTTTGCTTCTGGCGATTTATGTTGTTGCCTCGCTGGCCCTGGGGCTGCGCCGGGGGCGCAGTTAGCCGGCGCTGCATCCTTGAATGTCGATGGCCCTTTCGCCGCCAAAGATGGTAACCCGTACACCGGAGCGGTCTAGTGCGAATGGCCCGCCGCTGGGGTGGACCATATCGACGGTTGCACGCAGCGTCGCGCCGTCGCGGGCGACATCGGCCTCTGACACCCAAACCGATGGGTCTCCGGTTTCGATCACCACAAACTCTGACGTACCTGCGCGGGCCACGGCAATTTGTGTGGTCACGCGCAAGCCATCGTCGATGGGATCAATGGCGCAAGTGACAGTGCCGACATTTGCCTGCGTGGCTGTCAGGGCCTGTGTATCAAGAGCGGCCAGAATGACCGGATCAGGCGTGCCACCAATGGGAAGAGCCGCATCAAACTCCAAGGTCACCGGGATGCAGATTTCGTCGCAAACACCAATAGCTAACGCACCACTCACGGATAAGTCGCCAGCGCCCGCAGCGGCATCAATGGTCAGGGGAAACACAACGCTATCGTAATACCCAATTGACAGCATGTCCTTGCCATCGACGACCTGGGGGGTGGGCCAATGCGGTTGAATGGCAGTGATCGCAGCACTGCCAGTGAAGGCAAACTGTGGTGGGATACCTGCATCACCGGGCGCGCGCCAGTAAGTGATCCAACCCGGCGACAGGGTAATGCGCATCGCGGCGATATGCGTTCCCGCATCCGTCCGCCATCCCGGCAATATGTCCAGAACCGCCAGATCATCAAAGGATTGGGCCGGCAGAACGGTCGGGGCGGCCATGAAAGCCAGCAGAGTAAGCAGGTTCTTGCGCATGTTTTCTTAGTTATGTATCGCGTGTACAATTGGAAGTCACGTTTGCGCCAGCCACTGCAATGATCCGCTTGCGCGCCGCCGCACCCTTTAACATCCTAGGCATCATGGACGATACAGATTCAACCCTTGCCGGAAAACTGCTGATCGCGATGCCGGATATGTCCGACCCGCGATTCGCCAATGCCGTGGTCTTTATGTGCGCGCATTCTGATGAGGGTGGCATGGGTCTGATTGTCAACAAACCGCAAAAGGACGTTAGCTTTCAAAAGCTGCTGGCGCAGATGGAAATCCCGACCGGGCCTGGGCTGCGCGCGATTGATGTGCATTACGGCGGGCCGGTGGATCAACAGCGCGGCTTTGTGCTGCATTCCAGTGACTATGCCTCCGAGGGTGGCACGCTGGAGGTGGACGACATGTTTCACATGACCGCCACACTGCAAGTGCTTGAGGATATCGCGAAAGGCGCGGGCCCCGATATCTGCATGCTGGCGCTTGGCTATGCAGGATGGGGACCGGGGCAACTGGAGTATGAGATCAGCCAGAATGGCTGGCTGACCTGTCCCGCCAGTGATGAGATTATTTTTGGTAGTGACAATACCGGCAAATGGTCGGCGGCACTCAAACTGATGGGGGTTGATCCGCTGTTGTTGTCATCGACGGCCGGTCGGGCGTAGGTCAAATCCTCACAGAGGATTTGTGTTCAAACTTTCCAAGAAAGTTTGTCGCCTTAGGGCAGGGTATCGATCAAAGCCTGCAATATTGCCACAGCACTGTCGCTTGACCAGTCTGCCTCACCGCTCATCCGTGCGATCTCCCGACCGTCAGGCCCGATAATCAATGTCGCGGGCAGGCCCAGCACGCCGAGGCTACGTGAGAGGTTTTGCCGCTCATCAGTGTGCAGCGGCAGGTTTTCGACGCCGATCTCCGCAAAAAACCGTTCCATTGCTGGCCGGGGGTTGCGACCGGTTGCCACTGTCACGACTTGCATCGCCTCGCCGCCCATTTCGGCCTGCAAGGCCGACAGATGCGGCATTTCCTTACGGCATGGCGCACACCACGTCGCCCAGAAGTTCAACACGATGTATTGCCCCTCATAGGCAGTCAGCGTCATCTCTGACCCATCCTCGTGCAGGAACGATGCATCAGACCCGTCCCAGGGTTCTGCATGGAATATCAACTTACGCATATCGCCCTGACGCAGGCTTTCCAGCGCCGCGGTGTCAGCCGCGGCTGTATTTGCAAGACCCATAAGGGCCGTATAAAGCAGGGCTGACATCAACTTTCGCATGGGCGACTTCCTTTATGACCAATTCCGCAAACACAATGTGGGGCGGGCGTTTTGCCGCCGGACCAGACGCGATTATGGAGGCAATCAATGCCTCAATCGGGTATGATCGACGTCTTGCACCGCAGGACATCGCAGGTTCACGCGCCCATGCCGCCATGCTGGCGGCCTGTGGCATCATTACCGATAACGACGCAGAGGCGATCCGGGAAGGCCTTCTCACAGTCTTGTCAGAGATTGAAACTGGGGAATTTCCGTTTTCGACGGCGTTGGAAGACATTCACATGAATGTTGAGGCGCGGTTGCGGGATCTGATTGGGGAACCGGCAGGGCGTTTGCATACGGCGCGGTCACGGAATGACCAGGTTGCCGTTGATTTCCGGCTTTGGGTCCGCGACCAATGCGATCAGGCGGATGAAGCGCTCAACGCGCTCTGTGGAGCGCTTCTCGCGCAGGCCGAGGCCGGTGCTGATTGGGTGATGCCGGGTTTCACCCACTTGCAGACAGCGCAACCTGTAACCTGGGGCCATCATATGTTGGCCTATGTTGAGATGTTTTCGCGGGATCGGTCCCGGTTTGCCGATGCACGGGCGCGGATGAATACGTCACCTTTGGGCGCGGCGGCACTTGCGGGCACGTCCTTTCCGATTGACCGCCAGATGACGGCCACGACGCTGGGTTTTGATCGCCCAATGTCGAATTCACTGGATGCCGTGGCCGACCGTGATTTCGCGCTGGAGTTCCTGGCATCGGCCAGCATTTGCGCAATGCACCTAAGCCGTTTGGCCGAGGAATTGGTCATTTGGTCCTCGGCCCAGTTCCGGTTTGTGAAGATGTCGGACAAATGGTCAACGGGATCATCGATCATGCCACAAAAACGCAACCCGGATGCGGCAGAGCTGATCCGCGCCAAGATTGGCCGGGTTTTCGGGGCCAATGTCGCGCTGATGACTGTGATGAAAGGCCTCCCTCTTACCTATTCCAAGGATATGCAGGAAGATAAGGAACAAACCTTTGATGCCGCCGATAACCTGATGCTGGCGCTGGCGGCGATGACGGGGATGGTCGCAGATATGACGGCAGAACGGGCGAACCTGAAGGCCGCAGCCGCAAGCGGATTTTCGACCGCAACTGATCTGGCCGATTGGCTGGTGCGCGAACTTGGGTTACCTTTCCGGGAGGCGCATCATGTCACTGGCTCTTTGGTGGCGATGGCCGAGGGCAAAGGGTGTGATCTTCCTGATCTGATGTTGGAAGACATGCAATCGGTTCACCCAGACATCCGCAAGGATGTTTTTGATGTGCTGGGAGTTGAGAACTCTGTGGCGTCCCGCACCAGTTTTGGGGGCACTGCACCATCACAGGTCCGCGCCCAAGTGGCGCATTGGAAAGAGGTGTTGAAATGAAACGTATTGCACTGGTTCTAACAATTGCCGCATTGGCCGGTTGTGGCGCTGATGGCGCACCTTTCACCCCAAATGCCAGCCTCGGATTGAGCGTTGGGTCAGGCGGTGTGAGCACGGGTGCCAGCGTTGGCGCGTCGAACGGTACGGTGTCTGTTGGGGTCGGCATCTGATGCGCCTGGTATTTTTTGCCCTTGCGATCTGGGGCGCGATCCATCCGATGTATTATTTTGTCACCTGGTTTCAGGCCGAAGGCTGGAACCTGTGGGCATTGGTGGACGCATGGCATGTGAATACAGCGACAAGCGGGTTGGTTTGGGACCTGACCATCGCGGCGGTGGCCCTCACAATCTGGATCGTGGTGGAAGTTGCCAGATCGCGCAGTTTCCTCGGCCTGATCGCAATCCCCGCGACCTTCTGCATTGGGGTCAGCTGTGGCCTGCCGCTGTACCTCGCGCTGCGGGACCGGGTTGTCTACGCCAAGGACAAGCGTCAGATCCCCGTCTGAATCAGGGTTGGTCTTTGTCAGTGATCTGATATGTCCAAATTTGGTTTTGGACGGGGATCACTGGCTTGGATCATTTTGTTTATCGCGGTGGCGCACTTTATGCCGAGGACGTGGCCATCGCGGATATCGCGGCGACGGTTGGCACCCCGTTTTATGTCTATTCCACGGCCACGTTGAAACGTCATTTTAGCCTGTTCGATGACGCCCTGTCATGGGGTGATCATCTGGTGTGCTTTGCGATGAAATCACTGTCCAATCAGGCTGTGATCAAAGTGCTGGGCGATGCTGGTGCGGGTATGGATGTGGTATCCGGCGGCGAGTATCTGAGGGCCCGGGCCGCAGGTGTTCCCGGGGGCAGGATCGTCTTTTCCGGTGTCGGTAAGACGGCTGATGAAATGCGCCTCGCCATTGAAGGTGGCATCCGGCAGTTCAACGTCGAAAGCGAGCCTGAAATGATCGTATTGGATCAGGTGGCCCGATCGCTGGGCGTCGTGGTTCCGATCACGGTGCGGGTGAACCCTGATGTGGACGCAAAAACGCATGCCAAGATTGCCACGGGCAAGTCAGAGAACAAGTTTGGCATCCCGATCAGCCGCGCCCGTGAGGTCTATGCGATGGCCGCCAAATTGCCCGGCCTGAAGGTGATCGGCATTGACGTGCATATTGGCTCTCAACTGACCGAACTGGCACCGTTTGAAGCCGCCTACAACAAGGTTGCCGAGCTGACCGAACAACTACGTGCCGATGGGCATGAGATCAGCCGCCTTGATCTGGGCGGGGGTTTGGGTATTCCCTACGCCCGCTCCAACGAGGCACCGCCGCTGCCGACGGACTATGGCGCGCTGATCCAACGCACTGTTGGTCATCTGGGATGCGAGATCGAGATTGAGCCGGGCCGTGTGATTTCCGGCAATGCGGGCCTGATGGTGTCTAAAGTCCTCTATGTGAAATCCGGCGAGGATCGTGAATTCCTGATCCTTGATGGGGCGATGAACGATCTGATCCGCCCTGCTATGTACGAAGCCTGGCATGATATCGTGCCCGTCATTGAACCCGCGCCCGGCGCAGAACCGGCCACATATGATATCGTTGGCCCGATTTGCGAAAGCGGTGATACCTTCGCCAAGGGCCGCGATATGCCCGCCGTTCAGGCCGATGATCTGGTCGCCTTCCGCTCTGCCGGGGCTTATGGTGCTGTCATGTCGTCAGAATATAATTCACGCCCGATGATCCCCGAAGTACTTGTCGATGGCGATCAATTTGCAGTTATCCGCCCACGCCCTACCTATGAAGAGATGATCGGACGCGATACGCTACCACCGTGGCTAGAGTAACAACGAAGCCACCGCCAAAGGGAGAGGCCCGCTGAAACCTCGGCAAGACCAGATGCGCCATTTGCGCCTGCCGGTCGCGTTTACGCGGGCTGGTATGGTGGCCGAAGAGGCTGTACGCGCTTTCTGGCCTTTCTGGACGGTTCTGTTCCTGGCTCTCGCCCCGTTGATGATGGGCTGGCAGGATTATCTGCCGCTCGAGGTGTTCTGGGCCAGTGCTGTCATATCCGTCATCGGCCTGATTGCCACATTGATCTGGGGTCTTCGCAAGTTTCGCGTGCCTTCTACGGCGGAGGCGGTTGAGCGTGTGGATGCTGCCTTGCCGGGCCGTCCGATTGCGGCGGTGGCTGATGTGCAGGCCATCGGCAGCGGTGATCACGCGTCCAAAGCCGTGTGGCAGGCCCATATGGCCCGCATGGCCGAACGCACCAAGGATGCCCGCGCGATCGAGCCGGATTTGCGGGTGTCGGACCGCGACCCCTACGGGTTGCGGTTTATGGCACTCTTGTTCTTTGTCACGGCATTGCTGTTTGGTTCACTGTTCCGCGTCACATCCGTGGGTGAGATTGTCACAGGCGGCGAGCAGACCCTCGCAACCGGCCCGGTTTGGGAAGGCTGGATCGAACCGCCCGCCTACACCGGGAAGCCCGCGCTTTACCTCAATGACATTCCCACGGGGCCCCTGCTTGTGCCAGAGGGCAGTCAGGTCACCTTGCGCCTTTATGGTGAGGTGGGTGCATTGACCGTGGCCGAAACCGTGTCTGGACGCGTTGATGAAGTAGGTGCTGCATCAGACGCCCAACAGCAGTTTGAGGTCGCGCAGTCGGGCAGGCTGACCATTGCCGGTGACACGGAAACCTCTTGGGAGGTGACCGCTGTTGAGGATCAGGTACCCACGGTCGAGCTGACCGGCCCAATAGAGGCTGATGCGATGGGTGAGCTGTCCCAGCCGTTCACAGCGTATGATGACTACGGGGTCGAGTTCGGGACAGCAACGATCACCCTCGATCTGGCGGCGGTCGAGCGGCAGCACGGTTTGGTCATTGATCCTGACCCGATGGCGCCGCTGGTGTTGGACCTTCCAATGCCCTTTACGGGCGATCGTGCGGATTTTGATGAATTCCTCGTTGATGACCTGAGCAAACATCCGTTGGCAAACTTGCCCGTGATCATGCAGTTCGCGGTCACCGATGCGGCCGAACAGACGGGCATCTCACTGGCTGAGCCTGTGATCTTACCCGGTCGCCGTTTTTTCCAACCCTTTGCGCGTGCGATTGTTGAACAACGTCGGGATCTGTTGTGGTCCAAGGCCAACGCCCGCCGGGTGAACCAGATATTGCGCGCGATTTCGCACCTCCCAGAGGGGCTGTTCTCGAATGAGACGACATATCTGCGTTTGCGCACGATTATTCGCCGCCTTGATAACATGGCCGCGTTCGGCATGACCGATGAAGGACAGGCAGAGGTGGCCGAAGCTTTGTGGGAGCTGGCGATCCAGCTTGAGGATGGTCGCCTTGCCGATGCGCGTGAACGGTTGCGCCGCGCGCAGGAACGGTTGGCTGAGGCGATGCGCAATGGGGCGTCCGACGAAGAGATTGCAGAGTTGATGCAGGAGCTGCGCGAAGCAACGGATGACTACCTGCGCATGCTTGCCGAAGAGATGGAACCCAACGACGGGACAGATCAGGCTGATAATAGTCAGCAGGGCGAAACCATGTCCATGGATGAGTTGCAGGCGCTGATGGATCGCATCGAAGAACTGATGCAGGAAGGCCGCATGGCCGAGGCGCAAGAGCTGATGGAGCAACTCAACCAGATGATGGAGAACCTGCAAGTCACACAAGGCGAAGGCGGCGATGGCCCACGGACACCGGGCGAGCAATCGATGCAGGATCTGGCCGATACCCTGCGTGATCAGGAAGAACTGTCGGACGACAGCTTCAGTGACCTGCAAGATCAGTTTAACCCCAGCGATCAGGGCCAGCAGCAGCAACAGCCCGGTCAGCAGGGCCAGCAAGGCCAAGAGCAGGGGCAGCAGGGTGAAGGACAGCGCTCTGGTGAACCGCAAGGCCAGGGTCAGCCGGGCCAGAATGGCGGCCAGGAAAACCAGGGTGGACAGCAGGGTCGCGGCCAAAGCGTGGGCCGTGACAGCCAAAGCGGTGAGCAACGCGGTGACGGTGCTGGTGGCGAAGGTGATCAACGCAGTCTGGCGGACCGGCAGCAAGCCCTGCGCGAAGAGTTGCAGCGCCAGCGTGATGGGTTGCCAAACCTGGATGGCGATGCCGGTGACATCGCCCGCCGTTCGCTTGAGCGTGCCGAGGATGCAATGGAAGGCGCCGAAGAGGCGCTGCGCAATGGCGATCTGGCCGAAGCCATTGACCGTCAGGCCGAGGCCATGGATGCACTGCGCAATGGTATGCGTGAATTGAGTCAAGCGCTGGCGGAAAACCAGAGTGCTGAACCCGGACAGGGATCTGAGCAGGGCGAGGCCTCTGGCCGTCCGATTCCCGGCCAACGTGACCCTCTGGGCCGTGAGATGGGCAACACCGGTCAGCTTGGCACTGATCAGGAGTTGCTGGGGCGTGAAGAAATCAACCGCCGTGCAGAAGAACTGCTGGGCGAGATCCGCCGCAGGTCAGCGGAACAGAACCGCCCGGAGCTTGAGCGTGACTATCTACGCAGGTTACTTGATCAGTTCTGAAGCAAAGCACGCCCGTTTGTTTCACCAGACACGGCCTGACCCGACGGTTCATACGAAGTTGGCCGCGCATGTTGCCTCAAGTAGAGTGCGACACGTGATCGCTGGCGCGCTCTAAAGCGTTTCGCCTTTCACTCGGCACATCAAGTATCGCCAATCGCGTTTGAGCCGCAGGTGAAAGGCGGCGAATGGCGATGCAGGTTCAAGTCGAAATGCTCTAGCCTGACGTGAAACCAGCAATCACATCCTGAATGTTGCCAACCTGCGCTTCCAGCCAGACACGTAGCTGATCCACTGTCAGAACATATGATGCCATGATGGGGCGGGTTTGCGGTAGGTTCTCAGTGATCTGTTCTGCAAAGATATAGGGCAGGATCAGAATTGCGATCAGGATCAGCACCCAGAAAAACCCACGGCGAAAGCCCCGCCGTTGCTGTGCTTCTTCCTTCTCGGCTGCCGTTAAACCGGAGGTGTCACTTGCCTCGGCACGAGCGCGCAGTGCTGCGTTGATCTCGTGAATATCCGGCACGGCGCGCAGATTTGCTGCTGTGTCTGCGGCTGCCGCAATTTCAGTAGTTGAGGATGTGCTGCCCTCTTGTTGGGTCATGGATGCAATACGCTTCCGGGTCTGGTCTGCATCGATCTTTTCGGCAGAAGCGGCGGTAGGCTTGTCCAGTGTCCGGGGCTCTTCCGCCGCAGCCGGGCCCTTGCCATCATGCGCGGCCTCTTGGCGCAGGATATCGGCAACTGCACTGTCGAGCGGCTTACGCTCTGGTGTTGCAGCACTTGTGGGTGCACCGATCTCGACGGACTTACCTTCGGATTTTGGCGCTGGGCTAAGCAGGCCAGAGGATGTCTCTGGTGGGGGGACCACGGCCTTGTGGGTTTGAAACCACGTCTTGGTGCAACTGGAGCATTGCACATCGCGTCCGCCCTGCGGGATCACATCATCCGCAACATCATACTCTGCGTTGCAGTTGGGGCAAATCAGCCTCATGTCACATATCCTTCTGCCCGGCCACTTTGGTCGTTTGTTATTGGCGCCGCCTGCAATCTAGCAATGACTTGGCGAAACGCCAAGGATTTGCGCGCGGGGCGGTGTCGGTCATTGAAACCTGTTGCAGATTTGGGCAGAAGGGCATGTGTAGGCAGGGGAAAACGCCGTGATTGAACTCGACAAAGTCTCTTATGGATATGGCGACACAGCACTTTTTTCCCAATTGTCGCTCACACTTGCGCCGGGATCGTTCCATTTCCTGACCGGGCCGTCAGGTGCCGGGAAAACGACGTTGTTACGCTTGTGCTACGCTGATTTGCGCGCAACAGCCGGCAAAGTCCGGCTCTTTGGGCAGGATGCCGCTGCTCTGGATCGCGACGCTGTGGCGATGGCCCGCCGACGTATTGGTGTGGTGCATCAGGATTGTCAGTTCCTTGATCACCTGAACCTAGCCGAAAATATCGCCCTGCCGCTGACCGTGTCAGATCGCGCCAGTGAGGCCGCAGGCAACTTGCAGGAATTGCTGGATTGGGTGGGGCTGGCGCCTCAGGCTGGTCAACGGCCGCCCGAACTATCGGGGGGCGAACGCCAGCGCGCGGCGCTGGCCCGCGCGGTCATCATATCGCCCGAGGTGATCATCGCGGATGAGCCCACCGGCAATGTTGATTGGGAAATGTCGCAACGTCTGCTGAGCCTGCTTGTTGAGCTCAATAAAATGGGTAAGACCATCCTGATTGCGACCCATGATCTGGCGATGATCCGGTCCATGAAGTCAGACGTCAGTGCGCGGGTTCTGCGCCTGAAGGATGGTCAACTGACCCAGGCCGGAGCAGAGCTATGAAGGGCGTATTGGATCTGATCGTCGGGGATCCGCAGGCCGACCGTGCCGTGCCGCCAACCGGCCTGACGGCGCGGCTGACCGTATTTGTGGCCGGTGTTATGGCGTTTCTGGCGATCTTTGCGCTGGCGATTTCACTGACCACGGGGCGGCAGGCCGCGATCTGGGCGGATGAACTGGCACAATCAGCGACGCTTCGGCTGCCTGCGGACCCAGAGATGGCGGATGATCTTTTGTTGTCAGCTGTAGAGGTGTTGGAAACCACCCCCGGCGTTCTTCGTGTGCGTGCATTGTCTGCGGACGAGCAACAGGCGCTGCTGGAACCTTGGTTCGGTCCTGACTTGCCACTCGACAGTTTGCCGATCCCGCAGTTGATCGAGGTTGTAGCCGATGATGATGGCTACGATATCGATGGGCTGCGTGCGCGGCTGACGGCACAGGTGCCCGGTGCCGTGCTTGATGACCACACGGCATGGCGCGAGCCGCTGGTCGCCGCGGCCAGCCGCGTCAGATTGATTGGCTGGGCTGTGATTGTTCTGATTGGGGCAACGGTCGCCGCGATGATCACACTAGCTGCCCAGGCGTCGCTCGCGGCCAACCAGCAGGTGATTCGTGTTTTACGCCTTGTGGGTGCAAAAGACGTCTATATCGCCCGTGCCTTTGTGCGGCGCTATACACTGCGCGCGGCATTGGGGGCTGCTGTGGGGATGATCGTCGGGGTTGTTGGCATCCTGATACTGCCCGGCGACACTCATGCGGGTAGCATCCTGATGGGCGTGGGTTTTGAAGGGGCTGAATGGCTTTGGCCTGTCGTCATCCCGCTTTTGTCCGCCATCGTGGCTTTTCTTGCCACGCGCGCCGCGGCATTCCGCACATTGAAAGAAATGACATGAGCTATGCAATCCAATGGGTCAGATCGCTGATCTTTAACGCGCAGATGTATGTCGCGATGTTGGTCTTTGGGATTGTCTATATGATTCCTGCGATCATCTCGGAAAAAGGCGCAGTTGCGGCCTGTCATGGCTATTGCCGGTATATCCGCTGGTCGGCCGGATGGATTATTGGCCTCAAATCCGAGATTCGGGGCGAACCGCCGACCGACGAGGTGATGGTCGCGCCCAAGCATCAGTCGTTCCTTGATGTCCTGATGATCTATGGCGCCATCCCGCGCGGCAAGTTCATCTTCAAAGCGATTTTGAAATACGCGCCCGTTGTGGGGCAATTTGGCTTGCGGATCGGATGCATCCCGGTGGATCGCGGCAAACGCGGTCAGGCGATCAAGAAAATGATCGCAGATGTTGAGGCCGGCCGCGCGCGGGCGGGTCAGTTGATCATCTACCCCCAAGGCACCCGTATCGCACCGGGGGTCAAGGCCCCCTATAAGGTTGGCACCGGGGCCCTATACAAGCAGCTGGCGCAACCGGTGGTGCCCGTTGCCACCAATGTCGGGGTGTTTTGGCCCAAGCGTGGCGTATACCGCAAACCCGGCACCGCCGTTTTCGAGTTTCTGCCAAGGATAGAACCGGGGCTGGAGGTCGACGCATTCATGAAGAAGCTGGAAGAAGAGATTGAGATCGCCTGTGACCGTCTGAACAAGGAGGCCGGATTCAATGGGTGACCATGTTGTGCGCGATATAGGCGCGCTGGAGGCACTTTATGGCCAACCGGGCGAAGCCTCACTCATCAAAGTCGCCGATCAGCTTACGCCGCTTTATGCCAAATGGATCATTGCATCGCGGCTTTGCATGGTTTCGACAGTCGGGCCAGAAGGGACTGACGGCAGCCCCCGCGGCGATGATGGGCCGGTGGTGCAGGCGCTGGATACGAAGACGCTTCTGTTGCCTGACTGGCGGGGCAACAACCGCATGGACACGCTGCGTAATATCGTGGCCGATGGGCGGATCAGCCTGATGTTTTTGGTGCCGGGGTCAAACAATGTCGTCCGGGTAAATGGGCGGGCGGTGGTTTCGCTTGATCCCGCGCTGTTGGGCCGCTTTGATCAGAAGGGTAAGCCGCCGCGCAGTGTGGTCGTTGTCACCATTGCCGAGGTTTACAGTCAATGCGCCCGCGCCTTGATGCGCGCCGGGACGTGGTCGGCAGGTGACGAAAGCGGTGATCTGCCAACGATTGGTGAACTTCTGGCTGAACAAAAGAACGGCTTTGACAGTGCCGAATACGATGCTCAATGGGGCGCGCGCGCTGCCAAGACGATGTGGTAGTTACCGCAACCGCAGGTTACTGTTGCGTCCCAGCCCATAGCGCAGGCAAAGCCCGATCATCACAAGGCTGATCATCAACCACAATGCCCCCCACATCATGGTCGTCCCGCCGAACTCTTCGGCGAGCATCCGCGCGTCTGATCGCAGGCCGGACCGCGCCAGCGTGTCGCTGAAGATGTCATAGGGCACATAAATCATGCTGCTGAGCCCCATCACCCGCAACGCCATATCGTTGACCCCATGGCTGAAGTAGCGGGCCAGCAGAAGCATCGCGATACCGACGGCGACCGTAAAGCTAAGCGCAAAGCCGCTACGGATGTACAGCCCTGCAATCACCAACATCACCACGCCGCAACCCGCCATGATCGCACGATCCGCCTTGGTGCGTGTGGCCGCCACCAACAGTCCAATCCCGATCAGGAGCGACCCAAGATAGCCTGCGGTCAGCGTGACAAAGCGATTGCCGCCCCGGCTCCAGACTGAGCCGCCTTGACTTTGGTCAATGTTGAGGCTGACAACCTCGCCGCCGGTTAGCACCGTGGCGATGGCATGGGACGCTTCGTGGAAAAACACGATGAGAATCTTGAGCGGGGTCACGGCGGGTGTCTGCCACAAGGCAAACACCACGGCGGTGAGCAACAAAAGCTGCCAATGTCCTTTGATCAGTGCCAAATTCAGGCAGCGAGGCCTTTGGAGCCCAGATCAAGGTATTTGCGGCGCCGGTCGGCGCGCAGTTTTTCGCCCGACAGGTCGCGCAGTTCATTGAGCATCGAGATAAGCGCTTCGCCCACGGTTTCGATGGTTGCCTCGCGGTCGCGATGCGCACCGCCCTGAGGTTCTGCAATGATCCTGTCGCAGACCCCGATCTCATGCAGGTCCTTGGAGGTCAGACGCAGGGCTTCGGCGGATTCGCGCATCTTTTCAGCATCTTTCCACAGGATCGAGGCGCAGCCCTCGGGGCTGATCACCGAATAGATCGAATGGTCCAGCATCGCGACGCGGTTGGCTGTGGCAAAGGCCACAGCGCCGCCAGAGCCGCCTTCCCCGATCACGACACTGATCAGAGGAACGCCCAGCTCCAGGCATTTTTCCGTAGATCGCGCAATCGCTTCTGATTGGCCGCGTTCTTCGGCACCTTTACCGGGATAAGCGCCCGGGGTGTCCACAAGGGTGATCACCGGCAGGCCAAAGCGGTTGGCCAGTTCCATCAGGCGGATTGCCTTGCGGTATCCCTCGGGGCGGGCCATGCCAAAATTGCGTTCAATCCGGGATTTTGTGTCATTGCCCTTTTCATGGCCGATCACCATGACCGGGGTGCCATCCAGCCGCGCAATACCGCCCATGACGGCATGGTCATCAGCAAAATTCCGATCGCCCGCCAACGGTGTGTATTCGGTGAACAATGCATTGATATAGTCCTGACAATGCGGTCGTTCAGGGTGACGCGCCACCTGACATTTGCGCCATGGGGTCAGGTCGGCATAAAGCGATTTGAGAAGGTCAGCCGCCTTTTTGTCAAGCGCACTGGCCTCTTTCTCTACATCCATTTCAGGGTTGTCGCGGGCCATCGCGCGAAGTTCTTCGGCTTTGCCTTCGATTTCAGCAAGTGGTTTCTCGAAGTCGAGGTATTGGGTCATGAACATACGGCCTTCTGCGATATCGCTTTGTTGTATGAGGCATGGTCCAGAAAATGGCAACGGGAGGGTTGTGTCATAAAATAGTCATTGCAATCGGCAAATCGTTGACAGAAGTAACAACAATCAAAACAACATCAGGAGATTTAACATGCGAATTTTCAGTATCGTAGCAGTAGCTTCACTTGGCCTTACCGGCCCCGCGTTTGCTCAATCCATCGACTTCGGCGATGACAGTAGCCAATGGTCCAATGACGGTGAATGTGACGATCCGCGCTTTGAAGGGCCGGGCATGACAACAACGCCGCTTCTGGATTCGGATATTCGTGCCGATGCAACAGATTGCCGAACGGCCTATGAGGCCGGGCGTTTGGCCCTGCGTGGAGAGGCGCCATTGGACATTGAGCGCGATCCGGTCTTTGGGGACGACACCAACGAATGGGCCAACGATGGCGAATGCGACGACCGCCGTTTTTATGGTGCAGGTATGGCGTCTGATCTGGCGATTTCAGGCATTGGCACAGATGCTGCCGATTGCCGGAGTGCGTTGGAATCCGGCCTTGTCGCATTCTGGGACATGACCGCCGCCGTTCAGGCCACGCAATGCGATGCCATCAACTTTGGCGATGACAGCAACGAATACGCCTATGACGGTGAATGCGACGACCCGCGCTTTGAAGGCCTGGGATCAGCTTCTGTCGTCTCAACCAGCGGCTTCGGCACCGACGCGACCGATTGCAGCCGGCTTTGTGGCTACGGGGCCATCGCCCTGCGCGACTATTAAAATCTGGCGTCAGTCCGCGATCATCTCGGACTGGCGCACAATCACCTCGGCCTGCTTGATCGAGGCGATATCGACAAGGCGACCTTTATAGACGGTTGCCCCTTCACCGCGTGCCTTGGCATCTTCCATTGCGGCTAGGATGTCGCGCGCCTCGGCGACGGCTTCCTCTGACGGTGTGAAAACCTCATTGGCCAAGGCGATCTGCTTGGGGTGGATCGCCCATTTACCAACCATGCCCAGCGTCGCGGACCGTTTCGCCTGCGCGCGATAGCCCTCATCATCGCTGAAATCACCAAAGGGGCCGTCGACGGGCAGCACCCCATGGGTCCGGCAGGCCGCCACAATCGCCGTTTGCGCCCAGTGCCACGGATCAGAATAGTGCCGCGTCTCGCCGTGCAGCATATAGTAGTTTTCCTGCGTGCCCCCGATGCCGGTCGTCTGCATGCCCATGGAGGCAGCAAAGTCAGCTGCTCCAAGGCTCATTGCGGCCATACGGGGGGAACTGGCCGCGATCTCCTCCACATGGGCAATGCCTGCAGCGGATTCGATGATCATCTCAAAGCTGATCGGCTTGGCCCGGCCTTTGGCTGTTTCGATGGCGGTCACAAGCGCATCAACAGCATAGACATCCGCCGCACAACCGACCTTGGGGATCATGATTTGATCAAGCCGGTCGCCTGCCTGCTCCAACACATCGACGACATCTTTGTACCAATAGGGCGTGTCGAGGCCGTTGATCCGCACAGAGAGATACTTGGTATTCCAATCCACATCGTTGATCGCCTGAATGACATTCGCGCGCGCAGTGTCCTTGTCAGAGGGCGACACGCTGTCTTCGAGGTCAAGGTTGATCACATCCGCCGCACTTGCCGCCATTTTTTCAAACAATTTGGTGTTCGATCCCGGACCAAACAGCTGACAGCGGTTTGGGCGGGCAGGGGGCGTGGGTTGCAGGCGGAATGACATAGGTGATTCTTGCGGTATGATTATTTCGTCAATACTTCCGAAAAGGGTAGAATATTGCGCCGCGATCGGCAAGTTGATTTTGCAACCGCAGCATTTGAAATGCTGCGCTGCGACTGCCGTGATAGACTAGACTCCGGCGTCGACAATCGCTTTTGCCAGCACGGGCACCGTTTGCGCGTTCAGCCCTGCGATATTCATGCGGCTGTCACCGACCATGTAAATTCCGTGTTCTGCGCGCAGTTTCTCGACCATCTCGGGTGTGGTGCCCAGTCGGCTGAACATGCCCCGGTGCTGGGCCAGAAAATCAAAACGGTCGCTGTTGGTCAGCCGCTTGAGCTCATCTGCCAACTGTTGGCGCAGGGCCAGCATGCCACTGCGGGTTTCTTCCAGCTCGGCCTCCCAATCCGCGCGCAGATCGGGGTCTTGCAGAATAGTCGTCACAACCCGCGCACCATGATCGGGCGGGAATGAGTAATTTTGGCGGTTCAGGAAGGCCAGGTTTTGCTGCGCCAGTGCTTGTTGATCGGCATCCTTGCAGACCGCCATCAAGACGCCGGTGCGTTCGCGGTAAATGCCAAAATTCTTGGAACAGCTCGCCGCGATCAGGCAGTTTTCAAAACTGCTGGCGATCTGCCGGGTCGCCTTGGCATCCTCGGCCAGCCCATCACCAAAACCCTGATAGGCGATGTCGATGAAAGGCACGGCGCCTTTTTTCTGCATCAGGCTGATGACTTCCGCCATTTGCTCATAGCTCAGATTGGCGCCGGTCGGGTTGTGGCAACAGCCGTGCAGAAGGACGATGTCGCCGCGGGCCACTTTATCCAGATCAGTCATTAGCCCTGCGAAGTCGACACCGCGGGTTTCGCTGTCAAAATACCGATACTCGGACATTTGCATGCCCAGATATTGGATAATTGACGGATGGTTTGGCCATGTGGGGTTTGATAGCCAGACCGTGGCCTTGGGCGCGGCCAGCCGGATCAGTTCCAGCGCCTGCCGGATGGCCCCCGTACCGCCGGGTGTTGCGATGGCCGCAACACGTTCGTTGCGCACGCTGTCGCCCAACACAAGGTCCTTCATCACCGCACCAAATGCCGGATCGCCCGCCAACCCGGTATAGGCCTTGGTCGATTGATCGGCGAGGATGCGGCGCTCGGCCTCTTTGACGGCACGCATTACTGGCGTGTTTCCTGTCGCGTCCTTGTAGACACCAACACCCAGATCAACCTTGTTGCTGCGCGTGTCGGCCTTGAATTTTGCCACGAGGGCAAGGATTTTGTCAGCGGGTTGTGCGGTGAGGTTTTCAAGCATTGGTCAGGCTCCGGTAGCGATAGGTAGATCGGCGTACATGCCCCATTCGGACCATGACCCGTCATAGAGCGCATGGTCGGTTTTTCCGATCCGTTCAAGAGCCAAAGACAAGATAGCGGCGGTTATCCCGGACCCGCAGGTGGTGATCGCGGGTTTCTGCAGATCGACGCCCGCATCAGTAAAGACCGTGCGCAAGGCGTCGGGGGTTTTCATCGTTCCGTCGCCGTTCAGCAGGTCCCTGAAAAAAACGTTCTGCGAGCCGGGAATATGGCCTGACCTCATGCCCTCGCGTGGTTCGTCCGCCTCACCACGAAAGCGTGCAGCGGGCCGTGCATCGATAATGGTATGGTCACCCAGTTTGGCCGCCCGCGCCACCTCGGTCACGTCCCGGACGCGGTGCGTCTCGGGTTTGACTGTCATATGGCGATCACGGATTATGGGGTCAGCCTTGGTTGTGTGACGCCCGTCTGCCAGCCACTTGGGCAGGCCGCCATCCAGCACGGCGACATTATGCTGCCCCATCAGTTTAAAGAGCCACCACACACGCGCAGCCGAAAACAAACCCAACCCGTCGTAGACGACAACCTGATGCCCATCGCCCACGCCCATGGCGCGCATGCGGGACATAAATTTCTCTATCGGAGGGGCCATATGGGGCAGTTCTGACCGGGCGTCACTGATCTCATCAATGTCAAAGAACCGCGCGCCGGGGATGTGCCCTGCAGCATATTCTGCTTTTGGGTCGCGACACATATCTGGCAGGTACCAGGAGGCATCAAAGATGCGCAGGTCTGGATCCTTGAGGTGGGCCGCAAGCCAGTCTGTACTCACCAGCGTTTTGGGATCATCAGGTCGATTTGCAGACATCAAGGGGCCTCTCTTGGCAATCGCATCAGAGGTAACGACTGCGGGCATCCATGACAAGGGAAAGCCTTAGAAATCACGCACACAAGGTGTACATACAGCGTACAGAACCTGTACGTACAACTGTACATCAGATAGCAACGCCGCGCGTCTTGATGACGCACGGCGCGAAACCAAATTTGGCTTGATCTGGCCTACTTGGCCATCATGTTCTTGACCACACCCACAATAGCAAGTGCGATACCGCCGCCCACACCGCCGCCGGCAACCTGGGTCAGGATGCTACCGATATCGAGGCCACCGCCACCTGTGCCGCCCATGACAGCACTCAGGATCTGGCCGCCGACGCCACCGCCGACGATGCCCGCGATCGAGTTACCCAAAGTTCCCAGCGAGAGGTTCTTCATCACGCCGCCTGCGACGTTGCCACCGACTGCACCAGAGATGAGTTGAATGATAAGTTGTTCCATGGTTGTCCCTTGTTGCGGGCTCACTATTTTGTATGCGCATCGGCCGAGCCCGAACCGTGCAGCAATAGATTTGACGCAAGTCGCCTTCAGCGCAAGCATTGATTGTTGTTTTGTGATCCGCCACCAACCTTGGTGAAAGGGGAAACCGACAGGGATTGTCCCCGCCAAACGGTCATTTTGATACATGCACAGCATTGACGTCACGAGGGTGTATCTGCGGACAAGGCTGCCATTTTCCGGCTGATTAAGCACAATTTCTCAAGTCAAATCAGAGAAGAAATTGGGGTGCGTAGGTTTGCCCCCTTGAAGCGGCCTGAAATATCCTTCAGGCCCTACCCCGAGTTGGTTGCGCGGGCAGGGCAATGTGGTCCGTGCCCCGGAATTTGAATGTCGAGAGAGGTCATCGCATGATCGAACAAGTGCAAAATCGTCAGCAAATCCGTCACGTGGTTCTGTTCAGCAGCAAGGACCCCGCCAACATCGAAGCGATAATGGACGGCCTGTCCATACTTGCCGACATTCCGTCAGTGAGCCATTTCGAAGTGTCCCGAAACAGGCATGAGGACCGGTTCTCCAACGAAGTTGACGTCGTCGTATACGCGGAATTCGAAGATGCGGCGGCGCTGGAGGCCTACCGCGCCCACCCGATCTACCAAAGGTGTATTGAGATCGTCCGCCCCCTGCGCGAGATGCGCGTTGCTGCCGATTTTTAGATGACACCGCATGCGACACGCGGGACGGTCCTGTTTGACACGGGGCCCCTTGGAACAGGTTCGCTGTTTCAAGACCCGATTGAGGTCATTGAGGTCTGGCATGCTGGGGACGTGGCCACCGCTTTTGATGCATTGGAGGCGGCGCGGGCTGACGGAAAATGGATTGCAGGTAGCGCGTCCTACGAGCTGGGATATGCCCTTATACCCAAAATCGCGTCCAAGATGCCGCAGCGCATCGGTCAGCCGCTGATGCAGTTTGGCGTTTTCGACAAGCCGATCCATCCGAACCGTACAGCCGCGTCGTCGGCGTTCAAGTTGGGAGAATTCACATCTGAATGGGCGTTTGATGCCTACCAGTCCGCGTTTGATATCGTGCATGAATTCCTTGAGAGCGGCGACATTTATCAGGCAAACCTGACCTTTCCCATGGTGGCGGAATTTGCGGGCGACCCATATAGCCTTTACGACGCACTCAGGCGTAGGCAACCGGTCCCATTTGGTGCGTTGGTCGATCTGGGTGGGAAAATTTTGTTGTCCCGCTCGCCCGAACTCTTCTTTTCGCTGTCGAAAGACGGTGAATTGCGCGCACGTCCCATGAAGGGGACTATTCGGCGCAGTGCGATGCAAACAGAAGATGACAACCTGAAGCACCAGTTGCGACAGTCCGAAAAGGACCAAGCCGAGAATCTGATGATCACTGATCTGTTGCGGAATGACCTTGGCCGTATTTCGACGTTGGGAAGCGTGTCCGTGCCAAAGCTCTTTGCGATCGAAAGCTACGCAACGGTTCATCAGATGGTGTCAGAGGTGGTGTCACAGATATTGCCCGATTGCAGCCTCATGGGTATCTTTGAAGCGCTTTTTCCGTGTGGGTCGATCACCGGTGCCCCGAAAATCCGTGCGATGGATATCCTTTCTGATGTGGAAACCACCCAAAGAGGGAGTTACTGCGGGGCCATCGGATGGATCGCGCCGGACGGATCGATGGAATTCAACGTCGCAATTCGCACTTTAACTTGCGAACCGTCGGGCCGGGTCAAACTGAATGTTGGCGGAGGTGTTGTTTACGATAGTACGGCTGCGGGCGAGTTTCGCGAAGCGCAATTGAAAGCGCAGTTCGCACAAAACATCATTTGACCACCCCACCCATGAGACAAGACATTCACTAGTCCCCGTGACGTAGCAGCCGTTGTTTTTGCCGCCCCCAATCACGCTTAGCTTCGGTCGCCCGTTTGTCGTGGTTCTTTTTGCCTTTGGCTGTCGCGATTTTGAGTTTCACCAACCCACGGTCGTTGAAATACATCACCAGCGGCACCAGCGTCATGCCTTCGCGTTTGGTTGCATTCCATAGCCGTGCCAGTTCGCGTTTGCCGACAAGCAGCTTGCGCTTGCGCCGTTCCTCATGGGTGAACATTGCCTGTTCGTATGGCGCGATATAGGCGTTGGTCAGCCACAATTCGCCGTCGTCCACAGAGGCGTAGCTGTCGGCAATGTTGGATTGGCCGGTGCGCAGGGATTTCACCTCGGATCCCGTCAGGACAATCCCGACTTCGAGATCATCCTCAATGGCATAATCATAGCGCGCGCGCCGGTTCTCGGCGACGACTTTGTAGTTTTTGTTTTCCGGTTTCTTGGCCATACCGCCGAGATAGGGTAAGCTGTGGCTTGGCACAAGCGGTCGTGGTTACGGCCGGTCCTGATCGCGTAGCCGTGCAATAGCATCAGCAAAGCCTTTGGGATTATCCATATGAATGGCAATATGTCGTGTCTTGCGTGATAGTCCGTGCGTGATCTCAACTGCGGTAGGCTGATGCAGGGAGATCAGCAAATTATGCGGCTCCATGCTGCCCAGCAGGCCAAGTTGCCATGTGTCGGCAGGCAGGGTGTCGCCCATTGAAGTCGGCGTCACATTCGCAATGTGCCCATAAGGAACGTGGCATTGCCCAAACAGGCCACTGCGAAAGGTAACACCATGGGCACCCAAACTGCTGCAACGACGTGGCAGCGCGCGGATGTGTGCAACGAGTGACATCAAGCTGTAAAGGCTTACCCCCGTCAAAACCCACGCCAAGACAGGTGAAGCCAGGTGCACCAGAATATGCAACACGACAGTTTCCAGTATGACAATTGCGCCGATCGCCCAAAGGAGCGGGATCAACCCGCTTTGCCCGTGGCTGCTGAACACGCCGGGGCCACTTTGCTGGTATTTTGGCGGCGCGATTGCGTAGTGCAGGAATGACAGATCGCTGGCCATTGCGGGCGCAGCACGGCTGTTGTTCAGCGCTCTGCGCAATAGTGCGTGAAGACGATCGTGCGTGTCGGTAATGTTCGCGGCCATTGGGTAGGCCAGACGAAGCTGCCGCACCGTTAAGTAAGTAGCCCGCAGAACGACCAAGCAGAGAAGCGGATAGGTGATCCACATAGCGGTGAAAACCGCGTGATGTAGATGGGGTGGTGCGGTTAGTAGCGAAAGCTCAAGTCCGATACTGGCGATTGGCACGACAAAGATGAGTGGCAAGTTGCGCAGGTAGGCAAAGATCAAGAACAGGACAGGGCCGGTGACTAGCAGGTCGGCCAGCGCCGCGTTTGCAAGCGCTGGGTAATCAGCTGTCGAAGGCAGCAACAACAGCGTCGCTGCGACCCCAAAAACTGCAAAGACGACAGTCAACGGCAATGTGAGCGGTTTGCGCAGTACGACAGTAGACATCATCTATCATCTCACCTTTTATTGCCCGCACGCTAGGGACCATGGCCCGTCAGAGCAAGGGGCGATAAGGTTTGACGAATAAATGCGGGGGCAGAGAGTCATGTTCATTCAGATAGCACTTGGAACCGTCCTGATGCTGCTTTCGATCCTAATCGCTGGGATCAGCTTCTGGTTGATGGAATCGTGGCTGATGCGTCGTCACCGATGGTTAAGCCGTGCGCCACATCGACCGAAACTGATACTGGTTCTTTGTATCGCGGCTGTTTGGATTATGGTGCAGATGACCGCTGGTGTTTGGGCTTGGGCGTTGACCATGTTGGCGCTAGGTGTTTTTGATACTCTTGAATTATCAGTCTATTTTTCGCTTGTTGCTTTTACGACATTGGGGTTCGGGGATGTCCTTTTACCGGTCGAGTGGCGCCTATTGAGCGGCATGGCTGCGGCGAATGGTTTGCTGAACATTGGGTTGGTGACTGCACTGCTTGTTGAGGCATTGCGACAGGTACGACTCCAACAGCTTGCCGTCGGATCGCAAGAGAGATGACCGTTCCTGTCCTGCCCAATCGCGCGGCACGTCATTTGTTTTTGGCCAGACATGGGTTGTCTGATCGTCCGTCCGGCCCCGGCAAGGGCGCAGACCTGAAGGCCCTGATCGACAATCTGGGCTTTGTGCAGCTGGACAGCGTGAACACCTTTGCCCGTGCGCATGATCTGATCCTTTGGTCCCGCCGCCAGCAGTTTCGCCCCAAGGTCTTGCAGCATCTGTTGCACCGTGACCGGCAGTTGTTTGAACATTGGACCCATGATGCCGCCACAATCCCGATCGAAAGCTTCGCCCATTGGCGTATGCGTTTCACCCGTGACGCCACCCGCATGGAGCAGCGTTGGAAGGAATGGCGCCGCGGTGATTTTATGGCCAAGATTGACGACGTATTGTGCCACATCTCGGACAATGGTTGTTGTACCTCTGGCGATGTCGGCACCGATGAAAGCCGCGGATCGGGTGGTTGGTGGGATTGGCACCCGTCCAAGACAGCCCTTGAGTATCTGTGGCGCTCTGGGCAGTTATCGGTTGTCCGCCGTGACGGCTTCACCAAGGTGTATGATCTGACCGAACGGGTTATTCCGGCGGAACATCTGAACCGCCGTCATGATGAGGCCGACACGATCGCGTGGTGCTGCGCGGGGGCACTGGACCGCCTGGGCTTTGCGACAAGTGGTGAGCTGGCCGCATTCTGGGATCATGTGACGCCCGCCGAGACCAAGGCCTGGTGTCAGGTCGCTTTGGCCGATGGGCGTATCATTGAGATTGACGTCGCAGGGGCCGATGGCAAGCTTCGCCGTTCCTTTGCCCGGCCTGATGTGATGGATCTACCCATAGCCACACCCAGCGCGCGGGTGCGCATTCTGTCGCCCTTTGATCCAGCCCTGCGCGATCGCAAGAGGGCCGAGCGCTTGTTTGGCTTCCATTACCGGATTGAGATTTTTGTGCCAGCACCCAAGCGCAAATACGGCTACTACGTTTTCCCCGTGATGGAGGGCGACCGGATGATTGGCCGGATTGATATGAAGCGTGAAGGCAATGTGTTGGCTGTCCGCGCATTCTGGCCGGAAGCAGCCGTGCGGATGGGAGAAGGCCGGATCAGGGCGCTCAAGAAGGAATTGGAGCGCGCGGCGGCGTTTGGCGGCTGTGTCCGTATCGACTATGCCGACGCATGGGTGCGCTAGGATCGCCGCTATCGTTTTGAAATGACGAAACGCTTCGTGCGGCGGGCAACTTCGTATTTCTCTGTGACGTCACCAATCTGCGCGATGGCGTCGGCCTGTTCTGAAAAATTCTTGTCGCGAATGTCCAGAATGACCGTCCCACCCTTCGTTAACTTCTTTGCGAAGTAAGCACTGTAGGTCGCCACTGGATAGTGGAAGCCGCAGCTGAGTAAGCTAATCGCAAGATTAACGTCGGCACTGGTCGTCACATCGGTCTTATTTGGGTTCACCAGCGATATCTTGTCGGATGGAACGCCGTTCGCCACCAGAAACGCCCTGGCCTTGCGCAGGTTGGAATATCCAGCTCCCTCTTGCTGAAAACCAAAGTCCCGGACTTCGCTTTCCTCGATATCAATCAACGTCAGATCCGCAGAAAAGTCGCGGCTGATGAACAAATCAATGAAAGCATAGCCACAACCAATATCCGCGACAGAGCTTATGTCGCTTGCGGGCAGATGCTGCCTGAGCGTTTGGTATTCGATGTAGGTCATCGCGATGGCGCGTTTGACCAACTCGTCTCCTTTTTGGTCGATGACGTGTTCAAGTGGTGCGCCGTCTCCGTCCGTCCATTTGCGGATCAAGCGTCCGCCGCGTGGTACGTCGAACAGGACCTGTGAGCGTTGCAAGACGACATTCAGAATGTCGGTGTCGTCAAACATGCCAACGTCAAGCGACGCAATGACGTCCTAGTTAATCAGGTCCTGCAGGACGTCGATATCCATGTGTTACCTTCTGTCGCTTGTTTTTCAGGGCGGGCATTGATGTGCGCCGTAGTGCGAGCACATCAAATTCATCATTCAGTTCAGCAAACCCGCATGTACCATCGCACTGCGCAGTTTTTCTTTCGTTTCGTCCGTCAATCCGGTGAGTGGCGAGCGCACTTCATCGCTGCATAGCCCAAGAAGCGACATGCCATATTTTGCGCCAACCAAACCAGGTTCGGTGAAGACCGCCTCATGCAGTGGCATCAGCCGGTCCAGTTGCGTCAGCGCCTTGGCATAGTCGCCCGCTAATGTGCTTTCCTGAAACTCAGCAATTAGCCTTGGCGCGATGTTGGCCGTGACCGAGATACAACCCTGACCGCCATGCGCGTTGTAGCCCAGCGCGGTTGCGTCTTCGCCAGACAATTGGATGAAGTCGGGCCCGCAGCGCATACGTTGCGCGGGCACCCGTGATAGATCGGCAGTGGCGTCTTTGACACCGACGATCATCTCATGCTTGGCCAGTTCCGCCATCGTGTCTGGCGTCATGTCAATGACCGAGCGGGGTGGGATGTTGTAGATGATGATTGGCAGGCCGCAGTCTGCCGCCGCCGTGAAATGCGCGATCAACCCACGTTGCGTGGGTTTGTTGTAGTAAGGTGTCACAACCAATGCAGCATCCGCACCTGCCGTCTTGGCTGCATTCACCAGCCGCACGGTTTCAGCCGTGTTGTTGGACCCCGCACCGGCGATCACGGGAATCCGTCCGGCGGCTTCGTTCACCACGGTTTCGACTACCAAGTCATGCTCGGCATGTGTCAGGGTCGGGCTTTCACCCGTTGTGCCCACCGGTACCAGCCCGTGGCTGCCTTGCTCCACATGCCAGTTCACAAGTTTCTTAAGCGCGTCCACGTCAACTTTGCCGTTCGCAAACGGCGTGACGAGGGCGGGGAGTGATCCCTTAAACATGGCACGCTTCCTTCTTGTAACTGGCCGGGATTGACCAGGGTAAAATCGGGCGGACACTAGGCCGCGCGCGCCCTTTCGACAAGCCCCAGATGCACGGCTTTCTGCCGATTGTCAGCTTTGTGAGTTGTGATTGTGCCCGGTCCGGCTACCTTAGCAGTTGATGTAATTTGCAAGGCAAGAGACATGCGCATTCCGGTGATGGCGGCGATAATTGCGGCAATGGTGTTGCCTGGGCAGGCGCAAACAGTGCCACCAGAGGCGGTGGCCGCGATTGCCGCGGCGGATCAGGGTTGGGACATGAGTTATGCCTTGGCCCGTGATACGGACCCTGTGGTGACTGATGCGATTACCTGGCTGAGGCTGCGCGCTGGTGATGCGACATTTGCCGAATATCGCGCATTTGTTGCGTCAAAACCAGAGTGGCCGGGGGTTGACCGACTGCGCGCGGAGGCCGAACTGGTTATTGACGAAGACCATGATCCGGCAGAGGTGATTGCCTTCTTTGCCGAAGACTCCCCACAAACCGGTGAAGGTGCTGTGGGTCTTGCTGAGGCTTTGACTGCCACTGAACAAGAAGATCAGGCCATTGCGGTCTTGCGCGACGCCTGGATTAACCTGCGCCTGACCGAAGACGGCCATGAGGTGATGATCGCCAGCTTTGGCGAGCTGTTGCAGCCCTTCCACCGTGCGCGTGTGGACGCATTGATGTGGCGGTCGCGCCGTGCCGAGGCCGCGTGGATGCTGCCCTTGCTGGACGAAGATCAAAAGGCGTTTACTGCCGCACGGATCGGTTATGCCGCGCGCACGCGGAATATGCGCGCCCTGTACAACGCTGTTCCCGTAGCACTGCGTGCAGACCCCGGTTTTGCCTATGATCGCTATGCTTGGATGGCATCACGCGGCGAATGGACCGATGCGGTTGCGATGCTCATGGACCGCTCGACCAGTCGCGCGGCTTTGGGAGAGCCATTGCGTTGGTCGGGCTACCGCCGCATTCTTGCGCGTTGGGAAATGCGCGAGGGTCGGGCGCAGCAGGCCTATGATCTGGCCTCGCGCCATTATCTGTCGGATGGATCAAGCTATGCTGATCTGGAGTGGCTGTCGGGGTATATCGCGTTGACCTATCTGGGTGATCCGGTGTTGGCGCGTGGACATTTTGAGAATGGGTTGCGTGTGTCCTCCGGCCCGATCTCGGTCAGCCGGATGCAGTACTGGATTGGTCGGGCACAGTCGGTCCTGGGCGAAACAGATGCGGCAGCCACGGCCTATGCCGCTGCCGCTGCGCATCAGACGGCGTTTTATGGATTGCTGGCATCCGAGGAGATCGGGCGCTCGCTTGACCCTGCCTTGGCAGGTGCTGCCATTTCGTGGCGCGGTGCGCCCGTCTTTGATGATGTGATTGTCAAAACCGCCCTGACGTTGCTGGCGGGTGGAGAGCGCGGCGCAGCTTTTACATTTTTTGCCGCCCTTGGCAGGTCTTTGGATGCGGATGGGTTGGCAGCCTTGGGCGCATACCTGAGCGAGATTGATGAGCATCGCTATGCATTGCTGCTGGGTAAGGCAGCCGTCGCCCGCGGCATTCTGATCCCCGAGATTTACTATCCCATTCACGATCTGGCCGAGATGGACTTGCCTGCGGCGCCCGCCCTGTCGCTCTCTGTTGCTCGCCGCGAGAGCGAGTTTAACGAAAGTATTGGCAGCCCTGTCGGTGCGCTGGGTCTGATGCAGTTGATGCCCGCAACGGCAAAGGAGGTGTCCGAAGGCCTTGGGCTGCCCTATGCGCGGGGGCGTCTGACGTCTGACTGGCGGTATAACGCAACTTTGGGTGCGCAGTATCTGAATTTCCTGACTGAAGAGTTTGGCCCAACACCGATTATGATCGCTGCCGGTTACAACGCGGGGCCAAGTCGCCCGATCCGCTGGGTGGACGAACGCGGTGACCCGCGCCTGCGTCAAATGGATGTGGTGGATTGGATCGAGCATATCCCGTTCCGCGAGACCCGGAACTACGTCATGCGCGTGACCGAGAGCATTCCGATTTATGAGGCGCGACTGACCGGGCAAACCGGCCCTGTGCGCTTTACCGAATTGCTGGTAGGGCGCAAACCACTGATCCGCCCGATTGCGCGGCCTGCGCCTGATGTGTCTGTGGCTACGTCGTCGGCCTCGGCGGTAGAGGTCTCGACCGAGACCCCCGATGTGCGCCCTGTCGCCCGACCCGGAGGGTAGTCAGGTTCACCCCGACACCCGCCGTGACCGCCAGAGCGTGAACAGCCCGGCCCCCACCACAACCGCTGCCCCGATGACGACATTGGGTCGCAGTGTTTCAGCGAACAGCAGCAATCCGATGGCACTGGCAAAGACCAGTTGCAGATAGGCGAAGGGTTGTACCGCACTGGCCTCGGCCACCTCATAGGTTTTGATCAACAGCCAATGCCCCAGCGCGCCGGTGATGCAGAGGGCCGCCATCCAGCGCCAGTCGTAGGCGGCCATCGGTTCCCAATACCAGATGCCAATCACGGTCATCAGCACAGCCCCCGAGGTGCCGGTCCAGAAAAAGGATGTCGCGGTGCTGTCCTTGCGTGCAGCATAGCGGGTCAGCAGGCCATAGAGCGCGAACATGAATGCAGCCAAAAGCGGAATTGCAGCAGCGGGGGCAAAGACAGTGTAGCCGGGCTGCAGAATGACTAACACGCCAATGAACCCGATACCAATCGCTGCCCAGCGCCGCCAGCCCACACTTTCACCCAAAACCGGGCCAGAGAGGGCGGCGATCAGCAAAGGATAGCAGGCAAAAATCGCATGGCTTTCCACAAGCCCCAACAGCACAAAGCCGCTGACCATGACGCAGATTTCTGTGGCAAGCAGTGTGCCCCGGAAAATCTGCAAAAAGGGTTGTTTTGTGGCTGCTGCGGCGCGGATTGATCCTGATTGCCGGGTTGCAATGGTGATCACGAAGGCGGCAAAGAACCAGTAGCGGATCATCACAATCATCAGAACATTGTAGTTGCCTGCCAAATGACGCGAGATGCCGTCCTGAACCGCAAACACGAATGTTGTGGCAATCATCAAGAGGATTCCAAGGCGCTGGTTATTCTGCATTTGGCATCCTTGCCGTTGTCATGTGCCGTTTGCGGCCATAGCCGGGTGTGCGTGTCACGGCAAAACCTGCGTCCGTCAGGCCGCGCCGGATGTGGCCTGCCGCTGAATATGTCGCGGCAGTACCCCCCGGTTTGGTGTGCGCACCAACAGCTTTCAGTAAGGACGGCTCCCACAGTTCGGGGTTTTTTGCTGGTGAGAAGCCGTCAAGAAACCAGGCGTCTGCCTTGCCCTGCCATGCAGGCAGAGTGTGGCGCGCATCGCCTGCAATAACCTCCAGTACAGGACCACCCGAAAGGTGTTTGGGACCGTCGCCCGGGGCCCATTCAGCCAGAAGTGTTTCCGCAAAGGGCGCAAGCTGTGGGAAGTGGTGCAATGCATCGCGCATGTCGTGCGGGGCCATGGCGAAAGCTTCAAAGGAGGTGAAACGCAGCGTGCCCGGTCGCCCGGCCTTGTCCCAGAGCGCCCATGTCACCAGCAGGTTCAGCCCAGTGCCGAACCCAAGCTCTGCAATCTGAAAATCGCCACCGAACCGCGCGGGCAGGTGGTTACCCGCAAGAAAGACATGCTCTGTCTCGGCCAACCCGTTGTCGAGGGAATAGTAGGGATCATCAAATGCGGTTGCGATGGGCACGCCATCCCGCCATTCCAAGTCTGCTCTCTGGTTTGTCATGCCCACGTGCCCTACCTATGCGTCATCTTTGGGCGGAAGGGCGCGGAATGGCAACGGCTGATGTGACGGTGATGGGGGCAGGGGTGTTTGGCCTGTCGGTGGCCTTTGCCTGCGCGTCGCGGGGGGCAGCGGTACGGGTGATTGACCCACATGGTGTGGCGGCCGGTTCAAGTGGCGGGTTGGTCGGTGCTTTGGCGCCGCATGTGCCTGAAAACTGGAACGAAAAGAAGGCCTTTCAGTTTGAAAGCCTGATCATGGCAGAGTCGTTTTGGAGGCGCGTTGAAGCGCTGAGCAGTGCCGATGTGGGCTATGCAAGGTCGGGTCGTTTGCAGCCGCTGGTCGACGCGCGGGCGGTGGCATTGGCGCGGGCGCGGGCTGTGACCGCGACCCAGTTGTGGCAGGGCAAGGCCATCTGGGAGGTAATCCCGGCAGGGAATGCGCCATGGGTGCCGCCGTCGCCATCGGGATTTGTTGTGCATGATACCTTATCGGCCCTGATCCATCCACGCCGCGCCACCCGCGCGCTTGCGGATGCTGTTGTGGCACTTGGGGGTGAGGTTCTGACGGACGGTCAGCCGCAGGGGCAGGTTGTCTGGGCTACCGGTTGGCCAGGTATGGTTGAGGTCGGGGGGATTGGTGTCAAAGGGCAGGCCGCACTGCTGCGGTTTGATGCGGCTGGCCAGCCACAGTTGTTTGCCGATGCCTTGCATATCATTCCGCATGGTGATGGGACGGTGGCGATCGGCTCTACGTCAGAGCGTGAATTTGATGATCCGACCAACACCGATGCCGCACTGGACGATGTGTTGGCCCGCGCCGTTGCGGCGTTTCCGGTGTTGAAAGGCGCGCAGGTCATTGAACGCTGGGCCGGTGTGCGCCCGCGCAGTAAGAGCCGCGCACCGGTTCTGGGTGCCCATCCAACGCGGCCCGGCGCCTATATCGCCAATGGCGGGTTCAAGATCGGCTTTGGCATGGCCCCGAAGGTCGGAGAGGTCATGGCTGACCTTGTGCTTGACGGGCGTGACACGATCCCGGCGGGGTTCTGCGCCTGATTTAGGTGGCGGGTGCTTTGGCAAAGGGCAGATGCCCCGTCTTGATCCAAACCTGCGCGCCATCAGTTCCCGCTGTCAGATTGACCGGTGAACCTTCGGGCAGGCGCAGCCATGTGCCTTTCATCAAGCGGTCGCCACCTTCCACGCCGCTGCCCGCAATCATCAGCAGTTCGGCCCCGCCTTGAGGTGTTTCATGCAACCTCGCCCCCGGTGCGAGTGAGGCAAAGCGCACTTGCTCTTGTGCGTCTTCGTGCAGTGTTTTGGCACGGATACCCTGGGCGACATCTGTCAGCCCGCCATCCAGTTCCAAGCGAAACTGTGTCCGGTCGTTCGGGTTGAACTGCCAGAGTTTGACAAAGATCGTGCAGCCATCTGTGGCACCCGGTGTATGCGATGTGGTGGGTGGATTGCGCACGTAGGTGCCTGCGGGATAATCGCCGTGTTCATCCTGAAAAACGCCGTCGAGTACGATGAATTCTTCCCCACCGGTATGTGTATGCGCCAAGAATTTGCTGCCCGGGGCGTAGCGCACAATGGACGTGGCGCGCGCCACCTCATCCCCTATTCGGTCCAACATCCGCCGGTCTACACCGGGCATCGGTGATGCGACCCAGTCAAGGCTTTCGGAGTGGACAAGGGCGCGCTGCGTGAAGTCTGCGTTGAGTTGCATGGGGCACCTTCAGAACTGGGCGATCTGCACGCCAGCTGTGGTCAGATGATCGCGCAGGCCACGCGCCAGCGCAACAGCACCTGGTGTATCGCCATGTAAACAAATCGTGTCGATCTGGCAGGGGATATGCCTGCCGTTTTCGGCGACGATGGCCCCTGCTTTGAGCATTTCAAGGATGCGCGGTGCGGCGGTTTCGGCGTCATGCAGCATCGCCCTCGGCAGGCTGCGGTCGACCAGCGTGGCGTCGTCGTTATAGGCGCGGTCGGCGAAAATCTCTCCCGCCCAGTTGCAGCCCAGCTCGCGCGTGACTTCTTCCATGGCGGTGGCGGCCAGCACCATGATAATGATATCGGGATCGACCTCGAGCGCCGCCTGATAGCAGGCCCGCGCCAGTGCGTGATCGACCGACGCCATGTTGGACAATGCCCCATGTAGTTTGAGGTGCCGCACGCGCCCGCCAGCCCGTTTGGCTATCGCCTGCGCGGCGCCCAGCTGATAGGCAACAGCATTGGCGACCTCATCATGTGGCAGCGGCAGTTTGCGCCGTCCGAACCCCTTGAGGTCTGCAAAGCCGGGATGTGCGCCGATCCCGACGCCTTTGGCCACCGCCTGTTGCATCGTTTGTGCCATCACATCGGGGTCGCCCGCGTGAAAGCCGCAGGCGATATTGGCGGAACTTACGATATCCAGCAGGGCGGCATCATCGCCCATGGTCCAGGGGCCAAAGCTCTCGCCCATATCTGCGTTCAGGTCTACGTGCTGTGTCATTCAGGGCCTCTCAAGATCGTCGCCGCGGGTCACCCCGCTGATCAATTGGTAACCAAGCAGGTCGGCAATGTCATGGGGGTCGCGCAGGACCGGCGCGCAACGGTCCTTAAGCTGGCGCAACTGGGCGGCTTGGGTGGTGGCGGTGGCGTCGGCCTCTGCCACGCTCAGGAACTGGAAGCGGAGTGTCGTGCCGGGGGCCGCTTGTGCCACTTTGGACAGGTCCGCCGGGATGACACTGCCGATCCGTGGGTAGCCGCCGATGGTCTGACATTCGGCCAGCAGAACATAAGGCACGCCGTCGCCGGTCATCTGGATATCGCCGGGCACAATCAGGTCCGAAACAAGGGTAAGACCGCCCTGCGTGCCGAACCCCTTGCCGTCATAATCGAGCCTGATCCCTTGCCTGTTTCCCCTTGGATTGCGCCGGAATGTCGTTTCGGAAAAAGCCGCAAGCATTTGACCCGAAAAGGAACCGGTTTGCGGGCCGGGCATCACACGCAAGACGCCGCCTGCGAACCTGTCGTCGATGGGCAGGTTGACCGGGATCCGCGCCCGATCCGGGTCCGCGCCGATGGGCAGCCTGTCCCCTGCAGCAAGCAGTTTGCCGATCCCGGCTGTCAGATGCGTCGCACGGCTATCCATGATTGGTGCCGTGGTGATGCCACCAGCCAAAGCGAGGTAGCCATAGACACCCTTAGATACAGCACCGATCGTCAGCTTTGCCCCGGCGGGCAGGTATTGCGTGGTGTTGTGGGGCACTGCCGTGCCGTCAATCTCGGCCTGCATGACGGCCCCTGTCAGTGCAATATACGTACCCTCGCTCACCGAGAACGTGCCGCCCAAAGCCATCATCTCTATCACGGCGAGATCCGTGCCAGTGCCAAGCAGGGCTGCGGCCTCCAGCACAGCCAGCGGATCGGCGCCGCCGCCTGTAGACAGCCCCTGCGCTTTCCACCCCGATCTGCCGAGGTCCTGGACGGTTAACCCCGGTCCGGCCTTATGCAGTGTTAGAACCGGCATCAGCGCAAGACCTCGCACCTGGCACCGCCGTTCGTTGTGGGGTCGTTTTGGATCGCTGCGAAATCGGTGGCGGAGACAGCGGCGAATTGAACCGCGTCACCCGGCTGGAATGCAAAAGGGCGGTCGGTGTCGGGCAAATAGACCCGAAATGCCGTTTGTCCGATGTGCCGCCAGCCGGTGGGGGCCTCTGCCGCCCAGACAATCAGTTGACGCACCGCACAGATCAGCGCGCCACGTGGGAGCTTTTCGGTCAGTGCGGATTGGCGCGGAATGTTCCAATGGTCCGGCAGCAATCCCAAATAGGGCTGCCCGGGTGCAAACCCGATGGCCATAACCCGGACCTGCTGGCTGGAGATTTGTGCGATGGCGTCCTCCACCGTGCATCCGGCCAATTCGGCGGCGTCGGCCAATTGTGGGGCATGATCAGCGCTGAAGCAGGCCGGGATGTGCCATAGCCGCTGGGGCATGGCGTCGCCTGACGTTGGTCCTGAGAGCAGCCGGTGAACGGCCGCCGTGATGGTTTTCCGGTCGGTTACTGATGGATCGAAACCGATGCGTACCGACACCAGCGATGAGGCAACCTCTATCACCCCAGCGATGGCCGCCGCTTCGGCTTGATCACGAAAGTGCAGGGCGCGTGCGTTGGCGTTATCGCTGAGGCTCTGGGCGAAGCGCACAAGCACCCCGTCCACGCCAAGCGGGCAAATCTCCGGGTCTTGCAGCGTGTCCGTCATCAGCGCGGTCTAGGTGGATTTCTCAGGGCTGTCGATGGGCCCGCCTGCCTTGGCCCAGCTGCCAAAGCCGTCTTTGAGATGCGCTGCCGGAAAGCCCATCTGGTTCAGCGTTGCGACCGTCAGTGCAGATCGCCAGCCCGAGGCGCAGTGAAAGATGAATGTGCGATCCTCGCCAAAGATGTCCTTGAAATAGGGGCTTTCAGGATCAACCCAGAATTCCGCCATGCCGCGGGGGCAGTGAAAACTGCCGGGAATCGCGCCACTGCGCTGCCGCTCGCGGATATCGCGCAGATCCACGAAGGTGACGCCCGGATCATCCAGCATCGCGATGGCGTCTGCGGTGTCCATCTCCTCGATCTTCGCGCGTGCTGCAGCAACGAGGGCGGCGGCGGATGTGGTGAGCTTGGGCATGGGCGCCTCCTTTGCGTCATCTTGCGCATAGTGGGTGGTGGAATGTCCAGAATGGACAGCAACAATTCCTGACATAGGCTGAACAGGCCGCAGAAAGAAGATCATGGCAGTTATCCGGCTGTGATCTTCACTATTTGTCGACTTAATTCTCGCCCGCTCTCTGGTAACTACGGCAAACTGATCATAACTATCCCTCATTCAATTCTGTCTGCGGATCTGACCGGTGTGTCTCCGCGATGACGATCGAGGGATAGGCCAATGGCATCTGATGCAACCCCGAATTTGACGGGAAAACTGACATTTCGAAGTGACAAGGGCGCTGGGCGCTCAAAATGGCTCGCGGTTTTGCTGGCCCTGATACTGGTTGGTTGGATGGGTAGCGGGTACATCATTCCTGCTGCCGATGTTGAGGCAGCAGCCCCGGAGGAGCCGGCCAAACGCGCAATTGCAGTCGCTGTCGTGCCGTCGCAAGCCAAGGATGTGCAACTGGTGCTGAGTGCCGAAGGCCAATCGGAACCGGACCGCGCCAGCGGCGTTCAGGCCGAAGCCACCGGGCAAGTCCAATCCGTTCTTGTCGCCCGCGGTGATCTGGTGACAGCGGGTCAAGAGATTGGCCGCATTAACGCGGAAACGATCCAGGCTCAGTTGACGCAGGCCCAGGCGCAGCAAGAACAAGCGACCCGCGATCTGAACAATGCCCTTGCCTTGCAGGCGCGCGGCATCGCGACCGAAGACCGCGTGAGCCAATCACGTGCCGCGAAAGCTGCGGCCGATGCGGCTGTTTCCGCCGCAGAGCAGCAGCTGGACAACACGATCGTGCGTGCCCCATTTGCGGGTCGCCTGAACGACATGACCCTTGACGAGGGTGAATTTGTCGATGCAGGCGACGTTGTCGCCGAAGTTTTGGACAATGATCCGCTAACGGTCGTTATTCAGGTGCCGCAGCAGGCGCTGTCCCGCATTGATATCGGTCAGATGGCCCAGGTGCAGTTTATCACAGGCGAAGAACGCAACGGCGCGGTGAGTTTCATCGGGGCCAATGCTGATCAGCAAACCCGGACCTTCCGGGTTGAGGTCACTGTCGACAATCCCGACAGTGTGATGCCTGCGGGCCTGAGTGCGCGCATCGTACTGCCAACCGGTATGGCGCGCGGGCATTTTATCTCACCAGCGATCCTGTCGCTGGGCACTGATGGCGCGCTTGGTATCAAAACCGTTGAAAGTGACAACACGGTGGCCTTTTCTCCGGTGTCGATTGTGCGCGCCCAGACGGATGGTGTCTGGGTCACAGGCCTGCCGGAAGAGGCCGATATTATCACCGTGGGTCAGGGCTTTGTCGGCGCAGGCGATGTCGTTGAGCCACGCCTGATGGAGGCAACGCAAACCGCAGGAGTGTCACAATGATTGGCCTGATCGATGCGGCCTTCAGCCGCAGCAAGGTCGTGCAGTTGGTTCTGTTCTTCCTGCTGGCGATTGGCGCGCTGTCCTACAGTGCGATCCCCAAGGAGAGTAACCCCGAAATCCCGATTCCGGTGGCCTATGTTTCGACCTCAATTGATGGCATCTCGCCCGAGGATGCCGAGGACGTGCTTGTTGGCCCGATGGAGGCTGAATTTGCCTCACTCACCGGACTGAAATCCATGACCGCGACGGCCAGCGAAGGTCATGCCAGCGTGCAGTTGGAGTTTGAGCCGGGGTTTGATTCCGATGCCGCATTGGACAAGGTTCGCGAAGCTGCGGACAAGGCCGAAAGCGAATTGCCATCGGCTGCCAGTATCACGGTGACGGAAATCAACACGGCGCTTTTCCCGATCATGACCGCCATCCTATCCGGCCCGGTACCCGAACGCACGCTGAACGCCTTGGCCGAAGATCTGCGCGACGATATCGAATCGCTCAGCGGTGTGCTTGAGGTCGATGTCGGGGGAAAGCGGACCGAACTGTTGGAAGTCCTGATCGATCCAACCGTGTTCGAAACCTATAACATTTCCTTTGATGAGCTGATCGGCTCGATCACCAGCAACAACCAGTTGATCGCCGCAGGCGCGATCGAGAGCGAAGCGGGCCGCGTTGTCTTGAAAGTGCCGGGCCTGATCGAGAACCTAGAAGATGTGATGGAATTGCCCATTCTGGTGCGCGGGCAGACCGTCGTGACCTTTGCCGACGTGGCGACCATCCGGCGTACATTTGAAGACCCCACCGGTTTTGCCCGCATCGACGGGCAGCCCGCACTGGCACTCGAGATCAAGAAACGTGTGGGTGCCAATATCATCGAGACCGTGGATGAGGTCCGAGCGGTTATTGAACGCGCCCAGGCCGATTGGCCCAAAAACGTGCAGGTTCGCTATACCCTGGATGAGAGCGAGCAGGTGCAGGCGATGCTCACCGATCTTGAGGCCAATGTGATAGCGGCGATCATTCTGGTGATGATTGTGGTCGTTTATGCGCTTGGGTTGCGCTCTTCTTTGTTGGTGGGTCTGGCTATTCCCGGCGCATTCCTGACCGGTGTTGCAGGCCTATATTTTATGGGTTTTACGATGAATATCGTGGTTCTGTTTTCCCTGATCCTTGTGGTGGGGATGCTGGTGGATGGGGCCATCGTCACGGTTGAACTTGCGGACCGGTACTTGCACGAAGGCGATGCACCAAAGGTTGCCTATGCCAAAGCAGCAAAGCGCATGGCCTGGCCGATCATCGCCTCGACCGCGACCACGCTTTGCGTGTTCTTTCCGCTGCTGTTCTGGACCGGTGTGGTGGGCGAATTCATGAAATTCTTGCCCATTACGGTCATCTTTACACTTGCCGCGTCGCTGTTCATGGCGCTGGTCTTTATACCCGTCATGGGCGGATTGATTGGCAAGCGCCAGGCGCAATCAGCCAAGGCAAAGGCCCAGCTTTATGCAGCTGAAAAGGGTGATCCGCGCGATATGACCGGCTTTATGGGTGGTTACGTGCGGGTGCTGCAATGGTCGCTTTTGCGCCCGTGGACCACGCTGAGCCTTGCCATGATGGCGCTTGTGGCCTCATTTGTCGCCTATGGCAGCCTTGGCAATGGCTTGACGTTCTTTCCAGATGTTGAGCCTGACTATGCGCAGGTCGAGGTACTGGCAAAGGACAACTTCTCGGTCTATGAGCAGGACGCACTGGTGCGTCAGGTTGAGGCCCGTTTGGTTGACTACGATGAGATCGCGAGTGTCTACGCCCGCTCGGGCGGCTCTAACAACGGCGGTGATGTGATTGGGTCGTTGCAGCTGGAGCTGGCCGAATGGGACACCCGCCGCCCGGTCAGACAAATTTCCGAGGATATCCGCGCTGACATGGCCGAAATTCCCGGTATCGATGTGCAGGTGCAGACGGATTCGGGTGGTCCCGGTGGTGGCAAACCGATCAATCTGGAGGTTCTGGGTACTATTCAAACCCAACAGGAAGCCGCCGTGCGGACCATCATCGCCAAGATGGAACAGATGGGCGGCTTTGTCGATGTGGTTGAATCCCGCGCCAACCCAGGTGTGGAATGGCAGATCACCGTTGATCGCTCAGAGGCCGCGCGCAGCGGGGCCAGTGTTGCGCTTTTGGGGCAGGCGGTGCAGTTGCTGACCAGCGGCATTGTCGTGGCCGACTACCGCCCAGAAGACGGCGATGGAGAGGTCGATATCGTTGTCCGCTTCCCGGCGGTGGACCGTACGCTCGCCGAACTGGAATCGCTGCGCGTGCCCACGAACGCGGGTCTTGTGCCGATTTCGAATTTCGTTTCTTTCAGCCCGGCCCCGCAAAGCGGTGTGATCACCCGGATCGATCAGGCGCGTGTCATCACGATCTCGGCTGATGTGACAAGCGATGTACTGGCCAATGATCAGACTATCGCATTGCAGGCCGCTATCGAAACGCTTGATCTGCCCAGCAGTGTGAGTGTTGAGTTTGGTGGTGAGGCCGAAGAACAGGCCGACGCGATGACCTTTCTTGTGGGCGCATTCGGATCGGCGATCGGGTTAATGTTCTTAATCCTTTTGACCCAGTTCAACAGCTTCTGGCAGGCCTTTATCGTTATGTCCGCTATTATCTTTTCAATTGCGGGTGTTCTGTTGGGTCTGATGATCACTGGTCGCCCTTTTGGTGTGGTGATGGGCGGCATTGGTGTGATCGCTTTGGCGGGTATCGTGGTGAACAACAATATCGTGTTGATCGACACCTTCAATCAGCTCAAGGCGCAGGGGCTATCCTCGCTTGAGGCTGCTTTGCGCACCGGTGCGCAGCGTTTGCGCCCTGTTGTGTTGACCTCGGTCACGACAGCGTTGGGCCTGATGCCGATGGTGATTGGCCTGAACATCAACTTCTATACCCGCGAAATTATCTATGGTGCCCCGTCCACCCAATGGTGGACCGAATTGTCCAGTGCGATTGCGGGTGGGTTGGTTTTTGCCACGATCCTGACCCTGCTGGTCACCCCAGCAATGCTGATGCTCGGAGAGCGGCGGGCCAAGCGCTTCGAAACCGGGCCGCAGCTGGTTCCGGCAGAGTAGCTGGCTAGCTTAGCTGAAGCGTCGCAAGGAAGTTGATGTTGTTAAATTGCTGCGCGGTGTATGTTGAGAAATTAGGGCTTTGTGGCCACGGGTCACGAATATGTAGCGCGTTGGTTTGCGTCCCCAGAGGACCTTCGGTGTAGTCGAGCGCGTGAATAAGAACAGCGTGGTTCATCGACCCTGATATGACGGCGCGGTTGTTACGAAGCTCGTTCCAGATCACTGACATGTGGTTTGGGTGGTAGATGCCGTAGTCTGCATCCATCACAACGTTCATCTGGGCAAAGGCCGTGGCGCCGTTTCGCATCTGCCAGAAGCCGTCGATTGCTTGTTTCATCATCGGTCCTGTCGCGGGTAGGCAGGTATTTGTATTGCCAAAAACCTTGCCTACAAAATCCCATTGGGTCGCGGCGATATTGGCATGATCAAAAATGGCCTGGCAGCAGGCCGCCCAACACCACTGCGAGCATTGCTGGATCGGCATGGACAGGTTGGTGACGCCGATACGACAGTCTCTGACCTGGCCGATATTGGGAATAAACCGTGGCAAACACTGCCCGATGCTTTGCGTGGCGCCAGTTGTGGGGATCAGTGCAGTAAGCGCGGCGCCGGCAGCACCTGACAGAAAATTTCTTCGTTTTATCTATACAATCCTAGCGTGCTTAAAAATGGAAATACCCTAGGCGTTGTGTTTTTGGCAGACAAGACAATCCTGTTGCCCAAAGTGAAGCGCAAACTCTTGGTGCGGCCCGCGACGCGGGCCGCACCATATACCTTGGAAATCTAAAGCGTTACTTCAGATCAAAGCGATCAAGGTTCATCACCTTGGTCCATGCAGCGACGAAGTCATTGGCGAATCTCTCTGCAGCATCGTTTTGCGCATAGGCTTCGGACAAGGCCCGCAGTTGCGAGTTTGAACCAAAGACAAGATCGACACGTGTGCCGGTCCACTTGATGTCGCCGGTGGCGTGGTCACGGCCTTCAAAGGTGTCCTCATCGCTGCCCTTCTTCCACTCCGTCCCCATGTCCACGAGGTTGATGAAGAAGTTATTGCTGAGCGTATCGGCTTTGTCGGTCAGCACGCCATGCTGGCTGTCGCCGGTGTTGGCGCCCAGCACCCGCAGACCACCGATCAGCACAGTCATTTCCGGCGCTGACAACGTCAGTAGTTGCGCGCGATCCACCAGCAGTTTTTCTGCAGGAACGCTATAATTTGCCTTGGCAAAGTTGCGGAAACCGTCGGCTTCAGGCTCAAGCGGGTCGAAGCTTTCAGTATCGGTCTGCTCTTCCAGCGCGTCCATGCGGCCCGGCGTGAACGGCACGGTGATGTCGTGACCTGCGTTTTTGGTTGCTTGCTCGACAGCCGCACAGCCGCCCAACACGATGATATCGGCGAGCGAGATTTTCTTGCCGCCAGATTGTGCATCGTTGAAGGCCGTTTGCACGCCGGTCAGGGCGTCCAGCGCCTTTGCCAGCTTTGTAGGCTCGTTCACCGGCCAGTCCTTTTGCGGTGCAAAACGGATGCGCGCGCCATTGGCACCACCACGTTTGTCTGACCCTCGGAAGGTAGAGGCTGACGCCCATGCCGTTGAGACCAGTTCGGAAATCGACAGGCCAGAGGACAGCAGCTTGGCCTTGAGTGCGGCAACATCCGTATCGTCGACCAGGGCGTGATCGACCGCTGGGATCGGATCCTGCCAGATCAGATCTTCGGCGGGCACTTCATCACCCAGATACAGTACCTTTGGCCCCATATCGCGGTGTGTCAGCTTGAACCATGCGCGCGCATAGGCATCGGCGAACTCGGCGGGGTTTTCAAGGAAGCGTTGCGATATCTTGGAATAGGCTGGGTCTAGTTTCAGCGCCAGGTCTGCCGTGGTCATCATGGGTGCGTGTTTGCGGGATGCGTCATGCGCGTCCGGCACTGCGTCACCCATGGCGCCGCCTTTTGGATGCCACTGGTGCGCACCAGCTGGGCTTGAGCCCAGCTCCCACTCGTTGCCAAGCAGCGTTTCGAAAAAGCTCATGTCCCATGTGGTTGGCGTTGCGGTCCACGCGCCCTCGATGCCGCTTGTTGTGGTGTGAACGCCTTTGCCGGACTCAAACCCGTTCTTCCAGCCAAGGCCCATCTGTTCAATCGGCGCTGCCTCAGGCTCTGGCCCCATGAGAGCTGGATCACCGGCACCATGTGCCTTACCGAAGGTGTGGCCTCCCGCAACCAAGGCAACGGTTTCTTCGTCGTTCATCGCCATGCGTGCAAATGTTTCGCGCACGTCCCGGGCAGAGGCGAGCGGGTCAGGGTTGCCGTCAGGCCCCTCCGGGTTGACGTAGATCAGGCCCATCTGCACGGCGGCGAGCGGGTTTTCCAGATCACGGTCGCCGGAATAGCGGCTGTTTGGCTGATCAGAGCTGGCTAGCCATTCCTCTTCGCGGCCCCAATAGACGTCTTCCTCAGGTTCCCATGTATCGGCGCGGCCGCCGGCAAAGCCGTACATGTCCAGCCCCATGGATTCCATCGCGACATTGCCCGCCAGCACATAGAGATCCGCCCACGAGATTTTGTTGCCGTATTTCTGTTTGATTGGCCAAAGCAGGCGGCGGCCCTTGTCGAGGTTGCCGTTATCCGGCCAGCTGTTGAGCGGTGCGAAACGCTGCTGACCACCACCAGCACCGCCACGACCGTCCGCCGTGCGATATGTGCCTGCCGCATGCCATGCCAAACGGACAAAGAACGGACCATAGTGGCCATAGTCCGCAGGCCACCAATCCTGACTGTCTGTCATCAGTGCGCTCAGGTCCGCCTTAAGCGCCTTAAGGTCCAGCTTTTTGAACTCTTCGGCGTAATTGAAATCAGCGCCCATCGGGTTAGAGGCCGGTGTGTGCTGGTGCAGGATTTTGAGGTTTAGCTGGTTGGGCCACCAATCCTTGTTGCCGCGCACACTATGGGTCGCGTTCAGGGTTACTCCGTGCATGACGGGGCATTTTTCGGCGTCATTTCCGTCCATGTTCTCTCTCCGAATGTTGGTTACGTGGGATGCGACGCCTCACTTCAGGCGCTTGCGGTAGGAAATAGCACAGCACATCAATTAGTTTAAGTTGCTTCTTTGGATCAACGTCATAATTTGAAGTTATGAATAATCTTACTCTGAAACAGCTGCGCTATTTTGAGGCCCTGTCCCGTCATGGCCATTTTGGGCGCGCCGCCGAGGTCTGTGCCATTTCGCAACCTGCCTTGTCTGTTCAGATAAAGGAGTTGGAACAAGGCTTGGGCACGCCCTTGTTTGAGCGTGGCCCGCGCCACGTGCGCCTGACGGCATTTGGTGAAGACTGGGCGCTGCGCGTTCGCGAGATTTTGCGGGCCGTTGACGACCTTGGCGACATGGCACGTGCTGCGCAGGATGGCTTGGCCGGGCGGCTGCGACTGGGTGTTATCCCAACCATTGCGCCTTATCTTTTGCCTGGCCTCATCGCGCATCTGGACCGCACGCACGCTGAGCTTGACCTGCATGTGCGCGAGACGATGACACCGCGACTGATCGAGGAACTGGCACGCGGTCAAATTGATGCAGCGATTGTTGCCTTGCCCCTTCATGAGCCGGGTTTTGAAGAGGTGCCGCTTTTTGATGAACCGCTGATGCTGGTGCGCCCGGAGGCAGAGAAAGGGCGGCCGGTGCCCACCCCGGAAGGGCTGCGTGATATGCGTCTGCTGCTGCTGGAGGAAGGGCATTGCTTTCGGGATCAGGCCCTTTCCTTTTGCCAGTTCGGGGCGGGAGCCACGCGTGAGGGTCTTGATGGCACATCGCTTTCGACCCTCGTCCAAATGGTGGGATCGGGCATTGGCGTGACCCTGATCCCCCAAATGGCTGTGCCTGTTGAAACCCGTTCGGCCCCGGTCTGTGTTGGCCGGTTTGCAGAACCACAGCCGCAGCGCACAGTCGGCATGATCTGGCGGAAGACCAACCCGCTGACGGGTCAGTTGCGGCAGGTGGCTGACGTCGTCTTGCAGGTTGGCCGGTCATTGCCGCGCTAGCCCCATCAGTAAGACCGCGAGGTGCCGGTGACTATTGGTTCATAGCTGTTCGATATCCCTCGATCACGGATTCGAACAGCTATGAGAAGGACGAACAATGAGCCAGATGAAGAAACTGTCGATTGCGCTCTCGGCGCTCGCGCTTTCGGGCGCCTTATCGGGATCGGCAAACGCGCTCACCAGTACGCAGGTTTCACAGATCCGCGAATATGTCGAATTTGGCGATGTGGATGGATTGCGCGCATATCTGCTGGCGAACCTTGGTTCCCTGGACAACAGCGAATTGTCGATGATGCTGCGTGATTTCGTATCAACCCCGCCAGAGCAGACCTTGTTCACCAGCCTGGGCTTCCGCAGCAGCATGCCCGCCGAGCTGCGCGACATTGTTGAGCGCTCGAAAACGGATGCGTCACTTTACTGATTTTGCTGCGCAACGGGGCAGCCATCTTGAACCCTGATGGCACCGTTTGGGGCTGCCAGTCGTGCGGGTCCACATAATCCGCCCAGACAGACCGCAAGGTGAAACCTTGCGTACCGATCAAGGAGGACCAGAATGGTCCAACCACACAGGCAAAAGCTGACATTGATCATTGATCCACGCTTTGGCGGTGGCACGTCCACCGCTATCGCGCGCGAGATCTACGCGATGGCACCGCTTTGCAATCTCAGCGTTGTAGCGATCTCCTCTAAGCTCTTCAAAGGGCAGTGCGTCCACCACAAGATTGCCGAGGCCTGCGAAGACATGGCAACGCCGCTGATTTGGGACCCGGCTTTTGTGTCGGCTGATCTTATTGCTTTACACAACCCAAGTTTTCTAAAGTTTGACCATGCGCTGAATACGCGCCTGGTGTGTGACCGGCTGTTCGTGGTCTGTCATGAAAACCTGCTACGCCCTGATGGGCCGGAAGGGTTTGATATTGGTCATTGCCTTGGGTTGATCGCGGATAAAACCCTCGCGCGCGCGAAGTTTCTGGCGCCTGTTTCCGGTTGGAACCGCGAGACGGTTATCCAATGGCTGTCGGACAATGACGCGCCCTGGCAGGTTGCACCGCGGGACTGGACGAATATCTGCGATTTTCAGATGCCCCCCCCTGCGAGGCACCCCAAGACCGCAGGGGTCGCCACTCGCGCCCGGGGCTGGAGAAATTTCCACCAATGTCCGATCTGGAGCGCATGTTCCCGCCAAGCTGCCAATCAGTGCGCATGCTGGGTGCGGACAACCTGATGGATGACGTGGTGCCCCAGCACTGGGAGCTGATGCCTTTCGGGTCGGAAGACGTTGATGATTTCCTGCAAACAATCGACTTTTTTGTCTATTACACGCACCCATTTTGGCAGGAAAGTTTTGGCCGTGTCATCGCCGAAGCCCTTGCCGCTGGCAAGGTTGTCATCGCGGCAGGACCTACGGGGGCAACATTTGCTGACGGTGTCATTGCAGCGACACCAGAAGAGGTTGACGGGGTTGTGGCGGCACTTATCGCCGCACCCAATGACTATCGCGCGCAGGTGGCGCGAGGGCAAGCGGCGCTCTCTGCCTTTGGCGTGACCGCCTTTCAGGACAGGTTCATAGAACTCCTGACCCTCACGGAAAAGAAACCTGCGACAAAAACACGGATGGAGACCCTTTATGATCTTTTGTGAAGCCGGTGGCACGGATGCCGCCGCAATCGACAAGCTGGCGGTCTTTGTGTCGCAGTTGCGCGCGCACGACATCCCTGCAATCGTACCTGCATCGCTTCTCCCGCATGATATATCGGCCGCGCATCAGTTTGATCTGGCTGCATTTTTATCGGATGCCGTGCCGACCGAGGATGATCATCTTTTGTTGCTTGATGTCGACAAAATTGATGCGGAACGGGCCAACCGGTTGCGTGGGTTTGCAAAAGGTAAACCGATGCCACAGCATTGGCTTTGGTCACTTTGAGCGCCGCCAGGATGAAATCTCGGCTGCTTCGCGATTGGCCTTTGCGCTGAATCGGGAACCGGTGCTTTTGGAGCCGAACGCCGTGCCGGGCCTGCCCGCTGCAAGTATGCCGATCTTTGCAGCACCCGCATCGGCCACGCGCCGCAGCAAGCCCCGGATTGGGCTGTTCTTTCCTGACCTTCAGGCCGAGCATGTCAGGTCTGATCTGCGGGCACTGGCCCTCTCGCAGGATTTCACGATTGAGATTGTCAACGGCGGCGCAGAAAAGAAGGCATGGATTGATACGGATGGCTACACTGTGCCAACCTGGCATCCGGGCGAATTACTACCCCGCGCGCTGGCCGCCCGATTTGATGGTGCCGTCTTCTTTGAGCAAGCCAGCGCCTGGCCACGGCTTCAGATGATCGTCGCCAACCTGGTGTCTCGGGGCGCGGTTTTGGTAGATGGAACCGCTGATCGGGCCTGGCATGGTCAAGCGGTTGAATTCATTGCAGGCCCCTCAGACCTGCATAACCTGCCGCATTGGATGACCCAAGCCATCTTGCCCAACATGGCGCGTATCGCAGAGGACCTGACAGGATCAGCACTGTCGCAAGCCATTGCTCTGCCACCAGCGCTGACCGCATTACGCGCGACCACGACCGTGCCGCAAAACCCAAAACGAAGGGCCAAGCGTTCCATCCTCTTCGTGCCAACCAATGGCGTTGGCCTAGGACATGCAAAACGCTGCAGTCTGGTAGCGGATATGATGCGCAAAGAGGTGACACCGCGGTTTGCTGCGTTTCCATCGTGTATCGGTATGCTGAACGCCTCGGGTTTTGACACGATGCCGCTGGTCAGCCGCGCCGCCGATCGTGCAACCCACGACAATGACGTTGTGAATGCGGTGCGGCTCTCTGCCCTTGCGCGGCAAAGTGCGGTGACTGTTTTTGATGGCGGATATGTCTTTGATAGTGTCATGCGTGCTGCCGCGGATAATGACCGCCCAAGCGTCTGGATCAGGCGCGGCCTGTGGCAGCCGAGCCAGAACAATCAGGTGGCACTGGATCGTCAAAAGGCGTTCTCGCGGATTGTCGTGCCCTGTGAAGCATTTGATGAACTTAACAGTCCAGAGGAAAGGGGCACCAACATCAAATACGTCGGCCCCATTGTGCAACAGGTGGAACCGGATGAAGCCGAGATCAACCGTCTGCGCGACGGATTGGCGCTGGATGGTCGCAAACTTGTCGTCACGATGCTGGGCGGCGGTGTCGCCGCTGACAGGCGGGCCCAGATCAACGCGATTTGCGCCCATCTTTCCACTCGCGAGGATGTCCTGCATCTGCTCGTGGTCTGGCCAACCGCCACAACCGACCCGGGATGGTTTCAATACCGTAACACGCGTGTGGTGCAGTCCATTCACGCCAGCGTTCTGATCCCCCTTGCCGATCTTTTTGTCTCTGCGATTGGGTATAATTCCTTTCACGAGGCGATCTACGCCAAGGTGCCCACTGTTTTTGTGCCGCAAATGGCGAGCCTCATGGATGATCAACGCGCTCGCGGCAAGGCCGCTGCTGATCGCGAGTTGGCGGTGTTGGTTGAACCTTGGGAATTGCTCAGTTTGACCCAATCAATTGATGAATGCCTCGGAGAACCTGCCCAGGCGCTGTGCGAGAACCTGCGCGGTATCAATTTACCCGAACCGGGCGCCAAAGCAGCGGCGCTACATATTCTGGAGATGGTCGCATGATTGCGCAACACAGAACGGATGAGAGTTTTCTGGCCGATCAGGCGGCACAGGCCTGGTCAGAACGGCTTATGCGCACGTCGGCGTCTTGTCCGGCGAACATAGATAGCTTGTTGGCGCCAGCCAATCCGCTTGCTGCACACGCGCCTGGCAATGCCATCTTTCCACCGCTTGATGCCTTGCCAGCTCAGCGCACAATGGGGCCGGATGAGCGCCCTGCGATTGGCGTCTTTCTGGATGATACCGCAGAGAGGCTGCCGGATGCGCACACAAGCCTGATGGCGACGCGCTATGCGTCGCTCGCGATAGAGAAAGAATGTGAGGTCATCATTTTGTCGCATCAAAGTAATGCGGGGTTTGAACGGTTTGGATTCCGTGTTGAACGCATCGCGGGCGAAACTACCGCGCAACGGGACGATTGTGTTGCGCAGATCCGCCAGTTCTGGGGGCTTGAGATTATGATCTAAGACCGGACTGGCGCGGCGATCGTGCCGCCGCCCTAGGACCGCATACGTTCGAAATCGGGATCATAGGGCGACGGCGCAATCACTTCTGCACTGATCAGGTTACCGCAAAGATCCAATTGCAGTTTTGTCCCCACGTCGGCCAGTTTGGCATCGATAAAGGCATGGGCGAGGTTCATCTTCACCCGGTGCCCCCATTCACCAGAGGTGATTGTGCCAACCACCGCACTATCCTTGATCAGCGATGCACCGCTGTGGGCGGGGGCGTGATCCGCCTCAACGCTGAGCGTGACGAGCTGCTTTGCAGGACCATCTGCCATCCGTTTCAGCAATGCATCCTTGCCGATGAACCCAGCCTTGGCGGTGTTTACAAACCGCGCTAACCCGCTCTCGAACGGATCCCGCTCTGTGATCAGGTCTGCCTTCCAATGCAGGAAACCTTTCTCCATGCGCATCGCATCCACAGCACGCGCTCCAAAAAGTTTCAGGCCGTGTGCTTTGCCTGCCTCGCGCAGTGCGAGATAGGCCGCGTAGAGTGCCGCATTCGGCACGTGGATTTCATAGGCCAGCTCGCCCGAAAAACTGACACCCATGACAGTGGCGGGCGCAAAACCGATGGTGCATTCGCGGACGCTGAGCCAGGGAAACGCCTCTTGTGACCAATCGCCACGTGCACATGCAGACAAAACCGCGCGCGATTTCGGACCCGCCAGCACCAGAATGGTCTGGTCATTGGTCAGGCTGCGCAACTGCACATCTTCATCCGCGCGCAACTGTGCTTTTAGCCAATCCATGTCGTGGAATTCGCTTGCTGCGGCAGAGCCATACCAGGCGCGCTCTGGTCCGCGGTCGCTGGCAAGCAAGTTGGCGACGGTTGCCTCGCCCTTTACCATGCCGTGGTGGTTTAACAGATACCCCAACCCAACCCGGCCTGCGCGTTTGGTGACGTTGCCGCAGAACATCCGGTCCAGAAAGCTGTGCCTGTCCGCGCCGGTGATTTCGATCCGGTTGAAACCATTGACCTCGGCCAGACCCACATTGGTTTGCACGTTGTGGACCTCGGCGGCGATCACATCGAAGGTTTCATCGAAATTGAAACTGAGTGTGGGGTGAAAATCGGGTGCGGGTTTGATGTAATCCACTCGTTCCCATCCGTTCACGACCGTGAATGCGGCCCCTTCGGCAGCCATGATGGGCGTCAGGGGTGTGGTCTTGGCCGGACGTCCGGCGGGGCGGTGTTCATGCGGGAAGTGAAAGCGGAATTCGTTTTGGTAGTCTTCGATAGCTTTGAGCGCCGTCAGTTCAACATTGGCATGGCCGGTGAACCGACGCGGATCGATGCACCATGTGTCATAGCACGCCTCACCATGGACGATTTGCTGGGCCAGCAGCCAGCCGTGCCCACCACCCTCGCCCACGCCTGCTCGCAAGCCGATAATGCAGAATGCGTTACGCTTGCCGGGGATTGGGCCGACCAGTGGTGCCCCGTCAATCGTATAGGTGATGGGGCCGTTCACGACGCGCTTGATTCCCACTTCTGTCAGCGCTGGCATGCGGGCAAAGGCCCCTTCGAGCACATCCATCACGCGATCAAGATCGTCAGGGCAAAGGTCATTGGCAAAGCCGGGGCTGATCCCATCCATCCCCCATGTTTTGCAACCCTGTTCATAAAAGCCCACCAACAGGCCATCCTTTTCCTGCCGGCAATAGTAATCCGAGATCGGGCAGCGCAGTAGTGGCATCCGGTGCCGGGCCTCTTTGATCGCAGGGATATCTTCGGTCACGAAATACTGGTGTTCCATCGATGCGACAGGGTGATGTACCCCCATCATCGCGCCCACTTCGTTCACGCGGTAGCCGCAAGCGTTGACCACAATGTCAGCGTCAATATCGCCCTTGTCAGTCTCGACCAGCCAGGTGTCATCGTCGCGCTGTGTCAGTCCGGTGACCGCCGTGTGCCGATAGACTTCTGCACCTGCTTTGCGGGCATGAAAGGCTAGTGCCTGACACAATTGTGCAGGGTCGATGTCGCCGTCTTCCCCATCCCATAGCCCACCCAGCAGGTTATCGGTTGATATCAGCGGGTGTCGCTTGGCGCATTCTGCAGCATCGATCACCTCAAACTCCACACCCATTCCTCGCGCCATAGAGGCGAAATGCCGGTACCCTTGCATCTGCGCTTCGGTATTGGCCAGCCGTATGCCCCCATCGCCGTGATGATAGCCAACCGGATAAGCAGGGTCGTCGCGCAGTGTCCTGTAAAGCTGGATGGAGTGGGATTTGAGCCCGACCATCGTCTGGTTCATACCAAAGTTCGTGACTTGCGCGGCAGAGTGCCAGGTTGTCCCTGATGTCAGCTCATCCCGTTCGATCAGAACGACATCTGCCCAGCCTTCCTTGGTCAGGTGATAAAGGGTGGAACAGCCCGCAATGCCCCCGCCAATGACAACGACTTTGGTTCTGGTCTTCATCGCGCGCCCCTCGTTGCGATGCTGAGAGGCCGGGCAGCATGCGCCCGTATATTCGCAGCATGGTGTTACCCAGCTACTGGAGAGACAAATTATTGGCCCTGCAAGTCAAAAATATACATCGCGGGAGCCGGGCCCTAGCGCACCACGTAGACCGAGCAATTGGAATGGCGCACGACTCGTGCGGCATTCGGGCCCAAAAGGTAATCTTTGAAATCAGGTTTATGCGCGCCAATGACGATCAAGCTGGATTTCGCCTGTTCGGCGAGTTTGATGATTTCTTCGTAGGCTGAGCCTGTCGCGACGACGTGGCGGACATTTTCGTTGGCTTCTTTCCCGATTGCCGCGATGACAAGATCATTCAGGGCCTGCCTGGTAGACGCTACCAATTTGTCATGATGGTCGCTTTCAAAAAAACCTCCCACCATGCTTTTGCCGTAGTCAGGCACCACGGTAACGACATCCAGCGACGCGCCCTCCAGATCGGCGAATTTCTTTGCCGCGAGGATCACTGCATTGTTGTGTGCCGCATCACTGATATCGATTGCGCAAAGTACGGGTCCGGTCATGCGGCTTCTCCTTGGGGAACGGTGCGGCGGGAACGGCCGCGCTGCAACATATAGACGAAAGCCAGCAGCAAGAGTGCCGGAATGAAAACCAGCTCTTTTGGCAGCTGTGACTGCGGCGCCAACACTTCTTTTACGGTGACATATTCATCGCCATAAAAATCATAATCGGCCAGGCTGCTGGCGTGTGGAGAGCCAAACATCGGCTCTTCCACGGCCAGATCATTCCCTTCGGCAAAGAACGCCAGCCCCATCGCAGCCAATCTGTCGGCGGGGACCTCATCGCCAATCGTCAGGACGATGGTCGTGTCGCGCAATTCGCTCGTATCAAAATCGGGGCCATTGATGACCACGCGAATTTCGCTACCGACCGGGGCTTCTTCGATGATTTGCGTCAGTGCTGCGGGCTCCACATCTGCAAAAGGTGGTTGGACGCGGTTCATCACAAAATCGGGCCGGAACAGCACGAAGGCGATCAGGATCAGCAGCGCGCTTTCATAGATACGGCTTCTGGTGACAAACCAGCCCATCGTGCCAGCCGTGAATACAAGTATCGCGATACTTGCCGATATGAATACCAGTATGCCTTGGGCCCACCCCACATCGATCAGCAGCAGATCCGTGTTGAAGATGAAAACAAAGGGCAGGGCAACGGTACGCAGGCTATAGAAGAATGCCACGAAACCGGTTCGGATGGCGTCCCCACCTGACACAGCGGCGGCGGCGAAACTGGCCAGACCCACAGGCGGCGTCACATCTGCCATGATCCCGAAGTAGAACACGAAAAGATGTACCGCGATCAGTGGCACAACAAGCCCGGACTGCGCGCCCAGTTGCACGACAACACCAGCCATCAGCGAGGATACAACGATATAGTTCGCCGTTGTCGGCAGCCCCATGCCCAGCACCAGCGACAACAGTCCGACCATAACCAGCATCAGGATCAGATTGCCGCCAGAAAGGAATTCAACCAGATCAGCCATGACCTGACCCACACCGGTCAGGGTGACCGTGCCCACGATGACGCCGGCGGTTGCCGTCGCCAGACCGATACCGATCATGTTGCGGGCGCCATCAACCAGACCTTGCAGCAGATCGACAACCCCGTCCTTGAACCGTTCGACAAGCGCATTTTCATCCCGGAACACCGCTTTCAACGGGCGTTGCGTCAGCAGGATCACGAAAAGCAGCATCGTGGCCCAGAAGGCCGAAAGGCCGGGCGATTTTTGTTCGATCATCAGGAAGTAAACCAGAACGATGATCGGCAGCAGATAGTAGAGGCCAGCCTTGTAGATTTCGCCAACGACTGGCAGTTCGACTTCTTTCGCGTTTGGATCGTCGGCCTCAAGATCGGCAACGCCGGACGCGACCCAGAGCAAGGCAACATAGGTCAAGAAGACCAGTGCCGACAGGATCAACCCAGAGTTCGGGAGTGCACTCGTGATCGCCCTGACGGGGTACTGCACGCCATAGCAAAGGGCCGCGAACCCGACAAAGAAGGCCGCCATCCCACCGATGGTCCGGCCCATGGACACGACGCGGTTACCCAGCGTCGGCATGTTATTTTTCACCGCTTCAAGGTGAACGATGTAAACCAGCGCGATGTAGGAAATCGTCGCAGGCAGGAAAGCGTGGGTGATCACCTCAACATAAGAGATGCCCACATATTCAACCATTAGGAAGGCGGCAGCGCCCATCACCGGGGGCATGATCTGCCCATTGACGGATGAAGCAACTTCGACCGCGCCTGCCTTCTCGGAACTGAACCCGACCCGCTTCATTAGCGGGATCGTAAAGGTGCCTGTGGTCACAACATTGGCAATAGAGGAACCTGAGATCAGACCGGTTGCAGCAGAACCTACTACAGCCGCTTTCGCAGGCCCCCCTTTAAGATGGCCCAGCGCGCCAAAAGCCATCTTAATGAAATAGTTACCAGCCCCAGCTTTATCGAGGAGCGCGCCGAACAACACAAAAAGGAAAACAAATTTGGTAGAGACACCCAGGGCAATACCAAACACACCTTCTGATGTGATCCACATGTGGCTCATCGCTTTCTTGAGCGATGCACCGCCCCAGCGGATCACATCAGGGACAATTGTCGATGATCCGTAGAAGACATAGAGGAGAAAGATAACGGCGATGATCGCCATGGCCGGCCCAAGCGCGCGGCGTGCACCTTCAAACAGCAACGCAAGCCCTGCCAGCGCGAACCACTTGTCGACATCGTCTGCAAGCCCGCCGGAGTTGACGATTTTCTCGTAGAAGAAATAGCCGTAAAGCGCGATGAACACCCCGGCAAATCCCATGATCCAGTCGGGGATCGGGATGTAGTTGCGTGGACTGGATTTGAAAGCAGGGTAGGCCATGAACGCAAGGAAAATGGCGAATGCCAGGTGAATTTGGCGAGAGTTGTTCACAACCGAGCCCGGCAATATCTGGTTGGACAATGGGGAAGCGAGTACCACTTGGAAGACAGACCAGGTAATCGCAACGATGGACAGGAATAGCCCAACCGATCCAACAGGATTACGCGCGCCGGCGTCCGAAGATGAAACAAGGTCCTGAAGCTCTTCTTCGCTTAGGCCTTTGCGTTGGTCTTGATCGGTTGCCATGTGATCTCACTCCCCCTTGTCCTGCTCACAAAAGAGCGGACGTACTTGTTGGCTATGGAGAAGGCGGTTTCCCGCCTCCTCTGGATGCTTTAGCCGCAGGCCTGAATTATTCCATCCAGCCTTTTTCGCGGTAGTATTTGGCCGCACCGTCGTGGATTGGTGCAGACAAACCCGCAGACGCCATTTCTTCGGGGACAAGATTGGCAAACGCGGGGTGGAGGCCGCGGAAGTCGTCGATGTTGTCAAAGACAGCCGAAACGAGGGTATAGACGACGTCTTCGGACACATCGGCGGAAGAGACGAATGTCGCACCGACACCGAAGGTTGCAACGTCGCCATCATTGCCGCGATACATGCCACCCGGGATAGTGGCTGCGCGGTAATAGGAATTGTCAGCGATCAATGCGTCGATTTCGGGGCCGGATACTTCAACAAGGACAGAGTCGCATGCTGTTGTCGCTTCCTGGATGGAACCGGATGGGTGACCAACGGTGTAGATCATCGCGTCAATCTGATTGTCACAAAGGGCGGCCGACTGTTCAGCGGCTTTCAGCTCTGAGGCGAGCGCGAAGCTGTCCATGGTCCAGCCCATCTGCTCCATCACCACTTCCATTGTGCCCCGTTGGCCTGACCCAGGGTTGCCGATGTTCACGCGCTTGCCTTCAAGATCGGCAAGTGTCGTGATGCCTGCGTCAGCGCGGGCCACAACGGTGAAAGGTTCTGGATGAACAGAGAAAACAGCACGCAGGCTTTCGAATGCGCCCTGCTCTTCGAAGCGGGAAGAGCCGTTGTAGGCGTGGAACTGCCAGTCGGACTGGGCCACACCAAATTCCAGCTCACCTTCGCGAATTGTGTTGATGTTGTAGACCGAACCGCCGGTGGATTCGACCGAACAGCGAATACCATGGTCGCGGCGGCCCTGATTGACTAGGCGGCAGATCGCGCCACCTGTCGGATAGTAGACCCCCGTCACACCGCCGGTCCCGATTGTGATGAATTCCTCGGCCATCGCCGCAGGGGCGGAAACCGTAAGCGCCACAGCGACGGCAGCAACTGTTGAGATTTTTTTCTGGATCATTGACGTTCTCCCTTAGTCAAATGTTTGGCATTCGGGTGCTTGGGGAATCAGCGAAGTTCCGCTGTCGCCCATCTTGTTTTGACACCGCAAGTGTAGCCGCGCAGGGGTATCCTACTTGAAACCGGAATGTTTCAGCCGCCCGACACCCTGTCTATGCGCGTAACTACCTATAGAAAATTTGAAGCAAAAGTGGGAGCATCGCGACATCCAAAACTGGTAATCTGCGGATGTCCCACGTCTTTCCAAGAAATTCCAATCACTTACCTCCGGTCGGTGTGGCAGGTGATGGCGTCTATCTGATTGACCAAAATGGGAAGCGGTACTTTGACGGATCGGGCGGCGCTGCCGTTTCCTGTCTTGGTCACAGTGATCCCGAGGTGATCGCCGCGATCAAATCCCAGTTGGATGACATGGCATTTGCCCATACCAGTTTCCTGACATCACAACCGGCCGAGGCGCTGGCCGATCTGTTGATTGCCCATGCGCCGGAGGGGCTCGACCGTGTCTATTTCGTCTCAGGCGGGTCCGAGGCCGTAGAGGCCGCGCTGAAGCTCGCGCGGCAATACTATGTCGAGATAGGGCAGCCGCAGCGTTCAAAGGTCATTGCCCGGCGGCAAAGTTATCATGGCAATACGCTGGGGGCGCTGGCCGTTGGCGGGAACGCGTGGCGCCGTGCTCAGTTTGCGCCTTTGCTGATCGATGTCAGTCACATCGCCCCTTGCTATGCCTATCGTGAGCAGCATGAAGGCGAGACCGAAGCGGCATTTGGCCTACGCATAGCAGACGAGCTTGAGGCAGAAATCCTGCGCCTTGGCCCCGAGAATGTCATGTCCTTTGTAGCCGAACCTGTCGTGGGCGCCACCCTTGGCGCTGTCCCGGCGGTCCCCGGATATTTCAAACGTATTCGCGAGATTTGCGACAAATATGGCGTGTTGTTGATCTTGGACGAGGTGATGTGTGGTATGGGGCGCACTGGCACGCTGTTTGCCAGCGAACATGATGGGATCAGCCCTGATATCTGCACTATCGCAAAGGGCCTTGGCGCCGGCTATCAGCCAATTGGCGCCACGCTTTGCAGCAAGGCGATCCATGATGCGATTCAGAAGGGCAGCGGGTTTTTCCAGCATGGCCATACATACATTGGTCACCCCGTTGCCTGTGCGGCCGGCCTGGCCGTGGTGACAAAACTGACGTCGGGTCTGATTGATGAGGTTGGCAGCAAGGGTGAGATGTTGCAGGATATGCTGCGCGCGCGCTTCGGCCAGCATCCCAATGTGGGCGATATCCGGGGCCGCGGATTGTTTGTTGGCGTTGAGTTTGTCGCTGATCGAGAGGCCAAGGCCTGCCTTGATCCGCAGCACAAATTTCATGCGCGGCTCAAGAAGGCGGCTTTTGCGCAAGGTCTGATTTGTTATCCGATGGGGGGCACAGTTGACGGCAAGCAGGGCGACCATCTGTTGCTGGCCCCACCCTTTATCGCCACAGCTGATCACCTGGACGAGGTGGTTGAAAAACTTGGCAGGGCTGTTGCAACCGTCACGGCCGATATCGGGGCCTGACGTGCCAAACCCAACCGGTATCGTCAGGCATCTCAAATGAGATATTCGCTCGGCTTTATTCTGGCGATTAGCCTGGCAGGGCTTCAGTTTCTGGCCATCATCATCGTTGTATCGACATCCTTCGTGTCATCTGAACGCGCGATGCTGGACCACGCGCGTGGGTTGATGCGGGATGCGGGCCTGAATGCCGTGGATCACACAAAGCGCTTTCTTGAACCGGCCCGCGAAAGCGCTGATCTGGCAAGTCGCATCTTGCAAAGCGAGGTTGTCTCGACCGCTGACCCTGCCGAGATGGAGCGATATCTCTTCCGTCATTTGCAATCCAAGGCGCAGCTTTCGGGTATTTACTACGGCGATGAGGCAGGCAATTTTGTTTATGTGATGCGTAGTGACGGGCCGGGCCTCTATCGCACCAAATTTGTCGCCATAGACGGGGAAGAGCGCACGATCGAGCTGATCTGGCGTACAGAGGATTTCAGTGTTGTTGAACGGGTCTTTGACCCTGAAGATATTTTTGATCCGCGCGGGCGGCAGTGGTACATCAACGCGCGCACGGCAAAGACCGGTGTCTGGACCAGCCCCTATATCTTCTTTTCGTCGCAACAGCCGGGCATCACCGTTGCCGCCCCGGTCTTGCAGTCGGATGGTGCGCTGGAGGGCGTTGTTGGCGTCGACATCGAGATTGCGGAAATCTCCGAGTTCCTGTCCGGCCTCGCCATCGGCACAGAAGGCACCGCGATCATCCTGAGCGACAGCGCGGAAGTGATCGCGCATCCCGATCAAACGCAGATTAGCGTGGAAAATGCCGATGGGACGCTTGGCTTTGCGAGAATTGAAGATCTGGGGGACCCGGTTGCGCGCATGGCTTTGAATGATTTCAATCCTGGCGCTGCGTCCACCCTAGGTCCGATGCAGTCAGAGTTTGCCTATCAAGGCAACAGGTTCATGACGCTGCTTTTGCCGATTTCCGGTATCGACCTACCTTGGACGATCGCTGTCTTTGCGCCCGAAAACGATTTTGTCCAGGGCATCAAAGACAACCGCCGCCGTAATATCTGGATTGCCGCAATTGTTTGTTTGGTGACGGCTGTCGTTGGTGTCGTGCTCGCGGAGCTTATTTTGAGACCTGTCAGGGCCTTTGCGGTCAGAACGGCACTTGTTTCGCAAGGTGAGGTTTCAACCAACGCCCCCTTGCCGCGTACCTATCAGGAATTGCGCAAGGCTAATCAGACCCTCATTCACGAGATCGCCCAACGCCGCGATGCGGATCGCAAAGTCGAAAAGCTGAGCCGCGATATGTCCCATTTTTCAAGGGTGAATGTCATGGGGCAGATGGCAACCGGTTTGGCGCATGAGTTGAGCCAGCCGCTAACGGCGATTACCCAGAATGTGGATGCAGCCATCACCGTTGCAAAACAGAACTCAAATCCAAGTGCCGAACTGTTGTCGATTCTGACCGAACTTGAAGAACAGGCCCATCAGGGTGGCGACATTATCCGCGCTCTGCGGGGTTTTGTCCGCAAGGATGAAGGCAAAGCAGAGCATTTCGACCTGAGCGAGCTGATCGCACAGACCAGCCGCCTGATGCAGAATGAGACAGGCACGCATGGTGTGACTATCGATGCAGAACTGGCATCATTGCCGCTTGCCATTGGCAACCGTGTGCAGATTGCGCAGGTTCTGATTAACCTGATGCGTAACGCTGTTGATGCAATGGTTGCCACCGGAAGCACGCCGAAGCAGATCATCATCACGGCCCGCCAGATCGACGACAAGATTGAGATCTGGGTCGATGATACCGGCCCCGGCGTCGCCGAGGATGTCACCCTTTTCAAGCAATTCCAAACCAGTAAGCCTGATGGTCTTGGCCTTGGCCTTTCGATTTCGCGCAGCATCATCGAGGCGAATGGCGGGCATCTTTGGTATGATCGTACCGGGGCGGATAGATCGCGGTTCTGTTTTACTGTAGTGTGCGAGACATCATGAACTGAAGACTCGGCCCAAGAGGCATCACACATCAGGCAAGGGACCCTTTGAGAACAGACCAGACATCCAGATCAACTGTCTTTTTGATTGATGATGACGATAAGATCCGCACGACCTTGTCGCGTGCGCTGGTCAAACGTCGGTTCAATGTGCGCACGTTTGAAAGCGCCACACGATTTCTGGAGGAATACGATCCGGCGGAACCAGGATGCCTTGTGCTGGACTACGGACTTCCTGAGATGAATGGCCTCGAACTCCAGAAGGTACTGGCGGACAGGCAGATCGCAATTCCGATCATCTTTATTTCGGGCCACGGTGGCGTGCCAGAGTCAGTTCAAGCCATGAAAGCCGGTGCTGTGGATTTCCTCGAAAAGCCGTTTCGTCAGCATATCCTTGTGGATTGCATCACCGCCGCTTTTGCTACTGATATGGCGACGCGCGCTTTGGAAACGAACCGGAAATCAACCCAGGAAAGATTTTCGACATTGACCACCCGCGAACGTGAAATCGCGAATTTCATGATTGCCAACCCATCCAACACCGCCAGCAAGGAGATTGGGCGCGAGCTAAGCATCAGCCCCAGAACCGTTGACCATCACCGCGCTCGGATTCTGGAAAAGATGGGTATTCATTCGGTGGCAGAGCTGATTGACCTGTCCAATTTGATGGCCGATCTGATCTAGCCGCGCCCGTGGCTTTGATCATAGGCCGAGGATGCGGGTGGCCGGTGTGCTTCTCGGGCTTCCTGACCCGGATCAAAGACCTCGATCAGCAGCGGGTAGCAGGTGGTTTTGTCTGAAGAATGCTCTTCCGAGCAATCGCCGCCGGGGCAGGCGGACAGACCCACTATCAAGTCAATCTCGGCAAAGAACTCCAGATAGTCGCCGGGTCGTACCGGGCTTGCCTTCATGAAGTACTGCCCGGTGTCGCGCACAAAGCCGGTACACATAAAGACGTTGAGCACGTCGTGGATATGCGCTTCGGCTTCTGCCATAGGCAGCCCGGTGTGATCGGCAAAGGCCCGTGTCAGGTTGGAGTGGCAGCAGTGGTGATAGTCGGTCCCGGACAACAGGCGCCCGGTGTAGGGGTCGCAGCGCGTCCCGATCACATCATGCACAGAGCCGCCAAATTCATCAAATCCATACCAATCCAACGTGTCCGCCGTGATCGTGGCCATGGGGCGCAGGTTTGGGAAACTGGACCACATTCTGTCACCGGTCGACAGATGGGTGCCATGCAGCGCCCTGGTCTTGCCGGAATAGAACCGTTCGCTGATATCGGCCTTGCTCCACAGGTTCAGGTCGCCGACCTGCGGCCCCTCCACCGATGAGATGCGAAAGAAACAGCCCGCTGGCACATCGATGCAGGCGGCCTCACGCGGTGCCGCGGTGACCGCGCCAGATTTGGCCGCATCCTTGCGCCGCACCGCGAGGGCCGCGAGGTCCGATGGTGTCAGCGCGTCGGGCGGATAGCAAATCACTGGGGTCACAGCGCGGCGGTCGTTAGCGTCAGATGGGGCGTCGAATTCTGGGGTGGAAAGTTTCATGGCGAGGTCTTTCAAGGCGGAGAGGCGCAAAGGCTAGGCTGTGCCGTGGCTGAAGACAAGGCGGGCTGCAAACGCGCCAGCCTGTATTTACCCCCCCGCAATGATGACGCACATCGGCTAGGGGAGTGGGCCTACCGGGATGACATCAGGGGAATCGGCATGGGTTTCGGCTGTCCCGGTATACCAGGTTGTTAGCAGGCTGATACGTGGCGCATCGCCGAGGATTGCCTTGTTTGACCGTTCAAACCCATGCCAGCCGGGGCGTGTCCTGCGTTTGTTGCCCGAGAAATACATGCCCGAATTTGGTAAAAACGGTGCGCGGCGCAGCTCGCGATGGGCGGCCTGAAAGGGTCTTTTCCATTTCGGCAGATATTCATATAGCGACGTGCCCAACCCATCGAGACTATCATCCTGTGGAAGATACAGCAGCATCGTTGCAACCCGTGGCATGTCGTCGAAGTGCGGAGGCATATAGTAGGACTCCGTTTCGACTCGCAGGGCGGTGCTGACGAAAACAGGCTGGTCATTCACCTCTGTGGCCTTGCATCCGAACACCGGCGCGAGGTCATCGGCCAAGCAATCGAAAACGGCCGATTTGACGTCGGCTGACATGATCGCCGTGCCCACAGCCCACCAAAGGCTTTGCTGATCTTCTGCAATCCGTGCGACTCCGATCTCCGGCAGTTCGATCAAATCACGTGTAGACCGGCCGTCGTTATCGTGAAAAAGTTTAAGACTCATCGGACGAAAGGCCTGTTTTTTGGGGATGTTCCCCAGCATCTGCTGATAGACATCATCCGGGAAGACATCGGAAAGCATCGCATGTTTGCATGGTGCGTCGTCAACCGGGGTGTTGGTGATTGCATCAATCATGTGATGTGCGATGTGCTTGCACAATCGGGTATTTTTTTCCATGAAACCCTACCCTGACTGGTTACTTTTTGACTGTTTGATGGACCCAAAACCGTTCTGAGCAGACTGTAGATGAGGTCACACATCTTGAGCAAGCTGAAGTGCCTTCATTTTCTAGAAACGTGCCTTGCTGCGTGCTCGCGTACGAAACGTTTTCACTGTATCGGCCAGGCTGAACCTGTGCTGCGGTGCCGGCCAGTCACGCGATGTGCTGCTCTGCACAGGTTTATCAGCATCAGGAAGGCCATCGGTTAGTTTGCGGCACCCGTAGACCGTGCAGCTTTCTACCCAAGCTGATGGGTGAGATTAGTCAGTCGAATGATCAGGTAAGCAATTGTTTTAATGCGATGTTTGTATCTGACTTCGGCGTGCATGTTTTCAACCGTTGCCCGATTGACGCCCAGATCGGAACAGCAACAGAAAGAGCATAGCGGATCGCCATCAATTTATTGTTGACAAAAATAGTTGGTTAATAAATCAAGCGGCACAGAACGATTTCGTTCGCCAACATTGGAGACTGCCATGACTAACGCTCTTACGCGTCGTGGCTTTGCTCTGGCCACCGCAGCCACCGCGATAATCATCGCGTCAGCCCCGCATGCTTCTGCGCAAAGCTTAACCCTTACAGACATCGCTGGCCGCGAAGTCACATTGCCTGAACTGCCATCCCGCATCATCCTCGGCGAAGGCCGTATGATGTATGCGGTTGCTCCGTTATCTACTGACGATCCGTTTGAAAAGATCGCCGGATGGAAAGACGACCTGATCCTGTACGACCCTGATGCCTTCCGCAAATTCGAAGCAACATTCCCAGAGGACACCGCACGGATGGTCAACTTCGGCAACCCGTATTCGGGGGACTTCAGTATAGAGGCAGTTTTGGAGAACCAAGGTGACCTGCTGATCCTTGATCTGGGCAATCTATTCAAAGCCGAAGAAACTGGCCTGATTGAAAAGCTTGATGAAGCTGGCGTTCCGGTCTTGTTCATCGATTTCCGTCAGAACCCTACGGCGAACACTGTGCCATCTATGCTGCTGCTGGGTCGGGTCTTGGGCGAAGAATCGCGTGCCGCTGAGTTCATTGATTTCTACATCGCTGAAATGCGGAAGGTGACCAACGTTGTCGATACGATGTCAGTCGAAGATCGCCCGTTAGTATTCATGGAAAATGCCGCTGGCTGGAACCCTGACAGCTGCTGTGCCACGTATGGCAGCTATAACTACGGACGTTTTGTCGAACTTGCGGGTGGCCGCAACTTTGGATCAGAGGTCTTCTCTGGTGTGCGATCAGAGGTCAGTCTAGAGGCCGTAATCACAGCTGACCCTGACATTGTTATCGGCACAGGTGCAAACTGGGCCGAGGCTCGTCCCGACGTTCAGGCGACATTGCTTGGATACGAGGGTGACCCTGCTGTCAACGAAGCCCGCTTAGTAGCATTGTCCCAACGTAATGGGTTCGACACCATGCGAGCGGTCGAAGACGGGCGGATGCACTCAATCTATCATCAGTTCTACAACAGCCCATACCATTTCATCGCCATTCAACAGTTGGCAAAATGGATACAACCGGATGACTTCAAGGATCTTGATCCCGAAGCCACCTTCGCCACACTGCATGACCGTTTCATGCCGTTTGAAGCCGATGGTCAGTTCTGGGTGAGCCTGCCCTGAGGTAGACTCGGTTCTGCGGGGCAGTTCTGCATAGCTGCCTCGCGCATCTCATTCTCGAAAGATACAAAATGACTGACATAAGTTCAGATCATGCGACCGCGGTTGCGTTGCTGGTGACGAATTATAAGCAACGCACGGCCAAACGGTTTTTGCTTCTACTGACTGCTATTGGCGCTCTTTGTCTGATGGTGATTGTCGATGTCATGACAGGGCCCGCCAGCTTATCAATCTCGGAGGTGCTTTCCGTCATTCTGAACCCTTCCGATGCGACACCTCAACAGAAGGTCATCATCTGGGACTTGCGGCTTCCTGTTGCTTTGATGGCGATTTGTATTGGCGCCATGCTGGGTGTGGCGGGCGCAGAAATGCAAACGATCCTAAACAATCCGTTGGCCGATCCATTTACGTTGGGTCTGTCATCCGCCGCTGGTTTCGGTGCAGCTATGGCGATCACATTGCAATGGTCACTGATCCCCGGTGCCGGCGTTTTCTTTGTTACTGGCAACGCATTTGCGATGGCCATGCTCACATCACTCGCGCTCTACGGTTTTACCCGACTGCGCGGGGTCACACCTGAGGCGATGATCCTTGTTGGGATCGCGATGCTATTCACATTCAACGCATTGTTGGCGTTGCTTCAATACGGTGCGTCCGAGTTGGAGCTTGCGCAGATCATCTTTTGGCAACTGGGATCGTTAGCCCGTGCAAGTTGGGGCAAAGTCCTGACCTGCGGCATCATTCTAGTCGTTGTTGTGCCATACTTCATGTCGCAATCATGGTCTTTGACAGCTTTGCGGATGGGTGAAGAGAAAGCTGCAAGTCTTGGCGTAAACGTCTCATTCTTGCGTTTGAGTGTTTTAGCAGGAGTGTCCTTGCTGGCCGCTGTGGCGGTGTCCTTTGTTGGGGCGGTTGCATTCGTCGGGTTAGTCGGCCCTCATATTGCCCGCATTATTGTAGGCGAAGACCAGCGAGGTTTCCTCCCACTCTCAGCGCTTGCTGGCGCTTTGATCATGTCAGGCACGTCGATTGCGTCCAAGGCAATCACCCCAGGAGTGATCTACCCAATCGGCATGATCACGTCTTTGATTGGCATCCCGTTCTTTATCTCCCTCATTCTGTCGCAACGGCAAAGGCACTGGCAATGACGCTCTCTGCACACGATCTTTCTGTCCAGTTTGGCAACCACACCGTTATGCATGATACGGGGTTTGCTGACTTGCAACCGGGACAGCTGACTGGTTTGATCGGGCCGAATGCGGCCGGAAAATCTACTTTGTTCCGCACTATTGCCGGTTTGATCAAACCGAAACGCGGTACCGTGATGCTGGGTGGGTGCGACCTAAGCATGCTGTCCGCCAAGGCGCGACTTGAACGGATTTGCTTTATGCCTCAGTTCTTCTCCGCCAATGCAGCTTTGTCAGTGTTTGACGTCATGCTGATGGCGCAAAAGCAACTTTCTGGATGGCGGGTGAGTGAAGAGGATATGGCTGCCGTGGCAGAGCACCTACAGGCCGCCGGCATCGGACATTTGGCGGATGCGCATATTGGTGAATTATCAGGTGGCCAGGCCCAAATGGTTTCGATCTGTCAGGCACTGATGCGAAGCTCTGATGTTTACCTGTTTGATGAACCTACTTCGGCGCTTGATCTGCGGCATCAGCTGGATGTGCTTGGCCGCATTCGAACAGCAATGCGTGACCGCCAGAGTATTGGTGTGGTCGCCCTGCATGATCTGAACCTTGCTGCACGTTATGCCGATCATCTGATCTTGATCAGTGGCGGCAAAATCTTGGCCGAAGGTACGCCATCTGATGTTCTGTCCGATCCGCTGATCGCACAAACATATGGTGTAGGGATTGAGACGGCCAAAGGCCCTAGAAAGGAACTGAATGTTCATGCCTATGTTGATGAAACGGCGGCATAACGCTTCGCTCCATTCCAAAGAAAGGACCACACCATGGGAGTAGGCGACTGGTTTGTCTATTCTGCTCTGCGAGCCGGATGGAAAGTGGCGCTGATGATGTGGAATTGATGAGCCCTAATCCTAAGGACGCCTTTAGTGTCGCAGGTCCAGCATCGACTTTGAAAAGACCCCAGTAAGGTAGGCTGTTGTGCAATAAGCGATTGCGGCGGCAAGGATGCTGTAGTCGAACGACCCTGAATACCTGAACACGAGGACAGATATCGTCGATGCAAAAAGCGTCATCAATCCCAACTGAGTTATGCGTTTCAGTGCTTTTGGCAGGTCGAATTGATTGTATGAAGGTCGGATCATGAGTGAAAATGCCAAACACTCCACTCCGAACAGCAGGATCATGATCTGAAGGGGCGAAACCGGATTTGCGCCAAGTTGATCAAAGGCGAATGCGAAGCCAAGCAAACAGAGAATGGCAGCACCATAGGCACGGACGGATACGGAATTTCGGCCCTGAATACGCAAGCTAACCACGAGGCACCCATTGGTGAAACGAAGGGGGATCAGGACCCCCAGAGCGACGATCAACTGGGGGACGTAGGTGTATTTTTCCGGAAAAATTGCATGTGCCAAACTTTGCCCATTTAGGCAAAACAATATAATCGCAGGCAGGCTGACGAAAAGTGACAGCACCAGATAGCTGGTCGCACGTCTTGATCGGTCACAATTGCTTGCGATGAGCACTGGATAGAACATCTGATCCAACACGACCCCAATATTGGTCCCAGCCAAGAACAGTGCAATAATTAGGTTATAGCTACCTGCGGCATCTTCTCCGCAAAGGTACAGGACCAACGTTCCTGACACGATTGGTAACATCAGCATATGTAGGTGAACCAAACCGAACGAAAGTGATCGGGTGAGACTATCACGCAGGCCGCAGAGCTTAATTCGGGCGATCCCTACCAGTTCAAATTGCAGAAGAACGACTACGTGGAGCAGGAACGCCAGCGCAGAGCTGGCTAGATACCATTGCCCCAGAACGATCATATCGCTTCCGTACCACGCAAACAGGACCAACCCACCGCTGGTGGCTACGGATGTCCCGATCATAAGCTGCGCCATCTCAATCGCGCGCCCATCCGCGCGCAGTGCGGCTTGCGCGATCATGACCATTGCGGCAAAAACAGAGGCCGTGCCACAAAACAGATAGAACATCGTACCTGCAGGGCTGAATGCGCCTCTGATCAGCCCGAAATAGATCAGCACCGTTGCCGCGGACCCAACGAACACTGCCACGGCCCATGCGTTGAGTAACTGCGCCCGGGCATCTACTGTGACTGTTTCAAACCGCATCTTGACGATCAAATCAGATAGGCCAGCACCCGCCAGAAGCGAAATCAGAAGACCCCAAAAGAGAACCGTCGTAAGTTCACCGTATTCTGCCGCCGTTAGGAAATAAAGGACGACAATTGTCGCAAGGCCAGATGCCAGCCGGGAAATAATACCGCCGGACAATACCCAAACAATCTTGGGTAGTGCATTCGATAGAACGCGTTGCGGATGCGAGTCGGTCATAGAGTCGCCGCCCGCGGCATTTTAGCTAATGGCATGATCAAATCGCGTATCCAAATCCAAGGGTTGGCCAGTTCACGATGCAAGCGTTGCACCATTCCCTATCTGACCAAGCCCTTGGTCGTGCCCCGATAGTAGAACCCTGTTGGCGATTAACATCGCCGTTGATGAGTTCCCGTGCAAGTCGATTTCTACGGGCGGCGAAAAGTCGCTTGATATCTGCGGTCATTCAAACCATTCAGGGCACGGTTTTGGTCCACACCTAACAACCCGATAGAAAATAAGAATAGACGAGAACCACGATGGACCCCAATACCGCAGCTTTCGTTTCTATCTTTCAGCGCCAGAGCACGGAAAGCCTGATTGAGAACATGTCGGCGACTGTCACGTTGGAAACCATCAACGGCAAGGCCATTCCGATCAGTATCGCGAAGGGATCGCAGAGGCCCAATCATTACTTTGTTTCACCGGTCGCTGCTTACATTGACTATCCGCTTGATGGTATCCGACGGGCTGAAGCCAGCAAACCATCGCTTAAGCTGAAGGCTCTGCGGGTTGCAGTTGGATTGGCCCGACCACTACTGCGTTGGTCCGGTTTGGATGATCAGGTGCAGCTAAACAACTGGATGTTGTCCACATGCCCCGCGCCGGAATTGACAGCATCGGAGCTCCGCGACCTTGTTAACCGTCTGATCAAGAAACACCCAACGAAAGCCGTGGTGATGCGGTCACTGAATGTGATCTGTGATCTTGAACAAATGAATACTTTGAAAGAATTGGGGTTTGTACTGTTGCCGGCGCGCCGGATTTTCATCCAAGTGTTGGAACCGGGTGGGGCAATGCCGCGTAACCTGAAACGAGACCGGACGTTTGCGCGCAAATCCGAGCTGAGCGTCAAGCCGGGAACAACATTCAGCGACGCTGACTTTCTCCGCGCAAAAGAGCTGTACGACGCCCTGTACATCGAAAAGTACTCAACCCAAAACCCCAAGTATACAGCGGCCTTTTTGAAAGAGATGTGCGCAGCGGGTGTTCTGGAAATCACCGGTTTGACGACGCCATCGGGGGATTTGGTGGCTTGGGTTGGCAACTTCTGCGCAAACGGTACGCTATGTGTGCCGATTGGTGGCTACGACACGTCCTTTCCGAAGAGCGCGGGACTTTACCGTGTGATGAGTTGGCTTTCCAATGAATGTGCGATCGAGCGGGGCCTTCGGTTCAACATGAGTTCTGGTGCGGCGCAATTCAAACAACAACGTGGCGCGGTGCAAAGTCTTGAATACACGGCCGTCTATGTGGGGCATCGTTCCTTTGTAAATAGGGCAGTCGTGCGGCTGCTCGCAATTGCATTGAGCCCGCTTACCAGGGGGGCGGGTTCAAAGGACGATTGATGGGCGGGGTTGATCTTTGCCCAAGGAGCACGTCGCGGAAGAATTGGATGGGTGGCGCGCAAGAATCGATCACGGGGATTGTGGCTACCAGTTTTTTATGACTCTGAGATGGTTGTCGAGCGCCCAAAACCACCCGATCGGCAATACCGCCCCCCTTTCTTTCTATTCTTGGTTGACAAAGAAAAGCTCCCGTATAGGTTCCGCTTCGAATTAGTATTGCGCTGCGTTTTCTGAAAAGAATTCTGCCAGTGCTTCTGTGTTGCGTGATTTTACGTTGAGTTTCCTCTTTTCTTCGGGGGAATTTTTTTGTGTGAAGAGTTGCCTTGAACTCGCGGTTTTCGATCGCAAACTTGAATAACGGGATTAAACAGCAGATGCTTTCGACAAAAATGAAATTCAGTTTTGGTTACGGGGTTGTAGCCATCTTCTTTGCTTACATCGTGTACACTCAGATGGGTCACGACAGAGAAGTCGCAAGCCTTGGTGTGTTGCTGTTCAAATTGCTTCCGTTTGTCTTTGGCGCCTTGGCGATTGCGACTTTGGATATCGAGCTTATCGCGAAAGGCCGGTTCAATTTATTCTTCTTGTACTTAGGGTTTTTAGTATTCTTCGGCCTGTTTGTCCCTCGGATATTTTGGGAAGGTTTTGAAAATGAAAGTGGCGGATTGTACTACATTGTACTGATCCTTGTACCTTACATTATCCTTCTTTTGGGCTTCGCTTTCCGGTTGGGTGGTGGTTCCACGACGGCGACGCTGCGCCTGCTTTTTGCACTGTTGCTTATCATGCTGTCCGGGATCGAGGATCTGGCCTATTTGGTGACAACCCCAGGTCAGGGACCTATTCCAGAAGTGTGGCACTGGGCATCACACATCAAAGTACGGATCGGGCACTATCCGACAAAATACGAAGCATATGCCTTTATCACCGTGCATTTCATCCTCGCGGCGATCGTCACTCTTTATTCCTTCCGACCGTTCAACCGGTTGAGCGTCCTGCTTGGCAGGTCGGCCTAACCTGCTGAACGAAAAGGGGGAATGCAAGAATGCTTCACCAGAATACCCACATCGTTTTCCACTTTGTCCGGCATGGCGAATCTGAATTGAATCGCCAACCGAGGCTGATTGGGGGGAGGTCCGAGACCACGCCGTTGTCAAGCAGGGGTGAAGATCAAAGTAGGCGTTTGGGTGCGCGGCTGCGCGATGAGGGAACCGAAATTGATCTGTTCTTTTCGTCCCCGTTGCCGCGTGCGCAAGAAACCACCCGACACATTTGTGAAGGGATCGGCTACCCCGTTGATCAGGTCGAGACGGTCGGGGAATTGACCGAATTGTCCCAAGGGCTGTGGGAAGGCCAGAACCGGGACGAGATCTATTCAGCTGAGCGGCTGCGCTACATCAATACCAAAGGTCCGCTGTTTACCCCACCTGAGGGTGAATCTCAACGTATGGTAGAACGTCGGGTTTCAAGCTGGCTGGAAGATCGTGTAATCTTTAATCCGCAGCTCGTGCAGGCAAAACCCATACTCAATGTGATGGTGGTTAGTCATGCGCTGACGTTGAAATGCCTGTTTCACTACATTTTAGGCTTCAACGATCGCCTGACATATCGCGTGCAACTCGACAACTGTTCGCTTTCGCGTTTCGTTTTCAAGCAAGAGGGGTGGTTTGTTCATTCTCTCAATGATTCCTACCACCTTGCCGATATTGGGCGATCAAGCGGAGAATACACAGGCCTGTAATTTGTAGTGAGTTCTTTTGTTTTTACCCGAAACGAAGAGAGATAGTATGAAGATATCAATGATAGATCACTTTTCGAGCGATGCAAGAGATGACAGCAGGGCGCTTCAATACTCGTTACTTAAGTTGGGTCAAAAACGGTCAATTGAAACATATGCGCGCGAATTGGCAGAGCGTATCGTCGAAACACTCCCCGGCGTTGATGTTGAACCCGATAAATGGGTGTTGGCGTATCCCGGCACCGGTCACGGGGCTGTGCCGAATGCCATTGCTCATGTAAGTGGCCGCGTCGCCACCTGTCTTGGGGTTCCCTGCGTTGGGTTAGGAAAAAGAGACAACACCACAACCGACTATGCCGCACAATCAACGGCGGACAGAATCCAGAATCGCAGCATTACCTTGGACAGTGCCGATCAGGACAAGGTCAAAGACAAGAAGGTCATTCTTGTTGATGATGGTATTGCATCCGGTACGGCGATTGCAAAATCGGGCGAGCTTCTAGCGCAATACGGTGAACTGAGCACGTGCTTCGTGCTGGCTGATTTTCGCGCCGCCGGAGACCCCAGCTACGAACGCTTCCTTAACCGGTTCGTCGTTGATTTGGTCGGCGCAGAAATCTACGCGACGTTGCTGAACAACGAAGAGAACTATACCACCTCTAAGTTGATCGCATATTTCTTTGAAGATTACGGCCAATTGCAGGCAGCGATCAACTATCTTCGTCCATCAGCTCTGGCAAATTTGGCCTTTGCAACATTGGTGTATTTCAGGGAAAGAGCGACCCCATATCTGACATTGCTGCGTGACCATTTGATGGGGCGCCGCGATGATATGGACGGCGCCGTGTTGTCGCGCTTGATCGAGGTGGTGAATGGATTGATCGTGGAAGCGGGTGACGCGAACAAGGCGTTCCGCCTTTCCACCGTCCTATCAAGGCAGGATACATTCCGGCTTAGGATGAATAGTGTTGATCAAGCCTATGACGACATTTTCGCTGGCGCGCCTGCGATGGCGGATGCCGTCCCGACCTAAATGCCCTGACCCAAATACAATGCAAAGAATACATGAATGAGCAGCTTCAGTGTCATCATCCCCTGTTGTAACGAACAGGACTACGTTTTCGCGATCTACGAGCGGTTGAAAACTGTATTGGACCCTATGGGTGAGTTTGAAATCATCTACATTGATGATGGCAGCACGGACCGCACATTGCCTTTGATCAAAGAGCTGGCGGAAACAGATGACCGCGTGAAATACTTGTCGTTTACCAAGAATTTTGGGTTAGAGGCCGGCATGCGTGCTGGTTTCAAATACGCAAGTAAACGCTGGATCATCCAGATTGACGCTGACTTGCAATCCCCACCAGAAAGCATCCCTGATCTCTTCGCGAAGGCAGAGGAAGGGTATGACGCGGTGTTTGCCCTGCGTCGTGGCCGCAAGGATGGCGCACAAAAGATCATCGGTTCCATGGGGCAGCATTATATCTCGCGCCATGTTCTGGGCATCGACATGCCGCAGCATGCCTCAACGTTTCGAATTATCGATGCGCGCGTCGCCAAGAAGGTCATCAACAATTCAGAATCCGCCTATCTCTATTTTATGCCCGAGGCTGTTGCCACCGGTATGACCTACGACTTCGTCGAGGTTCCCCATCTACCTCGTGAAATGGGCGAGTCGAAATTCAAACTCATGATGTCACTGGTATCGACCAAGGATTTGTATCTGGGGCATTCGCTTGTGCCGTTGAACTTTTTCCTGGTGGTCACACTGCTGTGCCTACTGCTAGTTTGTTTTGCGGGTAGTTGGCTGGCCGGTGCGCTGACTGTCTTGTTTTCATTCGGGTTCTGGATTCAATCAATCTACCTTGGCCGGTGCGTCAAAGAGGTGACCCATCAATTCACTTATTTCGTGCGCGAGGCCAACGTTTTGCTGGATCCGCAGGATGACTACTACGAATTCGAAGGCGAAATCCACCCAAGGCTAGGATGACTTGATGTCAAAGAAGACCATCGTATTTTTGGGCGGAAGTCCGGATCAATCGACGTCCTATCTCGCCGCGCGCGAGATGGGATTGCACATCATTGGATTTGACGGCAATCCAGATGCTTTTGCCTTCCAATATGCCGACGAAACGTTTCCGATCAGCGTACACGATGATACTGCGATCAAAGACGTGCTTGCGGGTCGACAGATTGATGCGATCTATAGCCAGGCCAGCGACGCAGGCCGGATGTGCGAGTATGAACTGGCCCGCGTGTTCCATACCCCCAAACCTGTGTCCTTGGCATCTGTTCATGCCTCAATGGACAAGGGATACTTTCTGGAAAGCCTCGCACAGGCTGGGCTTCCGTCCCATGGGCATGTGAAATGCTCTGGCAAAGAGCAGATGCTAGACGCTGTAAAGAACTGGGCGTTTCCCTTTGTGGTGAAACCCAATGACAGTTCTGGTAGTAAGGGTGTCTTGCTGGTCCGTGATGCGCAAGAACGGGATGCGGCGATCGCAGATGCAGCTGCAATATCGCCAACAAATACGCTGATCTGTGAACAGTTGGTTGAGGGCCAGCATTATTCCGTCGACTGCTTCATTCGCGATCATAAGGTCGAGTTTATGGCTGTCTCGCAGAAATTCATGACAATGCCGCCACTGATGATACCGATGCATTATGTGATGCCCGCAGAGATTCCCGATGAGCTGCAGGAACGCATGCGCAGCTATGTCGAAAGGATCTGCGCTGCATTGGATATCACCGCGGGCCCGGTCACCTGTGATGTGGTGCTCAGCAATGATGATGTTTTACACATCATCGAGATGGGCGCCCGCGCTGGTGGGAATGGCCTTAGTCTCCTGCTCGACCGGGCCTACGGGGTTGATTACGTTCCAGCCGCAGTTGCGCTGCATTTGGGTGAGACACTCTCAGTTGATGCAAAATACCAGCGTTCCAGCGCTTTGGTCACTATCGTGGCCGATCAAACCGGTCGGCTGGTGTCAATCTCGGGCCTGAACGATCTGAAAATCGAAGGCGTGATTGCTGACTTCAAGTGCTTCTTTGAAGAGGGGCAAGACGTGGCGCCTTACACCAAGGCAGCCAATGCCTTGGGTTACATCCTTTTGGATGGGGCAGACAACGCAGAGCTTTCCAAAAAAATAGAGCAACTGCGCGCGACTGTTTTTGTCGAGATCGATACGGGCAGGGGTGTGCACAAAACAATTTTGAATACACCTAAATTGTCTGAAGTCAGCGCTTATGGGTCCAAATAGGGTCATTTGCTAGGGTCAGGCCTCATAACCAAAATATGACGGTTGCGGTAAGGGCGATTGCTGACAGGAAGACCTTGGGGCAGCGGTCGTAGCGGGTTGCGACGCGTCGCCAGTCTTTGAGCCTGCCGAACATCCGTTCGATACGGTTGCGGCGCTTGTCGTATCTGACGACCTTGTTGCGGGACTTGCGACCTGGGATGCAGGGCTTTGTACCCTTGTCTGACAAGGCTTCGCGGAACCAATCGGCATCATAGCCGTGATCGGCCAAAAGCCATTCTGCATCCGGTGGACCGCTCAGCAAAGTCATAGCACCAGTGCAGTCACCCACCTGACCGGCGGTGATGAAGAAGCGGTGGTGAGCAGCCCTATCTGACGGGTCCAATTTGATTGTTAGTGCATGATCGGCCTGCGTTCCAGCGGGATGATGGTTTCCGGAGCCGGTGGGCGGTAAATTCAGATGGTGTTCGGTTGCCTGACAAAACCCTTGCAATGTGCAGGCGCTGTCATTAGATGCGGTCCTTCAAATAGAGGACCACCCATGACTTTGGCTTTTGAAGAATTGAACATGCGCGATGTACCGGCCTTGGCCGTTGCAGGTGATGACGCATGGAAAATCGACTTGCCTCTGTGATTGACACTCCCGGAGGCTGATGGCCTCCGACACGGTTCCGAAATGAGACCCCGGATGGCCCAAAGCCCGCCGGGTTTTTTTTATTTCGGGCCAGAACTGACCCGACACCAGAATTTGGCGCGCCAAATACCAATGGCCGTCTTGCATTCGCTAGGCCAGCGGACGTGGGGCGGCGCTCGTAGCAAAAAGGAGAACCAGAAATGGCTACGAAACTGAACATGAATGTCGGCACTATCGGTCATGTCGACCACGGTAAAACGACCCTGACTTCTGCCTTGACGCAAGTACAGGCAGCCCGTCTCGGCGGGCAGGCGATGTCGTTTGACCAGATCGACAAAGCGCCCGAGGAAAAGGCGCGCGGCATCACCATCAACACGTCCCATGTGGAGTACGAGTCCGAAGCCCGGACCTATGCCCACATCGACTGTCCGGGTCACGCCGATTATGTGAAAAACATGATCACTGGCGCATCCCAGATGGACGGGGCGATCCTGTTGGTGGATGGCACCGAAGGGGCGGCCAAGCAAACGATCGAGCATATCCTGCTCGCCCGTCAGGTGAACGTCGGCCACATGGTGGTCTTCGTGAACAAGATGGACATGTTGGCTGAAGTAGAGCGTGCTGACATGGCCGAACTGATCGAGCTGGAAACAGGTGCATTGTTGGAAGCACAAGGGTACGAGAATACACCCTTCATCTTTGGCTCTGCCGTGCAGGCGCTTGAGGCTGTAATAGCAGGCAATGTCGATGCACCCGAAGTGGATTGTGTGAAAGTATTGGTCGACGCCATGGATAGTCATTTCCCTGACCCTGTCCGAGATTTTGACAGCCCGTTCATGATGCCGATTGAGGCCGTGCACACCATTCCGGGTCGCGGCACTGTTGTGTCCGGCCGGGTGGAGCGCGGAACCGTCAAAGTCGGTGAACCAGTGGAAATCATCGGTCTGTCCAATGATGGGGCCGAGGTGATCGTCACTGGCACTCAAGCCTTTCGTCGTGACGTCCCCGAAGCACGGGCAGGTATGAACGTCGGTCTGCTTCTGCGAGGTCTAAAGCGGGACGAGGTCCAGCGCGGCCAGATCCTCAGCGCGCCGGGAGTGATCAAACCCTTCGCGTCTGGTCGGGCTGAGATCTTTGTGCTGGATGCCGATGAAGGGGGCCGTCACACGCCCTTTTCCACCGGCTATGCGCCGCAGTTCTACTTCGGTGTCACCGATGTGAGCGGGGTGGTCAGCGTGACCAACGATCTGCCTGTGATGCCTGGTGATCGGGTTGAAGCGGCGTTTACGCTGCACAAGCCCGTCGGCATCGAAGCAGGCGTCCGCTTTGCCCTGCGTGAAGGCGGGCGCACCGTCGGTGCAGGCATCGTCACGGACGTGACGGCCTGAAAGTCAAGAAAGCCATGGCCCCGGATGTCATCTGGGGCCATGGTGCAAGCCTTGTTGCGTAAGGTGACTTGGCTGCGTCGGCTTTGAGCGGTGGCCTCAACTTGGCATCTTGCACGTGTAGCCGTCAATCATCCAGTGGTTGCAGCTGGCTGCCGTTCGAGGATCCCGCCGTCGATGACTGCAACCGGGACAAAGTGCGCATTCGCTACTACTGCTCCAACGACTGCTGCCGGTAGGCTGGACAAAAAACCTGTGAGTTATGACCGAAATCGTCCGATGATCACGCTACTAAAGCTGAGGGAATGTTCGTTCCAGATTAGTCCCGGAAAAGGTAAGCCCTGCAACCTGCGCATCTATGCAAGTTGCTCTGAACCAGCTACCTCCAACAACTGTAGCGTTTGTGAAATTGGCATTGTCGAGATTCGCATTCGTGAAGTCGACATTCTTAAGGACCGCCCCAGAGAAATTTGCACCACCCAAGTTTGCGCCATAGAAATCAACGTTCTCCAAAACCATGCCGGAAAAGTTCGAACCGGGTATCACGGCACCAGCCAGGTTGCGATCATCAAGAAATACATATCTGAAGTCCAATCCAAGCTCTTCAAGGTAAGTTCCATGGTCAAGGTTCCGACCCTGTCCATCGCTAAACGCATCTACGCGCTGTTGAAGATTAAGCTTTGTCATGGCCAGTATACCACCCTGTCTGAGATTCCTCGGCGTTCAATTTCATTCCTAGGGTCAGGATTCATACCCAGTAGATCACGACAGCAGCGAGCGCGATGGATGAAAGGAAGACCTTGGGACAGCGGTCATAGCGGGTTGCGACGCGTCGCCAGTCTTTGAGCCTGCCGAGCATCCGTTCGATCCGGTTGCGCCGTCTGTATCTGCGCTTGTCGTATTTGACCGTCGTCTTGCGCTGCTTTCGACCCGGAATACAGGCGCGTATGCCTTTGTCTTTCAACGCTTCTCGGAACCAGTCAGCGTCATAGCCACGATCTCCGAGCAGCCATTTGACGTTTGGCAGGCCGCCGAGAAGTGCCCGTGCGCCGATATAATCGCTGACCTGTCCTGCGGCTTTGTTGCACAAATCGATTGATTGACGGAGGTCCCCTTTCCCCAGACGGA
>CAKMYZ010000012.1 GCA_929200255.1 uncultured Alphaproteobacteria bacterium | reverse complement strand
AACTCTCTCTTAAGTTAAGCTGCCATTGGTTCCAAAAACCCTGACGACGGACAATGTGCATAAGAAAAGGTAAGGCCAGCAGCTATCCAACGTTGCAAGAACCTGATTGCTTAGTCCAAACGAATATTCCTCAAGGAACTGATCAGGGTGGTCCATCGCCGCAAGACGCTCAAAATGCGTTCTTACATCGAACCGTTCTCTTCTAAGTGTCCCTTTATGGTCCTTGAAGCTGGTGACGTTAAATCGGCCTTCGTGTCTGTAGAAATCCACTTGGCCAAGTCGCAGTCCATCGCCCCAGCCTCCTTTCTTTTTCTTTCCGCTCATCACCCAGGTCAAATCCGGATGTTGGGCTCTTAACGCATCCATCACCTGCCCGTATCTCGGACAATGAAGCGTCAAATAGACAGAGACCTCGGGCTCTTCGTCATCAAACGCAAAGGCCTTACCCACCTGAATTTCCATCCGGTAGTCCCAGAACATGTCGAGAGCATAGCGCTTCTTTCCGAGATCGCGAAAACCCATGGGCCGGATGATTTCGCGGATCAAAGCCTGATCAAGCGTTTCAGCGAAGTATCGTGAGTCCTGCGGCGGCTCTTCCACCATCGGAAAATAGGGTGACAAGTAAGGGTCATGGCTGGGCGTGAGGCATCCGCGGCGCAGCGTAAACACCTGAAACTCATTGTCCCGTCCATTTGAATCTTCATCATCATGGCAGGACAGAATGCCGTAGGACCCTGGCGCCTTTGCTGCGATCCATTCAAACAGCGCGACCACATCGGGCCAGTCCCCAGTTGCATGGTTGCATGGTTGCGATAGCCCATAATGAAGAGCCGCCAAGCGCCATTGATGTTTCGAATGGTGGCCTCGCACCAATGGCGTTTTGCCAGTTCCTCGACGCGCGCTACCAATTCCGTAGAGATGGCGTCGAGCGCGCCGTCATCCTCATCCTCTTCGCGATATGCTTCGCGGATTGTAGCCCAGCCTTGGTATTCGATCATTTGTTGCCCTAAGTTAGAATGGCTTATTGCAACATGCTACAGGAGTGAATTGCGGTCTGCCAGCTTACCACCTCGATAGCTCAGCTGTCATTCAAAGTGAGCTAGCGAACGGCTGGAAAGTCCGCACTGCCGCCACTCATTATGCCATGCTGAATGGCCGGTTTCGCCAGGTTCCGCGTCTTTGACACAAACTATCTGTCACTCCATAGCGCGTGGTCGTCCTGTCGTGTCCACTGCGACACGTCAATCACTTTTGCGCCCTACTTTACCCGTTCACAAAGTCGCTATTGCCGCGCGAAGATCCGCCAGCAGATCGCCAGCGTCCTCCAGTCCGACACTCAGACGGATCAGCCCCGGTGTAATGCCAAGCCTGATCTTCGTCTCATCCGGTAGGCGCTGATGCGTAGTCGTCGCCGGATGGGTTGCAATCGATTTGGCATCACCAAGGTTGTTCGATATTGTCCAGATATCCAGTGCATTCAGCAGCTTGAACGCCGCCGCCTGCGTGCCCGCATCAATCGACAGAACCGTACCACCCACACCCATTTGCGCCAGCGCCAGCGCCGCTTGCGGATGGCTGGGCAGGCCGGGGTAAATCACGTTGGACAAAACACCATCGGCGGCCAACCCGTCGGCCAACACTTGCGCCGATGCCGCCTGCGCCCGCACACGCAGGTCGATCGTTTCCAACCCCTTAAGCATCATCCAGGCGGTGAATGGCGACATCGATCCGCCGGTATGCTTCATATAGGGTTCAACCGTGCCGCGAATAAATTCCTTGGTGCCAAGGATCACCCCGCCCAGCGCACGGCCCTGCCCGTCGATGTGCTTGGTCGCAGAGTAGACGACAACATCAGCCCCCTGTGCAATGGCATCGGAAAAAACAGGTGTCGCAAAAACATTGTCGACAATGACGGTGGCACCAACCGCATGAGCCATCGTCGAGACTGCCGCGATATCAATAACCTCCAGCGTGGGGTTGGAGACGCTTTCAAAGAAAACCGCCTTGGTGTCAGGCCGGATGGCGGCCTCCCATTGTGCGAGGTCAGTGCCATCGACAAATGTGACATTGACCCCAAAGCGGGTCAGCACTTCCTCAAGGATATAAAGACATGATCCGAACAATGCGCGCGCCGACACCACATGATCGCCTGCCCGCAGCATCGCGGTCAACGCGCCATTAACGGCCGCCATGCCCGACGCAGTTGCAAACCCCTCCTCGGCCCCTTCCAGTGCTGCAATCCGATCCTCGAACATCGCAACGGTGGGGTTGCCGTAACGAGCATAGATGAACTCATCCTCGCCAGCCTGAATGAACCGCGCCTCGGCGTCTTCGGCGGTGTCATAAACAAAACCCTGCGTCAGATAAATCGCTTCGCTGACCTCATTATACTGACTGCGGCGGATGCCGGCATGTACGGCTTTGGTGCGTTTGTTCCACGTCTTCATTGTCTTCCCTCATGCGCCAATTGCGCAATAAAAAACCCCGACACCGGGAAAAGGTATCGAGGCATTCAAACCTGCAACCCTCTTTAGCGGCATATTTAACGTGGCCCGCAATCCGGTAACAAATCGCCACAAAGCAAGGCATACGCCGCCGATATGATAACGTCAAGAAGCTGCGGGCGGCCTCTTGTCCTTTTGCGCGCACCTGCCATTCTACTGGAAGCCATAACCCGAAGGAGCCCCCTATGACCGCACCAATTGACCTCTACTTCTGGCCCACCCCCAATGGGTGGAAGGTGTCTATCGCACTCGAGGAATTCGGCCTGCCTTACGAATTGCACCTCATCGATATCGGGGCGGGTGATCAGTTCAAGCCCGATTTTCTGAAGATAGCGCCGAATAACCGGATGCCCGCGATCATTGATCATGATGGGCCTGATGGCGCGCCAATCTCTATCTTCGAATCCGGCGCGATTTTGCAATATCTGGCACGCAAGACGGGCCAGTTCTATGGCGGAAATGAACGCGAGCGTATCGCCGTAGACCAATGGTTGATGTGGCAGATGGGGGGCTTGGGGCCGATGGCAGGGCAAGCACATCATTTCCTGAAGTATGCCCCCGCAATGGATCCGCCCAATGATCTGCCCTACGCCAAGGACCGCTATCGCAACGAAACCGCGCGGCTTTATGGCGTGCTGGACCGGCAGTTGGCCAAGTGCGAATTTGTTGCCGGAGATTTCTACTCCATTGCTGATATGTCGATCTGGGGGTGGGCGTCGCTGTGGGAAGGGCAACAGCAATCGCTGGATGACAAGCCGCATATGGCGCGCTGGCTTGCACAGGTTAGCGCCCGTCCTGCCGTGCAGCGTGGGCGAGCCCTTGCCGCTGAAAAGCGGGGCGATTTTCGACGGGATAGCGGTGCGCACAATGTTCTTTTTGGTAAACGTAAGTAACGAATTGTTAGGTTATCGTCGGTACGAATCTCCTTACTCAACTAGAAGGAGTGTTGGTTGTGCAGTACCGTCAGCATCGCTATCCAACCGAGTTCCCAATCAACCTGCGCACGCCAGCAGGCCCGCAAAAAGTGACGGTTTCAGACGTCAATGCAACAGGCGCCAGGCTAAGCGGAATCCGCAATATCAAGCGGGGGGACAAATTGGGCATGAACCTGCTGTCCCATCATGTGGAAGCAGTTGTACGTTGGGTGTACAATGATCGGGCCGGTATCGTGTTTCGACCGCAGATCAGTGAGGATCAGGTGGACACGTTGCGCCATCGCCGCGATGCGCGCCATGTGATGCGGCGCGGTGCGATTGGATTTCGCAATGCCGAAATGCGCTAATCCTCGGCGGCGCCTACTTCTTCGATAAGGTATCGTTGCAGGCCAATAATCTGCACCCAGATGAATATCATCAAAACGATCGGAAAAGCGAAGGTTTCCAGTTTCACCCAAGTCTCTGTTGACTGCGTTCGCCATATAACTTCATTGGCAACGGCAAGTACCGCAAACCCAAAACAAAGGCGCCGCGTGAAGATCATCCAACCCTCTTGCTGCATGGGGATGAGTTCCTCCATCACATACTGCAAGTAACTCTGCCCGCGCAGCAAACCAATCCCCAACAAACCAGCCATGACGCCGTAAACGATACTGGTCTTCATCTTAAAGAAGCGCTCATCGTTGAAATAGGCCGTCAGCCCGCCAAAGAAGATCACCATGAAGGCCGTAAAGACCTGCATCCGGCTTAACTTGCCCGTCAACCACCAAAGAACGCCCATGGCCACCAGCAGGATCGGCACAAAGATGAGCGCTGCGACAATGAACCCGGTATATTCAGTGCCCGCAATCATGAAGGCATCTTCTTTGATCCGCAGGTAGATCAGAAAGAATGCAACTGTCGGACCCAATTCAAGCACCTGCTTGAGTATCGGATTGATCGTCTTCTTGGCCATCGGTGTACTCCTTACCCTCCCATTTCCACGATGACGGCACCAAGTGCAACCACACTCATCAGGATCAGGCGGCGCGGGCCCACTTTCTCGCCCATAATGAACCAGCCGATAAAGGCTGCAAAAATGATCGACGTTTCACGCAAGACGGCCGCTTCTCCGACCTTGTCCAACCGGGTCGCCATCAGAACCCCACCAAAACTGACCCAAGCGATCAGGGCACCGATAAACCCGCGCACCACAAGCGGGGCCAACACAGGTTGCGCCGCCATGCGGCGATAACGCAATGTTGCGAGAATGGGAAAATCTATCGCCGTGAGGAAAAAGAACCAGGCCAAAAACGTAAACGGGTCAGGTGATTGCCGGATCGCGAAGGCATCATAGGTCGTATAGAGCGCCACCAGAAATCCGCCCATAAGAGCCCAGAACAGGCCCAATTTCAGCGTGCGCGGGTCCATCACCTCTTCAGAGATGTTGCGCACAGCCAACAAGAGAATTCCACCCGACAGACAGGCCACGCCGACCCATTGCATGGCGCTAAAATGCTCATTGAAGAACAGGGAGGCGGCGATCACAGTGACAAGAGGCCCTGTCCCACGCACCACCGGGTAAACCACTGTGAAGGCTGCGCGTTCATAGGCCAGCGCGATTGTGGCCTTGTAGGAAAAATGGATAACGATTGCCCCGCCCAAGAGCAGGAACATCCACGGCTCAGGCCACGGCACAACAAAAAGCGCAACAGGCGCCGATAACACGCAAAGCCAGCCATCAATGGCACCCCGCGTCAGCCAAGGATCATAGCGCCCCTTTTGCATCGCGCCAAAAACGGCATGGGCGACGGCGGAGACAAGCGCCAGAACCGTCGCAAGTCGCGCGCCTTCCGGCGTTCCCGAAATCGCCACAAGCCAGGCACCAAGGTCATGCATGGCCCAACAAACCTAATGCTCTGCCTACCCGGCTCATCCCTCAAGCCCGACAAGGGCTGCTGCGAATTCGTCGGGATCAAACGGGGCCAGATCGTCGATCTGCTCACCGACGCCAATCGCATGGATCGGAAGACCAAATTGATCCGCCAAGGCGACCAGAACACCGCCCTTGGCGGTCCCATCCAGCTTCGTCATGACCAGACCGGACACATCGGCCAGGTCCTGAAAAACTTTGACCTGTTGCACGGCGTTTTGCCCGGTTGTCGCATCCAGAACCAGCAGCGTGTTATGCGGTGCATCTGGGTCTTTCTTGCGAATGACCCTTACGATCTTGGCCAGCTCCTCCATCAGATCTGCACGATTTTGCAGGCGGCCTGCTGTGTCAATCATCAGCAAATCAGCACCATCCGCCTGCGCCTGCGTCATCGCATCAAATGCCAGGCTTGCGGGGTCTGATCCTTCGGGGGCTGTCAACACAGGTACACCCGCGCGTTCGCCCCAGACCTGCAATTGTTCGACGGCTGCGGCGCGGAATGTGTCGCCAGCCGCGATCACAACCTTTTTGCCAGCCGCGCGGAATTGGCTGGCCAGTTTGCCAATCGTTGTGGTCTTACCCGATCCGTTGACGCCGACCACCAGAACCACCTGCGGTTTTTTGGCATAGAGTGGCATCGGTCGCGCGACGGGATCCATGATCCGGCTGACCTCTTTAACCATCAACTCTTTGATTTCACGCACAGATAATTTGCGGCCAAGACGTCCTTCGGCCATGTTTGCAGTCACGCGCAGCGCTGTGTCGACCCCCATATCGGCAGTGATCAACAGCTCTTCGAGCTGCTCCAGCATGTCGTCATCCAGCGTGCGCTTAATTACTGTTTTTGGCTCGGCCCCACCAAAGAACCGGCCCAGAATACCCTTCCGTTCGGGTTCAGGTGCCGCTTTGTCCTGGGCCAGTGGGGCCGTGATATCGACGTTCAGATGAATTGGCGCGCGATCGTCCTGGACGTCTACATCAATCTGCGGTTCCGGCGCGGGCACCGGGGTATTCTCATCAGCGGATTTTTCTTCCGGTTCATAAACTTCTGGCTCTGGCTCTGGCTCTGGCTCTGGCTCTGGCTCTGGCTCTGGCTCTGGCTCTGGACGATGTTCTTCCGCGACTGGCGCAACAGCAACCTCTTCTTCGGTCGCCTCCTCTTCTACGCCGCCATCCTGCACGATCGCATCCAACCCTTCGTCAATCTTGGACGATGACTTGAACATCCGGTCTTTGAGTTTCTTGAAGAATGACATCGCAAAGCGCCCTAAGCAGTGGTGTTAAACCTCACCTAATCGCACCTCTGCACAGATGCAAAGGTTCAGGGCAAGGAATATGGGGCAAGTGCTGCCAAAAACAGCGCTTGTGCCGCCCAGTAAGTTACCCAGATGGCAAAGGGCGTTGCGACCCTCAGGTGACTTTCGCGCGGCAAGATGAAGTATTCAAACCCCAATACGGTGTCAGAAAGCATGAACAACAGCGCGGCCAGCAAGGCCAGCGCATAGCCCGCTGGCAGGCCCACGGCCAACAGCCCCATGGCGGCAATAATCGTGACGTAACCAACAACCGGCCAGCGTAACTTGCCCGTCGTGCGGAATAACAGAACGGCCATGACGCTACCCAAGAGGACCACAATCAAGCTGGGCAGATCAGCGCTGACAGATGCACCCATCTGCAACAGCAGTGCGATATAGGCCAGATGCGCGAGTGCAAATGCCGACAGCCCGGCCAGAAAGGCCCTGTCACCTGATCGCGACAGGAAGAAATCACCCATTGCCCCAAGTGCCAGTGCGGCAATCAGCAAAGATGGCGCCGACAATACAACCGCGGCCACCGCCAGACCAGCGACAGAGGCCGTCTTGACAATTGATTTGGCAATACTTGGCGGTTGCCAGCAGTAGCGGCAGCCAAACCAGATCGCAGCAATCAGGGACAGGCCAACAAGGGCGTCGGCAATCGTGAACCCTGTCAAATTTCGTCTGGGAAGTGCTTCACGACAAGTTTGATCGGGTTCGGCGCCGCCTGCCCCAGACCGCATATCGATGCATCCGCCATCGCAGTACAAAGATCCGCAAGCAGTGGCCGATCCCACTGATCCGCTTGCATCAACTTCACCGCCTTTTCACAGCCCACACGGCACGGCGTACATTGCCCACAGCTTTCATCTTCAAAGAACCGCAGCATATTCAGCGCCGCATCCCGCGCCCGATCCTGATCGGACAGAACGACAACGGCAGCGGACCCAATGAACGTGCCCAATGGTTGCAGCGTATCGAAATCAAGCGGAACATCATTGATGGATGCAGGCAACAGACCAGAGGACGGCCCACCGGGTTGATAGGCCTTGAAGACATGGCCCTCTGCCATACCTCCCGCTGCCGCAATGATATCGGTGATCGTTGATCCCGCTGGCAGCAGGTAAACACCCGGCTGTGCGACACGCCCAGACACCGAATAAGATCGCAGGCCAGTGCGACCGTTTTTTTCAGTGCTGCTCAGCACTTCGGGACCTTCACGGCAAATGCGCGCCACCCAAAGCAGCGTTTCAACATTGTGGACCAGCGTCGGGCGGTCAAAGACCCCAACCTGCGCCACAAACGGCGGGCGATGCCGTGGGATCCCACGTTTACCTTCAATGCTTTCGATCATCGCGGATTCTTCGCCGCAGATATATGCGCCCGCGCCGCGCCGCAGATCGATGTAACCTTCTGCGACCACACCTGCATCTTCCAGCACCTTGATTTCACGCGTCAAGATTTCCAGCACCGCTGGGTATTCATCGCGCATGTAGATAAAGCAGGTTTCGGCCTCAACCGCCCAAGCGGCGATCAGCATCCCTTCCAGAAACAGATGCGGCGTACGTTCCAGGTAGTAACGGTCCTTGAAGGTGCCCGGTTCGCCCTCATCACCATTCACCGCCAGATAACGCGGACCCGGATTGCCCCGCACAAAGCCCCATTTCTTGCCTGACGGAAAGCCCGCCCCGCCTAGACCGCGCAGGCCAGAGGCAAGAACCTTATTCTGCACCGCCTCCCAGTCGCCGCCGTCGCGCAGTAGCGCCAATTCAGCATAGCCGCCGTCGGCGACATAGGCATCATAGCCTTGATAACCAGGCAGATGCGCGTGGGTATCGCCGGCGGCGATCGCCGCTTCTACCTTTTCCACGGTTGCGTGATCGATGTGGTTGTGGCCCAGTTCCAGCACCGGCGCCGTGTCACAGCGCCCCATGCAAGGGGCACGCAGCACGCGGACCTCAGCGGCGTCCAAACCGTCTTCCAAGGCCGCCTTGAGCTGTTGCGCCCCCGCCAATTCACACGACAGCGAATCACAAACACGGATGGTCAGTGCGGGTGGCTTCGGCTCACCTTCCTTGACCACGTCGAAATGGGCATAAAAGGTTGCCACTTCATAGACTTCTGCCTGGCTCATCCGCATTTCTTCGGCCAGCGCGCGCAGATGTGCCGCAGAAAGGCAGCCATGCGCGTCCTGGATCAGGTGCAAAAACTCAATCAATAGATCGCGGCGACGCAGCTGATCACCCAAGAGCGCACGAACCTCTTCCCAGGCCGCATCATTCAACTGGCGCCCCTTAGGCGTGTGCCGCCCTTTGCCTTTGCCAGATTTCCAAACACCTTTGCGGTTGTCCAAAGCCATCGCCTTTCCCTTCAACTTAGCGCCAACATATCCACCCGGCGCCTGCCAAACCACGCAAAAACGACACCAACAGTAACCAATACGCGCAGAACCGCTATTTCCACTGACCCATGGCGAAACCTATGATAACGATCCGAAGCATGAACCGCTCAATTTTTCTCTTTGGGATAGCCACTCTGACGCCTGCCGCTTTGCTTGCGGCTGGGGCCGTTTGGGGCGGGTTGTGGATCATTGCTGCGGTTGCTTATCTGACCGTCATGACCAGCCTGTTGGATCACGTACTGACACGCGAAAGCGCCACAACCGAAGCCACTGACGGTGCATGGCTCGCGATCCTGATCGCCATGATTCACTTTGTGCTGATGCCTGTGATTGTGTGGGCCTTGGTGGGCGAGGCACTTCGTCTATCAGAGAAAATCGGTCTCTTCCTTGCTGCCGGGTTCTGGTTCGGTCAAGTCAGCAACGCCAACGCACATGAGCTGATCCACCGCCCCGCGCGCGGGCTGCATCATTTGGGGATGTGGGTCTATATCACACTGCTTTTTGGGCATCATACCTCGGCACATGTGCTGGTGCATCACATACATGTGGGCACAGCATCTGACCCCAACACGTCACGCAAGGGTGAAAACCTCTATCGTTATATGAAGCGGGCATGGGTCGGGTCATTTTTGCAGGGCTATCGCGCTGAACACGCACGCCTTCAAAAAATCAACAGACCAGCCTGGCGCACCCCTTACCTCCTATATGTCGGCGGTGCTGCCTTTTGCCTGTTGCTGGCCTTCATCTGGGGCGGGGTTGCAGCCCTGCTCGCCTATCTTACACTCTGCGCACACGCCCAATCCCAACTTTTGATGTCTGATTATGTGCAGCACTACGGTCTGACCCGGCGCATCGCGCCCAATGGCAAACCCGAACCTGTCGGCGCGCGCCACAGCTGGAACAGCCCGCATTGGTTTTCGTCTGCGATGATGCTGAACGCACCACGCCATTCCGACCATCACGCGCGCCCTGCACAGCCCTATCCTTCACTGACAATACCCAAGGGTGCCCCGGTGCTGCCACGCCCCTTGCCCTTGATGGCGAGCATAGCACTAATCCCGCCGCTTTGGCGTCGCATGATGGACCCACAAGTTGAGAGGTGGCAGGATGCGTAACCTTCTGTTGTTATGGGCCTTGGCGACACCTGCGGATGCGCAGGACCGCATGAATGCCGACGAATTTGAGGCCTATGTCACCGGTCGCACCATCACATTCCGCACGGATACGAACCCGGAATTCGGGGTTGAACGCTATCTACCCGGACGCCGTGTCATGTGGTCAACTTTCGATGGCATCTGCCAGTACGGCGTCTGGTTTGAAAGCAAAGGTGACATCTGTTTTCGCTATGAAGGCGATCCAGAACACAAATGCTGGGCGATCTTTGATGAACCCGACGGGATGTTCGGCGTTTTCACGACACGGCCAAATACAACCGTAATCTATGAAATACCCGACCAGGATGACCCTTTGATTTGCAACGATTTATCGTCCTAGAATGGGGACTATAGCAGCCTCCCCTGAGCTCCTTTGCTGACAGCAAGGCGGCCATCCGCAAATTCAATTTCGATATCCGAGGCCGTCTCGGCAGCCTCTTTGTCCGTGACGACAACACCGTCGCCACGCACCACCGCGTAGCCACGCTTGAGCGTTTCAACATAGCCCAAAGTCTCTCGCAGACGGTCGAGCGCTTCCAGGCGCGCAAAACGCTCTGACTGCTGGCGCGTCGCCCGATCAGAGAGGCGTTGCAAGACAACATCCATCCGTTCTGCCGCACGCGACACACGCGTTTGCAGCACATCACTGCGTAATCCGCGGCTGGTTTGCCCCAGCAACTTTCGCCCATCTCCTGTTCTGCGGCTCAAAGCAGGCCCGAGCCGCGCGGCCAAGCCATCCAGCCGGCGGCGCTCCTCGGCCAGCCGCCGCGTCAGAATGCCGGGGCGCAGCGTGGCTTCGGTCATTTGCAGGCGTTTCTTATCCGCAGCGCTGCGCAATGCAGCAGGCAAACGCTCGCCCAGGTAATCCAACCGCTGGCGCGGCCCTTCGACCAATGTATCGACTTGCGGCAGGGCACGGCTCAAATCCCGCAACCGCTGGTGTCGCTGTGCGATCCCCGTGGTCAGCGCCCGACTTAACCGCGCACCTTGCTGATCGGTCCAGGCGAGGAGTTCCATCCGAACGGGCACGGCCAGTTCTGCCGCCGCCGTTGGCGTCGGCGCACGTTGATCAGAGACGAAATCAATCAATGTCGTATCGGTTTCATGGCCCACCGCAGAAATCAGCGGAATCTCCGATGCCGCAGCGGCCCGTGCGACCACTTCCTCATTGAACCCCCACAGATCTTCGAGCGACCCACCACCCCGCGCGACGATCAGCAAATCGGGCCGGGGCAGCGCCCCACCCGGCGTCAGGCGATTGAATCCATCGATGGCCGCGGCGACCTCTGGCGCGCATCTGGCCCCCTGCACGGCGACTGGCCACACCAGAACCTTGCGGGGAAAGCGGTCGAGCAGGCGGTGCAGGATATCGCGGATCACAGCACCCGATGGCGATGTCACAACACCAATGATTTCGGGCAGATAAGGCAGCGGTTTCTTGCGTTCAGGCGCAAAAAGACCTTCCGCAGCCAGTGCCGCCTTGCGTTTCTCAAGCATGGCCATCAGGGCACCAGCACCCGCAGGCGCGATATCCTCGATCACCATTTGGTATTTAGATTGACCGGGAAACGTCGTCAGCTTGCCGGTGGCGATAACCTCCATGCCTTCCTCGGGGCGATGGGCCAGACCCTGCGCGCGCCCCTTCCAAATCACCCCCGCCAGCACAGCGCGATCATCCTTGAGATCCAAATAGATGTGCCCGGACGCCGGGCGCGACACGCGTCCAACTTCGCCGCGCACCCGCACATGCGAAAATCCGCCTTCAATCGCCTTTTTGACAGCACCAGAAATCTCCGACACCGAAAATTCCGGCGTGTTATCCGCCGGGCCGTCTTCAAAAAGGTCGTTCATCTTATCCTCGGGTGGTGTCCAATCTGCGCAGTGGCAGCGATGCGAATTTCCACCGCATAAACACTTGGGTCAGAATAACCAATGCGCCAAAGATGGCAAACAAGGCCGAGTTGGCCAGGATGGCCAGGCCCACAGCCGTCAAACCAATCAGCCAAAGCAGAAAACTGGACATACCAACGGAAGGATCATCTGGGTCTGGCCAGAACTGCACCTGCGCGCGGCCAAATTCCTGCGCATAATAGTCCAGCGTCTTGAGATAGGCCGGATCATCCAAAAAATGTTCGGTTTCGTTTTCATGCTGGGCATAGTGAATAGTGCGCCCAATGATACGCGGGCAGAAATCCTCAAAATAGGCCTTCTCATCCTCCACATGCAGCCGCCAGACAACATCAACGATGGGAGAAGGTGCAAGCGTCTCACCGGTGCTTCCGACCAGGTACATATAACGACGGTATTCCTCGACCAGAATATAGCAGACATCCGTCGAATGCCCGGTTTCCTCTTCCAGTCTGTCAACCAATGAGCGTGTCAGTGGCCGTTCGTGGAAACTATACCCTTCCAGCCGATGCCATAACCGGCGGTCGGTTTTCGTCCGTTTCATCGTTAACACCTGCGCAGCAGCGCCCCCGCAGCCTAGCTTACGTGCCGATGGCCCACCCGCCAAGCACCTTGTCCAACAAACTATGAAGGTGTGACACTTGTGGTCGCCACAGCAGCGCCCTAGAACCGCAGCAGCGCATTTTCGTCTTTTGGGGGCCGCAATGAACATTTTGATTTTGGGCAGTGGCGGACGCGAGCACAGCCTTGCCTGGGCAGTGAAGCAAAATCCAAAGTGTGACCGGCTGATCGTGGCCCCCGGCAATGCCGGGATTGCCGCCATCGCCGATTGTGCTGAAATCGATATCCTTGATGGCGACGCGGTCGCAACCTTCGCGGAAGAAAACGCCATTTCGTTTGTGATCATCGGCCCAGAAGCGCCTTTGGCGACTGGCGTTGCAGATCGTTTGCGGGCCGCTGGCCTACTGGTTTTCGGCCCGAGCGAGGCTGCAGCCCGGCTTGAAGCCTCAAAATCCTTTACCAAGGAAATCTGCGATGCGGCCAAGGCGCCGACGGCCGCCTATGCCCATTTCACCGATGCAGACGCGGCGCGTGACTACATTCGGGATCAAGGTGCGCCAATTGTTGTTAAAGCGGACGGGCTGGCCGCCGGCAAAGGTGTGATCGTCGCCATGACAGAGAGTGAGGCCCTCACCGCCATTGATGACATGTTTGATGGCAGTTTTGGCGATGCGGGCGCAGAAGTTGTGATCGAAGAGTTCATGGAAGGCGAAGAGGCTTCGTTCTTTGTGCTTTGTGACGGCAAAACCATCCTGCCTGTGGGTACGGCGCAGGATCACAAGCGCGCGTTTGACGGCGATCTTGGCCCCAATACTGGCGGTATGGGGGCCTATTCCCCAGCCCCAGTGATGAGTGATGAGATCACACAAAAGGCGTTGGACGAGATCATTCGCCCCACAATGGATGAAATGGCTAGGCGTGGCACCCCGTTTCAGGGCGTTCTTTTTTGTGGGCTGATGATTCAGAATGGCCAACCCCGACTGGTGGAATACAACGTGCGCTTTGGCGATCCAGAGTGCCAATGCCTGATGATGCGGCTTGGTGGGCAGATCCTCGATCTGTTGCAGGCCTGCGCAGAACAACGCCTGCACGAGATCAAGGTCAATTGGGCCGATGATCATGCGCTTACGGTGGTGATGGCAGCCAAGGGGTACCCCGGCGCTTACGCCAGGAGGACCGTGATTGAGGGGTTGGACAGCCTGCCAGAGGATAGTTTTCACATGGTGTTCCATGCAGGCACAGCCGCGGCTGATGGCAATATCGTCGCAAACGGCGGGCGTGTGCTGAACATCACGGCGCGTGGCGCATCCTTGGCCGAAGCGCATGAGAAAGCCTATGCGATGGCGCAAAACGTGAATTGGCCCGATGGGTTCTACCGTTCGGACATCGGTTGGCGCGCACTCTGATCCCAAGAAGCGCAAAAGCCGCACCCCAAAAGGGCGCGGCTTTCGTCATCTAATGCCAAGCCTTAAGCAGCGCGGCTGACCAAAACAGAATCGATCTCTGCGGCGGCGGCATTCTCGTCATTGCCTGCAACAGCAGCGATTTCACGGGTCAGACGCTCCAAAGCCGCCTCATAAAGCTGACGCTCTGAATAGCTTTGCTCGCGCTGGTCGTCCTGACGGTGTAGGTCGCGCACAACCTCGGCAATTGCGATCAGGTCACCAGAATTGATCTTTTGCTCGTATTCCTGTGCCCGGCGGGACCACATGGCCTTTTTCACCTTGGCCTTGCCACGCAGTGTTTTCATCGCGTGGCTGACGACATCCGGTGTGGCAAGCGCCCGCATACCAACATCAGTCGCCTTGTGAGTTGGGACCCGCAACGTCATTTTGTCCTTCTCAAAGGCAATGACAAACATCTCAAGCTCGAAACCAGCGACTTCTTGTGTTTCGATTGAGACAATCTTGCCCACCCCATGTGCGGGATACACAACAAATTCATTTGGGCTAAACTCGTTCTTCTTCTTGCTCATGCTCGTCCTTTCATGACGATCCGCCTGTACAAACGACAAAAAAACCGGCGGTGGCCAGGAAGCCTCCGTCGGGTCCGTCAACAACAATATCGGATCACTTTTTTCGCAACATTGGCCGCAGTATACCACAAAATTCGACTGTCCGAAAGCACCGCCAAAATCAACGTCTGTTGGTTCATTTCACGTCACGGACCCGAATCAGCCGCCCTCGCCTGCTGCCTCCGAAAACAGCTCCATCTTGCCCTCTTTGCCATCCATTTCGTCGGCAGATGGCAAGGGGTCTTTCTTGGTAATGATGACCGGCCACATCTCGGAATACTTGCGGTTGAACTCAACCCATTTTTCCATGTCAGGCTCTGTATCCGGGCGGATGGCGTCGGCGGGACACTCGGGTTCACACACACCGCAGTCAATGCATTCGTCCGGATGGATCACCAGCATGTTTTCACCCTCGTAGAAGCAATCCACGGGGCACACTTCGACGCAGTCGGTGTATTTGCAGGCAATGCAGTTGTCGTTGACGATATATGTCATGGGGTCATCCGGCAGAGTTTACCGGCACTAGCTAGAATAGTCGCGTGGGTCATTCAAGGTCGAATGGGTCACGATTTTCGCGATGGGTCATCATGTCCCGGCGATCCTTCTTTGTGGGGCGTCCCTTTCTGTCGCTGCCGGGATTATAGGGACATTTTTCCACAACTGGTGTCAGGTCTTCGTAAAGCGCCTGCGCCTCGGGCGCGGGTCCACGCCTTTCGCCGCAAGCGATGATGCGCACGACGCGTGTTTCACTGGCCTGAATGAAGGTCAGAACATCACCTGGCCCAACCGCCCGCGCCGGTTTGCTGACCGGCTGACGATCCACCCTTACCTTGCCGCCTGTGACCACACCGGCCGCGATGCTACGCGACTTAAAGAACCGCGCATGCCACAACCATTTGTCTAACCGGATTGTCGGGCGCGGGTCGGTCAATCCTTCTTGAAGCCAGCCAAGGCAGCCGCAAATGGATTGTCAGGATCGATCTTCTTTTCTTTCTTCGGCTTTGCGGAAAAGCTTTGCGGTTTGTTGCGATCGCCTTGCGGTTTGCCTTTGCCTTTCGGCTTACCTTTGCTACGTGGCCGCGCGTCACCTTGCGGGCGTTGACGTCCAGGGCGGCCGCCCCAAGTGAAGGTGTAGAACACCTCCATCTCTGGTCCGGTGTTGGGTGCCTCCAGCGTCGTTTCGGTAGGCACTTCGTCAGTTGGTGGCACCACTTCGGCGGGCGTCTCTGTGGGCGCTTCGGCGGGGGTTTCTATTTCGGATGCGGCCTGATCGGCGACAGCGTCGGTTGCGACCACCTTCACCTTCTCGCGTTCAGCCTTCGCCGCCTTGTAGCCCAGTCCCGTCATCAGATCGGCAAACTGATCCAACGTCATACCTGTGATCGACAGCATATCTGGATTCGCTTCAAATCCACCACGGCTGTCCTTGTCGCGCAGCATATCGGCCAGACGTTCCAACATATCAATGCGGATCGCCCGTTCACCGGCCGCGCGATACCCCGCCATAGCGTAGTAGCCGGCCACCGCGTCCTTCGCAGCGGGCACAGTGACCAGCCCGGGAGGCGGGCTTTCGGGGAACTCTGACAGGTTCTTGGCCAATGACCACACCACCAACCGCAGACGTGTCGGTGCGGGTTTCAAAAGCAACGGCATGAAGATCGTGAACTGACCAAAGCGCACACCATGCTTGCGCAGCGCACCGCGGGCATCCTGATCCAGCGCCTTGACCTCATCGGCGACTTCCCCGCGCGGAAGGACGCCGAACCCTTCGGCCATGCGGAACGCAAAGCCCTTGGCGGCGCCAGTCAGTGTTTCATCGTTTTTGAGCGCCAAAAGCGATTCGAACCCAGCGGCAACCTTGCGGTCAATGAAGTGCTGCAGGCGACGCTGCACCTTGGCGGCCACATCTGGGCCCGCCTCTTCGTCAACAAACGCCTCGACACCCGGCTTGAGGGGGTCGTCACCTTTGACCAATTTTCCGACCGCCTGGTCGCCCCACATCAGGCCGCCCTGCTCGGTGAAATCAATCTCCGGATCTGGCGCATTGTAAAAACGATCTGCCAGCAGATGGAACTGCGGCACCAGCGCCTGCACCGACGCCTGGCGCAGCGTTTTCGCTTCATCAGGACTTCCCGCCTTGTCCATGCGAAAGCGGAAACCTTCCAACCGTCCGACGAATTCGCCCTCAACGGTCACTTCACCCTTGTCGTTTACCTCGGCCACAAGGCTCTCCTTCTGTTTGAGCCGGCGAAGCAAAATGCTGGTCCGCCGGTCCACAAATCTTTGCGTCAACGCGCCATGCAGCGCATCTGATAGTCGATCTTCTACCGCGCGGGTTGTATCACGCCAATGAGATTCGTCACCCAGCCACCCATTCCGCTGCGCCACATACGTCCACGTGCGAATATAGGCCAGCCGTTTTGACAGCGTATCGATGTCCCCGTCCGTGCGGTCAATGCGTTTGACCTGCAACGCGAACCAGTTGGCAGAGACATGCCCAAGCTGATGCAAGTCGTTGTAAATATGGGTCAGTAGGCCTGCATGTTCGCCCTTGCTGATGCCCCTGAAATCCGGGATGCGGCAAACATCCCACAGCAGTTTGACCGATAGGCCATCTGTTGCGCGTGCCATCACCTCGGGATCCTGCGCCAAGGCCTTTAACGCTGCCAAATCGTCGCTTTCGCGCACACGCGTCAGCCAAGTGTCATCGGTGCGATCCTCCAACGTCGTAATCAGCCGCTTGACTGACCCGAACTGCAAATCGCTGTTGCGCCACTGCAGTTTCTTGACCGGTTGAAAGCGGTGTTCGCAAATAGCTTCCGCCACGGCGTCATCCAAAGGTGGCGCCTCACCTGTCACCCCAAAGGTCCCGTTCTCTGTATACCTGCCCGCACGGCCTGCAATCTGACCGAGTTCTTCGGGTTGCAAATGCCGCATCCGCCGCCCATCGAATTTGGTGAGCGCAGAGAAAGCGACATGACCGATATCCAAATTCAACCCCATTCCAATCGCGTCGGTCGCAACCAAATAGTCTACATCGCCGTTTTGATACATCTCGACCTGCGCATTGCGGGTCCGAGGTGAGAGCGCACCCATCACCACCGCAGCGCCGCCCTTTGTACGGCGGAGCAATTCGGCTATGGCATATACATTTTCAACCGAAAAGCCAACGATTGCAGATCGACCGGGCATTCTGCTTATCTTTTTCGAACCTGTGTAGCTGAGCTCTGACATCCGTTCCCGGCGCATGAACTGCACCTCTGGCACCATGGCTGCAATCGCGTTGCGCATGGTTTCAGCACCCAGAAACAGCGTCTCGTGCAAGCCACGTGCATGCAGCAAACGGTCGGTAAAAATATGACCGCGCTCAAGATCGCTACACAGTTGTATTTCATCCACGGCCAGAAAATCGCACCCAATGCCGTCTGGCATTGCCTCGACCGTGCACACCCAAAAAGCGGCACGCGGCGGCACAATCCGCTCTTCCCCAGTGACAAGAGCCACAACGCTCGGGCCACGTACCGCAACAATGCGGTCATAAACCTCGCGCGCCAAAAGGCGCAGCGGCAGGCCAATGACACCGGTCCGGTGCGACAGCATTCGCTCTATCGCGTAGTGGGTTTTACCAGTGTTGGTGGGGCCCAAAACGGCCGCTACCCGGGAAACCACCATGTCATTCCCCGATACCCGGAGGCAGGCACTTTACAGCGACTGACCTTCCAATTCCAATTCAAGACGATCCGCATAGCTTTGCACTTCGGTTGATTGCGGATTGATTTCAAGGATCATGCGATAGATTTCCAACGCATCACCCTTGCGATCCAGTTCCTCCATGATCAACGCCAGCCCGCGCATTGCCTCAAAATGACGTGGGTTCAAACTCAGCACACGACGGATATCATCCAAGGCCGGGCCGGTCAGACCCAGCAGATAGTAGGACGATGCCCGGCCATAGTATCCTTCAGCGAAATCCGGCGCATGATCAACAAGGGCAGAAAAATGCTCGACCGCTGCTTCCGGGTCGCCATCGTCCAAAGCGTCCTTGCCACGACGCAAAAGCAGGTCCATGGCCGCCGACCCACTGCGTTCCCAAGCAGTTATGATCTGGCGTTCGATAAGTGGATAGGTCGCCTCATCAGCGTCCTCTAGCTGTTGATAAAGTTCGTCCAAAGCGGTTTCTTGCGCAAGCGCAGGTAAGGAATACCCGCATACGACATAAAGTGCCGTAACGATATATTTGAAGCGATGTGTCAGCATACCCATAACAGTAAGTGTAGCGCACTGTGCGGCCAACACCAGAGCCCGCGCAGTCACATCAAAGACAAAGGACGAAAAAATGAGTGATGTTGTGACCGAAGCCGTCGCCGCCTTGAATGCAAAAATGGATGGGGCAGGTTTTGACGGCACCGCGAAGTTCGCCATTGAAGGTGAAGGGAGCATCATCATTGACGGTGATGGTGCGCGGGCAGGCGATGACAATGCTGATGTAACACTCACCGCGTCGACGGATGTGTTCAAAGCAATTCTGGAGGGTGAGATGAACCCGACAACCGCTTTCATGACAGGCAAACTCACTGTTGATGGCGACATGGGCCAGGCCATGAAACTTTCCGGCGTACTCAGCTAGATGGAGGCGGCGCCCCTCTTTGAAGAGATCGCAGACGGTCCGGACGGCGGGGCGGCCCATTGGCTGACAACATCCGATGGGCTGCGCATTCGCGTGGCCCATTGGGATCTGGCAAATGCCAAAGGCACGGTGCTGATCTTTCCCGGTCGCACGGAGTTCATCGAAAAATACGGCCAAGCCGCTGCGGCCTTCCGGGATCGCGGCTATGCCAGTGTTGCAATTGACTGGCGCGGGCAAGGCCTCGCCGACCGTATGACGGACAACCGCGCCGTTGGGCATGTTGGTGCCTTTACTGATTACCAGCATGATGTCGACGCAACGGTTGCACATGCCCGGGCGCTTGGCCTGCCGCGCCCATATTACATTTTGGGCCACTCCATGGGCGGCTGCATTGGGTTGCGATCTTTGATGGAAGGTTTGGATGTGCAGGGTGTGATGTTCTCTGCCCCGATGTGGGGCGTCCAGATGGCCGCGCCCCTGCGCCCGCTCGCATGGGGCCTATCCGCGATGAGCACGCCATTGGGCTTTGACCAGGCATTGGCCCCCGGGCAGTTCGAAGAGAGCTATGTCAATCGCATCTCTTTCGAAGAGAACACGCTGACGAACGACCGTCAGGTATTTGCGCTTTTGCGCGACCAGCTTGCCCAACATCCAGAGCTGGGCCTTGGTGGTCCTTCCTTACGCTGGCTCAACACATCACTGCGCGAAATGCACAAGCTGGCCCTCGATCCTTCGCCCAATGTTCCCTGCCTGACTTACCTTGGCACCGAAGAAGCCATTGTGGATCCCCTGCGCATTCAGGAACGGATGGGTGGCTGGCCCGGCGGTACACTGCGGGTGATCGACGGCGGCAAGCATGAAATGCTGATGGACGCCCCCAAGATGCGCGACGCGATCTTTGATGAGACTGTCGCCTTCTTTGACGCGCAACGCGCCATTGCTGCTTAATTAAGTTCACTTTCTGCACGCACGCGGAAACCCGCGCGCCGCAATTCGGTAACCGTTTCGGCAACATGTTGTGCATCGCGGGCCTCAATCACGATCTCAAGCTCGGCTTGCTTGAGCGACACGCTCTGCATCATGCGTTGGTGAATGACCTCGATGACATTGGCACCGGCCTCACCGATGATCCTAGAAATATCAGAGAGCTGCCCGGGAGTGTCATCAATCTCAAAGGTAAGCCGCGTAATCCGCCCGTCACGCACCAAGCCGCGCAGGATGAGCGTCGACAGCAAACGCGAATCGATATTTCCGCCACAGACCACCAGCCCAACCTTCTTGCCGCGCAGTTCTTCGGCGTGTTTTTCGATGACCGCCAGCCCAGCCCCTGCCGCCCCTTCGGCGACGATTTTTTCATGTGACAGCAGATCAAAGACCGCGGCCTCAATCTCAACCTCGGTTGCGGTTTCCACCTGGTCGACATGCCGTGTGATCAAGGCGATGTTCGCATCCGATGGCGCGCGCACGGCAATCCCTTCTGCCAGCGTCGCCCCGCCAAAGTGGGTTTCACCCCCGTCAAATTGGGCCTTTACAGCATCGAAATTCGCCGCCTGCGCACCAATGACCTGCACGTCAGGCTTAATCGCCTTGGCCGCGACCGCCATGCCCGCAATCAAACCACCGCCGCCAATCGGCACCACGATGCAATCCAAATCAGGCTCTTGTTCCAGCATTTCGACGGCAACGCTGCCCTGACCTGCAACCACCACCGGGTCATCAAATGGATGGATGAAAGTCATTCCTTTCTCTGCTGCCATATCAAGGGTGAACTGCACGCTTTCATCAAAGCCCCTGCCATGCAGCACCACCTCTGCTCCAAAATCCTTGGTCCGTTTGACTTTGTTAAAGGGTGTCGCTTCCGGCATGACGATCACGGCGGGAATGCCCAACCGATTGGCATGATAGGCGACCCCTTGGGCGTGGTTGCCTGCTGAACAGGCGATCACACCTGCAGTCTGCTCTGCCTCTGACAGTGTCAGCAGTTTGGCCAACGCACCGCGCGCCTTGAAGGCATTGGTGTGTTGGAGGTTCTCCAACTTGAGGTAGAGATCAATACCCAAATGCAGTGACAACCGCGCGGCATGTACCGTGGGCGTGCGCATGGTCGCGGGCTTAATGGCTGCGTAAGTCTTTGTAACAAGATCAATATCAAGGGTCATTTACAGCCTCAGCGCATCGGTTTCAGGACAACCTATCCAGCTTGGTTGGCAGGCGAAACCCATCTTGCGCGAAGTCCACCATTGGTGCGCAGGTGATGCGCTATTGTGGTTGTCATGGCAGATGGCTCTACTGCATCGATCATCCGATCTGACTGCAGAAGCCTAGGGTCAGGACCCTTATCTTTCTGGGTTCAGGGACAAGCCGGTGAATGCGGGAAATACGCTTGATGATCTCATAAAGGTGTTGGCGACTTTTGGCTATTGGGCTTCCAACCCAATTCCTTCAGGCATATGTATGGCGCAATCGAAATTGAAAGGTTTCCCAATGAAGCGCGCCCAGCCTGTTTTTGACGCCAACACCAGCGGAGGCCAAAGCTTTGGCGATCTGCCGGAATGGGATCTGACGGACTTGTATCCTGCGACCGATAGCGCCGAGCTCAAGCGTGATCTGGCATGGCTGGAGAAGGAATGTGCGGCCTTTGCCGCAGATTACCAAGGCAAGCTCGCGAAGCTTGACGCCCAAGGGCTGCTGAAGGCTGTACGCCGCTACGAACAGATTGATGTCATCGCCGGACGCATCATGTCCTTTGCGGGGCTGCGGTACTATCAAATTACAACCGATAGCGAACGCGCAAAATTCATGGCGGATTGTCAGGACAAGATCACAACCTTTACGACGCCTTTGGTGTTTTATGGGCTGGAGTTCAATCGCCTTGACGATGATCATCTGGCGGACCTTCTGGCCGCCAATGGCGACCTTGCCCGTTACAAACCGGTGTTTGATCGGATGCGGGCGATGAAGCCCCATCAGTTGTCGGATGAGCTGGAAAAGTTCCTGCATGACCAATCAACCGTCGGGTCCGCCGCGTGGAACCGCCTGTTTGATGAGACGATGGCGGGGCTGGAGTTTGAGGTGGATGGAGAGACACTCAACCTCGAAGCAACGCTGAACCTGCTGACCGAACAGGAGCGGGTCAAACGCGAGGCAGCAACCCACGCGCTGGCCGCTGTCTTTGGTGAAAACATCAAGGTCTTTGCCCGTATCCACAACACGCTCGCCAAGGAAAAAGAGATCGAGGACCGCTGGCGTCAGATGCCATCACCGCAGGCCGGACGACATCTGGCCAACCATGTCGAGGCGGAAGTGGTCCAAGCGCTGCGCGACGCAGTGGTCGCGGCCTACCCACGTCTTTCGCACCGTTACTATGCGCTCAAAGCAAAGTGGCTGGGGCTGGAGCGCATGCAAGTCTGGGACCGCAACGCACCGCTTCCGATGGAAAGCGACAAGATCGTGGATTGGGACGAAGCAACCGAAACGGTGATGTCAGCCTATACCGAATTTGATCCCAAAATGGCCGAGATCGCGAAGCCCTTCTTCACCGATGGCTGGATCGATGCGGCAGTCAAACCCGGCAAGGCCCCCGGTGCATTTGCCCATCCAACCGTCACGCCTGTCCACCCTTATGTGATGCTCAACTACCTGGGCAAACCGCGTGATGTCATGACATTGGCGCATGAGTTAGGCCATGGCGTGCATCAGGTGCTGGCGGCGGAACAGGGTGAACTGTTGTCTTCAACGCCGCTGACACTTGCTGAAACGGCGTCTGTCTTTGGTGAAATGTTGACCTTCCGCAAACTGCTTGATGGCGCGCAAAATCAGGAAGAGCGCAAGATCCTGCTGGCCGGCAAGGTTGAGGACATGATCAACACCGTCGTGCGCCAGATCGCCTTTTATGATTTTGAATGCAAACTGCACGCAGCCCGCGCGGAAGGTGAGCTGACGCCAGATGACATTAACGCGCTTTGGATGTCCGTGCAGGCCGAAAGCCTTGGGCCGGTCTTCGACTTTGCCGATGGGTATGAAACCTTCTGGGCCTATATCCCGCACTTCGTGCATTCACCCTTCTATGTCTATGCCTATGCATTCGGCGATGGTCTGGTGAACGCGCTTTATGCGGTCTTTGAAGAGGGCGATCCGAACTTCCGTGAGAAATATTTTGATATGCTGCGCGCAGGCGGATCCAAGCACCACAAGGAACTGCTGGCCCCCTTTGGCCTTGATGCTTCTGATCCAAAGTTCTGGGACAAAGGGCTGTCGATGATCAGCGCAATGATTGATGAGCTAGAGGCGATGGAGGATTGACCGCGAGGGTCACTCTTTCACCAATTGCCTCCTGCCTGTCAGACGCCTAGCGCGGCGCCCCTGTTACCGATGGTCAGTGCATGTTTTCGGGTAGAATTTGGTAGCAACTGCGTAGCTGAAACCTAATCCAACTCCGTCCAGGGCCAGGGCTTCACTTCACTTGCTGCTGTCTGATAGCGCGCAGCCTTGGCCATCCAGACACCCATGGTCGTGCCCATTTCGGCGAGTTGATCATTGGGTTCACGTTTGTTGAACACCATAATCAGGAACTGCGCGACGGTCATGAGGCCCAGCAGGGTGCTGGCCATACTCATCAACACGGCGATGATCACCATATTCACAAGGCGGAGCCAGATATGCTCGTAATCTGTCTCAACATCAATGTCAGAGCTGTCCTGATCTTTCGCCATCATCTTCTCCTATGCAGGGTGCCCGCCCGCTGCAAAAACCATATCCATCATGTGCTGCGTGCCGCGTGAAAATTCAAGCGGGCATGGGTAATCGGCGCCAGTTTGCACCGAATGGCAAAAATTTTCCACCTGATTGATGTAGTGATTCACCGCCGGCCAGCGTTCAGACACGGTTGTCAGGCCATCATTCTCAAGCGTCAGTTCGGCGATATCAAATACATTCGCGTTGAAGGGGCAGCTTAGCGTCAGCACCCCTTTGTCGCCGTGGAAAACGATGCTTTGACGTGGAAACAGCCGCATCGACACCATGCTTTGAAAGGTAAACCCGGGGAACTGCGCTGCAAATTGTGCAAAGACATCCACGCCGTTTTCATAGCGCAGGTTGGCGTATGGCACCGCAGCAGGCTCTTGCCCGCTGACAAAGCGGGCCGCCCCCATCGTATAAGCCCCGATGTCGCGCAGGCCGCCGCCGCCCGCTTCGGGCCGGTTGCGAATGTTGCCAACATCATCGTTGTAGAAACTGAACGCCGCTTCGACGTGCATCAATGTACCGATTGCGCCACCCTGAACCAGCGCACGCGCGCGAATGAACTGCGGATGATGCACGATCATATAAGCCTCGGCGGCCAGTTTCCCGGCCGCATCGCGCGCCGCGATCAGCCCGTCAATGTCATCTGCTGCCAGGGCAATCGGCTTTTCACACAGCACATGTTTGCCTGCATCCAATGCCTTTTTCGTCCATTCGACATGCAGGTGGTTCGGCAGTGGAACATAGACCGCATCAACCTGGGGATCAGCCAGCAGCCCTTCATAGGCGGCATAGATTTGAAGTTCAGGGGCAAAGGTCTGAAACCCGGCCGCTTTTTCAGCGCTGGACGTCGCCAACCCAACCAGTTGAGCACCCTTGGCGGCATGGATTGCCGGCCCCATGTGGTTCCTAGCAAAGTTGGCCGCCCCAAGGATACCCCAGCGCAATGGCTTCATGTTTTCGCCCCCCGTTTCCACCATGCTAGCGCCAACATCGCGCAGAGTGAACAAAGCAGAGATCGCCCGGCGCCAAAAATATAACCCCGCCGGGCGAACCGGCGGGGCTTAGAATTCGACAGTTGAAACCGGATCAGGCGTCCGCCAGCATACCTTTCTGGCGCGCAAGCTCCTGCATCTTGGCTTGCAGTTTTTCAAACGCGCGCACCTCGATCTGGCGGATACGCTCGCGGCTGACGTCATATTGACCGCTAAGGTCTTCAAGTGTCACAGTTTCCTCAGACAGGCGGCGCTGCATCAGAATGTCTTTTTCGCGATCATTCAAGATCGACATTGCTTCTGCCAACAGCTCACGTCGGGCGTCAAGCTCATCGCTTGCTTCATAGTCCGCTGCCGTATTTGCGCTTTCGTCCTCAAGCCAGTCCTGCCATTGCGCAGCACCCTCGCCATCTGCACTGACGGTTGCGTTCAGCGATGCATCACCACCGGACAAACGACGGTTCATCGAAATGACCTCGTCCTCGGTCACGCCCAGATCATTGGCAATCCGCTGTACATTTTCTGGGCGCAAATCGCCATCTTCAAGCGCACCAATGCGGTTCTTCGCCTTACGCAGGTTGAAAAACAGTTTTTTCTGCGCAGAGGTTGTGCCCAGTTTCACCAAGGACCACGACCGCAGAATATACTCCTGGATCGACGCCCGGATCCACCACATGGCATAGGTCGCCAGACGAAAGCCCTTTTCAGGGTCAAAGCGTTTTACCGCCTGCATCAGACCAACATTCGCTTCCGAGATAACTTCGGCCTGCGGCAGTCCATAACCACGATAGCCCATGGCGATTTTGGCTGCCAATCGCAGGTGCGATGTGACCATCTGGTGTGCGGCATCCGTATCTTCATGATCGACCCAACGCTTTGCGAGCATATATTCCTGCTCTGGCTCCAGCATGGGGAACTTGCGGATTTCCTGCATGTAACGGTTCAGCCCACCCTCTGGGGTTGGTGCTGGGAGATTCTTATAGTTACTCACTGTATCTGCCCTCCTATGTTTAAAGGCTTAACATGAATATGGTAGCGCTCGCATTCGGTTTCAAGTGGAGCCCTATCCGATTTCCGTAAAAGGTTTATGAACTAATCAGTTTAGCAATACGAGATGCATTTCCGTGCGCTCACGCACATGGGATCGAATATTTCAGCCAAAACCACCACACGCGCGCAGTAACTCGCGCATATCTTCGGGGATTTCCGCCTCAAACCGTAGAAAATCACCTGAAACCGGATGTTCAAAGCCCAATGTCGCTGCGTGCAGCGCCTGCCGGGGGAAACGGGCAACAGCAGCGACACCGCTGTCACCAATCGCCTTTTGTGACAGTTTGCGCCGCCCGCCATAGACCGGATCACCGATCAGGGCATGGCCACAATGGGCCATGTGCACGCGAATCTGATGGGTGCGCCCCGTCTCTAGCCAGCATTCGATCAGGGCGGCACAAGCGGGCTCACCCAAAGGCTCTACAATGCGCGACCGGGTCACGGCATGACGTCCGGCGGTAAAGGACACGGCCTGCCTTTGGCGATCCGCCCGATGACGACCAAGGAAAGTCTGGATTTTGAGGATATTGCCCGACTCAAAGGACGTTCCCTTGATGCCCCGCAACCGCGGATCGTTCTGGTCAGGCACACCATAGCAAATTGCCAGATAACGGCGCTCAACCGTATGAGCAGCAAACTGATCGGCCAGATGGTGATGCGCGCGGTCCGATTTCGCTGCGACCAACAAACCAGTTGTTTCTTTGTCTATCCGGTGAACGATCCCAGGGCGCTTCATGCCGCCGACGCCGGACAGTGTTTCGCCACAATGATGGATCAGCGCATTCACCAATGTCCCACCGGGCGTCCCCGGGGCCGGATGAACGACCATGCCAGCGGGTTTATTGACGACGATCAGATCGTCATCTTCGAACACAACGTCCAAAGGTATATCTTCGCCACCAATATGGCTTTCCTCGGCAACGGCCACGGTCACGGCAACAACTGCACCTTCCGCCGCCCGGTGTCGGAGGTCCGTCACCACCACACCATCAACCGTCACGGCGCCATCGGCAATCAGTTTGGCCAACCGCGACCGGCTGAGCGCCGCATCACCGGGCACATCACGGCCCAAAGCCTTGTCCAGCCTTGGCGGCGGGTTTGGTCCGATTTCAAATGTAATGAGCATCTCACCCACGGTCGTCTCCGGTACTGCATGGGAGGAATGGTACCGCCTCCCCGGCTCGAACGGGGGACCCCTGGTTCCACAAACCAGTGCTCTAACCAACTGAGCTAAGGCGGCAACAAGGCTGATCTAGCGGGATGAGATCACGATTGCAAGTCCCCTAAAACGCAATCTGCCAGGTCGCTTCCACCAGACCCATACCAAAGGAATACACAGGTTCAGCCGGGTGCAAGTCAGGCCATTTCGGGCGTAAATATACCAAGCAATCGGTGTCATGGGCACTAAAGCGTGCGCAGGGCAGACGGCATGATGCGACTTTGTCTGCCCTGCCCTTGCCAATCAAGCCCGCCCCACGGTAGGACGAGGTCCATCAGATCAAAGGGACTGACATGGGTATCAACAACGAACGCGACATTGAGGCGAACATGCAAATCGGGCCAACCGATCAAGGTATGGTGCGGATATTCATCGAAGCCGACGGGATCGAGATCCCGATGGATTTTGATCCTGAGGAAGCAGACGAGATCGCCGAGGAGATTAAGGCGGCGGCAATGGCCGCAAGGGCTGTGAAGACCCGGTAAGGTGGGTAAAACCCACGCGCAATCCTATAGTTCTTTCGCGTAACGCGGGTTACACCCACCCTACGTACTAATACGACTTCATCCCGACATACCCCGGATCACGCGCCGCCTGCGCCCGTATCGCTGCATGGCGCGCAAACTTCTGCATCATCGCTTTGCGCCGTGCGCCGGCCAGCTTTACCTCTGGTCCCATCCGTATGATCTCTGCATCATAGGCATCGGCCAAAATCAACCCTGTGTCATCCGGCAACAACTCGGTCGGAAAATCACTGTCGACAGCCCAGAAGAATCGATCGCACCATTCCAGATAGCCTTGCCATTTCTGGTCGGACTGAAAATCTGCGCGGCTTGATTTGCATTCAACAATCCAGACCTCACCCTTTGGTCCCAAACCCATCACATCAACGCGCAAGCCTGACGCCGGGACCAGTTCCTCCACACTCACAAAGTCATGACTGCGCAAAGCACGCGATACGCCGCGGGCCAGCAACTGGCCGGGCATCAGTGTAGGGATGTCGTGATCATCAGGCATGCACAGCACCCTGAACAATACGTGAACATAATGCAAGGAAAGATCGCTTGACATGATACCTTATGGTTTCATACACAAATAGTACCAAAAGGTATCATGAAGGGAATAACCCGTGGACACACAACCAACCTTCCGTGCGCTGGCCGACCCGACCCGCCGCGATATTCTACTGATGCTTCGCGACAGGGACATGACCATCGCAGAGGTCGCCCAGAACTTCGACATGACGCGGGCCGCCGTCAAAAAGCACCTGACCGTCCTGTCAGACGGCGGATTGATCACCGTGCGGGCGCAAGGCCGTAAACGCATCAACGCACTGAACCCAACGGGCATGGCGCCCATCCGCGACTGGCTCACCTTCTTTGATGCCTTCTGGGATGATCGCCTGAATGCACTGAAGACAGCCATTGAAAAGGAAACCCAATGACCCTGCAAAAGACAATCTACCTCAAAGCCGACAAACCCACGGTCTGGGGCTACCTGACAGACCCCGACAAGCTGGCGATCTGGTTCCACAAACCGGCCAAGACCCTGCAAGCAGGTGAGCGCTATGAGATGTTCGGCACGGACTCAGGCAAGAAGCTGATGTGGGGCGAGGTGTTGGCGGCGGATCCATACGATCATTTGTCCTATTCATTTACCATTGGCCCCATGGGTGATGCCGTCAGCACAGTGACATGGACACTGGAAGATGTCGCCGGCGGCACGCGCTTGTCGCTGAACCATGCGGGGCTCCCCGAAGGGGTCGCTGCCTTTGATCTGACGCTGGCGCTGGACAAGGGCTGGGATGATCATCTGGGGCGGATGCGCGCATCGCTTCACGCATAGCCCAGAACCGACTCAGCGCTGCACCTTTGCGCAGCGCTGAGAACGGCCGGAAGGCACATAAATTTACCGTGTTCATCGCAGAAAAGAAATTCGCCCTTATATTTCAATCACTAAGGGGCAGTTACTTACCCTCGGTTCACGTAATCTGTTCAGCTTTGTGACGCAACTTTGGCGGAAAATATATGAACATACAGGCAAAAGCCTTTGTGCTGTCACGATTTGGTCTGCTTTGCTTCTTACCTTCAGACTCAGGGAAGAGGAAATGCTGCACATGTCTTTATTGATGGATATCTCGTTTTTTGAAGTTGGAATGGCCTTACTTTTTGTTGGCGCTGCGGAGCACATCCTGCTTGGATATGCCCCCGTCGAAATGGTTGGTAGCAAAGGTTGGCTAATCCGCGGCGACATCGACGAATAAACCTTGGGCAAGGGGCTTGCCGATCCAGCTTTACCCGCCTACCTGTCAATCGACGGGTTCTGCGCCTCTTGTAAACCATAGGTACAAATCCAGTGGCCTTAAGCAAATCCGAGGGAGCTGGCTCTGTTCTGACCCTGGTCTGATTATCTGGCACCCACCTGTATATACAGGTCCTCGGGATTAGTTACCTCTACGGCTGCCGCGGTTCCCGTCACCTTTGCCACCGGCACCCCCACCCTGCATCTCTTGCATTCGTCAGCTTGCCTTGCGCAGCCGCCCGGGCCGGAACCAGCTGTCCTATGACAGCCCGCCGCACGCAGATCTAGCCGCCGAAAGCATCCGGATGGGCTTCGCGGGCCATGTGATCAAGCACAGCATTGACGAACTTCGGCTCTTTGCCGTCGGCCGAGAACGCCTCTGCCACCCCCACAAACTCGCTGATTACAACCTTGGGTGGGGTCTGCTTGAGAACCAGTTCCGCGCCCGCTGCCCGAAAGAGCGCACGCCAGGTGGGATCGATCCGCGCAATGGGCCATTTGGCAACCAGCGCCCGGTCGGTCATCTGGTCAATCGCCGCCTGCTCATCGACGGCCCTTTCCATCAAGCCACGGAACGTGTCCACGTCACCTTCGGTCATCTCACCTTCGTCGTAGGTCGCACCCAGGCGATGATCTTCAAACTCGCGCACCACACCGTCAACGGTCTGGCCAGATGCCTCCATCTGGAAAAGGGCCTGCACCGCATAAAGCCGGGCGGCGGATTTCATCTTGCGCTTTTGGTTGTTTGAAAGGGTCATGTAGTGGTCTTGTTATCCGTATCGCCAGCCATCAGAATTTCGTGGGTGAACCCCACTGCTTTCTCAGCTTTGCCCCACTTACGGGCCAGCGCGATCAGGTGCAAGGCCGCAACAGCAGCGCCACCCCCTTTGTTCATTTCGACAGGGTCAGCACGCACTTCGGCCTGTTTGCGATTCTCGACCGTCAAGATGCCATTACCGATGCAAAGACCCTGCAACCCAAGCAATTGGACCGCACGGCTACTGTCGTTGCAGACCGTGTCGTAATGCGTCGTCTCGCCCCGGATCACGCACCCAAGGGCCACGTAGCCGTCAAAATTACTCATCCGCTCGGCAATCCCTATGGCAGTGGGAATTTCCAGCGCACCGGGAACTTCGACGACCTCCCAAGTGGCACCAGCCTTTTCAATTGCGGCCTTGGCCCCGGCGATCTGATTGTCAGAAATATCTTTGTAATATGGCGACGCCACAATCAGGATTTTCACCGGTCTGTCGAACTCCGGTGGCGGCATAACGTAGTGGGATGGTCCGACCATTATCCGATCTCCGAGATTTTGCGCGTGCCCACGATTTCCAAACCGTAAGCATCCAGCCCAACGACTTTGGGCTGGGGGGAGTTGGTGAGCAATTCAATCTCATGCAAACCAAGCGAGCTGAGGATTTGCGCGCCCAAGCCATATTGCCGCAGGGTCTGGGGCGAGCTTTCCTCACTGGGATCGAGCTTCATATGCACATCGCGCAGCAGGACCAGCGCGCCGCGCCCTTCTGCGGCGATCAGCTTCATCGCATCGCCAAATTCATCGCGTCGCCCCTTTGGTCCCACGCCGACCACATCCAGCATTGGGTCCATTGCATGCATCCGCACCAGAACGGGTTCATCTGTGGTGATGTCACCCTTAACCAGCGCGATATGCTCCGCACCTTGGGTTTCATCGGTATAGATGCGCATCTCCCACGCGCCGCCGAATTCAGACTGGATTGCGCTGCTTTCACGCACGCGCACCAGATTGTCGTGACGACGACGATAGGCGATCAGATCGCTGATCGTGCCAATCTTGAGGTTATGCAATTGCGCGAAGGCGACAAGATCCGGCAGGCGGGCCATCTCGCCATCTTCCTTCATGATCTCGCAAATGACGCCAGAGGGGTTCAGCCCCGCAAGGCGCGAAATATCAACCGCCGCCTCGGTATGGCCAGCGCGCACCAGCACACCACCGTCGCGCGCGCGAAGTGGAAAGACGTGCCCCGGCGTTGCGATGTCCGCGGCGCTTTTCGTGCCGTCAATCGCTGTCGCCACGGTACGGGCGCGGTCATGGGCGGAAATTCCGGTGCTGACACCTTCGCGGGCTTCGATGCTGACGGTGAATGCCGTTTCATGGCGCGATGAGTTGTGTGATGCCATCAATGGCAGGCCCAGCGCATCGATCCGTTCGCCAGTCAGCGTGAGGCAGATCAATCCACGTCCATGCTTGGCCATAAAATTGATCGCATCCGGTGTTGCCATCTGCGCGGGGATCACCAGGTCGCCTTCGTTTTCGCGGTCTTCATGATCGACCAGAACGAACATTTTGCCGTTGCGCGCATCCTCGATGATCTCTTCGATCTTGCTGATCGCGTCGGACCAATCGCGTTCCACGGGGCCGGGGGATTCAAAATTCTGGTTCATGGGGCTTTCCACATTACGCTGCTTCGCAGATAGCCCAGCGGCTGGTATTTGAAAAGCGCCTAAGCACTGGCCCGTCCGTCGCGTAAGGTGGATTTAGACCAGAACTCCGGCGATGGTTGCGATCACACTGAGGTCCACACCAATCTGACCGAGGCTATCGCCTTTGCCGATACCCTCATGGGCGTCTTCTGTTGCGAAGTACAGCAAGGCGCCGATTGCTAGCAGGATGAACGAACGTTCCTTCAAGTTCAAACCACATCTCCAACCTCCAGAACTGCGCCTTTGCCCTGCGCGCTGCGCATAAGATATTTGCCCGATTATACGCGACCCTAGTCATTTGTACGATGTTAAACCGCACGAACAGGTCCCTTTTGCTCCTCATGGAATGCAAAGGAATCTCACCATGTCACAAAAAACGACACTGAACTTTTCACCGCTCAAGCTGGGCCTCTTTCTTAGTCTAATCGCGCTGCTTGGCATGTTGGTCTTCTCCAGATTTGGGGTTTTCCTCATCTTTGATGTCGCAGGTAATATCAGAGGCACAGATCACTTTGTGACAGAATTTACCGACGCGCCGGTCCGCATTACCCGTGTCCTGTCGGATCCCCAGGAGGTGGTGCTGCCAAAGCACATCGAACAGGTTTCGGGTATTGTTGCGCAGAGCGGTCACTTCGTGCTTTCCACGGATCAGGCCGAACTGTTTTTTCTAACCGGCGAGGTCGCACAGGGAGGCGCGTTGTTCCCACTCACCCCGCTATTGTTGCGTCAGGGCAGCATTGAGACCGTCACACAAGTCGGCGACGAATTCTGGCTGACAGGCGAGAACGGGGTGTTTTTGCGCGTGGATCAATCCGGGGACATCATCGGCACCCATCCGCTTCCGGACCCGTTAATGAGCTCCGATCTCACCGGTCTGGCGTGGACCGATGGTACAATGTTTGTCACATCCGGTGACGACATGAATGTCGCTGTCGTCGACATCACAAGTGGCAGGATGCAGAGCATGACATTGGACTTTTCTGCGGTGTCCGACGCGCATTTGCCGGAAGATGCCTTCCTGTGGTCCGGTGTCGCGCATAATTCGGGTCAGCTGTACCTGATAGCAGAGAACTACCCGGTGGTTGTTGTTGCGGATGCCAAGTCTGGTCATGTCACCGAGACCATTGGCATCACAGGCCAACATGAGTTTTCGGATATCTCAGTGTTTGACGGTCACCTCGTCTTACCAAGCGACCATAACTATTTCGACAAGCGTCCACCGCTTCAAATTTACCAGATTTTGGGGAGTTAACCTGAAACTACCATTGGGCTTCAGCCCCTGCAAAAGAGCGATCCGCCCGTAAGTGCGGGTCGCATTGATGAGGGCGAAAGCAATACAGAAGACGGCCATCAATCAAATGTGCAGCATTGCACAAGACGGGCTCCAGGCCTCGTTCGCCGCGTCGTGCGCGAAGGTCCGGTTGTCCAATATGGGTTAATCGATGGCGTAAGGAGGCATAGTCACCGGACATTTGGCATTAGTTCAGCTGCCCTGCAAAGAATGCGTCAGACCGCAAAAACCCGGCCATCTGTGCCGCCTCTGCCCATTCACGTTCAAATCCTGTATCGCCGATCATCACTAAACGATCGGCAGGATGTCCGTGCGATGTAGCGATCAGGCGCATTTTGTCACGCATCTGCGACCAACTGTCAGTGAACTTTGGCGCCGCAAAGGCCTGCGCCAGCCCCGCACAGGTCGCCAGATGTCCAGGCGTGACAGGCCGATGGGCAACCCCGGTGCAATCCGCCCTTTGCAGAGCCAGCAGTTTCTGCGCGCGCGCATCTGGGATCGCCTGCCCGTCGCGCAAGACATGCAAGGCGTTGTTGGAAAAAAGAAAGCCAATCAGATCATGGCCGCTACTTGCCCTGATCCCGGCATAGGTCTTGTAGGGTAACCCCAATTCAGCAGCCCTGCGCACGCGCAGCCGCACCACCTCAATGGGAAGCGTCGGCATCAGGTCTTTGCGCGCTTTCTTCCAGACATGTCGGCGCCAGTTTTTGCCAGGTTCATCCACCCGGCCAGAGTTATGCCCGATCCCCGCCATCATCCATCCATCCTACTGCTTGACCCGCAGCCTTGCGAGCAGCGGCCTCTGTGTCAAATGCACAAAGGGCGGCGTCTGACAAATAACGCCAGCCGTGGGGGTCTTCGGGGTCGCGTCTGCATCCGCGATAGGCAAACTGCCCATCAATCAGGCGTATGATGTCCACACAGCGATCCTCGGTGGTGTCTTCAATAGAGGCCAGCACCAGCGATTTCATCAGCCATAGTCACGCAACCGCGCGACGTAGCGGGCCATGGTGTCGATCTCAAGGTTGACCGCATCGCCGACACGCACATCACCCCATGTCGTTGCCACCTTGGTATGCGGGATAAAGTTGATCCCGAAATCGGTCCCCGCGACCTCATTCACCGTCAGCGACGTACCGTTCAGCGCCACCGACCCTTTGGGTGCGATAAACCGGGCCAGATCATCCGGCGCGCGCAATGTGACACGCGTGCTGTCACCTTCATCGTGCATCGCCACGACCTCGGCCACGCCATCGACGTGACCCGACACAATGTGCCCGCCCAACTCATCCCCAACCTTCAAAGCACGTTCTAGGTTCAAGGGGCGGCCCACATGCCAAGCATTGCGGCCGATATTGGTCAGGTTCACGGTTTCTGCGCTGACCTCGACGTCAAACCAGTTCTGGGGCTCGGTCCCCAACGCGATGACTGTCAGACATACGCCATCACAAGCGATGGACGCACCGATATCGATACCTGCAATGTCGTAAGTTGTCCCGATCCGCGCGCGCATATCGCCGCGCTGTTCAAGTTCCAACACCTTGCCGATATCCGTGATGATGCCTGTGAACATAAAAGATCCTTCATTTCCTTCCCTTGACCTAGCCGAGCCACCGCGGGCGGGCAAGTCAGACCGCTTGTCAGCGCGCCACAAAAGAGACAGGAATAGACGTTAGCACGACCTCAACCGCACAAGCTTATAAAGTCCCTATGACAACCGACCGCACCTTTCTTTTCCTGCAAGGGCCACATGGCCCCTATTTTCGGCATTTAGGGAGAATGCTGCGCAAGACAGGCGCCGCCGTCTGGCGCGTGGGGTTCAATGCCGGTGATGCCGCCTTTTGGCGCAATGCGCCGGGCTATCTTCCGTTTACCGAAGACCTATCGCACTGGCCCACGGCGTTGTCCGGCATTCTGACTGACAAGCACATCACTGATATCGTGATCTATGGCGATACCCGCCCCGTGCATGCCGAAGCGGTTAGACAGGCCAAGGCCCTTGGCTTGCGCGTGCACGTGTTTGAAGAGGGCTATCTGCGCCCGTATTGGGTGACCTACGAGCGGGACGGCAGCAATGGGCATTCGCGCCTGATGGATATCACTGTGCAACAGATGCAGGTCCGTCTGGCGCGCTCCGGCCCCGACGTGCCAACACCACCTGCGCAATGGGGCGATATGCGCCAGCATATCTTTTATGGCGCGGTCTATCATTGGTATGTGATGTTTCGAAACCACCGCTACCCTGCGTTCCGCACCCATCGCGCCACACCGATCCGGCGCGAGGCAGCACTCTACACAAAGCGCCTGCTTTCCATGCCATTTCTTGCAATCGGACGCGCCTTGGCCACGCGGCGGATCAAGGCAGGCGGCTACCCTTATCATGTCGCCCTGCTGCAACTGGAGCATGACGCCAGCTTTCAAGCGCACTCACCGTTTGAAGATATGGCACAGTTCATCTCTGAGGTGATTACAGGCTTTGCCAAAGGGGCGCCAAAACACCACCATATCGTCTTCAAAGCCCACCCGCTGGAGAACGGGCAATCACCGCTGCGTAAGACGATCACGGATACGGCGCGGGCACATGAGGTTTTAGAGCGGGTGCATTACCTGCGCGGCGGCAAACTTGCGCAAATCCTTGGTGATGCGCGTTCGGCTGTCACAGTGAACTCCACGGCCGGGCAGCAGGCGCTTTGGCGCGGCATCCCGCTAAAGTCGTTCGGCACCGCCGTCTACAACAAGCCGGAGTTCGTCTCAGGCCAACCTATCGCAGCCTTCTTTGCAACGCCCCACCGCCCTGATCTGGATGCCTATCGCAAATATCGCGCGTTTCTACTTGAAACCAGTCAATTGCCGGGTGGTTTCTATTCTACATCTGGCCGCAAACAACTGTTGCGCCATGTGGTCGACAAGATGCTCGCACCCGCAGGCCCTTATGAAGCCGTGAATCCCGCAAACAACGCCGGCCCTGCGCCAATCCGCGTTGTGAAGTAACCCAACCTGCCCTAGCGTGCCGCAATGACAGATATCAAGCGCCAGAACCTCTACGTTTACAATGGCGGCTTTCTGACCGAAGGGCGCGTCCGGCGAATTCTGGATCTGGCCGGCTTTGACATTAAGCTGGGTGCACCAAAGGGCGACGATCTGGTGGGTGTCTGGGGCCACAGCCCGACTGCGCCAAGGGGCGAAGCCGTCGCTGCGCGCAAGGGCGCAGGTATTGTCCGGGTCGAAGACAGCTTTCTGCGCTCGGTGCGATTGGGCCGCGATGGTGACGCCCCGCTGGGATTGAGCATCGACCGGGCGGGCGTTCATTTTGATCCTGAAACGCGTTCGGACCTTGAAGCGATCCTGGCTGAGGACCCGCTGGATGATACTGTCCTGCTCAACCGCGCCAAGGCGGGCATTGCAACGCTGAAATCGGCGCATCTGTCGAAGTACAACGCCTTTGACCCTGCGCTGCCTGTCCCTGATCCAGGCTATGTGCTGGTGGTCGACCAAACCCGCAAGGATGCGTCGATCAAAGCCAGCGGATGCGACAGCAATTCTTTTCGCGAGATGCTGTTCTTTGCGCTGACCGAACACCCCGGCGCACGGATCATCATCAAAACCCACCCCCAAACCAAGGCTGGGCACAGCGACGGGTATTTCACCGACAAAGATGCCAATGATCGGATCACTGTGTTAGACGCGCAGGTCTCCCCCTGGGCGCTGCTGGAAGGTGCCATTGCGGTCTACACCGTGTCGTCACAACTGGGGTTCGAAGCGATCCTCGCAGGACATAAACCTGTGGTTCTTGGCCAGCCCTTCTACATGGGCTGGGGGCTGACCGATGATCGCAAGCCTCTCCAGCGCAGGCAGCGCAACCTGACCCGTGCGCAGCTGTTTGCGGGCGCGATGATCCTGTATCCCACATGGTACGACCCCTTCCACGACAGGCTTTGCAGCTTTGAAGAAGCAGCAGCCACACTGGCAAGTGCGGCCACCGCATGGCGTGATGACCATCAGGGATGGGTCGCGGCAGATATGCGCCCATGGAAGCGCAAACCATTGCAACAGTTCTTTGGCGACAGCAAGACGATGCGTTTTGCGCGCGGCCGTGCTGCGGTGCGCAAAGCCCAGCGCTGCGACGCGCACCTGATGCGTTGGGCCAGCACAGGCGGCGAAGATGCCACCTTGGTTGAGGACGGTTTTTTACGCTCGCGGGGCTTGGGTGCAGAGCTGATCGCACCGCTCAGCCTGGTCCTGGACGATATCGGCATCTACTACGATGCCACCCGGCCCAGCAGGTTGGAGAGCTTGCTGAACGCCTCTGATAGGCTGGATGATGGCGCGCGGGCACGGGCCTCGGCGCTGATCGCGCGGATCACTGATGCAGGCCTCTCGAAGTACAATCTGACCGGGGCGCCTCTGCCAGCGCTGCCCAAGGGTCGGCGCATTCTGGTGCCGGGTCAGGTGCAGGACGATGCTTCCATTCGCCTCGGAACAACGGATGTAACGGACAATGCGGGGCTTCTGGCCGCCGTGCGTGACGCAAACCCAGCTGCCGTGATCATCTACAAGCCTCACCCGGACGTCGAGGCGGGTCTGCGATCTGGTGCCGTTGCCGACGCGGACAAGCTGGCAGATGTTGTTCTGGCAAACGCCGATCCCATCGCGGCGATTGACGCCGTTGACGAGGTCTGGACCATGACCTCACTCCTGGGGTTCGAGGCCCTGCTGCGCGGCAAGCAGGTCACCTGCCTTGGCGCGCCATTCTATAGCGGGTGGGGACTAACCGACGACCGCGCCATGCCCATTGGCCGACGTATCGCCCGGGTTGACCTGCCCGCCCTCGTGCATGCCGCATTGATCGCTTATCCGCGCTATCGCGACCCGGTCACCGGGTTACCCTGCCCCGTCGAAGTGATCGTGGACCGGATTGAAAACGACGACCTGCCCACGCCCGGCGCGGGCAATCGCGCGTTGGCAAAACTGCAAGGTTTGTTTGCGGGCTATGCCTTTCTGTGGCGTTGATCAGGCACGCCGCCAACTGTGACAGATATCATCGCCCACAGGTTGGGCCTGTTCCAACGCAAATCGCGGGGCACTGGCCAGCTGGTCAATCTCCATGCCCGCCAGCATCGGCGTCCCTTCGGCCCCAATGGCCACCCCTGCAGAAAACACCACAAGGCGATCCACCAGGTCGGCATGCAGCAACGATGCGGCAAGCATACCGCCGCCTTCGCAAAAGACGCGCGTGATCCCCTCTGTGGCCAGGGCGGACATCAGCGCAACAGGATCAACCTGACCTGCCGATGTCTGGCATGGCAGGCTTTTGGCGCCTGCAGCAGTCCATTCCGTAACATCGGCATCCTTGCCATGGCACAACCAGACAGGCACATCGCGGGCGGTCTTTGCAAGTACCTTGTCTGCGGAAATTTTTGCAGCGCGTGATACGATAACGCGCACTGGCTGACGTTTCATGCCAAGGCCGCGCACCGTCAGTGCAGGATCATCTGCGCGCACGGTGCCTGCACCAACCACGACGGCGTCATGCCGCGCACGCATCATGTGAACGGCGCGGCGCGCAGCCGGACTGGTGATCCACTTACTTTCACCCGTGGCCGTGGCAATGCGCCCATCCAAAGTGCCCGCCAGTTTCAGCGTCACAAAGGGTCGCTGCCGGGTCAGCCGCAGCAGGAAGCCAGCATGATCCGACGCGGCCTCATCGGCGAGCACGCCCTGGCTGACTTCAATACCTGCCGCCTCCAACATAGCAATCCCGCGCCCGGAAACACGGGGGTCCGGGTCACCGATCGCGACAACAACGCGCGAAACCTTTGCAGCTATCAGCGCCTTCGCGCAGGGCGGGGTTTTGCCTTCATGTGAACAGGGTTCCAAAGTGACATAGACCGTTGCCCCCTGGGCCAACGACCCGGCTTGCGCAAGCGCCTGCGGTTCAGCATGCGGGCGGCCTCCATCTGCGGTCCACCCGCGGCCCACAACCAGGCCATCTTTGACGATGACACAGCCAACGGCTGGATTTGGCCAGACACGCCCCATCCCGCGCCGGCCCAAGGACAAGGCCATCGCCATGAAACGTGCATCAGATCTGATAGTCACTCTTCGTCTTCGACGGGGGTATCGGGGCGAAGCTCACTGACGAATTTGTCGAAATCATCCGCGGCCTGAAAGTTCTTGTAAACGCTGGCAAAACGCACGTAGGCTACGGTATCGATGCGCGCGAGGCTTTCCATCACAATCTCACCAATAGTGCCCGATGGAATGTCCGTTTCACCCATACTCTCAAGGCGACGCACGATGCCGCTGATCATCTGATCAATACGCTCTGGTTCGACCGGGCGCTTTTGCAACGCGATCCGAATTGAGCGTTCCAATTTGGGCCGATCGAAATCCTCGCGACGCCCATTGGTCTTGATCACGACCAGATCACGCAATTGCACCCGTTCATATGTGGTAAAGCGCCCGCCACAGGCCGGGCAGAACCGCCGCCTGCGGATCGCCACATGATCTTCGGCAGGGCGGCTGTCTTTGACCTGGGTGTCAACATTTCCACAAAATGGGCAACGCATACTGGATCCTTACCTCTCGCTTCTGAGCCTATCGCTTGTGCCACAGCCCAACTTATCCACAGGCAGTATAGGAAGCATGTCAAGTTTTGGGTAGTGGGCAAATTTGGACGCAAGATGCAGCCGGGCAACCGTTGCCAATGGGACTCAATGTGGCAAACACCTAGCTTAAGTGTGCAGCGATCGAGCGGATATGTGGCCGGTCACGATGCTCGAATAGATAGATCCCCTGCCAGGTGCCAAGGGCCATGCGCCCATCAGTCACCGGAATAGACAAATATGTGGGAAGCAAAGCCGCCTTGATGTGCGCAGGCATATCATCGGGGCCCTCATAGGTATGGGTCAGATAGGCCATCGCAGGGTCTGTTGTGGGCGGAACCAGTCGCGCAAAAAAGTTCTGCAAATCCACCTGCACCTCAGGATCGGCATTTTCCTGAATGACAAGGCTCGCCGATGTGTGCTGCACAAAGAGCGTCAGCAACCCCGTACCAGACACCCAATCCGCCACTTGGCGCGTAAACGCATAAAGGCCAGGACCAGAGGTTGAAATCTCAAATCGGTTTTGCATGCCTGCACAATCCGCGGGTCACACAGAAAGCGCAAGAGCCCGCGTGGTTACTCTTGCGCACAGGCCAGCGGTGTGTGTTGGATGGATGCCGTGTCATCCAATCCGGCATCCGAAAGCCCAAAATAAAGGCCTGAAGCGCGGTCATCGGAACCGCGCAGGTGCCGTCATGGTCGCTTGCCACGGCGGGTGACATCTCCACCTGCGAAAGTGTGGCGTAGGATAACGGCGCAGGTTCAGTGCCATAGGCATTGACAGCGAGAGGCAATGAGACCGACAGCGTCGCTGCGGCAAATGAGATTGAGAGTTTGGTCATGACGACATCCTTTCTGGTGGGGATGTGCGCCTGAAACGACCTCACTTCAATCTACTGAAACCACATGTCACGTGATCGTAAATGCACATGAGCAGGGTGTGAGCGGCTGTAACCTGCCCCTTATCCGAACAGCCGCAGACCCTGTTCGTCGATGATCTGTTTGGCTTTGGCGACCGATGCTGCCTCTGCCTGTTCCTTGGAATTCAGCACGTCCGAGCGGATCAACAAATGCTCTTGCCCATCCCTTTCGATCCGCGCCGCCAGCCGCCGCATTCCTTTTGTGGCGTAGGCTTGATTGTAAAGCCGTCATAGGTTTCGGGTTCTGCAGACGGCGTGGTGCCACCACCGAAGAGTTTTGAGAATAATGACATGTTTGCCTCTTTTGCTTGGGTCAGAATAGAACCTCAGGCCCCGCGCGTGAAGGCTAAGCCAAGTGCGATCACTCCATACAGCAAAAACAAAACCCCTCCGATCCAAGAGACCGAAGGGGTCAAGAGGCTGATCGCAATCGAATTTTACTGATCCAAGAACGACCGCAATTTCCGTGATCGGCTTGGATGCTTCAGCTTCCGCAGTGCTTTCGCCTCGATCTGACGGATACGTTCACGCGTGACGCTGAACTGCTGACCCACTTCTTCAAGCGTGTGGTCAGTGTTCATGCCGATGCCAAAGCGCATCCGCAGCACACGTTCTTCGCGCGGGGTAAGTGAGGCCAGAACCCGCGTCGTGGTCTCTTTGAGGTTTTCCTGAATGGCGCTGTCCAACGGCAGGATCGCATTCTTGTCCTCGATAAAATCACCCAGTTGGCTGTCTTCTTCGTCACCAATTGGCGTCTCAAGGCTGATCGGTTCTTTGGCGATCTTCATCACCTTGCGGACCTTCTCCAAAGGCATTTGCAGCTTTTCAGCAAGTTCCTCTGGCGTCGGCTCACGTCCGATTTCATGCAGCATCTGGCGGCCGGTACGGACCAATTTGTTGATTGTCTCGATCATATGCACGGGAATACGGATCGTCCGGGCCTGATCAGCGATCGAGCGGGTGATCGCCTGACGGATCCACCATGTCGCGTAGGTCGAGAATTTGTAACCGCGGCGATATTCGAACTTGTCGACCGCCTTCATCAGGCCAATGTTGCCTTCCTGAATAAGGTCAAGGAATTGCAGGCCACGGTTCGTGTACTTCTTGGCAATTGAAATGACCAAACGCAGGTTCGCCTCGACCATTTCTTTCTTGGCCTGGCGCGCCTCTTTTTCGCCCTTTTGGACCTGTTGGACGATGCGGCGGAATTCAGTGATATCGACGCCGACGTACTGCCCAACCTGCGCCATATCACCGCGCAATTCTTCAATCTTGCCAGTCGATTTCTCGATCATCATCTGCCAGCCACGGCCGGATTTTTCTGACATCTCTTCAAGCCAGTTGGGGTCCAGTTCGCGCCCTCGATAGGCGTCAATAAATTCACGACGGTTGATGCGGGCCTGGTCGGCCAGTTTCACCATGGAACTGTCGATGGACATGATCCGGCGGTTGATGCCGTAAAGCTGGTCAATCAGCGCCTCAATCCGGTTGTTGTGCAGGTGAAGTGAATTCACCAGCTCCACAATCTCAGAGCGCAGCTTTTGATACTTCGTTTCCTGCTTGTCAGAGAACGATGAATCCTCGTTCAAGGTCGCCGACATCCGGGCATCCTGCATATCGGACAGCATCGAAAAATCGCGTGCAATCAGCTCTAGCGTTTCAAGAACGCGCGGCTTGAGTGCGGCCTCCATTGCAGCAAGCGACATATTGGCCTGATCATCGTCGTCATCGTCGTCGTCCTTGGCAATAGGGTTGCCATCGGCGTCCAGCTCTTGCGTGTCTTCTTTCTTTTCCTCAGTTCCGGCAGCAACGGGTGCGGCGACAACGGTTTCTTCCTCACCATCCTCGTCAAGCTGATTACCGAAAGTGGTTTCAAGGTCGATCACATCGCGCAGCAGGATATCCTCGGACAGGAGTTCGTCGCGCCAGATCGTGATCGCCTGAAAAGTCAGCGGGCTTTCACAAAGCCCAAGGATCATGGTGTTGCGGCCGGCCTCAATCCGCTTGGCAATCGCGATTTCACCTTCGCGGGACAACAGTTCAACCGAGCCCATCTCACGCAGGTACATGCGGACCGGGTCATCGGTACGGTCAAGCTTTTCAGCCTCAGCGCCACCAAGTGTGACCTCGCGGGAGCCGGCAACAGTCGCAACTTCGGTGCCACTCTTGCTGTCTTCGGCCTCTTCGCTTTCTTCTTCCTCCGTGACCTGGATGCCCATTTCAGACAACATCGACATCACGTCTTCGATTTGGTCAGAAGACACCTGCTCTGGCGGCAGTACCGCGTTCAGCTGATCATATGTGATGTAACCCCGCTCGCGCGCGTCAGCGATCATCTTTTTGACCGCGGCCTGGCTCATATCAAGACTGATATCGCCGTCCTGGTCGCCATCTTTGCGGTCGTCGTTGTCTTTCGCGGCCATGCAGAATTGCCCCTTCGAATGCGTTGTTCCTCTGCCGAAGTGATTCGGCTGATTCGGCTTTATTCGAATCAACCCCGCATCGAGGTGATTCGCAAGCAGATGACACTTTGTTTTTAGTGACTGTGGCTTGATTCACGACTTAGGGCGATCAGGCCCTTTTGCAAAATTAATTCGGTCAAGAAGTTGGTCAAACGCACTTTGCTCGTCTTTCTTCATGCGGGCGCCGTTTTCACCAACGGCATATTCTGCCCGATCATCGTTATCACCCCGCCCCGCCTTGTCGAGTGCGGCGGAGGCTTGCGCCAAACGCCATGTCACCCCTTCATCTGCAACACCGCTAAGATCCTCAACCGCGTCTTCGATTTCACGGGCGTGCCCACGCCTGGCCACCAGCTTGGCAAATTCTTCAGCCAGGCAAAGCCGGGCCACGTCAATGTCCCCTGCCCGACGCACTGCCGGGCTTATGGCCACATGGTTCTGGGTCAGAAGCTTTTCAAGGGGCTCGTCTCCCAGTTCCGCATTTATTGCCTGCGCCGGATCATCTGCAGCCAGGTGCCGCAACAGGGCCACCTGCACATCCTGGTGCAATGGATCGCGGCAATCCATTTGTTCCAGTGCGGTTTCAAATTCCGCGGCAACCGCCGGTGTCACCATCATCGTGGCCAAGATGACCGCTTCGCGCAAATACCCTTCATCCGTTGTGCCTGCCGCCAGGGCAGACGCGCGTGCCGCTGCAACAGGGCTAACCTCGCGCTTCCAAGCGTCTTGCCTAGGTGCCCAGTTGCGCGCGCCAGCCTTGCGGAACGTTCCCCCCTTCCGCGCAGAAAACAGCGCCCAGCGTAAATCCTTGATCGCCTGACCATAATGGCTGCGAATTGAAGGATCCTTAATCAACTTGATCTTTTCACGCAGCGCCTTGTCGAGGGCGGCTTTGCGCTCGGGGCTGTCAAATACCTGCCCGTCGGTCTCGCGTTGCCACAGCAGTTGCACCATCGGGATCGCCTGATCGAGCAGCTTTTGCATCGCACCCGCACCCTGTGCCTTAATCAAATCATCCGGGTCCATCCCCTCTGGCATCAGGGCAAAGCGCAATGATTGCCCAGCTTCCAGAAGCGGCAGCGCAATATCAATGACCCGCATCGCGGCCCGCAGGCCCGCCTTGTCCCCGTCGAGTGCGATAATCGGCTCTGGCGCGATCCGCCACAGCAGGCGCAATTGATCTTCTGTGATTGCGGTCCCCAAGGGGGCGACGGTCGCGCCAAAACCTGCCTCTGACAGGGCAATCACATCCATATAACCTTCGGCCACAATCAGCGGCTTGCCCTTGCCCGCCGCCTCACGGGCAGGCCCGTGGTTATAAAGACTGCGACCTTTGTCAAAAAGTGTGGTTTCCGGCGAGTTGTAGTATTTTGCAGGGTGGTTGGGGTCCATTGCCCGGCCACCGAAGCCAATCGCCCGCCCGCGTGCATCACGGATCGGGAACATGATGCGATCCCGGAACCGATTATAGAGGCCATTGCCGCGATCGCTTTCCGCCGCCAACCCGGCCTCAACCACCAGTTTGGTGTCAACGCCTTTGCCTGTCAGATGCTCCAACACGCCCGTCGCACCGGGGGCAAAGCCGATATCCCAGCGTGCTTGCGCATCAGCACTCAACCCACGTCGTTCCAGATAGTCGCGCGCATCCGCAGCAGCAGCTGTCTGCAGTTGCAACCGATGGAATTGCACCGCCTGCTCCATCACATCAATCAGGACCGTACGGTGGTCGGCTTTTTCCTGCGCGCGCGGGTCACTTGCCGGCACCGTCATACCTGCCTCAGTCGCCAAAATCTTGACGGCCTCCATAAAATCTACGTTTTCGGTCTCGCGGACAAAGGAAATCGCGTCGCCTTTGGCGTGGCAGCCAAAGCAATAGTAAAACCCCTTTCGGTCATCGACGTGGAAACTTGCGGTCTTTTCCTGATGGAACGGGCACGGCGCCCAAAGGTCGCCCTTGCCCTGATTGGATTTGCGGGTATCCCACACCACCTTGCGGCCCACGACCTGCCCCAGGGGCAGACGGGTGCGCAACTCATCAAGGAAACCGGGCGGCAGACTCATAAATCCCAGTATCCGCTATTCCGGCGCCAATGGAAATGGGGTCCACCCGGTCAGGCGCGGGACGCGACGCCGCGCATGGCCACCTGTAGTTCGTGAATCATTGTGGTCGCCATTGAACGCATGGCCATGATCTCAAACTCCGTCGGCCCTGTCCGCGTGATGGTCACCGACATATGTCCCAACATGGTTTTAGCCACATGGTTTGTCTTGAACACAGGCAGGCGCAGATCGACGGGGACCAGACGGGCAAGCACATCCTCAACGCCAGCACCTGAGATTGAAACAACGGCCCAGGCATCGGATTGATCAGTCACAGCCGCCAGCCCGTCCAGCGCCGCATCCCCCGCCACCATCCATATGCCATGGCCAAACCATGTCACAGCGCCGCGGCGCCGGTTCACCGCCGGCAACCCACCGCCGCATTGCGCCTTCAGTGCTTCAGAGGTCGCCTTCTGTTTCCCTGCAAATGGGGCAACTGACACAAGGCGGTCCAAAACCATCTCTGTCACGGCAACGCCGCCTTCGCTGATTGGCAAGAGGCCCTTGCCAGGTGTCAGTGCAATCAACTTAACCACGGGCCCGCCCTCCATCTGGATCAAAGAATACCGGGTCGCAGACCTCAACCTCTTGGGTGATATCGCGCAGATGATCACGCAGCTTGATCACCTCACCATGGCGCGCCCGGCCGTTTTCAAGGAACCCAAGAGCGAGGTGCGTGTCCAGCGTGGGAGAATAGCAAACCGAGGTTGTGTACCCTTTGCTGTTTACGCGTGTCGCGGCGGCCGATGTCTCAAACAAATGCGCGCCAGCGCTCAGCACATGATCCGCGCCTTTCGACTTCAGGCCAACCAACTGCTGCCGTTCATCCCCGACCATCCCCGGTCGGGCGGCGGCGGATTTGCCGATGCAGTCCTTCTTGGCGCTGATCATCCGGCCCATTCCAATGTCAAAGGCTGTGGTCCGCCCGTGGATTTCCGCATGGGTGATAAACCCTTTCTCGATCCGCAGCACATTGAGGGCTTCCATCCCATAAGGGCCGCCCCCCATGACCTCGGCCTGCGCGGTCAGCATCCGAAACAAGCTTTCGCCATAGCGCGCAGGCACGGCGACCTCATAAGCATGTTCGCCCGAAAACGAGATACGGAAAAGCCGCCCAGACGCGCCCGCAACGCCCACGTCGCCGCAGGCCATGAAGGGCCAGCTATCATCGTCCAAGGGCTGGTCCAGAACGGTGTTCAGCAGGTCGCGCGCCTTCAGGCCTGCCACCGCAAACTGGGCCCATTGCTCGGTCACTGAAATGACCTTAGCATTCAAGTCCGGGCGCAGTGCCTGTAAAACAAACTCAAGATGGCGCATCACCAGCCCAGCCGCAGCCGTCGTCGTTGTCATCACAAAGTGGTCTTTTGCCAGCCGCGCCGTGGTGCCATCGTCCAGAACATGCCCATCCTCTCGCAACATCAAACCATAGCGGACGCGACCAATTTTGAGGGTCGAGAACATGTTGGTATAGACGAAGTCCAGCAAAGCTGCCGCATCCGGTCCCTGAATATCGATCTTGCCCAAGGTCGAGACGTCACACACGCCTACCGCGCTGCGCACATACCCGACTTCACGGTTGCAGGACTGCTGCCAATGGGTTTCGCCTGCTTGTGGAAAATAGCTTGGGCGGTACCACAGCCCGGCCTCGATCATCGGCGCATCGCGCGCGATGGTGGCCTGATGCGACGTGGTGAACCGTTCCGGCGCAAAGCCTTTGCCCTGGCTGCCCGCCCCCATCGCGGCAATCGGTACCGGCACATAAGGCGGTCGGAATGTAGTGGTGCCTGTTTCCGGGATACCCCGCCCGGTCGCATCGGCCAGCACAGCAAGGGCCACGACATTTGACGACTTGCCCTGATCGGGTGCCATGCCTTGGGTGGTGTAGCGCTTCATATGTTCGACAGAACGGAAGTTTTCCTGCGCGGCCAGCTTGATATCCTTCACATGCACATCGTTCTGGAAATCAATCCACATGCGCCCCTTGCCCTGCACCGCCCATAGCGGCGTGACAGCATAGGCCGCGTCATCCGCCGCAGGGATCGTCACCTTGGGTTTCAACCCAAGGCCCCTTGCAATGTCAGCGGCGACTGCCGCACCTTCGGCCAGACAATCTGCGGTGCTAAAGCGCCCGTTGCAGGCCCCCGCCGTGATCATCCCAGGGACACTGTCAGGTGTCGGCACAAAGGATGCGATCTCCTCGCGCCATGTCGGGCGCCCGTTCATGTGACAGGTTAAATGCACGGTCGGGTTCCAACCACCCGACATGGCCAGACAATCGGTCGGTATCTCGCGGGTGTCGCCGTTATGGCTCATCGTGATGCTCCTGAGCCCATGGCGGCCCTTGGTTTGAATAACCCGCGCCCCCGTGTAAATCGGAAAGTCGCCATCGACCTCTGCGTCATCGCGACTGTCAATCAAAGCGGCGATCTTGATGCCTGCAGCCCGCAGATCACGGGCCGTGCGATGGGCGTCATCGTTGTTGCCAAAGACCGTCACTGCCTTCCCCGGGGCAACCCCCCATCGGTTCACGTAAGAGCGTACCGCACCGGCCATCATCACACCGGGTCGGTCGTTATTGGGAAAAGCGATGGGACGCTCCAGAGCGCCCGCACAGAGGATCCCGTGTTTTGTCGCAATGCGCCAGAAGCAGTTTAGCGGCTTACCTGGCGCGGGGGCACCGGCAACCGTTTCGAATGCGCCATAGGTGCCCTGATCATAGGCGCCGGTCACGGATGTGCGCGACATCAGACGCACGTTGTCCAGTGCTGCAAGCACATCCAATGTGGCCTTGACCCATTCTATCGCTGGCTTCCCGTCAATCTCTTCCTTCTCGCGCAGCAAACGGCCGCCCATGGCGGTGTCTTCATCCGCAAGGATCACATCTGCACCCGCACGCGCCGCCGTAAGCGCCGCCATCAGCCCCGCAGGCCCGGCGCCAATCACCAGTACATCACAAAAGGCAAACGCTTTTTCGTAGGGATCTTCGTTGGCCGCACCGCTAAGTGCGCCCAGCCCGGCAGCGCGGCGGATCACCGGTTCATACAGTTTTTCCCAAAAACTGCGCGGCCACATAAAGGTCTTGTAGTAGAAACCCGCCGCCAGAAATGGTGCCGCCAGATCGTTGATTGCCATCGCATCATGGCGCAGCGAAGGCCATGCATTTTGGCTGAAGACTTCCAACCCCTCGGATACTTCCAGGGTCGTCGCCCGCACATTCGGTTCCGTTTGTACGCCGCGCCCGACCGTGACCAGCGCGTTCTGCTCTTCAGATCCGGCCGACATGATCCCGCGCGGGCGGTGGTATTTGAACGAGCGGGCAACCAGTTTGATCTCATTGGCCAGAAGTGCCGCGGCAACAGGTTCGCCCGGCACGCCCTGCAGTTTGCGGCCATCAAAGGTGAAGGTGACTGTCCGTGCAGGTGCTTGCAGCCTCATCGCTTCACCTTTTCGGCCAGGGTGACTTTGTGGATTGCGTGGGTCACCGTGTTGCGCTCCACCACCAGCCAAGCGCCGCAACCGGCCTCATGGAACCAAAGATCACGGGTATCGCCTGCGGGGTTATCGCGGTTGTGCAGATAGTCATCCCATGCCTCAGGCCCCGCATCGGGGGCGGGGCGTGACACAGCCAGCGCATCGCCCTGATAGTAAAACTCGCGCCGGTCACGCTCACCACAATTGGGACAGGTTATGCGCATGTCATGCTCTTTTCATATTGGTCAACAAACTTAAAATCCAATGCCCGCCCCTAGTGCAGATTATGCTGAGAGCCGGTACCCTCTTCATCCAGCAAGCCCACGCCCGACCGGAAACGGTCCAGTCGGAACTTTGCTGCTGCATCATGGTGATTTCCCGTGGCCATCAGATGGGCAAAACTGAAACCAGATGCCGGGACGGCCTTGAACCCGCCATAGCACCAGCCGCAATCGATAAAGAGCCCCTCTGTCGGTGTCTTGTCGATAATCGGTGATCCGTCTGGCGTCATATCCATGATCCCCCCCCAGGACCGCAGCACCTTCGCCTTACCGATCATCGGCATCAGCGTCATTGCGGCATCCATCACATGTTCCTTCATCGGCAGGTTCCCCCGCGCGGCATAGGAGGCATAAAAATCAAGGTCACCGCCAAAGACAAGGCCACCCTTGTCGGACTGGCTGATATAGAAATGGCCCATGCCAAAGCTGACCACGTGGTCAATCACCGGCTTGAGGCCTTCGCTGACAAAGGCCTGCAAGACATGGCTTTCAATAGGAAGGCGCATGCCCGCCATTGCCGCCACCTGACCAGAGCGCCCCGCAACCACGATACCCACCTTTTTGGCTTTGATCGCGCCGCGTGTGGTCTGCACACCTTTGACAACACCACCTTCGATATCGATGCCGGTGACTTCGCAGTTCTGAATAATGTCGACGCCACGCTGATCCGCCCCCCGCGCATAGCCCCACGCCACCGCATCATGGCGCGCAGAGCCGCCACGCGGGTGGTACAGGCCGCCATATATCGGGAAACGCCCATTGTCGAAATCAAGGTAAGGCAGATGTGCGCGCACGCCCTCCCGATCAAGCAGGATCGCATCGTCACCCTGATTGATCATGGCATTGCCACGACGGGCAAAGGCATCACGTTGGCCGTCAGAGTGGAACAGGTTGATCAGGCCGCGTTGCGAGTGCATCACGTTGTAATTCAATTCCTGCTCCATGCCTTCCCACATCTTGAGGGAATGCGAATAGAATTCCGAGTTGCCGGGTAGAAAGTAGTTGGCGCGCACAATGGTCGTGTTCCGGCCTACATTGCCGCCGCCAATATAGCCCTTTTCGAGAACGGCAACATTGGTCAGCCCATGTTCTTTGGCCAGGTAAAACGCCGTCGCAAGCCCGTGACCGCCGCCGCCGATGATGATCGCATCATAGGCCGCCTTCGGCTCTGGATCACGCCAAACCGGCTGCCATCCTCTTTGGCCAAACAGCCCCTCTTTGATCACCCGAAAACCGGAATAGCCCATGTCGCGTTCCCCTTGTTGATCGCGACACTAGCAATCAAATCACACGATTGCATCGTCTCTTTTCGACAGATGCCTGCCGGTGGACGACCTTACAGAAATCGTCTAGGCAGACGACGCAAATGGCTGGAAAGAATGCTTTCAAATGCCGCCGCCCTTTCAATCGATGCAAATGCGTCAAGCGGGATCACCGAAAACTGACGCTGATCCACCAGCAGGAACAAGAAACTGTCAGTGCGTGCAAAACCTAAAAACCGATTCCATGGCAGGTGATGATCACCCTCCAGGCTGGACACACCAACGCCCGGCGCTGCAACTGTCGCTGTAATTGGCCCTTCGTATTTGCGCAACGAGCGAAAATGCCTTCGCCACAGCCTGCCCCGCAAAAGGTCCATCGCGACAAAGACCAGCACCCCAATAGCAAGCAAAGGCGCAAACGGTCCGGGCACCCTCTGCCAGAAGAGAAATCCAGCGCAGAGGATCACAACGCCTGCCACCCCATAGTTCCCCAGACGCCCCATGGCCCGATAGGCCCAAAGTTCGCCGCAGGCCCGCATAAAGCGGGCCTGCGGCGATCTCATAGGTCACACAAGCAGGTTGAACAACTTCTTGCATTATCCGCCACCTGCGTGTCGCAACGGTCGGGGTTTACAGCCCCTTGGCACGGTAGCTGTCAGCCACCTTGCGGATCGACACCAGATACGCCGCCGTGCGCAGGTCCTGCACGTCGCTACGCGCATGCCAAACCTCGCGCATGGCCTGATAGGCGGCGCGCATCGTGTCATCAAGGCCAGAGCGCACCAGTTCCAATTCACCTGCACCGCGCAGGTAACGATCCTTGAAGTTCGGGCTAAGCTCCCAACCAAGGCCCTTATCGGCCGACAGACGCTCCAACTCATCAATAACGAGTTGGTGACGGCTTTCCTCGGCCCGGCGTTGCATGCGGCCAAAGCGGATATGCGACAGGTTTTTGACCCATTCAAAGTAGGACACAGTCACACCGCCCGCGTTGGCATACATATCGGGAATGATCACGCAGCCCTTATCCCGCAGAATATCATCGGCGCCCGCCGTGATCGGCCCATTCGCAGCCTCGATGATCAATGGCGCCTTAATGCGGTCCGCATTGCTTAGATTGATGACACCTTCCAGAGCGGCGGGAATAAGAATGTCGCAATCTGCCTCCAGCACTGCGCCGCCATCCTCGCGATGGTTTGCATCAGGGTAGCCTGCCACACCACCGTGCTTGACGATCCACTCGCGTACAGCCTCGACGTCGAGGCCTCTTTCGTCATGCAGCGCACCATCGCGTTCAATAATACCCGTTATGAGGGCACCGTCTTCTTCTGCGAGGAACTTGGCAGCATGGTATCCGACGTTGCCCAACCCCTGCACGATCACCCGTTTGCCTTTCAGACTGCCGCTCAGATTGGCGATTGCAACATCTTCGGGATGGCGAAAGAATTCCTGCAATGCATATTGCACGCCGCGTCCTGTCGCCTCGACACGGCCAGCGATGCCGCCCGCATTTGTCGGCTTGCCCGTCACACAAGCGGCACCGTTAATATCTGTGGTGTTCATGCGTTTGTACTGATCGGCAATCCATGCCATCTCGCGTTCGCCCGTACCCATGTCTGGAGCAGGCACGTTTTGGGCCGGGTTGATCAGGTCCCGTTTGATCAATTCGTAAGCAAAGCGGCGGGTGATCAGTTCAAGCTCATGATCTTCCCAATCGCGTGGATTGATCCGCAGACCGCCCTTTGACCCCCCAAAGGGCGCTTCAACCAATGCGCATTTGTATGTCATCAGCGCGGCCAGCGCTTCGACTTCGTCCTGATGCACCGAAGGGGCAAAGCGCAAACCACCCTTAACCGGCTCCATATGTTCAGAGTGAACCGAGCGATACCCTGTGAATGTATGGATGTCGCCGCGCAGCCTGACACCAAAGCGCACCGTGTAGGTTGCATTACACACACGTATCTTTTCCTCGAGTCCGGGCGCGAGGTCCATCAGAGCAACAGCCCTGTTGAACATCATGTCTACGGATTCACGGAAACTTGGTTCGTGCAGATTGGATTGCGTGTTCATGTGTTAGTCCTTGAAGGGGATCAATTGGTATTAGCGTGGCGGGATTACCAGTTATTCTGCCGCCATAGAACCGATTCGCAAGAATGCCTCAAAAAAGGGCAGCAGGATGAACGCATGATGAATATTCAGTTTCTCCACGCTCAACAAGCACACGATGTACCTTAAATTTGTTTCTGTAGCGCTAACAGTTACCCTGTAGTCGCCACAATGTGGCCACTTTGATTACGTAAATCCGCCGGAACGCCTTGCGATCGCTACTTTTTTGCCAATGCACACTTTGTTGTGGTATTCGCAAAGATGAATTGGTCTGCGGCGCTGCCACGCCGGTTTCTGAACACTCGCATTTCGGGGAACACTATGCTGCAAACGAAAGACATCACGACAAGAGTTTCTCTTTTGAAACAGTCGCGCATCGCATTCTTGCGCCAGTTTGGTCGGGACGAAGACGGTAGCCTCATTATTATCACTCTGCTGCTGCTGGTTGTGATGCTTGTCCTTGGTGGTATGGCTGTCGACTTCATGCGTTTTGAGTCGCGCCGCGCAATGTTGCAGAGCGTCGCTGACCGCGCAGTGCTGGCAGCGGCAGAACTCGACCAGACACTCGAGCCCGACGAGGTGGTTATCGATTTCTTCGAAACGCAGGGCTATGACGGCGCAATCATCGGCACTCCAAATGTTGACCCATCAAACAACAGCCGCGCGGTTTCCGTTGAGGCTGAGATTGATATCGACACCTTTTACCTGAGGTTGATTGGTATTGACACGCTCACTGCACCTGCCCGTTCCGCCGCTGTCGAAGGCACCGGTAACGTTGAGGTGACACTTGTGCTCGATATCTCCGGTTCGATGCGCCATACGGTTGTCAGCGAAAATGCCACAAAAATGAAGTTACTTCGTGATGCGGCAAAGGATTTCATTGATGACTTGCTTTTGCCAGATTATGAGGACCGCATTTCGATCAACCTTGTCGCCTATTCACAGCACGTAGGCATCGGCGATGACATTTTCAAAAGGTTGAATACACGTCCGGATACAGTGTTCGAAGACGGACATGATCCGATCAGCTCCTTTGTCACAAGAGATGAATTCGCAAGCGATCCCATGCTCGACTTTGGCGACGTGAAAACCATGGATCCGGCATTGGGGAATTACTACACCAACCCAGCCCGATGCGTCGACTTTCTTCCGGATGAGTACAACACCCTGACGCTCGACACGGCACGTGTCTATAAGCAGGTCGAGTATTTTGAGCACTACAGCTCTTGGGATGCTGGTATCGACTTCCCAGTCTGCCCCGAGGAAGATTTTGAGCAGATCATTTTCTTGTCTCAGGATGCGGCGGAGCTGAAGGGTGCGATCGATCAATATCGCCCAACCACATATACGTCTATCCACTTGGGTCTGAAATGGGGTGCATCACTTCTTGACCCTTCGATGCGTGATCTGTTGGGCACCGTCGGCACCGTAGACGACGCCTTCCGTGGGATACGACCTGCCGACTATACGGACGCAAACACAGTCAAATACCTGATCCTCATGACCGACGGCGAAAATGTTCGCGGGCAGCGGATCGAGGAAGATCACTATTGGAGCAATGACGATTCCGGAGATGCATATACTGCATACGAATGGCAAACGACCTGGTCTCAATATGGTATGAACTACTGGTTGAACAACAAAGACACGGATGGTTACGACTCTGACAGCCTGACCGACTTCCCGACAACTGCTGCGTTACACGATACATGGATGCAGCAGCTATGTGATCTTGCGACCGCGGAATACACCGTCTTTACGATTGCAATGGGGTCGACCGACCACGGGAAGCAAGAGATGGAGGAATGCGTCGAGGGTGATCCCGACAGCATAGCCTACACAACGGATCTGTCAGGTGACGACGATGAAAGCGGTATCGACGATATCTTTGACGCGATCGCCCGTCAGATCACAGCACTGCGGTTGAACCTCTGATGCAACAAATGATGTCAAATATCGGCGCAGTCTGGCGCAGGTTTGCGGCGGATGACCGCGGCACCGCCTCACTCGAGTTCGTGATCATCTTTCCAGTGTTCTTCAGTTTTTTTCTGATGACATTTGAATCTGGTATCATCTCGCTGCGTCACGTGATGCTAGAGCGGGGCGTTGACATTGCGGTGCGCGACGTCCGTATCGGGGCGCAGACGTCTCCAACTCGCGACACGTTTCGCGAGCGGATTTGCGACGCAGCATTGATTATTGAAGACTGCATTAACCAGATGGAGATCGAACTTCTTTCGCGTGACCCACATGCCTGGAACGATGTTCCAAACGAAGTCCAGTGCGTCGATCGCGGGGACATGACTATCGACAACAGTCAGATCGATGATCTGGCCAACAACCAACTGATGTTCATCCGCGCCTGCGTTCGTATTGATCCCTTTTTCCCGATAAGCAATATCGGCCGAACACGCGTGGCAAGCATTGGACAAGCGATCGTTGACAACAACAGCGGTAACGCCGCAGCTGGTTCACATGCGCTGGTATCGATGTCAGCCTTTGTTGTTGAACCCTATATGCTTGAGGTGGAATAAAAGCGTGATGCTGAATTACTTACGCAAATTTCGGGATGATCAAAACGGCTCAATGTCAATCGAGCTTTTGTTGGTTACACCTATACTGGTATGGGCCTTGCTGTCGACATATGTTTACTTCGACCTCTTCCGCGTGGAATCGAACAGCAACCGTGCAGCACTAACCATCGCGGATATGCTCAGCCGTGAAACGGGGGATATCGACGCCTCGTATCTTAACACTACGCGGAACATCCTGCGCGAACTAACCTACGAAGAAGCCAACCCTGATTATCGCATTACGGTCTACACCTACCGTGAAAGCAACGACTCTTACCGCCGCATCTGGTCGAAGAACCGAGGCATGGCGCCGAATTACAACAACACCAACCTCAACGAGTTGCAGGCTGCGGGCAGGCTTCCTGCCCTTGCAGATGATGACCGCGCCATCTTACTACAGACCCGGACAGAATATGACGCACCATTTTCCATCGGGCTTGGCCCATTTACCAGCACCGATCTTGATGATGTGACGTTTCAGACATTTATTGTCATTCGCCCGCGCCCCGGAAAGCTATGCTTCTTGCGAGGCGATAATACGAAGAGATGCTAGCGCCTCTTTGACGCCTCCAGCCGCAACGCAATCTGCTCGGCCATAAATCTTGATTGACCGGCGGCCGTCACACCTCCTACCCCAACACGGCGTCCGATGCGCCACCAAAGCCCCGGTGCCCAGGCACGGGGCATCTTGCCTTTCAAAACAAGCGTAAACCCATTTGACGGTTTCAGTGCAAAGGCACCACGTGAAACGGTTGCAATGTCGGCAATCTTAGCCAGGACCACTCCCGAACTATCCCGCAGCTCTGTTTCTGTCAGCGTAATCACCTGCGTCGTGGCACGCCGCAGTCTTTCGGCTAACCAGAGCATCGCGACGCCAAAAACCAGCATAAACACCATCCAGTGCAGGGCCGGTGGTTGGGTCAGCGTGGTGTAGATCACCAAGGCCCCAAGCAAAAACAAAACGCCATAAGCAAACCAGCGCCGCCCTTGTGATGCCTGCACGGTGGCATAGATATCGTCTTGGTTCGGCTGAAACATATGAAGCCTTTGTGTTTTTTTCAACGCTTAGCCGAAGCGCGCAGGATTGCCTAGGTACAAACCCCATCATCAATGGATGACGATGGCGGAGAGGACGGCCTTTGTAACTGCACTTGTCATATCGCACAGCTTTGGACAGGAACTTTCTGCGGGGAATGCATGACCGTATGCCGGTGCCTTACAGGGTTTCTCTGAATTAGTCTGCATCATAGCCACGATCACCGAGTAGCAGTCAACATTAGGCAAGCTGATCAGCAGCACCCTTGCTCCGATATAGGCATACGTACCCGGCAGTGACGAAGAAGCGGATAGGCCGCCGTTGGTGACGTTCGCGCCCTTCCCTTTTGATCCCATGCTGTCCGATGGGCCTTGAGACAAGTCGCATCGATCATCACGGTCTTCTCTTTACCGTGATCGACCGCCAGTCCCATTATCATCGGTCCGAAGATGCCCTTGTTGCTCCGTCGTTGCCAACGGTTATACAGCGTGTTGTGCGGACCATAATCGTTGAGGCGCCGCGCCAGCGTAAGCCATTGTAGTTGATGAATATAATGCCGCTCAGCACAGGCGGATCATCCGCGCGTGATTTGCCATGGGACTTAGGGAAGTATGGGGAAGGGCGCGCCATCAGCGCGCCCGTTGGCCAATACAGGTTCGCTCATATCACTGCGCGAGTTTCGACCCGCGGATCATGCCATCAAGCGGAAATCAATGGGTCCTGACCCTAAGGCACCCGGTTGGCATTCTCTGCCATTTCAGCGTCCACCTTGTCGAGGTATCTGGCAAATAGTTGGCCGTCTTCGTCGTCAAAGTAAGTGCCAGTCCGATGGCAGTCGGTGATACGGTCAATGCGAAATGACCTGAAGTCGTTTCGCTTTTCGCACCAGCATGCCATGGTCCAGACGCGGCCCCAATACGCATTTTGTAGTGGCCAGACCACTCTCGTTGAGGGTTGATCGTCCAAGGAATGATATGCGATTTTTAGCTTTTCTTTACTACGGATCGCCGCACGGATACGTGGCATATGCTCAAAGCCGATCTTCGCCTGCGCGAAGGGGTAAACCCCAAAACCCCAATTCTTGGGGATCTTGCCATTGGCCGTCGCCACTTTGTTGATTTTTGAGGTGAGAGATGCCGCTGCCGTTTGCAAATCGTTGTCAGCGGCTTCTGAAACAATGGCCATGCCCAGATGTAGGGCCTCCAGCTCTGCCAGAGAAAGATTCATCGGTGGGAGGAATACAGGCTCACGTAGCATATACCCCACACCGCGTTCACCATCTATCGGGATACCGGACGCGACCAACGTGTCAAAATCCCGATAGATGGTGCGCACCGAAACCTCTAGGCGATCCGCAATGTCGCGGGCAAGATGCAAGCGACCATCCTGGACGATTTCAATGATCTCCGAAAGACGGTCGCTCCGGCGCATTTTGCCTCCTTAGTTCACGCTGATTTCAAGGGTGGTATGATGCAAGACAACGCTTGGTCCGTCGATGGCTTTCATACACGCGGCAAGGGTGGGCTCTTTTCCAATCTGGGCAGCTGCCGCTTTGGCCGCGTCAAGCGTTTCCCATTCGACATGCTCGATCCACAGCCCATCATCGCTGCACGACAGGCGCCGCGAAACAAAGCCGGGCTGCTTGCGGGCAAAATCGGTAATCGCTTCGGCATCCCTGGCAAAATCCTCTCGGCTAATGCCGTCGATCAGCTTGAAAGTCACAGTTTCGATTGTGTGTTTGGTCATGTCTCATCTCCTCGATTGGTTGACGAAACTGACTTAATCCAGATCAACTGCCATTTTCTGTCAGTTGAGCCATGCCTGCGAACAGATGCGGCCCCATGTGCTCACTCCTTCAAGAAAGGGTACGCACTGGGATCCGAAAAATTGGACAGCGCGGCCAATCGCGGTCGTCAGATCGGCCGCATCATACCCACTGATGGACATAACTGCCCCAGCAAGCAAGACCCATAGCTGCGGTTCGATCTGTCGCCAACAATCACTGCATCAGGCAGTGGACACTTTGGTTCATCAGGTGCAATCTTCAGATTGAATAACGCATAGGTTTCGGTTTGGATGATCTTAGCATCGTAGCGGTTTTGGGTGGCTTCTGGCTGTTTCATCTACTTGCAGTCGTCAGCCCAGGTCCAAGCCTCATCATCGTCACTCAGACGTCAATTTCCGTATCGCGGCGCGCCGGTGTTGCCAATGCGCTCGGTTTCGGCGTCGGCTCGATTATCTGGGCGTTTGCGGCAATCTTTGGGTTGGGCATTCTCTTTACGGCCCTGCCATGGGTGTATGTCATCGTAAAGACGGCCGGCGCGCTTTACTTAATCTTCCTCGCGTCCAAACTACTTCGAAGCGATGGCATTGTTGATGCAGTCGGAAGCCAAGGGGCCGTTGCGGTGACAAGTCTGGAAGCCTTTAACAAAGGGCTCGCGATCCAGCTTTCGAACCCAAAGGTTGTGATTTTCATGGGATCGATACTGACAACGCTTCTCCCTCAGTCCCCCTCACCCTTGCTGCTGGCCTGGGTTTTGACGATCATCTTCTTGAATGAATTTATCTGGTACAGCTTGGTTGCTACCATGTTTTCGATCAGACGTGTCCGGGAACCCTATGCCAAGGTCTCAAAGGTCGTTGATCGCGTCGCGGGTCTCTTACTGGGTGCGCTCGGTGTCCGGATATTGAGTCAATAGACGGACGCTCTCGCGGTACACAGTCTCCACACCTTTGGGCCGTTCCCATGTTTTCGCTGTATCCCGCAAGAAGGATTGATCCCTCATAGGGGGTAAAGTCCAGAGGCAGAGATCACCTGACGATCAATAGGCAACCATCCGGGGCCGCCTGTAAGGTGGTGTCTTGACCCACCTTATGGCAATGATCAGCCATGACCGCTCTGCCCATCGATCCAGCCCTGCCTGACCTGATAGCAGCCCTTACATCGCAGGGCCGCGCCGTCTTGCAGGCCCCACCGGGCGCGGGCAAGACCACCCGCGTTCCGCTGGCCATGCTGGATGCCGATCTCACCCCCGGCAAAATCATCATGCTGGAGCCCCGCCGCCTTGCTGCGCGCGCGGCAGCCGAACGTCTGGCTGAAGGTCTGGGCGAAGAACCGGGGCTGACCGTCGGCTACCGCATGCGGGGTGACAACAAAGCGGGTAACCGCATTGAGGTGGTCACCGAGGGCATATTGACCCGCATGATCCAGACCGACCCGGCCCTCACGGGTATCGGCGCTGTGATCTTTGACGAATTTCACGAACGATCCCTGAACGCTGATCTGGGCCTTGCCCTTGTGTGGGAATGCCGCGCCGTGCTGCGCCCTGATCTGATCACGCTGGTCATGTCCGCCACGCTGGATGCCGCCCCGGTTGCCGCCATGCTTGAAAATGCCCCTGTCATCACCTCCAAAGGCCGTGCCTTTCCTGTCACCACCCATTGTCTGGACCGCAATCTGCCGAAAGGCACCCGGCTTGAGGCCGCAACCGCCGATCTGATCGTCGATGCCGTGGCCCGGACCAGCGGAGGCGTGCTGGTTTTCCTTCCAGGGGAAGGTGAAATCAGGCGTGTCGCGACACATCTGGCCGGGCGCCTGCCCGATGCATGCCAGATCCGCCCGCTTTATGGCGCCCTGCCCTTTGCCGAACAGCGCAAGGCCATCGCCCCGGTCACATCCGGCCGCAAAATCGTCCTGTCGACCTCCATCGCGGAAACCTCGCTGACCATCGAGGATATCCGTGTCGTCGTGGACGCAGGCCGCGCCCGTCGCGCCCGCTTTGATCCCGCGTCCGGCATGTCCCGGCTGGTGACCGAAAAGGTTAGCAAGGCCGAGGCCACACAGCGCGCCGGGCGCGCGGGCCGGGTGGCACCGGGCGATGCCTTTTGTCTGTGGACCAAGGGCGAGCATGGCGCATTGCCCGCCTTCGCCCCTGCCGAAATTGAAGCCACCGACCTGTCCGGCCTTGCGCTGGAAATGGCCGCATGGGGCAGCGATGATCTGGCCTTCCTCACACCACCGCCCGAAGGCGCCTTGGCCAAGGCCCGCGCATTACTACGGAGCCTTGGTGGGTTGGACGTCGCAGGTCGGATCACCGATCACGGTCGCGCTTTGGCCAGATTGCCGTTGCATCCGCGCCTTGCCCATATGCTGCACAAGGCTGGCAAACAGGCGGCCCCGCTGGCCGCCCTGCTGGCCGCGCGCGACCCGTTGCGCGGTGCCCCGGTTGATCTATCACTCCGGCTGGCTGTGCTTCAAAAACACTATGATGGCCCCGGACAGCCGCATCCCGGCGCTGTGGCCCAGATCAAGGCCGAGGTGCCGCGATTGGCCCGTGGATTGAAGGACCAGCCACGGCTGAGCCTGGGCCAGCAAGCAGCGCTTGCCTATCCCGACCGCATCGGGCTGCGCCGCAAAGGTGATGACCCGCGATACGTGCTTTCTGGTGGCAAGGGTGCCTATCTGGATGCCGCCGACCCGCTTGCCGGTACCCGTTTGCTGGTGGCGACCGATCTGGATGGCGACACTCGCGAGGCCCGCATCAGGCAGGCGGCCTCAATCACCGAGGCGGAACTGCGCGACACCTTCCAGGGTGACATTGTCTGGACCGAACTTTGCACATGGTCCAAACGCGAACGTCGCGTGCTGACCCGCCGACAGGAATGTTTCGGCGCGTTGGTGCTGGATGACCGGGCCTGGTCCGACGCACCGTCTGATGCGGTTGCACAGGCGATGTTGGAGGGGGTACGCCAGCTGGGCTTGCACCCATCGGATGCAGCCGCGCGGTTCCGGGCCCGGGTGGCCTTGGTCGACGATCTGCCCGCGATGGATGACGCCACCCTGCTTGATCACCTGGAGGATTGGCTTTTGCCGCATTTGTCCGGCGTGCGCTCCGCGGAAGATTGGAAGCGATTTGATCTGCTGCCCGCCCTGCGCGCCATGCTGGATTGGGATCAGATGCAACGGCTCGACCGCGCCGCGCCAGCGCATTTTGACACACCGCTGGGGCGCAAAATCCCCATCGATTATGCGGGAGAAGCACCTGCCATCACACTGCGCCTGCAAGAGATGTTCGGCGTCACGACGCATCCGCAGGTCGGAAAGACCCCATTGCGGGTCACGCTGTTGTCGCCTGGACAAAAGCCCGTCCAGGTCACGCAGGACATTGTCGGGTTCTGGGCGAGCTCCTATGCCGACGTTCGCCGCGACATGCGCGGGCGCTATCCGCGCCACCCCTGGCCGGAAGACCCCACCCTGGCCGATCCCACATTGCGCGCCAAACCACGCGGCACATGAGCACAGATTTACCCAGAACGTGATGTTATCCTGTTGTTTGCCCGATAAAATTCCGTCTACGACAAAGATGAACAGGTCGCGGCAATCTTTCTGCATAGGACTTGAAATGCGCCAAGACCATCGGAACAACAGCTAAACAATAGCCCCGCGCATATGCCACGTTCAGGTTTGGCTGAATTTCTGTGTAAGCGTCGCGGCAACATTCAAAGCGCAAAAGATGCCTGTTGGAACGGCGCTTCAAATCTACAGACTGGACGCTGACCGAACGAATTCTGATCGTCGTTAATAAATCTTTCAAGTTTTTCGCATTTCCTGCGGTGCTCTTTAGGGCGTTGAAAATCATTGCCTTCTAAAACGCGAGTTACGCACACGCAGAGGGTTTCAAATGGTCAAGTTTTCTCTCAAGCCACTTATGCTCTGTCTGGCGTTGGTGCTACCCGGCATCGCATCGTCGCAAGATCAGGTAACTGTCTATATTGACGCAGACTACACGCTGACCCAGCACCCAGCCGAGGCGATAGAGGCCGGTCTTTTAGCTGCAATCAGCAGCCACCCCAACACCGCAAATGTGCGCGTAATCACAATCGATAATCGCGCCAATGCGCGTCGTTCAAATGACACGCTTGCTGCGGCGCGAAACGACCCGAACGCAATTGCCGTGTTTGGGGGCATGCATTCACCGCACTATCTCGTCAATCTTGAGCAGATCAACAACAGCGGCATGCCATTACTCTTGCCGTGGTCAGCGGCGGGGCCGCTGACCCGGGGTGCGGATGGTAATCAGAATTGGGTTTTCCGCCTGTCAGTTGATGACCGAAAAGCGGCTGATCATCTGTACTCTGTCGCGCTGGAACGCGGGTGCCAGAGACCGGCCGCCATCGCAGTGGATAACCCTTGGGGCCGGTATAATATGTCAGAACTGCAGAACGCAGCAGATGCGCGTGCCCAGGTACTGTCAGAGGCGCTTGTTTTACACAACACTGCCGGTGAACGCACCGTGACTGATGCCGCTGAGAGGATCGTGCAATCTCGGGCAGATTGCGTCGTTCTTGTTGCCGGGTTCGAGCTGACGTCGACCATCATCGCACATCTCGCCAAAGCCGACACGCCACCAAAGATCATCAGTCATTGGGGAATTCTTGGAGGCCGTATTACAGAGCATGTCGACTTCGACAGTATCATGGCGACAGATTTGGAGATCCTGGGCACATGCGGCCTTCACCAATATGCGGCCCGAAGCATATATCATGCCACCGCAGAGCGTCACGCCCCCGAAACGATGCATCCGCGCGAGCATCCGGCGCCTCACGGGTTCTACCACGCGTTTGATCTTGGGCGGCTGTTCCTGCTTGCACTTGACCGCGCACAATTGGACGCACAGTGGGATCAGGGCATCGACGCACAACGCAACGCATTGCGCCGCGCACTTCATAACCTTGAAGGCACATATCAAGGCTTGATTACCGACTACCGGCACCCTTTCCAGCCGGTGACGTCGCAGACCCCAGACGGGCACGAGGCGCTGGGCCGCGAAGATCTGTGTATGACGCGGGTGGCGCGAAACGGAAATCTTGAGCCGGTTTTTCGTGATCATGATCCGGCGCCGTCAGATCAGCTGGATGACGCGCGACTTTATCACGATCTGGGCCGCGACTGATGAGAGAGGAAACCAGTGTTACTTTCCGCTACCTGTCGCTGATCGCGCTGGGTTATGGCGCCGCGATTCTGGCCGTGGCCGCTGCCGTCCACTTTGCATCCGCGCCAGCGCTCGAAACCATGCAGGCGGATGCCAAACGATCGCATCTTGCAACCAAAAGCGGTATCCTGCGTGACATCCTGGATGAGCTGGTACTGGATGTCCGGATTTTGGCTAACAACCCCGACGTTCAGAATTATACCCTTGGGGAAACCACAACCTCTCTGCGTGCCGAGGACGCCATCCTGGCCAACCCGAGGTTCCGGTCCGCAGCGCTTTTTGACTACAAAGGCCGCCCACTTCTGTCGATCAGAGATCCGGACACGTTGAACCAAACCGATCGATATCTTCCTATCGAGTATGTCGAGGGCCTCAGCGATTGGGTATCCGGTGCGCGATCACCTGCGCCGCGCATTAGCTACAGACCGGGAGATGCACCGCACAGCGCACATTTTCTGGTGTCCATGCCGGTCCAACGCGCCGGGATCACAGAAGGCATACTGACCGCAGAAACTGTCGTCGATCTGACGAACGTCCTGCGCGCGGATGGCGATGCCCCCGTGACGCGACTGGTCACCCAATTTCAGTTGGCAAACCAGCAAAAATGGACACCCGTTCAGACACTACCGGTCGCAATGGAAGTGCCTGGAACAACCTTTTCCTTGCTGGCAGATTCTGATGCGCAAGCCATCAGGACGATTGGCCAATCGCTCATCCGGACGGCCATCTTGGTCGCGGTCGCCGCTTTGGCCGTACCGTTTGGTTTGATGGGCGTCCTTGGCATGCGCGCAATTGTGACGCCCCATCGTGAGTTGCACCTTTCGAAGGCTGAATTGAGCGACAAGTCGCGTGAACTGGCGCGTCTGGCGCAAATCGCACAAATGGCCAACGAGGGCGTGGTTGTCACCAACTTACCCGGCCATATCCTGTGGACAAATGCAGCGTTCGCCAAGATCACCGGATACACAGCGCACGAAGCTCTGGGCAAAAAAATCAACGGTCTGCTGCATGGCAAAGACACCGATCTTGCGGTTAGCAAGCGAATACAGCGTGCGCTTGAAAGGCGAGAGGCCATTCAGGCAGAAATTCTGTACTACCGCAAGAACAATGAGCCCTGCTGGTTTAGTCTTAGCATTTCACCGATGGCGGCAGGACAAGATGAAGACGTGCAATTCGCGGCCATTATTACTGATATCACGGAAGCGAAAGAAGCACGAGATGAGCTTCTCGCAGCGCGCGAGCAGGCGCGCCAACAAGCGCGCCATGATCCGCTTACCGCATTGCCGAACCGCCGCGCGCTCGACGATGCCCTGGACACACTGCCACCCAAATCTGCGCCCCCCCGCATGCTCATTCGCATCGACCTCGATCATTTCAAGAACGTCAACGATACGCTGGGGCATGCCGCAGGTGATGCGGTCTTGTGCCAGGTCGCCACTCATCTGGTCAATCGGACACGCGAGGATGACCTCGCTGCTCGCGTGGGGGGGGACGAATTCGTTGTCCTGTTGGCCCCAGGGGCAACATTAGAAAGCGCGCAACAGCTCGCTGATCGGCTGGGCCGCGACATCTCCTCCGAGATGGAAATCGATGGCCATGCCTGCCGCATTGGCGCAAGTTTCGGGATCGCTTCGACACATGGTGGATTTATCTCCAACAAGGACCTTCTCAAAAGCGCCGATGCTGCCCTCTATCTTGCCAAAGAGACCGGGCGTGGCACCACAGTTCTTTATAGTCCGCAAATTCATACGTCTGTTCTGGCCAAACGCACGCTGACAGCCGACATTGAGCGGGGCATCGCAAATGGCGAATTCCTTGCGTGGTTCCAGCCTCAATTTGATGCGCAAACCAATGAAGTCGTTGGGGTCGAGGCTCTAGCGCGCTGGCAGCATCCCGACCATGGCATCCTGACCCCTGCCAGCTTTCTGCCTGTCGCCGCCCAACTGGGCCTGATCCCCGACATCGACAAAGCTGTTTTCGCGTATGGGCTGAACAGGATATCGATGATGAACGATGTAGACCCGGCAATACCCCGCATATCTTTCAATGTTGGCGTTCATCAAGTTATGAATCAGCGCCTGGAAGAAACCATCAAGAAGTGGGACCTTGGAAAGACCGAGGTCACGCTGGAGGTTCTGGAAAGCGTTCTTGTCGAAGATCAGGGTAGCGGCTTCCTCGCGCGTTTGGCAGAATTGCGTTTGGCAGGGTTCCGTATTGAGGTCGATGACTTTGGTTCGGGCCACGCGTCTGTTGTGGGCCTGCAATCTATGCGCCCGGACGGGATGAAGCTGGACATGAGCCTGGTGCGCCCCATCGACACCTCAAACACGGCGCGTGAGCTGGTAAAGTCGATGATCGATATGGGGCGTGCGCTGGATATCTCGGTAACGGCTGAAGGTGTTGAGACAGCAACCCATGCGGCAATCCTCAGCCAGCTGGGATGCGACACGCTGCAGGGATACCACCTCGCGCGGCCGATGCCGTTCGAGGAGCTGGTCGCATCTGCAAGGATTGGATTTGCGTCAGACCCACTGGTTTCAGGCCCAGCTAAATCCGCGGCAACAGCGCCTATTTGACGAAATTGTTGTGCGTTGGAGCGGGCGACGGGAATCGAACCCGTATCTCTTGCTTGGAAGGCAAGGGTCTTACCATTACACAACGCCCGCGACCCAAACACCCTCTATTTCACCTTCAATACAACGTCAAGAAGGTCCCTTTGCATCGCCAGAGTTTTGGAGACGTCAGCAAAAGAAGGCCGTATGAGCTACAGACACGCGACGCACCCGGTGGTGGTGTTCGGTCCGGTGCCCCCAGAGGTCTATCGCACTTCGCCATATCGCTACCGCTTCCGACTTTGGAACAATAGCGACATGACCCCAAGGATCGCTGATACCATGATCAACAGCAATGACACAGCGTTCAGGACCGGTGTTGAGCCTTGCTTGAGCTTGTCAAACATCGTGATCGTCAATGGTGAGTCGGATCCCACGAGCATCAGTGTGGTGTTGAAATTCTCAAAACTCATCAACACCGACACAACTGCCGAGGCCACGATCGCAGGCAGAAGAAACGGCAATGTGATCTGCCGTATCGCGCCCATTTTGCTGGCACCAAGGTTCAAAGCTGCTTCTTCCAGACTGGGGTCAAACTTTTGCAACCGTGCTGAGATGACCAGCGTGGCAAAGGTCGTTATAAATGAAAACTGACCAAGGATGACAAGGATCAGGCCCGGGCGCAGACCGTCGAACCACAGGCCTGTTGCGTCCTCCAGTGTGTTGGCGACCGAACTGGAAAACACCAGGATCGAGATCCCAAGGATCACGCCGGGAATGATCAGCGGCAAGAGCATCAGCATATAGAGCAGACCCTTGCCGCGGAAGCTATACCGGACAAAAAGGAATGCGTTGCAGGTGCCCACCGCCACGGCAAGGCCGGACACCCACATCGCCACAAAAGCGGATGTGCCAATGGACCGAATGATCGCGCGTTCATGGAACACCCCGATAAACGGCGCTTCGTTGCCAAAGAACCACGCGAGTGTGAACCCCTCCCATGGCAGTGACGGGAAGACACTGTTGTTAAAGGCGAAGACACACACAACCGTCAACGGCAGGGCCAGATAGATAAAGAACGCCGTGACATAGGCGCGATAACACCACTTGGCAAAGCTGGGCTGGGGCACAGTCGGGATCATGTGCGCCCCATCGTTTCTGTCAGCGATTGGCGTGACAGTTTTAAGCCGGCAAAGACCACAAGGGACGACAGCGCCAAAAGCAAGAACCCAAATGCCGATCCCAACTCCCAGTTAAAGCGCGTGATGAATTGGGTGTAGATCATGCCCGTGAACCACAGGCTGTCTTTGCCACCCAATAGGATCGGGGTCAGGTAGTTCCCAAGTGACAGCATAAAGACCACAATACATCCCGACACGATGCCGGGCATTGCATGGGGGATGACAATCTCGCGCATGATCGACGTGCTGGTGCCACCCAGATCATAGCCCGCTTCGATCAAACTGTCGTCAAGGCTGTCCAGGGTCGTGACCAATGGAACGACCATGAACAGGATGGACGTGTAAACAAGGCCCACCATGATCGCCGTGTCATTATACAGCATCTCGACCGGGCCATTAACGAGGCCCAGATACTGCAGGGCGTTGGAAATGACCCCGGTTTCGCGCAGCAGGATCATCCAGCCGAACGTGCGCACCAGTTCAGACACCCAGAATGGGATCATGCACATCAGGAAAAGCGTGGTTTTGGTACGGCCACGTGTCAGTTTGGCAATGTAGTAGGCAATGGGAAACCCCAGTATCAGGGTCAAAACAGTGGCGAGGATCGACATGATCGCCGTGCGTGCAAAGGTGCGCCAGTACAGCGGTTCATTGAAGAAGGCGGCATAATTGGCAAAACCCGTCTCGTATTCCCGCGGCCCGACCTTTTCACTGATAGAAACGATGAACAGCCCGATATGCGGCAGGATAATGAGAACGGTGAGCCACAGCAGGATCGGGGCAAGCAGCAGATAAAACCCTAAGCGAGAGGTGTCAGAGGTCATGGATCATGCCCCCGGTGCTGGATAGCAACGGGCCTGTTTGGGATCCCAACGGGTGAACACGATATCGCCTTTGCGCAAGTTTGCGAAACGCCCTGTTTGTGGCAAGGCGACTTTCAAAAGGTCACCTGATTGATCTTGCACGGTCACACTGCTGTTGGCCCCGTTGAACAGGACAGATGCGACCTCTCCACTGGACACATTCACGCCGTCTGCCGCCGCGCCAAGTTCAATGGCTTCGGGCCGCAGGAACACTTGCGCGCGTTGCCCAACGCTCAGCCCATTGGCTGGTGCTTCGATTTTCATCTCTGTTCCGGCATTGGATGTCAGTATCAGCATGGCACCATTCACCGCCGAAACCCTGGCATTGATGACATTTGCGTCGCCAACAAAGCCCGCCACAAAAGCGGTGCTTGGCGCATGGTAAACATCATGCGGTGTGCCGATCTGTTCGAAACGGCCGTTGTTCATCACGGCGATATTGTCGCTCATCACCAGGGCCTCTGACTGGTCGTGAGTGATATAAACAAAAGTTGTATTGAAAGCGGATTGCAGCGATTTCAGCTCGACCTTCATATGCTCTCGCAGCTTCAGATCGAGGGCGCCCAGAGGTTCGTCAAGCAACAGCACATCCGGCTCCAGCACCATGCAGCGCGCGATTGCGACGCGTTGTTTTTGCCCACCGGATATCTGGTCGATCCGCCGTTGCGACACATCCGGCAGGCCGACACGTTCAAGAACCTTTGCGACGCGTGATTTAATCTCTGACTTGGCGACGCCGCGTTGCCGCAATCCAAAGCCGACGTTGTCACCGATGTTCATTGTTGGAAACAGGGCCAGATGCTGAAACACCATCGACACGGGCCGCTTGTTTGGCGGCACGCCGATCATTGACTTGCCCTTGATCCGCAAATCACCGCTTGTGGGCGACTGGAATCCTGCGATCATACGCAGCAGGGTCGTCTTGCCACAGCCAGACGGGCCAAGGATGGAAAAGAACGATCCTTGCGGCACCTCAAAGCTGACGCGGTCCACAGCGCGAAACCCGTCGAAGTCTTTCGTCAGATCACTGCACATAAGGTCGGGATAGGAAACGGACAAATTGCGCCCTCGTAAGGTAAAAAGGGCATCGCCAAGATGCCCTTTATGTTGGTTTCAGTTGGGCTTAGTTCGCCGCGTTGATCCGGTCGAGCGTCGCACCTTCCAGTGCTTCCAAACCAGCAGGCACGGGCGGGTACCATTTGATGTTGTCAATCGCAGCCTGATCAAAGCTGCCCTGATAGCGTGCCTTGAGGTCTGCATTGACACCTGCATCACCATCAACAGCCGCGGTAAAGTTACCGGCTGTATTGGTGATCATCGCTGCGATTTCCGGCTGCATCACAAAGTTGATCCAGTCGTAGGCTGCATCATCTGCGCGGCCACGTGCGGGCATGACAAATGTGTCAATCCAGCCCAGCGCACCTGCTTCTGGTGCAACGAAGGTGATATCGGGGTTATCAGCGTTCAACTGCCAACCACCCGTATCCCACGCCATTGACGCCACGACCTCGCCAGAACGCAGCAGGTTCTTGATCTCGTCGCCGCCGTCCCAATAGGTTTTCACATTCGGCTTACATGCGGTCAGCATGGCTTCAACCTCGTCGAGAATGCTTTGATAGGCCTCCGCATCATCGTAAGCCGCAAACGGATCAAGGCCCATGGAATAGGCAAATCCGATCAGCGTCGGGCGCTTCAGCCGATACGACACTTGACCGGCCACAGATGCATCGCACAGATCGGTGTAGTCGGTCACGTTGCCAGCCACCGCCGTGTTCACAACAAGACCGCTGGTGCCCCAAACATGTGGCAGGCCGTAAACCTCACCTTCGTAGGTGCTATTGCTCGCTGTCGCGGATAACATCGACGGAATGAACAGGTCGGCGTTCACGCGCGACATATCAATCGGCTTGTATATCCCGAACTCTTCTTGTGCGCTGGCAATCCGGTCTTGGCTTGGCTGGGCCAGATCAAAACCACCACCGTTGGTAGCACGCAGTTTGGCGATCATTTCCTCATTGTTGGATGTCGTAACTTCGACAGTATGGCCAGTTTGGGCCTCGAACATATCGATAACCTCTTGCGGTGCGTAACCGCCCCAGGTCAGCAAACGCAGCGTTTCCGCCTGTGCCATTTGTGCAGTAAGTGCCGCGACAATGGCGACAGATGATACCAGTGAGATTTTCATAAACTCTTCCCCTTATGGATGTTCGATTGGTGCCGTAGATTAGGTTTTTGTAACAATATTAAGTCAGACAGCGGCCCATCTGTCCATGTATGACGGGACAGAAAAACTGCGCATTTGGTTGGATCATGCAACGTCGGGATCGCGATATTCTTGTTCTGTCACAGACATGCCTCCAACAGTTTCCGTGTGTTTTCCTTGGTCATCTTCACAGGGTTTCCGCCAGTACTAGGGTCGCTCAACGCACCCGCAACAATGCGGTCGATATCCGGGTCGGTGACGCCAAGTGCGGTGAGCGTCCTGGGGATGCCCAGTGATGCGTTCAGGTCGTCGACATGTGCGCAAAACCCATCGAAACCACCCGCAACCCCCAGATAGCTGGCCGCTTGTGCCATAGAGCTTTCGATTGCGGGTTTATTGAACTGTAGAACCGCAGGCATGCAGACCGCGTTCGTTGTCCCATGGTGGGTGTGATACATTGCACCAATCGGGTGCGACAGCGCATGGATCGCACCCAGACCTTTCTGAAATGCTGTCGCGCCCATTGCCGCGGCTGACATCATCTGCGCGCGTGCTTCCAGATCCGCCCCGTCTGCATAGGCGCGCGGAAGATATTCCTTCACCAGTCGCATTCCCTCCAGCGCTATGCCTTGTGACATCGGGTGGTAGTGGGGCGAGCAGAACGCCTCGACGCAATGAGCAAACGCGTCAAGGCCGGTGCCCGCCGTGATAGATTTTGGCATACCCACCGTCAGCTCCGGGTCGCAGATCACAACCGTCGGCAGGAACTTTGGGTGGAAAATAATCTTCTTTTCTTCTGTTTCAGAGTTGGTGATGACAGACGCCCGCCCGACCTCGGACCCGGTCCCGGCGGTCGTCGGGACAGCGACGATCGGGGCAATGGCATCGGCATCCGCGCGGGTCCACCAATCGCCGATATCTTCAAAATCCCACAAAGGCCGGGTCTGCCCGGCGAGGAAGGCCACCAGCTTGCCCAGATCAAGACCGGAACCGCCGCCAAAGGCCACAACCCCATCGTGGCCGCCGTCTTTGTAAGCCTGAACGCCAGCTGCTGCGTTCTTCTCGTTCGGGTTCGGGTCCACATCCGCAAAGATTGCGCGACCAAGGCCTGCGACCTCTAACAAGTCCAACGTCTTGGTCGTAATTTCCATATTCGCCAATCCACGATCCGTGATCAGCAACGGCTTTCTGATACCACAGGCGTGGCAGGCATCTGCGATCTCGGCAATGCGGCCAGCGCCGAAACGAATAGCGGTTGGGTAGGACCAATTGGCGATCAGCGACATATCTTATGCTTTCTTCAGGTGATAGGATTTGGGACGGGTCAGGTTGTGGTAGCCAATCAGCGACAGCCCCCCGCCGCGCCCTGTGTCTTTGCAGCCCGTCCAACAGAGGCCCGGATCAAGATAGTCCGCACGGTTCATAAAGACCGTGCCGGTTTCGATCTGATCGGCAATTGCCTCGGCACGGGTTACATCGCCTGTCCAGACTGATGCAGTCAGCCCAAAGTGGCTGTCATTCATCAGCCGGATAGCCTCTGCGTCATCCTTTACGGGCATGATCCCCACAACGGGCCCAAAGCTTTCGTCGCGCATCACCCGCATATCATGGGTCACATTGGTCAGGATCTGCGGGGTCAGATAGGCGCCGCCGTCATCTTGTGGAGACGTCGCAATATGCGCCTTGGCCCCAGCTCCAACCGCCTCTGCGGTTTGTTGGCGCACCTCATCGGCAAACCGCTTGTGCGCCATTGGGCCCAGCGTCGTTGCCGGGTTCAGGGGGTTGCCCAGCTTGTATCCGCTGACAATCGCCACCGCCTTTTCGACAAACGCATCAAAGTGCTGTTCTGCGACGTAGATCCGCTCAATCCCGCAGCAGCACTGCCCCGCATTGAACATCGCGCCATCGATCAAGGTATCAACGGCTGCATCCAGATCAGCGTCATCACAAACATAGCCCGGGTCTTTGCCGCCCAGTTCCAGACCAACGCCTGTGAATGTACCCGCTGCGGCCTGCTCAATCGCTTGCCCCCCTCCAACGGAACCGGTGAAATTCACAAAACCAAAGGATTTCGCGGCAATCAGATCAGAGGTTGTCTGATGATCCAGAAACACATTCTGAAACACGTCCTCTGGCACGCCTGCTGCGTGAAACGCCTGCGCCATCCGCTCTCCCACCAAAGGTGTCTGGCTTGCGTGTTTCAGGATCACAGAGTTACCCGAGATCAAGGCCGGGGCGACCGTGTTGATAGCTGTCATATAGGGATAGTTCCATGGGGCCACGACCAACACGACGCCGTGCGGGACGCGCTTGATCACGCGACGAAAAGCATCGCTATCCTCGATCACGATATCGGCCAAAGCCTCTTTGGCGATGCCAGCCATGTAACTGGCCCGTTCATTGAACCCGCCAAATTCACCACCATAGCGAATGGGCCTGCCCATTTGATGCGCCAGTTCCGGAACGATTTCGTCGTTCATCGCGCCAACCTTGGCGACACCGGCCTGCACAAGGGCAATTCGCTCCTCCAACGTCCGCACGGCCCACTCAGGCTGGGCGGCCTTTGCACGCGCGACGGCCGCATTGGCATCCTTGGATGATAAGGTGGGCCGTTCGGCATAAACGGACCCATCAATGGGGGATACACAACGGATCATTCTTAAGCCCTTTCAAAACCGCGCGCGATTTCCCAATCGGTCACAACACGGTCAAATTCTTCTTGTTCCCATTCGGCGCAGCGGGTGTAGTGGTCGATCACCTCATCACCCATCGCCGCGCGCAACATCACAGAATTGCGCAATGTCTTTGTTGCCGCGCGCAGTGTTTGCGGTATGTCCTGCGCCTTGGCATCCTCATAAACGTCACCCTTGGTCGGCGGGGACAATTCCATCTTGTCCTCAATCCCCTTGATCCCGGCAGCCAGCATCGCAGCCTGCGCCAGATAGGGGTTCAGATCAGATCCGCCAATCCGGCATTCAGCGCGGATACCCTTGGTGCCGTCGCCGCACAGACGGAAGCCAGCGGTGCGATTGTCCACGGACCAGACCGTCTTTGTCGGGGCAAATGTGCCCTTGGCGAAACGCTTGTAGCTGTTGATGTAGGGGGCCAGAAAGAAAGTGTAATCCGGGGCATATGCGATCAATCCGGCCATATAGTGGCGCATCAGATCAGACATGCCGAGATCCGCATTGGCGTCGTAAAATGCAGGCTGGCCGCCTGCCCACAAGGATTGATGCACATGCGATGAGCTGCCCACCTTGGCATGATCCCACTTCGGCAGGAATGTTGCCGCATGGCCCTGCTGCCAGGCGATTTCCTTAATCCCGTTTTTCGCAATTGTGTGGTGATCGGCACAATCAAGCGCCTCGGCATAGCGAATGTTCAGTTCTTCCTGACCGGTTTCGGCCTCTCCCTTGGAGTTCTCGATTGGCAGACCAGCGCCGAACAGGTGATTGCGGATCGGGCGCATCACCCCTTCTTCCTTGGTGGTCTGCAGAATGTGATAATCTTCGTTGTACCCGCTGATCGGGGTCAGATCGCGAAAGCCGCCTTTGCGGATATCGTCAAAGGACTTCTCGAACAAAAAGAACTCCAGCTCGGTCGCCATCATTGCGTCAAAGCCCAACTCTTTCAGGCGGGCGATTTGCCTTTTCAGCATCTGACGCGGCGCATGGGGCACGGGTGCATGTGTGTGATGATCCAGAATATCGCACAGGACCATCGCAGTGCCTTCAAGCCATGGCAAAACGCGGATCGTGGTCAGGTCGGGCGCCATGATATAGTCGCCATAGCCCTGCTCCCAACTGCTGGCGGCATAGCCGTCAGGTGTTGCCATCTCCAAATCCGTGGCCAACAGGTAGTTGCAACAGTGGGTTTCTTTGAATGACGTTTCCACGAAATTGACCGCGTGAAACCGTTTACCCATCAAACGGCCCTGCATGTCCGGAAAACAGGTCAGGACCGTATCAATGGAGCCCTCTTTGACAGCCGCTTCGAGTGCCTTGAACGAGAGATTGCCAGCCATGATCTATTTCCTTTTGGGCGTTGAAACCACACCGCCTTGAAGGCGGTGTGGTTTGGTTTTCTGCGATGCCTTACTCGAAATTGTAAGGGGCACCGGCCTGATTGATGACGGCGTTATACTCCTTGAAGATGTTGACGATCTTCTGGTGCACTTCGCCTTCCTGCGCCACTTCGTCCCAGAATGCCTTGGCTGCGTTCTCGACCTCGGCCCATTCGTTTGCAGGAACCGACCGTAGCTGCAATTTATCGCCATTGGCGCGCAGCGCTGCTTCGCCACCCCAGTACCATTGGTTGCGATAGGTATGTCCTGCCTCGGTTGCGGCCATCACAATCGCCTTGAGATGCTCTGGCAGATCAGCCCAGCGCTCCTCGTTCACGAACCAGGATCCGATCCACGCACCCGAGATGTTGTTGGTCAGGAAGTAATCGGTCACATCGGCCCAGCCGACAGTGTAATCCTCGGTGATACCGGACCACGCCATGCCATCCAACTCGCCCGTTTGCACCGCGACCTCTGCATCCTCGTAGGGGATGTTCACCGGCACAACGCCAAACTGTGTCAAGAACCGCCCAGCCGTTGGGAAGGTATAAAGCCGGAGACCATCGAGATCAGCCACGCTGGTAATCTCTTTGGTGGTGTTAAAGTTACACGGGTCCTGGCCCGCAGCCGATAACCATTTCACGCCGACTTTGGCGTATTCTTCTTCCCAGATTTCCTTTAGACCGTATTGGTTGAACAGCACAGGCACATCAAGGATGTGCTTGGTCGCAAACGGGAAATACCCGCCGAATTGCTGTAACGGCGTGGGCGAGGCCATTGAATCGTCGTCAGAATGCACACCATCAATGGTACCGCGCTGCAGCGCTTGAAACAGCTCGCCAGTGGGCACGATCTGGTCGGCATAAAACAGTTCTACTTCCAGCTCACCATTGGCGGCGGTGTTAATGTAGTCGATAACCGGTTTCGTCACATGTTCACCCAAAGCCGAACCCGCATAGGTCTGAAAGCGCCATTTGATCGCTTCCTGCGCGCGGGCAATCGAAGGTGCCGCCAACGTCGCGGCCCCGACAAGGCCCGCCTTCCGAATAAAGTTACGTCTTGTGGTCATGATACTCTCCTTGTTTGATTTCAGCTCCGTTGGCGGAGTTCTCCGTTATTATTTTCCGTAAACATAAGTAGGCAGCCAAAGTGCGAGTTGCGGAAACACCATCACAAGGACGAGCGCCCCAATCATCACCAGCACAAATGGCCCGATAGATCGGTAGATGTCCTGGATGCTGATCTCTGGCGGGGCCATCGCGCGCATCAGGAACAGGTTGTATCCAAACGGCGGCGTCATATAGGCAATCTGGCAGGTGATAGTGTAAAGAATCCCATACCAGATCAAATCAAACCCAAGCGCCCCAACCAGCGGCACATAGAGCGGGGCCACGATGACCAGCATTGCCGTGTCATCCAAAAAAGTCCCCATCAGGATAAATGAAAGCTGCATCAGGATCAGGATCACCCAGGGGTTCAGGCCAAGGCGTTCTGTGAAAAGGCTTTCGATGGCTTTTACAGCGCCCAACCCATCAAACACCGCCCCAAAAGCAAGTGCAGCAAGGATGATCCACATGAACATGCAGGTGATGCCCAGCGTATTGCGGACCGAATTCTCGAACACTTCACGGGTCATACGCCCCTTGAAGACCGCCGCAAGAAACGCGGTCATTGCGCCTATGGCAGAGCTTTCAACGAGGGACGTCCATCCGTTTACAAAGGGCACCATCATCACCGCAAAGATCACCAATGGCAGTAACCCTGCACGTAGCAGACGCAGTTTTTCAGCCATCGGCAGGTCGCGCTCTTCCGCGTCCAATGCAGGCCCCAGATCGGGGTTCTTCCAGCAGCGGATGACAATATAGAGGATAAACATCGCCGCCATCATCAGCCCGGGAACGACACCCGCCAACCACAGCTGCCCCACCGGTTGCCGTGCGATCATCGCATAAAGAACAAGAACAACAGATGGGGGCACCAGAATGCCAAGCGATGACCCCGCCTGAATGACCCCCGTCACCATGCGCTTGTCGTAGCCACGTTTCAGCAATTCAGGCAGGGCAATTGTGGCGCCAATCGCCATTCCAGCCACGCTGAGACCATTCATCGCGGAAATCAGCACCATCAGTCCAATGGTCCCAATGGCCAACCCGCCCCGCAGCCCGCCCATCCAAACGTGGAACATCTTGTAAAGGTCATCGGCGATGCGCGACTCGCTCAGCACATAGCCCATGAAGATGAACATTGGCAGCGTCAGAAGCGGATACCACTTCATCAGTTTCATCGCGGCAGCAAAACCGATGTCATACCCACCTTTGTCACCCCATAACAGCAAGGCGGCGACAACAGCCACAAACCCGATGGCCCCGAACACCCGTTGCCCGGTCAGCAGCATCAACATCATGGTTGAGAACATAAGGGTCGCGATCATCTCATAAGGCATCAGATTTCAGCACCTTTGAGACGCAGAATGTCTTTGAACAATTCCGAAATGCATTGCAGCAGCATCAGACAGAACCCGACGATCATCACGGCCTTGATCGGCCAAAGGTAGGGACGCCAGGATGACGACGACCTTTCCAGCGTGCCGACCTCCTCGGCGCCCGTGATGACCCCCGCAAGAAACGAGAATGGTTCGCTTTTCCAGTATCCTAGAGAATACGCGGTTGAGCTGACGGCCCCATAGATCAAGACGCAAAGATAGAAGATCAGGAAAAGTACGGTGATTGCGTCAAACCATGCTTTTCGCCGCACAGACCATCCGCCATAGAGCAGGTCCATACGCACGTTCGACCCCAGTTGCATGGAATATGGCCCGCCGAGGATGTAGTATCCAACCATCACAAACTGCGCCATTTCCAACGTCCAGAGCGTTGGCAGGAAGAATGTCTTGCTGATCGAGGACCAAAGCAGAATCCCCATCAGCACAAAGATTCCGTACATCGCCACCCGACCCAGCCGGTAGTTCACGGCATCAACGCCGCGAATATATCCGCGCATCATCCCCTGCATGGATCACGCCCCAAAGTTTCCAGCGCTTGCCTGATCCAAGCTGCCAGCGTGCCTGCCATGGCGGTTTGTCCGGCTTCATCTGCTATCAGATCGTTGCGCACCTCGATCATCACGTTCAGATGGCCATGCTTGATCGCATGTTCTTTCAACGTGTGTGTGACACCATGTTCAGGGCCGTATGGGGCATTCCGGCGCACATCGTGACCTTCCGCGACCCGTAGCACGGCGTCCGCCAATCGACTGTCTTGATCATGCAATATGCCTATTTCGACATCGCGCACCTTACCATTGTAAACCGGCGCAAAGCTGTGGACCGTCACGATCACCGGGTCAGTGCGGCTTGCCGTCTGTAATGCAAGCATCTGTTCAAACGGCCTGTAGTAGCGTGCAACCCGTTCGTTCTTGTCATCCTCAGTCAAACCAGCGTTGCCCGGAATTTCATAGGCCTCGCTGTGTGCGGGCATCGCATCAGGGGCGTTTGGTGGACGATTGCAATCATAGACCAGGCGGGACACGGTTGACGCAACAAGAACCGCATCAAGAGCCCGCGACATGTGCCGGGCCACGGCCATGGCACCAGGATCCCAGGCCACGTGACTAAGCCTCGCAGCAGGGCTGATCCCCAAATCCTGAAACACATCAGGAATATAATGGGTGGCATGTTCACAAACCATGACAACCGCGGAGCGGGCCTCGCTGTGCGAGACCTCAACAACACTGTCGTTCATTTGCGATAAGACCATAGCGCCCCCTTGTCGATAAAGTGCTTGCTATATGGTAGCCATGTCAACAAAATTGTGAAATATTTATAACACGTCACTTCCGACTGTTATTTTTATGAACAAAACGGAGACAACTATGGCAGAGGCCGCACAAACGATATCAGACCACATCCACAAGATGCTGGACGATCTGACGCGGGCAGAGCGGCAGCTGGCACTATCGGTTCTGGAGAATTACCCGGCCTCTGGCCTGGGCCCTTTGACGGCCCTTGCAAAAGATGCAGATGTGTCTGTGCCAACCGTCGCCCGCATGGTTCAGAAACTTGGCTACAAGGGCTACCCGGAATTTCAGGCCGCCCTGCGTGAGGAACTCAGGGCGAAAGTAAAAACACCGATTGCCAAACATGACACATGGGCAGAAGCCGCCCCCTCTGGCCATATCCTCAACCGCTTTACCGAAGCCGTGATCGAAAACATCCGGCTCACACTCAGCCAGATTGATCCGTCCGCCTTTGATCACGCCTGCGACTTGATGGCCGACGTGGATCGGCATCTTTTCATCGTCGGAGGCCGGATTACACATACTCTGGCAGAATACCTGTTCCTGCATATGCAGGTCATCCGGCCAAATTTGACGCATGTGCAATCCACGTCAAACACATGGCCCCACTACCTTTTGAACGCCAAGGAAGGGGACGTTTTTGTCATCTTCGATGTGCGACGGTACGAAAACAACACGCTGAAGCTGGCCGAACTCGCCCATGAGCGCGGAGCCCGGATTATTCTGATGACCGACCAGTGGCGTTCGCCGGTTCATCAATTGGCAACAGTTTGCCTGAGCAATCGGATCGTTGTGCCATCGGCCTGGGACAGTGCAACAACGACAATGCTGCTATTGGAAACGATGGTTTCTTCTGTGCAAACATTGAATTGGACACAAACCAAGGCCCGTATCGAAAGCCTGGAAGACATGTTTGATCAGACAAAACTGTTCCGGAAGTTCACCTAGGGCCAGAACCCTATATTCCCAAACAGTAGCGCATGATCGCCTTTTGTGCGTGCAGTCGGTTTTCCGCCTCATCAAAGATCACCGAATGCGGCCCGTCCATGACGCTGCTTGTCGCCTCGTCATCACGGTGGGCAGGCAGGCAGTGCATGAACAATGCGTCATCCTTGGCCTTGGCCATCAGCGCATCATTGACCTGATAACCGCGCAGCTGGTTATGCCGCCGTTCACGGGCCGATTGCGGATCATGCATGCTGACCCAGGTGTCGGTGACCACCAGATCGGCCCCCTGCACCGCCTCTTGCGGGTCGCGTACAGTCGTGTAAAGCCCCGCCAGCGCTGGTTCAGGGTCAAGCGGCGGCGGCCCGGTAAAGACCAGATCAAATTCAAACTGCTTGGCCGCATGGGCGAAACTGGCAAACACGTTGTTGCCATCGCCTGACCAAACCACTTTTTTGCCTTTGATAGGCCCGTTGTGTTCTTCAAATGTCATGACATCCGCCATGATCTGACAGGGATGGGTGCGGTTGGTCAGTCCGTTGATGACCGGCACGGTGGCATATTCGGCCATGTCGAGCAGCGTCTGTTCCTCAAACGTGCGGATCATGATCAGATCAACATAGCGTGACAGCACGCGGGCGGTGTCCGCAATCGTCTCACCGTGGCCCAGCTGCATGTCAGCCCCCGACAGCACCATGGTCTGCCCACCCATCTGGCGGACGCCCACATCAAATGACACGCGGGTCCGGGTCGAGGGTTTTTCAAAGATCAGCGCAACCATATGGCCCGCCAGTGGCTGGTCAGTGTCAGGCATGCCCTTGGGTTTACCTGCGCGCGCAGATTTCATCGCCTGCGCGTTGTCGATGATCCCCCTCAGGGCATCAGGGGACGTGACATCAATATCAAGAAAGTGGTTCATCAGTTTCGCTTTTTGTTGGGCCGGGGTGCCAGCCGATTGTCAGTTATGTATCATCACCTGAACCAGGCGCCCGTCCCGCGTCGCGGCAAGGCGCCGGTTCGTAAAGCCTGCCTGTCGGAAAACGCTGACCGCACGGGTGTCGGTGGAATTCGGCGCAACTGCGATCTGCGGGTGCTTTGCGCGCAGGTCGCGGACCCGTGCCTCAATATATCCCACCGAATGGCCCGGCCCGAGGAAGTCACTATCGCCCACAAAGGTCGATAACACACGAACGCCACGCGGCAAATCTGCATATTGCGGCATCCCAAAGGTCTGCACATCATGATCATGCAGATACGCAAAGGGGTGATCAATCAGGGAAACGACCCACATATCAATGCCCGGATTGTCCATATCCTGCTGCATCAGCGCCAGTTGCGTGTCCGCATTTGCCCACCAGGCTCTGACATGCGCCGTAGCCAGCCAGCGGCGCATCAAAGGCAGGTCAGCCTCGGTCAGACGGCGGAACGTATAGTTACGCATCAGGCCCCTTTATCTGAGATGCGGCAGCATCCAGCAAATCGATAGCAGCGGCAATCTCTTCATCTGTGATCGTCAGGGCGGGCAGCAAGCGCACAACATTGTCTGCGGCAGGCACAGTCAGAACGCCCTGCCCATAGCCCGCAGCCACCACATCCGTGTTTGTCGCCTTGCACTTCAGCCCCAGCATCAGCCCCGCGCCGCGCACGGCTTCAAAGACATCGGAATGTGCTGCAACCAGCCCTTCCAGTTTCTGCCGCATCAACGCGGCCTTGCGGTTCACCTCTGCCAGAAAGGCCTCATCGCTCACGATCTCCATCACCTTGCTTCCCACAGCACAAGCCAATGGATTGCCCCCATAGGTTGATCCATGGGTGCCAGCGGTCATACCAGCGGCGGCATTTTCCGTGGCCAGCACAGCCCCCAAGGGAAAGCCCCCGCCGATGCCTTTGGCAACCATCATGATGTCAGGTGTCACTCCGGCCCATTCATGCGCGAAGAGTTTGCCCGTCCGGCCCATCCCGCATTGCACCTCATCAAGGATCATCAGGATCCCATGCTGATCACACAAATCGCGCAGGCCTTTCAGGCAGGCATCCGGCAGAGGGCGAATGCCGCCCTCGCCCTGAATGGGTTCTACCATGATGGCCGCGACTTTGTCCGAAACGGCAGCGTTCAGCGCCTCATGATCGCCGAACGCCAGATGCGTAAAACCGGGCAGCAGCGGGCCAAAGCCTTTGGTCATCTTCTCGGAACCCGCAGCCGCAATCCCAGCACTTGAGCGACCATGGAATGAACCCGAGAATGTGATGATCTCGGTCCGGTCCGGCGCGCCCTTATCGTGCCAGTATTTGCGCGCCATCTTGACCGCAAGTTCGCAGGATTCGGTCCCGGAATTGGTAAAGAACACTGTGTCGGCAAAGCTCTGTGAAACAAGCGCATCCGCCAGTTTTTGCTGGGCCGGGATGTTGTAAAGGTTCGACACATGCCACAGCGCATTCGCCTGTTCGCCCAGCGCGGCAACAAGGGCCGGATGGGCATGGCCCAGCGCATTCACCGCAATCCCGGCGCCAAGGTCAAGAAAGCGTCGTCCGTCTTCTTCCACCAGCCAGGAGCCAGCACCAGACACGAATGTCAGCGGTGCGCGTGAATAGGTAGGCAGAACAGATGCGATCATGATGATCATCCTTCAACAATAAGCCCGATTGGTTCAGAATCGTGCCGGAGTGTCAACAATGTTTGGGTGTATGACGGCTGAGACAAGAGGCGGCGCTGTATTAGCGTCGGCGTCGGCTTTGATATGTCAGTGCAGGCGTCATGGGGCATCGGTAGCGCAAAGGCAGACAGGATGGAAGCCCCGAAATGCCGCCAGTGTGCCAACGCCAGCCCAGATGCCCTGACAGGCTGGTGAATTCGCCTCTGGTCGTGCCCCGACAGAATTGGCAAACCCGACATATCCGAAGGCAACGTGGGCACAATCTAACGTTGTATGATGCCATATCTCGACGGTCCACGCTTGCCTCTCCCCTCCTCGCGGTTCACAGATGGCTCATGACACTGCGCGCCGCCAATCCCCCTCTCGCTATTGCATTCATGCTGACAGCAACCGCCTTTATTGCGGGCACCATGTTGGTGGCAAAGTCGCTGGGCACAGATGCGCTGGGTCCTGCGCTGCATCCGCTACAGGTCAGCCATGGGCGTTTCCTTTTCGCATTCGCCGCGATCTCCAGTGCCGCCGTCGTGATGCGCCCAAGAATCAACCGACCTCATTTGGGCTTACACATCGGACGCACGTTTTTTGGTTGGGGTGGGGTCACGCTGATGTTTGCCGCCGTCGCCTACATCCCGCTTTCGGACGCGACTGCGATCAGTTTCCTCAACCCGGTCTTTTGCATGCTGCTCGCCATCCCGCTGTTAAGAGAGCGCGTGGGGCCGTGGCGCTGGCTCGCCGCTTTTATGGCCTTCGGTGGTGCCCTGATCCTGCTACGTCCGGGTCCAGGCACCTTTCAGCTGGCCGGGTTGTTGGCACTTGGGGCCGCCATCATCATGGGGATGGAGCTGATTTTCATCAAAAAGCTCGCCGATCGCGAGCCTTCGTTTCAGATTTTGCTGGTAAATAATGCGCTGGGGGTTTGTATTGCCAGCCTCGCCGTCATACCGGTTTGGGTGATGCCAACTCCGGCGCAGTGGGGCGCGCTGGCCGCATTGGGATGCTTGATGGCCATGGCACAGGCTTGTTTCGTGAACGCAGTCGCACGGGCCGACGCCAGTTTCGTGACGCCCTTCAGCTATGTAACACTGATTTTCGCAACACTATATGACCTGCTGATCTTTGACGTCTGGCCGGATCAGATCAGCATTCTGGGGGCGTTGATCATCCTGACAGGGGCTTCGCTTTTGGCGTGGCGCGAACGGCGCGCTGTGGCCTGACAGAAACGCTGGGTGTTGTTCATTCTACGGACAAATTCCGGCCATGATTGTGAATTACGCGAGCCGATATGAACGATATCTACGAGTTCCGCCGCGCAGCAGGCAAGGGCGCCATCCTGCTTAGCTTTATTGCTGTTGTGCTGTTGCTCATGGCGGTGGTGATTTATGCGGTGTCATCATTGATCTGGCTGGCCTGGATTTTTGTTGGCCTCACCATTGTCTGGATGCTGCTGCCCCGCCCGGCCCTGGGCATCCGCGTTGATGAGACTGCCGTGACCGTCTCGGCTTGGAACAAGCCGCGCACCATCTCACTTGAAAGTATCGCGCACCTGCGCGCCCATGAAACCCGGGCCGGCACAGAGGTGACCGTCGTTTACAAAGATCAGTCAGAAGAGGCGCTCTTTGCCGGTGATTTCCCCGACATCGACACGTTGGTTGCCGTCATGGCAGCGCGCGGCATTACCGTCAGGGATGACACGCTTTAGGCTTTCAGCCGGTAGCCTGTATGCATCCAGCGCAAGCAAATGCCGATCACGACGAGGCAGGCACTTCCTACAACCAACAGCCCGACCCACGGGCTGCTGTCGCTGACCCCGATCATACCAAAACGCACACCGTCTATGATGTAGAAAAACGGGTTTGCATGGCTCAGCGCCTGCATGAAGGGCGGCAGCGCCTCAATGGAATAGAAAGTGCCCGACAGAAACGCCAAAGGGGTCACCAGAAAGTTTGAAATCGCGGAAAGTTGGTCAAACTTATTGGCAAAGATGCCCGCAATCATGCCAAGCCCCCCCATCAGGATGGACCCCAGCAACACAAAGACCAGGACCCAGGTCGGGTTTTGCAGCCCCACACCAAGGAACATGACAGCCCCAATGGCGATGACCGCCGCAACCAGCCCGCCGCGGGCAATCGCGCCGCAAAGATAGCCTGCGACCAGCTCGCCAGCAGAAAGCGGCGGCATGAGTGTATCCACAATATTGCCCTGCACCTTAGCAGAGGCGAGCGACGACGACGTATTGGCAAAGGCGTTCTGGATCACGGTCATCGTCAAAATACCGGGGGCCAGAAACGTCATGAACGGCACGCCCATCACATCGCCCCGCTGTGATCCGATGGCGATCGTAAAGATCATCAAGAACAACCCGGCATTGATCAGCGGGGCCATAACCGTTTGCGACCAGACATTCATGAAGCGCCTGATCTCGCGCTGTGTCAACGTCCAGGTGCCCAGCCAGTTCACGCGCCCAAAGCGGCGCACGCCCATTTGACTGTCTTCATTCATCATAGCATTTCCCCTGCTTGCCCGTAGCACATAGCCGATCACCGCCGGATAGCCAGCCCATGAATGGCATGCTAAACATCCTGCCAGTGCACTCTTCCATGAACAGGGCCGCTATGCGCATCTTTTTGTCAATCATTCTGGGGCTTTGGGCAACCTTCGCGAACGCAGACAGCATCGACCCACCTTTGCCAGCACTTTACAGTGTCACCGGCGTAGGCACAGGCGACAGCTTGAACCTGCGCGCCGGGCCCAGCGGTCGTGATGCGATCATAGGCACATTGGCACCGGATGCTAACGGGATCGAAGTCGTGGCGCTGAGCCGCGAAGGGAACTGGGCAATGGTGAACCATGGCGAAAGCGCGGGCTGGGCCGCCATGCGATTCCTGACACCGCAGCCGGTTGCCACAACAATGCTTGGGCTGCCCATAGGTTTGCAGTGCTTTGGGACTGAGCCGTTTTGGGACATCACATTCTTTGATGAAATGAATCTGATCCTGAACACCCCTGAAGGTGAAACAGGTCATGCCATCACCGCAAATGCGCCAGCACCGGAATTCGTGAACCTGCCAGAGACAGGGTTCCATTTTGCCTGGCGGAAAAACCGCGAGATTGTCAGTGCGCATATTCTGCCCGGTGCCTGCTCCGATGGCATGAGCAATCGGCGCTACGGGCTACACTACATCGACGATCAGGGGTTGCGGCGCGGCTGCTGTAGCCTGAATTGAGGTGATCGGCGCGCCACATGTGACTTCAACACCAGAACTTGCGCAAAAGGTGCGCGCCCTCCTTCACATCGGAGGCGGCAATGACTAGTATGGCCCAGATGAGATAGAATGGCCAAGCCGCACCCAATGGCGATGCTCGGCGACAGTGATCAAAGGAATACATATGTCCTGGACAGATGAGCGCGTTGAGACGCTCAAAAAGATGTGGGGCGAAGGCCAGTCGGCCAGCCAGATCGCCAAGGAATTGGGCGGTGTCACCCGCAATGCCGTGATTGGCAAGGTGCACCGTTTGGGCCTGTCCAATCGGGCCGGATCTGGCGGCGGTTCAACGGCGAAACCCGCACCCAAGGAAAAGCCCGCAGCGGCAGCAAAGCCCGCGGCGAAACCCGCACCAAAACCCAGGGCCGCCCCCGCATCAACCCCACCGAAGGAAGAGCAGGAGCTTGATGAGAACGGGATTCCGATCTCTGCCGCACGGCGGGCAATTATTCCGGCAGGCCAACCCCTGCCTCCGCAGCCATCTGCAAATGAAATCAGCCCAGAGGCATTGGCCAAGGTCAGCGAAGTCGAAAAGACCGCCAAGCGGATCAGCCTGATGGAGTTGACGGAGAAGACATGCAAATGGCCTGTCGGCGACCCGGCGACGGATGATTTTTGGTTCTGCGGCCTTGCCGTGCAGCAAGGTAAACCATACTGCGAGGCGCATGTGGGCGTGGCATTCCAGCCCATGTCTTCGCGCCGCGACCGGCGGCGATAGGCGACAGCGCATCACGTAAGGTGGATCATGATCCACCTTACCTAAACCAACGGGCCGCCCTCTCGGGGCGGCCCTTGGCGTTTCACAAGCGTTATATCCTATCATAGCGGGAACCACCTGTACTGAAAGTGATCAAATTCTCCAAAAATGCCATGCGTTTTCTCGCGCGACACAGGGGAAATAGCCCTTACGATGATCGCCCCTAACGTGCATGATGGACCTCTAAGATGGAGGTGCACCATGGTTAGTCTGATTAACCGGGTTCAAGAGTCTCTCTGTAACCAGTATTTCAATCTCACGTTCAATGCAGGCAAAGTCGCGCATTCAGGCACAATGCCAAATACCCCGCCCGTTGTCGTGCCAACGCTGCGTGAGATGATGGAACATCGACACAATGGACAGATGGCCGATGAGGCTTTGCCTCTTCGTCGCCCACACATCGATCCGCATTCAGTGACAGCTGATACCTAAGGATCGCCCTTTAGCCCCCCTCACGGCACGCGGCACCAGTGTTCGTTTCACAAACAGAACAAAGACGAACACCGAAGGCCTATCCACTACCCGGAATGGAACATGATATGACAGACGCCAACCTCCCCGCCACGATCATTGATGATGCAGGGTTCAACTATCTTGTAAATGCATGGAAATTTGCGGATATCTGGGACAAATTTGATGTGGTTTACGGCAGCAAACCTGACGTGCCAGAGCGGCTGCGTGCATTTACTATCGTCAGAAGCACCGACCCAAATGAACCCTACGGTGTCTTGCTGCAAATGTCGCCTGCAGCCGCGATGACCCACGACCGCGCCAGTTACATGAGCAAGAAGCTCCTTGCAAAAGTACGGCTAAACTGACGCTCGTCGGCGACCATAACGCACCAAGGGCGCTTACGACACGGCGCTGCGCGCGCCCCACCGCGCAAAAAGGAAAGCCCTGGCACAAGGCCAGGGCTTGGGAAGAGTAACCGCGTCCCTATGCATATCCACTTGGGGGTTGTGTGAGTGTCGCAGATACACCTAGCCTTGATGCGGTTGGCACAAAGATAGACAATTCACCCAAAATTGCAAGAAACGCTGTGTCTCTGGAACGGCAACAAATCGCTTTTCACACCTCTCAGATGCTTGCTCGCGAAGCAGGATAGCCCCCGGCACCGCGCCGGGGTTGCCCCCTCCTGTAAATTTCCGGGTAGGCCCATCAGAGCAACAACCCGATACCCTGCGAAGACCCAATCGTATTTCTGTCCGGTGCCTTGCTCCATCCTTCTTGCTCTGGATGGTGCGGTTGATTTTGTGCGGTCGCCGAGCGCACCTGCACAAAGTCAAAACGCGATCAGCTACACTTGGCTTAAATCGGGCCTTTGCCTACCGAAACAGGCAGGCACATCATGCCGGGCACCGGGTGATCATTGGTCATTTCTCGAACCAGGTCGTCGCCTGAAATAGCAATTTTTGGCCCATTTCACTGTCAGTGCCTTATTCTATTTGCCCGCCCATAGAACAAATTGAGCACCACTCCAATATCTTCCGTCACAGATTAACTCTCCCCGCGTCAATACAACCATAGAGGGATTTTTTGAACTGGGAGAAAGCGAATGTCCGATGGGAGCCCCATTAGGACAGCTGAGGCCAGCCGTGTTGATTTTGGACACCAATGGCTGGAAAGCTATCCTGTATTAATTGGTAGAGCACGCAGATTAAGCGCTGGCGGCGCACATGACCCGGAAGACTTGTTATCACAAGCCACACTAAAGGTTCTCAACTACCTCAGTCTTGAAAGAGAGGTTGAAAATTTTCTGGGCCTGATGCTGGTCTCACTTTTGCAGGTTTATCAGGACAGCAACCGCCGCAACGGTAACCGCATTTTTCGGCGCTCGGACGAACTTTTTGACAACGGTCACCCTCTTGAAATCAGCAGCGCCGTCCCTTGTGTTGAGCGCACATATATCGCCAAAGAATCTCTTGGCGATATATTCGATTACCTCTCGACGATGCCGCGAGCCATGCAACAGATGTTTCGGATGCGGTTTGTGCAAGACCTGTCCTACACCGAAATTTCGCAACAAATGGGCATCAGCGAAACCGCCGCGCGCCGCAAGATATGCGTGCTCAGAAAGCGCCTTCGCGAATGGTTTCAAGAATAATTACATTGCGAGTGTCACATCTGCTGATGGCCCGCGTCATTCATAACAACACGACAAAACACAGGGTGTAATTCATGACAAAAGACCCAGGCGTAAATCCGCAGATTACTGACGCGGTCACCCAGACCAACGTCAAAGTGGTGGCGGAAGCGCCCGCCCAAGCCATGGCAACTCTGTATCAGATTGCATCGCAGGCGGCTGGAATTGCAATTGCGAATGCAAATTCAAATCAGGGCAACATGAACGCCCTTAACCCGTCCATTGTCGCCAAGGCAATTGAGATCATTTCCAAATAATCTGAAGACAGTGGTGAAAATAGATGGCCCCCAATGCAGCACCCGCACCTACAACAAAAAGTGAAAAGAGCGTCGCCTTTATTAATTCCGAGGTTCTTAATCCGGGCGAACAAAGTGACATTTCGTTCGTCAAACCTTTCTACGAACAAACGCTTGTTATGGCGTTGGAAGACGCCCGTAGTTTCGTTCAGGGTGCGGAACAAATTCTTCTCGTGGCGCTCGCGAAGGCGTTGGAAAAGTATTTATCCGGTGGTGCCGGCGCAGTTGAAGGCGCGAAGCAAGAGGAAAACCTGACCGAATTGGCCGCCAAGATCAGTGGCAGCAAATTGGCCACCGAAGCATTGGCTGCACGCGGCGCAAACGCAGAAAGTGCTACTGCGCCGCCACCGAATTTGGCCCCACCACCAGATGCCGGTTTGCAGGCTATCGAACGGGTCATGGCCAGTTGCGCCCAATTTCACGCGCAAATCGCAGAAACAGCTCACAAATACAGGGGAGATAACAAATGACATCGAAGTCTCATAAGCGCGACTATTCTGACCAGTTCAAGCCCGCCGTTCAATTGGGCCGCCCGACACTGGACGATTGGTCCGAGAATTTCTACGCGCAACAAATTCAGGAACGCTTTGTGGAAGGCGAGCATTATCAGCGCCTGTGCCGCACCCCTTCACAAGATCCTGAGCTGGTCACGGCGACACAGCTTCGGACGCCGGTTCCCGGCTATGTACCGACGTTTCGCGAGGTGACCTTGCGTGAAAGGCGCGAGCAGCTTGCCCTTTGCATTGACAACGGCCCCAATCACATCGGCGTTTTCCTGTACCTGTTGCAGCCGCTTGACGCCGGCAACAGCATCGATGCACGTATCCAACTGGTTTACATGCCCTTTGCAACGCTCAGTGACATCAGCAGCGTACCCAAAAAACCCGGCCCCCTTGAGGTCCGTTTGCCAGACACCGATTATGCGTTGCTTGACATCATGCTCCGGCCATCACCGACCGGAGAACCAGAGTACCGCACGACGAATACTGAAGTCTATTTCGACGAAATCTCTGAGGCCCAACGCACCCAGATCCGCAGTACCCTGAATTTTCAGGCGGCAAGCATTGCAGCCTTTGGCGCCTATCAGCTTTTAAACGAGATAGAGCTTTGGGGGGCCATGACAACGGGTGATGCATCGCTCGCCGTTGCCGTACCACCCTGGGCGTCGACAGCAAAGAAGGTGACCGTTGCCACCCTTGTCAGTATCGGGGCCGTTGTTGGCGTGATTGGTCAAGCGATTGATGACAACACGACCAAGGTTGTTGGTCTTGGATTCGCTGGTGCAGCGTTGATCACGAATTACTGGCTGGGTGTCTGGGTGCCCGATTGGCCACAGCCAGCCACAGCTGCAGCCACCGTCGTACCTGCCCGTGATCCAGAGTCAGGCTCTGACAGTTCTCTTTAACGCCAGAAGTTTTGGGACAGCCCCATGTCGAATGCATCGCCAACGAACAAGAAGATCGTCGAGACCTTGGATGAACAGCATCGTCGCACGATTGAAGTCATCGAAACGGTCAAACGGATTTCTGAACGGAATCTCGACGTGACCACACAGCTGGCAATGCAGTTGGATGCGGATCCGACCCAGCCTTTGCAAGAGACTGAACGCAAGGAGGACGCGCAGTTGGAAGCCGCAGAAGCCGAGTTGAAAGAGGAGGCCGCCGAGGAAGTCGAGGACCTGACCCTAAGTAAAGCAGCCCTCGCAGGCATGTCCCAGCAAGAGGTCTATGAAGAGATCAGAAAGGCCAGCGTGCGTGATGTCATGGGGCAGATTAACCCCGTTCTGACCGCGCTGCAGAAGTTCATAGACGCCAATGCAATCGGCAAGGCGGGGCAGCCCCAGCCAGCGCCTGCCGACGATCAGCTTGATGACAACGCCTTTGCAGAAAAGCTGATCGAAGAAATGAAGACATCCCTCAGCCAGAGGCAGCGCATCGCCCTTGCGCGCAAACGGCTGACCTCGCCCTAAACAATGGAGTTTACTTATGTCTAACGGCAATTCTCAAACCCCGGCACCAGACCAAGTGGTCAACCCGATGGTGACCTCAGATCTTGTGACAACCAGTTCGCCTGGTGTGTCCCTTGCCTCGCAGATGATTGCGGCCTCACAATCGCAGTCCCGCGCGATGGAGGCCTCGGTCGCCCATTTGAACCAGACATATCTGGTTGGACTGGCCACCGCGACGCAGTGCGTGGCCCGCATTCTGAACGAACCCAGTGATCAGCTGCGCCAGTTGGACGCACTTATTACCGCCAACAGCGTTGATTGAAATTTGCTGGCGCGCTGTCTGATCAACAGCAGTCAGGCGCGCCAGTAAACCCCGCTGCACTAGCAGCACAACCCACCAAACACGGAGAAAGACATGACAACAGCAATTCCAAACGGCATCCTTGAAGCCGTCACCTCGACGAACGTCAAAGTTGTGGCTGAATCACCTGCGATGGCCATGGGCACCTTGTACCAAACTCTCGCCCATTCAACCGGCATCCTGCTGGAAAACTCGGTCACTGGTTCGCGCAACGCCGACATGGTCGGTCTGGCTGCTGCCAATCAGGGCATCATGCAAATCTACTCGGTCGATACCATCACCGACGCGGTCTCTGTCGCCCAGATCATCGCCGCCAACGCTGGATGATTTATGGGCAAGGGCGCCCAGTCGCGCCCTTGCCCCCCCAAGGGCTGGCTCAGCCTGCAAGAAACTTATTCCAAAAGCTGAATTCATATCATATTATTCAATAATAAGAATATGTGGATGAATTATGGAACTCACACGCAGACAGCTGATCCAAGCCGGTGCCGCAACCGCGATGTCGACCGCCCTCCCCCAATTTACCTGGGCCCAAACCACCCTACAGGCGGATGGCCGCACGCTTGACACGCTCAGTGACGGCAATCTTGTGCTGCCAAAGAGTTTCGCTTTTGGCGAAACGCCCCCTGACGATGCCGTGGCCATTTTGGCAAAATACGGCATCACGGGCGATACGATGACCCCCGATTGCAATGTAACCCTGTTGCGCACCGGCGATCGCACGATCCTGTTTGACGCAGGCGCCGGTCAGGAGTTCATGCCCAGCGCGGGCAAGTTGATTGAGGCGCTCGATGCCACGGGCGTCGACATCTATGATGTGACTGATGTCGTCTTTACCCACGCCCACCCAGATCATCTGTGGGGTGTTCGCGATGATTTTGGGGATCTGATGTTCCCGGATGCCAGTTACCACATCGGCCGGACCGAATGGGCGTATTGGACCGACCCCGACACAGCGAACACCATTGATGATGCCCGTGTGACCTTTGCTGTAGGCGCCAAGTCCCGGCTTGAGATGCTGGCCGACAAGATCACCCTTTTCGACGGTGATCAGGAAATTCTACCCGGGGTTCTGTCGCGTCTGACACCTGGACACACACCCGGACATATGGCGTTTGAGGTCCAGATGGGGCGCGAGAGCGTGATGTTGCTGGGTGATAGCATCGCAAACCATCACACGGCCTTTGAAAAACCGCAGTGGTTGTCCGGCTCTGATCAGGACCCGGACACCGCCGTGCAGACCCGTCTTGGCCTGCTTGACCAGCTTAGCGCCGCGCAAATGCAGCTGATTGGCTTTCACCTGCCCGGTGGTGGTCTGGGCCGGGCAGAGAGATTTGGCGATGGCTATGTTTTTGCGGGTGAAGAGGCATGATCCGCTTAGCCCTGCCCTTGATCGCTCTATCCGCAACCTCTGCACTGGCCAATGAAGAGATTGCGGACCAATACCCTGCATCACCGCTTTATAGTGCTCCGGTAGAGTTCATCCCAGGCGTCTTCAGCGCCATTGGGGCCACCGCCCCGCCTACCTATGAAAACAGCGGTCACAACAACAACCTCAGTTTCATTATCACCGGTGAAGGTGTCGTGGTGATCAACGGCGGCGGAGCCTATGTTCTGGCCGAGGCCCTGCACGCAGAGATCAAGGCCCGCACAGATCAACCTGTCGTGCTCGTGATCAATGAGAATGGCCAAGGCCATGCTATGCTGGGCAATGCCTATTGGGCCGAACAGAACGTGCCGATCATCGCCCATGAGGACGCAGCGGCCGCATTCGACGCGCGTGGCTTTCGCATTCTAGAAGCCATGGAAACCCTGAACCGGGACAAGGCCGCAGGTACCTTTCTGCAAGGCCCGACCGAGACTTTCATCGATGACTACATCGTGGAACTGGGCGACTACCGCATTGAGGTCCGATATCTTGGACCCGCCCACAGTGCCGGTGATGTTGTGGTCTGGCTACCCCGGCAAGAACTGGTAATCGCAGGCGACATGGCCTTTCACGAACGTATGCTGCCGATATTCGAGGATACCTACACCGTTGATTGGCTGAACACTTGGGATACGGAATTTGAGGCGCTGAACGCGACCTACGTTATTCCCGGACACGGGCATCCGACCAACATGGATCAGGTGCGCCGCTACACCAAAGGCTATCTGGAATACCTGCGCGGCAAGGTCGGTGAACATCTCGAGAATGGCGGCGGCTTGGCAGAGGCATATTACATCGATCAATCGCCTTATGCGCATCTGGACACGTTTGAGGAACTGGCCACCAAAAATGCCGGGCGCGTCTTTGAGCAGATGGAATTCGAATAGACACAGGCGGTGATCGATGCTCCGCGATGCAGCGTCAATGGGCCCTGACCTTAGCAAACACACGCATTTTGACACCCTGATGCGGGCCGAACCTATTGTGCAGCCATCGGCAGGCGGGCCAGTTGGCACTGCGTCCAGAGCACTTCCAAGGCGGCTATGAGCAGGTCGATATCCGCCGCAGAATGCACCGGCGAAGGCGTGATCCGCAAACGCTCTGTTCCTTTAGGAACAGTGGGATAATTGATCGGCTGAATGTAGATGCCATAGTCACGCATCAGGATATCAGAAAGATATTTGCACTTGACCGGATCACCGACCATCACCGGGATGATATGGCTGGGGTTGTCGATATGCGGAATGCCGATCGCGTCAAGGCGCGCACGCACTTCCGCCACTTTCGCCTTTTGCGCGGCCCGTTCAGCACAGCTTTGTTTGAGATGCCGGATTGAGGCCGCTGCACCGGCTACAATGGCGGGCGGCAGCGCCGTGGTGAAAATGAACCCGCTTGCAAAGGAGCGGATGAAATCACACAGATCACAAGAGGCCGCGATGTACCCCCCCATGACGCCAAAAGCCTTGCCTAGCGTACCTTCGATGACGGTCAAACGCCCCATCAGGTCTTCACGCTCGGCGATGCCCCCACCACGCGGCCCATAAAGACCCACGGCATGCACCTCATCAAGATAGGTCATTGCGTTGTATTTGTCGGCCAGATCACAGATCGCAGCGATCGGCGCAATGTCACCATCCATGGAATAGACACTTTCAAACGCGATCAGTTTTGGACGCTCCAGCGGTTGCGCCGCAAGCAGTTCCTCAAGGTGCGCGAGGTCGTTGTGACGCCATATCTGGCGCTCGGCCTTTGCGTGGCGGATGCCTTCAATCATGCTGGCATGGTTCAACGCATCTGACAGCACCAGGCAATCGGGAATTTTCGATGCCAATGTGCTGAGCGCCGCCCAGTTGGACACATAGCCACTGGTAAAGAGCAGCGCTGCCTCCTTGCCGTGCAGATCCGCCAGTTCTGCCTCAAGCAACACATGATGATGGGTTGTGCCAGAAATGTTTCGCGTGCCGCCCGCGCCCGCGCCAACCTTATCAAGCGCATCATGCATGGCCACCAAAACGTCCGGATGCTGGCCCATGCCAAGATAATCGTTCGAACACCAGATCGTCACTTCACGGGTTTCTGCGCCGCGATTGGTGGCCTGGGGGAATTGTCCGCAATGCCGCTCCAGATCAGCAAAGACCCGGTAGTTTCCTTCATTGCGCAACCGCGCCAGGCTGCCTGCGAAAAATCCGTCGTAGTCCATGGCCGTCCTTATCCGCCTACGGCGTCTTGTGCGATGTCGTCCAGCAGCGACTGGACCTTTTGCATTTCCCCATCCGGATAGGTCCGGTAACCCACCATGACCTGGCCAGCGCGATCCGTCACAAATATGCCGTAGGGACAGTAAGCGATATTCATCAGATCAACCTCCATCACCTCGCGCGAAAGCTGCGCGGAACAGAACAGGAAAATGTCTGCGCCATCAAAAAGCACCCTGTCGCTGCCGATGTCTTTGCCAGTGCGCGCCAACATGTCACCGGCGTGGCTGACATAGTCGATGACAAGCCCTTTGCCGATGATGGCATTCTCAACGGCAAATGTTGCGTCATCAAAACTGCCGTCAAACGGGTAGGTCACCGCCTCTTGCGCAAGCACAGGGCCTGCAGTCAAACCGATGGCGGCACAGATCAGAATATTCTTCATGTCACGTCCTCCTACCCACACCCCTAGCGGTGCGCGGCGCGGCGGGCCATGATTTACATCAAGACCCGCCGGGATTTTAGCCGAACATGTCAGCGACGATACCGTCGTACCACCCGACAGATTCCTGATAGGTTGCCGCGCGCAGGTCGTCGCTTTCGCCGGTCTGGCTGACGAACCCATCCACTTTGGCGATCTTTTCTTCTGTGGCCTCATAAGTTGCCCCGACCTTCACGCCGTTGTCCGTGTCAATCAAAGACCAGCAGGTATTGGCAAACCGGGCAGGGAAAACCGTGGCCCCGGTCAAGGCACCACGCACAGCATTGGCGCAGACCTTGGCCTGACTATTAGCAGAAAAGCCCGATTTGGGCATGTCGCCCTGCGCTGCCGCATCCCCTAGCACATGGATGTTCGCGTCCACCTTGGATGACATATCTGCCGCATTCACCGGCGCCCAGTTGCCATCTGTGATGCCCGCAATCTCTGCGATGCGGCCGGCTTTCATGGCTGGGATCACATTGCAGACGTCAACGTCATTGACGTCGCCATCAATGGAGAGGGTCATCGCCTCTGGATCAACGGCCACATCCGCGCCGCCGAAATCAGGCCCCACCCGTTCAATCATACCCGCGTAGTGATCGTTCCAACCTTCCTCAAACAAGCCCTGCTTTGAGAACTTCTCTTTCGGGTCTGCGATCAGGATTTTGGCTGTTGGATTGATCTGTTTGAGCGTATGCGCCACCATCGATACCCGCTCGTAAGGACCGGGCGGGCAGCGGTAGGGGTTGGGCGGTGCGACCATCGCATAGGTGCCGCCCTGTGGCATCGCCATGATCTGCGCCTTGAGTAGCTCTGTCTGTGAACCCGCCTTATAGGCATGGGGCATCGCGTTCTGCGATGACATATCCCAGCCTGCAACCGCGCCTTCGATAAAATCGATCCCCGGCGACAGGATCAGACGGTCATAAGACAAGTTGCCGCCACCAGCGAGTGTGACCGTCTTGGCATCGCGATCCACCCCAACAGCCCAATCGTGGACGACGTTGATCCCGTATTCCGCTGCCAGCGTGCCGTAGCTGTGCGCAAGCGATTGCATGTCACGAAAGCCGCCAAGATACAGGTTTGAGAAAAAGCAGGTATAATAGGTGCGCGTCGGTTCGATTAACGTCACATCGATCGCACCGCCGCTGTCCTTGGCGATATAGCGTGCGGCGGTCGCCCCGCCTACCCCGCCGCCAATGACCACAACCCGTGGTTTGCCTTGGGCACTGACCATTGGTGCTGCCAGTAAACCTGCGGTCATCGCCGCCGATCCAAGGAACGCCCTTCTGTTAAATGTCATCGTCACTCCTCCCTAAAGCGCATCATTATTCGATGCTTTCAAAATACGCCGCGAGCGCGGCGATCTCTTCATTCGACAGGCGCCCCGCCATCATTTGCATGACGGGATGGGCCCGCACGCCGTCCTTGTAGGCATGCATCACGATCACGAAATCTTTGGTCGGCCAGTTGGTAATTGAGGGGATACCACTGGTGGCCCCATTGGCCTGATGACACGACGTGCACTCGCCCGAAAGATATTCGCCATAAGCCGGGTCACCAATAATGGCGAGGACTTCGGGCGCAACCTCATGATCAACGGCGGCAGCCGTTGGGGCCGCCTCTGGTATGTCACCGGGGCTGGCTGAGAATTGGCGCAGATAGGCCAGCAGATCATCCCGATCCTGCTGTTCGGGGAACCCGCGAAAACTCATACGGGTGTTTGAGACAAGCCTGCGTGGATTCTCGATGAAATCATCAAGTGTTTCGTAGCTCCAGACCAACCCTCCGTTCGCGGCACGCTCAAGCCCTGCGGAATAACGATACCCTTCTGCGGCACCGGCAGCGCGGTCAAAGATGTTGTTGAGGTGCGGTCCAATACGATCCCGGGCCCCCTGACCAACCTCGTGGCACCCGCTGCATTGCCGGAACAACGCTTCACCTTTGGCAGCATCGCCACCCACATCAGCCTTGCTGGGTGTCGCGAGCACAAGCGCTGCAATCAGAAAATGCCGACGCAGCATCAGTCTTCAAAGACTTGCAGGTAAGCAATCAGCGCCGCAATGTCAGCCTCTTCGCGTACGCCGCGGAACGACATCTTTGTGCCCGCCATCATGCCGCGTGGATCAGCCAGAAATGCTGCGAGGTTCTCAGGCGTCCAGACGTCGCCTGCGGCGTTGGCCGCTTGGAACACATCAGAGTAACGGAAGCCCTCCACCGACCCAATGGTGCGGCCCACCATCCCATTTAGGACAGGACCCGTGCGGTTGCTGGCCCCTTCACCAACCTGATGGCAGGTCTTGCACTGCCGAAACGCGCCTTCACCGGCGGCGACAAGTGCGGGATCAAGATCACCGCTTTCGGTGCCATCAGTTGTGGCAATATCGTCAGATGCCGTCGATACAGGGCTGCCGTCTGTAGATGCGTGGTCCATCACAGTTTCACCGCTACCCTCTGGCGTGACATCAAGGAACGTCGCGCGCATCGTAATCTCAACGCTGTCCTTGCAGTTTTCCATGCAGGGTTCGCGGCGCCACTGGTCATATTCCAGCTCTGCCCGGTCATCGATGACAAAACCATCGCTGTTGTACATCTCAACGTCGGTAAAATTCTCGTGGCTTAGCTCAAAATCATCATCAACCATATCATTGGAATACATGATGTAAGCGACGATTGCGTAGGTCTCATCCGACGTCAGCGTGCCCGCCTCGCCAAACGGCATCGAGCGGTTGATGTAGTCCCAGGCGGTCGATAAATGCGGCCAGTAGGAGCCGACGGTCTTGACCGGGTCCTCATTCGCCAATGTGTCAAAGCCACCCGCAAGCACCGGCCAATTGCCCACACCTTCGGCAAAATCACCGTGGCAAGAGGCGCATTTCTCGACAAACAGCTCTTCGCCGGTGAACACATCACCGCGTCCTTCTGGCAGGCCGCGCCCATCGGGCAGCACATCAACATCCCATGCGGCCAGTTCTTCGGGCAAGGCGGCACGACCGAGCCCATAGCTGCCGTCGATGTCGGCGGCAGGTGTTGTTAGGTCAACGCTGGCTGAAGTCGCCTCAGCAGCTACCGCCAGCACGGCATCGCGCTCTGCCGCAAGCTGTGCCGCTTGTTCGGTCGCTGCCTGCGCCTCTGCGGTGGCGCGGGCAACGCTGTCTTCTGTTTGCGCGACGCGGGCTTGCAGGGACTCGATGGTTTGCGCGCCATAGTCGCGCGATGACAGACCATATGCCAGCCCAAGACCCAGTGCCGTTATCCCGATGGCCGGGGCAAAAAGGTTAAGAGACTTCGACATTCTCTGCGATCCCTTCTTCGCTCACAAACCAGGTTTGGATGCAGTTGTTGTGATAGACTGAATTCTCACCGCGCATCTCGCGCAGTTGATCTTTGGTTGGCTGGACGTAGCCGGTTTCGTCGATGGCCCGCGATTGCAGCAGCATCGGGCTGCCGTCCCAGTGCGTATCCAGATAAAAACGGGTCAGCGCTTTGGTATCGCCCTGCTTGCCAAGCCTTGCAGTTTCCCATGTGATACCGCCGTCTTTTGACACATCAACGCGGGTGATCTGACCATGGCCGGACCAGGCCAGGCCAGAGATGACCAATGGCCCGGCGCCATGGGTGATCGCCATCTGCGGGCTGGGCGAGGTGATGACCGATTTGGCATCCATCACCCATGTCCATTTCCGCGCGGTGCCGTTTTCATAGACGTCGGTGTATTTTGAGGTCTCTTCGCGGCTTTCCACCGCCGTATCAGTGACTTCGATGCGGCGCAGCCATTTGACCCACATGTTGCCTTCCCACCCCGGCACAACCAGACGTACCGGATAGCCGTGCTCCATTCGCAAGGCTTCTCCATTGGCTTTGAAAGCGACCAGCACGTCATCCAACGCCTTTTCCATCGGGATCGAGCGACCATTGGAGGAAGCGTCAGCCCCTTCCACATAGACCCATTTGTCAGCAAGATCACCTGCGGCCGCAAGCCCCGCTTCGCGCAGCAACACGCGCAACGGCACGCCTGTGTATTCCATGTTGTGGATCATCCCATGGGTGAATTGCGCGCCATTCAATTGCGCCCCTGCCCATTCCATCCCTGTGTTGGCAGCACATTCGCAGAAATAGACATGGTTTTCGCGCGGCAGCCGCTCAAGATCGCTGTAGGTGAAAACCAGCGGCTGGTCTACCAGCCCGTTGATCATCAGGCGGTAGTCCTGCTTGTTCAGCTCAATCGCGCCAGAGTGGTGACGCTCAAACGCGCAGCCCTGCGGTGTGATCGTGCCGTCCAAGGCGTGAATGGGGGTGAAGTTGATCGAGGAAATCGGCGACGCGGTCAGCCATTCCACGTTGCGGCGTACCACATCGGCTTCAAACTTGATCGGCATGCCGTAAGGTGTCTCGTCCACGCCAACCCCTGTGTAGGAGGCCCAGTCCTGCAATTCCGTTATCTTGGGGTCCGGCCTGCCCTGCGCCAATGCCCCGCCGGCGGCGGAGCCTGCGGCAATCGCCGCGCTGCCACGCAGGAAAGAGCGTCGTGATGGTTTAAAGACGGGATCCATTGCGCTTGATCTCCTCATGCACCGGTAACGGTGACGCTGGTGTTTGGCCTCACGCTCATCGTGGCATTCTTGCGAATGTGGTTTTCGACAACGTCCCAGATCGGTGGGCCTTCGGTCCCCTCATTGACCGATGCCCAGCCCGCAACAACATAGGTTTTCGCCGGATCTATGGCCGCGCCAGTGCGCAGCAGCGTCATGTCAGAGATCCGCTCTCCAATGGGTTTGCTGACGTCGATGCGATAGCCCATGCCACCGACCCGGACCATGTCGCCGCCTTGCTGATAATAGGGGTCGGTGTTGAACAGATTGTCGGCGACGTCTTCCATAATCGTATGGATGAATTCGCCCGTCATTTCTGTACGATACGCATTTGGATAGCTCATTGAGGTCACGTTGAAGATGTCTTCGCGGGTGATGTCCTGACCGGGCATGATCGACGGCCCCCAACGCACACCGGGCGACATGGAAATATCGGCGTCTCGTTCTTCGATCAGCGCCTCGCAGATCAGGTCATCCCATGAGCCGTTGAAGTTGCCACGCCGGTAGAGCAGCGTATCATCCGCAGTCTTCCCAATGACTTCGGTCAGGTCGTCAAGGAATGGCACGCGCTCGGCCTCGATTGCCGCCGCCACTTCGGGGTCGGGCGTGATCACGTCAGAGAAGATCGGGATCAACTTGTGCCGAAAGCCGATCATGCGCCCGTCGCGCACGTCTAGATCGACCCGGCTGACGAATTTCCCGTTCGAGCCGGAGGCGATGACAATGGTTTCACCAATCAGCACAGGTTCCGGCAACGCATCATGTGTGTGGCCGGAAAGGATCACATCAATGCCTGTGACCCGGCCAGCCATCTTCTTGTCCACGTCAAAACCATTGTGAGACAGGCAGACAACCAGCTCTGCCCCCTGCCCGCGAACCTCATCAACCATTTCCTGCATGTGCTGATCGCGGATGCCAAAGGAATACTCCGGGAACATCCAACCCGGATTGGCGATCGGCATGTAGGGAAAGGCCTGCCCGATCACCGCAATCTTCACCCCGCCACGTTCAAAGAACTGGTAGGGGGCAAAATCTTCGGCGGGCTCGTCCCATTCGGCATCAAAAATGTTCTGGCCAAGAGCCGCGAAAGGCAAATCACCGACGATGTCGCGCACCCGATCCGAGCCAAGGGTGAATTCCCAATGGAAGGTCATTGCATCGGGTTTAAGCAGGTTCATGACGTTGACCACATCCTGCCCTTGCGTCTTGTGGCAGGTGTAAGAGCCGTGCCAGGTATCGCCGCCATCCAGCAACAATGCATCGGGGCGGTCGGCCCGGATGCTGTTGATCACCGTGGCGACCCTGTCCATGCCGCCCATCTGCCCGTAAGCCTGACCAAGCGTCGCAAAATCGTCGTAACTCAGCGCATAATGTGCGGCGCTGCCGTCATCGATGCCATAGAGTTTGCGGAAATCGGCGCCGGTGATATGCGGCACTTGGCCCTTGTTCGCCCCGACCCCAAGGTTAATCTCGGGCTCGCGAAACCAGATCGGTTTCAACTGCGCATGAATATCGGTGATATGGATCAGTGATACATTGCCAAAGGTATCAAACTGCAACAGATCATCTTGCCCCAGGGCTTGCTGCGCGGCCAGCTTGCCCCAGTTGCCAAAGCCAGAAGCCCCGACAATCGCCGAAGCCGCCATACTGGCTTGCAGAAAATCACGGCGAGATATCATGTGGTTTTTCCTTTTTTTGGACTATCACATTCAACATATTGAATGGATAAGGTCGGAAAAATGCCCGCCCCTGACGCGCGGGGGCGGGCACAACAAAGTGGTTAGTTACGGACAGCCGGCCCTTCGACCGAAAGGCCATTACCGCGCGAGGCGACGTAAAGCTCAAGCGCAATCATTTCCTCGACACCAACACCGTAGGTCTCGGCCCGGGTATCGCGGACGCAACCGCGAAAGCGTGACTGGACGCCATTGAGTTTGGCATTCTTCAGACGATAGGTTGGAAAGCCGTTGATATGGCCCTGGCTCAGATGATCGGCGCGGATATTGTTGCCATAGTTATCTTCGTGGCAATTGGCGCAGGACAGGTCCAACTGGCCAGTGCGCGTATAGTAAAGGTCGCGGCCCATTTCCCACATGGATTGCGCCGGGCCATCAATGGCGACATTCACCGTCATGCCGCGCGAAACGGAGGCAATCAGCGCTTCCATGTTCAACATGTCGCCGCCGTCATACTTCCATGCTTCGGCCCCCATCCGTTCCGTCCGGCAGCCATTGACCTGCATGGCCACCGTGCGCACCTCTTCGGCCTCTTCGTTCCACTTGGGATAGACCGCGCGCACGCCTGCCATTTCTTCGGGCGCACCGTGACATGAGGCACAGGATTCACCTGCGCTGCCCTCAACGGTGTTCCAGGCCTCAATGGCCTCATCGACAAAGATCATACCGGGGTTTTCAAAGTCGTCCATCTGCAGCGACTGAGTCTCATCAGAACGAAACACCCAGCCCGAGTAAATCGTGCGAAGATTCTCTAGATGTGCGGGCGCATCCGTGCGCACTGTGATCTCGATTTCCTCATTCACGACCAGATTGGCCTCTTCATCGGCCTGTGCGGCATAAGCGGTAAAAACCGCAATGGCAGCAACACCACCTCTAATTACTGATTTCATTGACTTTGCCCTCCCCGGCGCGTCGTCCGTCGTTAGCCGACGGTGATCTCTTTGATTTCCGTGTAGACATCGCCATCGTCGTCGTACCAGGTGAATTCAAATGTCCCGGTTTCGGGCACAATGGCCTGAAATTCGAAATACGGGTTTGTTGAAATCGCAGGCTCCAGCGTGACGTCAATGACGGTTTCGCCGTTAAACGTGCAGGTAAAGCGGTTGATGATTGAACGCGGAATAACGTTGCCATCGCCATCTTTGCGCTGACCTGATTCCATCGGGTGGCTTATCAGCGTCTTGATCGTGATCTCTTCGCCAGCGGTTGCATCACGGGGGACACGGACGCGGGGTTTTACATTCTCTGCCATTTGTCTTTTTCCTCGCTTAGCCGCCGCAGCCGCCGATGGTGACTTTCACTTCCTGACTGGCCTGCACAAAACTGCCGTCAGGCATACGGGCAATGGCCACAACGTCCTGCGTACCGGCAAGGCGGATACGCGTTGCCGCCGATTGCGACGCAGCCAATGGGCCAAAGTTGAACGTGACCACCGAAGGGACCGGGTTCCCTGCAGCAAAGACGATGATCGCCTCAGCGCCAGGTGCGTTAACCTCGATTGGCACGGTGTTGCCGTTCTCTGCAATCTCTGGCGCGATCAGGGTAATGCCCTCAGAGCCCAGCTCTGCACCGCCTGTAAACGCCTGGATCTCATCCTCAACGGCGGCGAAGGCCCGAAGCGGGACAATGGCCGCAACCGCTGACCCGACCGCCATCATCAGCGTGTGTCTGCGTGTAAGTTTCATGGTATCTCCTGTGTGTCTGTGAACGACAGATCAGTCTTTGAGTGTTTGAAGATATGCGACCACATCTTCAATTTCCTGAGCGGTCAGCAACGGTGATAGCGCGCCCTCGGCCGCTTTCCCGGTAAAGCCATTACCCGGACGCGTGAAACCACTGATCCGGTAAAAGGCCGGCATGATGGTTCCTTCATAGGTCATCTTGGGGTTGGCGACGATGCCGCGTAACTCTTCTGCTGTGCGGTATGCGCCAATGCCGTCCAGCGAGGGGCCAACCTCGCCGTGGAAGGGGTATTCATCCAATGCCGTGACCTGATGACAGGCAATGCAATTGCCTTTACCACGTGCGACCATGATTTCTAACCCAGCCTCCGCATTGCCGGGTTGCCCCGACAAAGACACTTCGACTTCGCCATATTCACCATAGACAACATCATCGGTGCCGACGCCCTCTGCAAACCCTACTGTCGCGATGGCTATTGCGACGCTTGCGCCAATTACACGCTTCATGGTCCCTCCCCGGATCACAAATTTCTCATGTATCGTAGACTACGAACTGCGAGAGTCGCAACATCAAAATCAACTATTTGAATGTTTGCAATTAAATGACTGTTCTCATTCCGTAATTCCCTGCTCCAGAATGATACGGGCGTGGTACCTCTGAAAGCTTTCGTCGCCAAGATAGCCTTCTTCATTGATCCAGTTCAGCAAGTTCAATGTCGTCCATCGCCCGAACGCGCCCGGCATGACGGCCACGGCAGCCTCTGCCGCGTTTTGATCTGGCGTCACCTGCTTGGGGAAAAACATCAGCGTCGGCGTAAAAAGCGCGTTCCAGCGCTGAACCATCTCTTTCTCAGGCAGCGTCGTGCCGTCAAAGTCCGTCACCTCAACATCGCCAAACATGTTGATCTGCACCACAAAGAAGTTGTCATTCAGCGCCGCTGCGACCTCTGGCACCGGGAACACCTCTTCGTGCATCTTGGTGCAATAGATGCACCCGCGCTGCTCAATAATCACCATCAGACGTTTGCCTTCGGCGTTCGCTTCGTCAAGGTCTTCGCGCAGGTCCTTGAAGGTCTCGCGCATCCAGTCGGCCTTGTGAAGCCCGTCGTCACCCAGTGTTGCGGCAATAACAGGCAACGCGATGATGATTGCTGCAGCATGTAGGATTGAACGCAGAAGCATTGTTGATCCTCCTATCCCAGATTTGAAAACACAGGCATGACCTTGATCATCCACTGCGCGATGTAATTCACGGAATTGGTTGCTATGAGCACGGCAAAGACAACCAACATGGCCCCCATCGCACACTCAACATGGGCCAGATAGCGGCGGTTGCGCTGCAGCCAACCCAGAAATGGACGCGCAAACAAGGCCGCCACAACAAAGGGGGCAGTCATGGCCAACCCGTAGACCAGCAAGAGCAAAGCGCCGCGCCAGATGTCCCCCATTCCACTGGCCACCATCAGAATCGCGGCCAAGGCAGGCCCAACGCAGGGCGTCCAGCCAAAGCCAAAGGCAAGACCCATCACATAAGCACCGAGGATCGTCGTCGGCGCGGCGGTGCTTTCGATTTTTGCCTCGCGGTACAGCAACGGCACCCGAACCACGCCCAGGAAATGCAGCCCAAAAACCAACAGTAAGGCAGCGGCCACATAGCGCAGCGTTTCACGCCATGCGCCAAATGTCTGCCCTATGGCCGTTGCCCCCATCCCCAACAACACAAAAATCGTCGTCACCCCAAATGCAAAGAACACCGCCGAAACAATCAAACGTCTTTGCACGTCAGGGCCGATCTCGGTGTCCGACCGCAATTCGGACATCGACAGCCCTGCCATGTAGCACAGGTAAAACGGCACCATCGGCAGCACACATGGCGTGAAGAACGACAACAGGCCCGCAAGTGCCGCCCCAAAATAGCTGATATCCAGCATGTCCACCGCCCTTGATCAAAAGATGCATTCACATTATGATTATTGAATGTTTAAGTCACTGACCACCACTTTTCTGCACAAAGCGTTCTGCGTCGTTTTGGCCACGGCGCTTTGGGCCCAGGCCCTATGGGCAGAAACACAGCTTTTGATGGCCGAAGAACCCGGCTGTGTCTGGTGCACACGATGGAATGAGGAAATCGCACCGATCTACCCCAAGACCGGCGAAGGGGCTGCGGCCCCGCTCCGGCGCATCAATCTGCAAGATCCCATGCCCGCCGATATCGTGCTAAGTCGCGGCGTCAATTTCACACCGACATTCATTTTGCTGGTGGACGGTGCCGAGATGAGCCGAATTGAAGGATACCCCGGCGAGGATTTCTTTTGGGGTCTGCTGGGCCAGATGTTAAAGAAAGAGGGGATCATTTTTGCGTCAGAAGGCAACAAAGCACAGGAGATGTAAGATATTGCGCCGCTAGCACGGTATAAGGGGTGGTCAATCGCACGATTGATGGCACATACCCACCCGAACATCCAAAGAGCCAAAACGCAGACAGGCAAGGCAACACGTAACGATGACACTTCCGGTTTTTGACGACACCATCGATGATGCTCGCTTAGACGAGATGATGGAGAATGCAACGATTGCGACCAACTATCTCAAGGCCATCAGCCACGAAGGCCGCCTGATGATCCTGTGCCATTTGGCCACGGGCGAAAAATCTGTCACCGAGTTGGAAACCCTTTTGTCGGCCCGTCAGGCGGCAGTGTCACAGCAGCTGGGCAGGTTGCGCCTTGAAGGGCTGGTCCGCCCGCGCCGTGAGGGCAAGACAATCTACTACAGCTTGACGGATGACAAATCCCGCAGGATCATCGGATTGGTCTACGAATTATTCTGCAAGACGGATTGAGGTTTGCCACCGCCCACACAACACGCTGGACAATGTTTGGGGAGGAACCACCAATGCTAGACGCATGGGGAGATGCAAATGTCGCCGCGGCAATCGGGCTGTTTGGTGGTGTCTTGTTGGGGCTTGCTGCGCGTTTGGGACGATTTTGCACACTCGGGGCGATCGAGGACTTTCTTTATGGCAAGAGCGACCTGCGGCTCAGAACGTGGGTCTTGGCGATTGGCTTTGCGGTTGTTGGCAGTTTTGGCATGTTGGCCGCGGGACTGTTTGACCCGGCAAGCTCATTCTACCTTTCGCAGCAATGGTCCCCCCTCGCCAGTATCGTAGGCGGCGGCATGTTTGGATATGGCATGGCGATGGCAGGTAACTGCGGCTATGGCGCGCTTGCACGTCTTGGTGGCGGCGACCTGCGCTCTTTTGTCATTGTTCTGGTTATGGGCGTCAGCGCCTATGCCGCCCTTTCGGGGCCTCTGGCGTGGTTGCGTGTCATGCTGTTTCCACCTCAACAGGCCGCGACAATCCCCAGTGGGGTTGCACATGCGCTGGGTGAGATCAGCGGTTTTCCCATCCCGGTCATCGGCCTTGTTATGGGGGGGCTGCTGATCGGCTTTGCAATCAGCGCCAGAAATCTACGTCAGGACAAAAAAGCAATGTTCTGGGCTTTCGTGGTTGGGCTGGCCATCACCAGTGCCTGGGCGGGTATGCACTATGTGAATGCCAATGGGTTTGAAGACCTCGCTGTTGTCTCGCACACATTTTCGGCACCGGTTGGGGAGACGATCCTTTATGCCATGACGGCCTCTGGCCAGACGCTTTCCTTTGGCATCGGGTCGGTTGCCGGGATTTGGATCGGCGCATTCCTTGGCAGCCTGATCAAGGGACATTTCCGCTGGGAGGCCTGCGAAGACCCGCGTGAACTGCGCCGCCAAATCATAGGCGCAGGCATTATGGGTATCGGTGCTATCATCGCAATTGGGTGCAGCGTCGGGCAAGGTTTGTCTGCCTTTTCGCTTCTGGCCTTCAGCGCACCTGTTACCTTTGCTGCTATCTTTGCCGGGGCCGCATTGGGTCTGCGCCACTTGATCGTTGGCTTTACGGCGACAGAGTGACAGGCACCAGACATACCGGTGCGGCCGGATGAAAGGCGCGTTCCTTCTCAGCGCATCGCGCAGTGGTTCGACGATGATGTCCACCATCCTGCGCAAACATCCCGATGTTCTGAGCCTGTCTGAGTTGATGACCACCCAAGGGTCGCGCGCCCTATTGCCGGGTATGATCAGCGGCAAGGCCTTCTGGCGGCAACTTGCCACCCCCACCACGGTCATGCGCCATGTGGCGAACCCTGACAGCGCGCCCCGCGAATTTCTTTACCATACTGTCAAGAACGGGCGCTTTGACCCCTATCGCTGCCCACCGATACTTGCTGTCACCCTGCCGCATTTGTTTGACGACCCCGACACAGAGTTTGACCGCTTGGCCCAGGCCGTGCCGCAGTTTCCCGTCCAATCAAGGGCGGATCACTACCGCGCGCTGATCGAAACCCTTGGTGATCAGACAGGACGCCGCATTTGGGTCGAACGGTCGGGCGGCACCCTGCTCGCCACCGCAGCGCTGGCGAATGCGTTCCCCCAGGCAAAGTTTGCCGTCATCCTGCGCGACGCACGCGATGTCACCTTGTCCATGCAAAACTACAAGCCGGCCCGCCTTTTGATCTGGTTCTGGAAGCGCGCAAGGCGGTTGGGCATCAATGTGTTCGATCCCGCCACCCAGATCGGTAGCGCCCGGTGGATCGCCTTGGTTGAGCGCGTCACAGCCCCTTTGTTGCCAATGCAGCGTATCCTGAACACGCCGCCGCCCATTGAAGATGCCGCTGCCTGCTGTGCTGCCCTGATGACAAGCGGGATCAGGCAATTCCAAAATCTGCCCGATGCGCAGCGTCTGGTCGTTCACTACGAAAAGATTGTCCAACAGCCGCGCGCAGAGCTTGCCCGCATTGCCGCGTTCCTTGAACTGCCCCAGAATGACGCGTGGTTCGATTATGGCGTCGGCATCCCCCGGGCCTTTCCTGCACGCTACCTGTCGTTGTCGCCAGATGAGCAAGCCAAGCTAGGTGCGTCAACCGCTGGGGTGCGGCAGCTGTCGAACCAGCTCGGCTAGTCCGGCCCCGCCCACGCGGGGCCGTAGCAATCTTAGTCCAACGCCTGCAGCCGCTTCAGCAGCGACGATGTATCCCAGCGTCCGCCACCCAGTTTCTGCACGTCCTTGTAGAACTGGTCGACCAACGCAGTCACGGGCAGGCTGGCCCCGTTTTCGTTGGCCGTGTTCAGGCAGATACCCAAATCCTTGCGCATCCAGTCAACTGCAAACCCATGATCAAAGTGATCATCCAGCATAGTTTCGTAGCGGTTTAACATTTGCCAACTGCCCGCCGCCCCCTGACTGATCACCTCGACCACGGCGCGACCGTCAAGGCCCGCCTTTTGCGCAAAATGCAGCGCCTCTGACAAACCCTGCACCACCCCGGCAATTGCGATCTGGTTGCACATCTTTGTCATTTGGCCCGCGCCGCTTTCGCCGATCCGGCGGCACATCTTGGCATAGGCGGCGATGATCGCCTCGGCCTTGGCATAGGTATCTTCAGCCCCGCCACACATGACCGACAGGGCCGCATTTTCCGCCCCTGCCTGCCCGCCAGAGATTGGCGCGTCGACATAGCCCAGCCCCAGTGCTGCCGCCGCATCATGCAACTCGCGGGTCACTGCGGCAGAGACTGTGGTGTGGTCAATGAAAATGGCACCGGATTGCATTGCGCCAAAGGCGCCATCAGGTCCGGTGCAAACGGCGCGCAGATCATCATCATTGCCAACGCAGGCCATGACCATATCTGCGCCCGCCGCGGCCGCGGCCGGGGTTGCACCCATTGCACCGCCATGTTCGGCGACCCATTTTTCGGCCTTGGTCCCGGTCCGGTTGTAAACCGTCACATCATGACCCGCCGCCTGAAGATGGCCGGCCATCGGATAGCCCATTACACCAAGGCCCAGGAATGCCAGTTTCGCCATTGTCTCTCTCCCATTGATTCTGTGTTGGGAGGTAACTTAGTCCGCCATTTCCCAAGGGATAGTGTAGTTGTTCAACGCGACGCCAATATCTTCAGCGGAGGCGTCTCCGGTTTTGCCGATATGGGCCACCAAGCCGCGACGCTTGTCTTCGCTGACCTCGCGCACCTCTGCCGCCAGATCGCCAAGGGCGGCATTGTAGATGCGTGTAATTGCCCGTTTGCGCAAATCAGGTTTAAAGATCTTGCCGACGGCAGTTTTCGGCAGCTCGGGCAGTATTTCCAGATGTTTGGGGTGTGCTGCACGCTCGTGAATATGCTCTTTGGCATAAGCCATCAGCTCTTCAGAGGTGATCTCGGCACCGTCAACCAATTCTACAAATGCGCAGGGCACCTCGCCAGCATGTTCGTCTGGTTGACCAATCGCGCCCGCAAACGCAACCGCGTCGTGACCGGCCAAGGCCTCCTCGATCTCGGCAGGATCAATGTTATGCCCGCCGCGAATGATCAGATCTTTTGCACGGCCAGTGATCCAAAGGTACCCATCGCTGTCCTTGCGTCCCAAATCGCCGGTGCGCAGATATTGCGCATTCGACTGGGTCCCAGCGTAAAACAGGTCCTCATTTTTTTCGACCTCTGTATATGTCATCCCATCATAAACACCGGGACTGGACAGGCAAATCTCGCCAATCTCATCGACGCCGCGCTCTTCGCCAGATACCGGGTCCATGATCTTGATGTCCGTATGCGGGAACGGAATACCGATCGAGCCGACGCGCTTTTCACCGATGGGCGGGTTGATGGCCACAAGGCAAGTTGCTTCGGTCAGGCCGTAACCTTCACAGATCGTAACGCCCGCAGCTTCTTCAAACCGACGGTAGAGTTCAAGCGGGAGAGGAGCCGATCCGCAAAAGGCCAAGCGCAGGGATGAGATATCGGCATCCACCTTGCGTTGCATCAGCGCGGACATGGCCGTGGGCACGGTGATCATAAAGGTCACTTTGTGCTTTTCGACCAGCTTCCAGAAGTTATCAAACACCCCTTCGCCGCGATACCCTTGCGGGGTCGGAAAGACGACATGTGCGCCAGAGCCAAGTGAAGCACCCAGCGACACGATTGTCGCAAAGACATGGAACAACGGAAGTGGACAGATCTGCACATCGTCTTCGGTGAAAAGCAGACGATCACCAAGCCAGGCATTGTAAACAATCCCGGAATAGCGGTGCTGCACAACCTTCGGCATCCCCGTTGTACCACCTGTGTGGAAGTATGCGGCCACACGATCAACCTTGCTATCCTCAAAGGTCAACTCTTTGGGTTGTTTTTCCATTTCAGCATTGAAATCGACCACTGTTGCCTTGTGTGACACTGGGTTCTTGGGACGGATCAACGGCACGATAAATTTCTTCAGACCGGTCAGGTAGCGCAGCAGGTCCACCTCAACCACATGGGTCACATTTGGGGCGAGACGGACGGCCTCGGCTGCTTTCTGGGCCACGTCGGTCTTAGGGAAGGCCTTGAGCGTGACCAGCACCTTGGCATTGGTTTCGCGCAGGATCGCGGCGATCTGCTCGGCCTCTAGCAGCGGATTGATAGGGTTAACGATCCCTGCAACCTGACCACCCAGATAGGTGAGGATCGTCTCGGTCGCGTTGGGCAACAGATATGCGACGACATCGCTTTCTCCAACGCCCATGCTACGGAACATATTTGCGGTCTGACCAGTCTTTTCGCGCAGCGTTGACCAATCAAGCGTTTCACAGGGGGCATTGGGATCGGACAGTAAACTGAAGCTGACGGCATTGCGGCTTGGAAACTTGCCCGCCGTCTGACTGAGCAACGCATATGTGGTTGTCGGGACATCCCGCGCATCCCACGTCATTTCGCTTTCGATGGCGTCCCGATCCGCGACACTTGCAAATGTCATGTCGTCTCCTCCCTAGATTATCATTACCGCAATAGAACGAGCGGCCTCCCTGACAAAGCAGGTTGGGCAAGTTTGGGCATAATCTCAAGTCTGACGCTACGAAAATCCGCGTTATTCGGCGGCAACACCCTCGGTAAACTGCAATCTGGCCAGCCGCGCATAGAGCCCACCTTGCGCCACAAGGCTGTCATGCGTGCCCTGCGCGGCGATCTTGCCGTCCTCCAGCACAATGATCCGATCGGCTTTTTTCACGGTCGCAAGGCGGTGTGCCACGATCAGGGTTGTCCGCGTTCGCGCCAATTCTTCGACCGCACGCTGGACGGCGTGTTCGCTCTCGGCGTCCAAGGCACTTGTCGCCTCGTCCAGCAACAGGATCGGGGCGTCACGCAAAATGGCACGCGCAATGGCGATCCGTTGCTTTTGCCCACCAGAGAGCATGACACCGCGCTCACCGACGTAGCTGTCATACCCGTCCGGCAGCGCGGTCAGGAAATCATGCGCGGCGGCGGCTTTTGCAGCGGCTTCGACTTCGGTATCACTGGCGGTTGGTCGCCCGAAACGAATGTTTTCACGCGCCGTGTCAGCAAAGATCACAGGGTCTTGCGGCACAAGTGCTATATGCTTGCGGAAATCCGACCGCTCAAGATCACGCAAGTCAAGGCCATCGATCTTCACTGACCCACCTTGCGGGTCATAGAACCGCTGCACCATCTGGATAATGGTGCTTTTGCCCGCACCCGATGGTCCGACAAGGGCCACCGTCTCACCCGGTTCAATCGTCAAATCAATCTCATCAAGGGCAGAGATTTGCGGGCGCGATGGATAGTGGAACGCCACCTTTTCAAAGCTCAGCTTGCCCTTGACAGGCGTCGGCAGGATTCCCGGTTTGACGGGGTCAAGGACGGTATCTTCAGCCGTCAGCAACTCGACCAATCGCTCGGTCGCGCCGGCCGCGCGCTGCAACTCGCCCCAGACTTCGGAAAGGGCGGCAACAGCACCACCCACCATGATCGTATAGAACATGAATTGCACCAGCCCGCCTTCGGTGATCTCACCCTGGCTGACGTCCTCGGACCCCATCTGCAAAAACAGAACGATGGCAGCAAAGATCATGAAAATCACAACCGCAGTCAGCATAGAGCGTGTCAGGATCCGGCGGCGTGCAGACCGATAGCTTTGCTCGGTGACCTCATCAAATTTTGCGCGGCTTAACTCCTCATGGGTAAAGGCCTGCACGGTTTGTGCGGCCAGCAACTGTTCCGACGCGTCACCGCTGGATTCCGCAATCAGGTCCTGATTTTCCTTGGACAGGCTGCGCACGCGGCGGCCCAAAAACAGGATGGGAAACAGCACCACAGGGATCGGCCATAGCACCATGACGCTCATCTTGACCGAGGTGAGCAGCATGAGAATGACACCACCCACAAAAATCAGGATATTGCGCAGGGCGATCGAGGCAGAGCTGCCAATGACCGATAGGATCAGCGTGGTGTCGGTGGTGATCCGGCTTAGCACCTCACCGGTCATGATCCGCTCGTAAAACGCAGGGCTCATGCTGATCATGCGGTTGAACACAGCTTTGCGAATGTCGGCCACCACACGTTCGCCCAACCGCGTCACAAGATAATACCGCGCCGCTGTCCCAAAGGCGAGCAGGACCGCGATTGTCAGCAGGGTCACAAAATGCTGGCCGATCTCCTGGCTGTCCAAGCCGAAACTGTCGACCACAAGGCGTGCGGCAATCGGAAAGGTCAGTGCAACCATCGCCGTAAAGACCAGCGCAACCCCGGCCCCGATGATGTTGAGCTTGTAGGGTTTCACAAACGGCCAAAGCGCCCGCAAGGCACCAACCTTTTTACCGGTCGGGCGATCTTCTGGATTTTGGAGCTGCGGGTCGGCCATCGATGATCCTTTGCTGCGTTCCAGAGCACATAAAACTGAACCAACCGTTTCACAAGGCAATAGGCTGCATGTGCGATATACGCATGTGCATGGCTGAATCACTTTAACCCTGGCCGAGATCGCAGGCTGCGCACATATGCAACGCGCCTTGGAGGGCGCACCCAAACTTAGATATGCAGACTTGAGGGGCGGAAGATTGTGTTCATGTGATCGCTTTGCACATCGGTGACAAACGGTCGCTGCACACCCGGAATAATACAAACATCGTAAATTTCGGATGCGACACCTTCTATGGTCAGTGTTTCCTTGATCTCACCACTGCGCAAATCAACAATCGAAATCTGACATTGGGGGTCGCGTTTGTTGCGGGTTAAAATGTCGTTCAGCGGTGTTTCATCGTTGCCTTCAAAAACACCTTGCTCTCTTGGTTTTGATGATCCGACAAACGCAAAGTGTCGCCAAAATGCAATGCCGCGGGTAAAGCCCGGGATAAAGCAAATGGGCGTATAGGTTCCGGTCTTCCGGTCAATGTGACCGAACTCACCACAGCCGCTGTTTGCGACATAGAGTTCGCCCTCATGAAGTTGCGGCGAATGTGGCATATGCAAGCCACGGCAGATCACTTCATTTGTGGTGACATCCATCACGATGCCCGTGCCTTCGCTTTTGGGATTGTCGCGCCAGCCTCTGACCTGATCAGTTTCCGCAAATGCCGTGACATATTTTGGAGTCCCGTTTTCAAGCGCCAGACAGTTCAGATGACATTTGTCACCATATTCAAATTGACTGATGAAGGGGGGTTTCCAGACCGGCTCAAAACTCCATTTTGGATGCAACTTGCCGATACAGTTGAAGTTGCAGGATATGAAATAAACACCCTCGTCCGATGCACGGACATCGTGAAGGTTGATCATGCCGGTTGTGGTCGCACCCATCGGCACAAAGACGGCATCATGACCTTGTGAGGTCTGGCCGGGTTGCAGGAAGTTCTCAAACCGCCACAATTGCTTTTGCCCCGCCATCCAAAGGGTCTGGTTATGGATGCTGAGGCCCATGGAGCGCGGAAAGTTCGCCTCGGAAAACTGGAAGTTACCAACAGAATCGAACCCCACCATGAACAACTTGCCGATATGGTAAGTATTGAACGCAATTGAGAAACGGCGCTGCGCCATCCATTGCCTCAGCCCCCGTGACGCGCTGATCGTGATCTTACGTGTCTCTTGATCCGGCGTTTCAACCTGACTGATATCAAAGGTTTCCCGGTCGTCGGTCTGTTCCATCGATTGACACTATCACTGCTGGACGCAACTATGCATTTGTTACAACTAGAGCCATGACGCAAAAACAACAACCGCTAAGGCAGTACCATGCAAACAACCGAAAAAGGTGTGGCCTCTGACGACGGCGGCATGATTCAGGTGTCGCCGCTATACCCGAACCAGGACGTTCTAGGGATCATCGGCGAATTCTGTTTTTTGTGTTTTCATTCAATAGTGCATCGTAACTGGTCGATGGAAATGATCGGCAAAGTTTTCGAACCGCCCATCTACCTCAAGCAGTTTCAGGTCTACCGCGCGCGCGGTGTGCCCCGTGGGCTGGTGACATGGGCCCAGATGGACGACGCGACCGAGGCCAAGTTCATCAAGGGAAACGGGTTGGACAGCTATGACGAGTGGAATTCTGGCACCAACCTTTGGATTGTCGACCTGATGGCGCCCTGGGGTCACGGCAAGGCAATCATCGCAGATGTCCTAAAGTCCATGCCGGGCACATCATTTAAGACATTGCGTGTGCGCGGTGGTCAAAAACGGGTTGTCGAATATTACCGCAAGGACGCGGAAAGCAAATGGCAGATTCGCCTGCTCTGACGATCTACGCCCGTGATATCGATACAAAACGCGCTGAACTGCACGTTTAACGCCTGATCATTAACATATTGCAGATTGAGTTTTGCCTATAAGATTGCTCATGCTAGGTAGCGACAAATGAGTATGTGATTGGAGACGCGTAATGGTTGGCTTGGTTGGCCCCACAACGGCAACAGCAACAGAAGGCCTGAATGGTGCGGGAAACGTGACCGTCACAGGCAGCGTCAGCAATACCGATCCAGGGGCGACCGCTTGGCTCCCCGGTGGCTACACGGTGCTTTCTGCGCCCGGTTTTGGCACGTTGACGATCACACAAAACACCGCAAGTGGGGAAGGCGGCTATACGTGGTCATTCGTGTTCGATTCCGATGATCCGGCACTGGATGCACTGGATAGCGGTGAGTCTATGGATATCACCTTTAACGTCCGCGTCTTTGATATTTCATGGACCGGAACGGGTGATGCTTCAACCGATGGGCCCTATGGGGTTCAGGTTGTCGATACCCACCAGGTCACGATCACGATCTTTGGCGAAAACGAGGTGTGCTTTACCCGCGGCACAGAGATTGCCACGCCGGACGGTCCGCGCATGATCGAAGACCTTCAGGTTGGTGATCCTGTCCTGAGCCGCGACAATGAAATAAAGCACATCAAATGGCTAGGATACTCTGAGGTTTCCGACGCCCGGCAACGCGGCAACGATGGGCTGGAGCCGATCCTGATCGAGAAAGGCGCGATTGAACCAAACGTGCCATCACGCGATTTGATCGTCTCACCGCAACACCGGATCCTTCTGGCAGGTCAGGTTGCCGATGCACTTTTTGACTCTGAATGTCGCCTGGTTGCAGCAAAGCATCTTTGCGACGGACAGCGTATCAGGCCGTGCGGTGAGCGCTTCGAAAAACTGGAGTACTGGCATCTGATGCTGGACGACCATGAGGTCGTCATGGCAAACGGCTGCCCGGTCGAATCTTTCTATTTTGGCCCAATGTCGGCAGAAATCCTTGACAGTGGCCAAGTGAATGAATTGACGAACATCTTTCCCGATCTGGCGGCGGGGGGGCGTGAATTGGCCTACCCCGTGCTGAAAGCCAAAGATGCCGGACAGGTGATAGCGCATCTGGGAGGCGAAGCTTCCTTCTAAATTCTCGCCGCGTGGATTGTGCCGCTTACTTCAACGCCCGTGCCAAGAAGGCCTGCGTCGCCTCTTGTTGTGGCGCATCGAACAGCTGCCCCGGCGGCCCTTCTTCGACAATGCGTCCATTAGCCAGAAAACAGACCTTATCGGCGGCTTCGCGTGCGAAACCCATCTCATGGGTCGCAAGAACCATCGTCATACCCTGGTTCTTCAGCATAAGCAGCACGTCCAGCACCTCGCCGACCAACTGCGGATCAAGGGCTGAGGTAATCTCATCAAACAACATCACCTCGGGGCGCATTGCCAGGGCCCTGACAATCGCGACCCGCTGCTGCTGACCACCCGACAGTTGGTCAGGATAGTTGTGCATACGGTCCGCCAAACCAAACCGCTTGAACAGCGCTTCGACATCGGGCTGGGCCTCTGCACGCGACAAGCCGCGCACGCGTCGGGGGGCGAGCATCGCGTTTTCGAGTGCGGTCATATGGGGAAACAGGTTGAAGCTTTGGAACACTATGCCGATCCGGGCACGCACGCCTTGCGGGTCTAGGCCCGGCACGGCGATATCTTCCCCATCCAGCAGGATCTCTCCCTCCTCGACCGGTTCCAGCAGGTTGATACACCGCAGTAGCGTTGACTTACCCGCACCCGACGCCCCAATCAGGCAGACCATCTGGCCTTCCTCGACGTCCAGATCGATCCCGTCGCAAACGGTTGTGTCACCGAACCGTTTCACGACATCGCGCAACTTGAGCTTGGTCATCAGCTACGATCCCGCATTTGGCGCGCCATCAGATAATCGGCATAGCGCGTGGCCGGGATAGTCACGATCAAAAAGATGATTGCCGCCCCGACATAGGGTGTGAAATTCGCCAGCAACGATTTGAACACGCCCGCTTGACGAAAAATCTCGACCGGGCCGATGAAACTCAGCAGTGAGACATCCTTTTGCAGTGCAATCAGCATGTTCATCTGTGACGGCACAACATTACGGATCGCCTGAGGAAGGACCACGTCACGCATGACCTGCCGATCCGACAGCCCCAATGACGACGCAGCCGCGCGCTGGCTTTGGTGAACACTGTCAATGCCAGAGCGGAAGATCTCGGCCACATAAGCCGAATATGTCAGGATCAGGGCCAGAGACCCCCAGATATAGGGCGAATTCCATGGGCGCGGCAGGCCCAACCCCGGAATGCCAAACCCGATCAGATAAACCGTAAGAATGACCGGCACGCCACGAAATACATCTGTAAACGCCGCCCCAAAAATACGCAGCGGGAAAAGTGCGGGCGATTTGGCGTCGCGCGCCAATGCGATAAGCAGGCCAAGCACCGCGATAGCAGGCGCCGACCATGCAAAGATCATTACATTAATCTTGAATGCATCAAGCAGCTTTGGAAACGACCGGGCCAGCACCGCACCGTTGAAAAAGCTCTTTTGAACCTTCTCCCAGCCGGGGGTCATCGGGACAAAGATGACAACTGCAGCCACGACAATTGCCGTGCTCGTTGCCGCGATGATCAGCGACCGCCTGCGCTGCTGCGCCTCATAGCGTTCGCGGCGGGTCATCCCCGCCGCTTGTTTCTGCACCATATTACTTGATCAGCGGAACACCGGTGGTGTCCTGAAGCCACTCCGCCTCGATTGCGGCCAGTTCACCGCTTTCGATCATGGCGGCAAGTGCTTCGTCAACGCAGGCCTTCAGCGGGTTACCGTCTTCCAGCAACATGCCGAATTGATCGGGGTTATCACTGGCATCTGGTGCGAACTGCCCGATCACCTTCGACCCTTCGATCATCACCGCGCTCAGGAACAGGGCCGTGGGCAGGTCAAACAGGGCAGCATCAATCTGGTTGGCACTCATCGCTGCGTTCACATCCGCATTGTCGCCATAGAGCAAAGGATCACTAGAAGGTTGTATCACGCTGGCCAGCTTTGGAACTGCCGTGGTCGAGCTCATTGCGCCCCATTTCAGGTCACGCAATGCATCAAGTGTTGGTTCCGTTTCTGCTGCACCAGGACTGACCAGTACCGCCATCGGGGCCGTATAATACGGGATAGAAAAATCGACGATCTCATCACGTTCAGCGGTTATTGAGTACTGCTGCATGTTGACGTCAAAATTCTTTGCCCCCGGTTGGATCGCCTCATCAAAGGATGACCTGACCCAGATCACATCCTCGGCCGCGAAACCCATTTCTGCAGCAACCGCATAGGCCACCGCCGCTTCAAACCCCTGCCCGCTTTCGGGCGCATCGTCCATGACCCAAGGATAGTAGGCCGGATTGCCAGTCGCGATTGTGAATTTGCCTTCGGTGAGCGTCTTTCCCGCTGCACAATGGCCACCAGCCAAAGCCGTCGTCGACATCAGCGCAAGCGCGAGAGCGCCAGCAGAGAACATTTTGAGCATATCATCAACCTTCTGTTGGAAACATTTTGACCAAAGCGTAGTAGCGCATGCCAAAGGTGTCCAGCAGGATAGACAGGATAGAAAGGAGCGTCGGCGCCACTCCCTGCAATCTAGGCGTTCACCCCTAGCACGTTTGCCGCTGCGGGACCGCCCTAACTGTCCGTCGTCAGGGTTTTTGGAACCAATGGCAGCTTAACTTAAGAGAGAGT
>CAKMYZ010000011.1 GCA_929200255.1 uncultured Alphaproteobacteria bacterium | reverse complement strand
CGTTTACGGCGTGGACTACCAGGGTATCTAATCCTGTTTGCTCCCCACGCTTTCGTACCTCAGCGTCAGTATCGAGCCAGTGAGCCGCCTTCGCCACTGGTGTTCCTCCAAATATCTACGAATTTCACCTCTACACTTGGAATTCCACTCACCTCTCTCGAACTCTAGACTGATAGTTTAGGAGGCAGTTCCAGGGTTGAGCCCTGGGATTTCACCCCCTACTTTCCAATCCGCCTACGTACGCTTTACGCCCAGTAATTCCGAACAACGCTAACCCCCTCCGTATTACCGCGGCTGCTGGCACGGAGTTAGCCGGGGTTTCTTTACCAGGTACTGTCATTATCATCCCTGGCGAAAGAGCTTTACGACCCTAAGGCCTTCGTCACTCACGCGGCATGGCTAGATCAGGCTTTCGCCCATTGTCTAAGATTCCCCACTGCTGCCTCCCGTAGGAGTCTGGGCCGTGTCTCAGTCCCAGTGTTGCTGATCATCCTCTCAAACCAGCTATAGATCGTAGACTTGGTAGGCCATTACCCCACCAACTATCTAATCTAACGCGGGCCAATCCATCTCCGATAAATCTTTCCCCCGAAGGGCGTATACGGTATTACTCTCAGTTTCCCGAGGCTATTCCGTAGAGAAGGGTATGTTCCCACGCGTTACTAACCCGTCCGCCGCTCACTCCGAAGAGTGCGCTCGACTTGCATGTGTTAGGCCTGCCGCCAGCGTTCGTTCTGAGCCAGGATCAAACTCTCAAGTTGAAAGCATCTTACGATGCTGTCCTTGACGTTCGAACCTCTGCACATCACCACTTGGCCTTACTGAAACCAAATGGCGTTTCTCTGTTTATCGTGCTTCAGTTATCAAAGATAACTGGAAGCCGTCCAAACAGTGAAGCTGACACTCTATCATCGAACCGAAATTCTAAGAGCGTTGATATACAGACGTCTGATCCATCGAACTGAACCAAACCGCCCACATATCTCTTCAGATATATCAATTTCAAACAGCGTAGAGACAAAAAGGAACCAGATGCGCCCTATATCTTCGGCGCGCCTCGCCTGTATTATCTCTGTTTTTCGTCTTGCGTCTCGTTGCCGTCTGTCTGCGTTTCCGCTTCCGTGTGGCCCGTCTGGCGCCCCGTTGGTGCTTGTTAGCGCCGCCGGTGAGGGGGGTTCTACGGTTAGTGGCTGATACCCGCAACCCCTTTTTTCGAGAAAAATGCATTTTTTCCAACAAACCCTATTTTCCCTATGTTTTTAGTCGTTTACGGCAATTTACATGCGCAAACCTTAGGTCAGATCGTAATTTTCGTAGCCGAAATTGAAACGGAACATACCAGATTTGGGGTTATCCACAGGGTCTCCCACAAGACTCCCCGAGACTCGGGCAGACTCAGTGGTGAAATTTCGCCTGAATCGGGCCGATTCATCGTTTTTCAGTCGCGAACCCTCCGACTCGCTTTGGTGAATCGTGGCAAATCAGATGGGTTTGAGTGCGCGAGCGAGGAAAATCCCGGCAAAAGCCCCGGCATCAGTGCTGCGAGGCCCGTGCGCAGCGTAAAAGCCTCGGCCAGCGTGCCAATAAGTGGTGGCCCAACAAGGAATCCCAGCATCGTTACCGTGGAAACGATCGCGATGTTCGGGCCCTCGTGGGTGTCATCCAATCCGGCGGCAGCAGAGACACCAAGCGGGGAGCCAACCGACACGCCAAGGCCAATCAAGGCGAATCCGATATATGATGTCCAAAGCGGTAGCGGCACGATCAGCACCAACAACCCGACAACAGCCAAACCCAGCGCAAACCGCGCCAGCGTCACAACACCCAATCGGATCTTACCCCAGTCACCCAGAAAACGGCCCGCAGCCAGACAGCCCGCAAAGATCGACACGGCGATCCCGGCGTGGGTTGCCCCGTCCGGCAAACGCTCTGCCAAATAGATCGCGGCCCAGTCTGACATTGCGCCCTCGGTCATGGAAGCGGCCAGCGTGCATAATGCAATGAACGCAAGTCTTGGTGGCAGGGCCGCCAAAGGCCTACGCTTCGGTGATGTTCCACCCTCCTGCCCCGTCAATCGTTCAAGCGAAAGCGCCGCCCAGACACCAAAGGCCGCGGAAGGTACACTTATATAGGCTATGGCCAGCAGGGGCCGTGTGTCCGCCATCACGGCGATCAAGAGTGACCCCACCATAACACCCAGCGCCCAAAACCCATGGCATCGGCTCATCACCGTGACCTGGTGTTGCTTTTCCAGGCGCCCGGCATAGACGTTCAGGCCAACCTGCAACATAGCGACGATACAACCAGTTGTGACAAGCGCCAGAAACAGATTTGTCAAACCGGTCGCCAGAAGCGGCAGGCAGATCACCAGCGCCTGCGCGGGAAATGCCGCCGCCAGCACGCGGCGGGGGCCAACCCGCGTCATCAACCAGCCGGCGACCTGCAAACTGGGGATCACACCGATTGGCATACCGAGGAGTGCGATTGCCAGCTGGGCCTTGTTCAGCGCCAGCTGTTCTTTGACAAAAGGGATGAGCGCGAGCCACGCACCAAGCGGAAGCGGCTCAAGCGCGAAGACTGCCATGGTCAGCAGAACGGTCTTATGGGTGCCTGTCATGCCGCGACCTTAGCGACATGAACGCGGATGGAAAGGTCAGCTCGCCACGCGACCACGGTTCCGATTCATCCACTTGTTCGCGTTTGCTTCACCAAGTGATCGCAGTGAATTCGGTGTAAATGGGGCCGGGTGGCTCAAAAGCCCGGCCAAACGGCCGGGCTTCGAAAGACAGTACTAGAAGTTGAAACGGAGCCCAACACCCAGCTCGCTTGTGGTTGCTGTCCCTTCCTGTGCAACGAGCGGGCTATCACTTATGCTCGCACCGTAACGCTCAATCGCGGCTTCTGCATATAGTGTCGCAAAATCGGTCACTGCGTAATCAACCCCCAGATTCAAGGTCAGGCTCTTATACCCTCCGGGTGCCTCATAGGTATCAAGGCCGCTGGCGGCGGACTCTGCCGATGAAATGCCAACTTCGGTATTCATATGTGTTGCATTTGCAAAGCTGGCGACCAGCCCGGTTGAGAACTCCAACCTATCGGTCAGATCGGCATCGAATTCAGCGCCGACGAAACCTACAAGCCCCTTGCCTGTACCCAACAAGTCTTGCTGTAGGCCGAACCCTACGTCCAGTGGACCGATGTCGCGGTATAGAATGGCCTGGACTTCCCAGGTGTCGTCCATTTCAGCAAAGTCAGAAAGAACAGGGTCGTTGGCAATCTCCCGCCCCGGTTCATACTCCAACGACATTGCAACGACTGTATCGTCGATTGGTTCAAACAGAACACCCAGACCGCCAAGCGATACAATCCACTGCAACCGCTCGGATGCCGTATAGCGTGCCTCGGCCTCATATGACAGTTCGGTAGTATAGGTGTCTGAGCCAACATATCCTGGTTCTCTCTCAGCGCCGATACCGACGGAGTAGGACCAACCCAGTTCTTGCGCCTGTAAGATTGATGGGGTCGCTGTGCAAAGCAGTATTGATAGTAAGTGTCGCATCATTTGTGTCCTTTACTGTTGTGACACAGTCATGGACACTTCTAGGAAGGTTTGGTCATCGGGCAGATGCCTAATTCTGTCGGTACAAAACCACATCGGGCAAATGACATATTGCATTATCTTCAGGGGGTGCAGATTTTGGCTATAGGGAGAATAATCAGTGTTTCGACTACATGAGCGTTCGATTGTCGTTACCGCCATTGTCGCACTTCTCATCGTCGCGGGCTTTGATGTTTGGGATGACGCCCAGCATGGCGAAGGGATTAGCATGTTGCTGTGGGATGTCGTGACAATCATGCTCGCTGCGGCAGTACTGCTCTATATCTTTATCCTTCAGCCCTACAGCGCCCGCATCAGGAATCGTAGATTGGAACGGCAAGCCGTTCGACAGGCAGCCGATCTTGCGCGACTTTCCAAACTGGCTCGCAAGCAGCTTGAAGGGTTAGGGGCGTATATTAGTGCCCAGTTCGGCGAGTGGCGCCTGACGCCGGCGGAACAGGACGTGGCACTCATGCTGCTCAAAGGCTTTTCGATGAAGGAAATCGCGACCCTGCGCGGGATCTCGGAACGCACCGCAAGGCAGCAGGCAACAACGGTCTACGGCAAGGCAGGTTTGGCCGGGCGAGCAGCGCTATCGGCCTACTTTCTAGAAGACCTGCTATTGCCGTCCACGGCTTCTGAATAAGCCGCTGTAGCTTAGGCCGGGTCGGAACCGGGTAGCCAACAGCACACCAACGGCGACTGCATAGGCAATCGGCTCGATCTGGAACCCTTTGGCCAGCCATAGATAATGTAGTGCCGCGAACAAAGCGACTGGATAGGTCAGCTTGTGCAACTTGCGCCATGTGGCACCGCCAAGCTTGCGAACAGACAGATTGTTTGATGTTGCCACGAGCGGGATCAGCAACACAAAACTGACCATACCTATCGTCACGTAGGGGCGCTTCACAATTTCGGTCCACATCCGTCCGAGGCTTTGCACATCAAGCACCGCCCAAACAAGAAGATGCGCGAGCACAACAAAAAACGCGGTAACACCAATCGCGCGCCGGAACTTGATCATGTTTACGCCTGTCCATTTGCGCAAGGGCGTCACCAGCAAGCCAACCACCAACAGGATCAGACCGGCCTCTCCGTATGTGCGTTCAAGGACATTGATCGGTTCGACCAGATAGGGACCGATCTGGTTGAGGGCGAGCCAGAACTGCCAGACCACATAGATCGCACCGACTATGTATATAGTCCACGCTGGGATACGACGCAGACCACCGTTGATGGTTTGGGCAACGGCCATCCTAGAAATTCTCCGACAGGTCCATGCCTTCGTAAAGGCTGGCCACTTCGGGGTAGCCGTTGAACATCAGCGTGTCCTGACGTGACGCAAACAAACCCCCGCCGATGCGCCGCTCGGTCGCCTGGCTCCAACGTGGATGATCCACGGTTGGGTTCACGTTACTATAGAAGCCGTACTCGCGCGCGTTGGCGACATTCCAGCTAATCGGTGGCTCTTTGTCGGTAAGCGTAATCCGCACAATCGATTTGATCGACTTAAAACCGTACTTCCACGGTACAACCAAACGGATGGGAGCGCCGTTCTGGTTGGCCAGCGACTCATCATAGATACCGGTCGCCATAATCGTCAGCGGGTGCATGGCTTCGTCCAACCGCAGCCCTTCGATATATGGGAAGTCGAGTACACGACGCTGCACGCCGATCATGTTCTCTGGCTGTACAACCGTTTCGAAGGCCACATATTTGGCACCCGACTGCACACCAACCTTATTCAGGATGTCGGCCAGCTCGATCCCGTTCCAGGGAATAACCATCGACCACGCCTCAACACAGCGAAACCGATAAAGGCGATCTTCGACAGACAGACCGGCCAGCAGATCATCCAACGCGTAGTCGCCTGGATTGTCGACCATGCCATCCACCTTGATGGACCAGGGGGAGGTCACCAACTGATGCGCGTTTTGCGCGGGATCGCCTTTGCCCGTGCCAAACTCGTAAAAGTTGTTGTAGCTGGTGATCTCTTCCAGCGTGTTCGGCTCCAGGTCTTGCGCGTTGGCGCGACCGGCAAGACCAATGGCACCCAGACCAATCGTGCCTGCCAAAATTTGGCGCCGATTGAGGTATGCGGCTTTTGGCGTCACGTCCGCCTGTGTCAGGTCGTTGGTCCAGCGATATGCCATGTAAGTCTCCGTTACTGTCGATTCTTCAAATCATATAGGTGAGAATGCCTGAAAGATGTCTCACGTTGCCGCCAGAACATTGAAATGTTCCAAAACGAAGGTTGATCAGTCTCCGATCCTCACGCATCTGTGACTGCTGGCATTGACGCGGCCAACCTACTCGCAAGCCAAACCCCTGCATCGGGTTCGATCCGTTCCTAGTCAAAAAGGGCGCCCGTAGGCGCCCCAATCTATCTTAATGAACCACTGCATCTTCAGGTGGTTGCCTGTTGCTTGATGACACCCGGTCGCCGACCAGCAGCCCATCAACACCGGCCCTCACGCTGATCGTGTCGCCATCCATAACGTCGCCGGAAAGGATCATCTCGGCCAGTTGATCTTGCAACGCACGCTGGATCACCCGCTTGAGGGGTCGCGCACCGAACACCGGATCATAGCCCTCGTCGGCCAGCCACTTGAGTGCGGCGTCATCCAGATCAAGCTGGATGTTCCGGCCTGCCAGCCGTTTTGCAAGCAGCCCCAACTGAATTGTCACGATCCCCGCCATGTCGTCGCGTGCCAGACGGTCAAAGATGACAGTTTCATCCAACCGGTTCAGGAACTCTGGCCGGAAGTGCGCACGGACAGCATCCATGACATCACGCTTGGCCTCGCTCGCGTCAGCACCGTCGGGCAGTTGGCTCAACGCCTGCGCCCCAAGGTTGGAGGTCAGGATGATCAGCGTTTGCTTGAAGTCAACCGTGCGCCCCTGACCGTCGGTCAGCACACCATCGTCAAGCACCTGCAACAGGACGTTGAACACATCCGGGTGCGCCTTTTCGACCTCGTCAAACAGAACCACCTGATAAGGCCTGCGACGGACCGCCTCGGTCAGCACGCCGCCCTCATCATACCCAACGTAGCCCGGAGGCGCACCGATCAGACGGGCAACGGCGTGTTTCTCCATGAACTCCGACATGTCGATGCGCACCATCGCTGAATCGTCGTCAAAGAGGTACGCAGCCACAGCCTTTGTCAGCTCGGTCTTACCCACGCCGGTTGGGCCAAGAAAGAGGAACGATCCCAGCGGACGGTTTTCGTCATTCAGACCTGCACGGGCGCGGCGGACTGCATTGGCCACAGAGCGCACGGCAGTTTTCTGACCGATCACGCGCTTACCCAACTCGTCTTCCATGCGCAGCAGTTTGTCACGTTCACCTTCAAGCATCTTAGAGGTCGGGATACCGGTCCACCGTTCGACCACCTCGGCGATCTGTTCGGGGCGCACGGCCTCTTCAACCATCAGATCATCACCGTCAGCATCTTCAACCTGTGCGACCAGACGCTCCAACTCTGGGATCACCCCGTAAGATAGCTCACCCGCTTTGGCGAGGTTGCCCTCCCGTTTGGCGATGTCCAGCTCTGCCCGCGCGCGGTCAAGCTTTTCCTTTACGTCGCGTGTGCTATCCAGCTTATCCCGCTCGGCCTGCCATTTCGCAGTCATCTCGGACGCACGATCCTGCAGCTCGGCCAGTTCTTTTTCCAGCCTGACCAGACGATCCTTGGAGGCCTTGTCGTCCTCTTTCTTCAATGCCTCGGATTCGATCTGCAATTGCAGGATTTGGCGATCCAGTGCATCCAGTTCTTCTGGCTTGCTATCCACTTCCATCCGCAGACGGCTGGCCGCCTCATCCATCAAATCGATCGCTTTGTCCGGCAAGAAGCGGTCGGTGATGTAACGGTGCGACAGCGTGGCCGCCGCGACCAAAGCGCTGTCAGAGATGCGCACGCCGTGGTGCAACTCGTATTTCTCTTTGATCCCGCGCAGAATGCTGACCGTGTCCGTGACCGTCGGTTCCTCGACCATCAATGGCTGGAAACGACGGGCCAGGGCCGCGTCCTTTTCAACATACTTGCGGTATTCATCAAGGGTCGTCGCACCAACACAGTGCAGTTCACCCCGTGCAAGGGCGGGTTTGATCAGGTTGGCGGCATCCATTGCGCCGTCAGCCTTACCTGCACCCACCAACGTGTGCATTTCGTCGATGAAAAGGATGATTTCGCCAGCGGCGGCCTCAATCTCTTTCAGAACCGCTTTCAGGCGCTCTTCAAACTCGCCGCGATACTTTGCACCGGCAATCAAGGCGCCCATATCCAGCGCCATCAGCTTTTTGTTGCGCAGGCTCTCTGGCACATCACCGTCGATAATACGCAAGGCAAGACCCTCGGCAATCGCGGTCTTACCCACACCGGGTTCGCCAATCAGTACCGGGTTATTCTTGGTCCGGCGTGACAACACCTGCATCGCGCGACGAATTTCTTCGTCACGGCCGATGATCGGGTCGATCTTACCCTCACGCGCAGCCTCGGTCAGGTCGCGGGCGTATTTCGCAAGTGCTTCAAAACTATCCTCGGCCGTTGCGCTGTCGGCAGTACGGCCCTTGCGGATGTCATTGATGGCCGCGTTCAACCCTTGGGCGGTGACATTTCCTGCCTCCAACGCATCTTTCGCCTTGGATTTCACCAAGGCCAGCGCCGTCAGCAAACGCTCGACCGGCACAAAACTGTCGCCGGCCTTCTTGGCAACCTTCTCGGCCTCATCCACGACCTTGGCTGTGACATTATCCAGATACACCTGTGCGCCCTCGCCGGACACCTGCGGCATCTTGGCAAGGCTCGCGTCAACGGCCGTTAACACAGCCTGTGGGTTGCCGCCCGCACGGGTGATCAGGTTGGCGGCCAACCCTTCTTCATCATCCAACAGTGCTTTGAGCAGGTGTTCAGGCGCAAGCCGCTGGTGGCTTTCGCGCATTGCGATCGTCTGGGCGGCTTGTACAAAACCGCGCGACCGCTCAGTGAACTTGTCTAAGTTCATGGGTCTCTCCTTTGTTAAGCGCCCGATCGATTGGATGCCCGGCTTGGCGGCACATCCCTTTTGGGCCTCGGAGTATAGATGGGAACGCGAGGTCGGTCTCGCAAGCCTTGGTATGCGACTTTCGCTTAGGGGGAGCCCCACAGTTTCTTTCCCCGCGCATCAAAACGCCGACTCTGGCAGGTTCATGGATGAGTGCAGCCCTTCCTCCAGCGGGGTCTATCTCCACTCACGAGACCCGATGGTCATCTCTGGTTACAATGATCATCGGTGCAATGGCGCAACCCCGGGAGAGGTTGCGCCATTGCCGTTTCTACAAATCCCGTAGCCCGCTTGGGGTCGGCCACAGTTTTCCCGTCCCAGTGCCGAAACACGGCCGCCCCATCCACGGCATCGGCATCGGCATCGCGAGATTGCACAAGACTCCGCCAACCGCTAGACCGCGTCAAACCACCAAAAAGGAGCCACCCCATGCCCGATGACCGCCTGATCGTAGCCATGGACGTACCCAATGTCCTTGAGGGGCTGGAGCTGGCAAAGACGCTTGGCGATACGGTGAGTTTCTACAAGATTGGCCTGGGTATGCTGACCGGGGGCGGTCTAGCGTTAGCCAATGAGCTCAAACAGGAACATGGCAAGCGCATTTTTCTTGATATGAAGTTCTTTGATATCGGGGCAACGGTCGCGGCCGCGGTCCGTGGTGTTGCACAGTTTGATCTGGACTTCCTCACGGTCCACGGCGACCCGCATGTCGTACGCGCGGCCCGCGAAGGCGCCGGTGGATCAGATATGAAGATCCTTGCGGTGACGATCCTGACATCCTTAGACCGCGAGGATCTGGATGCGTCCTGCATCAAATCCGGTGGCGTCGCCGACCTTGTGCAGGAACGCGCTGGCATCGCCTTATCCAATGGCGCGGATGGGGTAATCGCCTCTCCGCAAGAGGCCGCATTGATCCGGGCCCTGCCCGAAGCCAATGGCAAACTGATTGTCACCCCCGGGGTACGTCCGGCCGGGGCTCCCTTGGGGGACCAAAAGCGCGTGATGACACCGGCACAGGCCATCGCCAACGGGGCCGATCACGTGGTGGTGGGTCGCCCGGTCTGGCAGGCACCCGATCCGCGCAAGGCAGCACTGGATATTCAGGCTGAACTGGCCTCACCCCAAGCAAAAACCCCCAACCGCTAGGGCTGGGGGTTCTTTGCCTCTCAAAATGGGGTGATACCTAGTCGTTCACATCGGTTTCCCAGATTTTGACCTGTCCGGTGCGCAGGCCAAAGACCTTTCGCATCACCAGATAAGAGATCAGCGACAAGACCGCGAAGATGACGAGGGTCAAGGCCAGACCGCTGGCCGAGATGCCGAACAGGATCAGCAATCCAACCATCGCAGCACCACAGGCAAAGCCCAGGAAGATATAGCCGGGGACCAACACCTCAAGCGTTGCGAGGATAAGCGCCCCCGACATCCAAACCCACCATTCCGTCCAAAGTGGCATTATCCACGTCCTTTCAGCATTGAAAATGCATTGGCGAAGGCATCAAGCGCGTTGGCAGGCAAGACGACTGTCTGGCTACCGGCACCGTCACCCAGCTTCTGCAAGGCTTCGACCTGTTTGAGCGCGACCTGATACTGCGCCGCTTCCAGGCCATTTTCAGCAATCGCAACCGCAACCACCTGGGTGGCGTAGGCTTCGGCGTCAGCCAGCACGCGGCGCTCCTTTGCTTCCTGCTCGGCTGCGTAAAGTTCCGCATCGGCCTGTAGTTCGACCGCACGTTTCTTACCTTCAGCCTCGGTGACCTGCGCACGACGCGCACGCTCTGCATTCAGCTGTTGCAGCATGGCTTCCCGGGTCGCCTGATCCAGGTTCACGTCAAGGATTTCCGCGCGGGTCACTTCGATGCCCCAATCGTCAACCTGTTGAGCAACCTGGGTGCGCACAGCCTCGATCAGGTTCGAACGGTTTGCCTGCACCTGATCCAGCTCCATCCGGCCGATTTCAGAGCGGACAATACCGGCCACTGTGGTTGAGATCGCACCATCCACATCACGGATACGGTACACGGTCTTTTCCGGTTCAATAATCCGGTAGAACACGGAAGTTTCCACCTGCACCAACACGTTGTCCGAGGTGATCGCGTCCTGATTCATTGATGGCAACTGACGCTCAAGAATCGACACCTTGTGCCGGACACGGTCCAGAAATGGTACGATAAAGTTGATCCCCGGCCCAAGCACCGACCGCAAACGCCCAAGGCGTTCCACAACATATTTCTCCGACTGCGGCACAATCCGGACACCAGCCAGAATACAGACGATGATGAACACCGCCAGCAGTAGATAGACTACATTCTGGCCAAGGAATTCTGAAAACATTTCTTCAATTGGCATATATCTGTCCCTCTTTTGTTATGAGGGACAGATAAGGGCGATTTATACTGGTTTCAATGTATGCTGTTGTATACCGTTTGATTTGAAGCGCGCTGTGACAACCGCGCCGATTGCATCCGCGGTCGCTGGGCTAAGCGTCCAGCCAAGGTGCCCGTGACCTGTATTGTAAAAGACGCGATCATTTTTCCCCGGCCCCACATGTGGCATCATGTTCGGCATCATAGGGCGTAGTCCGGCCCATGGTACACAGTTTTCGGTGGACACATCGGGAAAGTGCTCTTCGCACCAGCGGATCAACGGCCGCACACGGCGCTCAAGGATATCTCTGTTTTCACCGTTGAACTCTGCAGTGCCCGCAATCCGAAAACGGTTCTTGCCCAAACGGGACGAAACGATCTTGGCTTTATCGTCCAGAAGTGACCTTGTCGGTGCGGCGGCCTGGCTGACCTCATCATCCAGGTTCACGGTGATCGAATAGCCTTTGACCGGGTAGATATTCACCCGATCACCCAGCATATGCGCGAACCTGCGACTGGACACACCTGCGGACACTACAATGGCATCATAGCGCGCTTCATGGCCGCACTCGACATGCACACCACCATCACGCACATACAAATCGGTGACGGGGGCGCCCAGTTTGAACACAACGCCCTGCTTTTTCAGCCAATCGGCCAAACCGTTGGTAAACTTGTGTATATCACCAGTGCTGTCGCTTTCCGTCCAGAACCCGCCAATGATGTCGCCGCGCAGGGTTGGTTCGCGTTCTCTCACTTCTTCAACGCTCAACTCGTGCCGTTCCAATCCGCCATCGGCCAGCAGCTGATTGACCATACGAGCGTGCTTGAGGTCTTTCTCGGTCTTGTAAAAGTGCAGAATACCGGCGTGGCTGAAATCAAAATCAACACCAGAGACCTCTGCCATCTCGGCCAGACCTGCGCGGGCGGCGACCGCCATGGCAGCGGTTTTGGTGGTGTTGGTTTTGTAGCGCGGAATATTGGCCAGAAACTCTGTCATCCAGCTGACCTTGTGCCAGCCGGGACGCGGGTTCACGAACAGCGGTGCGTCACCCGCAAGCATCCACTTGATGCCCTTCAGCACGGTCGACCATTGGTTCCAGACTTCGGCGTTTGATGCGCTCAGCTGACCACCATTGGCAAAACTGGTTTCCATTCCAGCATAGCGCTGACGGTCATAAACGGTCACGTCAATGCCGCGGACGTAAAGTGAATAGGCAGTGGTGATACCGGTGATACCGGCACCAAGGACAGCAATTGAAGGCATGGTAACGCTCCTTACCATATGCCCCCACCGTCTGCTGTACCTGAGAGATTCGCCCGGCTTTGGGCTTGCTCCTTCGGCGGGCCGTTTCGGGCCACTCTTCGGCGTGTTGCACCCCAACCGGTCCTTTTGCCTGAGAGTGACCGGGGCGGTTGCTCCTTCGGCGACGGACTGAACCGGTCTCTCCCGGTCAGCGTGTTTTCTATGGGAAGCCTCATAGACGGATTGCAGCACAAAGCAACCAAAATCCGTTGGGATTTTCAATCGCTGATCAAAGTGCAGAACCGTGCGATTTAGATCGCAAAGCCACCGGTTTCCACCTGCCACCTGCGCAGTCGCGCACCAAAGGATGGCACGCGGTTCGGCAGGGCGAGAAACGCATCCAGATCATAAAGCGCCCAGCGCTGTCCTTCGTCACCAAACACCACGTCATGGACCGCCGCCGCAGGCATTTGTGCCACAAAAAACGCCACCCATTTATCTGGTGTGGAATTGGCAGGAAATGCGCTCTGCCAATGAACGGCAGAGGCGGGCAGGATCAGGCCAACCTCTTCTTTCACCTCGCGCACAACTGTTTCAAATGGGCTCTCGCCGGGATCGCGGGCACCGCCCGGTAAATCCCATAAGTTTGGATAGGGGATATGGTCGACATCGTCGCGCAGAATGCTCAACACCTGATCACCCAGAAACAAGGCGACTTTCGCCCCGTCGTGCGGGTCTGTTGTGTCCACCATGGCGGCCCCCTATCCTGCTTTTATGCCTGCCCTTTGCCGCGATTGCCTGACGACCTTTGACAGCGACACCCGCTGTCCCACGTGTCGCAGCCCGCGGGTGACCCGGCATCCCGAACTTTTTGATCTTAGCATCGCCCATATGGATTGCGACGCTTTCTACGCTTCCGTCGCAAAGCGCGACAATCCGGAACTGGCCGACAAATCGGTGATCATCGGCGGTGGGCGGCGCGGCGTGGTCTCGACCGCTTGTTATGTAGCGCGGATCAAGGGCGTGAAATCCGCAATGCCGATGTTCAAGGCGCTAAAGCTCTGCCCCGATGCGGTGGTTGTACGGCCCGATTTTGATGCCTATGTCGAAGCCTCCCGTGCGATCCGCGCGATGATGGACGCCTTGACACCTGTCGTGGAGCCGCTGTCCCTGGACGAGGCGTTCATGGATCTGACAGGCACTGAACGCCTGCACCATGCGCCACCCGCCGTGATGCTGGCACAATTGGTCAAACGCATGAAGGATGAGTTGGGGCTCACTGGCTCCATCGGGTTATCGCATAACAAGTTCCTGGCCAAAGTCGCCTCTGACCTCGACAAACCGCGCGGCTTTTCGATCATCGGGAAAGCAGAGACGACCGCGTTTCTGCGCCCGAAACCCGTCCGGTTGATCTGGGGCATTGGCCCCGCCGCACAGACAAGTCTCGACCAGGCAGGCATACGCACTTTTGATGATCTGCTGCGCTGGGACCGGCGTGACCTGCACGAACGCTTTGGTGGCATGGGTGAACGGCTTTATAGTCTCGCACGGGGCGAGGATGGGCGGCGCATTTCCCCACATAACCCGGTGAAGACGCTGTCCAATGAAACCACATTCAATGAAGACACCGGCAACGTTGATATCCTTGACGGGCACCTCTGGCGTATGGCCGAAAAGGTCAGCGCGCGCGCCAAGGCCAAGAGCAAGGCCGGGCGGGTGGTGACGTTGAAGCTGAAAACCTCTGACTTCAAATTGATCTCCAGACGCCAAAGCCTGCGGCACCCGACCCAGATCGCCGATACCGTCTACCGGACAGCACGCGCGCTGTTTGATCAGGTCAGCGGGCGTGGGCCATTCCGACTGCTGGGCGTTGGGTTGTCTGACATCACCTCTGATGCTGACGCGGACCGCGAAGGTGACCTGCTGGATCCAGATGCGCAAAAACGGGCTCAAGCAGAAAGGGCCGCTGACAAAATCCGAGAGAAGTTTGGCAAAGATGCAATCATCAAGGGGCGCGCGTTGCGTTGAAAGTAAGGTGGGTCTTGACCCACCTTACGGTCTGCACATACGGTTCTGTCATGGTCAAACCTACAACAAGAGGAGGACATTGCTGAGCATGCGTATCACCCGTCGCCTTCAGCATGGTCCCCGTTCAGCCCTGTAAATACGTTTGCAGGGTATGATCACAACCTGATCTGCCCAGATACCGTTTACGCGGCCAATCCCTAATCAGAGACCGATATGACCATCATCAACATCAATGCCCTTGGCGTGACCTTGGGCGATCCGCTTTTCACTAACCTGAACCTCACCATTTCCAAAGGCTGCCGCATCGGCCTTGTCGCCGCCAATGGGCGCGGCAAATCCACCCTGATGGCGTGCATCGCTGGCACGTTCGACCACACCACCGGAGATATCACCCGTGCGCGGGGTTTGCGCGTCGGATATGTGGAACAATATGTGCCCGACGCGGCGCTGGGCCAAACCCTCTATGACACGGTGCTTGCCGCCCTGCCGCCGGAACTGGCCGATTATGAAAGCTGGCGGGTGGATGTTGTCCTTGATGATCTCAAGGTGCCTTATGATGTGCAACATAAGCCACTGCATGAACTGAGCGGCGGATGGCAGCGGACGGCTCTACTCGCGGCAGCTTGGATCACGGAGCCCGATCTCCTGTTGCTGGACGAACCAACCAACCACCTTGACCTGCATCGCATCGGATTGCTACAGGGCTGGCTGGGCGCGCTGCCCCGCGAAACGCCTGTCATAATCACCAGCCACGACCGCGCCTTTCTGGACGCCACAACCAACAATACGCTGTTCTTAAGGCAAGAACGGCCGCGCGTGTTCCAACTGCCCTACACCCAAGCACGGACCGCATTGGAGGAGGCGGACGCAGCTGACGAACGCCGCTTTGCCAATGATCTGAACAAGGCGCAGCAGCTGCGCAGGCAGGCAGCGAAGCTCAAAAATATCGGGATCAACTCTGGCTCTGATCTGCTAATCACCAAAACCAAACAACTCAGCGAACGCGCTGCCAGGATCGAAGCCGCCGCCAAGCCTGCGCATAGCGAAAGGGGTGCAGGTGATATCAAGCTGACCAACAGCGGCACGCACGCAAAGGCGCTGATCGCATTGGATGATGTGGGTGTGAAGACCCCCGACGGGCGGTTGCTCTATACCACCGGCAAGAAGTGGATCGGTCAAGGCGACCGTGTGGTTTTGCTAGGCACCAATGGCACCGGCAAAACGCAACTGATCAAACTGATCAACCGCGCGGTGGTGGATGCGGTCGCGGGCGTCAAAGCCGCCCCCACCGTCGCAATGGGTTACTCCGATCAGCACCTCAGCCAATTGGACAATGCCGATACACCAATGACAGCGGTGGCCGGGCAATTTGATGTGGGCGACCAACGCGCGCGCGGACTGCTGGCTGGGGCGGGGGTGAACATCCAGATGCAAGACACCAGGATCGGGTCGCTGTCAGGCGGGCAAAAGGCACGGCTGGCGATGCTCATCCTGCGCCTGCGGCAACCGAACTTTTATCTTCTGGACGAGCCGACAAACCACCTTGATATCGAAGGACAGGAAGCGTTGGAGGATGAATTGATCAATCACGGCGCCACCTGCCTGCTGGTCAGTCACGACCGGAGCTTCCTGCGCAATGTGGGGAACCGGTTCTGGCAGATCGACCGCAAGCGGTTGGTCGAAGTGGACGATCCAGAGCCCTTTCTTGCGACGGAAATGGCCAGCTAAGCCCGCGGTCTGCTCGTGGGGATGTTCTGTGGTGTCAGCACCTGCGCCGTCGAGAGCGGAGCTTTGACGTGATCGTTTGACAGCCCATGATAGGACAGGAACGCGCCGAAGGCATTTCGGATATCCATCTGCAAGTCATGATGCAGGATGAAGTCCAACCGTCCCTCGCCGATCAGTCGCCGATTTTCCTGATCCAGATCATGGGCCACGAACACATCCGGCCGAAGGCCCTGATCCGTTAACACCTTCAAGATTGCCCGATTGCCACCGCCCATCGAATAGACTGCGCGCAGATCGCTTATGTTCTTCAGCGCGTGCGACAGCCGCCGCGATGTATCATAGTCAAGGCCACCACCACCCTGCATCGCAACAACTTGCAGCTGCGGGCACAGGTCTGCCAATGCCGCGTCAAAGGCGATCTCGCGCTCTTTTTCGCCCAGAAAGCTCTTGTGGCTGCGCGTGGCCAAAACCGTTCCGGGGGTATCTCCGACAGTTTTGCTGATCAGGAAGGCCGCTGTGCGGCCCGCACTGGCGTTGTCCATGCCCACATAGGTCAGGTGATCTGTGCCCCCGATGTCCGTGGCCAGCGTCACAACGGGAATTCCGGCAACGGTCAGCCCGTTCACGGCATCTCTGATCGTGGGCGTGTCCCGTGCTTTCAGGCACACCCCGTGGCTCCCGCGTTTCATGATCCGCGCCAAAGTGCCCACAACCTCGTCTTCGTGCATGGTTTCCTGCTGCACAAATCTTGGACGGCAAACAGCCGTGCCGATCTGCGGCAAAACTGCTTCGGCTGCTGCCTTCACTTCACGGCTGAACCGGTTTGGGGCCTCAACCACGAAATCAAAGAACAGGCGTCGGCCACGGGCGGCAAGCTGGGCCTCTTGCGCGATCAGTTCTTCGATTGCAGCCGTCACGCGCAGTTTGGTCTGTGGGCTCACATGGGCACGTGCGTTGAGAACCCGGTCAACAGTAGCTGTGCCAAGCCCGGACTGGCGGGCGATCTCTTTGATTGGAAAGCGATGTGTCATTTGATGTGTTTTTGATGCGTTTCAGGACGCAATGCAACCGCGGCTTCACTATGCTGATCGGCAAAGCGGGAGGAACGGATATGACAGAGAGCATCGAAAGCACCGTGGGCTACTATGACCCTGACAGCTGCGACCTGCGGGCTTTCACAGCCCTTATCGATCAGATCACGCAGGCCGACGATGTCCCACATGCCGCCGCAATCGAACAGAACGTCCCGATCTATGACATGGCACAGCTGCGCCCAGCGCTCGAAAATGATCGGGCGCGCTGCGAAATCATGGCAGAATGGGCGCGCGTCCTGCGCTGTGGCGCAGGGGTTGTGGCGCTCAGGAACACCTATCCCGACACCACCGTGCTGGACGCTGCCACGCAGATCTATGAAGACATCATCGCCAGTGAAAAAGCTGGTGCCGCGGGCGAGGCAGATCACTTTGCGGCGTCCGGGGCCAATGACCGGGTCTGGAATTCATTTCAGAAGCTCTGCGAATCCTCACCCGAGGTTTTCCTGAACTACTTTGCCAATACCGCCATTGCTGCTATCTGCGAGGCGTGGCTTGGGCCCCACTACCAGATGACAGCACAGGTAAACCTCGTGCATCCGGGTGGGGCCGCCCAACAGACGCATCGTGACTACCATTTGGGTTTTCAAACTGCCGAGGTCTGCGCATCATATCCGGCCCATGTGCATGATGTGTCGCCCATTCTGACATTGCAGGGGGCGGTTGCCCATTGCGATATGCCGTTGGAAAGCGGGCCGACAAAATTGCTGCCCTTCTCGCAGGCCTACCGCCCCGGATATGCGGCATGGCGCAGGGACGACTTTCGTGCGCGCTTTGAAGATCGCTACGTGCAATTACCATTGGCCAAGGGCGACACCGTGTTTTTCAACCCTGCCCTGTTTCACGCAGCCGGTGCGAATACGAGCAAGGGCATCCACCGTTTTGCCAATCTGTTGCAGGTCTCATCCGCATTTGGTCGCACGATGGAGACAATCGACAGGGACAGGATGTGCAAACTGCTGTTCCCGCATGCGGCGAAAGCCAAGGATGACGGCAAGCTGAGCGAAGCTGAACTCTCTGCCGCCATTGCCGCCACTGCGGACGGGTACGCCTTTCCAACCAACCTTGATCGTGATCCCCCAACAAACGGGCTTGCGCCGGAAACCCCTGCCGCGTTGTTCCGACGCGGCCTGTCAGACGGCATGAGTGTGACGGGATTTGAGGAACAACTTGATCAGATGAAGGGGCGTCGCCTGGCGTGATGGGCGCAGGTGTCGGGACGACCTCCGACCTGCAAAGGCTACTCCGCTGCCATCTTTTGATCGTTGGCGGTACCAATCTGGGCGACTTCGGCTATCACGCCCGACAAAACAATCTTGAAGGCATCGAAGTCACTGCTCAGCTCAAGGCTCCGTTCGTTCATATAGAGCGCGCGATCAATCTCGACCTGAATGGCGTGCTGACCGCGTGAGGGCCGACCGTAGTGCTGGGTAATAAATGCCCCTGCAAAGGGCATGTTGCGGGCGACCCGCAAGCCTGCACTGGCAAAGGCAGCCTCGACCTGTTCAACAATCGACCCGGCAGCGGTTGCGCCGAAACGATCGCCCAGAACGATATCAGGGCGAGCGGCACCCGGTGGGCCGACATTTTCGAGCGCCTCATGCGGCATTGAGTGGCAATCAATCAGGATCGCCTCGCCAAAGGTGTTGTTGCTTTCATCCAGCAGCGTTTGCAGCTGGTCATGATAAGGCCGCCAGTATTGTGCGATACGCTGGTGCGCCTCGGTCAGGCTTAGCTTGCCCCGATAGATCTGGCGGCCATTGGCCACCACGCGGGGGATCACACCAAGGCCACTGGCAATGCGCGGGTTATGGGCGCTGCGGCGTACGCCTTCGATCAGGGCTGAATCCAACTCATCCGGTCCCCGGTTCAGATCCAGGTAGGCGCGAGGCGCCCGGGCCGTCAGAATCGGTGCGCCGTAGTCAGGAACAGCCGCAAAGAGCTGATCAACGTAGGCATCCTCAGATGACCGGATCTGATTTGCATTCAGCACCGCGCTGCGCAAAAACGCCTCTGGGTAGTGACGCCCACTATGCGGTGACGCAAAGACAACACTTGTCGTGCGCTCTTTCGGGCGGGTCAGATGATAGGCGCTTGTGTGCAAAAATGACGTCCTTTCCATCCTCTTGATAGCGCGTTTTGCGAAAATACCAAAAGCCCTTGATCCCTCTTCCGACTCCTTTTATAGACCGCACGACTGACGCGGTTCGCCCCGCGTCCTATTTCGTTATGGGATGTGGGCGGGCGCAGACGACATGGATGATTAGCTCAGCGGTAGAGCACTTCGTTGACATCGAAGGGGTCACTGGTTCGATCCCAGTATCGTCCACCAGAATTCACCGGGCTACCTGGCCTGAACAGTAACCCAAGGCGCAATCCGCGCGCCGCGACAGATAGGACACGAACCCATGAAGGTACGTAACTCCCTCCGCTCGCTCAAGCAGCGCCACCGCGATTGCCGCATCGTGCGCCGTAAGGGCCGCGTCTATGTGATCAACAAGACACAGCGCCGGTTCAAAGCCCGTCAGGGCTAAACCCAGCGACAGCATATTGAAAAGGCCGCGACCCAGCATTGGGCGCGGCCTTTTTCGTTTCGGTGCAAGTTGGTCAGGTTTTCAGTAGTTTCACGCATCTGGTCTAGCCAACCACGCCGCCACCGCGTTACCCTTGCGACAGATTTTGATCCGCAAAGGCAAAAGGATACCACTCTATGATCCCACTTAATTTCAAATCAACGACACTGGCTGCACTCCTTCTTGGCGTCGCGTCGCCTGCATTGGCACAGGCCAATATGTGCGGGGGCTCCGGCGCTGGCGGTATCTGGATCGGCGGGGATGAGGCCACATCGGATATCACGACAGCCGACACTTATCAGGAACAGATGGCACTGGTTTTGGGTGGCAATGAATACGTTTCGCTGTTCACCCTCTCGGCACCCACCGATATCCGGGTTGAGGCCGCCGGCCGTGGCGCCGGCGACCCGATCATTGATCTACTGGATGCCAATGGCGGTGTAATCCTGTCGGATGATGACAGCGGTGGCAATGGTGCGTCGCGCGCTGAAACAAGCCTTGATGCGGGCACCTATTGCATGTCCATGCGCAGCTATGATGGCGGCCCAATGACGGCCTTTGTGCGGGTAGGCCGCCAAGAGCAGGAACCTCTGACCGAAGGTATTGATATCGGCAGCGGCACCGACGGCGCCTTTGGCAGCTGTGATACAGCAACGCCTTTTGGCGACATCGGCGGCCTTGCAACAGCCTCGGTCAGCGAAACACCTTATTGGAGCTTCACACTTGATGCGCCGACCGCCGTCACCATCACTGCCGAGAATGAAACGGCAGATCCGGTCATCACGCTTTATGGCCCCGGTGAGGTCTACATCGCTGACAACGACGACTATGACGGGCTCAACTCACGCCTTGATGTGACCGACCCACTTGCACCCGGCACCTATTGCCTTGCGATGGAAGCGCTGAGCGACGAAGGCGCGCCGATCACCGTCAGCATCAGCGCCTATGATGCCGAAGAAGCGCTGCGGTCGCTTTACGCGCGTGGTGAAGCGGCCCCACCATTGGACGGCAGCGTGCCTGTGACAGATCTTGGTGTGCTGGAATCGCGTCTGCGTCAGGATGTGCAGGCCAGCACAGACGTGCAGTGGTTCACGGTCGAGATGACCGACCCGGGCCTGTTGGTCACCGAGGCAATCGGAGGCGGCGGCAGCGACCCGTGGCTTGTCATCTTTGACGACTTCGGGCGCCAGGTCGGGCAGAACGACGACTATGGCGATGGGCTCGACAGCCTTGTGATGGCCAGATTACAGCCCGGCATCTACATCATCGGTGTGCGCCAGTATGACGGCGGACAGGGCCTGATCCGGCTGCTGCTGGAGCGTTACATCCGCGCGCAGTAAGAGACGCCCGATGAATACCAAGGGGCGCGCCTGAAAACCGGCGCGCCCCTTCTTATGTGGACGAATGTCAACTCCGAGCTCATTTTGCATTCTTTCTGCGTGATGGCTAAAGTCCGCTTCACCCATCCAGCTCGTGAGTGATACCCACTCTTCGAAGGTCAGAGGCGTGAATGGCAACCCCAGCAAAACGACGCGACTTTCTATACTATACCACAGCAACGGTTGCAGCCGTTGGCGTTGGTGGAGCAATAGCCGGACTTGGACGAACCATGAGCCCGTCGGCTGACGTAAGATATCAAGGGGACAGGTTACGTATTGATTTCGAACGCCTGTTAGAAGGGCAGCAGATGACCTTCTCATACCGAGGTCGTCCGCACTTCCTTCGCCACAGGACACAGATGGAAATTGATCAAGCGCGTACAACGCAATTGGGTGAGCTGATCGACCGACATAATCGTTACCAGAGCGACGTAGGGGCGCAATCTGGCGAACCGGCATTGGACCAGAACCGTTCAATTGATCCAGAAGGCCGATATGTCCTGTTTGTCGGGATATGTACACATTTGGGATGCGTTCCCATCGGTGGCGGTGCGGGAGATTTTAACGGCTGGTTCTGCCCGTGTCATGCCGCGCACTTTGATACATCTGGGCGAACACGTAAAGGCCCAGCCCCTTACAATCTATATATCCCCCGCTATGAATGGAACGGAGAAACCATAGTAACAATGATTGACCCGACACAAGGACGCCCAATGAGTGACGAGCAATTGGAAAGCGTGATTTATGGCAAGCCGCTTGAGGATTGAGCAACCCAAAGCAGCCTTTCTTTTGGAAATGGTCAGGGTCGGCTAGGTCTTAGGCTTGTGGCTGCTGTCAGCGCCAGCTGCAGCGGCGATAAATCTGACAAGGAGGAAAGCGCGGGCGGCTTTCCCGGCTATGGGGATTGTGCGTAACCGAGTAGATCTTCTTGTGAATATCAAGCCCGACGACGACAGGCTGATCTTCAACTGCCGCCACAAACCGCGAAATGTGTGTGCTTTCTTTACCATGCTGGAAACTCCTATGATTGGAATGTTCCGGCATCGCAGCAGTTAGCTGCGCCGTCGTTCAGCATGGTATTTTTTATTGCCTAAACTGTGTGCCCGACGGCCAAGCCGCCGTCACCGTCCGATGGTATCAGCCAGCAATCGCGCGAGCGTTCCCTGATCAAGATAGCCAGTGGCTGGCAGGTTATAGCGTGACTGATACCGACCAATCGCCCCGCGTGTATCGCGGTCAAACCGCCCGTCGACCTGACCGGGGTTATAGCCCAACTGCGCAAGGCGGCTTTCGATCAGGCGCCGCAGCACAGGGTTCACGCCAAGCGCACGTTCCCGTTCGCGGGCTTCCGCGTTGTCGCTGGTGTTTATCGCGCCCAGCTTTTCGCGCGCCTCATTGGCAAAAATGCCTTCGGGATACCGATCCAGATAGGCGCGATATCCCGCCTCGGACCCGCGCGCACCGGTTTCTTCCCAATAGTCCCGGTCAAGGCGCAGGGCCGCTTCGCGTTCACGCTCTTCTTCGGCTTCGATTTCGGCGGCACGGCGGCTGGCCTGTGCGTCAATCCGGTTGATCTGCTCGGTCGTCAGATAAGATGTCTGGGCAAAGCCATTGCTTTGCTGCCAATTGCGGATCGCGCCGCGACTGCCGGGACCAAAGATGCCGTCAACACCGCGCGTGCTGAAATCAAGCAGGGTCAAATTGCGCTGAATGGCCCGACGTTCGTTCCGGGTGAGGTTCAGCCCGTCTTCTTCGATCTCGGCCATACGGATCGGATCGCTCTCGATCTCATCCAGGCGGCGGCGTGCTTCGGCCGCGTATTGGCTACGCGGATGATCGAAGATGAAATCACGATACGCATCTGCGGTATTTGCCTCTTGGGCGTCGTTCCATGCGCGCAGGCTTGGGTCAACAATCGGCAATGGGCGGGCGGTCTGACCGACCTCCGGTTCCATCACCAGCGTTCGGGGAACGTAGCCAATCGCGCGCAGACGTCGATTGCCACGCACAAACGCCATCACATCGCCACCGGGTTCAGTCAAGGCCTCCATGACAACAGTATCGGTTGCAGAGGGGTCCGCCAGCAGGACCGTCACACCCTGTGGAACGTCCAGCATGCCGATACCCTGATGCAGATAGTTGCCAATCGCATCATCATCGCCCCGATCATAGCCCAGAATAAGGACCGATTGCCCCGGTGCCCGCGCCATGACGTTCATGATCATCTCGACCGACACGGCGTCATCCAAACCAAATGGCGCTGGGCGGTTGGCGTCTTCGGCCAGCAGCCAGCTGCGCGTCCCATCTGTCACAAAGCGCCCGGACAGGCCAACAACCAGGCGCTGTGCATCTGTCGCCTGATCTGCAAAGCGGGCAAGCAGCCGGTCCATCGCGTTGCCTGATCCATTGGCCAGTGTGCCCACACTATACCCTGCATCGCGCAGACTCTCGGCCGCGTTAAGCACATCAAGACCATTGCTGACCCGCCGAAATTCATCATAACGCGACACGCCCATCAACAGGGCGGCATCTTCGGCCAAGGCCGGCATGGCAAGCGCGGACAGGGCCGCAATCAGGGTCAGTTTGCGCATTGCGCGTCTCCTTGGTTATGCAACGCAATCTGCGAGCCGGCGCACGCAGATTGCACCAAGGACGTTAAGTCAGTGGGCCGTTGCTATTCAATAGCGACGCAGGTTACTCGGCAGCAACGCTGGATTGCGCCCTTTCGACCTTCACCGCAGCGAACTTGAACTCCGGGATTTTGCCATAGGGGTCCACTGCTGGGTTGGTCAGTACGTTCGCGGCGGCTTCCACATATGCGAAGGGCACAAAGACCATGTCGGGCGAAACAGCACGATCCGCCCGCGCCATGATCGTAATGCTGCCGCGGCGGCTTGACACGGTGACCATGCCACCCGGCTCAACACCCAGTTTGCGCAGAGTCGAGGGGTGCAATGAACAGTTCGCCTCAGGCTCTACCGCATCCAGCACCCTGGAACGCCGGGTCATCGACCCGGTGTGCCAATGTTCCAGCTGCCGACCTGTTGTCATGATCATGGGATAGTCAGCGTCGGGTGCTTCGTCAGGTGCGATCACACTGGCAGGTGTGAATTTCGCCCGCCCGTTTTCGCGCGGGAAGCCATCGCCAAATACAATCGGTTGGCCCGGATCTTCGGGCGACAGCGAAGGATAGGTCACTGCGTTCTGCGCTTCCAGGCGATCCCATGTGATGTTGGAAAGCGATTTCATCGAAAGCGCCATCTCTGCAAAGACCTCGGAGGGGTGCGTATAGGTCCAGGACAGCCCCAGCCGTTTGGCCAGCTCCACCGTGACCCACCAATCCTCTTTCGCGTCTCCCGGTGGCGACACAGCAGGCCGGCCCATCTGCACCTGGCGGTTGGTGTTTGTCACCGTCCCCGACTTTTCTGCAAAGGCAGAGGCAGGCAGGATCACATCGGCATAGTTTGCCGTCTCAGTGATAAAGATATCCTGCACGACAAGGTGGCTGAGCTTTGCAAGCGCGTCGCGGGCGTGCTCAACATCCGGGTCCGACATCGCGGGATTCTCGCCCAGAATATACATGCCGTGAATATCGCCTGCATGGACCGCATCGAGGATCTCGGTCACGGTCAGGCCTTTGTCAGGGTCAATCGCCCCTTCCTGCCAGATCTCCTGGAAGGCGGACCGCACCCCATCATCGCCCACCGGCTGATAGTCGGGCAGGAACATCGGGATCAGACCCGCATCGGAGGCGCCTTGCACGTTGTTCTGGCCACGCAGCGGATGCAGGCCCGCGCCCGGGCGACCCACTTGACCCGTCATCAGGGCAAGGCTGATCAGACAACGCGAATTGTCGGTGCCGTGGATGTGCTGGCTGATGCCCATGCCCCAGAAAATCATCGCCGCCTTAGCGCCTGCAAAGGTCCGGGCAACATCACGCAGCGTCTCGGCATCAATGCCGCATATATCCTGCATTTTCTCTGGCGTGAACTCCGCCAGATGCGCTTTCTCGGCGTCCCAGTTTTCGGTGTAGGCCTCGATATACTGTTGATCGTAGAGCTTTTCCTCTACAATCGTGTGCATGATCGCGTTCAACATCGACACATCCGCACCGGGGCGGAATTGCAGCATGTGCGATGCAAACCGGCGCAAGCCGACGCCGCGCGGGTCCATCACAATCAGCTTGCCGCCGCGCTTGACGAACTGCTTGAAGTAAGTCGCGGCAACCGGGTGGTTTTCGACGGGGTTGGCCCCGATGACGATGGCCACGTCGGCATTCTCGATCTCGTTGAAGGTCGCGGTAACGGCACCGGAGCCCACATTCTCCATCAACGCAGCGACAGATGATGCGTGACACAGGCGTGTACAATGGTCGACGTTGTTATGGCCAAAACCCTGACGGATCAGCTTCTGGAACAGATAGGCCTCTTCATTCGTGCATTTGGCCGAGCCGAAGCCTGCCACGCCCTTGCCACCAATGTCCTTGAGGCCCTTGGCTGCGACATCCAGCGCCTCTTCCCATGATGCTTCGCGGAAGTGTGTTTGCCAGTTGCCCGGATCAACGTTCAGGCCCTTCGCGGGCGCATCATCGCGGCGGATCAGCGGTTTGGTGAGGCGGTGCGCGTGATGGATATAGTCAAAGCCAAAGCGCCCTTTGACACAAAGCCGCCCCTCGTTTGCAGGGCCGTTGATACCTTCGACAAACTTGACCTTGTCGTCCTTGATCTTCAGCGACACCTGGCACCCGACACCACAGAAGGGGCAGACGCTTTCAACTTCGCGGTCGTAGTCCTTGGTGTCACCCATCTGGTTTTCGTCGGTGACGGTCGCAGGCAAAAGCGCCCCGGTCGGGCAGGCCTGCACACATTCGCCGCAGGCCACACAAGACGATGTACCCATCGGGTCGTCCATGTCGAACACCGGATAAGCATTGCCCCCGCGCCCTGCCATGCCGATCACATCGTTCACTTGCACTTCACGGCAAGCGCGCACGCAAAGGCCGCATTGGATGCAGGCATCAAGGTTCACCGACATCGCCACATGGCTGTCATCCAGCAAAGGGATGTGCTCGGGTGTGCCCTGCGGGAATCGGCTTTCGCTGACGCCCTGCTGTGCTGCCATGTCCCACAGATGCGAGGATTTGTCGTGGGCCACGTCCTGGGCGGGCTGATCTGCGACAAGCAGTTCCATCACCATACGACGCGCCTGTTTTTCGCGGGGCTGGTCGGTGGTCACCACCATGCCATCGGCAGGCTCGCGGATACAACTGGCCGCCAACGTCCGCTCACCCTCAATCGCAACCATACAGGCCCTGCAATTGCCGTCAGAGCGGTATCCCGGCGCAGGCTTATGACACAGGTGCGGGATGACCAGGCCGCGCCCATTGGCGACTTCCCAGATCGTCTCACCGGGTGCGGCAGTCACTGTCTCACCGTCGAGTGTAAAGGTAATGCGGTCAGCCATCAGGATTCTCCAGTCGTCTTGGGCAGACTAGATCATTTGCGACATCATTTTGAAAGGCCATGCGCGACTGCAAGCAGCGCATTTGCGCCATGAGATTTTTTGCGCAACGCAGCGCAGGTTTCTGGCCTGCGCGTTCAACCCGCCAGTTCCGCTTCGACAAAGGCCAGATTGGCGCGCACTTCCGGGATAGTTGGGCCAAGCGCGCGCGCGCGTCGCAGCGCTTGCCGCGCGCCGCGCAGGTCACCCTTGGCATATCGGGCGTTGCCCAGACCAAACTGCCACAACCAGTTTTCCGGCCAGCGCGCCGCACCCGCTTCATAAAGGGTTTCTGCGGCTTCAAATTGCGCAACCCGTTCAAGCGCTGCACCAGCGGCCAGCACGTCTGCTTCAGGCGCGCTGGCAGGCAGTTGATCAGGCGGCAACACGACCAGCCCCCAGAAGTCACCGCGTCGCCACGTCCGTTCAAAAACCGCAAAGGCCATGATCATCTGATCCAGCTGCCCGGAATTGAGATACACCTCATCCCGTTCAAAATCATACCCTGTGACCACGCCGTAGTGCCACACAGGTGCAATCCCCAGCCCAAGGTTCTGAAAGACAATCACCGGATGCCCGGCAGTCACTTCGGCGATAAGTTGGTCAAAGTCGGAGATCTCGACCGCGAGCTGACCCAACCTGCGGCTGCTGCCGATCATGTCGGCAAGGTAGGTGCCACCCGCACCGGGACTGAATGCCAATGCGGCGACCTGTTGTTGGGTGATATCCGCACCCGCCCATTGCATCACCATCGCAATGGAGGTGGGCCCGCAAAAGAAGTCCTCTTGCTGAATAAGCGGCACATCCGACACGCTCGCCCGCGTAGGCGCGTCAGACGAAAGCCGCTCCTCGGGGACAAAAGGTTGTGCGCAGGCCGCCAGCCAGCACAAGGCCAGCAGGCTGCCAAACCGCCACAACAGGCGCGTTAGCGCACGCAACGTGTAAAGTTAAAGAACCGCGTGAGGCACAAAAGGTCTGTGACAAGCAGGATCACAAAAATCGTAAACAACGTGCCAAGGATATCCGCACCGGCACTGTCATTTTCCATCTGAGTCAGGATCGTCGAAATCTCGGCATCTGACAGGGCGGCAAGGCGGGCCTCGGCCTCCGCGGGATCAACACCCATGGCGATCATCTCGGCCCGGACATCCTCGCGCTGCAACTCGTCCATCAGCACGCTGCGGTTGTTCAGGGCTGTGTATTTGCTGATCGCCGCATCCGTGCCAAGCATCTCAGCCTGCGCCATTGTGACGGCCTGTGTAGCAAGGACCAATTGCGCAGAAAGCGCGATTGCCATGCTTTTCTTCGTGATGTTGAGAAATCCCATATCAAATTCCTTTGTTCGCGGGCGCGATCGCGCGCACCGCTGAGCCCCTGTTCATGGGCAGTTTTCAGGAATTTGACCCGTGACGCAACCATGCGTCCGGTTTTGCCAATCACAAAGGCAAAAAACCGATCATACAAAGGCCGTCAGATTGTTGATCAGGAAGATGCGCAGGATTTCGATTCCGACCAGCACGACAATCGGCGACAGGTCGATCCCGCCAAGGTCAGGCATGATACGTCGCACGCGGCTGTAGATCGGATCAAGGACCCTTTCGAGACCATACCAGACCTGTCCCACAAACTCTTGCCGGATATTGAGCACTTCAAACCGGATGAGCCAGCTCATGATGAAATGGGCGATCACGAAAAAACGGATCACGCCAAGGATCAAAAGGAGGGCTTGCAGAATTGTCAGCATCGGATCAGGGCCTTTTATTTGGTCAGCATGCACCTAAGCCTTCCTTTGCACTGCGACAAGCCTTTGATTGCCGCGAGGTCAAAGTTGACGTTTACGTCAAGCAAGCACATCTCTTAGGCAACGCAAAGGATCAAACCCATGTACCCGATTGTCCGTCTCCTCAAAGAGGTCTTCAAAAGCAGCCGGATGCCGCCGCTGCATCCTCTGGACAGCCATGTGTCCTATCATCGGTGCTGGCCGCAGGACATTGACCAGTTTATGGAAATGAACAACGGGCGCATCCTGTCGATCCTTGATCTGGGGCGCACTGGGCTGGCCCAGCGCGTGGGCCTGTTGCGTGCGCTGCGCCAGAACGGCTGGGGCATGACAATGGCCGGTGCGTCGATCCGCTATCGCAAGCGCATCCGCCCGTTCGTGAAATTCCGCATTGTCAGCAAGGCCGTCGGCTGGAGCGACCGCTTCTTTTACATCGAACATACGCTTTGGATTGGCGACACATGCGCCGTGCAGGCGCTGTTCCGCGCGGCTGTGACCGACAAGAATGGGATCGTGAACCCCGCCAAGGTTTTTGCTGCGGTCGGATTGGACCAGCCATCGCCAGAGATGCCCGCATGGGTGCAGGCCTGGATTGACGCCGATAACACCCGCCCCTGGCCGCCAGAGGACGACGGGACGTCCTAAGAAAGATTTCTTGCCAGTCCAAAGGTAATCTGTGTCTTATCCCCACAAGGGAAGCGCAGGAACAGTGACATGGCAGTAAGTAAGAAACGAATCTGGGGTTGGATGGCCTTTGATTGGGCAGCACAGCCCTTTTATACGCTTGGTCTGACATTTATCTTTGGCCCCTATTTTGCGGTGGTGGCCGCCGAATATTACCTTGGTACAGGTTTGGACGAAGACGCTGCCAAGGCACAGGCGCAGTCGATCTGGTCCGCCGGTCAAACCGTCGCCGGTTTAGTCATTGCGTTCAGCGCGCCCTTCCTGGGCGCGTTTGCCGATAATTCCGGGCGCAAGGTCCCGTGGATCATTTTCTTTTCAATCATTTATGTCGCCGCCACCGCCATGTTGTGGGGACTTACCCCGGATGGCGCACAGCTTTTCCTGATGCTGATCATCTTTTACATCGGCTTTATCGCTGCGGAAAGCGCGCTGAATTTCGTGAACGCCATTTTGCCGTCTCTTGGCAATGAGCATGAGATTGGCCGCATTTCCGGGTCTGGCGCCGCCTTTGGCTATTGGGGCGGGGTATTGGGCCTTGTCATCATGTTGGCCTTCTTTGCAGAAACCGACGAGGGCGTGACCCGGCTGGGCATGAGTCCACCTTTCGGACTGGACCCCGCACAAATGGAGGGTACCCGTTTTGTCGGGCCATTTATCGCGATCTGGTATATGGTTTTTATCATCCCGTTCTTTCTATGGGTACGCGATGACCCCAGGATTGTCGGAAAAACGACTAAGATCAGAGCCGTCGCTGAAGAGCTGATACAAACGCTCAAATCAGTACGTGAGCGAAAAAGTCTGCTTAACTTTCTTGTTGGCTCCATGTTCTATCGCGATGCGCTGAACGCACTCTATGCGTTTGGTGGCATCTATGCTGCCCTTGTTCTTGACTGGCAAACCACGGAAATTGGCCTGTTTGGCATCATCGCGGCCATCGCTGCTGCGATTACAACATGGCTCTCGGGCCTAGTCGACCAGCGCTTTGGCCCAAAACCCGTCATTCGGGCAACAGTCTGGGTGCTCATTGTCGTATCGGCCATCATCGTGGGCATGTCGCGCGAAAGCATCTTTGGCATACCATTGGCCGAAGGATCGCAATTGCCCGACATCATCTTATATATCTGCGGGATGTGTATCGGCGGCGCTGGCGGCGCAGTCTATACATCGTCGCGCTCCATGATGGTCCGTCATACCCATCCTGACCGCCCGGCAGAGGCTTTTGGCCTCTTTGCCCTATCAGGCAAAGCCACTGCATTTCTGGCTCCGGTGTCGATCAGCTTGTTTACCTACATGTCCGGCAGCGTGCAATTAGGGTTCTTGCCTGTAATCTTCCTTTTCCTGATCGGCCTTTTCTTGTTACGCTGGGTCAACAAAGACGGAGATCGCGCAGAATGGTCCGCTTCTTAGCAGCAGTAATACTCACCTTTGGATTGGCCGCTTGTCAGGCTGATGACACGCCTGTTGTCAGCTTTGCTGCCCAAAACGCGGGCGACACCCGCATTGCCAAAACGCTTTTTGGGGCCATGCAGGCCGGCTCTGTGCAATCACCGCAATCCTTTGGTGGATACGCCCGCGGCTGTCAGGCCGGTGCGCAGCAACTGCCCGAAACTGGCCCGACATGGCAGGCAATGCGCCTGTCACGCAACCGCAACTGGGCGCAACCCACCACCATCGATTACATTCAAGACCTAAGCCGATTTGCGGCAACCCAGCCGGGGTGGGAGGGACTTTATGTTGGCGACATGAGCCAGCCGCGCGGCGGGCCGATGCTGACGGGGCATCGCAGCCACCAAACTGGCCTTGACGTTGATATCTGGATGCTGCCCCCGGACCGGCTCAACCTGACGGTGCAAGAGCGCGAAAATCTGTCGTCGATATCCATGCGCCGCAATGCCGGGGCCTATACCAACGACCGTTGGACGCCTCAACATGAGGCGATCATCCGCGCCGCAGCTTCTGATCCACGTACCGCACGTATTTTTGTCTTTCCGGGCGCAAAGGTTGCCATGTGCAATTCGGCCACCGGCGATCGGGGCTGGCTGAACAAGGTGCGCCCCTGGTGGGGGCATCACTACCATTTCCATGTCAGGCTCAGCTGCCCGCCCGGCGCCACTGGTTGCACCGATCAAGCCCCACCACCCCCTGGCGATGGTTGCGCAGAGGCCGAAGGCTGGGTTGATCGTATCCTGAACCCCCCGCCGCCAGACCCTAACGCGCCGCCCCCGCCCCCCCGCCGCGAACTGACCATGGCAAACCTGCCGGGCCAGTGTCTGAACGTGTTGAATGCCAACTAGGTGCGGCACGCCCTGCTATTCTTGACGGCCCTTTTGGGGGCCGGGCCGCTACTGGCCGAGGTCACGTTTGTTGGCAGCTACCACTGGACATCACAAGATGATCGTTTTGGCGGGCTTTCTGGTATCGAAGTATCGGATGACGGCGCAACGTTCATCGCCCTGAGTGACCGAGGGCATTTCTTCTTTGCCGAAGTGACCCGTGACGCAGATGGTGTGATTACGCAGCTCGACACATATGCCCCCCTGCGCCTGCGTGGACCTGAGCGCGCACCCTTGCCGCGTCCTCAAAGCGACAGCGAAGGCCTGGCGATTGGCCCAGATGGTATCGTCCATGTGTCATTTGAATGGACGCATGGTCTGCGCAGTTTTGCAGGTATTGATCAGCCCGGTGGGCCGCTTTGGGCAACTGATGCGTTTGCCACCTTTCAAGACAACTCATCGCTTGAGGCTTTGGCGATTGGGCCGGACGGCGCGCTCTACACGATCCCCGAACGCTCTGGCCTCGCGCGCCGCCCCTTTCCGGTCTTTCGTCTGACAGATGGCACATGGGATCAGCCCTTTGCGATCCCCCGCCGTGGCGCCTATCTGGTCGCCGGCGCAGATATTGGGCCGGATGGGATGCTGTATGTGCTGGAAAGGGACTTTGTCGGGATCGGCTTTCGCAGCCGGGTGCGGCGCTTTGCCTTGGACGGCACGGGTGAGGAAACAGTGCTGGAAACCGGGCTGCGCACCCATGACAACCTGGAAGGGATCAGCGTCTGGCAAGATGGCCTTGGGCTGCGGCTGACAATGGTGTCAGACGATAATTTCCGCAGCTTTCAGCGCACAGAGGTCGTCGAATACCGATTGACGGACGACTAGACGGGCGTTAGGTCGCGCTGTCCCCAACGGTTTGGGGGCCAAGTGCCGCACCCTTGTCAAAACGGATTAATCAAATGACACGCATCCTTCCCGGCGTTCTCGCCATGGCCATCATTGTGGTGGCATCCAATATACTTGTGCAATTCCTCATCCTTGATGGGCTGCTGACCTGGGGGGCGTTCACCTACCCGCTGGCGTTTCTGGTTACGGATGTCATGAACCGGGTCTACGGGCCCGCGGCGGCACGCAGGGTTGTGTTTGCAGGTCTGGTCGTGGGGATCATCTGTTCGCTGATCGGTAGCCAGATCATGCTGCAGGGTGACGGGTTTACCTATCCGGCCGTAGCGCTGCGGATCGCCATCGGTTCGGCGACGGCGTTCCTGATTGCACAGCTGCTAGATATTGCCGTGTTTGACCGGCTGCGCGCAGAATCATGGTGGAAGGCGCCCTTGGGCAGTACGCTTGTTGGCTCTACCGTCGACACGGCGATCTTCTTTTCCATCGCGTTTGCGGGCGTTTTCAACAGGTTCAGTGTATCTGCCGCCGAAGAAATCACATGGGCACAGGACGCCGTGCCATTCCTGAACAACGGGCCGGACGTACCACTTTGGATCTCGCTTGCCGTGGCAGACTGGGCTGTGAAACTGTCGATTGCACTGCTGGCGCTGGTACCTTTCCGCCTGATCGTGGGGCGGATCCTGGCGCGCGCAGCGTAAACACGACATCGGGTATCTTTTTACTTGAAATATACCAAATCTGTGCGAACCTTATTTCAGGCGAAACATTTGAAAGGAGGTGATCCAGTGCATCATGAGGTATTGGAGAAATGTGTCGGGACAACTTGGGAGGTTCGCAGCTAGGGCAGCCCTTGGCTGAGAAAGACCCAGGGTGGAGATCCTAACCGACCCACCTCCGTAATTCAGGAAAGGGCCATCCCACTCGCCGGGGTGGCCCTTTTTCTTTAGCAAAAGTGCCGTATGTTTCGCGTACAGAACCTGTACATACGCTGTACGTACAACGGAACACACCATGCGGATCAATGATCAGATCGAAATCGCCGATTGGGAACTAAGCGAAAGCTTTACCCGGTCATCGGGGCCCGGTGGGCAGAACGTGAACAAAGTGTCCACCGCAGTCGAGCTGCGGTTTGAAGCTGCACGTTCCCCCAACCTGCCTGCACCGGTAAAGTCCCGGTTAAAGCGTCTCGCCGGTCGACGCTGGACCCTGGACGGTGCCATCGTGATCTTTGTACAAGAGACCCGGAGTCAGGCGCGTAACCGCGACATCGCAAGAGAGCGCCTGGCGGAGCTGATCCAGAAAGCCTGCGAAAGGCCAAAGCGGCGCGTCGCGACCCGGCCAACAAAGGGATCGGTGCGGCGACGGTTGCAGGCAAAGAAAGCCCGCGGCGAGGTGAAGGCGCTGCGCGGTAAAGTTGATGAATAGGGTCCACCGCACCCGCTGAGCAATGACGGGATATTAACCCTTCTATGAAATTCTCCACAAGCGCCGCTGAGGAGAATCCCACGCATGTCACAGTTCCAAATCCTTCTGATGCCAGCCTTCGCCTTGATGAGTCTGGCATTCCTGTTCAACATCGTGTTGCGCCGCTTTCACGGAACACCGCCGGAGGCGCCAGCAATCGGGGTCTTGTTTGGCGTTGCAATCGTCGTGGCCATGATCAATCCGATTGCCTTGGGCGAAGGGCTGGTTTTCGATACCCGGACACTACTGCTGGGCTCTGCTATCGCGTTTGCCGGACCCGTCGCTGGTGCCGTCACGCTGGGTTTTGGCATTGCCTGCCTGATGACTATGGGTGGGGCTGGTGCCGTGTCAGGCGTTGTGGGGCTGCTGCTGGCATTTGGGCTGGCCATCGGGTTTCAGAGATATTTGCAACATAGGGTCACACACCCCGTTGTCAGGGATGTTGCGTTTGCCATGGTGATCACAACGTCAATCATCGCGCTTGTCCTGCTTCCGCCGAACACCACAACGCTGCATTTGTGGCAAATCATCCCCGCGCTTCTGCTTTGCAACATCGTCGGGGTGGTCGCCATTGGGCTGATTTTCCGCAGAGAAAGGCGCTATTTCGAGACGACAAAAGCGCTTGAGGAACATGCATCTTGTGATCCACTCACCAATTTATTGAACCGGCGCGGGCTTGACCGGCAGGTCGGTGCAAGCCATTTTGATGCCGATATCGGACATGCGCTGTTCTTTTTCGACATCGATAACTTCAAACACATCAACGATAGTTACGGCCATGATGCAGGTGATGCGACACTGGCCATCATTGCGCAGCGCCTCAAAAACAGCCTGCGGGAAAACGCGATTTTTGCCCGGCACGGTGGGGATGAGTTTTCAATCTACATCCCAAACGTGAATGCTGACGATGCTGAGGGGATCGCACAACGCCTGTGCAACCTGGTTTCCAATACACCAATTGAACGGGGTGGTACCTCTTTCGAGGTCTCGATCAGCATGGGCGTCTTTTGGTCGCGTGTGCACTTTCCGCTGCAGGAAATGATCAATCAGGCCGATGCCCAACTTCTGATTGCCAAGAATAAGGGGAAAAACCGTGCGCGGGTCGTCTATAACCCCGAAGGTGTTGATGCCCTTGCAGCATAGTTTGGTATGCCTGCGCGGACCAGCAGCTGTACAAGGTCAGACCATGACCTCAACCGCCTTCTGTGCGCCCACATCAAATACACGCTTGTAGCGCGCGATTTCATCCGCGGGGCCCATGGCTTTTCTTGGATTGTCGCTCAATTTGACAGTCGGTTGCCCGTTTGCCGCGACTGCCTTGCACACAAGTGAGAAGGGCGCGAGCGCATCGTCTGCAACCAAGCCCTTGAAATCATTGGTCAGCATAGTGCCCCACCCAAAACTGACCCGGCAGCGCCAGTCGAACTGCTGGTGCAGTTCTTTGATCTTGTCCACATCAAGCCCGTCCGAGAAAATAACCAGCTTTTCGCGCGGATCTTCACCACGAGATGTCCACCAGTTGATCGCAACCTCTGCCCCCGTCGCAGGATCACCGCTATCCACGCGAATCCCTGTCCAGCTTGCAAGCCAGTCTGGTGCACCTTCAAGAAACCCTTTGGTTCCGTAGGTATCTGGCAAAATAATACGCAGGTTTCCGTCATGTTCTTCCTGCCAATCGGCCAACACATCATAGGGTGACTGGCGCAGCGCCTTATCCGACTGGGCCAGCGCGGCGTAGACCATCGGCAGCTCATGCGCGTTTGTGCCAATTGCCTCGATCTCGCGCATCATTGCAATCCGGCAGTTTGACGTGCCGGAAAAACTGACACCCAACCCCTCCATCATCGCCTGCACGCACCAGTCCTGCCACAGATAGCTGTGCCGGCGTCGGGTCCCAAAATCGGCGACGCGCAGGTTGTCGATGGGCTTCAACTGCTCAATCTTGCCCCAGAGTTTTGTCATGGCACGCGCATAAAGCACTTGCAGCTCAAATTTGCCCATGTCGCGCAGTACTGCACGGCTACGGAGCTCCATGATCACCGCGAGTGCAGGGATTTCCCACAACATGACCTCGGGCCAGGTGCCCTCAAATGTCAGTTCGTATTGCCCGTCCTTCTTTTCCAGATGGTAGGGCGGCAATTGCAGATTCTCGAACCACTCCATGAAGGCGGGGGTGAACATCTGTCGCTTGCCATAAAACGTGTTACCGCGCAGCCATGTGCTTTCGCCCCGCGTGAGCCGTAGCGAGCGGATATGATCAAGCTGTTCGCGCAGCTCACCTTCGTCCACCAGCTCTGCCAGTCGGATTTTCCTGGTTCGGTTGATCAGGGAAAACTGCACATGGGTGTCGGGATGATTACGAAACACCGACTGGCACATCAGCAGTTTGTAAAAGTCGGTATCGATCAGCGACCGCACGATCGGGTCAATCTTCCATTTGTGGTTCCAGACCCGTGTGGCGATATCGACCATATTCAGTTTCCCCTCTTGGCCCTCCGTGTTAGATCAAGAGGGCGCGAGGGTGGCAAGGGGGCCAAAGCGATGGCATTGCGTTACGATTTTGACATGGTTGCGGTCACACCCGAGGGCCTGCCGGATCAATTTGGCGATCTGGCGCTAACCGGTGTTGGGGCAGAAAAGATCGCCATGTTTCGCGATCCCCAAACCGTCGCCGCCTTGAAACAGGCTGATGCGGTCGTGCGGACCTTTTTCACCGACAGCGGCTTTGTCATGAAGACACATGACAGTGGTGCCCCTCCCGGTACCTTCCCGCAACGCGATGAAGGCGAACGGGTGGCGCTTGTGGATCGGTTGTCTCAGAATCTCGGGACACATAATCTCAAAGGTGCGAACTGGGGAGGGTTCGATTTTCAGGCGTTCATGCGATCACTGTCAGCCGCAGAGCCGATCGAAGAGACATTGCTTGCCCCGACGCAACATGACACCGGGCTGAATGCGCAGTTGGTCGCAGCCCGCATCGAGGCGCGAAAGAAGCAAGGCCGCAGAATGATGGCCTTTGGTGGGCTTTTGCTGGGGTTGATCCTGCTGCTTTATGTGGCCGGGCAACTGCTCTGAAGGGCTTGCCAATTTCATGACACCCTCACCCTACTCGGCCAGATTGGTCGGCCTTGTCGTGCTTGCCATGACCCTGATCGTCAGCGGCGATGCAGCGGCCACGGTTCTGACGGATGCGGGGTTTCCACAGGTCTTTGTTGCATGGACGCGGTTTGCCCTGGCGGCTGTCCTGCTGCTGCCTCTGGTCGGGATCAGCCGCGCAGAGCTGCGGTACTTTCGCGATTGGCGGCTGTATTTGCGCGCGGCCCTGATCGTGGGCGGCATCCTGTGCATTCTGACCGCCCTGCGGACAGAGCCGATGGCAGATGTCTTTGGTGCCTTTTTTGTCGGGCCGGTTGTGTCCTATTTCCTCGCCGCTGTTCTTTTGCGCGAACAGATTACCGTGGTGCGTACATGTCTGCTGCTGATCAGTTTTGCCGGCGTGATGCTGGTGGTGCGCCCTGGCTTTGGGATGTCGCCAGGCATGGGCCTTGCCATTCTTGCAGGCTGTTTTCACGGGGCCTATCTTGTGGCGACCCGTTGGCTGGCCGGTGATTTTCGGCCCCGGTTCCTGCTATTTTCACAGCTTGCCATTGGCGCAACCCTGCTCTCCCCATTTGCGTTTCTGGAAACGCCGGACCTGACCCTGCCACCCTTTGGTTTGATCGCAATCTCGGCCATCGGATCAGCCGCTGGAAACCTGCTGCTGGTACTGGTCAACCGTACGACGCCTGCAGGGGTGATCGCACCACTGATCTACAGCCAGTTGCTAGCGGCAATGGTCATTGGCTGGGCCGTCTTCGCAGAATGGCCTGACGGGTTGAGCCTGATCGGATTGGTCATCATCATGACGGCTGGTGTGTCATCGGTTTGGTTTTCCCAGCGCGGGCGCTAGGGTCAGGCCAAGATAACGCCAGCGGCCTTCATACCTTGGGTGGCCGCATCCAGTGACCCGTCAAAATCAATCGCACGGCAAAGGCCCATATCAACCGTGACATTGAACCCCAGTTTGGCGGCGTCTACTGCCGAATAGTTCACACAGAAATCCGTCGCCAGCCCCACCAGCGTCAGCCTGTCGATCCCGCGTGTTCGCAGGTAACCTTCCAACCCCGTGGGGGTCGTCTTGTCATTTTCAAAGAACGCCGAATAACTGTCGATCGCGGGGTTATAACCTTTGCGAATAATCAGGTCGGCGGCGTCGACGTTCAGATCCGCATGAAAAGCCGCGCCATCACTACCTTGAATGCAATGATCAGGCCACAGAACCTGAGGGCCATAGGGCATTCCAGTCACGCTCATCGGTGCGGCATCATGGACCGACGCAAAGGAAGAATGCCCTGCCGGGTGCCAATCCTGTGTCAGGATCACCGCGTCAAAGCCTGCCATTGCGGCGTTGATCCCCGGCACGATCTGATCGCCGCCAGAAACGGCCAGGGCGCCACCGGGGCAAAAATCGTTCTGCACGTCGATAACAAGGAGGGCGTGTGTCATGTTCATTCTTTCCGTTCCTGCGTTGGCCGCAGTGTGCCGAGGCCTCAAAGGGGTTGCAAGCGTTCCGCCAATTTCCTATCAGCCGCGTCTTTCGGCAACAGATGGAGGATAAAATGGCGACATTAGGTATCGACTTTGGCACCTCTAACACCGCCGCAGGCGTACTACAGGGTGGCAAGCCGCAATTGATTTCGGTTGAACCAGGGCAGACAACGCTGCCGACATCCGTGTTCTTTGATTATGACCGCAAAGAAACGACCTATGGGTCGGTGGCGAATGCCGCATTGATTGATGGCCGCGAAGGGCGTTTCATGCGTGCGCTGAAATCGGTGCTGGGAACACCGCTTATGCGCGAAAAACGCCAGATTGCCTATGAGCGTTTGACGCTGATCGAGGTTGTCGCACGGTTTCTGGCAATGCTGCGCGAACGGGCCGAGGCCGAAACCGGGGCGCATTTTGACGTGGCCCTGTCAGGCCGTCCCGTACGATTCCATTCAACGGATGCTGCGCGAAACGCACAGGCAGAGCTGGACCTGCGAGAGGCCTATATGATCGCAGGCTACAGTGATGTTTCATTTATGTTCGAACCTGAAGCGGCCGCACTGGCCAGCGGACCGCTCGCTAAGGGTGAACTGGGGTTAGTTGTCGACATCGGTGGCGGTACGTCAGATTTTTCGATCTTTGCCCGCGATGGCGCCGCCACGCAGATTATCGCCAGCAATGGGGTGCGCGTTGGTGGTACCGATTTTGACCGCGCGATCAGCATTACCGAGGTCATGCCCTTGCTGGGGCGCGGGGCAGAGATCCGCAATGCATTGGGGCAGGGTCGGCATGTGGCCCCAAACGCAATCTTTAACGATCTGGCAACCTGGCAGAAAATCCCTTTTGTCTATACGCAAGAGAACCGCTTGATGGCGGCGGATTTTGCCAAACTTGGGGTAGAACCTGCTTTGTTTGGACGGCTCAAAACCGTGCTTGAGATGGAGTTGGGTCACGACATCGCTTTTGCTGTAGAAGCAGGCAAGATTGCCATCAACCATCCTGATGCAACACGTGCAGGCATTGATCTTGGGCTGATTGAAACGCAACTGGCGGCGCAAATTACCAAATCCGCCATGAGTGCAGCCCTGGCCGATCACGCTGGACAGATCGCCGCTTGCGCCCAGCAAACACTTGAGATGGCAGAGGTCGGTGCAGATCGGATCGGCAAGATTGTTTTTGTTGGCGGCTCCAGTCTGTTGCAGGTGGTCGAGGACGTGATGGTTGCGATGTTTCCCCACGCGGCATTGGAACGGGCCGAGGCGTTTACCGCCGTCGCGGACGGTTTGGCAATTGCCGCAGCCCGCGACTTGCCCCGCTGAGCACAGAGGCGTATCTGATCGTTATGTATACTGTCGCAGCACTTTATCACTTCACCCGTTTCGATAATCCGCCCGCACTGCAGGGCCCGTTACAGGACCTGTGCAAAGCGCGCGGGATCACGGGCACATTGTTGCTGGCTGGTGAAGGCATCAATGGCACCATCGCAGGCGATCGTGCGGGTATTGATGCCGTGATCACCCATATCCGCGCCCTTCCCGGCTGCGCCGATCTGGAATGGAAGGAAAGCACCGCCACGACGACGCCCTTTCATCGCATGAAGGTTCGCCTGAAAAAGGAAATCGTGACCATGGGTCAGCCGGACGTCGATCCGGTGGCCCGTGTTGGCAACTATGTGGACCCGGCTGACTGGAATGACCTGATCAGCGCACCCGATGTTGCCGTGATCGACACCCGCAATGACTATGAGGTGGCAATTGGCACGTTCGATGGTGCAGTCGATCCCGAAACCAAGAGCTTTGGTGAATTTCCCGCCTGGTGGGAGGAAAACAAACATCGTTTTCACAACAAGAAGATCGCGATGTTCTGCACCGGCGGCATTCGGTGCGAGAAGTCAACGAACTACCTGATGGGGCAAGGCGTTGATGATGTTTATCACCTGAAAGGCGGCATCCTGAAATACCTTGAAGAGGTCCCGCAGGAAGACAGCAAATGGGACGGGGAATGCTTTGTCTTTGATGCCCGTGTCAGCGTCGGACACGGGTTGGAGGAAGGGCCGCACATCCTGTGTTATGCCTGTCGTCGTCCGCTTTTGCCCGCAGATCGTGACCATGCGGCGTTTGAGCAGGGTGTCTCCTGCCATCAGTGCGTGGATGAAACGACCGCCGCCGATAAGAAACGGTTCCGCGAACGGCAAAGGCAGATGATGCTGGCCAGACAACGCGGCACGCATCATATCGGTGGTGTCTAGGGCTGGCACATTGACCGTATCACCCGCCCTTGCGCCACAACTGTTCGCACTCGCAATTGGGATCGCGGGTGGGGTTGCGGCTTATCTGGGTGGTTTGCCCCTGCCTTGGATGCTGGGCCCGATGATGGCCAATACCGTCGCCGCATTGCTGCGCCTGCCGATCGCCGGGCCCATGCGCCTGCGCCCCTTTGTCATTCCCATTCTGGGTGTGATGCTGGGGTCTGGTATCACAGCCGAGATTTTTGGCCTGCTTGGGGTTTGGGTGATGACGTTGGCCGTATTGCCGGTATTCCTTGCCTGCGCGGCGGGCATTTCCTATGCCGTCTATCGCAAAATCGGGCGCTATGATCCGGTAACGGCCTTTTACGCCGCAATGCCCGGCGGCTTGAACGAAATGCTGATCCTTGGGGCCGAAGCAGGCGGGGATGAGCGGCGCATCGCCCTTGCCCATGCGGCCCGTGTGCTAATCATTATCATCTTTGTCGCGCTGATTTTTGGCATGCTTTTGGGCGTATCAAGCGGGGGTACCGGGGGCGCGCGGTGGATTGCGCTGGATGCGATCACAGCGTGGGACTACATGGTTTTGGGGCTTTGTGCGCTGTTGGGTGCGGTATTGGGTAAGCGCGTTGGCTTGCCTGCCGCCCCCGTCTTTGGCCCAATGATCCTCAGCGGTGTGGCCCATGTAGTGGGCTGGGTGACCGTTGCCCCGCCGACCCTGTTTATCGTCGCCGCCCAGATCACCATGGGCACCATCGTCGGTACCCGGTTTTTGGGGGCCACCTTGGCCGAAGTCCGGCGTGATCTGGGCCTATCAGCAGTCGCTTCAGCATTGATGCTGGTAGCCGCCGTCGCCTTTGCCCAACTGATTTTCCTGCTCAGCGGTATTCCATTGACGCAAGCATTCCTCGCCTATTCGCCCGGCGGTCTGGCTGAAATGGCATTGCTGGCACTCGCGATGGAGCAGGACGCGACTTATGTGTCGGTCATGCATATCATCCGCATCACATTGGTGATTGCGATGGCCCCATTTGTCTTTCGCGCAGTGCGGTCCTAAAAATCCAGGTTTTCGACATTTAGCGCGTTGTTCTGAATGAATTCTCGCCGTGGTTCGACGACATCACCCATCAGCTTCGTGAAAAGATCATCGGCATCGGCGACATCCTCCACCTTCACCTGCAACAGCGTCCGCGCGTCAGGATCCAACGTGGTTTCCCACAGTTGATCGGGATTCATTTCGCCCAAGCCCTTGTAGCGTTGCAGCGACAGCCCCTTTTCGCCCTCTTCCAGAATCGCCTTGAGCAGATCAAGCGGGCCATGGATCAATTGGCTGCGATCCTTGCGGATCAGCGTGGCAGGCAGGTTGTAGACGTCTTGCAGGCCTTGGGTGAACGTACCAGTGCGCCGTGCCTCACCACCGCGCAGCATGGGGCCGTCCAATGTGCGCACCTCTTCCACGCCGCGCAGGATACGCGCCAGACGCATGCCCTTGTCCTGCGTGATGCGCCCTTGCCAGCCGCGTTCCCATTCCAGCGCGATCAGGTCCAGACGTTGCGCCACGCGGTCAGCAGTGCCTTGCAGGTCATTATCCACAACGCCGGGCACAAAGGCCCCGGCAATTGCGGCCTGTTCAAGAATATGCCGGGGATAGTGTGTCGGAAAAGCTTCAAGCACCCGCTTGAGCTGCCGTGCCTCATCCACCACACGGCGCAGGTCATTGCCGAGAATTTCTTCGCCATTGCCCTGCCGCAGCATCGCACCGTCGATGCCCTGTTCGATCAGGTATTCATCCATCGCCGCCTGATCCTTAAGGTAAACCTCGGACTTACCACGCGATACTTTATAGAGCGGCGGCTGCGCGATATAGAGGTAACCCCCTTCGATCAGTTCCGGCATCTGGCGGAAAAAGAAGGTCAGCAGCAGGGTGCGAATATGCGCCCCATCGACATCGGCGTCGGTCATGATGATGACCTTGTGATAGCGCAGTTTGTCGATATTGAATTCGTCCCGGCCGATGCCCGTGCCCAACGCCATGACAAGATTGCCAATTTCCTGTGATGACAGCATCCGGTCAAACCGGGCGCGTTCCACGTTCAGGATCTTACCCTTCAGTGGCAGGATCGCCTGTGTCCCGCGATCTCGGCCCGTCTGGGCCGATCCACCAGCGCTGTCACCCTCCACCAAGAAGACTTCGGTCTTGCTGGGGTCTTTTTCGGAACAGTCTTTCAGCTTTGACGCGTTGAAGTTCACGTCCATCGCCGATTTACGGCGGATTTCGCGGGCTTTGCGCGCAGCTTCCCGCGCGGCGGCGGCCTCGACGATCTTGGTGATGATCATCTTGGCTTCGTTCGGGTTTTCTTCGAACCATTCGTTCAGCTTTTCACCCATTAGATTTTCGACCGCCGGGCGCACCTCAGAGCTGACTAGTTTGTCTTTGGTCTGGCTGGAGAATTTCGGATCAGGCACTTTGACGGACAGCACGCAGGTCAGCCCCTCACGCGCATCATCGCCAGTCAGCGAGACCTTTTCCTTTTTCGTGATCCCGGTTTCGGTGGCGTATTTTGCAATCGCACGGGTCAACGCACCGCGAAAGCCCGCCATATGCGTACCGCCATCGCGCTGCGGAATGTTATTGGTAAAAGGCAGCACCATTTCATTGTAGCTGTCGTTCCACCACATCGCGACCTCAACGCCAATATCGTCGCGTTCGCCTTGCACGTAGATCGGCGCTTCCATCAGCGGGGTCTTGGAGCGGTCTAGGTATTTGACGAACTCTTTGACGCCACCTTCGTAGAACAGCTCTGTTTTGAGCGGCTCTGCCGGGCGCAGATCCTCTAGAATGATTTTGACGCCCGAGTTCAGGAAGGCCAGTTCGCGCAAACGTTTCTCAAGCGTCTCAAAGCTGTAGTCACGGTTGCTGAACGTGTCGGTCGAGGCAAGGAACGTCACCTCTGTCCCTTTGCGCCCATGGGCATCGCCCTCAACGCGGAGGTGTTCAGTGGTAAAGCCGCCCTCGAACCGGGCATAGTGTTCCTTGCCATCGCGCCAGATGCGCAGTTCCAGAAAATCGGACAGGGCGTTCACCACGGACACACCCACGCCGTGCAGACCGCCGGACACCTTGTACGAATTGCTATCGAATTTCCCGCCAGCGTGCAGTTGGGTCATGATGACCTCGGCTGCGGAAACGCCTTCTTCCTCGTGGATGCCCACCGGAATACCGCGCCCGTTATCGCCAACCGTGACCGACCCATCGCCGTTGATCTTGACGTAAACATGGTCGGCGTGACCGGCCAAAGCCTCGTCAATCCCGTTGTCCACGACTTCGTAAACCATGTGATGCAGGCCAGACCCGTCATCAGTGTCACCGATATACATACCGGGACGTTTTCTGACGGCTTCCAAGCCTTTGAGAACTTTGATAGAATCTGCGCCGTAGTCTTCTGGTTTTTGCTGCTCGTCAGCCATGGAAGAAATCCTGTATTCTTATCCCCAAAATATATGCGTTTTGGGGGGCATTGTCACGCAAATGACACAAGATTTTGTGGTTTTTGGCGCAACGTTCACGCCATGGATTTTCCACGCGCGGAAACCATCGCGCCCCACCGCTCGACCTTGGCTTCTGCCGCCTCGCTTGCACCGGAAAAATAGGTGTAGCGTGTCGGTTTGATCCCGACAAAGGCAAGGATTTGTTTGGTCAGCTGATGCATGAAAGCACGCCGGTAAATCAACCGCTCAAACCAGAGGGGCGTATCAGACGTCATGATCACCCGCGCAGTTTTCCCGGTTAAGATTGGCGCTGGCATTCCCATTTTCCTGACCGACGTGTCGAACGCGCGTCCCGGAATGAATGCGCGGCCGAACAGCCCCTTCAGTTTCGCGGGCAGCCCACCCCACCACATGGGTGTCGCAACGACAAAATGGTCCGCCCATTCAAGATCAGTCAAGAAGTCAGCCAATGGCGGCTCCAGCGGTTTGAACTGCGAGTAACTGCTTTGGCCAAAGTCGGCATCGAAGCTCATATCGGGAAGGCTGTGAAGCCGCACCTCAGCGCCTGCGGCTTCCGCAGCCCGCGCGTAAAGTTGGGTGAAGTGCAGGGACAACGACTGCTCGCCGGGGTGACCGTTAAGAACAAGAATGCGTTTGTTTGCCATGTCGAATCTCCTAAAATGACCGTGGTCAATTGCAATTTGACCACGGTCAAAAAAACTGGCAAATTATGGTGATGCAGACACGTGCACCACAGAAACGCCGCGTTGCGACACGTCAGAAGCTCATCGATGCCGCACGCCAGATCGTGGCTAAGAACGGCTTTGCCGGACTGCGCGTCGAAGATGTCGTGGAGCAAGCAGGTGTCGCGAAAGGTACGTTCTTTTCCCATTTCGAGGACAAGGACCGCCTGATGGCGCTGTTGATCGGCACCCAGATGGAACAGATCCTGTCACAAATCGCCGCTGGGCCGCCCCCGGCAGATATTGATGACTTCTCAGTGCGATTTGCACCTTTGATGAATTTCATGGCCCAGGATCGCATCGTTTTCGACATTGTCGTGCGCTTTTCCGGCGCTGCCGCTATCGAAACAAACGATTTGATCTCGCTGAACTTTGGGCATCAGGTTGACCTACTGGCAATCTGGATCAAGGAGCTGCAAGGCGATGTTATCCGCGACGATGTAGACGCCGTGCTACTGGCAGAGGGGTTTCAGGCCTTCGCCATCCAAGCAATCGCGTTAAAGTTTTGCGCGCTGCACAATGCCGGAACCATTCAGGATCGCCTGACACCCTACCTTAAGGCGTGGCTATCGCGCCCTAGCTGAGCCCGATCACCACCCCAACCCCGATCAAAAGACCGCCCGCAATGATGTTCATCCGGCGCAGCGTTTTTGGGGATTTCAACACGCCACGCACCCGGTCAACCGAAGCCGCCAGGATCAGGTTGCCGCCCATCGGAATGACAAAGCTCAGCGTGCATATCACAGCCATGTCCAGGGCTGTCACCGCGCTGAGGTCGAAAAAACCGGGCAACACACCCATGTAGAACAGCACGGCCTTGGGATTCCCAATAATGACAGCCACACCCGCCAGAAACCCCGCCCACATGCCGGGCTGTGTCAGCCTGCTGTTCGCGTCCAATGCCCGGTCTGCATTGCGGATCAGCGCGGCCCCCATCAACATGAAAACCACCGCGGCAACGTATTTCAGAACTTCCATAAAGCCCGCGAATTCCGACACCAGCCATGCGACCCCCAGCACGGCGACAAGCGGCCAGAGGATATCACCAACAGCAACGCCAAGCGCCAGCGGCCATGCGGCCTGAAACCCGCCGGACAGCGACCGCGCCAGCAGTGCGACCCAGACAGGACCAGGCGTCATGAACAGGATGATCAGCGCGCCCGTATAAAGCAGCATGTCATAGGCCGTGATGGTCATGTCAGAAGATATGTCCCAGCAAATCAAGCGAAGCTGCATCATCCCACTTCTGGTCACCCAGCGCCATGACCTTGAGGTGTTTTGTCGCCCGCGTGATCACCGTGCCCGTGCGTCCGCCCTCGATCCCGACATAACGCAGTTCATTCTGCACTGGCCGAAACCCGCGTCGCGTATAGATCGGGTGATCACCGAAAAGCAGGATGAATTCGGCCTGCGTCCCAGAAGCCAACCTCATTGCCTCTTCCAACAGCGCTGTCGCCACGCCTTTGCCGCTGTGGTCAGGATGTGTGGCGACCTCTGCCAGCCCAATGACGGGCAGGGTTTCACAGCCCAGAGTGACCATGCGAAAGGTCAACGCGATATGCCCGACAAGGTGGTCATCCACCCGCCCCAAAACACGCAGATGATGCCGCTGCTTGTGGTAAGATCGCCCTTCAAAATCGTCGTCCCCGATCTGGCCAAAGGCGTGGGAAAGCAGGGCACCGATAGCTGCATCATCCGCCTTGGTCAGATTGACCTCATGGATGATTTCAATCTGCATGGGCAGGCAATGTCAGACTGCCGTCGGCGTTCAATTCCCAGAACGGGTTATGAGCGACCTCCCAGACATGGCCGTCAGGATCGGCGTAGTAGCCAGAGTATCCGCCCCAGAAGACCTTTTCAGGGGCTTTGAGTGCTGTTGCCCCGGATCTGAGAGCCAGCGCATAAGCGGCGTCCACCTCGGTCTTTGTGGTGAAGTTTTGCGCCAGCGTCGTCGCCCCTGTACCCAGTTTGGCATCAGGTCTGCCTTGGTCCCTGGCCAGTGAAGCCAGCCCGAAAAAGCCCAATGCCATACCATTGATCTGATAAAACACCACCTCACCGGGCATTTCGCGGGCCGGCCTCCATCCCATCGCACCATAAAACGCCTTGGAGCGTTCAAGGTCAGCCACACCAAGGGTGATCAGGGTCACGCGCTGCGGGGTCATAGTGCATCCTTTTGGGTGACGTGGGATTGCCCACCGGTTTCAGTGACTTCTGCGTATTGCGCGCGGGTGCCGAGTTTGGCAAACAATTCCGACCCGGTGCCGGTCATGAATGCCTGCGCCCCAAGCGCGCAGATTTCGTCATAAAGCGCCGCGCGGCGTGTGGCGTCAAGATGGGCTGCAACCTCGTCCAGCAGCAGGATGGGTGGCGCACCAAAATCGTTCGCCAAGGCGCGACCATTGGCAAGGATCAGACTGATCAGCAGGGCCTTTTGTTCACCGGTTGAGCAGTCTTTGGCAGGGACTCCCTTTTCGGCAAAGACGGCGTCCAGATCGGCGCGGTGTGGCCCGATCAAGCTGCGTCCGGCGGCCATATCGCGTGACCGATTATCGGCAAGCGCCGCTTGAAGATCATCGGGGATTGGCTCAGCTGACGTCAGGGCCAGGTTCGCGGTCGGGAATGCGGTTTGGGCAGCCGCTTGTGCGGTTGTCAGCTCCTCAATCGCACGCAACCTGTTGCGTTGAATGGCAGTGGCGGCCTCTGCCATCTGCGCCTCGATCGCTGTGTACCAATGCGGGTCACGCACCATATCCTTGAGCAACCTGTTCCGTTCACGCATTGCCTTTTCATAGGTCAGCACGGCCTCTGCGTGGGTGGGCTCAAAGCTCAACGTCGCACGATCCAAAAACCGCCTGCGCCCATCCGCCCCTTCGATCCACAGCCGGTCCATTGACGGAACAAGCCACAGGATACGCGCGATGCGGCCCAAGGCCACCTGCGGTGCAGTCTTGTCATCAATGCGCAGCTGGCGCGGGCTGCCTGCCTCTGCCCATGTTTCCAGCTCATGCGTCTGATGCAGTGATTGTAGAATACCGGTGATCTTCCACCCCAGCGCCTCTGGCTTGCGGGTCAGGTCATCGGCGCCAGCGCGGCGCAAACCACGACCCGGCGACAACAAGGAGATCGCTTCAAGAATATTGGTTTTGCCAGCGCCATTTGGCCCAAAAAGCGCCATTGGCCGCGCATCAAGCGTGAGCGCCACACGTTTGTGCGAACGGAAATGCGAAAGCGTCAGTTCTTGAAGCGCAAGCCTCGTCACAGGCGGTTGTCAGGATTTTGGAAAATCCTGCCTCCAAAATTTTCAAAAATTTTGGATCCCGTCACACGCGCATCGGCATGACGACATAGACCGCAGAGGTGTCATTACCTTCACGCATCAAGGTCGGGTCACCTGACGAGTTGAACATGAACACCGCGTTTTCGCGGTCAACCTGGCTGGCGATTTCAAGCAGGTATTTGGCATTAAACCCAATCTCCAGCCTCTCGTCCCCATATGCCACGGCAAGTTCCTCTTCCGCCGCGCCGCTGTCGGGCGCGTTGACAGAAAGGATCAGCTTGTCTTCGTCCAGTGACAGTTTCACCGCGCGGGACCGTTCCGAAGATACAGTCGCCACCCGGTCCACGGCTTTGGCGAATTCGCTTGCATCAACCTCCAGCCTGCGCGTGTTGCCTTGCGGGATCACGCGCGTGTAGTCGGGGAATGTGCCATCAATCACCTTGGAGGTCAGGGTGATGTCGGGGGTGGCAAAGCGGATTTTTGTTTCGGACACGGAGACAGCAATCTGCATGTCATCATCGTCGAGCAACTTGCGTAGCTCGCCCACTGTCTTGCGCGGGACAATCACGCCAGCCATATCAGCGGCCCCATCAGGCAGGTCCGCGTCAATCCGCGCCAAGCGGTGACCGTCAGTCGCCACACAACGCAGCACCTTACCGCCATCACTGTCAGACACATGCATATAGACGCCATTCAGATAATAGCGCGTTTCCTCAGTCGAGATGGCGAATTTTGATTTGTCGAAGAGGCGGCGCAGCACGGGGGCTGGGGCCGAGAAATTGGCGGCATACTCGGAAGATGCCATCACCGGAAAGTCTTCCTTCGGCAATGTTGCGAGCAAGAAGTTGGAACGCCCCGCTTCAATGCTCAGACGTCCGGATGCGCCGTCCTCGGTCAGCGTGACCAACGCGCCGTCAGGCAGTTTGCGCACAATTTCGTTCAGTGTCACGGCAGCGACCGTCGTGGCCCCTGCACGTTCAACCTTGGCGGCGGCCTTGTCCACCACTTCGATATCCAGATCGGTGGCGCGAAAATGGACATCATCGCCTTCGGCTTCGATCAGAACATTCGCGAGGATCGGGATGGTATTGCGCCGCTCAACAACCGACTGCGCCTGCGCGACTGCCTTTAGAAGCGCCGCGCGTTCAATGCTGAATTTCATATCCCAATCTCCGCATATCTTGTTGCCGGACGTGGCCGGGACACGGAATGTACCCTATTCCGTGTCACTCTCAAGCGTTTTGTTGGACTGTTGACGATGGGTTTGACCGCGTCAAGCGCCGGGGTCGGTTTATTCCTGCAGGGCACGGCGCAGAAGTTCCAGATCATCGGCTATCTGGCTGTCGAGCGCCTTAAGTTCCTCGATCCGTTTCACACCATGCATGACCGTGGTGTGATCGCGGCCACCAAAGCGGCGACCGATTTCCGGTAGGGACCGGCTGGTCATTTGCTTGGCCAGATACATGGCAATCTGGCGCGGCCGCGCGTAGTTGCGCACCCGCTTGGGGCCGATCATATCAGAGAGACGGATGTTGTAATGTTCGGACACTTTGCGCTGAATTTCCTCGACCGTCACCTTGCGATCAGAGGCTTTGAGGACATCAGACAGGCAATCCTGCGTCAGTTCCAGTGTGATTTCACGACCCACAAGCGATGCGAAAGCAAAAAGACGCGTCAGCGCGCCTTCGAGAACGCGGACGTTGGTCGAAATGCGGTGCGCGAGGAATTCCAGCACACCATCTGCGATCTCAAGCTCTGGATATTGCGCGGCATAGACATCGACCTTGGATTGCAGGATGCCAAGGCGCAGTTCGTAGTCGGTCGGATGCAGATCCACGACCAAGCCACATTGCAAGCGGGATTTAATCCGCTCTTCCAGATCCTTGATCTCTCCGGGTGCGCGGTCAGCCGAGATGATGATCTGCTTCTGACCATCGACCAGAGCATTGAATGTATGGAAGAACTCTTCCTGTGTGCTGTCTTTGCCACCGATGAATTGGACATCATCGACCATCAACACGTCGACGGAACGAAACAGCTGTTTGAAGTCCATCATCTTGCGCTCACGCAATGCGGTGATGAAACGGTACATGAATTGCTCTGCAGAGAGGTAAAGCACGTTCAACTCCGGCGAGCGCTCTTTCAGCTCCGCCGCGATGGCGTGCATCAGGTGGGTTTTGCCAAGGCCGACACCGCCATAGAGGAACAACGGGTTGAATGTGACCGGGCCGCCTTCAGCGACACGGCGGGCGGCTGCATGCGCCAGTTCATTGGGTTTGCCGACAACAAAAGTATCAAAGGTAAAGCGGGCATCAAGCGGAGAGCCAGACGCGCCATCAACCCGGTTTGCCTTTGCGGGCGTCTTGGGTTTGGTGGCCACGCGGGTCTGAGATGGAACGCGGAATTGCAGGCGCTTCACCTCTTCGCCGCGTTTGCAAAGTTGATGAATGATCTGGTCGCCAAAGTTCTGGGACACATAGTTTCCAATGAAATTGGTCGGGACATCAAAGATGGCAACACCATCAGACAGGCAGGTCAGTTCAAGCGGTTCAATCCAGTTTGAAAAGTTGTTGGCGCCCAGTGCCTCTTTAAGAGTTGCCAATACTTCTGCCCAAATTGCCTTGCTCATTTTGACCTTTGTCCCATTTCAATATGCCCAGATTTGAGCGCCTCTCGGCACCCACGACAACATCTTCCGGCACAAAAAGCACTGACCGACGAGATGCCCCTCTCGCGCGGATAGCCCTTCACCAATACATAAGGCTTGGCATCAGGTCGGCATCCAAAACGGATGCAAGCAGACGCCAAACGGCAGCAACAAGGGCCATAAAACAGCAACAAACCCAGAGAGCAGTCTCTGGTTTCCTCGCAGACACAAATAGATCGGGTCGCGCAGCTTTTGCTGCTTCATTGCCCGTCCACATTGCGTGACGTTTACAGTTGTTTCCACGATGCGAACCTGCGTGTCTACGCGGTGCAAATCGTCAAATCTTCTGCAAACCCCTTCACGTCCCCCCGGAACGATGTGAATCGCATGGCCAACGTAGCAAGGGGTTTGGGGACGCATCAATACAACAACGGTCTTGACTCAGCGATTGGTCAAAAAGAATCTGTCGGCCCGTTGAAATGACATGAATTTCTGCGCAGCACGGACACACCAAAAAGAAAAAAGCGCGCCCATTGCGGACACGCTTGCACTTTGTTCGTTCTACCGCTGACGGCAGAATCGGCGCTTAGCCGAGGGCTTTGACGCGAGATGCCAGACGGGACATTTTGCGTGCCGCTGTGTTCTTATGCATGACACCTTTGGTCACACCGCGCATCAGTTCTGGTTGTGCATTCTTCAACGCTTCGGCTGCCGCCTTCTGATCGCCAGAGGCAATCGCTTCTTCAACGGTACGCAGATATGTGCGGATACGCGAGCGGCGCATCTTGTTGACTGCAAAACGCGCTACGTTCTGACGGGCGCGTTTTTTCGCCTGTGGTGAATTTGCCATGTGTTCGTTTCCTATGCTGGGCCTGTTCCAGGCCAAATCAAATATCAATAGCGCATCAGCCCAAGCCCCGGGTTTTCGAACCGGTGATTCTGGCCAAGGCGGGCCTCACGCGCATGTCTGACGGGGCATGTAAGCGACTGCGCCCTTTGGTTCAACCCCTAAAACCGCCCGCGCAGGCCCTGTCTGGCGTTTCACATCTGTCCGGGGTCACCAATTGCTGCCTTTCTCGACAGCGCATGCCCCCGGGTATCTAGCGTGGCGTCCTGTGGCGCACTTACTTGTCCCGGAACTGCGCCTCACGCTTTTCAGTAAAGGCGGCCATGCCTTCGGCCTGATCATCTGTCGCAAAGAGCGAATGGAAAAGGCGGCGTTCGTAGTTAACGCCTTCGGCCAGCGTTGTCTCATAAGCCCGGTCAACAGCGTCTTTGACGGCCATCGCTGCGATTTGAGATTTTTCGCTGATCTTTCCGGCTGCAGCTTTCGCCTCTTTCAGTAGTTTTTTGGCGGGAACAACGCGACTGACAAGCCCGCTGCGCTCGGCCTCTTCTGCATCCATGAAACGCCCAGTCAGATGCATGTCCATCGATTTGGATTTCCCGACAAAGCGGGTCAGGCGCTGCGTACCGCCAATGCCCGCAATGACACCAAGGTTGATCTCGGGTTGGCCGAATTTCGCGTTGTCGGCAGCGATAATGAAATCGCACATCATCGCCAACTCGCACCCGCCGCCCAGCGCGTAGCCTGCAACAGCTGCGATAATCGGCTTGCGCGTGCGATTGAAGCGGTCGGTTTCGTTCTCAAAAAAGCGCTGCGTATACATCTCGACGAATGACTTATTCGCCATCTCAGAGATGTCAGCACCAGCAGCGAACGCCTTTTCCGATCCGGTGATGATGATACAGCGCACCTTTTCGCTGGCGTCTGCGTCCTCAAGCGCGGTGCAAAGTTCGTCCAACAGTTTGCTGTTGAGCGCATTCAACGCATCTGGTCGGTTGAGTGTGATGGTTGCGACGCCATCGCTGATGTCGACTACGATTGTTTCAAAGGCCATGCTGCCGTCCCTGTTGCCGCTGGTCAGGCCCTAGTGCTTAGCAAAGCGGGCGTGCGGATCAAGTTATCTTTGGCATTGCGGACAGAAGAAAGATGAGCGTCCGGATTGCACGATTCGGGTAATTGTTCTGTCGCATCCGGGGGTTACGCAGGGTTTGTCCGCGCGATCGTAGACCTGAAAAACATGCTGAAAATAGCCCAACTCACCATCTGACTGGCGATAATCACGCAGCGACGACCCACCTGCGGCGATCGCTTCTGACAGGACATCCCGGATGATGGGCACCAGCGCGGCCACGCGGGTTGCACTGATCCGCCCTGCCTTGCGTGCAGGATGAACACCCGCACGAAACAAGACCTCGCAAACATAAATATTGCCAAGTCCCGCCACGATCCGTTGATCCAGCAGTGCAGATTTGATTGGTGTATTGCGCCCTTTGAACCGCTGGATCAGATAGCTTTCGTTGAAGGCATTACCCAATGGCTCGGGTCCCAGATCGCGGATCAACCAATGATCATCCTGCGTGGCCGTGTCCATCAGATCCATTGCACCAAAGCGGCGTGCATCGTTGAAGGTGACCCGCGCACCACCATCCATGTGAAAGACAACGTGGTCGTGTTTGGCGGGAACCGGATGGGGGTGGTGAAACTCGCCGACCGTATGACCGGAGATCAGCATGCGACCCGACATGCCCAGATGGATCAGCAGCGTCTCTGCACTATCCAGATCAACAAGGATGTATTTGGACCGTCGACGTAGCCCTAACACCCGTTTGCCGGTCAACCGCGCGACCATCTGTTCGGGGAACGGCCAACGCAAGTCTGGCCGATTCACGTCGGCCTGTACAATGACACGCCCTTCCATCACCGGCGCAATGCCAGCCTTTACGGTCTCAACTTCGGGAAGTTCGGGCATCAGTCGCTTTCATTCAGGGCAATGTGGGCCTGCACAGTCTCAACAAAACCTTCGATACCAGTCAGATGTTTGGGTACATAGGCCTTGCGACGATCTTTTGTATGGATCTCATAGAAATAGGCGTTGTCATGGCGGATCATCAGGATGTCCCGCCATCCAAATTCACGCCGCTGATAAAACCAGTTTCGATGGGCGAAACGATCACTGTCATAGCGCAGTTCGTAAGTGTTTGTGTAGATCGCGACGTGAAAGATTATCAGGCAGATGACACTATTCAAAGTCAAATCAAATGGCAGGGTCTGCAAGTGATCGACCGAATGCATCTGCGTCATGAAGTAAGCGGCAAGGAAAGGACCCCCGATGGTGATCGTGCGCAAACCCCATGCTGGACGCAAAAACACCTCCCCCAGTGTTTCATGCGCCGGTCTGCCGCTTCCGGCATCCGCCAGCAAGCGCAACTCGGCGGGCAGACCACCGCCGAGCTTGCCCATGACCGTACTGTCAACACGCTGAGAGGGTTTGATCCGGCCCCGCCGAACCCGCAAGACGATCAGAACCACCAAAGCCACAACCGTGGGGGCAATCGCCCAGGCCATATGCCAATAGATATCCGTCACTTTGAACAGTTCGAAATCTTGCAGGTTCATGCCTCCACCCCGTGTCACATTGACAGTTTGTCTATTCTGCCGCTTGGGTATAACCCCATCGGGACAGTATTCGGGCGAAAGCATGACATGACAAACAAGCCAGAGACCACCACCCATTTCGGGTTTGAAACTGTCCACGAGGATGAAAAAGCTGGCCGTGTACAAGGTGTGTTTTCATCTGTGGCCAGCAAATATGACATCATGAATGATGTCATGTCTGGCGGTATTCACCGGATATGGAAAGACGCGATGATGGATTGGCTCGCCCCGCGTCCGGGCCAGCGGCTGCTGGATGTGGCCGGAGGGACCGGCGATATCTCTTTTCGGTTTCTCAGGCGCGCAGGTCGCGGTCATGCCACTGTGCTTGACCTGACCGAACCGATGCTGGCTGAAGGGCGCAAACGGGCAGAGGCGGAACGCATGTCAGACAGCCTTGACTGGGTTGTGGGTGATGCAATGGCCCTGCCGTTCGAGGCCAATAGCTTTGACGTCTACACGATCAGCTTTGGCATCAGAAATGTGACCCGCCCGCAGGATGCTTTGGCTGAGGCCTACCGCGTGCTCAAACCCGGCGGCCGCTTGATGGTGCTCGAGTTCAGCCAACTGCCCAACCCGATGATGCAGGCCGCCTATGATGCCTATTCCTTCAACGTCATCCCGCGTATGGGGCAAATGATTGCAGGCGACAGGGACAGCTATCAGTATCTTGTGGAATCGATCCGCAACTTCCCCGATCAGGACACATTTCTTGGGATGGTTCAGGATGCCGGCTTTGGCAACGCCAAGTACCGCAACCTGACGATGGGTGTGGCGGCATTGCATTCTGGTTGGAAACTCTAAGGTGCGCGGCCCTCACAACATTATCCGCCTGATCCGCACAGGCGCCACCCTCGAGCGCACAGGCGCGATGAAAGTCGTGCTGGACGCATTTGACGCGGGGCCATTGCTGCGGGTGACCTTCCGTGCTCTTGTCTGGCCGTTTCAGTGGCTGGGCTTCAAGGGCGATGTGACTATGCCGCCAGCGGTCCGCGCACTGACCGCCCTTGGACCCGCTTACATCAAATTTGGTCAGGTACTATCGACCCGCCCTGATGTGGTGGGTGATGAACTGGCCGTGCAGTTGCGTGTCTTGCAGGACAAGCTGCCCCCGTTTTCGATGCGCGAAGCGAAAGAAGCGGTCCAAACCGAATTGGGTCAATCATCTGACACGCTCTTTTCTTCTTTCTCTGAACCGGTTGCAGCAGCATCATTGGCACAGGTCCACAAGGCGCATCTGTCCGAAAGCGGAGAGGCAGTGGCCGTCAAAATCCTGCGCCCCGGCATTGAAAAGGCCTTTCGCAAGGATATAGACGCCTTCTACTTCGCCGCCCGCGCGATTGAACTGCTGTCACCGGCATCGCGCCGCTTGCGCCCGATGGATGTGATCACCCACTTCGAAGGCGTGGTGATGGGCGAATTGGATTTACGGCTCGAAAGCTCTGCCGCAGCTGAATTTGCGGCCAACACCGAAGCGGACACAGGATTTCAGGTGCCGCAGGTGCGCTGGCATTTGTCCAGTCGGCGCGTCATGACTATGGACTGGGCCGAAGGCACGAATATCGGCCTGAACGGCGCATTGGATGCCGCCGGGCATGATCGGCGTGTCATTGCGACCCGGGTGATGGAATTGTTCCTCAACCACGCGCTGCGCGATGGCTATTTCCACGGCGACATGCATCAGGGCAATCTGAAGGTGGCCGCGAACGGCGACATTATTGCCTATGATTTCGGCATCATGGGTCGGATCGACGAATATACCCGCCGCGTGTATGCCGAAATCCTGTTTGGCTTTATTCGCAAGGACTACCAGCGTGTCGCCGAGGTCCACTTTGAGGCCGGTTACGTGCCTGCCGACCGCGATGTCGATGAATTCGCCCGCGCCCTTCGCGCGGTGGGTGAGCCGATCTTTGGCATGGACGCCAGCCGCATTTCGATGGCCCGGCTGCTCAGCTATCTGTTTGAGGTGACGGAGCGCTTTGGTATGGAAACGCGGACCGAGCTGATCCTGCTGCAACGGACCATGGTTGTTGTGGAAGGTGTCGCACGGTCGCTCGACCCGCATATGAACATCTGGCAGGTCGCACAGCCCGTGGTCGAGGACTACATCAAGCAAAGTATAGGCCCAAAGGCGTTGCTGCGTGACCTGAGCAAGACGGCCATGATCCTCGCGCGCTTTGGTCCGCAATTGCCACGACTAGCCGAAGATGCGTTGATCCGCCTGAACAATCCGCCACCACCACCCAAACCGCAACGGCGCATTGCGCAACTATCGTGGATGGCACTGGGCGGCGTTTTGGTCGGTGGGGCGGTCTGGATCAGCACCCTGCTATAGCTGTCAGGCCTGGGCCACGCGCCCTTCTTGACCTGTGCCCGCGCTAGGCTGACCCATCACGCAACGCCGTCACCCCGTTGCTGGGCACGGTGGCACCGCCCCGCAACACCAACACGGTTTTCCCATCTTCGACGCGCACTTCAGTGATCCGACCATAGGTTTCGACGGGGTCCCGTGCCACGACCTCCCCTTGCGAGATCGTCACAATCTCAAACCCATATGAACCAGTTGTCATCGGCTCACCACCCGCGCCGACACCGGCCCAGGTGATCGGTTCATCCTCTGCGCTCACCGGCAGCCGCTGTACCTCATTGCCTGCGTCGTCGGTCACGATGATTTCGCGGCTGTCGCCGATCACTGATGGCTGCGGGTAAAGCGTGAGTGGTTGGCCATCAAAGTAAGCAGGGGCTGATGTCCGGGCCTGCTTGCCCACTAGCCCGGCCATTTCGGCAAGCCCCGAAGCGCCCATTTGTTCCGTCAGCGCGCGCAGCAGGTCATTGGTCTGAACAGCCTGTTCTACACCAGAAAATGTCGCCAGCTGCGTGGCATAATCTGTCGAATCGATCGGGTTCAGCGGGTCCTGATACTGCATTTGCGCCGTGAGCATCTGCAGGAACATCTCAAAATCGTTGCTGATTTGCGAGGCTGTTCCGGATGCTGGGGTTGCAGGTGTCTGCTGCGGCGCAGTTGTCGTTGGGATATCCATGGGCCCTCCTACAGGCGTAAATCGAGTCCGGCATTGGCCAAGGGCAAAGCGCGGTCGTTTGGCTGCGCTGCCAATTCTTCCATTTGCGAGAGTGCGGGCTGATCAGGTTCTGTCATCTCTTCACTTGCGTCGCCTTCCGTTTGGGATCCGAATGAAAATGACAGGCTGTCGTACCCCAATTCCCGGAACTCTTGTGCAAGCGCATCGATGTGACGCCGCAGCAGGTCCATCGTTTCAGGCCTGTCCGCCGCAACGTTCAGGGTGATGGCCCCCTCGGATGCTGTCATGCTCAGCCGCACGCGCCCCAGTTCTTCGGGGTTGAGCAGGATCTCTGTCATCTTGTCGGGGGTGCTCGTGACAGCAACGGCGATTTGATGGGCCGTTTCCGGGCCTGTGCCGGGTGCTGCACCGGCCACAGTTGCACCAATTGCTGCTGGCCTGTCGCCCGGCGTCTGCCCCAGACCCACATCGGGATCGCGGGGTATGATCTGTGGTTCTGTCTGCAGCGCATGGGGAACTTGCACCGCATATGCAAGGGCCACCGCTGGGGGCTGTACCATTGGCGTCGGTCGCGTTGTGCGCGCTACCGGGAGTTTTTCACCTTTGAATTTTTCCGTCGCGCCAGCGAGGATAGCCGCTGATTTTGAGGCCTGGCTCTGAAACGCGGCGCTGCGTCGCTTAGATGACACCTCGGCGCTGTCCGGTTGCATCATTTCGGAGGATTTCTTGGCCGGCGTTTCGGCCTCTGCCGCCTTCGCATTTGCCAGTCTATGCTGGCCATCCTTTACTGCTTGCGTTGCCGGGGGGATCTGCCCCTCAACGACGGACTGCGCCACAGTGGAACGCAGCGCCTGAGGCGATTCTTTAGGCGTCGCAGGCGGTGATGTCTCTGCCGCATCCGGTGACACGGCAACAACGTCCCCGGCCTGTCTGGACTGGCTTTGCCCGCCCTGATCCAAGACGGCTTTCGATGGGTTTGACGCGGCACTGCGCACTAGGTTCGCTGTATCCTTTGGCAGGGCCGCTTCTGCATTGTCCGTTTTCTGGCCGCGGACCGCCTCGCCACTTTCCGTTTCCGCAGCCGCGGGGGCGGCCCCGGCGGCAAAATGCGCACCCTTGGGGGTGATGTCCTCCGCGGTGAAGAACGCGCCAAAACCAATCACATCTTCGGGATCGCCACTTTCAGCACGCGCATCGGGTGGCGCGCCTGTTGGAGCTGCTTCTTGGGGTACAAGCAATGGTATCATCGGGTCTCCGATAGAATCTGACTAATCACAGCTTTGCCCCAAAAAACTTACTGAATGTTTAGGACTATCGCGCATCTTGCCGCCGAGTTGACAACGGAGAACCCGATGAGCACGATTCCTGTGTTGCCGCCACCCCGACCTGCGGCCAGCCTGCCTAACTATATGCAATCCAACCCTAAGTTACGCGAAGCTGCCGAAAAACTTGAGGCGACTTTCCTGGCCGAGATGCTCAAATCTGCCGGTGTCGGCGCACCGCGGGACACCTTCGGCGGCGGGCATGGCGAAGAACAATTTGGATCCTTCCTGCGCGAGGCACAGGCAGAAGAGATGGTCAAATCCGGCGGCATCGGACTGGCCGAAGCCCTATTCGAGGCGATGAAGGCGCGCGGCTATGACACTGTCACCGGTTGAAACATTGCTCGAAACGCTCGAGACTGAGGCTGAGGCAATTAAGTTTTCACGCTACCAGGAACTTGGCCCAATCCAAAAGTCGATCACCGTGCAGATGGAACAATTGCACCCTGACCAGCACCCGTCAGAAGCATTGCAACAGGTAAGGACGAAGTTGCAGGCCAATCAGGCGCTACTGCAGGCGGCGATCGGCGGCCTGAATGCTGCGCGCGCACGGGTTGCGGAACTCTTGCAGGTGCAGCAGGGGCTAAGTGTTTATGATCAATCCGGCAATCTGGCGACTGTGCCCACAGGCCGTAAAGGTCTTGAAAGAAAAGCGTAAATTTCGCTCAAATTCTCCGTATTTGGTGCGCGCGGGTTAAGGGGTTGTTCAGGGTACATAAGCTTACTTGAGCCAATGCCAAAACGGCTGGCTGGTGCCTCATGGTGCCGGTGCTTTTCGTCAGAATGACGCCTCAACCTGCAGCCAAGTTGCAGATTCCTGAAAACACCTGGTGCAAAGCGCCTCATTCGAAAGACCCTTACAATGTCTAGTATTCTCACAAACAACAGCGCCATGGTCGCGCTGCAAACCCTCAAATCAATCAACAACGACCTGTCCAAGACGCAGGCGATGATCTCGACCGGTAAAGAAGTCGGATCCGCACGTGACAACTCTGCCATCTGGGCGATCTCAAAGGTGATGGAATCCGATGTGAAGGGTTTCAAGGCGATCTCTGAAAGCCTCTCACTTGGGGCATCGTCTGTCGCGGTGGCCCGCAACGGCGCAGAGACTGTGACCGATCTGCTCACCGACATGAAGGAAAAGATCGTCGCAGCCCGCGGTGAAAACGTCGACCGCACAAAACTGCAGGAAGACATCACCGCGCTGAGTGATCAGATCTCCTCGGTTGTCAGCGCAGCCCAGTTCAACGGGTTGAACTTTCTGCAAGGCACCGACGACGTGAATGTTCTGTCTTCGCTTGACCGCAGCAGCGATGGTCAAGTGGTTTCAAGCAACATCACAGTTGCGCGCCAGGATTTGAGTGCTGAAGCCGGTGTCTATGGCACAGGTGCCGATCTGTCGCCAAACGTGACGGCCGCAGATGGTGCTGGCAACCTCGCCGCCGGCGGCGGCGCTGATTTCTCGAATGCCGGGAATACGATGACAATCCAGCTGGCTGCGCCAACGGCTGCTGCTGCCAACACCTACAACCTTCAGGTCGCCGGTGAGACAATCACCTATACCTCTGACGCCGCCGGCAACACGGCAACATCGGTCGCCGCAGGTATCACTGCCGCGCTGAATGCAGCAGGTATCGAAGGCATCACAGCCACCGAGGCAACGGGCACGATCACGCTGACATCTTCTTCGCAGTTTGATGATGTCGAGGTCAACTTCAGCACGTCTGACGCAACCGTTACAGCCAACGTCAACGGCGGTGGTGCTGGCGCAGCGGGCGCTGGCTTCACAGATGAAACAATTGATGCACGCGCGTCGACTGTTTCCTTCAGTGCCACTGCTGCGGTCTCTGAGGGTGATGGCTACCGCGTGAATGTCGGAGGTGTTGCCTATGACTACGTCGCTGGCAAGAACGAGACCGCAGAAGACGTCGCACGCGGGCTGAAAACGGTGATCGATGGCGCGCAAATCGCCAACGTCACAACGCAGGTGGTCCAGGACAGCACAACCAACGAATGGGTCTTGCAGCTTGACAACGCTGGCGCCGATATGACCCTGACCGCAGAAGGTGCCGCCGAAGGTCAGGCAACAGGTGGTCTTGTTGGTATCGATACGCTTGACGTGACAACCGACGACGGTGTTGCGGCTGCACTCGCGAACATCGAAACGATGATCGACACTGCGATTGATTCAGCTGCTGCCTTTGGTTCCAGCCAAGGCCGGATTGATACGCAATCAGAGTTCATCTCAAACTTGACTGACTCGCTCAAGTCCGGGATCGGCGCGTTGGTAGATGCGGATATGGAAGAAACGTCTGCACGTCTGCAGGCCCTTCAAGTCCAGCAGCAGTTGGGTGTTCAGTCCTTGTCCATCGCCAACCAGGCACCACAGACAATCCTGTCACTGTTCCGGTAATATCATAAGTGGCGCCAGGTAACTGGCGCCACTCCCCCAAATGGCGCGGTAAAACCGCGTTCGTTCCACTTTGTCCCTGAAAGGACCTCTCGTGAACGCTATTGAACAAGCTCGCCAAGCCTATGCACCAACGCAAATGGGTATCCGCACCGATAGATCAGTCGAGGCACAATTGATCAGCCAAGTCACTGCTCGACTACGCAAAGCCGCCAAGGATCAAACCCGGAACTATGCAGCCTTTATGACTGCGCTTCATGAAAACCGCCGCATGTGGACAACCATGGCCGCAGATGTTGCCGACAAGGGCAATGGTTTGCCAGCACCACTGCGCGCGCAGATCTTCTATCTGGCAGAGTTCACCGATCACCACAGTCAGCAGATCATTCGCGGTGACGCGACCGCTGATGCGTTAATCGAGGTGAATACCGCCGTGATGCGGGGCCTGAACGGCCAGAGGGCACAATAATGTCAGGTCTTGTTCTCAAACTGAACCCGCGCGAAAGGGTGTTGGTCAACGGTGCGGTCATTGAAAACGGCGATCGCCGCAGCCGGGTTTCGATCCTGACACCGAACGCAAACATTCTGCGCTTGCGCGACGCGATCAACCCCGATGAGGTGACCACCCCGGTCCGCCGAGTCTGCTACATTGCGCAACTGGTTTTGTCCGGCGATGCCGCCCCAGAGGATGCCAAGCTGCAAATCCTGCGCGGGATCGAACAACTCAGCCAGGCCTTGCGTGATGACGACAGCCGCACGCAACTGGACGCAGCCACCGACGCCGTTGGACGTATGGATTTCTACAGAACGCTCAAGTCGCTCCGCAATCTTTTGCCGCGTGAGGCACGCCTTCTGGGCGTCGGGCATTCATGAGTTTTCAACCGGTTGTCCCGCTGACGGGGTATGTCGGCTGGCGGTTTCTTGATCGCACGATCGAGGCACAGCAGGCAGCTTTTTCACAAAGCCAACCGGTCTCCCGCGCGACAGACTACTTTCGTGAAAACATTGGCAATGTGCAAAGTGCCGCCGATCTTGTTGCAAATCGCCAGCTGCTATCCGTCGCCCTTGGCGCCTTCGGCCTGGATGACGATATCGACAACCGGTTCTTTATCCGCAAGATTCTGGAAGACGGCACTTTGACCGATGACGCGCTCGCCAATCGGCTCGCCGACAGTCGCTATGCCGAATTCAGCCGCGCCTTTGGGTTTGGAGATCGGATATTCCCCCGTACCGGCCTGCCCAGTTTTCCCAATGAAATTATCGATCGCTTTGAGACGCAGCAGTTTTCCCGCGCCGTGGGCGATCAGAACAACGATCTGCGTCTGGCAATGAATGTCGCCACCGGGATTGGTGACGTTCTGGAGCAAAACTCGACAAACACAGGCCGGTGGTTCTCGATCATGGGTAACGCGCCCCTGCGTTCGGTGTTTCAGACCGCACTTGGCCTGCCGAGCAGCATCGCAAGCATTGATCTTGACCAGCAGCGCGAGATTTTCGAGGAACGCGCCGCAGCCATCCTTGGCAGTGGCGAGGTGGTCGACCTCGCGGACCCCGCTGAGCAGGAAAAACTCATCCGGCTGTTCCTTGTCAGATCTGAGGCCGCGCAGATCAGCGCCGCAACAGGGGCATCCACCGCGCTGACGCTTTTGCAGGCAGCGCGACGGTAGGTCTGCAGGAACTAAACCGCTATGCCATTTTAAGCCGTTCATCAGGTTGCATGGGTGCGCTGACAATAGCCTGACGCAGTTTGGCAAAATGCGCCATCACCCCCCGATCATCCTTCATTGACAGAAATTCATCTAACGCTGGCGCACATTGGATCGCCGCATCAATCTTGGGGTCAGATCCCGCAGCATAGAGCCCCGATTGGATCATCAGCTCTGATCGGGCGTAGCTACCCATCAGCGTGCGCGCTTGCGCGATCATATTGTTCTCCTGCGTGCTTGCCGCTGCGGGCAGCGCCCGCGAGACCGACCGCAGCACGTCAATCGCAGGGAACCGCCCCCGTTCTGCGATCTCGCGGTCAAGCACGACATGCCCATCCAGCACGCCACGCAGCATATCCGCGATGGGTTCTTCCATATCCGATCCGGCTACCAGCACGGAGAATACCGCTGTGATGTCCCCCGCATCGCCGGCACCCGGCCCAGCCCTTTCGCATAGCCCCGCGATTGCGCTGCTGGTTGACGCAGGGAAACCACGCAGGTCAGACCGTTCCCCAGAACTGATGGCGACCTCGCGATGTGCCTCGCAAAACCGTGTGATCGAATCGACCAGCAACAGCACCTGCTTACCCTGATCGCGAAAATGCTCTGCCACAGCCATCGCTGACAAAGCACAGCGCTGGCGCACCTGCGGCGCCCGATCAGATGTTGCGGCGACGATCACCGCGCGTTTCATCCCTTCCGGGCCAAGCACCTCCTCCACAAAGTGCCGCACTTCACGACCACGTTCGCCCACAAGTGCGATGACGATCACATCTGCGGCCACACCGCGGGCCAAATCGGCCAGAAGCGTCGATTTCCCAACGCCGGACCCGGCGAAAAGCCCGATCCGCTGCCCGCGCACCAACGGCAAGAGCGTGTTAAAGACGGCTAGCCCGGTTTCCATTCTTCCACCCATGGCCCGACGTAAATGTGGTGGCGGTGGTGGCGCGCGCAGATTGCGCGGCTGGCTGCCGGGAAGCAGTGGTTGCATATCAAGCGGCACGCCGTCAGGATCAACCACCCGCCCGACCCAACTGGCATCGGGGGCAAAGACCTTTGCGGGCTCCATGATAACCGGATCACCGATGGAGATCCCCTCTGGCGCGCCACTCACAATCAAATCTGCGACATTGATGTTCAGCCGAATAACCTCGGCATTGATCCGCTGTGACCCGGCATGAATGACTGCACGGTCTCCAAGGCGTATTTCCCCATCAACACATTGAAACTGAACGGCACCTTGCCCCACACCCGTCACAAAACCCACACGTTGCCATGGCTCCAGAGGGGCAATCGCCGCGCGCATCTGATCGAAGATATTTTTCTGCATTTGATCGTCCTACCCGTTAACCACACACCTCTTCTTAAGGAATCACCCTTAAGCCTTCGTTGAAGTCAAACGAGGGAGAATCCCCGATGTATCAATCTCTGGACCTTTTCCAGACGGCCGGCGCGATGGCCCGCCACGCAGGCGCAAGACAAGCCACTGTCGCACGCAATATTGCAAATGCCGACACCCCTGGCTTTCAGGCGCAAAGCATTGCCCCCTTCAAAGACAGCTACCGCGCCGCGCAGGCCACACAGATGCGTGCAACACGCGCCGGACACTTCATGGATGACGCAAGCAGGGCATCGGCCACGCGCACGCAGATTGCGACCGGCACCCCCTCGCCCAATGGCAACACCGTGTCCCTTGAGGAGGAGTTGCTGAACTCCGTCGCCGTCGCGCGCGAACATAATCGCGCGCTGACCATCTACCGCCACACCATGACCGTGCTGCGCAGCAGCCTTGGCAGAGGGTAAGATGCAATGACAGACTTCAATGACGCCATGTCGGTTGCCACCAGCGGGATGAGGGCCCAAGCCAGTCGGCTCCGCCATCTTTCCGAGAATATCGCCAATACGGATACGCCTGGGTATCGTCGGAAAACCGTGTCCTTTGAGGAGTTGGTCCAGAACGGTCAGCGCTCTGGCGCGGTAAGCACAGGCCCGATGCGGCTGGATCAAAGTGAGTTGAAGCGCATCTATGACCCCGCCAGCCCGCTTGCTGATGAAAGCGGCCATTACGACGGTTCAAACGTCAACCTTCTGATTGAAATCGCCGACGCCCGCGAGGCGCAGCGCAGTTACGAGGCCAACCTCAAAATGTTCGACCAAGTGCGGCAGATGTCCTCTGCCCTCATGGATCTTCTTCGCAGATAAGGAGCAATAAAATGGATATCAGCGCACTTGTTGCCCAGAATTATGCCGCCAGCAAAAATGTCACCGCACCCGAGGATGGCGGTGGCAGTGCGGCCATTATGGGTGCCGCCAAGGATTTCATGGCGACACTTCAGGCCAGTGAAACAACTGCACTACAGGCCATGACGTCCGGGGCGGATCCGCATGCCCTGGTCGAAGCGCTCGCCCAGACAGAGCTTGCGGTGCAAACCGCCGTGACCGTCCGCGACCGTGTGGTCGAAGCCTATCAAGAAATCCTGAGGATGCCTGTCTGATGAGCGAGGCCATCTTTTACGACACGTTGCGACAGGGACTTTGGGTGGCATTTGTCATCTCGATCCCGATCCTGACGGTCGCCCTCGCCTCTGGCCTTGTGGTCGGCCTGTTTCAGGCGCTCACTTCAATTCAGGAAATGACACTGACGTTTGTGCCGAAACTTGCCGCGATCATTGGGGTTTTCTGGATCACCATGGCCTTCATGACCGAAACGCTTGTGTCGCTTTTTCAGGACACGCTGATCCCAATCATTGCCGGAGGGTAGCAAATGGACAATGCATCATATGCCGCCCTGACGCGGCAATCTGGGCTGATGCGCGAGATGCAGACGCTCGCCAACAACATCGCAAATGCGTCAACCACCGGGTTTCGGGCCGAGGGGGTCATGTTTTCCGAACACATCAAGGCGCTTGGCCCTGACGGCCCGTCACTTTCGATGGCCACCGCAACCGTGCGCGACACCGTCATGACCCAAGGTGGGCTGAGCCAGACCGGCGGGACCTTTGACCTTGCCGTCGAGGGTGATGGATTCTTTTTGATCGAAACACCCAGCGGGCAAAGGTTAACCCGTGCGGGCGCGTTCACCCCCAATGGCAATGGCGATCTGGTCACGCAGGACGGCGATGCTGTTCTGGATGCAGGCGGCGCGCCGGTGTTCATTCCCCAAGGGGTTGGGCCCATCGGCATTGGCCCGGACGGCACGATCAGCGCGGGCGGTCAGCCAATTGGGCAGATTGGGTTGGTCACCCCGATCGATCCCAATCAGATGTTCCGCGAAGGCGGCGTGATGTTTGAGGCCCGCGGTGGGTTTGAACCCGCCGCAGAAGGCCGCATGTTGCAGGGCTTTTTGGAAGATTCGAACGTGAACCCGATCATCCAGATTGGTCGCATGATCGAGGTGCAGCGCGCCTACGAGTTAGGTCAGAGCTTTCTCGACAAAGAAGACGCCCGCATTCGCGGCGTCATTGAAGCAATCCGCAGATAAGGAAGCCCCAACATGCGCGCACTCAAAATCGCCGCAGCAGGTATGACAGCCCAGCAGATGCGGGTTGAAGTGATTTCAAACAACCTCGCGAATATGAACACCACCGGCTACAATGCGCGACGGGCCGAATTCGCCGATCTGCATTACCAACAGATGGCGCGGCCCGGTACCATCAATGCCTCTGACGGCACTGTTTTGCCAACCGGCGTGCAGTTGGGGCTTGGTGTGCGCGCCAGTTCTGTTTCTGTGATGCTCAGCCAGGGGGCTTTGGGGGCCACTGGCGGCGATCTGGACATTGCGATCGAAGGAGACGGGTATTTTGAGGTGACGCTGCCATCTGGCGTGTCCGCCTACACCCGCGATGGCGGGCTGAAACTGACAGGTGACGGGCTGATCGTAACATCAGACGGCTACCCCGTCGTCCCCGATTTGACGATCCCCCGGGATACCCGCTCCATCTCGATCAATGCAGAAGGTGAGGTCTATGGTTACTTCATCGACCAAGTTGAACCACAACTGCTGGGTCAATTCACTTTGGCCGGGTTCACGAACCCTAAGGGGTTAGAGGCGATTGGCTCAAACCTTTTCCTTGAAACCCCCGCCTCCGGCGCATCCGTCATCACAACGCCGGGTGAAGATGGGCTTGGCGTGCTGCGACAAGGCTATCTGGAGAACAGCTCTGTTGATCCTGTGCGCGAGGTGACCGACCTGATTGAAGCACAGCGCGGGTATGAGCTGAATTCAAAGGTGATCACAGCAGCCGACCAGATGCTCAGCGCGATGGTGCAGCTCAGATGATCCGTATTCTTGCCATACTGTTATGGGTGGCCCCCGCCGCCGCGGACACTGTTGTCGCGGCCCGGACGATCCCGGCACAATCCCTCATTCGCGCAGAAGATGTCGCGATCAACACCCAGACCGTGCCGGGTGGCGTTGCCGACCCGGGCGTCGTCATCGGCATGGAAGCGCGGGTGGCACTATTTGCCGGGCGCCCCATTCGGGTGGGCGACATCGGCGTGCCTGCCGTTGTGGACCGCAACCAAATCGTCCCGCTTCTTTATCAAGGCAATGGGTTGATGATTTCAACCGACGGACGCGCGCTGGCACGAGGCGCTGCAGGTGACCTGATCCGCGTGATGAACCTCAGTTCGCGCGCGACCGTAACCGCGCGGATCGGCAGCGATGGAGCGGCATATGTTCAGAATTAAAATCCACCTTGCGATTTGCCTGGCGGGTCTGGCGGCCTGTGCCACGCCGATAGGTCACCCACCTGCGTTTTCCCCGCCTGGGCAGAACATCGAACGGGCTGCGATGATCAACCCCGGGCGGCCACCCGAAATACAGACAACCAGTCTTGGCACGTCATCACGGGCGTCACTATGGACCGGCGCACGCGGGTCACTGTTGGGCGACCGACGTGCGATGCAGCGCGGCGATATCATGACCGTTGTAATCGAAATCGACGACAGCGCCGAGATTTCAAACTCCTCTGATCGGTCACGCTCTGCATCACAACAGGCTGGTATTCCGCAACTTCTTGGGATCCCACAGCGCCTCGACCCAACTTTGCCCGATGGCGCCTCTTCAGCGGCTTTGGTTGATCTCAACTCGCAGAGCAATGCATCGGGCGACGGTTCCGTCCGCCGCAATGAAAAGCTGACGCTGCGCGTCGCAGTCACGGTCACGGATGTGCTGCCAAACGGCATTTTGGCGATTGTCGGGCAGCAAGAAGTGCGCGTGAACTTTGAGCTGCGCGAACTGATCGTCACCGGCTACGTCCGCCCTGAAGATATCACCCGCCAGAACGAGATTACCTATGACAAGATCGCCTCGGCGCGGATTTCTTATGGCGGCCGCGGGCAAATCACACAGATGCAGCAACCACGCATCGGCCACCAAGTTCTTGAATCCATTCTCCCATTTTAGGTGACCCCGAAAAGGTTTCTTATGAAAGCACTTCTTTTACCTCTCATCCTGCTTGTTCTCGGCACTGGGTCCGGCATCGGGGCAGGGTTGTTTCTGGCTCCACCCCCGGTGGAGGAAGACACCGCCGACGCATTGCATGATTGCCCTGCACCGGATCAGTATGCCGCAGAGCCCATTCCAGCGGTCGTCGACGTGAGTGAAGAACGCGAATATGCCAAACTCAACAACCAGTTCGTGATCCCCGTCGTCGATGAGGGGCGGGTCGAAGCGCTGGTTGTCATGTCACTTAGCCTAGAAGTCACCGTTGGCGACCGAGCGGCGGTATTTGCCGCGGAACCAAAACTGCGAGACCGCTTTCTTCAGGTTATGTTTGATCATGCCAATATTGGTGGATTTTCGGGTAATTTCACGACCGGGCCCAACATGCGTGCGCTGCGCAATGAACTGTTGAAAGCCGCTCAACACGTGAGCGGTGAACGTATCACAGACGTATTGCTGATTGATATTGTGCGTCAGGACAACTGACGGTGCTTACCGCGCGCGATAGACCAACGCCTGGGCAACCTGATCTTTGCCGAACGCCAGTCGAAGCCTTGCGGTGCAATCAGCCTTTTGCGCCAACACCTGTGCCAGCTCTGCATTGATCGTCGCACGCCGCTGATCAACCCAGACCTGCCACCGTACCTCTGCGCCCGCCACACGGGCAGGATCATCCGCGCTGCGTTCGACTTCTGAGGTCGCTTTGCGTTCTGAAGCAAGGTCCGCCAGGTTGCGACGCAGCGCCCTTTCACGTGCCAGAAGCGCCGCCATTTCAATCTGGATCGCGTGATGCTTCAACGCAGTGATGCGGCCCAGCGCTTTGATACGTTTTAACTCCATTGCCGCCTCCGTGCCTTGGCCTGCATGGCTTCTGCAAACCGGATGGCCGCGGCAACCGCTTGATAGTGCTGCTGAGAGATTTCTTCGCCAAGGGCAACTTCGGCGAACAGGGCGCGCGCGGTCGGCGGATCGGAATGTAGCGGGATTGCATGTTCATGCGCCAGTTCCCGGATCCGTGCGGCAATTTCGTCCACACCCTTGGCCACGCAGATGGGCGCCGTGGCCGACATCCGATCCCATTTCAGCGCAACCGCAAAATGGGTCGGGTTGACAATGATCACATCGGCGGTTGGCACCTCAGCCAGCATTTTATTGGTGGCGATATCATGGCCCCGCTGACGGCGCTGCTGCTTCATCATCGGATCCCCTTCGGACTGTTTAAGCTCATCCATCATTTCCTTGCGGCTCATCCGGTTTTTGCGCATGTGCTCTGCGCGCTGCCAAAGATAATCGACAGCACCCAGCACCATCGAAACCAGCAAAACGATGGCCATAAGCCCTGCGATCATTCGCCCCAGTTCCATCACGATCAAACGCGGCGGCAATTGCAGGCTACCCATGATCTTGTCGATCTGCGCGACCAGGAAGAACCCCAATACCACGCAATAGATGCTGAGTTTCGTCGTGCTTTTGGCGGACTCAAAAAGCCCCTGCCGCCCAAACTTGTTTTTGACACCCGATATAGGCGAGATGCGGTTCAGCTTTGGCGCGATCTTGCTGGGGGTAAACAAGAAGGCCCGCTGCAGGGTCACGCTGAGGATGGCCATCGCGGCGGGTAAGGCAAACCAGATGGCCATGCCCAGCAAGACGGATTGCAGAATACCACCATGCAATGCAGTGCCCGACCCTGCAAAGACCTCTGTTGCCAAGTGGTCCGATTGCGCCAAAAGCACCACCATCCCATCGGCCATGTCAACCAAAGCAAGCGGACCAAAAGTCATCAACGCCAAAAGGAAGCCCGCATAACTGGCAGCGGTTGTCAGATCCGTTGAGCGCGCGATTTCGCCCTTCTTGCGCGCCTCCTCCAGCTTGCGCTGGCTGGGCTCAAACTGCTTGTCGCTGTCTTCCTCTTCTGTGCTCACGGTCCCGCACCAAATGGCATTTGCATGAAATCCAGAAAGGCGACGATCCAGAGCCCCAGCATGATGGGCGCTGTCAGAAAAAACAAAAGCAATCCACCCGCCGTGATTGCCGGCGCCCCGACAAAGGACACCATCAACTGCGGCATGGCGCGATTGATGACCCCAAGCACGACGTTGTAAATCAACGAAGCGATCAGAAATGGCGCCGCGAGCGTGAAACCCAATGCAAAGGTTTCCGATATCCGGCCGACCCCGGCCTCTGCCACCAATGATGGTGAGGGTGGTTGGCCAAAGGGCACCAATGTATAACTTTGGATCATATAGGCCGCTGCCTGCACATGCAGCCCTGACATTGCCGCCAGGGCTGTGCCCGCGACAACCAGCATATGCCCAATGGCCGGTTGCGGATCGACAGCAGCTGTGCCGCCAAAGATCTGTGAAAGCGACGTGGATTGTGCGGCGATCGACCCTGCTATTTGCAGCACAAGAATAAAGAACCGCAGAAAGATGCCAAACAGCAGCCCGGTCAATACCTCGGGGCCCAGCACCGTAACGGCGCCCAACAGGGTATCAGGCATCGGTGCAACTGTTGGCGCGACTGCAGGGCCGACAATCAGTGAGAACATTCCCGCAAGGATCAGGCGCACGCGCGTCGGCACAGGCTGATCACCAAACGCTGGCAGCACCGCCATAATCGCGCCAAGGCGGATCAACACCGCAAACCCAGACCAAAGCACCGCCTGAGAATAGGGCGCAAACTCCCCCAACAGATCGATCATGCGGGCACGAGACCAACAAGCGCCGGGCGCGCATCAATCCCGATCTCCTCAAACGACAGAACCGGATTCATGATCCCCTTGGCCGCCATGACCGTGCGCAAGAAACGCCGCCGCCGGGTTGATGTCACAACGGCGGCATAGGCTCCGGCCTCGGCGGCTTGCCCCAGCTTGTCTGCGATCCCATCGGCCAGTTGATTAAAGCTATCGGGCGGCAGGGCCACATCCCCACTTCCCCGGTCTGATCTGATTTCAAATGTGGTAAATGTATCTTCCCACTCTGGTGCCAGTTGGACCAGCGGGATGGTTCCATCCTCGCGGCGCATTTTGGCCACTAGCTGAAACCCCAGCCGTTGGCGCACATGTTCGGCAATCCCATCGGCGGTTTGAAACAGCTGTCGGCCTTCAGCGCAGGCTTCGATGATCAAAGGCAGATTGCGGATCGACACCCGTTCTTCCAGCAGCAGCCGTAGGACCGAAAGCAGCACATCAACCGGCACTTTGTCGGGGATCAGCTCATCCAGCATACGTTTATTGGCCTCGGCCCGGTCCCTGTCGCTGAGGTTGACCATTTCATCCAGCCGCCGCCGCAGCGCCTTGAACGTCAGCAGTCGCGGGAAGTTACGTTTGACGATTTCCAGAAGATGCGTGGCCAAAACCTCCGCAGGTTGCACCGTCGTTAGCCCAGCAAGCGATGCCGCCTCTTGATTGGCGCTATCGATCCAGCGGGCGGGCGCACCATAGACCGGCTCTTTCACCAGTTCTCCTGTCAATCCAGAATCGTCACCGTCATTCATCAAGGCCAGGATCTGCCCGGATTTCAGCGTGTCGCGTACCTGCTCAACGCCCTGCACATGAACGGCATAGCACCCGGGCGGTAAAGCCGCGTTATCGGTCAGCCGAATTTCAGGCAGCAACACGCCAAAATCCGTTGCGACGTGACTGCGCATATTGGCAATCCGCGCGTCCAACCCGGTACCGGGATCAAGTACCATATCAACCAGATCGGGCGCAAATTCGACATGAATATCGTCAAGATCAAGGATGTCACCCATCAACGCAGGCGCCGGCGACGTCTCTGCGGGCGTGGCGTCCTCAACCGTTTGGTCATCGTTTTCATTGGTTTTGCGCGCGCCCATAACGGCGCAACCGCCAAGCGTCATCGCGCCGACCATGAAAGGCAGAAATGGTAGTCCCGGCACCAATGCCAGCAATCCCATGAGAATGGCAACCGTCGCCAAAGCAGCCGGATGCCTGCCCAATTGTGCCACCAACGCCAGATCGGTCGCACCCGTTGCCCCGCCGCGCGCCAGCAACAGTGCCGAAGCAACTGAGATCACAACAGCCGGGATTTGCGACACCAACCCGTCGCCCACCGTCAAAATGGAATATGTCTCAAACGCGCGGCCCAATGGCATGTCATGCACGGTGACGCCAATGATCAGGCCCATGACCAGGTTGAGCGCTGTAATCAGCAATCCCGCAATGGCATCGCCCTTCACAAACTTTGATGCACCATCAAGCGATCCAAAAAATGTCGTTTCTGCCTGCTCCCGCTCGCGCCTTGCCTTTGCTTCGGCATGATCGATGGCGCCGGCGGCCACGTCACTGTCAATCGCCAGTTGCTTACCCGGCATCGCATCCAATGCAAAGCGCGCGCCAACCTCTGCCATGCGCGTCGCACCTTTGTTGATCACAACGAAATTCACGATCAGCAGAACGCAAAAGATAACCAACCCCAAGAGCACGCTGCCGCCCATAACAAAATTGGCAAACCCTTCGATCACATCACCTGCCGCATCTGTGCCGGTGTGCCCCTGGCCAATGATCAGTTTCGTCGAAGAGACGTTCAGCGAAAGCCGCAGCACAAGTGATGCCAGCAGGACCGTTGGAAAAGCCGAAAAATCCAGTGGGCGGTCAATGAAAAGCGTGACCGTAAACATCAAGATTGCCAAAGCGAAAGATGCGGCCAATCCAATATCCAAAACCCATGCAGGCATGGGTAAGATCATCATGACGATCACCGCCATCAGCGCCACCGCTAGCAGGATCGTTGGCTGAAACAGATCGCGAAATGACAAGGCCATCATGCGACAGCCCGCTGTATTATCTGGTCATCTGTCGCCCTGGGCATTCTGCCTCTCTTTGCGTCGCGCGCGCGCAAGCTGTTACACGATCAGGCCTAAGCAGATTTCCTTTAGAATTCGTTTCAAAATGGTCGATCAATATGTGGCTGGTCAAAAATCAGCGGGTACAGCGAAACGCTGCAAAAGTTGTGCAAGTGTTTCACGTGATCTGGCCGAGCGCTCCAAAAGCGCCCGGCTTTCGGCCAAGGGCGCCTCTGGATCCAACGTCACTGACTCGCGCTGCGTGACCAGTGCCGATACGGTCTGAAGCGAAGCGTCATCCTGCCTGGAAAACACATCCGGGGCCGTCTGTGTAGGGTCCTGCTGTGGTGCTGTGGTCGGGTCAAAATTAAAAACCCGCCGCATCGATTCTGCCCTGTCAAGCAACGCCACAGCCTCTGGCGTTGTCACGCCTTCCAAATAACTTGCAACCTGTACAGGTTCGCCCAGCCCCAACGCGGCGCGCGCCTGAATGAGCTTTCGTTCGTCGGCAACCACACCTTCTGTCTGGGCTGTCAGGACAGCAAGCGCGCGATCGGGAAAACCAATGTCTACCAGTCGCGACGCAACCGCGTTTTGCGCAGAGGCGTCAGCCACGTTCGCAGCCTCTGACCAAATCAACGCCAGGAATGCGGCGTCCGGCATCCGGTTTGCAGCTTCTGTCCAGTTTGTCGCCAGAAGCTGAGCCCGCTGATCCTCCGGCATCTGCTGTTCGGCATTTTGCAAGAGCGAATTTGCTTCTGCAAAGCGAGACCCGGTCGTGTAGGCCCTTGCCTGTGCAACAGTCAGATCAACCGCTGCCTCGGTATCGGCGTGTTCAAATCGCATTGCATCTGCGAGCAGGAAATCATCCTCCGTCAGGCCAACACCACCATAACCACCCTGCTCCAAAAACAGCACCATCGCTTCTGGTGTGGCCCGAGGGTCGGATTGAACGACTTGCGCAACGGATTGGCGCGCCTGGGTCGTCTCCCCCAGCGCCTCCGAAAGCGCGGCTGTCGCCAGAGAACCGTCAACCTGCGCTGCCGCCGTGGCGCTTTTTGCGTTCAGGACCTGCGATGCGCCATCAAGATCGCCAATCCGCAGAAACCGTTCTGACAGGCGCGCCGCGACAACGTCCTGAACCGGACCCGGCAGGGCCTTGTAGGCCCGCAGTACGGCGCTGCGATCAACCTGCGCGTCAAGGGGTGGTGTATCGCTGGCGAGCATCGCCCAAAGCGCTACATCGCTTGGACAACTGACCTGACCTGCCAGAGCTGTGCCCGCAACCGGATCGCCATCGATGATGCGACCGAGCATAGCGAGGATCTGCCGCTCTTTGGATTGTATGCCATCCAGCGCCAGCGTTTGCGCCACTTCGCGTCCAAACCCAAAATGAAGGTATAGCCGGGCGAGTGTCATTACCGCCGTTTCGTCGACCACGTCGGTCTGGGTTACCAAGGTGACGCGGACTGCGACAACCTGGTCAAAGAATGCGCGTTCATCCCCCCAACTGGCAAAATCAAAGTAGGCGTCCGGCAGGCATGTCTGCCCTTCTTGGGTTACGTCGTCAGGGGCAGCACTTGGGTCAGCCAGGGGGTCAACGCTTGTCCGCGATGCGACGCCTGGCAGCTGTGCAAGTGCCGTGCCGCCATCCATCAATGCGCCTTCCACCTCTACCTGTTCCGACAGTGGCGCACCCTCGAGCACACCGCTCGTCAGCCCCCGCGCAAGGCTCTGCGTAACGGCTTGTTCCAACACCGCGATGTCCATCTGCGATGCATCCGTCGGTGGTAGATCTTCCACGTCATCCGCGACGACAGAGGCTCCCGGAGGGGCGAGCTCCGGAGTATCTAAAATAGGGGCTGTCGGGAACAAGGGCAGAAGCGGGTTGCGCGCCACCTTATAGGCCTCTGGCAGCGGTACTGTATCCCTTTGAACTGTCGGCTCAAGTGCGGGAAGCGCCAACTCAAAACTTGAGCGGCGCTGTGGCGGCCCATCGCGCACATCCATAACCAACACTGTTGGGCGCAGTGAAAACGCACGAACATTGCAGATGCAATCGACTACCAATCGCAATTCACCCCGGTCAATATCCTGAGAGACCGACTTGATACGTTCTGTTGGAATAGGGTCGAAGAACCCAGTCAGATCATAACCCTCTGCAACCGGTAGACGCAGAATATATCCTGTGGGTGTGCGCCCGATTCGCCAATCAACCTCGGCCGGAACAAAGGCGACAATCCGTGTGAAATCGCTATGTTCGCCCGTCCGCAATGCGACAGGGGCGGCAGTGGCCACAACGGGCCACATCACAAGCATCGCCAGGCAACAAAACTTATTCATGCGGCGTCTCGCTTGGTTGCGGTAAGCGCGTCCTCCATATCGGAAAAACTGGGACGATAGCGACCAGGCGTGTTCTGCCGCCCCACCTCGATACAGATGTTAGGCGTGTGTGAGTAGAGATTGGCCACCAGCACCTCGCGAATGAGTTGGTGAAAATGAGCGTCTTCTTCGATCACAGCTTTGACACGCGCAGAGAATGGGCCAACAAAACCATAGGCCAGAAACACCCCCAGGAACGTGCCTACCAGCGCACCACCGATCAGCTTGCCCAGTACCTCGGGTGGTTGGTCGATTGATCCCATAGTCTTGATCACACCGAGAACGGCCGCGACGATACCCAGGGCAGGCAGACCATCGGCTATTGTTTGCAATGCATGGGTCGAATGCAGATTGTGGTGCAGGGTCGCCTCGATCCGTTTTTCCAGTATTTCCTCAACCTGATGTGGATCATCATAGTTCATGGAGGCGGACCGCATGGTATCGCAGATCAGCGCGATCGCCTCTCCATCACCAAGAATTTTAGGGTACTTCCCAAACACCGCCGAGGTATCCGGCTCCTCAATATGGCTTTCCACATCAACCGGATTGGCGCGTGCCATACGGATCAGTTCAAACAAGAGGCAGAGCAAATCACGATAATCATCGGCCTTCCATTTCGGACCTTTGAACACCTTTCCAACATCCTTGACCGTATGCGCGATGCCGGATTTATCGTTGCTGATCACAAATGCGCCGATAGCGGCGCCGCAGATCATAATCATCTCATAAGGTAGCGAATAGAGGATGATCCCCATCTTACCGCCGGCCAAGAGGTAGCCGCCAAATACTGTGATGAAGACACAGACAATACCGATAAGACCCACCATTCTGTGCGTGTCCTTTGTAGGCTAAGTGAAAAGGCGCGATGCGAATCCCTTTGTACCGGCAAGGGATTAAGGATTTCTCATCATCATTGGGTTGGAACAGTCGCATTGCGCCCTGCAAGCACAACACTAAAGGAATAAGCAACGTCCGGTTCCAACTGCGTCATGATGGCAGCGGCTGCATCAGGGCGCATCATACCCAGGAACCCCGCGGCAAACTGTGGCGGCATTTCCGCGAAAAGATCCGCCGCCTCCTTTGGCTTCATATTTTCATAAACTGTTGTCAGCTGTGACAAATCCGTTTGTGCAGCTGTATCGGCCTGCGTGATCGTCGCGCTCAAGGCGGCTTCTGCAGCAATCAGAGCCTGCATCTTGTCCTCGATTTCAATCTCGGCCAGCCGAAGCGCCTGCATGCGATCACGCAGCTGCGCTTCGCGTTCGGCCACCCGTGCCTCGCGGGTTTCGAAGGCCGCGATCAGCGCGTCGGTGTCGCCATCCGTCGCGGCCGCTGAAAGCTCAGCCCCAGACTCTGCCATGGTTTCCTCAGCCACCGCCGGAAGCGGCCCCGCTGCAATGCGTAGCGCTGCGGATCCCATCAGCAGCACAGCAACAATATGAAGGGCTCCACGCCCCTTTTTACGGCGAATGCCCTTTGTCATTGCGCGGCCTCCGCTGCAGTAGAGCGTCTGACGAAGAACGGGCTTTCACTGGGTTGGGGCGCCACAGGTTCCGGCAAGTCGTGCAAAGAGGCGACCAAAAGCTCTAACCGCTGGCTTGCAGCCTCCGCGCGCGTGCTTACCGCATCCAGCTGCACAACCGATGATTGTGCGGTATTTTGCGCGCCCGCCAACGTCCTTGTCAGGTCGTCCACCTGCGCAGACATCACCGCCACTGCACCACCAACCCCTTTTTCCAGATCGGTAAATCGCCGCAACCGACGCGACAACACAAAGCAATACACACCTGCGCCCAACGCACCCGCCGCCAACAAGATATCCGCAATCACCATCATCAGCATGGCTCCTTCAACTTAAGACAAATTCCATAATCAACAGATCCTTGACCCGGTCCGGCCCCGCGACAACCTGCACCCGGCGCAGCATTTGGGCGCGCAATCGCAACAAGGCGACGGGATCTTCCAATTCGGCCAATTCGACCGCGCGCAAGTAGCTGTTCAGAACATCAATGATCCGTGGCTTGATCGCCGCGACCTCGGCCTCTTTGCCGGGTACGACTTCTAGCTGTGCCGAGAACCGCAAATGATCACGGCCGCCAGAGCTGGGCAGGGAAATCACCACCGGATCAAGCGCAACAAAGGCCACGTCGGGCACTTTGCTTTCGGCATAAGTTGGCGATTCTTCGGGTGTGTCCTCTGCCTTCGCCCCGCCGACAATGCCGGCCTGCACCGCAAAAAAGCCACCACCACCACCTGCGAGTGCCAGAACCACGCCCAGCAAAAGCGGCAACTTAGACCGCTTTTTGGGCGCCTCATCGCTTACATCAGCCTCATCGGTCATTTCACGTCCTCTCGTCCAAGCGTCAGCGACCAGATAAACCAACAAGCCCTAACCGATTGTTAAGCCTGTTGGTTCAAACAGAGAGCGATCCGGCAGAATGCCCCTCATATGGAGAACCCAACTTGGATAACCTCAGCACCGTTTGGTCTACGCTCTCCGCTGGGCGTCGCCTTTTCGTTGTCCTTGCGACCGCCGCCGTCTTTGGGGCGGTACTCTTACTGGCCCGCGGAGCGGGCAACCAGGACATGTCGTTGTTGTTCGGCGGGCTCGATGCGAACGCGGCAGGGGGGGTGATCACGGCACTCGATCAACGCGGCGTTGCCTATGAGGTGCGGGGGAATGCGATTTATGTGCCAACGGCGCAGCGCGATGTGCTGCGTATGGGGTTGGCCGGTGAAGGGCTGCCCGCGAACGGCGGCGGCGGGTATGAATTGCTTGATTCGCTGTCCGGGTTCAGCACCACGTCACAGATGTTTGACGCCGCTTATTGGCGCGCCAAGGAAGGGGAACTTGCCCGCACGATTCTGGCCAGCCCGCATGTGCGCGCTGCGCGGGTGCATATCTCTGTTGCGACGAACCGGCCATTTCAACGGGATCAGCAGCCAACGGCAGCCGTGACAGTCACAACTGCACGCGGTGCGCTTTCAGGGGCGCATATCAAGGCATTGCAATATCTGGTCGGTGCGGCGGTACCGGGCCTGAGCCCTGAGGCCGTCGCGGTGATAGATGATGATGGTGGGTTGCTCACCGAAGCGGATGGAGAATTGGCCAACCGCACAGGTGACGAGCGGGCTAACGCGTTGCGGCAGCGGGCAGAACGGCTTTTGGCAGCGCGTGTCGGGCCCGGAAATTCTGTTGTCGAAGTATCCGTCGACACCGAAACCGAAACTGAGACAATCATGGAGCGGCGAGTCGATCCGGACAGCCGGATCGCAATCAGCACCGATGTCACAGAAAGCACCGGCACCTCAACCGATAGCCGCGCCGGCGACGTGACAGTCGCCTCAAACCTGCCGGACGGAGATGCGGCAGGCGGGGGTGGCGCTTCCTCCAACGAAAACAGCGAAAGCCGAACGCTCACCAACTACGAAGTGTCCGAGACAGAACGCCAGTTACTGCGTGAACCGGGGGCTATCAAACGGCTGACGGTTGCAGTCCTTGTCAACGAAATCTCGCAAACGGCAGCGGACGGCACCGTCACATCCACACCAAGATCCGAAGAAGAGCTTGCAGCCCTACAGGAACTTGTCGCATCCGCCGTTGGGCTCAACCCTGAAAGGGGCGATGTGCTGACCCTGCGTTCCTTACCATTTGAAACGGTTGTCGCAGCGGGCACCGCGGCGATGCCGGCGGCTGGCTGGGCGCTGGATGTGATGCAGTTGATTCAGGTTGCGGTGCTTGCCGTCGTGGCACTCATTCTGGGGCTTTTTGTTGTGCGACCGATCCTCGCCTCGGCAAATAGTCCTGCCCCAGCGCCACTGGAAATCGCGGGCCAGGTCGAGGAGGGCTTTGGTGAGGTTTCCGATCCACCAACGACCATGGCAATCAGCGACGATACCGCAGGCGATTTCATGATCAGTGATATGGGCGACCCCGTGGGCGGCGATCAGGATGCGGTCGGGCGGCTCCGCCGCATGATCGCAGACCGGGAACCGGAAACGCTGCAGATCTTGCAGGACTGGATCGAAGATCCGGCACCAAAAGTGGGGTCCGCATAAATGGGTCATTTTGCCCTGGAATCATTTGAAGATCTCGAGATGGCTGAACATCAGGCCAATCCAGCCTATGAGGACGGATTTGCGGCCGGCCATGCAGCTGGCCTGCAAGAGGCCGCGGAACAACAAATCGCCCTGCAAACCCAGGTCGTGCAAGCCATTGCCGACTACAGCTTTACCTATAGCGAGGCCAAAGCAGAAGTTACACAGTCCCTGGCACCACTATTTTCTGACATTATCGACAAGATCCTGCCGCACTGCGTGGCTGCCGGCTTTGGTGTCGAACTTTCTGCGATGTTGCAATCCGCATTGCAAAGCCAATTGGATGGTGGCCTGACACTTTGCGTGCATCCCAGCCAGGTTGATCCGGTCACCTCTACACTCTCCGACACGGTGTCTGCGCCAGCGGTCATCGCTGACCCGGCACTCTCGCCACATGCCGCCTGCCTGCGCATTGGCAAGGCCACATCATATCTCGATCTTGATCGGTTATGTGACGAGATCAGCACAGTTCTCTCAGCAGTTCACTTCACTTCCGAAAGGATGGAACCTCATGGATGAAACATCCCAATCGACACAAGACCACGTGATGCACAGCATCCCAATCGAAGTATCAGTATCGGTGGGCAAGGCACGGCCCTTGGTCCGTGATCTACTCAGCATGGGAGAGAACACCGTGCTGCCGCTCGATAAATGCATCGAAGATCCTGTTGAGCTTTTCATCGGAGATCGGCTGATTGCACGTGGTGAGTTGCAAGAAGTCGAAGGTGGTGAGCCTGGGCAATTGGCGGTGCGGCTCACGGAAGTCGCCCGGGACAAGGGCCATTTTGGCCAATAATCGCCTCATAACGGCGATCTGCACGCTGATGCTGGCCCTTTGGGCTGCACCGGCCGTGGCGCAGGATGTCTCGATCTCCCTTGGGGAGGACGGATCGCTCGCGACCCGATCTATCCAGCTTCTTGTCCTGATCACTGTGCTCAGCCTTGTGCCGGGCATCGCGATCATGGTGACATGCTTTCCGTTTATCGTGACGGTCTTTGCAATCCTCAGGCAGGCGATTGGCCTACAGCAATCGCCGCCCAATATGCTGATTGTCAGCCTGGCGCTATTCCTGACATATTTTGTCATGGAACCCGTCTTTCTGGCGGCCTGGACGCAGGGCGTCAGCCCACTGCTTGATGGTGAAATCGCCGTGGAAGAGGCTTTCTTGCGGACCATGTCACCGCTGCGTGAATTCATGATTTTCCGCATCGCGCCAGATACATTTGCCGCACTAGCCGATTTGCGCCCGGACCTGCCACCCCTGACACCCCCGGATGAGGCGCCGCTGTCCGTTGTCATCCCCTCGTTTTTGTTAAGCGAGATGGAACGGGCGTTTCAGGTCGGTTTCCTTATCTTCATCCCATTCCTGATCATCGACTTGGTTGTTGCCGCGGTTTTGATGTCGATGGGTATGATGATGGTGCCACCTGCCATTGTCTCGCTCCCGTTCAAGCTTGCATTTTTTGTCGTTGCCGACGGCTGGAGTCTGATCGCTACCAGTCTTGTGCATAGCTACAGTTGACCAGCGCAATGCAGCGCTCGATGTGCTCTGCCAACACGGGGTGCGACGGGGCCATTGTGAAAGCAGAGCAAACCCAGTTTGCTTTGCCTGACCGCGTGGATAAGGCAATGCGCATTTGCTCGATCTGATATAGGCCTGAGGTGCCGGTAGACCTGTAGACGCTTTGCCGCCTCACTTTGACGCAAGGAGGTCTGCGTCCGGACAGGCAATTGCTATGACGGGTTCGCAAGATGCAGTGCCTCAGATCAGGGCGCTGAGGTACCCAGTGTAGGACGTGTCTCGGCGCTTGGGCGCCCGCACCCATTCTCTTTACAGGAAGCTGACTCTTTTTTGGTGATCCCACACCAAGGAAGCCTGAAGTGGATACAAGGCAAAGACCCGTCGGCTAAGACGGGAGTTGGCCCGGGTGACCGGGGTGTGTGATATTCTGAAGTTGGCCCCGCGCCACGATTGCCTTCAGCGAACTATGAACTCGGCATGCAAAGCACCCGCAGCCTTGATGCTTTTGAGGATGTCGATCATGTCCCGCGGCGCAACGCCCAGCGCATTGAGCCCCGCAACCACCTCACTTAGCGATGTACCACCGCGCACCTCCGCCAACCCGATACCTGGCTCTTCAATGATTGCAGCCTCGGTACGCGGCACAACAACGGTGTCACCTGGTGCAAACGGGTTGGGTTGTGCCACTAGCGGCGCCTCTTGAATGCGCAACGTTAGATTCCCCTGACTGACGGCCACGCGACTGATCCGGACATCTTCCCCCATAACAATCGTACCAGAACGTTGATCAACGACCACACGCGCACGGCGTTCGGGTTCAACCAGAATGTTCTCGACGCGGCCAAGAGCATGCGCAGGTGATTGCATACGGGTGGCTGCGATATTCAGTTCCACCGTACCCGCATCCAGCATCACAGCAACCGCGCGCTCAAAGCTTTGGTTGATGGCCTGCTCAATCCGTCCCGCCGTCGTGAAATCAGGTGTGCGCAGCGCCAGCCGCACGGTGGTCAGGCCGCCAAAGTCAAAGTCCACCTCTCGCTCAATCGTGGCACCTGACGGGATAACGCCGGCCGTCGGCACCCCTTGAATAACAGCGGCGCCATCACCCGTAGCCGCAGCACCACCGGCAATGATCGTGCCTTGCGCCACTGCGTAGATGTCACCGTCAGCCGCATTGAGCGGCGTCATGATCAGCGTGCCGCCCAGCAGGCTGTTCGCATCGCCGATCGCCGAAACCGTCACATCTATCGGACTACCCGCCCGTGCAAATGGTGGTAAGGAGGCAGTGACAAGAACCGCCGCCACATTTTTGGGGCGGAATTGTTCGCCGGTCACATTGACGCCAAGACGTTCCAACACATTGCTCAGGATGTCTTCGGTAAAGGGTGAGTTCCGCAAGCCATCGCCCGTGCCGTTGAGCCCCACAACCAGACCATAGCCGACAAGGTCGTTGGCGCGCACACCGTCAAATTCAACCAGATCCTTGATCCTAATCGGATTTGATTGGGCTGCCGGTGCAACCAAGACAAGCACCGCGGCGATGAGCATGCAGAGAATGCGCATCAGATATACCTCAACAGGCTAAGCTGCGACAGACGGGCCGTGACAGCGTAGTGGGTCTCAAGTTGAAGCTGGACCTGCTGCAACCGTGATGCGGTATCAAACGGGTCGGCCGAGATCAGATCATTGCGTGCAATGCCCAGGCCGGTCTGCTGCGCCGCATTCTCCGCCAGCGCGTCGGCGACCTGCGCCTCAGCGAAACCGACGCGCGCCTGCACGCCAACCAGGTCGCTTGCAGCGCCGAACATATCCGCGCCCGCCTCTTGCAGGAGCGTCCGTTTGGTGTCGGCGTCCAACGCCGGCATGTCATTGGCCAATGCCGCCAATGCCGTGCTTTTCAGAACTGCGACGATCGCGGGGTTATCCGCGCGGGCGGTAAGGCCGACGCTTCTTGTTTCGGACACCCGCCTTTCCTGGGCTGGCCCGGTATCACCAACATACCCCATAGTGGCAAAGCCACCGCCAGGGTCGTCGAACCAGTCATTAACCGTCGCAATAATCGTCGCAGCGTCAAACGCGCCGCCGATGGCAGTTTGAATATCGGAGAGCATCTGCTCCGCCGGCGCCAGCGGGGCGTTCGCCACATTCGCCCCACCCATCACACTACGATCCGCAATTTGAGTGTTCAGACTACGCACCACGGTTTCAAAGCTCGACCGTGCCGAAACGGCAGCTTCGTTCACCTGTGCGACTGTGCTTGCATCACTGACCAGCAAGAGCCGCGCCGCAGTAGCGCTACGCACATCGTCGACCTCAGTCAGGATCGTTTGCTGTGCCGCAAGATATTGCTGGGTCTCCGAGCCGGTCTGTGCGTAGGCGCCCAACTGTGTCAGGCTGTATTCGATGCCCGCAAGTCCCGCTGTTTCACCGCCAAGGTGTCGCGTAACATCGGTAACCTTGCCGCTGGAAAGGCTATCCGACAAGCGTGCAAGTTCAGACTTGATCAAACCGCCGTTTCGCATTGACGTGAAGTGTTGGGCGAGATCACCAACGGACAAAGCTGTCATGTTATATCTCCATCAGGCGTTGCATCATGAAATCAACGGTTTGAATAACTTTTGCATTTGCCGCATAGGCCTGTTCAACAAGGAGGAGCGTCTGCAGCTCGACGTCCGTGTCGACGCCACCCGCCAGTTCGGCCTCGCGCAAGGTGTCCCATCGCGCGGATGAAAAGCTGAGCTTCTCTTCGGCAGCGAGGCGTGTCGCCCCAATGTCAGATGCGAAACTCGCCATGCGCCCCCCCGCAGATTGCAAAGCGGCACCTGGAACATCCGCGCGAAAACTACCCAGTGACGCGATCCAGGCGTTCAACTGTGTGGCATCACCCGGCGGCCCGGGCACTGTCGAACCCAAGCCATCGCGCAGCAGTCGCGCATCACCACCGGCGAGTGGTAGTATTGCAGGATTGACGGTAATCCGCCCTGCCAGGCCGGGAAGATCGGTCAGGTCCAGCACACCGCCTTCGTCAGTCAAAAGCCCCACATCACCCGGTGTGATCGTCGCGTCATTTGCCGGATCTTGCAGTCGTGCCATGAGGTCCGCTGCGACCCCATCCAAAGCCGCCTGCGCCTCGACCAACGTCTGATCACGCAGTGCAAAGGCAGCCCCAAGTGACCCACCACCGAGCCGTCCAACACCGTCAGTTGTGTCAAGTGGCGCGCCATCCAGGGTGATCCCCTGCAACGCCCCCGACGCAAAGGTCATATCCGCCGTGATCGTCGGTGTTTTCTGGAACCCAAACTGGACGGCCTTGCTGTCCAGCAGCGTCGTCCCATTGGTCGTCATCAGGCCCACCGTTCCATTGTCGCGCGTCACTTCACGCACAGGAACGATTTCGGCGATATTGTCGATGGCTCGTTGGCGCGCATCTAACAAGGACGACGGATCACGCCCGGCACTTTTCAACCGCAGAATGTCACTATTAAGTGCCTCAACTTGCAGTAGATTGGCATTGAGCGCGTCGATATCGCGCCCGATTGCCGCGTCCGCGTCTTGTCGCATGGTCTGAATCGTGCGGTTGTTGTCATTCAGCGTCAGTGCCACGTCTTCAAGGCGGGCCGCGATATTGGCCAGCCGGGTCTCTGATGCCGGGTCAGCACTTGCGCTGATAAGCGCACCTTCGAACGCGGCCAGTCGCGCGTTCAGGCTGGCGGCATCATCTGCCCCGCCCAGCGCAAGCTCGAGCCGGAGAAGCATATCGGCACTCCTCTCGTGTCCCGAAAGGGCCGAATCCGCCAGCCGCCGGTCGGCAAGAATCCCCGCATCAACAAAGCGATTGATTGCATCGATCCGCACGCCGCCGCCCCGGCCGCCCACTTGCACAGAAGATAGCGAGACGGACCGCCGGCCGTAGCCATCTGTCAAAGCGTTCGACAGGTTCGATGACACGACCTCTGTCATACGCGACGAAGCATTCAGACCCGTTAGGGCATTGTTCAGGGCGCTGGTCATACTCATGGTCGCATCCTCCGGGCCCTAGGGCTAGCGTTTAATGTTGGTGGTTTCTTGCAGCATCTCGTCCACCGTCTGAATCACCTTGGCGTTGGAGGAATAGGCCCGCTGTGTCTGAATCAGTTCCGTCAATTCGCCAGCGACATCTGTCGCTGATTCCTCAAGTGCGAACCCGACAATATCACCAGTGGGGCCATCCGACGCATCCCACAGGAAGAATGAGCCGCTATCGGGAGTTACACGAAAGCTTTGTTGGTCAAGCGCTTCGAGTCCGTTCACATTGGGCACATCAACAAGTGGGATCTGATACAAGACGCGATTGATACCAATATCAAATGACGCCCGCACAAAACCATTCTGATCAACTTCAACCGACGTCAGGCTGCCAACCGGTGTCCCGTTCTTTGAAATCGATACCGGCGCAAAGGCATCCGACAGTTGGGTCAGGCCGACAGAACTGCCCAACTCGCCAATGTTGATCTCCATCGGGCCGCCATCAACATTGATGGTCAGTGTACCGGTAGCCGGGTCGTACGGTCCACCAATCGGTGTGCCCAGATCAGCAAATTCAACATCCGCCAGTGTACCCCCGCCGCCACGGGTATCGTCAAACGTCAACCGATATTCGCCGACAACATCAGGCACACCGTCAGCATCAATATCAGTCTCACTGTCGCTGATGCTCATCGTCCATTCGTTTGATGCCCCGCCGGCAGGCACCGTTGGTGTAAAGACGATGATCAGGTTGGAAGATGCGCCTAGGTTGTCAAAGTACTCAACCGTGAGCGATTCCGTATCGCCCGACGCCCCCGCGCGTGTTGATGTAGCCGGAAGATTCACCGCAAGATCGACACGCGTCGTCGGTTCACCCACAAACTGGTTGGCGTTGATCTGAACCGGCACAAGCCCGTCGACAGAATCACGAGAGTAGTTGGGGATTGTGCCATCAGGTGCCGCGGGCACGCCCAACAGAACCAACCCACCCGGCGTCGTCAGATAGCCCTGCGCATCAGTCCGAAACGATCCTGTCGTTGTCAAAAGCAAAGGGTTGTCGCCGTTGTCTATCGCAACTGATGTTGCAGACGTCACTGGCAACATGCCCCGACCGCGCACAGCCAAATCCGTCGAATTGTTTGTTGAGACAAGCGCGCCGCGTTCGTCAACCAGCCGTGTGGTCGTGGTGCGCACACCGCCGGCAGAATACGTACCTCTGCCACCATCGATCACCATCGACTGAAAATCCGTCACGGCGCGCTTGTACCCATATGTAGAGGAATTCGAAATGTTGTCAGAAATCGTTGCCAAGCGAGAGGCATTTGCCGCCAGCCCTGCAACACCGGCATTCAGGGAAGAGGAGATTGTCATTAAAGATAGCCTTTCTGCATCGAACCAACCGTCATCTCTGCAACACATAAAGACCCGTCCTTAATGCCTCCCTAACGTCTAAAATACGCAATAAAATGCCCGCCTCTTGCCCCCTACAGATCGCTGCGTAGCAAGATCACCTCGATCCGGTTGTTGCGGGGCGCTGTTGGGTTACCCACAGCCGGTTCCCGATCGCCTGCACCAGTCAACCGCATTACACGGCGCGGGTCCAACCCGCCACTTTCCAGCATCAGGCGCATTTGCGCAGCACGCGCAGTCGAGAGGTCCCAGATCGGGTTGTTCACCTGAAGGATAGGCTTTGCGCTTAGATGCCCCTCAACCACCACGGCGTTGCTGACCGCCGCAAAGAGCCTTGCCAGCACCGCCGCAATCTCGCCCGTGACTGGGTTCGCTATTGCCGTGTCACCCTGAAAAAGCGCCACATCGGGCAGGTCGAAAATCTCGATGATCAGACCTTCGTCGGTCAGGCGCGTAATAATATGGCGAAGTGCCTGATCAGACAGCATGCTTTCGCCCCCCTGCGCCAGCAATACTTCTTCAAGATCGCGCAGAGCGGCGACTTGTGCAGCAACGGCTGCGTCTACTTCCGTATCACCGGCGATCGGCATCGCCATGATCGCAGGCCTGATCACACCTTCGCCACTTTGGGCCAGCGTGTCCTGCGTAAACATGTTGTCGCCGCCAAAGGCGCCGGACCCGCCGCCCGACACCCTGTTCACCGCTATCGTCGGTGAAAAATAGTCAGCAAGACCCTTGCGCTGCTGTTCAGTCGTGGCGTTCAGCAACCACATCAACATAAAGAACGCCATCATCGCGGTCACGAAATCCGCATAGGCCACCTTCCAAGCGCCCCCGTGGTGGCCGTCACCCCCTGTGACCTTTTTACGTTTGATGATTGTGGGCGCATTTGTTTCCGCGGCCATGGCCTACCTCTTTTTTCACCTGAAATCCGGGATATCCGGTGGGAAATGAAAGCCGACTTAATGGTACAATTCGATGAAAATGTCGCTGGTTAGTCAGCCTGATCGCACAAGCGAGCCGCCGCCAGCACGCAACCCACTCATGCGCGAAGGCAGATGAGCTTTTTCGGGTTCTCGGCGTGGTACAAAACGCGTATGATCGCAGTGGCGCGCGGTTTATGCCCCAGTGCATGTTGTCGGCCCACAATAGCTGGCGTTTGAGGCCGATATGAACAAGAGACGGATAAAGGCGCGGCCCATGGCACACCTCAAAATTGGCATCCGGAACCCGACACATCTGACACAGCCTGTTTTTTCGCAGCGCGCATGACGATCATGATCCCGGCCTGGGTAAACGGCACACTTCAACCTGTTGAAAAACTCGACGCGCATGTACGCGGACTGAAGCACAAGGCCGTCAGTATCTTTGTGTTGAACCGGGGGCACGTCCTGATCCAGCAGCGCGCGATGGGCAAATACCACACGCCGGGGCTCTGGGCGAACTCCTGTTGTACGCATCCCGCATGGAACGAGGATGCGATCGATTGCGCCGTGCGCCGCCTGGAAGAAGAACTGGGAATCGCTGGGCTTGATCCGATACACCGTGATCAGATCGAATATCGCGTCGATGTGGGCGGCGGGTTGGTCGAACATGAGGTGGTTGACGTCTATGTTGCGGAAGCGCCGGACGATCTGACGCTCGCGCCCAACCCAGAAGAGGTGATGGCGACACGCTGGGTCGGGTTTTACGACCTCTGCGCGGATGTGGCGCGGAACCCCAACCACTACACCCCTTGGCTGAAGATCTACCTGCAACAGCATATCACCGCGATTTTTCCAGACATGGTCCGCGGGGTCTAACCCCTTTTCGTTTCACCCATAACAGTGTTTATGGGCAGGAGCGGAAAAACGGGACGGCGAGAATGGCATTCTGGGTATTTGGATATGGGTCACTATTGTGGAACCCCGGCTTTACCCCCGAAAGGACTGTCAAAGCCCGACTGCGTGACTATCACCGCAGCTTTTGCATGCTCTCGATTCACCACAGGGGCAGCGAAGACGAACCGGGCCTGGTACTGGCGCTGGATACGCAAGCGGAAGGGCAATGCACCGGAGTGGCCTTTAAAGTGCGCGACAGCGAAGCAGACACCGTGCTGGCCATGCTGCGCGACCGCGAGCTGATCTCATCTGCCTACTACGAAGACACCGTTGATCTGACCACCGAAGACGGCGAGGCGATCCCGGCGCTGGCCTATATTATCAATCGCGACCATAGGCAGTATTGCCAGTTTGACCTTGAAAAACAGGCGCAGATCATTGCCCGCGCAGTCGGTGGACGCGGACCCAACACCGAGTACTTGTACAATACGGCCGAGCACCTGACCGAGCTGGGCATCAAGGACGATGATATAGCCTGGCTGACCCAACGCGTGCGTGCTTTGACGGCAACATAGATCAGACCCGAATTTATTTGGGTTTGCAGAGATTTCGCCATATGGTGCTATGGGGGGCAGCAACAACACACTATATGAGGACTCCCATCCGTGTCGGAAAAACGGGAACCCAAGGCGCAACCGCAGTTTTCACAACCTATTCGCCAGCTTCTGTTCATGCTGACCGTGCTTGGGCTTGTCGGCTCTGGCTTTTATCTGGGGTTGTCCCAGATCACAGCGATCTATCAATCCAATCCCTATCTGAACGGCGTCATTCTGGGCGTTTTTGTGCTGGGTGTGCTGTCCTGCTTCAATCAGGTTTTTCTGCTGATGAATTCAGTGCGATGGATCGAACGGTTCGCGCGTGATGCTGGCGGGCATTCCTACAGTGCTGCACCATCGCTCTTGGCGCCACTTGCAACGCTCTTGCGCTCACGCGGCGCGCGCACGCAGGTGTCTTCCTCCTCTGGCCGGTCGATCCTCGATTCGGTTGCGCAACGGATCGACGAAGACCGCGAGATCACAAGGTACATCGGCAACGTCCTGATTTTCCTTGGACTTTTGGGCACGTTCTACGGGCTGGCCACAACCGTTCCAGCATTGGTTGAGACGATCCGCTCACTGAACCCCGGCGAAGGTGAAAGCGGTGCCGATATCTTTACACGGCTCCAATCGGGGCTTGAGGCACAATTGGGTGGGATGGGCACGGCCTTCTCAAGCTCGCTGCTCGGATTGGCTGGATCGCTGATCGTCGGCCTGCTGGAGCTTTTCGCAGGTCATGGGCAAAACCGGTTCTACCGCGAGTTGGAAGAATGGCTGTCCACCATCACGCGCGTGGGCATCGATGGCGAAGAAGGTGGCGGGGCCGATCTTGGCGCGATGGGCGCATTCGTGGATCAACTGGGCGAACTGATGGACACCATCCAGATGATGATGGGTCAGACCGATGCGGACCGCGAAGAGAACGACAGGCGGTTTGCGGCGCTTGCGCAAGCCGTAGAGCAGATGGCACAGAATTCAACCGCCGACACGAAATCCGAAATGCTTGAGCGGGTCGCTGTCAGTCAGGAGGCGCTGATCAACAAACTTGATGAAAGCGGAATGGAAGGGATCGACGCCGAAAGCCGGATGCGGCTGCGCTCTATTGATGTCCAACTGCTGCGCATTCTTGAAGAAATGTCGGCAGGCCGTCAGGAAAGCATCAGTGACTTGCGCGCGGACATCGCCAATCTGGCGGGCGCGATCCGGGACCGAGGCTGATCCATGGCGCTAAGCCGCAGATCATCAAACAGGTTCCAGAACGCCATTTGGCCGGGTTTCGTGGATGCGATGACCGGCCTGTTGCTGGTGCTGATGTTCGTCCTGACCATCTTTATGGTGATCCAGTTTGTCCTGCGTCAGCAGATCACCGGGCAGGAAAGCGAACTGGATGCGCTTAGCAACGAAGTTGCCGCATTGGCTGCGACCTTGGGGCTTGAACAAGACCGCTCCGCATCTTTGAGCGCCGACCTTGTGGCCGCCAATGCAGAGGCTAGCCGGCAGGCCGGCAGGATTGCCGCATTGATCGCCGAACGCGACGCGCAGGATCAGGCGCTGGCCACAGCACAAAGCGAGATTACACAATTCGAGGCACAGGTGGCCGGGTTGCTGAGTGATCGCGCTGATGCGCGCACCAGCATCGCAGGACTCGAAGCCGAACAAGAGCGCCTGTTGTCGCAACAAGAGGCCCTGAACCTTGCGCTAGCCGATGCGCGCAGCGAGATCGACGCCGGAACCGAAGCCGCACGTTTGGCCGCCGCCCGCCGCGAGGCGCTCGAGGCAATGATTGCCGACCTCGAAAACGAACAATCCCAGGCCACCGCCCGCATTACCGCCCTTGAAGCGGAACGCCTGACAGACGCAGCCGCAGCAGAAGCTTTGCGCGAACGCCTTGCTAACGCTGATACGGAACTGACGGCGATGACCCTTAATCTTGAGGAACAACGACGCAAGGCCGAGGAAACGCTAACCTTGCTGGCGGCCGCCCGAGCGGCGCAAGAGGAACTCGACACCCTCCGTGGTTCATTGACAGACGAAAATGATACGCTGGCATTGCAACTGGCGCAGGCCCGCGCCGAATTGGAGCAGCTGCAATCAGAGATGCAATCCGGGGCCGATACTGCCGATCAGCAGGCCGCGTTGCTCGCACTCGCAAACGAGGAATTGAACAAGCAAGAGGCGCTGTCTGCGGAAAGCCAACGCGAGGTTGCTTTGCTCAACGAGCAGATCACCACCCTGCGTACGCAGGTGGGTGACCTGCAATCATTGCTGAACCTCGCCGAGGAAGCAGACCGCGAAGCACAGGTGCAGATCGAAACACTGGGTGCGCAGTTGAATACGGCCCTCGCCCGCGTGGTCTCGGAAGAACGGCAACGGCGTGCGCTGGAAGAAGCAGAGCGTATTCGGCTGGAGGCGGAAGCGGCCCGGCTGGAGGAAGAAGCAGGGCGTCTGGCCGCCGAGGCCGAAGACCTATCGCGCTTCAAATCGAACTTCTTCGGAGAACTGCGCCAGATCCTCGAAGGGCAGGACCGGGTGCGGATCGAAGGTGATCGCTTCATCTTCAATTCAGAGGTCTTGTTTGAACCGGGCAGTGCGACGCTCGCCCAAGTGGGCGAGGCCGAGATTGCCAATATCGCCGACATCCTGCGCGGTATCGCCGACGATATCCCCCCGGGGATCGATTGGGTGATCCGGGTGGATGGGCACACCGACAACATTCCGGTGAACCGTGGCGGGCGCTACGCCGATAACTGGGAACTCAGCCAGGCGCGCGCCCTGTCGGTGGTGCGGTACATGTCAGAGGAACTTGGGATTGACCCACGACGCTTGGCAGCAAACGGCTTTGGGGAGTTTCAGCCGATCAACCCTCTGGACACGCCCGAGGCGCGCGCGCAGAACCGCCGGATTGAGCTGAAACTGACCGAGCGCTAAGCCTATCTGCAACCTGTCCCGCCGATCCCGTCATGCGCGGCCACCTCGAGGATATCGCAAGGCAACATCACAGGCGCGGCCATCACGGCGGGTGATTCCAGAACTGGTGGTACGACGGCAGCCCGCTCTTGTTGTGGCAGGCCGCAGGCGCTCAGCGCCAGTGTTAGACAGATGATCAAGCGTTTCATGACTCGTCTTCCTGTGTTTGGTAAAAATAGCCGCCCGCACGAAAACGCGTGACCCGGTTCTCGGATGGCCTTTTCATGGCATCTTTCTTCATCTCAGCAGCGCGCGCGCTCAGACGTTTGAAGAGGGCCATCTGCCCGGTATCGTGGTCGGCTTTCAGTTCCGCGATATGATCCTTTGTCAAACCGGAATAATGCACAGCGCGTTCAAAATGCGGCGGGTCCTGCCCAAGCACATTGTCAGTCGCCGCATCAAAATGATCTCCCAGGTTTTGCGTCAAATAGGCCAGTTGGTCCTCGGACCCCGACAAGGGTTGATACGAGGCCTGCAAAAGGCTGACTTCCTGGGTTTCATCGTCAATGGCAACGGCCCCCGCTGCCGCCAACGTGTCCAGCATGGTGCGCGGATGGATATCCTTGCGTACGATCTTGGCCAGCGCCTCAAATGATGGCGCCGGGCCATTTTTGGGTAAGTCACGGCCCGCAAATGCAGGTTCATTCTGCCAAAGCGCCAAGAGCCGGGCAAGGTGATGTGTCCGTGGTTCCGGCGCGGGCAAGGCACGCAATCGCGCGATATCGCGACGCTGCAAACCGGTCAGCACAGACAGGCGACTGTCCGTCATCTTGCCATCGGACATACCCTTGGCCGCCTCAACGTAATGCGCCTTGAGCCGCTCGGCCAATTCAGGAAACTGAACGCCCCGCGCCACCATCAAACGGGCAAAGGGCCCCAGCAATCTATCAAGCAGGTCAATCATAATGTGCAAGTTACACATTTTCATTGACAGGTCCATAGGATTCAAAATATGTGCAATTTACACATTTACTTTGAACGAGTCATGATATGAAACTCAAAGCGCAACTTACCATCGCAATCGCTACACTTGTCGGGGCCTGTGCACCCTCCAGTATGCCACAGGGCCCGGTCATGACCGGTGTGCAACTGCCCGCTTCTCCGGCAGTGGAGGCCCCAATTGTCATGGCGGAAGCGATGACAGAAGCACCCGCCATGATCATTGCACCGCCTCCGTCGCCGCGGGCGGCGCCCTCGGCCGGTGTGGTCACAGCTGGTGATATCGACGACACGCTGAACCTGACGGCCTTCCTGCAGTATCAGGGCGCGGCGAGCACGGATCTGCGCCTGCCCAAGGCAAATCTGGACCGCCCCTTATTGGCGCAATTGCATGGGCCGGACGGCACACCGGCCCCCGGCGTGCGGATCACGTTGCGTGAACCCGGTGCGACTAACCCGTTTTATGACGGCTATTCCGGCGTTGATGGCAACGTCACGGTCTTTCCAGCGACCTTGGGTCAGTCGCGGCTGCGCTCGGTCGAGATGCGCGCGTTCCCGGCCGCCGGTGGCAACGCGGTCTCGGTAACGCTCCAAACCGGACAAAGGCGGCATGCGGTTGCCGTTCCGTTTGACAGCACATGGGCACCTGATTTCCTTGATCTTGTCTTTGTTGTCGACACAACCGGCAGCATGGCCGACGAACTGGCCTGGCTTGCACAGGAAATTGACGAGATCACACGCACAGCAAAAACTGCGGCTCCAAACGTCGATATTCGCTTTGGTCTGGTTGTCTACAAAGCGCCCGCCGACCCTTATGTAATCAAAAGCTATGGTTTCACGCGCAATCTGTCCCAATTCACGCGGTGGGTAACATCAGAGCGGGCCTCAGGCGGCGCAGGGGGACCAGAGGTCGTGGCGGACGCCTTGCAGGCCGCCATACAATTGGACTGGCGGCGCGGACGGGGTGAGCGCCTGTTGTTCCAGATCGGAGATGAGCCGCCGCGGGCCTCACAAACCCGGACCTATTATGATGCAGCCCAGACCGCCGCCGCTAACGGCATTCAGGTCTTTGGTCTGGCGGCCAGCGGGGTTGAGGATCGGTTGGAATATCTGATGCGGCAGGGATCGGCCATCACCGGCGGGCGATACTTGTTCCTGACGGATGACAGCGGGGTCGGCTTCAGCCACGCCGAACCCACGGTGTCCTGCTACCGCGTCACCCGGCTGAAGGACCTGATGGTGCGGGTCTTGCGGTCCGAACTCAGCGGGCACCGCGTTGAAGCGGCATCTTCTGATGTGATCCGAGAAGTGGGAAGCTACGACAACGGCAGGTGTCGGAACTAACGCTGAGCGGCCTATGCGTAGGCCGCATCCACGATAAACTCGACTTTCAACTCTGCGCGCGCCAGCTTTGCCTCTCCGCAGGCGCGTGCGGGGGCATGGCCGGCGGGAACCCATGCGTTCCATACTTCGTTCAGGCCCGCAAAATCTTTCATATCCGCCAGCCAAATCGTAACGCGCAGCATCTGCTCGCGTGAAGATCCGGCCTTGATCAGCAACGCATCGATCTTTTCAAGACACAGGCGGACCTGCTCCTGAATTGTCTCACCCTCGGCCACCTGGCCGGTCAGATAGGCAACGCCGTTATGCTTGACGATTTTTGAAGACCGTTCACCGGTTTCAATACGTTCGATCATGTTTCAAATCCCTCAGTCTGGTTGCCCTCTTATGGACACATGTCAAAAGGCAAGGCAAACTTGAATTCATTGAATAGACTTCAGGGTTTCTGAAAATGGCGATCAAAATTGAAATGCTCAAATGCTTCACCGCTGTCGTGCAGCAAGGCAATCTGTCTGACGCGGCAGAGAAATTGGGGCGGACGTCATCGGCAGTGTCCATGATGCTCAAACAATTTGAGGACCACATCGGCGTGCCACTGTTTGAAACGGCACGAAAATCGAACCTGACTGCCTTGGGCGCATTGATCTACGAAGAGGCCCGCCGCGAAGTCAGCCATTTTGAAAACTCGATCGCCGTGATCGAAGGGCTGAGCCGATCCGACCTGGGGTATCTGCGGCTGGTTGTCACGCCGTCCGTGGCAAAGAATCTTCTGCCCCAAGTGGTACTGCGCTTCACGCAGCAATTTGCAGGGGTGCAGATCGATATTCGCGACATGGACTCCACCGCGATTGAGCGTGAGTTGCTGCATGAACGCGCCGACATCGGTATTGGCACCTTGTCGCAGGTGGGTGATCTGACCCGGCGAGAGCTGTTCAGCGACCGCTTTGGCGTGGTGTGCCAAAAGGACCATCAACTGGCCCGCGACTGGGACCAACTGCGCTGGCGCGATATGCAGGACCACGTGCTGATCGCCAACGGGCTGTCCAACCTGATCACCGACCCGGACTTTGCACCGATCCTTGCCAAATCCCGCTTGATGGTGCCCAGCATCACATCGCTTCTGGGGCTTGTCCGCGCGGGCGTCGGCATATCGGTTCTGCCACGTTTGGCCGTCTCGCAAGAACAGGATGATATCGCCTTTCTCCCCCTCAGGGATGTGACCGCCCGCAGGACCGTCCACATCGCATCACAACCCCATGCAAAACTGATGCCAGCAGCACGCGAGTTCCTTGCGCTGATAGCCGATATGCAAAAACACGGCACAGTTTTCCCTGCGTCATAATTCAGAAAAACTGAATTAACCTACACCAATTCTTGCGTGTCTGAATCGGTGTGATCGCATATTATCGCCACAAGCACTGATGTGAATGCAGGAAATTAGGGGTACGGCATGCAAAATCTGAACTATATCGCGGGTGAATGGGTTGCGGGCAGCTCTGAGATCGAGAACAGAAACCCATCAGATCTGAGCGATCTTATCGGCACGTTTGCGCAGGCTTCACCCGATCAACTGGATGCCACATTGGACCAGGCACGCCGGGCGCAGGCCGAATGGGCGGCCTATGGGTTAGAGCGCAAACAGAATGTCCTGATGGCGATCGGCAACGAAATGATGGCCCGCGCCGAAGAGCTGGGCACGCTGCTGTCGCGCGAAGAAGGCAAACCGCTTGCCGAAGGCAAAGGCGAAGTATTCCGCGCTGGGCAGTTCTTCACCTATTACGCTGCCGAATGCCTGCGGCAGATCGGTGAAAACGCCGATTCCGTGCGTGACGGTATCGAAATCGACGTGCGGCGCGAACCCGTGGGCACTGTCGCAATCATCTCGCCCTGGAACTTCCCAACGGCCACCGCATCGTGGAAAATCGCGCCTGCGCTGTGCTATGGCAACGCCGTTGTCTGGAAACCTGCAAATGTCACCCCTGCCTCTGCCGTGGCCCTGGTCGAGATCATCTCGCGGCAGGATATCCCAAAGGGCCTCGTTTCTTTGGTCATGGGTGCGGGCGGTGCTATCGGGCAGCGTCTGGTCGAAAGCCCGAAAATCAACGCGATCAGCTTTACCGGGTCTGTCCCTGTCGGCAAAGGCATCGCTGCCGCCGCGATCCAGAACCTGACCAAGGTGCAGATGGAAATGGGATCAAAGAACGCGCTGGCCGTCATGGATGACGCAGATATCGACCTTGCTGTGACGTTGGCGCTTGGCGGGGCCTTTGGTGGCTCGGGTCAGAAATGTACCGCGTCCTCACGTCTGGTTGTGCATCAGGCCGTGCATGACCAATTTGTCGAAAAGCTCGTCACTGGTGCCAAGGCGATGAAAGTGGGCCACGCCTTGGAAGCAGGCACGCAATTGGGCCCCGTGGTCTCTGAACAGCAGTTGAACGAAAACCTCGCCTATGTCGATCTGGCGGCAACCGAAGGGGCCGAATTGCTTTGCGGCGGTCAGCGTTTGGAAATGCCAACCGAAGGTTACTACATGTCCCCCGGCGTGTTCACCGGCACAACCAACGACATGCGCATCAACCGCGAAGAGATGTTCGCGCCCCTGGCCTGTGTAATCCCCGTTGGCGGATACGAAGAGGCCCTGCATGTGGTCAATGACACCAACTTTGGCCTGACGGCAGGTATCGTCACAACAAACCTCGCCCGTGCAACACATTTCCGGCGCAATGCGCAATCGGGCTGTGTGATGGTGAACCTGCCAACCGCTGGCACTGACTATCACGTGCCATTTGGCGGGCGCGGTGACAGCTCTTACGGACCGCGCGAACAGGGCAAGGCCGCCGCGGAATTCTACACTACGGTCAAGACTGCCTATATCTCATCGGGGACACCGCTCTGATGCGGATCGACAATCTGCAATATGCCAATTGGTCGGAAAAGATCTTTCGGCAAATGCGCGAAGGGGGCGTGGACGCTGTCCATGTCACCATTTCGTATCACGAAAATTTCCGCGAAACGGTCCTGAACTTCGAACAGTGGAACCGCTGGTTCGAACAGTACCCCGACCTGATCATGAAGGGTCAATGGGCCAGCGATGTGGATAAGGCCCGCGAAACCGGGCGCACAGCGATCTTCTTTGGGTTCCAGAACCCCAGCCCGATTGAGGACGACATCGGGCTGGTCGAAATCGTTCATACGCTTGGCGCGCGGTTCATGCAGTTGACCTACAACAACCAATCGCTTCTCGCGACAGGATGTTATGAGGCCGAAGACACCGGCATCACCCGCATGGGCAAACAGGTGATCAAGGAAATGAATCGGGTTGGGTTGGTTGTGGACATGAGCCACTCTGCCGACCGGTCAACAATAGAAGCGGCTGAGATATCCGAGCGCCCGATCGCCATCACCCATGCCAACCCTTACGAATGGTCGCCCGCACTGCGCAACAAAAAGGACGATGTCATCCGTGCGGTCACCGAGAACGGCGGCATGCTTGGCTTTTCAGTCTACCCGCATCACCTCAAAAACAAATCCGACTGCACGCTGGAAAGCTTCTGTGAAATGATCGCGCGCACGGCAGAGAAATTCGGTGCAGGGCACCTCGGGATTGGGACCGACCTGTGTCAGGATCAGCCCGACAGTATCGTGGAATGGATGCGCGTCGGCCGGTGGAGCAAGGAAATCGACTATGGCGAAGGTTCTGCCGCAGCCCCCGGTTTCCCGCCAATGCCAGGCTGGTTCAATGACAACCGGGACTTTGACAATATCGAACGCGGTCTGCGTGCCACGGGCCTGAGCGAAGCAGAAACAGCCGGAATCATGGGCGACAACTGGCACCGTTTTTACGCAGAGAACTTCACCCCGACACAGTGAAAGGACAGACCATGGATGCAGCGCTGAACCCAGTATCAGACATTCCGCAACGTGACCCTGCAACGGTCATGCGGCTGGCACGCCTTGGGTCCTTTCACCAGTCCCGCATGTCGTTCATGCGAATCCTCACCCGGCGGATGAAACGCGAAGGCTGGACTTTCTCGGGCCCCGTCTTCGAGATTGATGCCAATGGCGTCGGGCATGCGGTCTATTGCGCCCACACACCCGACCGCATCTACTCGCTTATCGCTTTTGCCCATGATCTGCCCGCCGAAAAACGCTCTGACCGGGTGATCGCAGAGGCGTGGGATAGCACATTCACCTTGTTCGACGGGGTGCCAACAGAGGCAGATATCGACCGACTGCGCGCCAATATCCCCCTGCAAGAAGCCGGGCGTGTGACTGAGTCCGAACTCTCGGTGTCGCGGGCCAACCGGTCGGTGCGGCTTTGGAATTATATGGTGTCCTGTCTGGCCAAGGGGCAACAGCCCGACCCGACTGAGGTCGCCAAGGTCGGGTATTTGATGCGGACAACGGCGGTCTATGGCTCTGGCAAGCTGGGGGCGGCTGACCGCGAGGTCATCGCGACGCGCCCGGAATGCGCAGCCCCTTTCCAGATTGAGATGCTCTCTGTCTTTTTGACCCGCACCTATGTGCGCGACCTGATGCAGCATATGGCGAACCTCAAAGGTGGTAAGCGCGCGGTGACGCTGGCACCACAAACAGCGCGAAGCATGGGCATCGGCAACTCAACCGGGCTTGGCATGGCGCCGTTCATCGTCAACCACCCGATGCTGTTCAACAACTGGATCGCCGCACGCGAAGAGGCGATTGCACGGGTACGCAATCTAGCGGCAGCCTCTGCCAAAGAGGTGGCGCTGTTCGTGGGCCTGCTTGCGCGGTCCGTCCACTCTGCCGCGCAATGGCGGTCCGACCACCCGATCCAGACCGCGAAACTGCAAGAGCTTCGGCAGGACATGGCGGCGCTGTCGGCGCATGTCGCACAAGCTGAATTACTGTCTGACCGCCCGTGGAGCCGCCTTTACAAATGGGCCGTGTCCAACCTTGGCATTGATGCACAAGAGTGCCTGGCCTCGCTGATGCTGGAACCCTACGGCGACCTCGTTGATGATCTGGCCGACACAATGGCCCACACCCAAACCAACACATTCCGCATCAATGGGGCAATGCGGGTTGCCAGATTGATCGGCATCCTTGAAGACGCTTACGGCTGGGCGTTGGATATTGATTGGGATGCCAAAGAACACTGCGCCCGCGCATGGTATGTCTCTGCCGAAAAGTTGGAACCACGTCTGGGTGAAAGGTTCGAAGAACCCATCGCACCCTTTGAACAACCTCTGGCACCGGGCCGGGATGCGGCGGCGCTGCACGCAGCGCTTACCGGCTGGGCGCCGGATGATGCCATCGCGGCTTTTCTGCTTACCCATCCAGAGCATCGCCATACGGTCCGGCGCGCACAGATTGTGGCACATGCGCCCTATGCAGAAATTCGCGACAACACGATCAGCGCTGATCTGCTGCCCATCGATATGCTGCGCTGCAAGCTGTCGTTCTTTGGGGCCACGCATTTCGACCCACGCTCGGACCGGTGGGTGCGCATCTGCATGTTTGGCAACGCGCCTTACCCCGAGGACCTGCAATCCGACGATGCTGATTTCTGGCCTTACCCAACCGACAGTGTTGCAACGTCATGAGCTACTCTCTCAATGAAATCGAAGCCGTCGCCAAACGCGCAGCGCGCGGTGGCGGCTTGTCATGGGGAATATCCGAAGAGGCGGGCAAGGCGGTGCGCTGGCTGACCTCGCATGGGTTACCGGCGGGCGAAGCACTTGCGGGCCTTCTGACACAAAACGACGCCATTACCACTGATAAAACAGCGCCCTGCGCGCTTGACGGGGATTGGCATGCATCGGACGGCGCGCTGTGCCCGTTGGGCAGCGGGGCGGCATTGAACGATTGCGCCGAGCGATTGGCCGCCGGCACCGGTATCGCCATGCGCGATGTCAGCTATCCGTTGCTGGTGGTGCCCTTTGCCGCCTGGGCCGCGCTGCACATCGCTGCGCAGGTTGCTGTGTCATGGGGTGGATTGCGTGTCGTGACGGATGGCAACGGGTTGTTCATTTCCAACCCCGACGACGCCCTGTTGGTCACAAAAGCCCCGCAATTGTCCTGCGCACAAGTGACCACTGCGACCGGCGCATTGTCTCAGCCCCAGTCGCGCGGAGAGGTCAGCCCAAGTGCCTGGGCCGCACTGAACAACTTCGCACAACGGACCTACGCCCCCGCAACCGAAGCATCCCGGCGACTTGGCGCTGGGGCGGGCGCATCAGACAACGACTAGCCTTCGGCCACCGCTTGGGCGATCTGCGTCATATGTCGCAGGTCCGTCCCACAACACCCCCCAAGCACCGCAATGGCGGGATGGTTGCGGTGGATTTCGGCCAGTTGCTGACCCAGTTCCATCGGATTGCCATCATCAAGAACTTCTGCCTCATCCAGTTCTGCGTGGCTGCACCTTGAGGCGTTGGCGACCACACCCCGCAGACGTTTCATCCAAGCCTGCCCTGTCAGCGTTGCCGCGAAATGGTCAGGATGGGCGCAGTTGATCATGAAGTAGGCGGCATAGCCTGCGGTCCCGGCATCCACGGTCTCAATCGCGTCGCCGATAGGCATGCCGGTCGGCAGACAGCCATCTGTTTCCACGGTGAAGGAAATAGTGACCGGCAATTGTAACCGCTGCGCGGCGCGGACAATGCCGATCGCCTCCTCTGGGTAGGCAAGCGTGTAGGCGCTGATCACATCAGCTTCCGTCTGCGACAAAATACCAATCTGTTCCGCGTGATAGTGTTCAGCCTCTTCGGCCGTCATCTGAGCCCCGGGCGCATAGGCATCACTTCGGGGGCCGATATTTGCGCTAATGATGATCGGAACGTCATTTTTTCCTGCTCTGGCATCGGCCATCAACGCTATCCCCTGCCTATTCCTTTGGGCCAGGGTTTGCGGATCATAACCGATGGCCGCGCCGCGGTCGCGATTTGCCACCCATGTCGGGCTTTCGAGGATGACGCCAAGGTCATGGGCCCGCGCGAGGCTGATCATATCAGTGCAATACCCGCGCAGACGCCTGCGTCCGTCCTCTGTTTCCAGCAGCGGAAAGGACGCAAACCCTGGCAGATCGATCTCCTGATTAAAAATCAGGTCCGTTTCCATACCAACATAGGTCAGAAAGAGGCGCCCACCTGCCTGCGGCAAACTTTCATTTTGCGGTGTCATAACGACCCCCGTTGTCCCAATTGGGGTAAGCCTGCGGCGAAGGCTCTGGCGACGCAACGTCTATGTGGTCCGTGAACACATGAAAAAGCCGCCGCATCATGGATGCGGCGGCTTTTTCGTCTCATTCTGTTCAGAGTCAATCCGCGGTCAGCAGCGGTGGCTTATCTCCACCACCGGTAATCCGCCCCTGCGCGGGCGCTTCATATTTGAGGTCCAATTCGCCTTTCTTGACCCCAACCTTGACGATCCCGCCTTTGACCAGCTTGCCAAAAAGCAGCTCTTCGGCCAGCGGTTTTTTGATGTGTTCCTGAATGACGCGGCCCAGCGGGCGCGCACCCATTTTCTCATCATAGCCTTTGTCGGCCAACCATTCGGCAGCGGCATTTGTCAGCTCAATATGAACGTTTCGGTCAATCAGTTGCGCCTCAAGTTGCAGCACGAACTTTTCAACCACCTGCATGATCACAGGTTTTGGCAGTGCACCAAAGCTGATCACCGCATCCAGACGGTTGCGGAATTCAGGTGTGAACGTCCGCTCAATCGCGGCTGTATCTTCGCCAGTCCGTGCCTCACGCCCAAAGCCCAGCGCGTTTTTCGACATTTCAGCCGCACCCGCGTTCGACGTCATAATGATGATCACATTGCGGAAATCCGTGGTCCGCCCGTTGTGATCGGTCAGCTTGCCGTGGTCCATGACCTGCAACAGGATGTTATAGACATCCGGATGGGCCTTTTCCATCTCGTCCAGCAGCAGCACACAATGCGGGTTCTGATCGACGCCGTCGGTCAGCATGCCGCCCTGATCAAACCCAACATAGCCCGGAGGCGCGCCAATCAGCCGTGAAACGGCGTGCTTTTCCATGTACTCGGACATGTCAAAGCGCATCAGTTCCACACCCAGCGTATCCGCCAATTGCTTCGCCACTTCGGTCTTACCCACGCCGGTTGGCCCTGCGAACAGGTAATTGCCAATTGGCTTTTCCGGCTCGCGCAGGCCAGCCCGCGCCAGTTTAATGGCAGATGACAGCGCTTCAATTGCCATATCCTGGCCAAAGACGACGCGTTTGAGAGATTTCTCAAGATCCTTGAGAACCTCTGCATCGTCTTTCGAGACATTCTTAGGCGGAATGCGGGCAATCTTCGCCACGACATTCTCGATCTCTTTGGCGCCAATCGTTTTGCGGCGTTTGCTTTCCGCGACCAGATGCTGCGCGGCGCCAGCTTCATCAATCACGTCAATTGCCTTGTCCGGCAATTTCCGGTCGTTGATGTAACGCGCGGACAGTTCGACCGCCGTCTTGATCGCATCAGCTGTGTATTTGATGCTGTGATGCTCTTCAAAATATGGCTTCAGGCCCTGCAAAATCTTGATCGAGTCAGGGACCGAAGGTTCTGTCACGTCAATCTTCTGGAACCGGCGTGACAGCGCGCGATCCTTCTCAAAGTGCTGGCGGAATTCCTTATAGGTGGTCGACCCCATGCAGCGCAGCTTGCCACCCTGCAAGGCAGGCTTGAGCAGGTTAGAGGCATCCATGGCCCCGCCGGATGTTGCACCGGCACCGATCACCGTGTGGATTTCGTCGATGAACAGTACCGCATCCAAATGATCTTCCATTTCGGTCATCACGGCTTTCAGGCGTTCCTCAAAATCACCGCGGTAGCGTGTGCCAGCCAGCAGCGCACCCATATCAAGCGAATAGATGGTCGCCTGCGACAGCACCTCGGGCGTTTCACCATTCACGATCTTAAAGGCCAGGCCCTCGGCAATCGCGGTCTTGCCCACGCCCGGATCCCCCACCAGCAGCGGGTTGTTCTTGCGACGGCGGCACAGAACCTGAATACAGCGCTCAACCTCATGTGCGCGACCGATCAGGGGATCAACGTCACCCTTGGTCGCCTTGGCGTTCAGATCAACGCAATATTTTGCGAGCGCGCTTTCCTTCTCCTCACTCCCCTCACCGGGGGCGATGGTCTCGCCTTCCTCGGTAGAGCCAGTCACCGGGCGCGCCTCACCAAAGGCCGGGTCTTTCGCCACCCCATGGGCGATGAAGTTCACCGCGTCATACCGGGTCATTTCCTGTTCTTGAAGGAAATAGGCGGCATTGCTTTCACGTTCGGCAAAGATGGCGACAAGCACATTCGCACCGGTCACTTCGCTGCGGCCGGAGGATTGAACGTGGATCGCAGCACGCTGAATGACCCGCTGAAACGCGGCGGTCGGCACCGCCTCAGAGCCTTCGACATCGGTGATCAGGGTCGACAGATCATCCTCGATGAAATCTTCCAGATCCTTACGCAAGTCATCCAGATTGACCGAACAGGCGCGCATCACACGCACAGCGTCGGGTTCGTCGATCAACGCCAGCAGCAGATGCTCCAACGTGGCGAGTTCGTGCTTGCGTTCATTGGCCAGCGCAAGGGCCCCATGAATGGACTGCTCTAATGTGGTCGAAAATGATGGCACGTTCCGCGCTCCTTCATATCGGGGGTCGATGCCTGCTGTAGGCTTGCACCAACCGTGGCCTTATACCTTTAAGGTTTGGTTTTATTCGCCAACCTTCAAGGGCTTTTTTTCGTTTCGGCATCACAAACTTTGTGAAGTCCGTGATTTGACCCGTCTTTTGTCAATACAGCACAGCAAGATGGTCAAAATTTGTCTTTGCTGGCCCGGATATATGAAAATACATCGACATTGGACGCATCTGACATGCAAAGAATGGCTTTGAGCGCCGGATCATCAGCGCGCAAAAAGGGGTTTGTGCGTTTCTCTTCGGAAAGGCGGGACGGGACGGTCGGCTGACCCGCATCGCGGGCTTTGGTGATGGCCTTGATACGTGAGATAAGATCAAGATTGTCAGGGTCAAGGGTTGCCGCGAACTGCGCATTGGCGGCGGTGTATTCATGGCCTGAACACATCACCGTCTCATCGGGTAAATCACGCAATTTTTGCAGGCTGTCCCACATCTGGGCCGGCGTGCCTTCAAACAGGCGGCCACAGCCCAGCGCCATCAGACTGTCGGCAGTAAAGACAAGTGCCGCGTCCGGCATATGAAAGGCAATATGTCCGATCGTATGGCCTGAAACATCGATCACATCTGTGGCCTGACCACAGACGGTAATGCAGTCGCCGTCACCCACCGCCACATCAAGATCGGGCAAGCGATGGGCATCCGCAGCGGCACCTATAACACGGGCGGTTTCGCGCAGCGCCGCCACCCCTGCAATATGATCATCATGATGGTGGGTGATCAGGATATCGCTCAGCACCCAGCCACGCGCGTCCAGCGCGGCCTGAATGGGGGCCGCTTCCGGGGCATCGATCAACGCGGTCGCGCCTGTCGCTGCGTCATGGACAAGAAAGGCATAGTTGTCGTGCAAGCACGGCACGGTGACCAATTCAATCGCAGATGTCTTTGGCATGGCATTACGGGCCCCCGTTGATATGTTGCAGAGGTAGCTTTGCCCAAGGAGCGGTGAACCGCAATGCACCTTGATGTTCTGGACCTGCGAAAGTTCTATTATCGCAGCGCGCTTGGGCGTGCCGCGCAAAAGGTGATCCGTGATGAACTGGTCGCCATGTGGCCCGAGGCAAAGGGGCAGATGGTTGTAGGCTTTGGGTTTGCGGTGCCCCTGTTGCGGCCGTTCCTGAAAGATGCGCGGCGGGTGATCGGGCTGATGCCCGGGCCGCAGGGGGTGATGCCCTGGCCGCCGGATGGTCCGAACGTCAGCGTGCTTTGCGAAGATACGCTCTGGCCGATTGAAACCGGGCACGTGGACAAGCTGGTCATGCTGCACGGGCTGGAAACAACAGAACAACCGTCGTCCCTGCTGGAAGAGGCATGGCGGGTACTTGGCCCCGGCGGGCGGGCGGTGTTTATCGTGCCAAACCGGGGCGGGCTGTGGTCGCGATCAGATCAAACACCCTTTGGCTTTGGACGGCCCTACTCACTTGGCCAGCTAGAGACACAGCTGCGCAAACACCGCTTTGTCACCGAACGGACACTGTCGACCCTGTATCAGCCGCCCGCTGCGCGCAAACTCTGGCGCAAATCAGCCGGGTTTCTGGAACGTGTAGGGCATAACCTGCCAGCCATCACGGCAGGCGGTGTGTTGATGATTGAGGTCAGCAAACAGATGGCAGCCCCATCACGGCCCGGCCTGACGGAAGCGGTGCGCAAACCGCTGAGGGCACTTGAGGGAATCGCAAAGCCCAAACCGAAACCCGAAAACGTCCCCACCCGCGACATCGCAGGTGATCCGTCTGGCTAGCGTTCAGCGGCAAGGACAAGAACCCAGTAAAGGTCGCGCCCCGCCCCCGCACGGGCGAGGGCAAAATCCTCAAAATTCGGGTTCACATTGTTGCTCTGGTGACCCGGTGAATTGACCCAGCCGCGCAAAGCCGCTTCCTCGCTCTGTTGACCCTTCGCGATATTCTCGCCCCAGGCACGCCAGTTGTAGCCTGCACGCCGAATACGTTGGCCCGCCCCAGAGCCATCACTGCCTTGGTGCGCAAAGAAGTTATTGGCCAGCATGTCATCGGCATGAGCCTGCGCGGCAACGCCAAGGCGCGCATCATAGGATACATTGCCGGAACCGTATACAGACCGCACGCTGTTGAGCAGCGCGTCAAAACTGCGATCGGGGGAGTTATCTATCGCCGTCAATGACGCCTGCACCCGATCAACACCAGACCCTCCCGATCCACCGGACCCGCCACCGCCCATGCATGCGGCAGTCAAACAGATAGCGATGGCACAGAAGATGCGGTTTTTCATTAGTGATTCCCTTACGTTGCGTTACAGGCCTAAAACAGGCGGAACGGGTCACACAACACCAGCGTCCCACAGGACGCTGGCTCGGCAGGCTTATGCCGTTTCGGTATGGTAGACAGGCAGAGGCCTGCGCCAGGGAACCTAAAATTATCGCCAGTTCAGCGACAATACCATTCAAATCCGGGCACTGCTTTTTACTTGAGAGGCTGCATTTTACCTTTGTCGTGAGGGGCGAGGCACTCTTACGAATTTGCTAACCGCGTCCGAGGCTCAACGGTCTGACCAGTAGGACATCGGGTGTACTAGCAAAAGCGCGAACTTCTGGTCCGAACCGCTCCCGGCTTTGCCTATGCCAAAGAACTCAAAATCAGCCAATTCAAGAGCATCATCCATACCCTGATCGATACTACCTTCAATTGGGCCACCTAAGGGGCGGTTGCTAAATTCGTTGAACAAGACTGCGACTGTCTTGTCACCTTCAGCCACAAACTGCTCAATCTGCTCCCATCGGAGATTAGCAGCGTTCAAGTCATCGCCGAGGTCGCGACGACCATCGGGCGCAGTTCCATTGGTGCTGCCAAGTTCATAGATACTTAGGTAATCCCGGTCGAACATGTCGTTTGCGTGATTTTGCGCAATTTGGCCAACACGACCATCATACACAAGCGGCTCCAACCCACCGGTGCGCGCGCCGTTCAGTATGGCACCCATATCATTGTTCATACTCACGCTTGGAGTGCTTGGGGTCAGATCAACCGCACTGTCATCGCTTTTTATACATGCCGGCAATGCAGCCAACGCCAATATTGATACAAAGTATTTCATGGATTCCCCTCCTGATCACGCCCAGCACTGCTAACCGCAAGCGGTTGCATCCGAAAAGGAAAACTCCGCGCGACACCTCGCGTGGCAGGTTTTCGCCAATGATGCGGCGGTGATGGGACTCTATCCGCCTCTGATTTCAGCTAACTTGCGCTAGCCCCAGAACTTTGTATTGCTTTGGCAGCAATGATCACAGGCCCGACATAATGCAAAAACTGCTCTGCCTTTGCAGCCTTGTCCTTGCGCTTGGACTAACCGGCGCGCCTGCCGCGAGCCAAACCAACCTGGCAGAGCTGCAAGCACAGGCCGAGGCAACGCTGGTCGCCGGAGAGCCCGCACAAACCGCGGCGCTGGCCGAACAAATGCTGGTGCAGGCCCCCGACAGCTATGCCGCCCTGTTCCTGCTGGCCGTGGCGCAATCTGACCTAGGCCAGGACGCCGCATCTGCCAGAACCGCCGCACGCGCCTATGATGTCGCCCCGGACGAGCAAAGCCGCCTGCAATCCGCACGGCTGGCGGCGCGGGCGCGCGGGCGGCTGAAGCATTTCGTGCGGGCAGAGTTCTGGCTGCGGCGGGCGGCCAACAATATCTCTTCTGACGAAGATGCACAGGCGGTGGTGACCGAATATGTGCGCATCACCTCTGCCAACCCGCTTTCAGTGCAGCTGAACGGCTCTGTCGCACCCTCTGACAACGTCAACAACGGGTCCGACGAAGGCATACTTGAATTTGAGGGCATCCCGCTGACGTTCCTGTTGCCGGAAGACCGGCGGGCCCTGTCCGGGATCGAATATTTCGCGAGCGTGGAATTGGATTACCGGCTGTCAGAGGACGCGGCGCAGCGCACATCACTTAACGCCGCGATGTCTGGTCAGGCCTATACGCTGTCCTCCGACGCAAGGGCCCTGCTCGATTCCTCGCCAAGTGAAGATGTCCGGTCCGTCACAGGCCAGGATTTCTCAACATTTCTTGCCCAGATTGGCGCAAGCCATACCCGCAAAAACCTCAGCCCGCTTGGTCCGGTCACCTTTGGCTTCAACATCGGCAGCTACTGGTCAGGCGGAGAGCGCATCGTGGATTTCACCGACTACATCGTCAGCCATACGATCCCGGTGAACGATCAGGCGGCTTACTCCCTGCGCGCCTCTGTCCGCGATCAGAACGTGCGCAGCAATGCTCTTGTGGATACGTTGAGCTATGATCTGCGCGGCCGTTTCAGCACCGCGCTGCCGAACAATGACAGGATCCAGTTCTCCTTGACGGGGCGCAGGAACGAAGCCGGAGCAGAAAGCAGTTACACCGAATACACCACCGGGATCAGTTATGAGTTTGCGCAGCCCGTCTTTGGCACCCGCTGGTCAAGTGCGCTCGAGCTGGGGTACCGCAATTACCGGGCCTATGCGACGACGCTTGACGGGCGGCGCGATCATTTTGTGACCCTTGGCGCCAATACCGTCTTTGAAGACATCCGGTATTTTGGCTTTTCCCCCAGCCTTGATGTGTCGGCCACACGCACCCGCTCCAACGCGGAAGAGGTTGAATCCTCGGCCCTTCAGATCCGCTTTGGGATTGCATCGAATTTTTGATCCGCCGCGCGGCATTTGCATCTGCCATGCCAATGCACGTATGGACGCCGGATGAGCGCAACATTTGAGATTTTCATCACAGGCACACCGGGGCTTGAAAAGGCCCTGCTGGCCGAGGTTGTGGCAAATGGTTTTGCCGACCCGCAGGAAACCACCGGCGGCGTGACGATCACAGGGACTTGGGAAGACGTCTGGCGCGCCAATCTGGTGCTGCGCGGGGCCACGCGGGTTTTGGCGCGTATCGGCAGCTTCATGGCCTTTCATCTGGCACAACTGGACAAACGGGCGCGCAAATTCCCCTGGGGTGACGTGCTGCGCGCGGACGTGCCCATCCGGGTTGAGGTCAGCACCTCAAAGAAGTCCAAGATCTATCATGCCGGGGCTGCAGCACAGCGGATCGAGACCGCATTGAAGGAAAGCCACGGGATTGCCATCAGCGCAGATGCGTCCGTCACCGTGAAAGCACGCATCGACGACAACCGCGTGACGATCAGCCTCGATACTTCCGGCGATAGTCTGCACAAGCGCGGCCACAAAGAAGCGGTGGGCAAGGCCCCCATGCGCGAAACATTGGCTGCATTGATGCTGCGTGCCTGTGGTTATGACGGGCAGGAACCTGTGCTGGACCCGATGTGCGGCTCAGGCACGTTCCTGATCGAGGCGGCAGAAATGGCGGTGGGGCTGCACCCCGGACGCACGCGCCGCTTCGCGTTCGAGGATTTGGCGACATTCAACGCAGATCGATGGCAGGGCTTACGTAGGGTGGGTGAAACCCACACGCCCCCACAACACTTCCACGGCAGCGACCGCGACGCGGGTGCCATCCGCATGGCCACCGCGAATGCCGAACGCGCTGGTGTGGCAAAGCACATCACCTTCGGTAATCTCTCAGCCGCCGACATCACCCGCCCCGATGGCCCACCCGGCCTGATCATCTGCAACCCGCCCTATGGCGGACGGATCGGCAATCAAAAGATGCTCTACGGTATTTACGCCGGGTTGGGCGAGGCAATCAAACGTGACTTCGCTGGCTGGCGTGTCGGCATCGTGACGAGCGAGGCGGGGCTGGCCAAGGCGACAGGGTTGCCGTTCAGACCAAAGGGCGCGCCGATCCCACATGGTGGGCTGAAGGTCTGGTTGTTTCAGACTGCCCCGTTGTAGGTCGGCATAGGGCGGACGAAACCTGCGTGTCTTGGTTCTAACCCTGCGTCTTACTCACCCAGCGTTACGACCACACCGCCCGCTGCCTGCGCATCATCCGCGTCATGTGTTACCATCAACACTGGCAATTGCCGTGCCCGCGCGCGCTCAAACACCTTATCGCGCACCTGCGCCCGCAAGGCCGCGTCCAACCGGGAAAATGGCTCGTCCAGCAGCAAGCCACATGGCTCTGACAACAGCATCCGCATCAGTGCCACGCGCGCCTTTTGCCCCCCCGATAACGTCGCCGGATCGCGGTCTTCAAAACCGCTCAGACCAACCTCATCCAAAGCCTCTGCAATCTTGGCGGCACGCGCGGCCCGGCTACCACCGGGCTGCAAACCAAAGGCAAGATTTGCACCCACAGACAAATGCGGAAACAACAGGTCATCCTGAAACAGAATGCCAACGCGCCGCTGATGCGGTGCGGCGTGGGTGATGTCCTGACCATCCAGCCAGACCGTGCCGGTCGCCTGAAAATCCAGCGCCAAGGTGCCGGTGATAAAGGCCAACAAGGTCGATTTACCCACCCCCGATGGGCCCATCACCGTCAACACCTCACCAGGCGCTATGTCATGGCTTACCGACAAAAGCGGTGCTCCGTTTTTCCTGATTGTCACGTCGCGCAACGACAAACCTTTATCCATGCCGTAGCCCTTTCCTGTTCCGCCACACCAGCGCCGGGATCAGCAGGGCCAGCGCAAATGGCACCAGTGCCGCCCCGGTTTGCATCAACCCATAGACGCCAATCGCCCGCCTGTCGCCACCAGAGGCAAGGGCAACCGCCTCGGTCGTCAGTGTTTCAACCCGGCCTCCGCCAATCAGAAGTGTCGGCAAATACTGCCCCACCGAAACCGCCAAACCAACTGCCAAGGCCGTCAGGATCGGGCGCAACAGCATCGGCAAACGGACGCGCCAGAGCACCCCATTTGGACTGGCGCGCAGGGCCGCCGCAATCGTGCCCATGCGGGTGTCCCATGCCCGGAACGGGTCAGCCAATGACAGGAATACGTAAGGCAACACAAAAACCAGATGGGCCAGCATCACCGGCCCGCGCCCGACATCGGCGCCAAGGCTCAGCATAAGGGTTTGCAATCCGGGCAAGAACGCCGTTTGCGGAATAAGCAACGGCAAATACAACAGCCATACTGCGCGGGCAGAGAATGACAAACCAAAGCGATATTCTGCCTCAAGACACCCGATCGTCAGAACCAATGCGGCCAGGGCGACCGTGACGGCGATCAGCGCGGTTTCACCCAGCGCCTCTAACGTGCCGGGCCCAAACCGCATCCAATTGCGCCATGTGAACGTATCAGGCAGCGCATCGGGAAAACCCCAAAACCCGGCAAACGACCAGATGGTCAGAACAACAAGGCCAAACAACACGGTGAGCGCACAAATCGCGCCCGCGGCCAACGCGCCTTGCGCGACCACTGGATCAAACCTGCCCCGCGCACCCGAGGCGATCCAGCGCTGACCGATCCGGGCCACGGCGTGTTCACCCAACCGCCAGAAAATCAACGCGCCGATGACCAATCCCAGTTGCAACAGCGCGCCTGCGGCACCGCCCAATCGCATCGCGAGGTCCGGGTCGGACATCCATTTTACGATCTGCACCGACAGCGGCGGCGGCGTGTTCGGTCCAAGGATCACGGCGACATCCACAACGGACATCGAATAGGCAAGCACAACGTAAACCGGCGGCCTGATCTGGACATAGACGCGCGGGAACACTGTCTTGAGCCAACCGGTCAACCGACCGTAGCCCAGCGCTTGCGAAATCACGACACTGCGTTGTGCGTCGGCCTGCCCCAGAGCGGCCAAAGTGATCAGCAGCAGAAAGGGAACTTCCTTGACGATCAACCCGGCGGTCATCGTCAAACCCCAGGTGTCCTGCACAATCAAAAGGTCAGGCGGACGGTCCCAGCCGGTGACCACGGGTGACAGCAGACGCGACACCCACCCAGATGGTGCGATCAGAAAAGCGAGGCCAAAGGCCGCCGCCGCATGTGGCACGGACAAGAGCGGCGACAAGAGCCGCTCTAACGCGCGAAATGGTTTCGTGCCGGACCAGCCTGCGGTGATCAGCATCACGATGGCCAGCGATATTCCTGTGGCAAGCAGCCCGGTCGAGACCGACAAGAACACCGCGCGGGGCAGTCCGGCCCAATCGAACAAACCGCGGAACGGGTCCAGCGATGGCCCGGTCAGACCGGCGGCCGGCAAATGGCCAAACGCAGGCAACAGAGTGCCCCATAGACCCGCCACAACCGGCCCCAGCATCGCAAGCAAGGTCAGGATCGGCAGGACAGGAAGAAAGTTACGACGGTTCATATGATAAGCAGTCCCGGGTCAACCCCAGGACTGCGTGGTACCACTTCTGACACGCTTACTCGGATACACCGAAGCGGGTCATCCAGTCATCGGCGATGCGCGTCGCCCAGCTTGGGTGCGGCTCTGCCTGCACGGTGCCCAGCTCAGCAGGTGACAGCGTCGCAACACCCAGTTCCAGCGCATCAAACAGCGCGCGGTCATCATCCGACAGGGCGGCCATGTTCAAGACTGTGCCATAGCCCAAAATCGCGGGGTCCTGCGCGCGCGCCTGTGCCTCCGGGGACATCAGGAAATTGGCCACGACCATGGCACCTTCCTTGGAGCCGGAATTGTAAGGAATTGCCACGAAGGACGCGTTGCCAATTGTGCCCTTGTCCAAGACGAAAGTGCGCACAGACGGCGGCAGTTCGCTATTGGCAATCGCCGTCGAAGCCGCACCGGGGCTAAACGAAATCGACAGATCAAGTTCACCATCCGCGATCAGCGGGAACATGGCAGTGCCGGTGGCCGGATAGGCTTTGCCTTCACGCCACAGGTTCGGTGTCAATTCATCCAGATAAGCCCACAGCGGGGCGGTCACGGTGTCATAGTTTTCGTCCGTGGCGGGATCGGCCAGCACAGAGGGATCAGGTAAGATATCAACCAACACCTGCTTGAGGAATGTCGTGCCAAGGAAATCCGGCGGCTGAGGATAGCTAAAGCGGCCCGGATTGGCCGCCGCCCACTCTTGCAGTGCCTGCATAGACCCCAAGCGATCGGGCATGGTGGCGGTGTCATGCACAAAGACAACCTGCGCCATTGCCCATGGGCTCTCGAAACCCTCAACCGGCACAGTGAAATCGGTTTGCACAGTCTTGCCTTCGGCGTCGACAGCAGCCCAGTTCGGCAATTGCTCGGCATAGGGGCCAAACAGCAGATCAGCCTCTTTCATCGCGGCGAAATTGGCACCGTTGATCCAGATCATATCGATGGCACCATCATCATTCCCGCCCGCCTGCTTTTCAGACAGGACGCGAGTGACTGCATCGGCAGTATCGGTCAGCTTAACATGCTCGAGTGTGACGCCATAGTCTGCCATCACACGGTCACCAACCCACGCGATAAAATCGTTGGTCGTCGTCGAGCCACCCCAGGCGTTCCAGTATACGGTCTGGCCGTCAGCCGCTGCTGTCACAGCGTCCCAATTTGCAGGATCAGTGTCGGCCAATGCAGGCACCGGGGCCAGCAAAGCGGCCAGAATGGGAAGATATTTCATAATTTTTCCTCTAGTTCGTGTACATTTTCTTGGCGGCATAGATCCGCAAAACAGCAGTCGCAAAGCACAGGGCACCAAAGACCCATGCCAGCGGCGAAAAGTAACCGGGCAGCAGACAAAGTAGGACAAAAAACGCAATCGTCTCTGTCCCTTCCAGAATGCCGTTGGAGTAGTAAAGCGATTTTTGCCCCTGCGCATCAGTCTTATGACCATGCTTTTCGGCAAGGATCGCATAGCCCAGAAAACTGGTCCCGTTGAAGTAGAACGCAGTAAGCAGAAAAGCACCCGCAGCACCGTTACTGGCCGGATCATAAAGGACAAAGGCCATCGGAATGGCCCCATAAAACAGAAAATCAACCGCAATATCGAGATATCCGCCAAAGTCGGTCTTGCGCGTCGCCCGGGCGACGGCCCCGTCCAATCCATCCGCCAGACGGCTGGCCAATAGCGGGATCAGTGCCCAGCCGGGCAGGCCCACGGCAATTAACAAAGCGGCAAAAAGCCCAAGTCCAAGCCCAATCAATGTCACCCCATCCGCCGTAAACCCACGCGCAGCCAGCGTTGCACCAATATGGTTCAGCGGTGGGTCAATAATCTGGCGGGCGTGGCGGTCTAACATGCGGTCTGGTCCAAAGTTTGCCTTCTTGTGACCGATGCGACCGGGTGACGCAATTCACCTGACAGGAATGTGAGAGCGACCACCCTGATTGACACAATCACCCTATTCAGAGGCTATCCGTGGTCGGCCGCTGGCCTCAACCCGCATCTTTGCCTCAATGAACATCGCGCGGCCCTCAATTTCAATTTCCGAGATGTCGCTGCTGACGGAATACCGAATATCCTCAACGCCCGACGCCCGCGCGCGGGCTGCGGCGTCGGTGCGCAAATGCGTTTCCAGCGCGGCCAGAGCCTGATCCTTGCTGGCATAGACCTTCGGCCCACCCGGCAAATGGACCGAAAATGCGCCTTCGCCAGCGCTGCTGACGGTGCCGGTTGCCTGCATCTGCACTTGTCCCACCACGGCCCCAATCGCATTGGCCACGCCGCCGTGCTGCGGCAGCACCATCGACGCACCCAAGCGCTGTCCAACCGCGCCGTAGTATGTCGCAGCAGAGGCCCCAAGCCCCACAACAGGCACGCCGAGTGACATTTGCATCCGCAACAAGCCCTGATGACCGTCAAGCCCTGCCCGCGTCAGGGGATGCCGTGCCAAAGCAACAGAATCATCCCAACCACGATCATCTTCGGCAAATGCGGCCTGCAGTAGAAAATCCACCGTCTGAGCCATCAGTTGATCCACGATCTGCTGCGCCAATTTGGCCCCATCCGGCGCAAGCCGCCCACCCGCGCCGCTACGACGGCGCGCAAAAAGCGTCAGCGCCTTCTCGGCCGCTTCTGCGTCCCATGCTGATGCGAGACCCAATGCGTGGGCCGCGTCTGAGGGTGTGACACCAGCCAAAATGACCTGCCCGCGTGCCACCATGCGGGCCAATGCGGGTCCTTCGGGACGTGACTGCACCGCATGCCCCATCCGCAACGGGCCACCCTCCGCCAAACGCTGGGCGACCGCCCGTTCGCGCGGGTCCAGTCCTTCTGGCAAAGCATCCCACAAAGGAATGACGAACTGCCCGCCATCGCTGGCCGGCAGATCCTGCGCCAACCCGCGATCCAGGGTCTGATGCACCAACTCCGGGAAGTGCTGTGCTGCCAGCGATATCGGCATCAAACGGCGGGGACCAAGGTGCAAGCCCCCGCTCATCCCTTCAACCACATGGACTTCGCTGTCACCTCCCAGCCCGGTGGTGCGCATCGCCACCGCCTCGACCATGGTGCGGAACGGGCCAACGCGCGCGCCTTGCGGATCAATCTTGGGGCGGCCATCGCGCAACAGGCAAACATCCGTGGTCGTGCCCCCGATGTCGCTGACCAACGCATCGGTTTCACCACTCAGCCAACTTGCGCCAGCGATCGAGGCCGCAGGCCCGCTCAGGATCGTTTCAATCGGTTTTTCGCGGGCCACAACCGCAGACACCAATGCGCCATCACCGCGCACCACCATCAGGCGGGCTGGAATGCCGACAAGCGCCAGATGCGTCTCGCATGCCGTAATCAACCGATCAATCATGCCAATCAGGCGGGCATTCAACACGGCGGTCAGGGCACGCTTCGGACCGCCCAGCGCCTGGCTCAACTCGTGCGAACAACTCACCGGTTTGCCGGTCAGATTGCGGATCATATCACGGGCGGCAACTTCATGGGCTGGATTGCGCGTGGCAAAGTTGGCGGCAACGGCGAACCCGGTGATCCCCGGCTCCAGCGCCTTCAACGCTGCCTCAAGGGCAGTCAAATCAAGGGCAACCACCTCGCCGCCCGCATGGTTGTGACCACCGGCAAGGCCGATCACCGGATCACCCCGCAACGCCTCTGTCAGGCCAGCGCGACCCAGATCCGCCTGATCAAACCCAATCGCGACCAGCGCCACACGGCCACCTTGGCCTTCGACCAACGCATTTGTAGCAAGCGTTGTTGACAGCGACACCATCGCGATGTCGACAGGCGCAATTTTGGCCTCTGTCAATGCCGTATCAATTGCCTCGCCAATTCCCATCGCCAAATCAGGGCGCGAGGTCAGCGCCTTTGCCGATGCAACAACGGTGTCGGTCGCCTCATCAATGATCACGGCATCGGTATAAGTGCCGCCTGTATCCACACCCAGAAGATAAGTCATCGTTTACACACCAAAACCCCGCCCAAGATACGTATCACTGTGCGTCTGGTTCTGACGGCCTGAAAATGATGAACCTGCAAATCAGATAACTCATCACGGCTGCACATCCGGCGGCCATAAGAAACAACAACGTGTCATAGACAAACACCTTTGTGACAAAACGGCTGGTGATCACCGAAACCAGCGTCAGGCTTGCAACCTGTGTCGCAACATACTTCAGCATCGCCGTGCCACCAGATTGCTCTGCACGAAACGCAAACCTGCGCTGCGCCCAGAATGCCGGCGGAATGCAGCACAGATACACCACCACACTGGTCGGAAACGGCGAGGTATCAACAAAACGGATCATGGCCGATGTCGTGACGGCGTAGATAAGACTGAAGCTGCCGCCAACCAAGAGGAAGCGGATAAAGGCCCCGATATGACCCGCATTCTGGCTCAACGGAGCACCTCAAAAAGCAGCAGATGCTCGCTATCAAGCGGGACCGGGCGTAACCAGTCTGCGGACGCCTCACCTTGCGCAAGCTGGGTGGCAAACGCGCGAGGTTGACCATAGCCGCGGCAAAGCAGCAGATAGGTGGCATTCGTGCCGGTAACGTAGTCAGCAAATGCCTCGGAATCCAAACGCCAAGGCACCAAAGCATGCGACATTGCGGCGGCGCCACGGTGATAGAGGCCCGAAAGGCTGCTATGGTGTGTGGCCCAGATAAGCGTTGGTCCAAAATTGGCGTTTGTCAGGATCTGCGCTGGCGGCACAGCGTTCAACGCGGTCATTGCATCGTATTGTCGACAATCACCTTGTGCGATCTTGGCATCGTCTGCACCTAAGGGAAGATAAGCTGCAAACGGGCGCAAATAGAGCGCAGGGTTTGCGATCGCGATCGCAATCGCAAACATCGCCACGGCTGTCCCGATGTGGCGTGTCGACAGATAGGATTGCAGCAGTACCGCCAATACAACGCCGCCAATAATTGGCACAACAGAGGCGGCCAGAGTCACCGTACGCATCTGATAGAATACAAGTGTGATGCTGAACGCACAGAGCACTAGCAAAAGGCCAAGGGCCGTGCGTTGTGCGTTCGGCCCATCATCCTGACGTACTTTGGTGACCCACAACACAAACCCCGAAACAAGCGCCGTCAGAATCGGCAACAAAAACACGAATGCGGCAGCAGTATTCGTTTGCGCATAGACCAAGGCTGGTTTGGCCTCGGTGATCCGCGCGCTGATCATCTCTTGAAGTTGCTCGGGCAGGTTTCCGTATGGTCCTGCAAGACATGTAGCAAGCAAAGGCCAGGCAAGCGCCAGGCCAATAGCGACGATGAGCACTGTGCCCGCGACATGCACCACCGGGCTGGCAACCCATTTGCGCAAGGCGAACGGCAGGATGCTGCCAAGCGCAGCCGCCGCAATAAGACTAAACACCGGCAAACCCAGCTGGTCACAAACGGGCATAGCCCGCGCCTCTGGGGCAATCAGGCCCAACCAAAGGGCGAGGCTGCCGACAAACAAGGCCAGGCAAAACGCAACCAGCAAGCGTGCCGCGTCCGTCGTCTGGCCAAAGACGCCGCGCGCAAAGATGATCAAACCCACACCAACGATGAAGAGGAGTGCCTCCAACCCGGTCGACAGCGAAAAGGCCGCAGCCAGACCTCCGACAACACCTGCCGCAACCGGGCGCACGGGCCAGACCGCAGCCATCGCCAGGATGATCATCATCAAAAATTGAACATTGTGGTGGTCCAAATTGCCCGCACGCGAATGCAAATCAGCTGTCAGGGGCCAAAGCACCGTGCACAGCACCGCAAAACAAGCCGCCATCGTCCCAAACAAACGTCGGGTGCCAAATCCGACCACCAACAGTGTGACAATCAAGATCAGCGTCGGCCAAACGGTTACGGCAATCTGCTCGGCTGTCTCCATCGGCACAAATAACGACAGGGGCAGGATGATTGCAGCAATTCCGGCATCAATGTAGCGCGACCAGTGGATCGAGACACCATCAGGGGGGGCAATCCGATACTGTGTGGTATCATACCATCCCTGTCCAGCGATCCAGTCACGCACCATCATCAGGCGAGTAATGTCATCATTCCCCATTTTGGAAAAATTGGCCTCCATCCCGAGGCCAGCGGCAGTCGCCTTGCCTATTACCAAGGTGACAGACAAAACCATGACCAGAAGAAACGGCTGTTGCCGGGCCAAGCGTGTGATGGGCAGGTCGGACATTGTGCATTCAGCCTTACTACGGGTTGCTGCGGCATAGCATGTGCGCACATCGCGCAACACTCTATCGCTCACACGACACCCAGCCCAATGATTGCTGTTGCACAAAGGACGCGACGTGCCCAAGGTGCGGCGAACGCGCGAGCAGGTCGCGCCCCAATTCGCGGCTTCGGCCATGGAAAATGACGATCAAGCAAGGGTTACTGATGACCGAACTGACGATCCTGATGCCTTGCCTGAACGAGGCCGAAACACTTGAGACATGTATCGTAAAGGCAAAAGACTACCTTGCCCGGTCCGGGGTCGATGGTGAGGTATTGATTGCCGACAACGGTTCAACAGATGGAAGTCAGGACATCGCAAAGCGCCTTGGCGCGCGCGTCGTTGACGTGCCAATTAAAGGTTATGGTGCCGCATTGGGAACAGGCATCGCCAATGCCAAGGGGCGTTACATCATCATGGGTGACAGTGACGATTCTTACGATTTTTCCAACCTTGACCCCTTTGTTGAAGAATTGCGCGATGGCGCCGATCTTGTCATGGGCAATCGTTTTCAGGGTGGTATCGCCAAAAACGCAATGCCGCCACTGCACCGCTATCTGGGCAACCCGGTTTTGTCAGCTGTAGGGCGCATATTCTACCGCACGCCCGTCGGCGACTTTCACTGCGGTCTGCGCGGGTTTTCGCGTGAGGCGATCAACGCGCTACATCTGAACACACCGGGAATGGAGTTCGCCTCTGAAATGGTGATCCGCTCCACACTTTTTGGACTGGATATCCGCGAGGTGCCAACGACCCTGAAACCGGATGGGCGCTCGCGGCCACCACATCTGCGCAGTTGGCGGGACGGTTGGTTGCACCTGAAACTATTGCTGACTTTTGCGCCATACTGGCTGTTCTACTATCCGGGGTTGGCGCTTTTTGCCATTGGGATGCTGGGGTTCTCAGCACTGATGTTCGGACCCATCACCATCGGCGGCATCAGCTTTGACATCGCATCGCTGATCCTGGCGAGTGCGTTGGTCTTGACAGGCTTTCAGATGGTCTGCTTCCACGTGCTGACCAGGATATTCGCTGTTCGCTTCAACCTGCTGCCCACATCCCCACGATATGAGCGGTTTCGCAGCAAGGTCTCTGTTGATAACGCCTGCATTCTTGGCGGCATCCTTTTGTTGATTGCATTTGTGGCAACACTTGCCGGTGTCTTCAGTTGGGGGGCCAAAGGATTTGGTGACATGATCGCCAGCGATATCGTGCGCCCGGCGGCCCTTTCAGTGGTCTGTGCTTCGCTTGGGGTGCAGGTCATCACCACCGGTTTTCTGTCGTCGATGCTCCAGCAGCCCATCCGCCCTGATCCGGAGCCTGTTGCCGGCGCCTGATCACTGGCTGATCCTTGGGGCATAGCCGGGGCATTGAGGCTGATTTTGCTGCAGGACTGAAAGGTCTCTGCGCCGCGACCGTTCTCATTCAATCAGCGGTATGTTCGTGACACGTCAGACCAGTCTCGGCGGGCGCGAGCGGCACCAAAAGCAGGGCGCAGAACGCCCCTTTGCCCCTCTCCTCGTGGTGGACACAGTCCTTGCATATGCCAAATGATCGGCCCTGATTCACTGCAAGCCGGGCCTTGAGAGTTGATGATAGCCCATCGGCAAGGCCACGACGTTGCGACGGCGAGAGCGACAAGATCGCTTGGGCAAGAGTGTTTTGCCGATCCACCAGTGCAAGGCCGCTGTCCGTCAGGTCGTATGTAATGGAACGCCTGTCGCTCTCCGAGCGGCTCTCCTCCAAGTAGCCTTTGCGCACCAGGGTTTTCAATGTCTGTGACATCGTCCCTCGGGTGGTCCCCAGATATTCGGCCACGTGAGAAGGCGCCCGAGAAAAGCGGTTTGCCCGGGCCAGATAGTCCAACGCGGCGATCTGGGTGGGGTTCAGGTTCACCTCCCAGGTTTCAGCTGCATCGAGGCGAGCGAGCCGGCTGATGAGGTCACGGATTTGGTCAGCTGTTGTCATAGGCACTTGATAGCGAGTCAAAACAGCTGTTGCAATGAACTCGACTCAATGGTATCGAGTCGATATTAATAAATTCAACGGAGACAAAGATGACCCGACTTCTTCTTTCTGCGTCCGCAGCCGCCTTGCTCCTGACCGGCGCGGCTTTTGCCGACGAAAACCATGCCGTACATCAAGACACGGCAATCACGTCACCAGCGGACAGTTCCAAGGTTGCGTCCTTCGATATCCTGGCTGCCCATGCCCATCGCAATGGTCGCCTTGTCACTTTCCACATGACCACGAATGGCGTCGCCGGAGCGAACAAACCAGACCAGATCGGGGCCCTCGGCAACGCGTCGGTCTGGTCCTATGTCTGGCCGACCTCTCTCAATCCGGCGAGTGTGGGATTTGACGGTGGGACCGGAATCCTCGCATTGGCGGTGACCAGCCATCCGGACTTCGACGACACGCCGTTGTTTGATGAAAACAATGACGGCGATCCGGCCAATGACGGGCTTTTGTGGCACAGCCACTGGGTCGTGCTGACGCCGACCGAGGCTTGCGGCGAAGGTGCACTTGGTGTCCGAGACATCCCCGCAGGAACAACACCCACCATGCCCGTGACCTGGCCGGGCCTGCCGATTTTCATCGACAGCCCGGGATACACGCCACTGTTTGACGGGCCGGAAATCGCCGTCACAGTTCCGTTCACCGATGGAGAGGCAGTCGCAGGCGTCGCATATGACGGCGTCACCTCTGCCCTACGCGTCAACGAAAACATCCACGCGCCACTTCTGTGTGTCACGGATGTCTTCGATGTTGCCTCCGGCGACCTGAGCCTGCCCGGCACAATCGACTGATCCCCAAGGGCCCTATCCTCTGCGTTGCCCCCCGACCAAGAAAGGAGACTGGCATGGCCGACATTTGGCTGCCGAACCTGCTCACGAACACACCGCAGGAGGGTTATGAACTAGCCGTGAAACTGTCGCGCGCCGCCGTCAGGATCACCCAAAGCAACCCCGCCGTTCGCAACGATTTGCGGGCCGTTTACGAAAAGGACGCCGAAGCGTTGATCGCGACCGCCGCAGTGGTCGCGACCAACTTTCAGACAGTCGCGGCAGCCAACAACTACTGGAGAAACTGATGCAAGACGCGCAACTACCACTCCCCAACTGGTCTGTGGATCAGTGGTTCAACACACCAAAGCCGATCTCGCCGTTGGAGTTGCACGGCAAGGTCGTGCTGATCGAGGCTTTCCAGATGCTCTGCCCTGGTTGTGTCGCCCACGGGCTCCCCCTCGCCCAGCAGGTCCACGATACCTTTTCTCATGAGGACGTGGCCGTGATCGGCCTGCACACTGTGTTTGAGCATCACGCCGCGATGACAGCCGTGTCACTCGAAGCGTTCCTGCACGAATACCGCATCACCTTTCCGGTCGGAATAGATGCGCCAGGCGGATCAACAACACCCGTCACAATGCAGCGCTACGGCCTGCGGGGAACACCGTCCATGCTGCTTTTGGATCAAGCCGGAGTACTCGTAGCCCACCACTTCGGACAGATCAGCCCACTCAAACTCGGCGCGGAGATTGCTTCACTGGTTGCGAAAGCACCTCCGCAATCCGTCGCGCCCATCAACGAAAGCCGACCGGCCTGCGATGACACGGGCTGCACAATCTGACAGACCGGGCTCAGGTCGTAAGTTGCCGTTCGCATCAATCGGCTGACGTGTCGGGCCGCCCGCAACCTGACAGTCGCGGCAGCGACTGAAAGGGGCTCGGTAAGCTCGCAGACTGCGTGCCCCCCGACACCTATGACCAAAAACACATCGACCCGATTGGCAAACTGAAAAACTGTATCGCCAATGGCCCGGGGATCCTAAAGTTGGCACATAAACCCGACGAATACATTGGCATCGGTGACATCGATCGACAGCGCAAAGATTACGGCGCGGGGGTCGAAAGATATTTTGCTGCCGTGAGGTGCTTCGCACCGTAGGTCGGATTCGAACCCAAAACGACCAATTTCAGCGAAAAATCTCATTCAAGAATGTTGCCTAGGGTCAATATATTTCGACAGAACACAGCCAGACCATCCGCCACCTGAATAAAGTTGAGCCCTGCACCCTAGACCACGGTTCGTAACCTTTCTTTTGTGTCGGTATCAAAAAGAAAACCTACACCCATTCCATCGTCACAAAATCACGCCTCCACTTTCACGGCATTTTCTGTTAACTCATCGACAATACCCAATTCAGCCGCTCCTCCACATTACCTTTCCACGCTGACCCCATGCTTAAAACGTTGCCAATAAAACGGCTTTGTTGCATAAATTGCTTGAGAGGATTCACTGTGTGAATCCAGTGTGCTAGCTGGCATGGATGAGCAGTTGGACAGCGACGACTTACAAG
>CAKMYZ010000010.1 GCA_929200255.1 uncultured Alphaproteobacteria bacterium | reverse complement strand
GAGCGGGTCAAATCTCGGTGACAATACCGGGTCAGTTCTCAATGACATTCAACAGGCTTGGAACCGATACCGATCTCGTTCGGTCAGGTTTGGAATGGGATTGCCTAGGAAGCCCCAAACATCACGACCACGTGTGCGGCGTTCTTGGCGGCGTTTTGTCTGTTCATCCCGATGCTGCTTGACCCAAGCTCTGACCGCTGGGTGAAGCCTTTTGAAATCGTCTAGTTCAGTAAGCTCAGCTACGACCTTCTGTGCTTCGGACCGTGCGGCCTCTTCCTTGGTAGATTGCCGCGTCTTCGGTGGTGCAGGTATGATGTCGAAGGAAGTTAATTGGCCTTTTCCAAGTGGCGATAAAGGGGTGGTTTTAACGTCCTTGCCCGTCACCAATTTGGTCCAGTGCCCTTGAGGTGGTCGGGGAATATCGTGTTGGTCGCAGATTTTTGCCAGGCCTGTTGCCGTTACCCCAAACTCTTTCGAAAGCGCGGTGAGAGGCTTATCCCATACAGCGCGATGAAGTTCTTCTCTTGTTACTTTGTGTTTGTTCAATGTCAGCCTTTCGCCGAGTAAATCTATTTATGAAAGTCTATGCATAAGTGGGAATTGGGGCGGTGTAAGGCACCATAGATAAGCTAGAATTGCCTCACTCTTGCCTTACTGCTCTTAAGCTTCATTTCTGGGTCCGCGTAGCCCGCATCCAAAAGATGGCAGCCGCAAGTGGCAGCCCAGTAAGTATGATCCAACCTAAGCCAGATTGCTCCAGATACGTAACGCCAGCCTGCGGATCAAAACAACGACCTGTCTCATCAAAACAATTACGCCACTTGTAGTATTGGACATAATAAAGATACCCGAAAAGCACTGATAGTCCCAATAGCAACAACGAGATGAGGTGACGGATCATGCGAAGCCTTTGGTTGCAGACAATTGGGTCCCGTCGTCTATCAGGGACATGATAGATGCAAAGAAGGGCCATCGGCAATCGGTCAATAAAATTATAGTCCACCCATCACCCCCACGCCCCACGCGTCTTGGAGGCGGACATCCGTCCACTCATCCCCCGTTCTGGGCAACCTCAGATGTTTTGACAAGCAAGCTTGGTACATCTTAGTTGGCACCATGAAGACATCTATCGTAGTTGCTTTGACATTATGTGCCTCGGCTGCTGGGCTGGCGGCTTTCGTTTGGTCAGGTCCTTCTGAGATCAGGCATTACGCGCCTGATGAGCTTGCAGAATTAACGTGTGAGGGTCTCGGCGAACGGCATGAGGAAGTCATCTTTGCGTATCATGACGCTGAGATTGCCCACTATAGGCAGGCAGGTGCATTTCATGATGATCTCGGCATCCCACCCGAAGACGTTGTGCCATATGCTGTTCTGATCAAGCGGTTTCTGCGTGACAACGGCATCACTGAGGCGGACATCGCAGACACTGCGTCCGCGACGCCTATCCTGTCCTCAGGTTTCTACTACGAAGTATCGGGCATATGCGCGAAAAACCCGTCATGGCAGGCAACTGATGCGATGAAGCAAGCCGCACTCAATCTCGGTTTGATTGACGGATAGGCAATTTCGTCGCTTTATCCCATGCAAGTCGTTATCAATTGAATCTGATAGTCGTTTTGACAAAGGGATCAGTGAGTTGGGTCAAAAAATAGCTCTATGTCTGGCCAGTTGCGGCGTCCTTCTTGGCACCATGGCACTGGCGGATTGTCCCGTAGGGCAAGAACCATTCACATCGTGCCAGATCGAAGGGCGCGGTACAGAGGTCCATGTTTGCTTTGATAGTCAGGTCGCAACCTATCGCTATGGGTCGATTGGTGGTGTGCCTGATCTGGTCCTCTCTGAGACGGTGACACACGTAGACTACGAGCCGTGGTCTGGTTTGGGCAAGGCGATCAGTGAGACCGTCACATTCTATAATGGCGATTTCAGCTATGAGGTTGGCGGCGGTTTTGATCGGGCCTTTTCTGAAGAAGAAATGGAGCTTGGTCCACGACGCTTTGGCTGGATCGGTGTGGCGCAGAACGGCCAAAGCCTCAGCAGGCTCCAGTGTATTCCTGATACAGTCAGCTACGGCTTTGGCGGTGGAATACATGATATCAAAGTGGCGGCTGGTCTGGACTGGGATGACTATTCCAAAACATGGGTGGGGGATGTCGTGACCCAAGCCCCCATTTTGTTCCCAGACGACAAAGGTGGATGTTTGGTGGCCCCCGAATTTATGTTTGGCGGTGTCGGGATGGGTGACCGCGTAGCAACGCTGCATAAACTTGGATCACCCGAAGCAAGTGGTGTGTTCCTGCCCGATGGCCGCGAGATTGATCGAGTGACCGCGCATGGCTTGGGCATTGATATCCTGAATGGCCTTGTGATCGGGATGACCGCCACGGATAAGATGTGGGACATGCCTTCGGGGCTGCGGGTTGGTCTGACACGAGGCGAGGTCATTGCGATCTTGGGACGTGTCCCCAGCGGTGTGGCCCCTGACGCCGACATATTCAACGCCCTCGTTTGCTCGGAAGCGCCGCAAGATTTCGCAAACTGGTATGCTGTTATTGTCTTTGGGCCAGACAAACGTGTTGAAAGCATCAGCTTTGTCAGTCTTGCGCCGTGATGTTCATGCACCTGCTGGGGTAGCCTAAGCTTAGTTAGATATGAACTGATCTGAAGGAGTCTTTCTTGCAACGATATACGGCATCTGCGGCCATGGTGCTGGGGCTTTTGGCCAGTCAGGCCACTGCTGATTGTGGGCGTGGGAACATTCCGTTTACGTTTTGTGACATCGCAGGCAAAGATACGGTTTTGCGCGTCTGCCACGACGATTTCACCGTAACCTACAGCTATGGGGTCTCTGGCGAGGTGCCACAGCTTTATCTTTCGGAACCTATTACAACGGTGGACTATCATCCATGGGATGCGCCTGCTCCAACATCGGGGTCGATCACATTCCGCAATGGCGACTACGCGTATGAAGTTGCAAGTCTGTTTGTGACGCAGCCCTTTGACGACGACATCCCATCTGTGACGCATTTCGGATGGGTCACAGTCACACGCAATGGTGAGATCGTGGACAAGCTGGAGTGCCGACCTGAACCATCGCGCTACGTCTACGGAGGGGCTTTGTACGAGCGGATGACAGCCATGGGCTTGGTGTGGAACGGTTATGGGCGAGGCTGGTCGGAGTATTGATCTGCATTGCCCCCAATGTCGCATCTTTGGTGTTGCGCTCTAAGTAAGCGGTTCGCGTCCCCTCATACGATAGAGTTCCCAAGCAGCCAAAGCCAGACACATCGTGATCGCTCCAGCATACACGGCGAGGATCGGACGTTCGCCCTGATCTGGCAAAAGCAGAAAGGTCGGTACAGTGATGATGGTCAGGAACGTGGCCAATGCATACCGAATTGGAATGGCCCGAAAAACGAAGACCATCGCAAGCCCATAGATGCTGAGAACGGCCCAGTAGTAATAACCGAAGATTCCATAGGCGACACCTCTGGGGCGGCCCCAATAGTCAACGGCCACCTTTCCAATGATGGCAATTACCAGCGAGTAGAGCGCCCCGAAGAGCAGAGCAAACATGACCGTCCGTGGGGTGAAAAGACGTTTCATCACGTTGCGGCTTCCAATGGGTCGTTCAGCCGCCCAGCGATCCGAAGCGCATTACCTTCAATCAGTCCCGCCACATGCTCAACCATGCCACGTTCGGCACCAGACTGGACGCATACGGCTTCTACGGCCTCTACACGCTTTGCCACCATAGCATCGACAAGTTCCTGCACCCGCAGTCGGATACCTCGTGGGCTGAACCCAGCGGCATCGGCGATCCGTTCCCAGTGACGCCGTGCCATATCAGCAGGTTTGCGTTTACGCCCTCCCAGCTTCTGAGCGTGGTATTGGTTCACGTGATCCCAGTGCAGCACGGTCGATACATCATAGAGCGGTGCCATCCTCGGCCCGCCGCTGAGAAGCATTGAATAGTTCTTGGCATGTGCATCAGTGTTGGCCACGAGGATGTTGAAAATTACCTGATCTTGCAGTGTCAGAGCATCCTGTGCGGGAAGATGCAGTGCAGTGCGTAAGAGCCGATTGAGGTCCAGCCCTGCCAAAGTGCCTTGCTCATACTTCTGGCTGGGGAAGATGCCATTCGCCTGTGCGAAGTCCTCTTGGTGAAGGCGTCGCAGCGACCCGTTCCTGCGTGTCGTCCGATCATACCTTGCCACCGCAAGTGCTGTCCTACCCTCGGCTTCGACAATGCCAGTTTCGGCAACGTTCATGCCAATCAGCCGCGCAAGTGTGAGGCAGTAGGCTTCGTTCTCAACGATGCCAGGAAGGTTCGGGTTGTCAGGCTTGATGATAAGAGTTGAGGGCGCACCAGACTTCGGGATGGCAAGTTGGTCACCGACTTCAGGCAACCCCAACTTCGGCACACCTGTGGCGTCCAACACTGCGAGGGCGGTCTTCTTCTGCCCACCAGCGAGGGACAGCCTGACACCATCCTCCCCTGCGAGGAATGGGCGCTGGCCAAGGTCCTTGAAGTGCGCTGAGAGCGCCTCCTGTGGGTTCTGAGTGGCGTAGTAGTCGGTGATGGGTTGATACGACCAAGCAGCCTTGTCACTGGGTTCACCGATGGAAATGGCACCTGCGGTATCCCCGCCGATTTCTTTGAGGATAGCGAGTGCGTCCGTTGATGATAAACCCAACGCCCGTGAAAGGGTCAGCAACTGCTGTTCTTCGGGGAGAAGATTGGCAAGCCATGGCGTGACGATGTGATCAGAGTAGCTGCCTTCAGCCAGTGGCATCGTCACGGATAGTGGGAAACTGCTCTTGGTAGCCAGCCATCTTTTGTCATAAACGAGCGACAGCTTGCCATCGTTATGGACATCAATTTGCCCGACACTGAACGCCTCGTAATATACGGCCACCTCATCAATTGTGGTCATGCGTCATCGTCCAGATCGTAGCCATCAATGATGCTATGAGTATCGGTGCCCGCTTCGCGTTCTTGTGGGGCCACAAGGTCAGCCAAATCGACGCGAAGTGCATCGGCCAATGCAACCAGCGTAGACAGCTTCACGTCCCGTGTTCCCCGTTCGATGTGTGATAAGGTCGATGCCGTGGACCCAGACAAGCGTGACAGGTCGGTAAGGCTCAACCCCACCTCTTTACGCCTTGTGCGCAATCGGTTGCCAATCTTGACTGCCCACTTTGTCAGGTTCGTTTCGATGTTCATGCTGCACCATAATTTATCATTGAGGATAATATATCGTATGATCTGGGCATTGTCATTAGATTTTATCCCTGAGGATAAAATATCTATCATCGAAGCCCAGAATATTGAATTTTATCCTTAGGGATAATGGGCAGAAAGCTGTGTCCACTGACGTTAACGGCTGAATCGGAGTCGAACACAAGTAACGACCAAGACACGGATCATCGACAACATCACAGGTTGCTAAACCTGAACTACGTTGCGGGTAGCGATAGCTTGCTGAACTTCGGCGTAAAGATCGACTTCCTGCTCTTCAGCATCAATCTCGGCCACCAAAGAGAACCTCGTCAAGCACCGTGCTGGATCAACCTTGCGGCTTTCTTTCCACCACCCCCCAACGGGGTAGACTGCCATAACTCCCCGCTGAGCCAAGTCACTGGCTGGGATCGTCAAAGTATCAATGTGCAGAGAGCCGACACTACGGCGGTTATAGCCGAACTGCCATTCACCGCTGCCTGGCCCATTATCATCCACCATTTCATCGGTGGCCGTTCGCCCAACACGGCGAGTGAATTGATCTATGTCTTCGTCCGCACCTTTGAGGGCAAAACGCAAACCATGCGAACCGTAACGGTTTTTACGCCCTCTTGCGACTTCTGATGGGTTAGGTTCAATAATGTCTGACGTCAGCGCCTATGGGACCAAATAGGGCAATTTGCTACGAATTATGGGGCGGGGGGCCTCATCACCGAATGTATCAAGCTCACCCCAGACATCTGGAAACGCTTCACGTGCGATGTTCTCACGGTTGATAAGTTGAAAGTCGAGGCTCCATTGAACAGCCAAGTCTTCAATCTGAGTTTGATCAAGGCGTCGGAAAGAACCGCTTCTGGCTGCTCTGAGTTGTTCGTTAGTCTCCACCGTACGACGTAAGCATCGGGCCTCTGCTTCGACTTTGCTGTCAGTATCAAGGGTATGCCTCCAATCCTTATCATCAATAAGGTGGCGAACATCAGGGGGAACCACCCTTTCAAAGTGATACCAGTCGCCCCTTTGTTTGAGGTACTTTATCTTCTTTGCCATCGCCGTTTTCGCACAAAAATTCGCACACGCCTTCGCACATGCAAAATCTTAACCCCCTGTAAAACATAGGCGATATTGATATCATTGGACATTATTCGTCAAGGAAGATGTTTGGAGGCGAGTACCGGAATCGAACCGGTCTACACGGATTTGCAATCCGCTGCATAACCTACCTGCCCACTCGCCTTGTTGCACCGTCACCTAAGGATGCTGCCCTGCAAGGTCAAGCCGTTATCGCGCCATCTGTGCCGTCATCAAGTCCCAAAGCGTGATATCGCAGTTTCCTTTCGCCTACTGGGCCGCTAATCTGTATGGGCAGCCGCATCGCCGGTATCTTGTTGATTTGGAAGACCGATGTCCCGTTCGATCCTTTTTGTCACCGGCACCCGCGCGGATTTCGGTAAGTTGGAACCGCTTGCCACGGCCACCCGCGATGCGGGTTTTGCGGTCTCGTTCTTTGTTACCGGCATGCATATGCTGGCGCGCTATGGGCTGACCAAGGTTGAGGTGCACCGCACGCCCGGCGTGCAGGTTCATGAGTTCCTCAACCAGCGGCCCGGCGACCCACAGGATATGGTGCTGGCAAAGACCGTCACCGGGTTTTCGGATTTCGTCAAAGAGGCGCAGCCCGATCTTGTGGTCATTCACGGTGACAGGGTCGAGGCGCTTGCCTGTGCACTTGTCTGCGCCACAAACTACATCCGCTGCGCACATATTGAAGGTGGTGAAGTCTCTGGCACCATTGACGAAATCTACCGCCATTGTAACTCCAAACTGGCAAGCGATCATTTTGTGTCATCCAAGGATGCGGCGCGGCGTGTCATGGCGATGGGAGAGCCCAAGGCGCATATTCATGCCATCGGCTCGCCTGAGCTGGATTTTCACGCAGGCCCCTCTGGCGTCAGTCTGGCAGAGGTCAAATCCCGCTATGATCTGCCGTTTGATAACTATGGTATTTGCGTCTTTCACCCCGTCACTTCAGAGGCCGACAGCATGGGTGCACAGGCTGCGTCGCTGTTTGGGGCATTGGCCGTCTCAGGCCGCCCGTTTGTGGTGATTGCCCCGAACAACGATCCCGGCTCAACCGCGATTTTTGATTCAATTGACGCCGTCCCAAAAGATCAGTTTCGCGTCCTGCCGTCGATGCGCTTTGCGCATTTCTCTGAATTGATGAAAAATGCCAGCGCGATGGTTGGGAATTCATCTGCCGGTGTACGCGAGGCGCCGTTCATCGGGTTGCCATCGCTGGATATTGGCACCCGCCAGACGAACCGCGCGAAATCCCCTTCGGTGTTCTTTGCCGATGCCACGGACACCGGCGCAATCGCAGAATTCCTGCGCGCCCAATGGGGTAAATCCTATCCGCGCCATGACGCCTTTGGCGGCGGAAGTGCTGCGTCTCGCTTTGCTGATATTCTCAAAGCGGCCCCCTTCTGGGAAACATCACTGCAAAAAACCTTTCATGACACGGCCAGCTGAATTGCGACCGGACTGGGCCCTGCGCATTTATCTTGCGGCAAGCCACCTCATCCCGTTGGTGGCGCCCCCCCTTCTCCGCCGCCGTTTGAGGCGCGGCAAGGAACACCCCACACGCTGGCAAGAGAAACAAGGCAAGGGTTTGACACCGCGCCCCGCAGGGCCGCTGATATGGCTGCATGCAGTGGGCCTGGGCGAAGTGCTGTCGTTGCGGGGGGTGATTGCACGCATGGCGGCAGCGCGCCCCGATGTATCCTTTCTGGTCACATCCACAACCGCCGCATCCGCAGAGGTTTTTGAAAAGAACGCACCGCCCCGCACAATTCATCAGTTTCTGCCACTTGATGCTCCGGGCTATCGCAAACGCTTTCTGGATCATTTTGCCCCTGATCTTTGCGTATGGGCCGAGCAGGATCTGTGGCCAGGCTTTGTCAGCGCGATTGCCGCACGTGGTATTCCGCAGTGCATTATCGCCGCACGGATGAATGCAAAATCCTACAAGGCCCATCAAAAGGCCCAGAGTCTCTTTCGTGACCTTTATCAGACGATGGCGCTGGTCACTGCCCAAGATCATGCCACCGCCACCCATTTGGAAAGCCTTGGTGCCACGGTGCGTGTGACAGGCTCTTTGAAACCTGCAGCGCCGGCGCTGACCTGCGACCAAACCGCGCTGGATGCCCTACGCGCTGCCACAGAGGGCCGTTTCGTCTGGACGGTCGCCCCTGCATACGCCGAAGATGCCGAACGTGCGCGTGCGGCCCACGACACCCTGCGTCAATCAGACTCCAGCGCGCTCTTGATCGTTGTTCCGCGCCACCCTGCCCGTTTCGCCGACGATCCCGCGCCAAAACGATCAAAAGACCAGTGGCCCGACCAAAACACATCTGTCTGGCTTTGTGATACTGTTGGTGAGTTGGGGATGATCTACCGGGTCGCGCAAGCCGTCTTGATCGGGGGCACCTTCAGCGACATTGAAGGCCACAACCCTTGGGAAGCCGCAACACTTTCCACCGCGGTTCTGTGCGGACCCTGCAGGGCAAATTTTCGGGCGGATTTTGACGCATTGATTGGTACAGAGGCTGCCATCCCGGTTGCCGATGCGGATGAATTGGCCGTCGCCCTGCAAGAGCAAGACCTGAGCGCGCTTGGCGAAAAGGCCGCAAAACTGGTCAATGACTTGGGAGCGCCGACGGATCAACTGGCGGCCGATCTCTTGATGATGATAAAAACCTGATATGCCGCCAAACGTCCCCAACCTCAAACTCCGTCTTGCGCTGATCGGCTACAGCATCCTGTGGTGGCTCCTGCTGCCGCTGGCATTACTGTATCTGTGGCGACGGGGGCGCAAGGATCCGCTGTATTTTCAGCACTTGGGTGAACGGTTTGGTCGCTATCCCACAACGCTGAATTCACCTGTCTGGGTGCATGCGGTCTCGCTTGGGGAAATGCGCTCAGCCACCCCGCTGATCCGAGGGTTGCTCGCGCAGGGTGAACACGTCGTGACCACCCATTTCACCCCGGCCGGGCGAAGCGAAGCCCTGCGCGAGTTCGCAGCTGAAATTGCCGCCGGCACAGTGCAGGTGATCTGGGTGCCATTGGAATATGGCTTTGCCTACCGGCGTTTCCTGTCGCAGTTCGCACCCAAATACGGTCTGGTCATGGAGATCGAGATTTGGCCGCGCATGATCATGGCCTGCCGCAAACGCGGTACACCACTGTTCATGTGTAACGCCCAATACCCAAAGAAGAGCTTTGAGAAAGATCAGCAAGGTTTGGGACTGCGTGCCGCGCTTGTGGGTGGGTTCTCTGGCGCATTTGTCAAATCCGCAGCGCATCAAGATCGCTTTGCCACTGTTGGCATGAAAAACATCCAAGTCACCGGCGAGTTGCGCTTCGATCAACCCATTCCACAGCCGCAACTGGATGCCGCGGCCGCCTGCCGGGATGCGTTTACCAAGGGCCGCCCAAGCTTCACCCTGACCAGCGTGGTTGAAGGCGAAGATGCCATCTACATCGATATGATCCGCCAGACCAAGGGGCTTTTCTTCACCTATGTTCCGCGTGCGCCTGAACGGTTTGACGAAGTGGCAGAGATGCTGCAGGCCGCCGGTTTGCGATACGCGCGCAGGTCAGAGGTTTTTGATGATAGCCTCGCGCTGACAACAGGGACGCCAGAAGTTGATGTCCTGCTGGGCGACAGCATGGGAGAGATGTATTTCTATCTAGGGCTCTGCGACCGCGCTGTCATTGGAGGCGGTTTCGTTCCAAAGGGAGCGCATAACGTGATTGAGCCCCTGGCGCTGAAGAAGCCCGTGATTGTAGGTCCCTACATCTGGACGATCGCGTATCCTGCGGCCGAGGCGATAGCAGCTGGGGTCTGTCACAAACTGCAATCTGCGGACGAACTACTACCGGCTGTACAAACACCACAGAACGTCAGTGACAGCCAGATCGGCACCTTCTATGCCGCCCATTCAGGTGGCGTGGCGCGGACATTGGCGGCCATCACAAAGGCACTAAAGGCTTAGCCGCATTGACGCCACAGATTTGGGCTCAGGACCTTCATAGAAGCGGCTTCGCCATCATCATGTGCACACCTTTTTCGCGGTTCACGGTTTGGGTGATGCGCAGATCGCCTGCCAGCGAGCATAGCATATAGGCCTCTGCGCGGTTAATCCCCGCTCGGGCTGCGACGACGGAAATCATCCGTCTCAGCGCGATTTCAACACAAACGTCGAGGTCAGGGTGCATCCCCATGGTGATCAAATGGGTCGGCGTTTCAGCCTCCGGATAGATCATCTGCAAGTCGCGGCGAACAGTGAGGCGGAAGCGGCCTTGCAATGCTGTCTCGATCGCCGTGACACAAACTTCGCCATCGCCCTGTGCACCATGCCCGTCGCCACAGGAAAACAACGCCCCTTCGGTGAAGACGGGCAAGTACAACGTGGTACCCGCCACAAGTTCTTTGTTGTCCAGGTTGCCGCCATGCGCGCGCGGTTCGATTGTCGAGATACGCCCCCAATCCAGCGGTGGCGCAACGGCCATCACGCCAAAAAACGGCGCGAGCGGTAGCTCCAGCCCCCACGGGAGGGTCGCCATGCCGCGCTCTGCGTCCAAAGAGATGGTCATGTGGTGTTGATCTGCAAAGTCGAGTGGCAGCGTACCCGCAAGAGGGCGCACAAAGGTATAGCCCCAATCCTGCCTGAGTCTGACATCAAGAATGTCAACCTGAAGGACATCGCCAGGGGTCGCACCTTCAACGGCCACGGGGCCTGTTAAAAGGTGCCCAGGCACTTTGGGTGGGCTCACCCTGTGCATCTCGAGCAATTCAGGGGGAATGTGGAAGCCTGCTCCGGGCAAATTATCGGGGCCACCTGAGATCGTGTCAATCGTCACCTCTGATCCGCTTGGCACGGTGACAACTGGATCAAGGGTCGCGTCGAAGTAACCCCAGTGACAGGTTTCAGGTCCTGCGTTTACAATCATACGACAAGCCTTCGAAGCTCAGCGCCTTCGGCGCGGCATAGCGCAATCGCGCGAAGATATCTTGACATGGTCATACCTTTCCTGTGCTCTTATCAGCTCTGATCACGTGTGATGAAAAAGGTCTCACCGCTGCGCTGTGCAGCCCGTTCAAGATCACCCTGAAGGGCGGCGAAGCGGGTTTCCAGATGGTCCAGCATGGCGGTGCGTGCCACCTCAGCATGACCTGCCGCGATCGCATCGATGATAGCAAGATGCTCGTTGTGGGTGACTTGCAGTGACGCCAGGTCGCGACTCTTTGCGCGCAGGCTGACCCAAGCAGGATTGGACCGGATTTTGTCAATGAGCGAGAACGCCATTAACAATGGCCGGTTGCCTGCACATTGTGCGATCAGGCGGTGCAGCGATCCATCCCAAAGCTCGATCGCCTGTGCATCAGCCGCCTCCAGCTGACGTTGCACCAATGTCCGCAGGCGCGCCACTTCGTCGGTGGTCATTCTGCGGGCGCATAGAGCGGCCAGTTCAGGCTCAATGCATAGGCGGGCCTCCATCACCTCAAGCGCGTTGGTTTCCCCGGTGATCCGCGCAGCAAGATCGCCCATCGGATCAGCCGGTTGGCCGGCAAATGTACCTTTGCCCTGCTTTCGCCAGACCAAGCCCTCGGCCTCGAGCGCATCAAGGCCCTGCCTTACGAAGCGGCGGCCAACGCCGAACCTTTCGGCCAATGCGCGTTCAGTCGGCAGCCTGCCGTCGGGGCTGATGTCGCCCGATTTAATAAGCTCAAGCAGCCTGTCGCGCACCTGTGCGGACGCCGCCTTTGGGGACATGCCGTTCATAGCGCACCCTGTAGGCAAATGGGCGGCTCATGCAACATCAAATCAGCCCAAAGCCTCATTCTCCGGTCTCAACCGCATGAGAGCGACTCGCGCGGCCTTCTGCGCGACGCCGCGCTTCAGCGGCGGCGATATCTGCGTCGATGCCGTCACGGGTCGGATATCCAGAGAACCGCGCGGCGGAGGGCATACCTTTGACGAAATGCACGTAGCGTTCCTGTGCCACATCCCAGAGTCGCGCCAGTTCTGCCAAGGGATCTGCATGATCGTCCGCACGCAGATCGAGCCACGGGTGAGCCTCGCCTTTGTGGATAACAAGTCCGGCAGCCTGCCGGCCACGCTTGTCACCCCCCGCTTTTTCACCGGCAACCATGGCTGTGATCAGGCGTTCGGCAAAGGGTAGCGCAGCATTGGCCTGATAGGCCTCTGATGTGGCTTCGATCACGCGCGGTCCGGCCAGCATATTGCCTGCAACCGAATGGTCGCTCTGGATGATATGCCCCGCCCAATCGACACAATCTGCACCCGTATGCGCTGCAAAGTTACCCTGCGCATCCATCGCGTGCGCCTGCCTTATCGCGCGCCCTTCGTCGCGTGCAGCGAGATTTGCCAGAACCTCCTGGGCACTTTCACCTGCCATCATCCGGGCGCGTCCTTCGGTGCCCCAGATCGGGTTGCAAAAGGCTTGGCTCGCCACCGCGACACTGCCTGACAGAAATGGGACAACAGCCCCGCAGGCAAAGAATTTACTGGCCACAATCAGGCCAATACTGCCGTCGATGTCTTTTGCGATCAATGAATAGGTCATCGTCCCACCGCATATGCTTGCATCAGACGCGGTGTAGCGGCCGCGCGCAACGTGCCGTCCGGTTCGCGCAGGGCAGCCGTCAGGCGCCCGACGGTCCAGGGTTCGGCCACCGTCACCTTATGGCCGCGTGCCCGCAAATCTGAGATCACGTCTTCGCCTACGTTTGGCTCGATCATCATCTCGCCGCTTCTGACTTCGCGCGGGAAAAACGACCCCTGGAAATGCATCGTATGGAACAGTGGCTGGTCCATACATTCCTGCAGGCCCATGCCGAAATGAACGAAACGCAGGAACCAGATCAGTTGCCACTGATCCTGCTGATCGCCCCCCGGCGTGCCAAAGACCAACTGCTTACCATCTTTTTCCGCAAAGCTCGGCGTCAGCGTTGTCCGCGGTCTGCTTTTGGGAACAAGGGAGGTCGGCAAGCCATCCTCCAGCCAGTACATCTGGGCGCGCGAGTTGAGCGGGAAACCGAGACCGGGAACAACCGGGGAGCTTTGCAACCAACCGCCAGAGGGGGTCGCCGCAACCATGTTGCCCCAACGGTCGATGATGTCGAGGTGCACGGTATCGCCGCGTTTTTCGGTCAGGTGCGACATGGTCGGTTCTTGTGCGGCGACATTGCCGACGTTGAAATCCCGCCCGGCGCGTTCGATGTAGGCATCGGCAAGCGCCTCATACCCCGGCACACGGCCCGGACGTTGATCGAGTGAGGCGTCGGTACCGATCAACCCGCGCCGCGCGTCATTGTAGCTGTCGCTGAGCAGCGCATCCATTGGAATATCAGCAAAATCGGGATCGCCGTAATAAGCCTCACGGTCTGCATAGGCCAGTTTCATGGCTTCGATCACTGTGTGAACGAAGGCAGCGCCGTTCGGGTCCATGGCCGCCAAATCAACGCCCTTGAGGATCGCCAGGGTCTGCAACAGGACTGGCCCCTGCGACCAGGCCTGTGTCTTGTGAACCGTCCAACCGTGGTAGTCATAAGATAGCGTCGCCTCATAACTGGCACGCCAATCTGCCATATCCGACGGGGCGAGAACGGCAGAGTGCTTTGCCTCGGACACGTCCATCACATGTGCATCCTCAAGGTAATCAAAAATGGCCTCAGCCACGAAGCCTTCCCGCCATGCAGCACGGGCCGCGTCGATCTGGGCCTCGCGGGTGTCGCCAACGCTTGATGCCAGCCGGTCATAGGTCGCAGCAAGATCCGGGTTTTTAAACAGTTCGTTTGGTTTTGGCGCCTCGCCATTTGGGGTCCAGACAGCGGCAGAGGTCGGCCATTCTTCTGCAAAGAACTCTGCCAACCCGGCTATGGTATTGGCCACACGGGGCAGAATGGGATGTCCGTCGCGCGCATAGTCGATGGCCGGTTGCATCACCTCGCGCAGACCCATCGTACCATGATCGCGCAGCATGAGCATCCAACCGTCAAACGCGCCCGGCACCACCGTGGCCAACAGACCGGAACCGGGGATGAGGGTCAGACCCTGCTCCTTGTAGTGCGCGATTGTTGCGGCCTCCGGGGCCACGCCTTGGGCGCAAAGCACCTCGACCTTGCCGGCTGCCGCAGAATAGAAGATCGCGGGCATGTCACCCGCGGGGCCGTTCAAATGTGGCTCCACCACCTGCAGCGTCAGTGCTGCGGCCACGGCGGCATCAAAGGCGTTGCCGCCCTTTTCAAGCATGCTCATACCCACAGATGAGGCAATCCAGTGGGTCGAGGTGGCCACGCCGAAGGTGCCTCTTATTTCGGGTCGCGTTGTAAAGTCGGACATGGGGTCTCCAAATTAGTGTTCACGCGGGTCCAGCGCATCGCGCAGCCCGTCGCCCAAAAGGTTGAAACCCAGCACCACGAGGAAAATGGATATACCAGGCCACATGGCCATCCAAGGGGCTTGGTTGAGGAAATTCTTGGCTGTGTTCAACATCGAGCCCCAACTGGGTTCAGGCGGTTGTTGCCCAAGGCCAAGGAAAGACAGCGACGCCTCGGCGATAATGGCCGTTGCAATCGTTAAAGTCGCCTGCACAAGGATCGGGGGCAGCACGTTCGGCAGGATATAGCGGCTGAGGATACGTGTTGTCGGCAAGCCAATGGCGCGGGCACTGTCGACGTAGTCTTCAGATTTGATGCTGATGACTTGCCCGCGGGTCAGGCGAATGAAAATCGGCGTGGCCGATATCCCGATCGCGATCATCGCGTTGGTCAGTGATGGCCCCAGGAATGCTGCCAGAGCAATCGCAAGGATCAAAAATGGCGCAGCCAAGAGCGCCTCTGTACAGCGCGAGATTGCGGCATCGGTCCAACCGCCGAAAAACCCCGCAACCACGCCAAGCGGAACGCCGATCGCGACTGCAATACTGACAGACACAACACCCGCCAAAAGCGAAGCTTGCGCGCCCCAGATCATACGAGACATGACATCGCGGCCAATATCATCGGTCCCCATCCAATGCGCCCAACTTGGCGCTTTACGGACGGCACCCCAGTCGGTTGCGGCAGGATCAGGGATCGGCAGGATCGGCGCAGCAAGAGCGATGAGCAGGAAGAAGGTGACCAGAACGCCACCGACCATCGCGCTTTTGTGGCGGCGGAACTTCTTCCACACGCGATTTTCAGGTTTCCCAGTCAGAACCGGTTCCGCAGAGAGAATGGTGTCGGTCATATCATTGCCCTCGCAGGCGCGGGTTAAGGACGAAATACATCGCATCAGCGAAGAGATTCATAAAGATGAAGCCCACAGCCGTCACCAGGACGATGCCTTGGACAACTGCGTAGTCCCGGTTGAACACCGCGTCGACAACCAGCTTTCCGAAACCCGGGATGGTAAATATCTGTTCTGTCAGAACTGCCCCCGCCACCAACTCGCCAAATAGCAGCGCACTCAGCGTAACAATCGGGGTTAGCGCGTTGCGTAACGCGTGTTTGAGGATCACAACCCGTTCAGCCAAGCCCTTAGCCCGCGCTGTGCGCACATAGTCAGCGCTCAACACACTTAACATGGAGGATCGCGTGTGCCGCATCAGCGTCGCAGCCAGCGCGGTGCCCAGCACAAAGGACGGCATCAGCATCGTACGAATGGACTCCCAAGCGCCCTCTGACAAAGGTACGTAGCCTGACGCAGGGAGCAACTGCCACTTCACCGACACCAGCAGGATAAGCATGATGCCAAGCCAGAAATTCGGGATGGAGAGTCCTGATAGGGCAATTATATTGGCAACATAATCCGTCACCGTACCTTTTTTGACCGCCGACAATATGCCTGCCGGGATACCGATCACCAATGCAAAAATCATCGACATGATCGCAAGCTGAATTGTGACTGGCAGTTTCTGAAGCATTAACTCCGTCACCGGTTGGTTGGTGCGCAAAGATATCCCCAGATCACCCTGAAGCGCGTTGCCGATCCACGCCAGATATTGCCGCCAGATCGGGTCATTCAAACGGTATTTTTCGCGCAGAAGGGCGAGCATCTCCGGATCACGTTCCTCGCCTGCCAGCACCAGCAACGGGTCGCCCGGCAATAGCTTTTGCATCGCAAACACAAAGAGCGAGATCAGCAGAATGGTCGGCAGCGCAATCAAAATCCGACGCAGCAAAAACGGCAGCATGTTATGCTCCTTGGATGAGTAGCCCACGCCGCAATCGTATCGCGCGGCGCGGGCGTGGCAGGATCACTCCTCCCAGGTGACGCCTTCCAGACGGATCATACCGTCAGGATACGGGGTGAAGCCCTTCATGTTGTCGCTGTAAGCCCAGATCCAAGTGACGTGGTACAGGAACACACGGTTGAGATCGTCGAGCATGATCTCGATGGCCTCATCGTAAAGGGCCTTGCGTTCTTCGACAGTGGTGCCAACACGGGCCGCATCCATCAATTCGTCCATCCGGGCATTGGAGAATTTGGAATCGTTGATACCGCCGTTGGTGGTGACAAACTGGTGGTTGTTCCCATCGGGATCAATCCGACCTGACCAACCGATCTGGCTTGCCTGATAGTTACCTGCCGATTGGTCAGACAGCAGTGTGGCGAATTCCTTGGAGGTGAGCGAGATGTTGATCCCCGCTTGACCCGCCATCGCCTGAACCACCTGCATCACGGCAAGCGGAACGGTGGAGTTCGGCACCTGCACTTCGAGGTCAAGCCCATCAGGGAAACCGGCTTCTGCCAGAAGCGCCCTGGCTTTCTCGAGGTCCTGCCCTTCGACCGGGAGGTCACTGTTGTACCATGGCGATGAGGATGGGAAGGGCTGGTTGCCGGGTGCGAAGGCACCTTCGAATACAACTTGGTTGAGCGCTTCGCGGTCGATAGCGTAGCTCAGCGCCTGGCGCAGGCGTCTATCGTTACCCCACGGGTTGTCGCCGCGCTCACCGTTGTTGATGTTGAAGGTAATACCCTGGTAGCCCAGGCTCACGGCGCGGTCGACGACGATGCTCGCATCCGCTTCGGCCTGTGCCAGGTCGGTTGCGGCCAGACGCTCAAGCATATCGATATCGCCCGACTGCAGGTTGGCAAGGCGCACGGTCGTATCGGGGATCGGCAGGAACGTCACGCTGTCAAAGTTGATCGCATCCGCGTTCCAGTAGTCGTCAAATTTGGTCAGCACGATTTTATCCTGCGCAACGCGCTCGGTAAAACTGAACGGACCCGAGCAGACCGGATTCAAACCAAAATCAGCGCCAGCAGCAGCGGCAGCGGTGGGTGACACCATCATGCCCGCCCGGTCAGCCAGCTGTGCCATCAGCGTCGCATCCGGCCCTTCGAGCAAAAGTTTGATTTCATATTCGCCTGTGACCTCGGTACCAGCAATCGATGATAGTTCGGACTTCCGGCGGCTTTCCTCCATCGTTTGTGAGCGTTCGATATTTGCGGCCACCGCCGCTGCGTTAAAGGGCGTCCCATCGTGGAACACCACACCTTCACGAAGCGTCATGGTGATCTCAGTGCCATCATCTGAGCTGGTCCACGACGTGGCAAGCTGTGGGATGATCTCTAGGTCTGGCGTGATGTCCACCAATTTGTCGCATAGCGACGCATAGACAATCCGGCCCACAAATGTGCGGGATTGATCAGGGTCAAGCACATCGGCATCCGATTGCAATCCAATGCGCAGGTCTTTGGCGTAGCCGGGCGTAGCGCCAAGTGCCGTTGCACCTAGCAACGCTGTGATCATGGCAGTCTTAAGATAAGACATGGGTCATTTCCTCTCTGTTGATTGGTTTGTTTTGTGAGTGACTGTCCCGCCCTCGACCGCAGCACGGTAAAGGGCGAACCGGGCCGCAGCGGCCTCGGTTTTTGGTGGTGTCGGGGCGATCGGCGGCGCACTGGCAAGAGTATCCCAAAAGTGGCAAGCCGCCTGATGGTCTGGGGTGCCTGCCTCTTTCAGGTTGGGCGGCGCGGTCTTGCATTTTGCCTGCGCGTGGGGACAGCGCGTATGAAACCGGCACCCCGAAGGCGGAGCTGTTGGGCTTGGCATATCGCCCAACACAGTTGACCTTTGGCCGTCAGGTTTGCCGCCCATTGTCGGGATCGATCCCAACAGCGCCCGTGTGTAAGGGTGGCGCGGGTTCGCATAGACGTCCTCAGTTGGCCCACTCTCGACAATCTGCCCCAGATACATCACGGCGACCCGATCGCTCATATGACGGATGACGCCCAGATCATGGGCGATGATCACCAGCGTCAGCCCCATGTCGCGCGACAGATCCCCAAGTAGATTGATAACCTGTGCCTGAACCGAGACATCCAGTGCAGACACAGGTTCATCGCCGATGATCAGTTTTGGCCCAGAGGCCAAAGCACGGGCAATCCCAATGCGCTGTCGTTGCCCGCCGCTGAACTCATGCGGATAGCGCCCTGCGTATTCCGCCCGTAGACCAACCTTGCGCAACAAATCTGCAACCCGATCACGACGTTGCTGTGCGCTGAGTTCGGGGGCATGCACCTCGAGCGGTTCGCCAACCAGTTTCCCAACTGACATGCGCGGGTTAAGCGATGAAAACGGATCCTGAAAAATGAACTGCATGTCTTGGCGCAGCACTTGCAGATCGGCCCCGCTGGCGGCACCGACGGCGCGCCCGTCAAACCGGACATGTCCAGCCGTCGGTGCCAAAAGACCCATCAAAACACGGGCTAACGTCGATTTCCCGCAACCGCTTTCGCCAACAATTGCGTATGTCTCGCCACGTCGCACTTGCAACGAAACCCCGTCGACGGCCTGAACGACCGGCGTCCGTGACAACCAATCACCGCCGCCAAAGTGTTTCACCACGTTTTCCGCGTCCAGGATGACATCGTGGCTCATGCCGACACCGATAGATTTGTTTCAAGGGGGGCGTAGTGACATGCCGTTTGATGGTCTTGTGCAATGTCACGCAGCGGTGGGCGCGTCTCGCAGGTGGCGGTGGCGAAGGCACAGCGCGTGCGAAACCGGCATCCAACCGGCATATTCGCAACCGTCGGAACCGTTCCCGGAACAATGACCAGCCGCGTGCCCGGATCGTCGAGCTGAGGCATCGCGCTCATCAGGCCGATTGTGTATGGATGCTGCGGGTTGTTGAAGACCTCTGCCACGGGCCCCTGTTCGACCACTTGGCCCCCGTACATGACCGCGACGGTATCGGCGATTTCGGCAACAACACCCAGATCATGGGTGATCATGATAGTGCCCATTCCTGTCTCGTCGCGTAGATCACGGATCAAGTCGAGGATTTGGGCCTGTATCGTCACATCGAGGGCGGTTGTGGGTTCGTCCGCGATCAGGATCTGTGGATCATTGGCCAGAGCCATGGCAATCATGACACGCTGGCGCATACCACCTGACAATTGGTGCGGATATTCTGACAATCGCTGTGCCGGGTTTGCGATGCCGACCCGCTGTAACATCTGGAGCGCCCTATCGCGCGCCTGGGATTTTGTTCCGCCACTGTGACGCTGGACAGCCTCTATGATCTGGCTGCCGATGGTGAAGGTCGGATTGAGCGAGGTCATAGGCTCCTGGAAAATCATCGCGACGTGGTTGCCGCGCATTTCAGCGGGTAGCGTGTTGCATGACAAATCAATTCGGGATCCATCAACGTCAAGAATTCCAGAGGAAACTCGTGCAGAATTGGAGGGTAGCAAGCCCATCAAGGCCATGGCAGTGACGCTTTTTCCGCAGCCAGATTCTCCGACCACACACAAAACTTCACCACGTTTCACGGTCAAATCAACACCATCAAGCACGTCGTTAGCTTGACCTCTGAACCGCAACACCAAATCAGTCAACGACAACAATGTGTCGGCTTGTGATTGACCTTGCGCCGTATTTTGAATGCTTTCGGACATTCAGATCACTATCCCCATTGGCGCGAATCCTTGTAAACCAATTCAACAATGGTTCATTTTTTTGGTAAGTCAACAACGAAGAATGCAAGGAAGGGTCGTGGAGCCCCAGTGCCTGGGGCATTCGCCGAACACAGCACGCCCTGTTTATCGAGACAAAATGAGATGTACTGGCGGCGCTCGCAGCGGCGACTTCGGACCCGCGGTTTGTGGCTAGACGAAGAATTTGTCGTCATATTCTCTGCTGTCGTCGAAACCCGCCCCGTCCGGCACAGGCCCTCTGGCGCTGCTTGAGCAGCATAAGGCCGGCGGGTCCTATGGCCTGCTAGCGCCCGATATCCTCAGGCCCGACAGCAGTGGCCTTAATAATCGCAAAGACGTCTTGGCCTTCCGAAAGCCCCATGCGTTGCGCGCTGCGCCGTGTCACGCGCGCCAGCAAATGGTTTTCCCCGGCTTGCAAACCCACAGCCACGCCCGGCCCACGCCCTTGGGACACTTGGGTAATCGTCACCGGCAGCACGTTCAGCGCACTCATCCCCTTGGGTTTCTCGGTCGCCAATATGACATCTTGTGCAGGGATGCGCACACGCACAGTTTGGCCCAACACACCCAATATCCCGGGCATCATCAGCCGCCCGCCTGAAAACGACAGCTCGGTCAGCCCATCGTCGAGCAGACGGCCCGCAACCTTTGTTTCGATGACGGCACCAGCTGCACGAACGCCCAGCAGGGGCACAGCTTGGGGTTGCGACAGCACCTGCCCCACGGGCCCATGAACCGCAACTTCACCCGCATCCATCACCACCAGTGTCGTTGCCAGTCGCGCCACCTCTGACATGTCGTGGCTGACATAGAGGATCGGGATCTTCACCTCATCCCGGAGCCGCGCGAAATAAGGTAGAATCTCTGCCTTTCGGGGCCCATCAAGTGCTGCCAGCGGCTCATCCATTAATAACAGCTGTGGATCACACATCAGCGCGCGCCCCAAAGCAACGCGCTGCCGTTCACCGCCAGACAAACTGGCAGGCATCCGCTCCAGCAGGTTCTCCAACCCCAGCACGTCAATCACCCGCGCCGCGTCATGTGTACCGCCATAGTGCAAATTGCGCAGCACGGACATATGCGGGAACAGGCGCGCATCTTGGAAAACATAGCCGATGCGCCGGCGTTGCGGCGCAAGATTGATCCGCCGCTCTTGATCAAAGAGTGTCACATCACCGACGCAAATGCGTCCAGTCGTTGGCGTCAGCAAACCGGCCACTGCGTTGACCAGGGACGTCTTACCAGACCCTGACACCCCAAAAATCGCAGTCACGCCCGCGGGGGCCTCGAAGCTGGCGTCAAGCGTAAACGCGCCGCGTTGTTTTTTGACGGTAACGCTGATCATGGTCGCCCGATCCGTTTGGCCATGCGCCGGGCCAACCATTCCGACATCAACAACGCGCCCATCGCTAAGATGATGGAAACGACCACCAGCCGCAGCACAGCAGGTTCCCCGCCGGGCACCTGCAGCAATCCGTAGATCGCGGTTGGGATTGTCTGGGTCTGTCCGGGGATTGCGGCAACAAACGTGATGGTCGCGCCAAACTCGCCCAGTGCTTTGGCAAACCCAAGAATACCCCCCGCCAGAATACCCGGCAGAACCAAAGGCAGGGTCACCGTCCACAAGATACGCCAGCGCGATGCACCCAAGGTCGCCGCCGCGTCCTCCAGGCCGGGGTCGACGGCCTCAAACCCCAGTCGGATCGCGCGTACCATCAGCGGAAACGCCATGATCGCCGCTGCCAGTGCTGCACCCGTCCAGCGAAATGCAAATGTAATCCCGAACTGCGCCAGAAATCCGCCCAGCGGGCCTTGTTGACCGAACAGGGCCAACAACAGATAGCCGGTAACCACCGGGGGCAGCACCAAAGGCAAATGCACAATCCCATTCAGCAACTGCCGTCCAACAAAGCGTTTGCGTGCCAGAATATAGGCAATCCAGATTGCCACCGGCAGTGCGGCCAACGTCGCAACCAGGGCAACACGCAGCGACAACAGGATCGCTGCCCATTCCTCTACACCCAACCCCAGGCTCATTGGCCTTGCTCCATTGGTGGAAGGAACTGGGCATCCGCCAAGGTTGCCTGACCGGCATCGCCCAGCAGATAGGCCAAAAATGCCGCGGCGGCCGGGTCTGTTGCTTGTGTTGTGATCGCGCCAACGTATCGTATCGGCGGATGCGCATCAGGCGGGAAAATCGCAAGTTCCTTTACGCCCTGCGACACCCGCACATCTGACTGATAAACAATCCCCAACGGTGCCTGCCCCCGCGCCACAAGGGCGAGTGCTGCGCGGACGTTATCAACTTCGGCAAGCCGGTCCGACAGCGCATCCCAAAGGCCCTGCGATTGCAATGCCGCCTTGGCGTAGATCCCCGCAGGAACGGCTTTGGTCAGGCCAATAGCGACGCGCCCGTTACCCAGTGCGCGCAACATGGACGCTTCGTCCAATGCAATTGTGGCTACATCAGCAGGCCCCACCACAACCAAACGGTTGCTTGCAAAGTCAACGATTGATGTCGCTCGCACATCACCTGCGTCGGACAGTATTGCCATCCAATCGGCATTGGCCAGCAAAACAACATCTGCGGGGGCACCCAACCCGACCTGACGCGCCAAAGTGCCGCTGCCCCCATAAGACACGACAACGCCATCAAAGGTCGCCGCGATACGGTCAAGTGGTTCCTTCAGGCTGGCCGCGGCAAAGACGACCACCTCTGCCCGAACAACGTTCGCTGAGAGGCCCAGAAGTATCGTAAGTATGAGGGCGCGTGGTGACATGCACCGGACTATCCGGCGGTTCGCGGGGCGTTGCAAGCGCTAGAACCAGACCACGCGGCGAGCCGCCAGTTGGGCCGTACGTTCGCGCAGGTCATCGTGGACTGCACCATTGTGCAGCGCGCCCAGCAAGGTGACCATCCAATGCGGTTCGGGATGGTGTTGCCGCATGGGGTCTTGCCGCGTCAGCGCGCCGCGGCATCAACGTCGATACACGCGGCACCCGCAGCGCGCGCCAATCACCGCAACTTAGGAGCCGATAAATCGGGGCGCGGGGGTTGCCCCCGTAACAATGCTCTGCGTAACGTCAGCCATAGCCTCGATGTAATGCTTTTTGTGGTGGAGACCATGGCGAAACGCCTCGCAAAACAGCTACCGCTCAAACTACGCACCGGGGGCAAGACCGATGTTCGCGCACAATTTGCGGCACTGTGCTGGCGGATCAAGAACGACAAGGTGCAAATTTGTCTGATCACCAGCCGCACGCAGCAGCGCTGGATCATCCCAAAGGGTTGGCCGATGCACAAACAAACCCCAGCCGATGCAGCCGCCACTGAAGCCTATGAAGAAGCCGGGCTGAGTGGTGACACGTTCGACATCTGCCTTGGCGTTTATACCCACAACACCTCCGCCAAAGTCGGAAATGCGCCGATCATCACGATGGTTTATCCGCTCCACGTCACTCATGTGCACAGTAAGTGGCCTGAAAAACACCAGCGCCGCCGCAAGTGGATGAGTACGGCAAAGGCAGCCAAAAAACTGACGGAGCCAGAGTTGAAACACCTCGTCGCAACCTTCAAGCCCCACAATCTGGGGCGATAGAGCACCTTGCAGGCACCTCCCAAAAGCCTATTTATGGGCGGAACAGAAAAAGTCAGGCTGCAATGATCCGTTTCCTTCTCAAATGCGATAAAGACCACCAGTTTGAAAGTTGGTTTCAATCGGGTGCTGCTTTTGACAAACTGATCAAGGCGGGCATGGTCAGTTGTACGACCTGCGGATCTACGCGGATACACAAAACGATGATGGCTCCCGCAATCAGCACAGCATCCCAGATCACCGCGCCAAAACCCAAAGACCCGGTTGCCGAACTGCGTGAAAAGGTCGAAGCGAACTCTGACTACGTTGGTGACGCATTCGCAAAGGAAGCACGCGACATGCATGATGGAATAGTCCCTGATCGGCCAATTTATGGTGAGGCGAATTTGAAAGACGCCAAGAAACTGGTTGATGACGGCATTCCCGTCATGCCCTTGCCATTTGTACCGCGCAAAAAAACCAACTGAACCAAGAGGCTTAACATGACAACACTCATCACTGGTGCAAACCGCGGCATCGGCAAGGCCATGGTTGATGGTTATACCGCACAAGGTGAAAAGGTGTTTGGCACACATCGTGCGCCAGATGTGGGCCAGATGCTGGCGCTTGATGTGACTGACCCTGCATCACAGCGTGCTCTCTCCGATAGGCTTGCGGGGGAAACGATTGATCTACTGGTCTGCAATGCTGGCGTCTATCTGGACAAATCCCAAGATCTGACAGTGGGTTACCCGGCCGAGATGTGGGCGCAGAGTTTTGCAGCCAATGTGACAGGTGTCTTCCAGACCATTCAGAACCTGCTGCCGCAGCTGCATCGCGCACAAAACGCCAAGATCGCAATTATTTCATCGCAGATGGCATCCCATACCCGCGCGCCCGGTGGCAGCTACATCTACCGCGCCAGCAAGGCCGCGGTTTTGAACCTGGGCCGTAATCTGGCGTCTGATCTGAAGCCGCAGGGCATTGCTGTCGGCATCTATCATCCCGGCTGGGTACGCACCGATATGGGCACGGATAGTGCTGAGATCAGTGTAACTGAAAGCGCCGCTGGCCTGATGGAACGCTTTGCCGCCCTTGACCTTGATAGCACAGGTTGTTTTGAGACCTGGGACGGGCGCGCGCACGCCTACTAACCGATTGCTCTTCGTTGCATGGGGCATTAAAGCGGACGCTGATTAAGTACCCGTTTCCCTAGGACGACCCATGCCGACGCTCGTGATGAAATTTGGTGGCACTTCGGTGGCCAATCTTGACCGGATAGCGCGCGCGGCTAAACGTGTCGCAGTTGAGGTTGCCAATGGGTATGACGTGATCGTTATCGTCTCGGCGATGTCCGGCAAGACCAACGAATTGGTTGGCTGGGTTGACGAAACGTCGCCGCTCTACGATGCGCGTGAATATGACGCGATCGTCTCATCCGGTGAGAATGTGACCGCCGGTCTGATGGCATTGCGTTTGCAGGAAATGGATATCCCTGCCCGCAGCTGGCAAGGCTGGCAGGTACCGGTGCAGACCACATCCGCCCATTCCAGCGCACGGATCGAGGACATCCCGACCGACAATATCAACGCGAAATTCGGCGAAGGCATGAAGGTTGCAATTGTTGCAGGCTTTCAAGGCGTTAGCCCAGAGGGCCGGATCACAACCCTTGGACGCGGCGGATCCGACACAACCGCCGTCGCCTTTGCTGCCTCTTTCGAAGCAGAGCGTTGTGACATCTACACCGATGTCGATGGCGTCTATACAACAGACCCGCGCATCACGGACAAGGCACGCAAGCTCGACAAAATCTCGTTCGAGGAAATGCTGGAGCTGGCATCTTTGGGTGCCAAGGTCCTGCAGACCCGCTCTGTCGAGCTGGCAATGCGCTACAAGGTGCGCCTGCGGGTGCTATCATCATTTGAAGAGCCATCTGACAGCGCCGGCACGCTGGTCTGCGATGAGGAGGAAATCATGGAATCCAATGTAGTGGCCGGTGTGGCCTATTCCCGTGATGAGGCGAAAATGACCCTGATTTCGGTCGCCGACCGCCCCGGGATCGCCGCGGCGATCTTTGGCCCACTGTCGGATGCGGGCGTAAACGTTGATATGATCGTGCAGAATATCTCGGAAGAAGGGCGCACGGATATGACGTTTTCCTGCCCCACCGATCAGGTCAAGCGCGCCGAGAAAGCGATGCAAGACGCCAAGGACAGTGGCGAAATCAACTATCACGATCTGGTTGCTGACGAAGGTGTGGCCAAAATCAGTGTTGTTGGTATCGGGATGCGTAGCCACACTGGTGTGGCCGCTAAAATGTTCCGCGTGCTATCCGCAGAAGGTGTGAACATCAAAGTCATCACAACCTCCGAGATCAAAATTTCCGTGTTGGTCGATCGAAAATACATGGAACTTGCCGTGCAGGCCCTGCATGATGCCTTTGAATTGGAAAAGGTTGGCTGATCACTTGATGTGACGGGCCGCCGCTACGGGGGCCAAATGCCACATCGGTTCGAGTCTGAAAGCCGCAAGCTGCTGGGCCGCCTGCGCGAAGCACTGGCCGCTGATAACGAGGGGCAGGCGCGGCTTGATGAGGTTGTGCAACTGATCGCCTCATCCATGGGCACCGAAGTCTGCTCAATCTACCTGTTCCGCGACGCCGAGACCCTGGAGCTTTGCGCGACCAGGGGTCTTGCCGCCGAAGCCGTACACCAAACGCGCATGCGGCTAGGCGAAGGTCTGGTGGGGCGCACTGCCAAGTCACGCACGGTGACAAACACTGCGGATGCCCCTGCTGCAAAGGGGTTTCGCTACATGCCGGAAACCGGAGAGGAGCGGTATTCATCTTTCTGCGGTGTTCCGATCCAGCGGCTGGGCGAGGTTTTGGGCGTCTTGGTTGTTCAGTCAAAAGACTCCCGCAAGTATACGCCCGACGAGGTTTACGCCCTTGAAATTGTCGCCATGGTCATCGCCGAAATGACCGAACTGGGCGCCTTTGTCGGCGAAGGTGCCGCCTTGTCGGCGCGGCACCAGCGGCCCGTGATGCTGCGCGGTTCCAGCGCACAAGAAGGGACCAGCGAAGGGAGCGTCTACCTGCATGAACCACGCGTCGTCGTGACCAACCCCATTTCCGACGACCCCGAAACAGAGCTGTCACGCCTGTGCGAAGCCATCGATCACCTGCGCAAATCGGTCGACAATATGCTGGTCGGCGCACGCACCGTCGATGCCGACCAGGCACAGGTACTTGAGGCCTACCGCATGTTCGCCAACTCCTCCAGTTGGGTGAAGCGGATGGAGGAAGACGTTAAAAACGGTCTTTCTGCCGAGGCGGCGGTCGAAAAAGAGCAATCGCTCGCCCGCGCGCGACTGTCAAAGTCCGGCGACGCCTACCTGCGCGAACGTTTGCATGATCTCGATGATCTATCCAACCGTCTGTTGCGCACCTTGACCGGTCAAGGTGCTGACGCGCGTGCCACTATGCCCGAAAACCCCATTCTTGTGGCCCGCAATATCGGCCCCGGCGAACTGCTCGAATATGGTAAAAAAATCAAAGGGATCGTGCTGGAAGAAGGCTCTGTCGGCAGCCACGCCACCATCGTCGCTCGTGCCTGGGCGATCCCGCTGATCATCCATGCCAAGGGTGTGACAAGCGAAGCGCTCAACGGTGATACTATCCTTGTGGATGGTGAGCAGGGCATCGCTCATCTGCGCCCTGATGAGACAGTCCACAACGCATTTCGCGACAAGATTGCGATGCAAACGCGCGCGCAGGAACGCTACGCGTCGATCCGTGACCTGCCAGCGAAGACAAAATGCGGCAGTGTGATCAGTTTGCAAATGAACGCCGGTTTGATCGCAGACCTGCCATCGCTTGAGGGCTCCGGTGCCGAAGGCGTGGGCCTGTTCCGAACGGAATTGCAGTTCCTGGTCCGCAACCAGATGCCCCGCCGGGCCGAACTATCTGCACTGTATTCGCGTGTCCTCGCGGCCGCCGGTGGCAAGCGTGTGGCATTCCGTACGCTTGATATCGGGTCAGACAAGGTGCTGCCCTACATGAAACCCAATGATGAACCAAACCCTGCAATGGGCTGGCGCGCGATCCGGGTTGGATTGGACAAACCAGGCGTGTTGCGTATGCAGTTGCAGGCATTGTTGCGGGCTGCCAATGGGCAACCGCTGACAGCAATGTTCCCCTTCATCACGCAGATCAGCGAGTTTCGCGACGCAAAAGCAGAGATGGACAAAGCGATCGCGCGCGAAACGAAGTTGGGGCATCCGCTGCCATCAGAACTTGAAGTGGGTGCAATGCTGGAAACGCCGTCCCTGGCTTATGCGCCTGATGCGTTCTTCGACGAGGTGGATTTCATCTCAATCGGGGGTAACGACCTTAAACAGTTTTTCTTTGCAGCTGATCGCGAAAATGAACGGGTGCGCAAGCGGTATGATACGCTCGACACCAGCTTCCTGAGTTTCCTTGAGCACGTGATCAAACGCTGTGCCGCAACAAACACGCCCGTGTCGTTTTGCGGCGAGGATGCGGGCCGTCCAGTTGAGGCACTTTGCTTGGCCGCACTTGGTTTACGCACGCTGTCAATGCGCCCTGCCTCGGTAGGCCCGGTCAAGCATCTGCTCCGCCGGATCGATCTCAATGAGGTCAAAGCGATTATGGATAAGGCGATCGCGCGTGGCGATCAATCGGTACGGCGTGCGGTGTCTGATTGGTTGGTCTATCAGGTTTGAGGCCGCTTGCCTGCGGCCAACACCTTGTGGAAATGGTCCGTCACGGCCTTCTCTCCATGGGCCCGCGCGAGTTTGCGCAGCCCAAAATGCACATGAGCCATTGCAACGTAGTAGTCCACGAATGCGTAATTCGTCCCTGCCCCTGCCGTGGCACCCAGAACGGGCACGGCTTGTGAGGCCAGCTTTTGCGACAGCACCGCAGCAAATCGGGGGGCCACCTTGCCGATCAACCCGTTCACAGCAGCGCCGGAGATGCTCAACCGGGCGCCGATAAAAGCGGTATCGACACCGTCATCGCCGCTGCCCGGCCCGCCAGCCCCAAAGACCGCCAGGCATTCCATTCGGGTTTCCGCCGCATCCGGATCTTCTCCATATTCCACCGCGACATGATGCACCGCCCGAAAGATCACCGTTATTGCAACCGGCAATTCGGCCAGTGCTGTGGGCAAACCGCCCAACCCGCCCAGCGCACCGGATAATGTGCCTAGTATCTTGTGGATCCTGTCAGAACCGATGTTCTGTCCCAGGCCGCCACGCGATTTGTGGGCCATGTCGAAACTCTGGCGAAGTGCCACACGTGCAAGATCATCAATCTGGTCGCGCGTTCCTGCAGGTAACAACTTAAGCCCGTCTTCGACCTGCCCGCCCACGAAATTGATCGCGCTCATTAGCACGCCATTTGCTTTGTGTTGCCGTGCGGCAAGGGTCGCTATTTCAGTGCGGGCCGCAGCGGTCAGAGGCGCGGGCGGGTTGGAAGGGTTGATCTCTTCCATGATATTTTCTTGCTCATCCATCATTCTTAGATGGGGTGGTCTAAGCATAAATTCAATCGCGCAGGGATGTGACTGGTCCTGCAACGCCTTTCCAAGCGTTTGGTACAAGTGCGACCCCCAACACCCGTTCGGGGTTTGTCGGCGGCGGCATGGTAACGTCTTCCAATCGCTGAAATCCAAAACGCGCGTAGTAAGGGGCGTCACCGACCAGCATGATCCGTTGATGCCCCTCAGTCATCGCCCGCATCAGGCAGGTCTGCATCAGCAAGGCCGCGACCCCTTCCCCCTGCCGGGTCGGGTGGACGGCAATGGGACCCAAAAGCACCGCATCCCTACCGCCAATGCGCACCGGCCAATTGCGCACCGCACCGCCCAGAATGCCATCAGCATCCCGCGCAATCAGGCAGAGTGACGCAATTGGATCAACACCCTCGCGCAGGCGGTAAGATGACAGTGCGGATCGCCCCGGCGCAAAGCAAAGATCATAAAGCGCCTCGACCTCCCACCAGTCATCGCCCGCCTCAGGGGCCAATGTCATTGCCGTTTGCTGCATGTGTCTTTCATCTGGCCATTGGCGCTGGGCCACGCTACCCAATGGAAAATAGAAACGAAAGACACCGCAATGTTCTACGAGCCCAAAAATGGCCATGGCCTGCCACATAATCCTTTCAATGCCGTGGTTTCGCCGCGGCCTATCGGCTGGATCGCCACGCGCGGCGCTGATGGCCGGGATAATCTGGCCCCCTATTCATTCTTTAACGCCGTGGCCTATGAGCCGCCGCAGATCATGTTCGCCTCCACCAGTGCCAAAGCGGACCGTGGCGATACCAAAGATTCCGTCAGCAACATCCGTGAGACAGGCGCCTTTACCGTCAACATCGTCGAATACACCGCCCGCGACATCATGAACCAGACCTCCGGACCATGGGACAAGGAAACGGATGAATTCGAACTGGCTGGTGTCGAAAAAGCCGAATGTACCACCATCAATTGCCCGCGCGTGGCGAACACCCCTGCAACACTTGAATGCAAGCTAACGCAGATTGTGCAATTGCCCGGAGACGCGAATTTTGCTGTTTTTGGCGAAGTGACAGGCGTGCACCTGCGCGATGATTGCCTTGTCGATGGTAAGTTCGACGTCACCCAATTCAACCCACTCACCCGGCTTGGGTATCGGGATTACTCAGTCATTCGCGAAGTTTTTTCCCTACAGCGCCCTGACGACTAGACACCCAGACTTTCCAGGAAAGTCTGGCCCCAAATCCTCTTGGAGGATTTGGGCTTAGTGCCCTCCGATGATTCCGGTCTTAACGCTGTAGTCGACAGCCAGCTCGTAATCTGGGTCATCATCGCTATCGACCATCAGATGGCCTGCTTTTGACAAAAGCTTGTGGCAATCACGACTCAGGTGGCGCAGCTGAATAACTTTGCCGGCATCGACATACTTCTGCGCCAAGGCTTCGATCGCCTGCAATGCAGATTGATCGGCAACGCGGCTGGCCGCGAAATCGACGATCACGACGTCAGGGTCTGCGTCGATGTCAAATATCTCCATGAAGCCATCAGCTGATCCGAAAAACAATGGCCCCTGAATTTCATAGACCTGCGCACCGGCCTCGGTTCGGCTTTCGCGCTTGATGGCATGGATGCGGGTTGCGTTGCTCCAGGCGTAAGCAAGGGCTGAAACGATCACACCAACAACCACAGCTGTGGCAAGGTCGGTGGCCACGGTGACGATGGTGACAAGGATCGTCACGAAGGCATCCGTCGTGGGCACCTTGCGCAGGATACGCAGTGAGTTCCATGCAAAAGTGCCGATCACGACCATGAACATCACACCAACCAAGGCGGCAAGCGGGATCTGTTCGATCAGGCCGCTGGCGAACAGGATGAAGGCAAGTAGGAACAGCGACGCCGCCACACCGGCAACGCGGGTGCGTCCACCGGATTTGACGTTGATCATCGACTGGCCAATCATCGCGCAGCCGCCCATGCCACCAAAGAAGCCAGTCACAGTATTGGCCACACCTTGGGCAAGACATTCCTGACTGGCCCCACCACGCTTGCCAGTCATTTCGCCGACAAGGTTGAGGGTTAGCAGGCTTTCAATCAGGCCAATCGCCGCAAGGATCAACGCATAGGGCAAAATAATATGAAATGTTTCCCAGTTCAACGGGACCAGTGGCACGTGGAATGGCGGCAACCCACCTTCGATGTCGGCCAGATCACCGACCAGTGGCACATCCAGGCCAAAGCCGATCACGATGGCCGCCACAATACCAATACCCGCAAGCGGGGCAGGCAGGATGTTTGTTACCTTCGGCATCAGCCAGATGATCGCCATTGTCAGGGCCACGAGGCCGAGCATCAGATAAAGTCGTGCCCCGTGTAGCCATTCACCATTGGCCATGCCGTGGCCTGCGCTTTCCGCGGATCCCGGCACCTGAAACTGCCCCAGTTGCGCCAAGAAAATCACAATCGCCAAACCATTCACAAAGCCCAGCATAACCGGGTGCGGCACAAGGCGGATAAACTTGCCCCAGCGCATGATCCCGACAAACATCTGGATCAGGCCCATCAAAACCACCGTGGCAAAGAGGTATTCAACACCATGCTGTGCCACAAGGCTAACCATGACCACGGCCAGCGCACCCGTCGCGCCAGAGATCATCCCCGGACGACCGCCAAACAGTGCTGTGATCAGCCCAACAATAAACGCAGCGTAAAGACCCACCAGCGGCTCAACCCCTGCGACAAAGGCAAAGGCCACCGCTTCAGGGACCAATGCAAGCGCCACGGTCAAACCTGACAGGATCTCAATGCGGAGGGTGCTGGGGTTCAGCGGCCCGTCAGGGTCGCGTAAGGAAAGATTGTCAGCGAAACTCGCCAAGAGTGCGCGGGCCATGAAGAATCCTGTCAAAGGGGGTAAATGTTGGGCTGCGGATACCCAAGCCTGATGCAATTGTCACCCCACTTCGTCGGGGCAGTTCCTGCTGTTGCAGCATTGGCACTGCACAAAGGGTTCACATTTGCGGTGATCCGTTTCAATGTCTGCCCGAACCCGGATCAAAAGGCAGGCCATGCAAACCAAAATCGGCATTATTGGCGGATCAGGCATCTACAACATGGATGGGCTGCAAGACCCGACATGGGTAGGTGTCAGCAGCCCATGGGGCACCCCATCGGATGAAATCCTCACTGGCAAATTGGACGGCGTCGAGATGGCCTTTCTGCCGCGCCACGGGCGCGGGCATCTGCATTCTCCGACCAGCGTGCCCTACCGGGCCAATATCGATGCGATGAAACGCCTTGGCGTTACCGACATCATCAGCGTCAGCGCCTGCGGATCGTTCCGAGACGAGATGGCACCAGGTGATTTTGTGATAGTGGATCAATTCATCGACCGGACCTTCGCCCGCGAGAAATCATTCTTTGGCACCGGCTGCGTGGCGCATGTTAGTGTGGCCCACCCCACCTGCCCACGCCTGTCTGGCGCCTGCGAGGCCGCCGCGCGCGACGCGGGGATCACCACCCATCCGGGTGGCACCTATCTGGCCATGGAAGGCCCACAGTTTTCATCCCAAGCCGAAAGCAAACTGTACCGCGACTGGGGCTGTGACGTCATCGGGATGACCAATATGCCCGAAGCCAAGCTCGCCCGCGAGGCAGAGCTGTGTTACGCCTCCATCGCCATGGTCACCGACTATGACAGCTGGCACCCCGATCATGGGGCCGTTGATGTGGCTGAGGTGATCCAGACATTGCAAGGCAACGGCACCAAGGCCCAGGACCTTGTCAGCCGCCTGCCAGCGCTGTTGGGACCTGAACGCGCAGCTTGCTCCCATGGCTGTGACCGTGCGTTGGAGTACGCTGTGATGACCGCCCCCCACCAACGCGACCCGGCACTTGTTGCCAAACTGGATGCCGTCGCAGGGCGCATCCTCTGATCCATACGAAAGCAAGCTGATGAAAACCGTCCAGGACTATATCCGTACGATCCCCGATTTCCCACACGAAGGGATCATGTTTCGCGACGTCACGACGCTGTTCAATGATCCACGCGGATTTCGGATTGCCATTGATCAACTGCTGCATCCTTATGCCGGGCGACCGATTGACAAGGTTGTGGGGCTTGAGGCACGCGGCTTCATCCTTGGCGGCGCAATAGCGCATCAGCTGTCGCTTGGCTTTGTCCCGATCCGCAAAAAGGGCAAGCTGCCGGGCAAGACGATCGAACAGGATTATACCCTTGAATACGGGCAAGCGACGATGGAAGTGCACGATGACGCGCTTCAGGCGGGTGAAAAAGTTCTGCTGGTGGATGATCTGCTGGCCACTGGCGGCACCGCAGAGGCCGGTATCAAATTGATCGAACACATGGACGCAGAGGTGGTCGGCTGTGCCTTTATCATCGACCTGCCCGAACTGGGCGGACGCGAAAGGTTGGAAGCAATGGGCATGGACGTCCACGCGCTTTGCGCCTTCGAAGGCGCGTGATCAGATAAATGGCACCGACCGCAACACCAGAACTGCGGCCAAGCGAGTTTGTCGGGCAATGAACTGTGCGCACAAAGCAGAGAGAGCCGCCTCGTAGAGGCCAACAACCACGCCATTCGCCCGGGCATATTCTCGGATCAGGCTGCTGGTGCCGAGGCTTTCATCATAGTTGATACTCCGCAATCCGATTGCCATCGCGGTCATGCAGCGAGTGGATCGTCTGCCCCGCCTGCGTCAGCCGCCGCATCACGGGCCAGCGTGGGCGCCACCGACCACCAACTCTCGCATCAGTTGAGCGGCCCCAGCGCTCTCGTCGTAGAGATACGCCGCAATCTGGTTGCCCACCCCATCAGCCCTCGGGCGTTCCCGGTCTAGGTGATGCCTCGCCCTGGGTCAGGACCGCGCCGGGGTTCATGATCCCATCGGGGTCCAGTGCCGTCTTGATCGCCCGCATCATCGTCAGCTTTGCAGGATCACCGTAGCGTTCAAGGTCACCGGTTTTTAACCGCCCTATCCCGTGTTCCGCGCTCACGGATCCCTGCATCTGGTGCACCAGATCATGCACCACCTGTTTCACACGAGACCGGTCAGCGTCATGGTCATCGCGACTGCGCCCCGGCGCGGGGAATACATTATAATGCAGATTGCCATCGCCCAGATGACCAAAGCAATTGATGCGATACGTGCCGACCTCTTCCAGCGCCGTTTTACCCTGCTCAATAAAGGCAGGAATAGCGCTGAGCGGGACCGAGATATCATGCGAGCTGATCGATCCAATCCGCCGGTTCGCTTCTGGGATGCTCTCACGAATATGCCAGAAGGCGTCACGCTGTGCATGTGATTGTGCGATAACGCCATCGGTGACCAGACCCGCCGCAAACGCGGCGGAAAAGATGGCCTCCAGCGCATCTGCGGCCCCCAGCCCGGAGGGCAACCCAACATCGATCAGCACGCACCACTCTGGCCGCTGATCAAACGGGCGTTTGTATTTTGGTCCGACTTCGTCCAGAAAATCGAACCCTTGGTGGTGCATCAGTTCAAATGCGGAAATCCCCTCGCCCACCTGCGCGCTTGCGAGCGTCAGCAAAGCCAATGCAGCTTCTGGTGACGGGACGGCCATCATCGCCGCCCCGACCTCAGCCGGGCGTGGCGCAAGCTTGAGCGCGGCGGCGGTGATAATGCCCAGCGTGCCCTCTGCACCGATCATCAGATCACGCAGATCATAGCCGGTGTTGTCTTTGCGCAGCCGTGTCAGACCATGCCAGATGGACCCGTCCGGGCGCACGACCTCCAACCCCAGGCATTGCGCACGCGCATTGCCATAGCGCAGCACGTTCACACCACCTGCATTGGTCGATAGCAGTCCGCCAATCCGTGCTGAGCCTTCAGAGGCAAGCGACAGTGGAAACAACCGATCCACATCCTCTGCCGCCTTTTGCACATCCGCCAGAATGGTTCCTGCATCACAGACCAGAACGTTCTCTGACGGGTAAATGTCCCGAATGGCGTTCATCCGCTCGAGGCTCAGCACCACAGGTACCGGACCCTCGGACATGATTTGCCCGCCCACAAGTCCAGTACCACCGCCGTAGGGAACAATGCCGATCCTGGCTTGCGCGCAGGCTTTGACAACCTTTGCGACCTCCAGGGTGTTGGCCGGGGCTATGATCAAGCCCTTCCCCCGCCACCGACCACGAGGCTCTGACAGATAGGGGGCGCTGTCTTCTTTAAATGCCGCTACAGGCAACGTCTTGCGTAACTGGTCTTCAAACGCAGGCGTCACCGGGTTGAGCATCTCAATTCCTTCCCAAAGGGTCAGCCAACATCCGTCCTGCCGCGCCGGTCATTGCGCAAATTGGCGTAAAGCACATGATTGCGCCAGCGCCCGTTGATCTGCAAATAACTTTGGGCCACGCCTTCGTACTTATACCCGCATTTTTCAAGCAAACGACGCGATGCGGTATTTTCCGGCAAGCAACCCGCCTCGATCCGGCTGAGATCCAGCGCCGTGAACGCGTGATGCACGACCGCCTGAATGGCCTCGCGCATGTAACCTTGCCGCGCGAAAGGTGCGCCCATCCAATAGCCGGTGATCCCGGATTGCGACGGGCCGCGTTTGATGTGATCCAGCGTGATCGCACCCAATAGCGCATCATCCGCACGGCGGATGAGGAACAAGGGCAGCGCTGTGCCGTTGGAAATCGCCCGCTGCGCCCAATAGACCCGGTTGGTAAAGGCCTTGCGTGTCAGATGGTCACCAGCCCAGGTCGGTTCCCACGGTTTGAGGAATTCTTCACTGTCGCGTCGCAAGGCCGACCATGCCCGAAAGTCACCGTGGATCGGCGGGCGCAGGGTCAGCCGCTCGGTATCAATTCGAACCTTACGCCGTGACCCCAGCATCAGGCCGCAAGCCGTGCCTTCAAGGCACCAAGTGTCGGGGCGGATTCTGCGGGGCCATAAAGCGCCATCGCCGTACCGGCCTGACCGGCCATCTGACCGGCAAAATCTTTCACGTCGCCCGTGGTCACATCGTCAATCCGTTCGACCGTTTCCTCGATCCCCGGAATGCGGCCCCAGATCGACAGCAGGCGCGCCAGCCGCTCCGCCCGGTTTGACGGGCTTTCCAGCCCCATCAACAGCCCTGCCTTCATCTGCGCCCGGGCGCGGGCCACTTCGGCTGCGGTCATGTCGCCGGCGGCGCGTTTCATTTCATCGACGGTCACATTGGCTAGCTCGGAAATCTGCTCAGCGCTGGTGCCAGCATAAATCGTTGTCAGGCCAGTATCCTCATAGGCGCCGGCTTGGGCGAAAATCGTGTAGCAAAGTCCTCGATTTTCCCGGATCTCTTGAAACAGTCGCGACGACATCCCGCCGCCCATTACATTGGCATAGATCTGAGCCGTGTAAATCTGAGGGTCGAGATACGTCGGCCCCTCAAAGGCGAGGGCAAAATGCACCTGCTCCAAGGCTTTGGTCTCGCGGCGTTCACCGCCACCGAAACGCGCGGGTTGCAACAGCTCGGGCGCGCGCGCGACGCTTGGCAGATGTCCAAACAGCGCTTCGGCCTGTGCGACGATCGCATCGTGATCAATCGCACCTGCGGCAGAAAGGATCATCTGGTTCGGACCATAGTGTTCGGCAACGAAACCCTGCAAATCACCACGGCTGAAGGCGCTCACCCGCTCTGAGGGGCCAAGGATTGTGCGGCCAAGGGCCTGGTCAGGATAGGCGACCTCTTGCAGCCAATCGAAAATGATATCGTCGGGTGTATCAAGCGCCTGACCAATCTCTTGCAGGATGACACCGCGCTCCACCTCAATCTCTGAGGCGTCAAAAACCGGGTTCAGCAGGATATCCGAGATCACATCAAGGCCAAGTGCCACATCATCCTCAAGCACGCGGGCGTAATAGGCCGTCATCTCGCGGCTGGTATAGGCGTTGATATAGCCCCCCACGTCTTCGATGCTTTCAGCAATTTGCAATGCGGTACGCGTCGCGGTGCCTTTGAACGCCATATGTTCAAGGAAATGCGCAATCCCATTCTGCTCTAACCGTTCATGCCGTCCGCCGGCCTGGACCCAGACGCCGATAGAGGCTGATTTCAGCCCCGGCATATCCTCGGTGACGATACGAAAGCCGTTTGACAGCGTGTGCAGTTGGATGGTCAATGCTTAATCCGTTCCCTGATGACAGCCTGAATCGCGGCCAGATCATTGCTTGTGCGCGTGACGCGCTCTGGTCGGTCATATAGGTCCGCCATGCGCGGAGGAAGAGGTGCAGCGACACCTGACGCCGCTTTCACGGCGTCGGGGAATTTTGCCGGATGTGCGGTGGCAAGCGTGACCATAGGCGCGGTACCCAGATGCGCTTCTGCCACATGTACACCAACGGCCGTATGTGGGCAGAGAAGCTCACCATGCCGCGCATGGTAGGTTTTGATCGCAGCCTGAGTTTGCTCTTCGGAGGCGCGTCCGGATTTAAAAGTGCCCTTGAGCATCTCATAGGCGCCCTGACTGATCTGAAAGCCCCCGTTCCCGAGGTCGGCCATCTGTGCAGCGACGGCGGCGCCGTCACGATCGTAGGCATCAAACAGCGCCCTCTCAAAGTTAGAACTGACCTGAATATCCATCGACGGGCTGATGGTCGGTTCAACACCTTCTTTCGTATACGCGCCAGTTTCCAGTGTCCGGTGCAAAATATCGTTGCGATTTGTCGCGACAACAAGATCCGCAATAGGCAATCCCATCTTTTTGGCGATGTAACCTGCAAAGATATCCCCAAAATTTCCGGTAGGCACTGTAAAGCTTATCTCTCGGTGCGGCGCGCCCAGCGATACAGCGGCAGTGAAATAATAAACCACCTGCGCCAGCACGCGGCCCCAGTTGATCGAGTTCACACCTGCCAGTTTGACCTCTTCGCGGAAGGCAAAATCGTTGAACATGTCTTTGACCATCGCCTGGCAATCATCAAAGTCGCCATCAACGGCCAGCGCATGTACGTTGGCCTCTGTTGGTGTCGTCATCTGACGGCGCTGCACCTCAGACACGCGGCCATGCGGATACATGATGAAGACATCAACGGCCTTCAGCCCCTTGAACGCCTCAATCGCAGCAGAGCCCGTGTCGCCTGACGTTGCACCCACGATGGTCACCCGATCGCCAGAGCGTGTCAGGGCGGCCTGAAACATCTGCCCGATCAATTGCATCGCGAAATCCTTGAACGCGAGCGTGGGGCCATGAAACAATTCAAGCAGGAAGTGATTGCTGTCCAACTGAACCAGAGGCGCGCGGGCAGCATGGCCGAAACCGGCGTAAGCCTGCTTGATCAGCTCCTTGAACTCCGCGTCAGTGAAAGTATCGCCGATGAAAGGGCGCATCACCTCAAAGGCCACGTCCTCGTATGGCTTGCCCGCCATTGCCGCGATCTGCCCATTGGTCATCCTCGGCATGTCTTGAGGTACATAAAGCCCACCATCACGGGCAAGCCCGGTCAGCATAGCCTCTTCAAAGCTCAACGCAGGTGCCGCGCCGCGTGTCGAGATGTAGCGCATCGCTCAGGTGTCCTTTTTGCGCAAAACGCGCAGTATCAGATAGAAGCTCATGCCGGCCCAGACGATGGCCAGCAGGAACCAGGTTACGGCATATTCAAAATGGTCGTTCTTAATCGACGCCGTATTCACCGGCAATGCAGTCAGGCGCGGATCTGGCGGGGTTGTACGGTTAGCCACAATCATAAAAGGCCTGGTGCCTAATGCAGCGGACATCGTCTCAATGTTACGCGCAAACCAGATGTTGGCCTCCAAATCGGGCGCAGGTGTGTTGCTGTTCTGATCATCCGGCCAAAGCAATGTACCGGTGATGTTCATGCGTGTGACCAGGGGTGTTGCATCTTTGTTGTCAAGTGCGAGGAGGCCTTGATCAAGAAGGATCGCCCCGATCTCTGTTTCGAATTTGGAAATGACGCGATAACCCGTGCCCGCCTCTGTTCCCGAAACAAGGACATGCAGTTCTTCACCCGTAGGCCTGCCAATCAGCGAAATTGGCCGATACTCATCCTGATTCTCATTGACGAACAACGAAAGTGCAGTTGGGGGTGAGGCCAGCCGACGCTCGATCTCGGCGAGCACCTCGTTTTTCCAGGCAAGCCGATCAACCTGCCACAAGCCAAGACCGATCAAGGTGCCACAGCCGGCAAGCCCAAGGATCAGAGGGAAAAGAATTCTACGCAGCATTTTGCGCCCTCAACGTTCAAAACGCGCGAGATCACACTCGCGCGTCCATAGCCTCGTAAGGTGGATCATGATCCACCTTACATGTCTCATCACTCAGATACCCCAAATGTACACGGCAAAGAACAGGAACAGCCACACAACATCAACGAAGTGCCAGTACCACGCAGCTGCCTCAAACCCGATGTGCTTCTCAGGGGTAAAGTGCCCGGCACGCACCCTCAGGTAGCACACAAACAAAAAGATCGTACCGATAACAACGTGGAAGCCGTGGAACCCTGTCGCCATGAAGAAGTTCGAGAAGAACTCGTCACCACCGAATGTCCAGTCCTGCTTCGCCAGCAGATACCAGTATTCATATGCTTGAAGCCCTGTAAACGCGATACCAAGCACAACAGCCAGAAGCAGGCCATTGGCCACATCTTTGCGGTTGTTTTCATGTACCAAAGCATGGTGTGCCCAGGTCACAGCCATGCCGGAACACAGCAGGATCAACGTGTTAATCAGTGGCAGGTGGAAGGCATCGACCTGGTAAAACTCCGGCGTCACATATGTCGTGCCTGCATATTCTTCCATCGGATAGATGGTATGCTTGAAGAATGACCAGAACCACGCGGCAAAGAACATCACTTCGGACATGATGAACATGATGAAGCCGTAACGCAGGCCGATCCGCACAACCGGCGTGTGATCCCCCACATTGCTTTCGGTCACCACGTCTGACCACCATGCGTACATCACGTAAAGCACAGCAGCCAAACCCATCAGGAACATGTAAGGGCCCGAACCATGCATCCAGAGCACCGCACCAAAGAGCATAAAAAATGCGCCCAATCCACCAAACAATGGCCAGATGGATGGCGGCAGAATGTGATAATCGTGGTTCTTTGCATGCGCCATGTGGTGCGTTCCCTATCGGCTGGTCGTTAGTTTGTTTCTATGCCCACCTGCGGGGCAATTGTCAAAAGCTCAGGCGCAACAGAGGCCTGAATTTCATCCTCTGGCATATCGATCTGGTAGAATGTGTAGCTCAGCGTGATGGTGTGTACATATTGCCCTTCGCGGTCATCCACGATGGCCGGGTCAACAAAGAAACTTACCGGCATCATCACCGCCTCACCGGGCATCAATACCTGTTCGGTAAAGCAGAAGCATTCAATCTTGTCGAAGAAGGCACCGGCCTCATAGGGCGTTACATTATAGGCCGCCTGCCCCGCAATTGGTACATTCAGCGGGTTATGCGCCTCATAAAACGCCAGCCCGGTCTCGCCGATCCGAATTTCCATCTCGCGGACTTCGGGTTTGAAGCTCCAGGGCATGTCTCGTTCAAGCGAGGCATCAAAACGCACCCTGATCGTCTCATTCAGAATCACATCACTGCCCGTTTCAGCAACATTCGTGGCACCGCCAAAGCCCGTGACGCGGCAGAACCAGTCATAAAACGGGACCGAGGCCCAAGCCAGCCCGCCCATGAGAATCACAACCGAAACCGTCTGTGCCACCGTGCGCTGCGGTCCTTGCAGGTGCGGGAACAGTTTCATTCGCCTGCCCCCGCTTCGGGTACGATCTGCGGGCGCGCGACATGATCAAACTTCTCAAACTTATTCGCGTCGCCCAATTGCAAGACTTTCACCACAGTCAGGCCAAAGACGATGGCGATGAACCCAATCAGCAACAACCCAACACCGATATTGCGCCCTTTGCGCCGTGTGTGGAGCTCATGTTCAACATGCAATGCCATCACCAGCCTCCAATGCCGTAAAGGCGCAGAACCGCTTCGACCAGCAGAGCCCCGAAATGCGCAAAGAGATAATAAAGCGAGATTTTGAAGACCTTGATCTCAACCCGGTGCTTGTCTGCGTCGCAGTCAACATCGGTCCGCCGCCAAATGTCATAGGCCCCTTTGAGGAACCATGCATTCATCAGCACAGCAACAGTCGTATAAAATAGCCCGCCAATCGAGGTGAAGCCAAGACCTACGGCGACCGGCACCAGCAACAATGTGTAGACAAGGATATAATTGCGCGTTGTGTCCCGCCCGTGGGTTTCAGTCAGCATTGGGATACCGGCATCGCCATAGTCCGACTTTACAAAGAGTGCCAACGCCCAGAAATGCGGCGGCGTCCACATGAAGATCAGCGCAAACATCAGCACACTTTCGACGCTGACGCCACCGGTCGCCACAGCCCAGCCGATCATCGGTGGGAACGCACCCGCTGCGCCACCAATCACGATATTTTGCGGCGTCGCCCGCTTCAGCCACATCGAGTAGATCACCGCATAAAATAAGATGGTAAAGGCAAGCAGGAACGCAGCCAGGAAATTCGCAGCAAGGGCCAGCAGCACAATGGCAAAACCAGAGAGCGCAAGACCAATGCCCAGCGCCTCACCGGGTTGCACCCGCCCCGAAGGGATCGGACGCCCGACGGTGCGCTTCATCTTGGCGTCGATATCCGCGTCCCACCACATGTTGAGCGCCCCAGAGGCCCCTGCCCCCACGGCGACACACAAGATCGCAACGAAGCCGATAAACGGGTGCACAGGTACAGGTGCTACAAGCAACCCGACAAGCGCTGTAAACACAACGAGCGACATCACACGTGGCTTTAGCAGGGCGAAATAATCGCCCATGCTGGCCTCATATGTGGCCTCAGATACGCTCAGATCGCTCATGCGGGACCTTTAGATCAGGGTGGGTTAAAACCCACCTTACATAAAACAACTGTTGTAAGGTGGAGCTTGATCCACCTTACCCTTTAGGACGTACCTTTGGCCTCGGCCAACCATGCGTCATATGTCTCTTGGCTCACAACCTTCACAGTGATTGGCATATACGCGTGATCCTTGCCGCAAAGCTCGGAACATTGCCCAAAATAGATACCTTCCCGCTCTGCAGAGAACCACAGTTCTGCCAGGCGGCCAGGCACCGCATCCTGCTTGACGCCAAAGGCTGGAATGGTCCAGGAGTGGATCACATCTGCACCTGTCACCTGCATCACAATCGTTGTATCAACAGGCACGATCACGGCAGTGTCGGTGGCGAGCAGGTACTCATCCTGACTATAGCCAAAATCTTCCAGCTCTTCGCGCGCCAGCATGTAGCTTTCGAATTCAACGCCTTCGTCGACATACTCATAACCCCAGAACCACTGGTAGCCGGTCACTTTGATGGTGATATCGGCCTCTGGGATTTCTTGCTGCTTGAAGAGCACAGGTAATGAAAACGCACCAATAAAGACCAGAATGACAACCGGCACCACGGTCCAGGCCACCTCAAGCGGAGAGTTATGGGTGAAGGTCGCAGGTGTCGGCTGCCTTTTGTGGTTATAGCGGATCACAACCCAGGCCATCAGACCGGTGACAAAAAGCGTGATCAGCGTGATAATCACCAGCAGCATGTTGTCCAGCCAAACCACATCGCGCGCCAACTCGGTCGCAGCAGGCTGAAAACTTGTTGCACCATTGACCGGACGACCAATGATCTCAAGCTCTTGATCAATATCCTGGGCGTTTGCCGCAGTGCCTGCCATCAGCAGGCCAGCCGTTGTCCAAAGCGAGGGTGCGAAGTTCTTCAAACGCATATTCTAACCTATCATGCTTGCGCCGTGTGGCGTAGATTCCTGACAGCAATACCGGTGGTATTGAAGGAATCCTATTGAGTTTGAACGATCATGTCCCATATCCTGACGGACAACTCAAGAACTGCGATTGCGGCAAACAGACGCTTTCTGCATTAAATCATCGTTATCAGAGGAAAATGCATGTCTGCCGAACCATTCCGCCCGTTTGAGACAAATCTGGATCAGGATCGCGCGCTTGCGCTCCTGCAAGAAGCCACAGCCGGCGCAGATGATGGTGAGTTGTTCCTTGAGCGCCGTAAATCCGAGGTGATCTCTTTTGATGATGGCCGCATCAAAACGGCGAGTTTTGATGCCTCCGAAGGGTTTGGTCTGCGCGCTGTGCGCGGAGAGACCGCAGGTTATGCGCATGCGACCACCATCGATGAACACGCCCTCAAACGCGCTGTTGCCACGGCCCGCCTGGCGGTGGGTGACGGTGGCGGGGTCATGGCCGATGCACCTGTCCGCACCAACCAAAAGCTTTACTCAGACGAAGACCCGATGGTGCAGGCCAGTTTCCCGGCCAAAATCGATTTGCTCAAGGACATTGACGCCTTTGCCCGCGCGCTAGACCCCCGCGTCGTTCAGGTGTCTGCAACCGTTGCCGCATCCCATCAGGAGGTGCTGATCCTGCGCCCCGAAGGCACATTGGTCACAGATACGCGCCCGATGTCGCGCCTGAACATCAGCGTCATTGTCGAAGACAACGGTAAACGCGAAAGCGGTGGCATGGGCGGTGGTGGACGTGCGGGGCTGATCGGTTTGATCGGGCGCGACCATTGGGAACCTGTCGCCCGGGAAGCGCTGCGCATTGCCCTTGTAAACCTTGACGCAGAGCCCGCGCCCGCCGGCGTGATGGACGTCGTTCTTGGGCCCGGATGGCCCGGTATTCTGCTGCACGAGGCGATTGGACATGGCCTTGAAGGGGATTTCAACCGCAAAGGCTCCAGCGCCTTTGCCGGGCTGATGGGCCAGCAGATTGCCGCAAAAGGCGTGACTGTTCTGGATGATGGCACGATCCCTGACCGGCGCGGATCAATCACGGTTGATGATGAAGGCACCCCCAGCGCCAAGAATACGTTGATCGAGGACGGCGTGCTTGTGGGGTACATGCAGGATCGCCAAAACGCGCGCCTGATGGGCGTGGCCCCGACAGGCAATGGCCGCCGCGAAAGCTTTGCCCATGCGCCGATGCCACGCATGACGAATACCTACATGTTGGCGGGCGATACCGCCCCCGAAGCGCTGGTTGCGGATCTCAGAGACGGTATTTATGCGGTAGGCTTTGGCGGCGGTCAGGTGGATATCACCAACGGCAAATTCGTCTTTAGCTGCACCGAAGCCTACCGTGTCAAAGATGGCGTCGTTGGCGCACCTGTCAAAGGGGCGACACTGATTGGAGATGGGGCAACCGCGCTGAAACAAATCCGTGGGATTGGCAACGACCTGGCCCTTGATCCCGGCATCGGCAATTGTGGCAAGGCAGGGCAATGGGTGCCAGTGGGTGTTGGCCAACCCAGCCTGATGATCGGCGGGCTGACCGTGGGCGGCGCCGGGGTCTGAGCTAACCGCCCCGAAGCGACTTAGCCTGCCATCAAGTCAGGCTTGATTCATACCTCGTTAACTCCGACCCATTAACCTTGATCAGGCAATATGGCGGAGCCTTCGGGATGACTGAACAAGATGATTCTTCCCACCCCCCCCTTCACTACCGAACGGGGGAAGATGATACAGTTGACCAGCTTCGCCTATTGCGCTCTCGCCGGGTTGGTATTGCGACCTATCGGCGGCTGTTGGCAGAGCATGGCTCTGCGGCGGCAGCATTGGCGGCGTTACCGCAGGTGGCAAAGGCCGCCGGCGTCAGTGACTACCGCATTTGCCCCGAAGGTGTTGTGCACGCCGAACTCAAAGCAGGCAAAGCGGCGCGCGCACGGCTGTTGACCGAAACCTCACCAGACTATCCAATCGCCCTTCGCGACATTTCTGATGCGCCACCATTGATTTGGGCACTTGGCGACACGGCCCTTCTGCAGAAACCAATGGTCGCTTTGGTTGGCGCGCGGAATGCGTCCTCACTGGGAACACGGATGGCCAAACGCATGGCAGAAGACCTCTCTGCGGAAGGCTACGTCGTGGTGTCAGGCTTGGCACGCGGGATCGATGCGGCTGCACATCTGGGCGCACTCAAGGGCGGCACGGTCGCAGTGCAGGCAGGTGGCGTCGATGTGATCTATCCTGCCGAGAATACGAACCTGGCACATGATGTTGCGCGCTCTGGCCTGCGCATCTCTGAAATGGCGATGGGCCTACAACCGCAGGCGCGCCACTTCCCTGCGCGCAACAGAATTATCTCTGGCCTTGCCATGGCTGTTGTCGTGGTCGAGGCGGCTGGCAAGTCCGGCAGCCTGATCACGGCTCGCAACGCCCTGGATCAAGGGCGCGATGTGCTGGCCGTTCCGGGGCACCCGTTTGATGCCCGCGCCGCAGGATGCAACTTGCTGATCCGGGACGGTGCAACCCTGGTGCGGAATGCCCAGGACGTCATTGATGCGTTGCAGCCAGTGGCGGAGCCGGCGCCGGAACTGCCTCTCGTTCCCCCAGCCAAGCCCCCGCGAACCCTGCGCGACACCGCCACCTTGCACGATGAAATCCTGTCGCGGCTTGGCCCGGCCCCGATCGCGGAAGATCAGCTGTTGCGCGATCTGCGGGCCAGTGCGACAGATGCCGCCCCTGCCTTGGTTGACCTTGAACTTGACGGGAAAATTACGCGGCAAGCGGGCGGATTATTAGCCAGAGTGTCCTGAAAACTGCGGGAAAATTGCCCGGCGAAATTCCTCGCATTGACATTTCGCAGACAGACGCCACATCTTGCGCGACCAAAGCGCCCGTATTTTCTGAAAAGGATTCTCATGCCTGTTGTTGTTGTCGAATCCCCGGCCAAGGCCAAGAAAATCAACGGTTATCTCGGCAAAGGTTACACTGTTCTGGCCTCATACGGTCACGTGCGTGACCTGCCACCCAAGGACGGGTCGGTCCTGCCTGACGATGATTTCGACATGAAGTGGGAGATTGCATCGGACAGCAAAAAGCACATCAAGGCGATTGTTGATGCCCTGAAAAACGACAACGAGCTGATCCTTGCCACCGACCCCGACCGAGAGGGCGAGGCGATTTCCTGGCATTTGACAGAGGCGTTAACCGCCAAGAAAGCGATCAAAAAAGACACGCCTGTCAGCCGGGTCGTTTTTAACGCGATCACCAAATCCGCCGTCACTGACGCGATGGCAAACCCGCGCCAGGTGGATGAACCGCTGGTCGAGGCATATCTGGCCCGTCGCGCCCTTGACTATCTCGTTGGTTTTAACCTGTCCCCCGTTTTGTGGCGCAAGCTTCCCGGTGCAAAATCTGCAGGCCGCGTGCAGTCGGTCTGCCTGCGCATCATTGTTGAACGCGAGATGGAAATCGAAGCGTTCCGCAATCAGGAATACTGGACCGTCAAAGCACTGTTGCAGTCCCCACGCGGCCAGACGTTCGAGGCGCGGCTGACGACGCTGGCAGGCAAAAAGCTAGATAAATTCGACCTTGGCAACGAAACGCAGGCCGAAATGGCTGTGCAGGCGATCACTTCGCGCGATCTGGTCATCAAATCGGTCGAAGCGAAACCTGCAACCCGCAACCCATCGCCCCCCTTCATGACCTCGACCCTGCAACAAGAAGCCAGCCGCAAGTTCGGCATGGGCGCGCGCCAAACGATGTCAGTCGCCCAGCGCCTTTATGAGGCGGGGCTTATTACCTACATGCGAACAGACGGCATCGACATGGCACCCGAAGCGGTGGCTGATGCCCGCGGCGCCATAAAAGCCAAGTTCGGTGACAGCTATCTGCCTGATCAACCGCGCATCTATAAAAACAAAGCCAAGAACGCGCAGGAAGCGCACGAATGTATCCGCCCGACAGAGATGTCGGTCAGTACAGAGGATGCCAAAATCGCCGATAGCGATCAGCGCAAACTTTATGACCTGATCTATAAACGGACCATGGCCAGCCAGATGGCCGCCGCCAAACTGGAACGCACGGTCGTAGACATCGCCAGCGCTGACGAACAGGTCGTACTACGGGCCAATGGTCAGGTGATGGTCTTTGACGGGTTCATTGCGATCTATGAAGAAGGCAAAGACGACACGGTTGTTGATGACGATGACAAGCGCCTGCCTCAGCTGGCGCAGGGCGAAAAGGCCGAGAAACAATCAGTCGACCCGGAACAGCATTTCACCCAGCCGCCGCCGCGCTATACAGAAGCGACATTGGTCAAACGCATGGAAGAGCTTGGCATTGGTCGCCCGTCGACCTATGCGTCCATCGTCACAACCATTCAGGATCGCGGCTATGTTGAAAAAGACAAGAACCGCCTGATCCCACAGGACAAGGGCCGTTTGGTCACGGCCTTCCTGACCAATTATTTCCGCAAGTATATCGGGTATGACTTCACGGCTGATCTGGAAAACCAGTTGGATGAGGTCAGCGCGGGCGACGCCGACTATAAGAAAGTGCTTGGCCAGTTCTGGCGCGATTTTTCCGCCGCGATTGCGGAAACCGCCGATCTGCGGATCACCGAGGTACTTGAAAAGATCAACGATGTGCTGGAACCGCATCTGTTCCCGCCAACCGAAGATGGCAGCGACCCGCGGCTATGCCCCAACTGCGGGGCGGGCCGCTTGTCGATGCGCACGGCCCGGTCTGGTGGGGCGTTTATCGGCTGCTCCAACTATCCTGAGTGCCGTTACACGCGACCCTTCGGCCCCCCCAACCCAGAGGCTGAAGCCTCCGCCATACCGCCGGAAGGCAAGTTGCTGGGCACCGACGACGGCGATGAGATCCGCATCTTCAAAGGGCGCTTTGGCCCCTACGCTCAACGCGGCGCAGCGACCGAAGACAACAAGAAACCACCGCGCCAAGGTGTCCCAGAAGGGTGGGAACCGGAAGAGGTGACGCTTGATCAGGCGCTCAAACTGTTGGAGCTGCCGCGCGAAATCGGCCCTCACCCGGAAGATGGCGTGATGGTTTGGGCAAACCTTGGACGCTACGGTCCCTATCTGAAACACGCCGAAAGTACATCGCACCGTGGCGGCACCAACGCGAACCTCGAAAGTATTGATGAGGTCTGGACCGTCGGCATGAACCGCGCTGTACAGCTATTGGCGGAAAAGGTCGCGTCACGCGGGCAGCGCGGCAAAGCGGCCACGCCAATTCATGAGTTGGGCGAACACCCCGAGGCCGGCGGACCCGTCAACATCTATGACGGCAAATACGGACCTTACGTGAAATGGGAAAAGATCAACGCGACAATCCCCGACACGATTGCCCCTGCTGAACTGACGATGGCGCAGGCGGTACATCTGATTGATGAACGGGCCGAGAAAGCGGGCAAGAAAAAGCCTGCCCGCAAGAAGGCACCGGCAAAGAAAAAAACCACGGCAAAAAAGAAGGCCGCAACAAAGAAATGACGATGCTGCCGCTGCAATGCAGCATTTCGTTGACTCTCTCGCGGTGTAACGCCACAACTTGCCCAAAACACCCGGAGGGCAAGCAATGAAAAAGATTTACCCCAACGCGGCCGCCGCACTTGATGGGCTGTTGCACGATGGCATGTTTATCGCCGCTGGCGGATTCGGCCTTTGCGGCATTCCTGAACTGCTGCTGGATGCCATCAAGGACGCGGGCACCAAGGATCTGACCTTTGCGTCCAACAACGCAGGCGTTGATGATTTTGGCATCGGTATCCTGTTGCAAACCCGTCAGGTCAAAAGGATGATCAGCTCTTACGTGGGTGAAAATGCCGAGTTCATGCGCCAGTATCTGTCCGGCGAACTTGAATTGGAGTTCAACCCGCAAGGCACGTTGGCCGAGCGTATGCGCGCCGGTGGCTGCGGTATCCCCGGTTTTTATACCAAGACTGGCGTTGGCACCGTGATCGCCGATGGCAAGGAACATAAAGACTTCAACGGTGAAACCTACATCATGGAAGAAGGCATCTTTGCCGATCTATCTATCGTGAAGGCATGGAAGGCGGACGAGACAGGCAACCTGATTTTCCGCAAAACTGCCCGCAACTTTAACCCGCCTGCCGCAATGTGCGGCAAAACCTGTGTGGTTGAAGTGGAAGAGATCGTGCCGACGGGCAGCCTTGACCCCGACAAAATCCATCTACCGGGGATTTATGTGCATCGCATTATTCAAGGAACGCATGAAAAGCGGATCGAACAGCGCACGACACGCAAACGGGAGGACGCATAATGCCCTGGGATCGCAATCAGATGGCAGCACGCGCCGCCCAAGAACTGGATGATGGGATGTATGTGAACCTTGGCATTGGTATTCCGACGCTGGTTGCCAACTACGTCGGCGACAAGGACATCACCCTGCAATCAGAGAACGGTATGCTGGGCATGGGCCCCTTCCCGTTTGAGGGTGAAGAAGACCCCGACCTGATCAATGCAGGCAAGCAAACGATCACAGAACTCAACCGTACCGCCTATTTTGACAGCGCCACGTCCTTTGGCATGATCCGGGGCGGTAAGATCGCTGCGGCGATCCTTGGCGCGATGGAAGTTGCCGAAAACGGCGATCTGGCGAACTGGATGATTCCCGGCAAACTGGTCAAAGGCATGGGCGGGGCAATGGACCTTGTTGCGGGTGTTGGTCGCGTGATCGTTGTGATGGACCACACCAACAAGCATGGTGACAGCAAGTTGCTTAAAGAATGCACTCTGCCGCTTACAGGCAAAGGCGTTGTTGATCGCATCATCACAAACCTTGGTGTACTGGATGTTGTCGCGGGTGGTCTGCGGATTGTCGAGACAGCCGAAGGTGTGACCGAGGATGATCTGCGCGCAGCGACCGACGCCACGCTTGTCTGAACCTGCCGTTCAGTACGTCAAAGACGGATCAAGGATGTCTATTGATGTGCCATAGCGCCTTGCCACACCTAGACCTGACAAACTGACAGCGTCGGCTCAACAGGGTGTGGCCCCATGCATCCTGAATGGGGTGGTAGGCTTTCTGCCTAAATCCCATTCACATTAAAGACGCATGCATCCGTGATCAGCTCTGGCGGCGTTTGGCATAGGCCCTTTGCCACCTGCCATGCCGCCAGCACTTTGGGCACATAGGCGCGCGTTTCCGCAAAGGGTGGGACACCCGCATGGCGGGCAACATTACCCTCACCTGCGTTATACCCAGCCAGCGCCAGCAACGGATCATTGTCGAAATGGTTCAGGAGCCAGGCAAGATAGGCAACACCGCCTCTGATGTTCTGTGCTGGGTTCGTGCTGTCCTCGACACCGAAGCGGGCAGCCGTCGCGGGCATCAACTGCATCAGCCCAGTGGCACCGGCCGTGCTCACCGCATCTGTGCGTCCTGCACTTTCGACCGAAATCACGGCTAGGACCAATGCAGGGGAAACCCGCGTGCCCACAGTTTCGCGCAGGATATGCAAGCCATGGGTGCTGGCTATATCCTGCAAGCTTTGAAGGCGCGGGGCATAAACGGCTTTGCCTGCGGGTGGATTGTTCAGTTGGCTCATCGCAAGTTGGAAGCTGGCCGGGCCGGCCTCCGCCACGGATGCAGGTACATTTGCCCAGAACCACTCCATCCCTGATGGTGTTGGCAACGCAATGGTTTCAGGAGCGGCAACAGCTTCAGGCTCAGGGTCGGCATAGACAGGGCCAAGGCGCGGGGCATCTGGGTCGATCTGTACGGTGATGCGGTTTGCGCCCGAACCGGACGGCACAGTGACGCGCTTGAACGTGAAATCAGGTTGCAGCCGTTCGACCTCTGCCCAGACCGGCGTTAATGATAGAGAAGCGGTCAAAGCCGCTATGCTTGTGAAAAAGCGATTCATTTTCGGTCCTGCTCGACTCTGTTTTGTTAATGTAAACATGGCAGAATCCCGTCAAAACGCCAGTTCTAAGCGAACAATGCGCGCAAAATCCATCCTATTAGGAGGGGATTCTGCAACGAACAGTAAGTTATGTTAAAAATAGATGAACAATTCTTTCGTTAAAAATCAATAGCTTACGTGAATTTCCAGCGAAAAACCGCGCGCTCTTCAAAAAACGATTTGTTTGCCAAACTCCCGCCCTATTCAATAGGCTATATAAGCCCATCCAAGACGGTGATTGCACGAGTTTAAGACAGTCCAAGTTACCGACGAGGAACGATATGAACACCAAAACCGCCCTGAGGAGGGAACCAAATGCTTAACTTTATCAAAAACTTCCGCAACGACGAAGACGGCGCTGTCACAGTTGACTTCGTTGTTCTGACAGCTGCAATCGTTGTTCTCGGTCTTGCCGTTGGTGGCGCGATCAGCTCCGGCGCAAAAGACCTCGCAAACGACATCGAGTCTTCCCTGGACAACATGAACGCAGAATAAGACCTTCTTAAGGATCTTAAGCGAAAATGAAAAAAGCCGCGCCCCGCATGTGGCGCGGCTTTTCTTGTGCGATTTTCAGAGTTTTGTGACAGCGGGACCACAGCCCAGCCGCATCGCAACGATGTTAATACACAAACATGGGATACAACTGATGACCTGATCATTTCACCATGAGATGTCAGTGACCATGAAAGCGATAGAACGATGAAGAATTACCTTTCCAATTTTCTCCACGACGAAGACGGCGCCATCACAGTTGATTTTGTGGTTCTGACCGCCGCCATTTGCACGCTTGGCCTTATTGTCGTTCTGGCCTTCAGCGGCGGAGCGACCGACCTAGCCAATGAAATCGAGCTGGCACTGGACAATATCGACGTTTGAGGGCCTGACGCTGCTGCTTGCTCGGCCTGAGCTGATGCAAGTCAGACGTTTCAGACGCCAGTGAGCAACTCAAGCGATTCTCTCGCACCCGATGAGCAAGAACGCCCGGGTGCTGTCAAGGCTCACCACAGTGATGAAAACGCCGCGATGCACGAGCAGTTACTTAAGAGTTCTTGTGTAGAATTGTCGCAATACTCTAGAAAGTGAGCGCTGTGTGATTAGTCCCATGGCGCTCAAACTCTGTATGGATTATGGGGTTGTTCTGGCGCTTCAAAAGTGCCGTGTGCTGAAACAGAGGTGAAAAAATGCGCGCAGTGTTCGGATTAGTGCTTTTGATCGGTATGGGGCTGGCAGGATTTGCCGTCTATTTGGTCAATGAGCAGATGCAAACGCTGGAGGCACGGGCCAATCAGGAACGAGAGCGTGCACGTTCAGCGATCCGGACTGTTGATGTCTATGCTCCCACCCGTAATCTCACTTATGGTGATTTGTTGCTCCCTGAAGATGTGCAGCTGATCAAATACGCCCGCGACCATTTGCCGGAGGGCATCTTCTCAACTGAAGAAGAAATGTTCCCTGAGGGGCCCACCGTACCACGTGTGGTCAAAATTCCGATGCAGGTAAATGAACCCGTTCTTGCTGTAAAGGTGACCGAAGCCGGCGCACCAAGGGGCCTGACAGCCCTTCTCGATCCGGGCATGCGGGCATATCCGCTGCCTGATGGTATGACGCGCGCCTTCGCCGGGGAATTGCGGAACTCCGACCGGATTGACTTGTACTGGGTCGGCAGTGTTAGAGGCGCAGGCAATATCTCCCGCCTAGTGAAAAGTGGGCTGGAAATCATTGCAATCGAGGAAGCTGACGGGAATGAACAAGGCGAAGGGCGCGGTGTCGTCGTTCAGGTAACCCAAGAAGATTTTGCTGACCTGCAGGTTCTGCAATCTGCCGGCTCTCTTTCGCTGACGCCTGTTGCGCGCATTGACGAAGACGGTGGGGACACAACCATCGAAACCAATATCCAGGATGTTTTGGGCATCGAAGAGGTTGTCGTTGAGGAAGCCCCCGCAGTCGTCGAACCAGAGCGCTGTTTTGTGACGCAGCGCAGTGGAACCGAACGTATCGAAGTTGAGATTGACTGCCCTGACTAAAACAACCCCAAGCCGGTTGTTTTTAAGGAATTTGACGCGCGCCCGGGTTGACCGTGGTGCGCGTCTTGTTTTTGACAAGTCTGAAAGTGTTGCCAGTTATCCACATACGTTTTGCCCTCCAACATGCTGATTCTTGCTATAAATGTTGTTCTGACGCATGGTCACCTTATCAGGGGCATTAAGACCCATTAAATGAGGCGTGATCGGAGAGGCAGGTCACTTATGAAGTATGACAGATTTCTAAAAGCAGCTATTGCTGGCTTGACGTTGTCGCTTACAGCGGCAGCACCAACCATGGCACCGGCCGAAACGTTGCGCGTGTTGCGCGGCGCGGCATCCAGTGCTCTCAGCGTTCCGATGAACCGGGCCGTTGTTGTGGAGAGCGATGTGCCCTTCACAGAGTTATCTATTGCAAACCCCGGTATCGCAGACATTTCGTCTTTGTCTGACCGGACAATCTACGTTCTGGGCAAAGAGCCCGGGCGCACCACACTGACCCTTCTTGGTGCAGATGGCCGTCTGATTACGAACGTGGAAGTACATGTTTCCCCCGATATGGCAGAATTCAAAGAGCGTCTGACGCAAATTCTGCCCGGCGAGAACATTGAAGTGCGTACAGCAAACGATGGGATCGTGCTTTCTGGTACGGTAAGTTCGATTGCACGACTGGACCGGGCGCTTGATCTGGCCCAACGCTATGCGCCAGACCGCGTTTCCAACCTGATGATGGTTGGTGGTACGCAGCAGGTGATGCTAAAAGTACGTTTTGCAGAGATGCAACGTTCCGTCAGCAAGTCATTGTCCAGCTCGCTCCGCTTTGGCGGCACCGCGTTTGGCGGAGATTTGGCATTGAATGGCGCAACTAACGGCGTTCTGGCCGGAACCCTTGGCGGTGTGGGCGCAACTAACGATCTCACGTCTAGCAGTGATTCCAACGGCGCTGTTGTCTTCGGCTTCGGTGCCGGCGCCTTGGAAGTTGATATCTTGCTCGAAGCGCTCGAATCCCGCGGCGTTGTGCGTTCTCTCGCCGAACCCAACCTGACAGCCCTTAGCGGTCAGGAAGCAACGTTCCTGGCAGGCGGTGAATATCCGGTGCCAGTCAGTAGTGAAGAAGGTACGATCACGGTTGAATATAAACCCTTCGGTATCGAATTGAACTTCATTCCGCGCGTTGTTGACGAAGACATCATCAACCTTGAACTGGTTGCTGCCGTATCCGCAATTGATCCATCCAATGGTATTACTGTTGGTGGCTTCCAGATCGATGCCTTCACACGCCGCGAAACATCAACAACAGTTGAAATGCGCGACGGTGAAAGCTTTGCGATTGCGGGTCTGTTGTCTGACGACTTCACTGACCTCAAGGGCCAGGTGCCTTGGATTGGCGATGTGCCAATCCTGGGTGCATTGTTCCGCAGTGCTGAATATCAGCGTTCGCAGACTGAACTGGTGATTATCGTCACACCTCACCTTGTCACACCAACACGTGGCGAAGCATTGGCATTGCCAACGGATCGGGTTCGCCCACCAACTGAACAGGATCTGTTCTTGTTTGGCCGTGTCTCACGTACCGGCGCACCTTCTTCAGGTGGCGCAGGCGAAGTAGCGCGTCAGGACTTTAGCGGGTCCTACGGCTATGTCCTGGATGAATGATTGGAGCGCAAGTCGATGAAATATCTTATGACAACGGCTATTGCGGCCGCCACCCTCGCAGCTTGCTCACCAAGTGACAACGCACTGACTTCCTTCTACTCAGAAGCCGGTTCGCAGATCGACTCAGGTGACTTTGGCGAAGCCACGATGAACAATAGGTTGGTTCAAACCGGGCAGCAGGATTACACAGTCAACCTCGCTCGACGCTTTGCTTCGGACGTAAATTCAACGGTGAACTTTGCTTTCAACTCAACCGTTCTTGATGCTGATGCACGCAACACGCTGATGCGCCAGGCCGATTGGATCAAGCAGTTCCCAGAGGTTCGCTTTAAGGTTTATGGCCATACCGACCTGGTCGGTGGCCAAGGTTACAACCGCTCGCTCGGCCTCCGCCGCGCACAGGCTGTTGTGTCCTTCCTCAGTTCACAGGGGATCAGCCGCGACCGTCTGGAAGCCGTTGTTTCCTTCGGTGAAACGCAGCCTTTGGTTGTCACTGAAGGGCGCGAACGCAGAAACCGCCGGACCGTGACGGAAGTATCAGGCTTTGTCGAAACAAACCCTGCATTGCTGAACGGCAAATACGCCCAAGTCATCTTCCGCGAATACGTCAATAGCGCGTCGCCAACAAATGCGGCGACCAACACACAGATTGCCACAGGTACAGGTGGCTAAGCCCACCCTTTGATTGACGCCGGACTAATCGTTCGGCGTCAACATTTCCGCTGATTTGCCAAGATCGTTCGAATAAACCGCACAATTACGATCTTTTGGTCCAAATCTCGACACGTTTTCCGCCGATAGTAAGCGTCTAACGAGTTTGTTGTCGTAAGGCAGTGGGCATAGTTTACCGTTGTGGTAAGAGTGCTTGAACGTCTTACGACGGTTGATATGTGACGAGATTGATGGGGAAATCCAAACAATGAATACGAGCCCGGCCGTGCAAAGCGATACACCACCTATCGTCGCATGTACTATTAGTCGCGATGTCCAGAACTTTGATCTGTTGATCGAAGACATGGAAGCGGCACTTGGTGATGCCTGGGGCGATCTAAGCTTTGATGATGCCGCAACTTTTCTCGGTCAGCCAGAGGCTTCCGGCCTGCAATTTGTAACTGTCGCGATGGATGCCGAGGACGAAGACAACCTCAGCAACATCAAAGAAGTTATCTCGGCTGCGAAGGAATCGAAAATAAAGGTCATTTTGATCGCAGAGGACGTCAGCCCTGGCGCTTTGCACCAGCTTCTGCGCGAAGGCGGTGACGAATTTGTCCCTTACCCTCTTCCCGAGAATGAGCTCGCCCGCGCTATCGAGCGGGTCCTGACGATCAAGGACCCCCTTGAGCCATCCGAAAATGAGCCGAAATTCCGCGCCACCGGAGACAGATCCGGTGTGATTATCCCCGTTCATGGCCTAGCAGGCGGCACCGGCGCCACAATGCTTGCCGTGAATTTGGCTTGGGAGCTTGCCAATATGACGGCCGGAGATGAGCCCGTCAAGGTCTGTTTGCTCGACTTTGATTTTCAATTCGGCACCGCCTCAACCTATCTCGACCTTCCCCGCCGGGAAGCTGTTCTTGAGATGCTGACTGACACCGAGTCGATGGACGTTGAGACATTCACACAGGCGCTTTTGACTTATGGCGACAAGCTACAGGTCTTGACCTCTCCAATGGACATGATCCCTCTGGACATGATCACACCGGAAGACATCAACCGTGTGATTGAACTCGCGAGCGTGAACTTCGACTACGTTGTCATCGACATGCCTTCCACAATGGTTGAATGGTCGCAAACCGTGTTGGAGATGGCTCATGTCTATTTCGCAACAATCGAGTTGGACATGCGCTCTGCGCAAAACACTCTCCGTCTAAAACGTGCGTTACAGACCGAGGACCTTCCTTTTGAGAAGATCCGCTTTGTCCTGAACCGCGCACCGGGGTTTACCGACTTGAACGGTAAAAGCCGGGTCAAGCGCCTGTCAGAAAGCCTCGGTATCGCGATCGAAGTGCTTCTTCCCGATGGCGGCAAGCCAGTGATGCAGAGCGCCGATCACGGTGCGCCGATGGCGGAATCAATCGCCAAGAATCCATTGCGCAAGGAAATTGTAAAGCTTGCCACGTCAATCCATGAAATCAATCTAGATGATGCATCCGAAGCGAGAGCTTAAGAGGTAACAGCATGTTTTCAAAATATAAAAAACCTACTCCGACAAAGGACAATGCTGCGGCAAGTGGCCCAAAGGTCAACGTCAGCCCCGTCGCAGTTGCAACGCCGGAAGAGGCGAAGCAATCGCTGATGAAGACGATGCCCAACAAGCGCCCGGCCGAAGCGGGCCCCGTGGACAAGGATAAACGCCGCAAGGAGCGCCTGGGCGAAATCAAGCTCGAACTGCACAAGGCCCTGCTCGACAACCTTAACCTTGCCGCCCTCGACACCGCCTCTGAACAAGAGCTGCGGTCCGAAATCAACGCGATCGCCAACGAAACACTGGAAGATATGGGTGTTGTCCTCAATCGGGACGAACGCCAGACGCTCAGCCAGGACCTGTTTTTTGAAGTTACCGGCCTTGGTCCACTGGAGACACTGCTCAAAGACCCGTCCGTCAACGATATTCTGGTGAACGGCCCGCAGCAGATCTTTGTGGAACGCGATGGCAAGCTGCAACTGACTGATATCACCTTCAAAGACGAACGGCACCTTCTGCGGATCATTGACAAAATCGTGTCTGCCGTGGGCCGTCGTGTCGACGAAAGCAACCCTTACGTTGACGCCCGACTTGCAGATGGTTCGCGTTTCAACGCCATGGTGCCGCCAATTGCGGTTGATGGATCACTCGTCTCCATTCGTAAGTTTAAGAAAGACAAACTCGGGATTGAAGAGTTAGTTAAATTCGGTGCCTTCACCGAAGAAATGGCCGCCTACCTGCAAGCCGCCGTCTCAACCCGCCTTAACGTGATCGTTTCCGGCGGTACTGGTTCCGGTAAGACGACAACGCTCAATGCGCTTTCAGGCTTTATTGATGATGCCGAACGCATCCTGACGATTGAGGATACAGCGGAACTTCAGCTGCAGCAGACCCACGTTGGTCGCATGGAAAGCCGTCCACCGAACGTCGAAGGCAAAGGTGGCGTTTCACAGCGCGATTGTCTGAAGAACGCCCTGCGTATGCGCCCTGACCGCATCATCGTAGGTGAGACGCGTGGCGAAGAGGTTATCGACATGTTGCAGGCCATGAACACCGGACACGACGGGTCAATGACCACAATTCACGCCAACTCTGCGCGCGACGGCGTATCGCGCCTGGAGAACATGATCGCGATGGCCGGTATCGAAATGCCGATCAAGGCAATGCGGAGCCAAATTTCATCCGCTGTGAACCTGATTGTACAAGCGTCGCGTTTGCAAGATGGTTCGCGTCGGATGGTGTCCATCACAGAGATCACAGGCATGGAAGGTGATGTGATTTCCATGCAGGAAATTTTCCGCTATCAGCGTGTTGGCCTGACGCCGGACAATAAAATCATCGGTCACTTCACGGCGACCGGCGTGCGCAGTCACTTCTCTGAGCGGTTCAAGCTCTGGGGATACGACCTGCCACCAGCAATCTTTGAACCTATGGTTGCGGAGTAACCAACATGATTTCCGCAGCACCAGTTATCTACGTTCTCATTTTTGTCGCTGTCCTGGCGCTTGTTCAGGGGGCCTATCTGGTCATCTTTGGCAAGTCGATCAGCATGGATGGCAAGGTCAATCGCCGTCTGGAAATGCTCGACAAGGGCGGCAACCGCGAGCAGGTACTTGATCAACTCCGCAAGGAGATGACCCAGCACATGAAGTCGCAGAGTATCCCAATTTACTCTTTGCTGGCGGATAAGGCGCAGAAGGCGAACATTGCCTTCAGCCCAACGCAGATCATGTTACTGATGGTTGTGGTCAGCGGCGCGGCCTTCGGGATGTTGGCCGTTCTGACATCGGTCAGCTTGCCAATCCAGTCTGTTGTTGCAGTGCTCATGGGTGTCGGCGGTGTATTTGTCTGGATCAACGGCAAGGCGAAGAAGCGCATGGGCATGCTTGCGGAACAACTACCAGAAGCCGTTGAATTGATGGTGCGTTCTCTACGCGTTGGCCATCCGTTTTCGTCAGCCGTTGGGATTGTGTCACGGGAAGTGCCTGACCCACTCGGCACTGAAATGGGTATGATATCGGACGAAGCCGCCTATGGCCGCGACATGGGCGAAACGCTCAAGGCCATGGCCGAGCGGCTGGACAACCAGGATTTGCGATTCCTCGCCGTTGCTGTGACGATTCAGCAGACATCAGGTGGTAACCTGGCCGAGATCCTTGATGGATTGGCCAAGGTGATCCGGGCCCGGTTCCGCCTGTTCCGTCGTGTTGCCGCCATCACCGCCGAGGCGAAATGGTCCGGTAACCTGCTGTCCGCCTTCCCGATTGTGGCTTTGCTCGGCATCAACATGGTGAAGCCCGACTACTATGACGAAGTCATGCTCAGCCCACTTTTCATTCCTGCGTGTCTGATCGTTGCTGCATTCCTTGTAGCCAATCTGGTCGTGATGCGCGCACTTGTGAATATTAAGGTTTAGGACCCCGCCATGGATCTGGAACAAATTCAAACCATGATCACCGATATGCTGGGCCCTTTTGGCCCACTCATGATCGTCGGTCTGCTTGGGGTCTTCCTGATCCTGATCACCTTGCCTGTTCTGCTCAAGAAAGAAGTCGATCCGCTCGACAAACTCAAGCAGTCCAACCACAATACAGCAAAGTCTTCGGATAAAGGGGCCCAACTCCGGGCACCAAGCAGCAAAGACAAGTTGGAGAAGTACTCCAACTTCCTGGAACCGCAAAACGCCGAAGAGTACTCTGCGGTCAAGCTCAAGCTGATGCAGGCGGGCTACCGCGGCAAGAACTCCGTGCGTATCTTCTATTTTATGCAGTTTACCCTAGGGATCTTCGGCTTGCTGCTGGGTGGTGGCTACGCACTTTATCAGATGACCCAAGTCGAACCCTCGACCCAAGACTTGGTTATCTGGATCATGGGACCGGGCGGTGTCGGTTACTTCTTGCCGAAGTACTGGGTTACCCGCCGTCAACAGATGCGCCAGGAAGCGATTATCAACGCTTTCCCCGATAGCCTCGATATGATGTTGGTTTGTGTCGAAGCAGGCCAATCGCTTGATCAATCCATCATGCGTGTCTCAACCGAACTGAAATCAGGATTCCCCGAATTGGCCGAAGAATTTGAGATCGTCGGTCAGGAATCCAAAGCCGGTAAGGATAAGAATACCGTCCTGAAAGACATGGCAGAGCGTTGTGGCGTCCCTGACATCTCTAGCTTTGTCACTGTGCTGGTGCAGTCCTCCCAGTTTGGTACGTCCATCTCTGACGCCCTGCGCGTCTATGCGTCGGAAATGCGGGACAAGCGCGTCATGCGCGCCGAGGAAGCCGCCAACAAACTGCCGACCAAGATGACACTGGCGACAATGATGTTGACGGTCCCGCCCTTGATGGCGATGCTCATCGGACCATCCATTTACGCAATTGCTGTGAACCTCGGGGGGGGGTGATCCGAAATGAAAGTAGGGCCGTACCTTGCTGGCCTCATCGTTCTGACGTTGGCCGCCTGCGATACAGGCGGCCTTGGTCGTTCTTCTGATGGCGTTTTCGCACCGGGACCGTCGGGGCCAAGCGATGTGGACGGGCTCCTTGTGGGGCACCGTCTTCTGGCGGCCGGAGAATATGAACTGGCACTCAAAGCATACAACCGGGCTGCGTTCCAGCAGGGGCTCAATGTCGACACCCTGTCAGCCATCGGATCTGCCAATCTTAGTCTGGGACGGCTCGGGCAGGCTGAACGGTGGATGCGGCGAGCCGTTGAGGAAGACCCGACATTTCCACCCGCATGGAACAATCTTGGTGTCATTCTGATGGAAAGGGGCGACGTGGCCGAAGCGAGCGAGGTTTTTCGACGCGCATTTGCCGCAGATGATGGAAATTCAGACGAAATTCGAGAGAATTTACGCTTAGCGCTCGCAAATTTGGAAAATCCGGGCAATAGTGAGATACAACAAAATCAGAACTTTAATCTGATCCGACGGGGTGCAGGCGATTTCGTACTCATGTCGGACCTATAGGCAAGAGCAGCAAAAGGACGCAGAAACATGCGCCACCCAATCTTTCTTACGCTTTGTGCGGCGGCCATTGGTCTGTCTGCATGCGAAAAATCTGATGAGGCCGAGGTCGAACGCGCCCTCCAAGACCTCAATGTCGTCGATGAATCCAACCTCAATGACGTGATGCTAACCGTTGGCGATCCCGACGAAGCAGTGAACTACTTTGCCGGTGCCAATGCAAATGATCCAGGCCGGATCGATCTGCAACGCGGCTTGGCGAAATCACTGATCCGCGCCGGCCGCAACGCTGAAGCCATTCCGGCCTGGCAGCAGGTTGTCGCCCACGAGGAAAGCGGTAGCGATGATCAGGTTGAATTGGCGGATGCATTCATTCGCAACAACCGTTGGGATGATGCCGCAGCAACACTCAACATGATCCCCCCAACATTCGAGACCTTCAAGCGTTACCGCCTCGAAGCCATGGTCGCTGATAGTCGCCAGCAGTGGGACAAAGCCGACAGCTTTTATGAGACAGCCGTTGGGCTGACCACGCGCCCAGCGTCGGTCTACAACAATTGGGGTTACTCAAAACTGACCCGCGGTGAGTACGCAGAGGCTGAGCGGCTGTTCGTCGATGCCTTACGCTTCAATGACGACATGTTCACCGCCAAGAACAACCTTGTCCTGGCGCGGGGCGCACAGCGCAACTACGCCATCCCCGTGGTGCCAATGAACCAGACAGAACGTGCGCGGCTGATGCACACCATGGCACTGGCCGCGATCAAGCAGAATGATATCTCCATTGGCAAATCGCTTTTGGCTGATGCCATCGAAACGCATCCTCAATACTTTGAGGAAGCCGCACGCGCCCTTGAGGCGCTTGAAAACAACGCAGTGAACTAAAACCGATGGGGGTGACAGCGCAGACCGCTTATTGGTTCCTTCCGGCTGTGATCCCCATCGCCATATACATTTCCTGGAACGACATGCGTTCCATGAAGATCACCAATAATTCGCTCATTGTCCTGCTGGTGGTTTATGCGGTGCTTGGTCCCTTTGCCTTCGGGCTTGAGATGTATCTATGGCAATGGCTCAACTTTCCTGTTGTGCTGGTCATCTGCATGGCGCTCTGGGCGCTGCGGACCATGGGTGGTGGCGATGCTAAGATGATCGCCGTCATGGCCCCCTTCTTTGTGGTTGATGACATGATTCTCATCATGAAACTATTTGCCGCCTCGCTTCTGGGGGCCTTGGCCATCCATAGCCTGTTTCGCTTCACGCCGCTCAAAAACATCGCACCGGATTGGCAAAGCTGGCACGCAGGCCGTTACTTTCCAAAGGGTTTCCCACTTAGCATGACCCTTTTGCTCTACCTCCTTTATGCAGCGGTTTATCGCTGAATGTGGGCAATGCCTTGGACAGGAACATGTTTGTTCACTATTTCGCCATAATAGCCTGTAGAATAATACAAAGGCCGCTTGGTGGGCGGCAAATGACAGTTTTTGATGGGTGGACCGAATTATGAATGTGCAAGCCTCTGGCGTAATGGCCCCCCCGGCGCCACGGAACCTTGAAGCCATGCAATTGCCAATGGCAATGATGCGCGACATCTTGATCAAAACGATGTTCCGTATGAATCTCGATATGGTGTCAGATCTCAGTCGCGCAATTTGCCTGCCCGTACCGGTGACACAAGAACTGGTCGACGTGGCCCGTGGACAACGTCTGCTTGAGGCGACAGGGACGCTCAACGCCAATAGTGGCAATGAAATGGGTTATCAACTGACCGATGCTGGCCGTGCGCGTGCGCTTGATGCTGCATCCCAGTCTGAATACTACGGCGCAATGCCCGTGCCGCTGGACATCTATCGCCAACAGATCGAGCGCCAATCAATCCGCAATATCCAGATCACGCGCGACCAATTGCAGACGGCAATGGGTCATCTGGTTCTGCCCGATGATCTTTTGTCCAATCTTGGCCCAGCCGTCAGTGCGGGTCGCTCGATCCTGATGTATGGTCCGCCGGGCAACGGTAAATCCTCTATTTCGAACGGTATTCGTGATGCCCTGGGCGACAAGATCTACGTGCCGCGCGCGATAGAATATTCCGGTCAGGTGATCACGGTTTATGATCCGATCGTCCATAGTGCCGCCGAAGATGATGTGGATGATCCCAATAGCCTGCGCCGCACATCCGGCCGCTTTGACACGCGTTACGTTCGTTGCGAACGCCCGACAGTGATCACCGGTGGTGAATTGTCCCTGTCCATGCTGGACCTTGTCTACAACCCGACAGCGCGCACTTATCAGGCACCTTTGCAGCTAAAATCAACCGGCGGCATCTTCATCGTGGATGACCTTGGCCGTCAGGCCGAGCCACCGCAGACGCTTGTAAACCGTTGGATCGTTCCTCTGGAAGAAAGCAAGGATATCCTCGCCCTGCAGTCGGGTGAGAAATTCGAAGTGCCTTTCGACACGCTTGTTGTCTTCTCGACCAACTTCCACCCCAATGCGATCTTCGACAAAGCGGCGCTGCGTCGTATTTTCTACAAGATCAAGATTGATGGACCGAACCAGGAAGATTTCCTCAAAATCTTCGCAATGGTGGCGCGCAAGCGGAAAATGCCACTTGATGAGGATACGCTCGTTCACCTGCTCAACGTCCGCTACCCCGAAATCGAAAATGTATACGCGAACTATCAACCGATCTTCCTGATCGATCAGATGATCTCAATCTGCGAGTTCGAAGGCATTCCCTATCAGATGTCACCGGAGCTGATTGATCGTGCATGGGCAAACATGTTCGTCCGCGAGGAAGAGATCATTCACTAGTCCTGTCCATTCGACATTCCCAAGCAACTGGCTTCCCTCTACGCTGAGGGAAGCCTTTTTCGTTGAGAGACCGGACGGGAGCAATGTATGGGTGCCACCGGGAGTAACAGTTACTCATGTCATGCAATCGGCCCTGCGCGGCCTGTAGCAGCAGCCCAAAGCGTAAGGTGGGTCTTGACCCACCTTACATGAACGACAGTTTAGGCACATGAGCACCCTGCCCCCAAAGTTTCAAAATTGGTTCGCATCCCGCGACTGGGATATTCACCCGCATCAACAACAGATGCTGGATCAGGCGCAAGACCCCGCGCTGATGCTGATCGCCCCCACGGGCGGGGGCAAGACCCTCGCCGGGTTTCTATCCACTCTGATTGCACTGCAGGACGGGAGCCACCAGGGGCTTCACACACTTTATGTCTCACCGCTCAAGGCCCTAGCAGCGGACATCAAACGCAACCTGCGCACCCCCGTGGCCGAGATGAACCTGCCCATCCGCATCGAAGACCGGACCGGTGACACATCCTACACCCAAAAGCGGCGCCAGCGTGCTGACCCGCCACATATTCTGCTGACCACACCTGAATCGTTGGCCTTACTGACAAGTTACGAAGACGCCCCGCATATCTTCAAAGGGTTGCAACGGATCATTGTCGATGAAATCCACGCCCTAGCCGAAAGCAAACGCGGCGATCAGCTCATGCTCGCGCTCAGTCGCCTGCAAAGCCTCGCCCCCGATATGCGCCGGGTCGGACTTTCCGCAACGGTCGAGGATCCTGCCGCGATCGCCCGCGAACTGGCGCCGCATCCGGCGGAATGCACCATCATCAACGCTGACCCCGGCCCAGACCCCGATATCGCCATGCTTGTGACCGACGCGAAACCGCCCTGGTCTGGGGGCGGCGCGAAATACGCGATCCCTGCCGTGCTGGACGAGGTCAAGAAACACAAAACCACACTCATCTTTCACAACACCCGCGCTCAGGCCGAAATTTTCTTTCACAACCTCTGGCTGGCCAACGTCGATGATTTGCCTATCGGCATACACCACGGATCACTGGCCCGCGAGCAACGTGAAAAAGTCGAAGGCGCAATGGTTGGGGGTCAGCTGCGCGCGATTGTCTGCACCGGGTCGCTCGACCTTGGGATTGACTGGGGCGATGTTGACCTTGTGATACAGGTGGGCGCACCAAAAAACGTCAAGCGACTGGTGCAACGCATTGGACGGGCGAACCACCGCTACAACGCACCTTCCAAGGCACTGCTGGTCCCGGCAAACCGGTTCGAGGTGGTTGAATGTGTGGCGGCACTCGAAGCAGTAAAAGCCCGTGATCTGGACGGCGCGCCCAAAGGGCCCGGACCGCGCGATGTCTTGTGCCAACACATCCTGATCACCGCATGCGCAGGCCCATTCAATGCCGATGCGCTCTATCAGGAAGTCACCAGCGTCGGCGCCTATACTGCGCTGACCCGCGCTTATTTCGACAACTGCCTCGATTTCTGCGCCACCGGGGGCTACGCGCTGCGCGCCTATGACAAATGGAAGCGCCTGTTGCAACGCCCTGATGGGCAATGGCAATTGCGCGATCCGCGCGCAGCGCAGCGTATCCGCATGAACATCGGCACGATCCAAGATACCGATACGCTCAAGGTGCGGCTGAAAGGTAACTTTAAACCACTGGGCGAGGTTGAAGAAGCCTTTGCCGCGACACTCACCCCCGGCGACACCTTTTTGATCGGCGGGCAGGTCGTGCGTTACGAGAGCCTGAAAGAAATGACGGTCCAAGTGTCTCGCAGAGCTGACAAGAAACCAAAGATCGCGACCTTCATGGGCACAAAATTCGCCAATTCGACACAACTTTCGCAGCGTATTCTGCGAATCTTTGGCCAACCTGACTGGCCCAACCTACCCGTACATACCGCCGAATGGCTCGCGTTGCAGCGAAGGTATTCAAAAATGCCAGAGGCCGACCGCATACTGGTGGAAAGCTTTCCCCACGAAGGACGCCACCATATCTGCGTCTATGGCTTCGCCGGGCGCAATGCGATGCAAACGCTGGGTATGTTGCTGACCCAGCGGATGGAGGAAGAGAGCCTGCACCCCATGGGCTTTGTCGCTACCGACTACGCCACATTGATATGGGGTCTGGACCCGGTGAAGGACCCTGCCCCCTTGTTCAAAGCCGACAGCATGCGCGCCGGCTTTGAAACGTGGTTGTCTGGCAATGCTGTCATGAAAAAGACGTTTCGCGGGGCGGCCACGATCGCGGGGCTGATCGAACGCAACCTGCCGCAAGCACGCAAAAGCGGGCGGCAAGCCACATTTTCATCCGATATCCTCTATGACACGCTTTCGAAATACGATCCCGATCATCTGATGCTGCAAATCACCCGCGAAGAAGCGATGCGTGGCTTGGTCGATTTCGGCCGGATCGAAGAAATGTTGACCCGCACGGAGGGGCGGATTGATCATCTGATCCTCAATAAGGTCACACCGTTCTCACTACCAATGTTTCTTGAAATGGGCCGCGTTTCGATCGCAGGCGCGGCGCAAGACCGTATATTGGAGGAAGAAGCCGCAAAGCTCATGAAGGCAGCAGGTCTTACCCAACTTTGATCCTTGCGCTTGCGCCGCACATGCGCAAAGAACAATCCATGAACGCCCATCACTTCACCTTTCGTGACACGCTTTGCCATGCGCTCCCCTCCGGTGCACTCTACTTACCAGATCACAACGTGCTCTGCGTGTCTGACCTTCATCTGGGAAAATCGGAACGGATCGCGCGGCGCAGCGGCGTGATGCTGCCACCTTATGAGGTGCAGGAAACACTGCAAAAACTGGAAAGCGACATAGCCGCCACAGAGCCTGACTGCGTGATCTGCCTTGGTGACAGCTTTGACGATCTGGATGCCGCCGCCAGCCTTGATGAGAATATGCAGCTTTGGCTTACGCGGTTGCAAGCGGGCAAACGCTGGGTTTGGATCGAAGGAAACCATGACCCCGGGCCGGTTGATCTTGGCGGTACACATCTGAATGAAACGCGGATCGGCACACTGACTTTCCGACATATCGCGACAGCAGACAGCGGCGAAATATCAGGCCACTACCACCCTAAACACCGGGTCACAGGACGCAGCCGCCCAGCATTTCTGTTTGACGCAGAGCGCTTGATCATGCCTGCCTACGGCATCTACACCGGTGGGCTTTCCAGTCAATCCACTGACTTACGGCGGCTCTTCTCAAAGAAGGTCACGGCAATCATGACCGGGCACAAGGCCATCCCCGCCCCGGTCAGATAACTCAGGCTGTCAGGCCATCTGGCTCTGGCAATCCATTCGCGCGGCAACATGCGGTCAGCGTATTGGCCAGCAGGCACGCAATCGTCATCGGGCCAACGCCACCCGGCACAGGCGTGATCGCCGCCGCAACCACGGCACAACTGTCATAATCAACATCACCGACCAAGCGGGTGCCGCCGTCAGGCTTGTCGATACGGTTGATGCCCACATCAATCACCGTCGCGCCCGGTTTGATCCAATCGCCCTTTACCATCTGCGGGCGGCCCACTGCAGCGACCACGATATCCGCTTGGCGAACCACATCTGGCAAATCCTTGGTGCGACTATGCGCGATGGTGACGGTGCAACTGTCGCCCAGCAACAACTGCGCCATTGGTTTGCCCACGATATTTGAGCGACCGATCACAACCGCGTTCATACCAGAGAGTGACCCATGATGATCACGCAGCATCATCAGGCTGCCCAGCGGCGTGCAGGGCACCATGCTTTTCTGACCAGTGCCCAGCAATCCGACGTTCGAGATATGAAACCCATCCACATCCTTCGCGGGATCAATGCTGTTGATGACCAGATCGCTGTCCAGATGATCGGGCAGCGGCAGTTGTACCAAAATACCGTGAACAGCAGGATCGTTGTTCAGCTGATCCACAACCGCTAACAAATCGGCCTCAGAGGTGTCTGCATCCAACCGATGCTCGAACGAGGTCATGCCAACCTCAACAGTCATTTTCCCCTTTGAACGCACATACACCTGACTGGCCGGATCCTCGCCGACCAGAACAACGGCCAAACCCGGTGTAATGCCCTGCTCTTCCTTCAGCTTGCTCACACATTCGCCGACAAGCCCGCGCACCCTTGCTGCAAAGGCTTTTCCATCAATCACTGTTGCTGTCATGTCTGTCTTCTTCTGTTCAATAATATCTTCGCCGAAGGCAACGGGAGGGTGGGCGGGGCGATGACGCAGTCAAGCGTCGCCCCGCCCGACCAATCAGAACAAGCCTTCGATTTCACCTGCGTCGTTGAGCATGATCTGCTCGGCCGACGGCACACGCGGCAGGCCCGGCATTGTCATGATCTCACCACAGATGGCCACGATAAAACCCGCACCCGCACTCAACCGCACTTCACGGACGGGTACAGCGTGCCCGGTGGGCGCACCGCGCAGGCTGGGGTCAGTCGAAAAGCTGTACTGCGTCTTGGCCATGCAGACCGGCAGGTTGCCATAACCTTGCTCTTCCCATTTTTTAAGCTGATCACGAATCTTGCTATCTGCGATCACCTCATCCGCGCGGTAGATGCGTTTGGCAATGGTGTTGATCTTGTCAAACAGGCTCATGTCATCGGGATAGATCGGTGCGAAATTCGCCTCGCCCGTATCGGCAATCTCGGCGACGCGGGTCGCCAGTTCTATCGTGCCTTCGGATCCCAGTGCCCAGTGCTTGCACAAGATCGCTTCAGAACCTTGCGTGTTCACATAAGCCTTGACCGCGTCAACCTCGGCATCGGTGTCCGTGACAAAGTGGTTGATCGCGACAACCACAGGCACGCCAAAACTTTTGACGTTCTCGATGTGGCGGCCAAGGTTGGCGCAGCCTGCGTTGACTGCATCCACATTTTCGGCACCAAGATCGGCCTTTGCTACGCCACCGTTCATCTTCATCGCACGCACGGTGGCGACAACAACAACGCAAGATGGCGCAAGGCCGGCCTTGCGACACTTGATGTTCATGAACTTCTCAGCACCAAGATCAGCGCCAAAACCTGCTTCGGTCACAACGTAGTCCGCCAGTTTCAGCGCCGTGGTGGTCGCCGTGACAGAGTTACAGCCATGCGCAATATTTGCGAAAGGACCGCCGTGCACAAAGGCAGGGTTGTTTTCCAGCGTCTGTACCAGATTCGGCTGCATCGCATCTTTCAATAGCACGGTCATTGCGCCGTCCGCCTTGATGTCGCGGCAATACACTGGGGTGCGATCGCGACGATAAGCCACGATAATGTCGCCCAGACGCTTTTGCAGATCTTCCAGATTGCGCGCCAGGCACAGGATCGCCATGACCTCTGACGCGACGGTAATGTCAAAGCCTGCCTCACGCGGGAAACCATTGGCCACCCCGCCCAAGGACGCCGTGATCTGACGCAGCGCACGGTCGTTCATGTCCAGCACCCGGCGCCAGGCAACGCGGCGAATGTCGATCTCAAGCGCGTTGCCCCAATAGATGTGGTTGTCGATCATCGCCGACAGCAGATTGTGGGCAGACGTGATCGCGTGGAAATCACCCGTGAAATGCAGGTTCATGTCTTCCATCGGGACAACTTGCGCGTAACCGCCACCGGCAGCGCCACCCTTCATGCCGAAACATGGGCCAAGCGATGCTTCGCGGATACAAATCGCCGCCTTCTTGCCAATCGCGTTCAGGCCATCACCCAAACCAACCGTCGTCGTTGTTTTACCTTCCCCCGCAGGGGTCGGGTTGATCGCCGTCACAAGGATCAGTTTGCCATCGCTACGATCCTGCACGCTGTCAATAAGGCGCTGGCTGACCTTGGCTTTGTCGTGCCCATAGGGCAGAAGATCATCGCTTTCGATGCCCAGTTTTGCACCAATTTCCTGAATAGGCCGCTTGCTTGCGCCACGTGCGATCTCAATATCAGACTTGTATTCCATGAAAGACTTTCCTGTCAGTAGGCCAACGCCGGTGTTCGTTAGCTTTTGTTCTATCCTTTGCTTCAGCCCGGACGCGCCGTGATTGCGACATTTTCTCCATCGGAATCGTCGGCTAAGGGTACAACCGTTTCGAGTAGAAAACCTACGGGCGCCATGCACGTTGGTCGGGCACATGCAACCGTACCGCATCGCCAAGCCGGATCATACCCTCGCGTTCCACCCAAGCAGTGACGCCGCGCCTGTCCTTCGCTGCAAGCTTGAATTTGTCGCCCGCGCCCGGGTGATCGGCGTTGATCGGCTTGGCAGGCAGATGGCAAGGGCGGTTCGCCATATCCACAACAATACTAGAGCCATCAGAAAACTGCAGCCGTGATGAAGGTGGCAAATGGGTGAAATCAGCGATACCCTTGATCACCAATGACGCCCCGATATGCGCAGGGTTGAGCGTCTGCAACCCGCAATCAGCAGCGATTTCAGCCAGTTCTTCCGCCGAGACGACAGAAAGCTGTCGCACATTGCGGATCTCTGTGCCTGGTGGGTATTGGCTGCGCACCCGCGTGCAGGATGGGCGCGTTTCCCCGCCATGTGCCTCCTCCGGCATGCCAGCGAAGGTCAACTGCGTCTTTTCAACGGAAACCGAAGTGAGTGCTGCACTACGGTCAGGCACATAACCGATCCAGACAACTGCACCGATGATGTCGGTTAGCGCAAGGGCAGGCATTACGATCTCCTCTAGGTTGCTCATACTGCTTAAGTCAGCAGCTACCATATATCAATTCCAGAAGGGCTCCCTTACGAAAAACGCCGCCCCGAAGGGCGGCGTTTTGCCAACTTAGATTGATGGCTCTGGCTCCATCCCGCCGTCATCCGGCGCACGCGGCTTCTTTGGCTTTGTCTTCGGGATCGCCGTCACCGACGGTGTGCCACCCGAAGGCGGCGTATCATCCGCATCATCGTTCGTATGCGGCGGCTCACCTGCCATCACCCGCTTGATCTCATCCCCGGTGAGGGTCTCGTACTCAAGCAGCCCCTGAGCCAACCGTTCAAATTCCTCATTTTTCTCGGTGATGATTTTATGAGCGCGCTCATACCCCTGCTGGATAAAACTACGCACTTCTTCTTCGATCATCTCTTTGGTGCTGGCAGAAACTGACAGGCCAGCGGTATTTCCCTGGTAACCTTCATGGGCCTCGGCATAGTCGATATTGCCCACCTTGTCAGACATACCCCAACGCAGCACCATCGCACGGGCCAATTGGCTGGCCTGCTGAATGTCACCAGCAGGACCGTTTGACACCTGATCTTCACCGTATTTGATAATTTCGGCTGCCTTTCCCGCCATGGTCATGGCCAAACGCTGATGGCATTCATCCTTGAACATGTTCAAGCGGTCCATCTCTGGCAGGCTCATCACCATACCTAACGCACCACCGCGTGGAATGATTGTGGCCTTATAGACCGGATCACATCTCGGCAGACTGATACCCACAATTGCATGGCCAGCCTCATGATACGCGGTCATTTCCTTCTGCTCGGCCGTCATCACCATTGACCGGCGCTCAGCACCCATCATGACCTTATCCTTGGCAGCTTCAAAATCGCTCATCGTCACAAAGCGGCGACCGATACGTGCGGCCATCAGGGCAGCTTCGTTCACAAGGTTGGCCAGATCAGCACCGGAAAAGCCAGGCGAGCCGCGCGCAATGATCCGCAAATCCACATCAGGGCCTAGCGGAATCTTACGTGCGTGCACGCCAAGGATCTTCTCGCGACCTTTGATGTCTGGGTTCGGCACCGTGACCTGACGGTCAAAACGGCCCGGGCGCAGCAACGCCGGGTCAAGCACATCACGACGGTTTGTCGCCGCCACGATGATCACGCCTTCATTGGCTTCAAAACCGTCCATCTCGACCAGCAATTGGTTCAATGTCTGCTCACGTTCATCATTGCCACCGCCGTAGCCGGCGCCACGGGAACGCCCGACCGCGTCAATCTCGTCAATAAAGACAATACATGGGGCATTCTTTTTGGCCTGCTCGAACATATCCCGGACGCGGGATGCACCCACACCGACGAACATTTCAACAAAGTCTGAGCCCGAAATCGTGAAGAACGGCACGCCAGCCTCGCCCGCAATCGCGCGTGCAAGCAAGGTTTTACCCGTACCCGGAGGGCCAACGAGCAGGGCACCTTTTGGGATTTTACCGCCAAGACGCGAGAATTTCTGCGGGTTGCGCAGGAACTCCACAATCTCTTCCAGCTCTTCCTTGGCCTCGTCAATACCGGCCACATCGTCAAATGTGACACGCCCGTGCTTTTCGGTCAGTAGCTTGGCGCGGGACTTACCAAAGCCCATCGCACCACCTTTGCCGCCGCCTTGCATACGGTTCATAAAGTAGACCCAGACACCGATCAGCAGCAGGAATGGCATGATGCTAAGCAAGAATGATTGGAACACGGAAGTCTCTTGACTGCGTGCCTCAACAGGCACACCTGCCTCGATCAAAAGATCAGTCAATTCAGCATCTTGCGGCTTAATTGTTGTATAGGTGCGACTGCCCTCGGCATAAAGCACCTGTTCGCCATCTATGACCACCTCGGTCACCCGGTTGCCTTCCACCGCGTCAACGAACTCGGAGTAGCTGCGCGCCTCCCCACCTGTCGCGCCCGGTGGGCTGCTGAAAAGGTTGAACAGGGCCAGCACCATCAGGAACAGGACAACCCAAAAGACCATATTACGCGCGTTGCCCAATGGGGAAACTCCTTTGAAATGGGGAAGTGGAACGACAGAGTCGCGGCACAGCGTTTCTTCTAAAATAGAGGTTAAACGTTAATCTTCAATGGCAAACGCCGAGGAATGGAAATCCGCGGCAATCCGCGCCGCCCATCCATTGGACAACCCCGCCAAAGGGGCGGCGATCAATTGACCATCTGACCAGACCGAAGGCGATGCCAAGAGCGACATGCGGGGCATATCGCTGTCGCGCCACTGCGGGCAATCCCTGATGGCCTCGCCCAAGGCACAAAACACTTGCCCGTCCTGCAACGGCCCTTCCAAAAACCAGCGGCCATCCCAAATGACCCCGGGGACATCCAATCCGGCACGCTCCTCGCGCCTGAACGGTTGGGTTGCTGCGGCTTCACGGGTCATACGCACCTTTCCGTCCGCTCCTTGCGTCAGAATGCAGCCACCCAATGTCGATGTCACACCCTGCGCCGCGCGTTCAACCACATTGCACAACTGTTCAAATCGCGGACGGTAGCCGCTGTTTCCGACCCATCCAAAGGCGGTGGCTATGGCACGCCGGGGGGTGTCGCCCCCCTCCAGATCAAGGGCGGCGGCGTCAAAGATCAGATCCCCCGCGTCCTGTCGGACATGCGCCTTTGCAAACTCTTGTGCGGCGTGTTGCAACGATGTCTGCGCCGCCTGCATATGGGCCACCGTCTGCAACAACCGCTTGCGGGTCAGTCCAAGTGTTTCCAGCTGCGGCACCATCTGGCGCGCGCGCACCCGATCAAAACGAGGGTCGTCATTGCTCGGATCGTCGCACCAGTCGATCTGTTCAGCCCTAAGCCAGGCACGCAGGTCATTGCGCGACACGCTCAACAGCGGACGGATAATGGCGATGCCGTCCCTGCGCGTACGTTCAGCCATCGACGCCAACCCATCAACGCCCGATCCACGCGCAAGACGCATCAGGAGCGTTTCCACCTGGTCGTCTTCTGTGTGACCCATCCAAATTGAAGGGATACCGCTTTGCATGGCCCAATCCCGGATTGCCGCCCAGCGACCGGCGCGCGCCGCGGCCTGCAAATTCCCCTTACCGTCCCACTGCCATTTGACAACACGATGCGGAATGGCAAGTGCCGCAGCTTGCTTTGCCGCCAAGTCGATCTCTCTGGCAGCACTCTCGCGCAAACCGTGATCTACGGTGATGACCCGCAGCGGGGTCGCACCCAGATGGCGTGCGGCCAGATGCAACATCGCAATGGAATCTCCGCCGCCAGAAACAGCCAACCCAATTGGCGCGTCTGATCTACCGTCGGACAGGCGCGCAACGTCCCCCAGAAACTGCGCTGCAACGTCGCCGGCTACTGGCATCCCAATGCTTGCATTTCCATCCGGGCGTCTGCCACCGCGGGATCACCGGGGAAACGCACATCAACTTCGGCCAAAGTCAGGCAAGCATCCTGCGTCTGACCAATGCGCCCCAAGGCAGCCCCTAGCTTGAACAAGGCATCAGGGGCCTTTTGGCCGGTTGGATCGCCTGAAAACGCTTCAAGGTAGGCGCGGGCAGCATCGGTCATTTCGCCCAAGCCCTCTAGCGCCTCGCCACGCAGATAATTCGCATCAGCAGTCAACGGGCTACCTGGGTAGGTCGCGCCAAAGGCCGCAAGCTGGTCAGCGGCGCCGCGAAAGTCACCGGCAGCGAGCGCCTCCTGCGCCCGCTCGATATCGCCCTGCTCGCCAATCGCCAGCGCAGGGCCACCGGTGGTGCCTGTCGGGGCCGCGTCAGGCACAGCCTCGATTTCAATCCCGCCAAGGGGAGTGTCATCTAGCTGCCCAATATCGCAGCCTGTTTCCAATTCGCACAGGCGGAAGTTCAGATCACCGATCCGATTGTCGGCGTCGGTGGTGACGCGGTTCACACGAAACTCAAGCTGTTCAGCGTTCGACGTCAGGCGTTGAAGTTCTGCCTCCATCGCGTCCAGCCTCTCCAACGGGGTGTTGCCCGCAACCCCACTGTTCAGGCCACCCGTTGTTGACAGCTCACGGCGCAAGCGTTGAACGTCAACAAAAAGGGCGGTCAGCTGTTGTCGAATATCCGCAAGGGTTTCTTCCTGCGCAGCGGCAGGGAGAGGTGAAAGCAACAGGGCGCAGACAACAGCAAGGCGGTGCAACATGGGGGTTTCCTTTGGTCTGATCAGCTGGTGATCGCCGAGAACGACAGCACCGTGACGGCGCGGCGATTCTGCGCATAGCAAGATTCGTTTGAACAAACCTGAATAGGACGCTCTTTGCCGTAGCTCGTCACCTGCAAGCGGGACGCAGGCACGCCGCGCGACACAAGGTATTCACGCACCGCATTGGCGCGACGCTGACCAAGCGCAAGGTTGTATTCGCGTGTGCCCTGTTCATCGGCGTGGCCTTCGACCACAGCACGGTAATCCGCATTTGTCAGCAACCACTGGGCCTGACCATCAAGGATGGTACGGCCCTCGGGTGTGATCGTCGATGTGTCAACCGCAAAGAGAACACGATCACCAATAGTCTGATTGAAGAATAGCGGGCTGCTTGGATCACTGGCCGATCCGGCCACACCACCATTCAGGCCAGCGCCATCAGCGCCACCCCCCGCACCGCCAGCCCCGCCGCCAAAGCGATCAGGGTTTGTGCAGGCCGCCGTGGCCAGCACCAAAAGCATTACCGCCGTTTTGCTCACTAGTGTCATTGGATTTCATCCTGTTTTTCTGACTGCTCTATTTTCTTTGCACTCTAGCACGACTTTACGCGCAAGGGAATCACGCTTCGTTACGGTTGCAACGGCCCCCATGATGGATCAGACCCCCCACCTTGCAAAGGTACCGCCTTGAGATTGCGGCCCGAGATATCAACAGAATAAAGCGACGACGTGCCCCCGGCCCCCTGGGTCTCGCGGGTGAACATGATCACACGCCCGTTGGGCGACCATGATGGCCCCTCATCAAGGAAAGACGATGTCAGCAAACGTTCCTCTGATCCGTCCACCCGCATCACGCCGATGTGGAAGCGGCCCGCATTCTGCTTGGTAAAGGCCACCAGATCACCGCGCGGTGACCAGACGGGCGAGCCATAGCGCCCTTCACCAAAGGAAATCCGGCGCGCTTCGCCACCATTGGCGGACATCACGTAAAGCTGCTGGGTGCCCGAGCGATCACTTTCAAACACAATTTGACTGCCGTCGGGTGACAGGCTGGGCGCTGTCTCAATCGATGGGGTTTGGGTCAGGCGCAGGTGCTGACCGGTCGTCAGATCAGTGCGATAGATATCCGTGTTGCCGCCATTGGACAGGCTATAGATCACCTGCCGCCCATCCCGCGAAAAGCGTGGACTGAAAGCCATCTCGCCTGCTGCCGTTTGCAGCTGCTGCCGACCCACATTGGCGACGTTCAGAACATTGATACGGGGAAACCCACTTTCAAAGCTGGTATAAAGCACCCGGTCGCCATTGGGCGAAAACCGTGGGGCCAGCACGATGTTGCTGCTATCGGTCAGAAACTGTACGTTGGCACCATCAAAATCCATGATCGCCAGGCGCTTTTGACGATTATCCTTTGGGCCGCTCTCGGAGACAAAGACAACACGGCTATCAAAATAGCCACCTTCGCCCGTGATCCGGCTATAAACCGCATCCGCAACCTTGTGCCCCATGCGGCGCCATCCACCAACAGTGCCTGCAAACTGAAGACCCTGACCCAGTTCCTGACCCGAGAACACATCATAAAGGCGGAACTTCACCACCAGTTGTTCCCCGCTGACAGTGACAGCACCGACAATCAGGGCCTGCGCATTGATCGCGCGCCAATCGGGGAAGGCGACCGGTTGCGCGAATGAGCTGACCTGAGAGATAAAGGCCGTCGAGGGCACTTCGCGGAACAATCCTGTACCCGCCAGATCCTGCACGACAAGGCGCGAAATGTCAGTGGCAGCTTGCTGGGCGGCGGGGCTCTCGGCCTCAAAGCTGGGGACAGCAAAGGTGATTGGCTCGATCACGCCATCGGTAATGGTCAGGCGCAACGGCCCACTCTGCGCGAGCAACGGCCCCGCCAACAGCAAAGCCACCAATAGTGTCAAAAGTCGTTTCATCATCTTGCCTACTCCGCCTTGCGAGGGTGTGCCCCCAACTTGCTCTTTCTGTCTTCATTCTAGCAGGGGGAAAAATCCGTGTCTCCTCACCTGCGCGTGCCTTTGCCTACCTCAGACGCATACCACTGGGATCAAATGTGATAACAACGTCCTTCCATTGATCGTATTTGTCCACTGGCAGTTCATATCCTCCCGACTGGCAGCGCAAGATCGCGCGACGCGCGGCCTCAAAGGCTGTGTTGGTCGCAGACGGGTCACCGTCAGACGATATCAATCGCACTTCGTTGCCCTGAACTTTGCCGTCACGGTCAAGACTGAAACCAACTTCAACTGTCACGCGGGCAGCAACCGAGCCGGTGTCAACGTTCCAACACCGGTTCACGGAAATGCGGAAACTGTCGCGTTCCGCGCCGGTCATTGGCGGGCCTGCAGCAACCGCAGGAGCATCGGTGGTGTTCAGCGCCGCCTCTAGGGCCGCTGCAACATCGTCCTCACTCGTCTCCGGTTCAGCTGGCGCAGGCTCTGCCTCGGCGACCTCCGTCTCCTCCGGCTCTGGTTCCGGCGGCGGCGCAGGACGATTGGGCCGTGCCGATGGGCGCACTGATGTGCGCGGTGCCAAATCCTCAATCACAATCGCAGTGGTCGTTTCCTCGGGTGCCGTCGCATCCTGTTCTTCCTCGACCACCTCCGGTTCCACGCTGTCATCCGGCACAACTTCTTCGATCACGATGTCATCGACATTGGCATCAGGCGGTGGCGGGGCCGTGATTTGCGAAGCGACGGTGGTCGCTTGTGGCGGTGTTGCCTCCTCGCTCACGGCAATCTCCGGGGTAAGAGGTGGATCAGCGGGCACCGATGGTTCTGACGGCGGTTGATCATCCGCTTCCGTCACCAAAGGCTCTGGCGGCGGCGGCGGCGGCGTCTCGTCAACCGGCTGCTCTACCGGCTCTGGTGGTGGCGCTGTTTCGGTGGGTTCTTCCTCGGCCGGTGCAGGTGGTGGCCTCTCGTCCACCTCTGGCGGGACCGGGGCCTCTGGATCAGCCGCGCCGGGGTCAGGGCTGGTGCGCGCGCGCATCTGTTCAAATTCTTCGCCCGAAATCACCGAAACATCCATCGTCTCAATCTGCAAGGGCTCAGCATCAAAGCCCCAGCCAAGGATCAGCCAGACAATCAGCCCCGAATGGCCAACAGCAGAGATGAAGGTGCCCGGCGTCGCCATGATCTACCCGTCAGCAGCGTCCGGCGCAGGGCCAGCAATATCAGTAACCAAACCGATGTCAGAAAAACCACCGGCATTCAGCAGGCCCATGATCTGGGCCACGCGGTTCCAGTCATTGCGGCCATCGGCGCGCAGGAAAATCTTGTCGCTCGTCCGCTCTGCCGCGATGGCTTGCAAGCGGGTGACCAGCGTATCTTCGGGCGTTTCGGTTTCCTGGATCATGACACGGCCATCATTGGTGATGGTGACGGTCAGTGGTTCTTCTTCATCGCCCGGCAAAGCGGTGGCAGAGGTTTCGGGCAATTCGACCGGCACACCGACAACTGACAAAGGGGCCGCGACCATGAAAATGATCAACAGCACCAACATCACATCCACAAAGGGTGTGACGTTGATCTCTGACATCGGCTGTCCGCGACGGGAGCGGCGACGGCGCCGCCTGCCCCCGTCATTGCCCGATTTCATCACTCCGGCACCCATGATCAGCTATCCAACTGGCGGCTAAGGATCGTGGCGAATTCATCGGCAAAGGCTTCATAGCCGCCAACGATCTGATCGGCATCAGACGAAAACTTGTTATAATAGATGACGGCCGGAATAGCGGCAAGAAGGCCCAAACCCGTCGCCAGCAACGCCTCTGCAATACCGGGGGCAACAACGGCTAGGTTCGTGGTCTGGGCTTCGGCAATCTCAATAAACGCATTCATGATGCCCCAGACCGTACCGAAAAGACCGACAAACGGGGCGGTCGACCCAACGGTTGCCAAAACAGGCAAACCCTTTTGCAAGCGCGCGCCTTCCTTGGCAATCGCTACATCCATGGACCGGTCAATCCGGGCTGTGGCCCCCGCGATCAGGCCGCCGTCCTGCCTGTGTGACCTGCGCCATTCGGTCATACCGGCGGCAAAGATCTTTTCGGACTGACCCTCCGGATCGGCGCCAATCTGATCAAAAAGCGCGTCCAACGGCTCGCCCGACCAGAAAGAACGGTCAAAAACATCTGCCTCGGCGCGGGCCCGGCGATATTGCAACGTCTTGTCGATGATCACGGCCCAACACCAGATGGAGGCTGCAATCAGCATGATCATCACGATTTTAACGGTAATTGTGGCGCGCGCGAATAGCGCCCACATGGTAAATTCCTGTGCTACTTCCATATGCCTGCTCTGCCTGTTGGCCCTGTTGTGGGCTCTGATTATGGGCAAACCTACCGCATTGGCGCGGGGAAATCCAACCAATCCCGCATCACATCTGTAAAAAACGTCAGGTTTTTATGGGTTCAAGCAGCGGATTGCCGCTGGCAAACGGGCCGGCGCGCCCTTTGTGGTCATGCAAATGATGGTCACTATCGCTGAAAACAACAACAGATCGCCGCGTTTCACATCCTGCCGGACGACAAGCCGGGCGCCTGATCCGGGCTGCATCACCGTCTCAACCCGCAGCTCATCATCGTAGTGCGCAGGCGCAAGATAGTCAGCCTCGACCCGGCGCACCGCAAAGACATGCCCGTCAGCCTTCATCTGCTTTTGATCGACGCCAAGATCACGCACCCACTCACTGCGGGCGCGTTCAATGAATTTGAGGTAGTTGGCATAATAGACAATGCCCGCCAGATCAGTGTCTTCATAATAGACGCGTATGGGAAAGCTGTGGGTCATGACGGCTGGGGCAACCTTGCCGCCAAACGCAAGGCATGGCTGGCATCCCGGGCCGCAGCGGGCATCACCGGATCATAGGCGGCACGGACGACATCGGCGATCTCTGGGCGCAGCACGGCCTTCCCATCGATCATCGCCAAGGGCGGCATGTCATCAAAGGCCGCATCCGACCACAAAAGGATTGCCTGCACGGCCTGCGAAAGTGCCAGCGTATCTGCCGCCGCTTGCGCCATATGAGCATCCAGCCGCAAAAACACGAAGACAGCACGGATCGCACCGGCCTCATCAAAACGGAAAATCCGGTACTGGTTGGCATCCGCCTTTTGCAGCTTGATCACAAGTGGCCCCAAATCGGGCACCAGCTGATCCAGATGTGGCACCTCTGACAGTTCCGCCCAGTCCCGGCAAAAGAACGTCATAAAATTTGCACCCAGCTCAGGGTCGGTCTCGGCCATCTGATGATTGGCCAAGGTGACGACCGCTTCAATGGCCCCCTTGAACACAGCCAGCGTAGTATCATCCACACCAAAGACGACCGGCACAATTGGACGGCCCCAACGGGCAAAGGCATAAGCCCCATCAGCTCGGGTAAAGAGGTGCGCGGCATCCGCCATCATCTTGCCTTTCAAACGCCCGCCGGAGGTTCCGAACGGATCAACCAAACAAATCCGTTTGCGACTTTGGCACATCCAATCCCAGATGTGCCCACGCCGCCTGCGCCAGCATACGCCCACGTGGCGTGCGCTGGATCAGACCTTTTTGCAGCAGGTATGGTTCGATCACATCTTCCAGGCTGTCGCGACTTTCCGACAGCGCGGCCGAGAGTGTCTCGACACCAACCGGCCCACCACCATAGCTTTCCGCGATCAGGCGCAGATAGCGGCGGTCGGCATTATCAAGACCCAAATGATCAACACCAAGCCGTGTCAGCGCAAGGTCCGCGATCGCCTGTGTCACGGTCCCGTCACCTTCCACAATCGCGAAATCGACAACCCGGCGCAACAAGCGGCCCGCGATGCGCGGCGTGCCACGGGCACGGCGCGCAATCTCGCGCGCACCGTCGTCGGACGCAGGTGCGCCCATCAGGCGCGCACCGCGCGTGACAATCTGATGCAACTCATCTTCCGAATAAAACTCCAGTCGCGTCGGTATCCCAAAACGATCACGCAGCGGCGTCGTCAGCAAGCCCATCCGCGTGGTTGCCCCGACAAGTGTAAAGGGCTGCAGCTCAATCCGCACGGTGCGGGCCGCCGGGCCCTCGCCAATCACCAAATCCAGCTCGAAATCCTCAAGCGCGGGATAAAGCACCTCTTCTACAGCTGGGTTCAGCCGGTGAATCTCATCAATGAACAACACGTCACGCGCTTCGAGGTTGGTGAGGATCGCTGCCAAGTCACCGGCTTTGGCCAGCACTGGGCCAGAGGTCATGCGGAAATTCACGCCAAGTTCGCGAGCCATGATTTGCGCCAAGGTGGTCTTGCCTAAACCGGGGGGGCCGTGAAACAGCGTATGATCCATCGCTTCGCCACGACGGCGGGCGCTTTCGATAAAAACTGACAGGTTCGCCCGTGCCGCTTTCTGCCCGATAAACGCATCCAGTGTCTGCGGGCGCAAGGCGCGGTCGGCGTCTTCGGGCTGCGGATCAGGGCGCAAGGTGGGGTCAGGTTGGTCCATGGCTTCCCCCTACCCCTTTGGCGCAAGCAGCTTCAAGGCGGCACGGATCAGCGCGGATGTGTCCGCCTCTGGCGCTGCACCAGCAGCTTCGGCGACAGCACTTGCCGCTTCGCCCGGCGCGTAGCCAAGGTTGCCCAATGCTGAAAGGGCCTCGGCAGAGGCCGCATTCGTTTGCGGCGCCACGGTTTGTTGCACCGGCGCGGAAGGCTCAACCTCAATGACCGCATCACCCTGCGCCTGTGCCATCGTGCCACCCATCACCATCACACCGGGCGCTTTGTCCTTCAATTCAATCGTGACGCGTTGCGCCGTTTTGGGGCCAACGCCCTTGGCCTTGGCAAGGGCGTTCCAGTCGCTCAGGGCAATCGCCCGACTAACACCATCCGCGCCCAAAGTGCCCAAAATCGCCATGGAGGCCTTTGCACCGATCCCCTGTACCGACATCAGCAAGCGGTGCCATTCCTTTTCGACCAGCGTCGTGAACCCAAAGAGTTGCAGATTGTCCTCCCGTACCAGCAAATCGGTGAACAACGCCACAGCCTCACCATTGCCCGGCAGACCAGCCATGACACGTTCCGAGACATAGACAATATACCCCACACCACGCACATCGATTAGCACGTGATCCGTGCTGCGATACTCTAACAGACCTGCAATCTTACCAATCATGCGCCAGCCCTCGCCAACGCCTTGGCCAGACTGCCCACCGATTGCAGATGAAAGGCATGGCAAATCGCAATCGCCAAGGCATCGGTGGCATCAGGCCCCGCCAGTTGCACACCCGGTAACTGGACTTTCACCATATGGGCAACTTGCGTCTTGTCGGCATGGCCGACACCTACCACGGTCTTCTTGATCGCGTTGGGCGCATACTCCCCGACAACCAGGCCGGCCTGCGCAGGCACCAGCATCGCGATGCCCCGCGCCTGACCCAGCTTCAGGGTGCCTACTCCATCTTTATTTACAAAGGTCTGCTCAACTGCCGCGGCATCTGGCGTATGTTGTTGCAGCACCGCGGAAAGCTGGGTGTGAAGTGACAAAAGGCGACTGGCGAGGTCATCCCCCGCAGAGCAGCACACACCATTTGCCACATGCGCGATGCGCGGTCCTGCGACCTCAATCACACCCCAGCCCATGTTGCGCAGGCCCGGATCAATCCCCAAAACGCGCATTGCTCGCCTCTTTTCTTATTCTCTACAATCGCACTAGCACAAAAGGCGAACAAAGACCAAGCGTGTTCAAAACCATAGCAAATTGGGCAGCTTGAAACGCGCGGATCGATTTCGCCTCTTTCCGGCCCAAAAGCGACAATGTTAACCTATTGTAAATTATAACTTTATGCCATCTCTCGCAAACCAATGAGACATGCTGAAAACGCATATGACCCATGCCAAAATGACACTGGTAAGGGACATTCTTTCACACTACCTGCGGCTTATCGAACAAACGGCTGCGATGCAGCCCCAACCTAAGGAACATGGCAATGGCCGCTTTTGACACATCCCGCCCCGCCCTCGGCCTCTCCGCAGGTCGCATCTCTGGCTTCTTCATCAACATGTTTGGCACCGTTGCCGCATGGAACGATGCGCGCATTACACGCAACTCCCTGTCCAAGCTTAGCGCACGCGAGCTGGACGATATCGGCCTGACACATGGCGACATTGATGCGGTTGCAACACGGATTATCCGCTAAGGCAAACGACCCCACCAACAAAGAAAAGGCCGCGCTATTTCAAGCGCGGCCTTTTCTTTTGAACTGTCAGATACTTACTGAGGTAAGATCGCCTGGATACCTTGAGCAATGAAAGCCGTCGCCACATCGGGCTGCATGACCCATGCGCCGGCTTGCTCCATCACTGTACCAGATTGTAGTGCCGCAACACGATCGCCATAAGCAGCTTCGCCAAGATAAGCAAAAAGGAACCCCTTGAAGAGGAAACCTAAGAACAATACGACAATCAGCCCCTTCAGCGGGAACCGCGGGCGGTACATCCGTGGGCGCGCAACGATCAGGCCGTTAGCATTAACGGTCTTCACGGCACCGTTGGCCATTCTATCATGACGGCGCACAATGCGCTTCAGTCGCTTGTCAAATGGAACGTTGGCTTGCACCTTGGATCCTCCAAAATAAATTCACACTTCACTAACTATCCCCAGAAGATCACTAATGTTTCGTAATCAAACAAGGTATTTCCATTCGTAACGAAGGGATCAGCCTGAAATAGGTGGCTTTTTGCCGAGAGTCAGCGTTGTCCAGTCAACAATAACCCGCTTTTGGATAAGATTAAACCCATTTTGTTGATAAACTTCGATCACAGCATCCGCCTGTTCATTCAATATCCCCGAGAGAATCGCATAACCGCCTGGCGCCACATGGCATCCCATATCCGGTGCGAGGTCCACCAGCGGCGCCTTGAGAATATTTGCAAACACAAGGTCATAAGGCCCGCCATTGTTTAGCTCTGGTGCATCAAAGCCCGAAGCCACAACGCAATTCACGCGGCTGTCCAAATTGTTGCTGATCACATTGGCAGCCGCAACTTCAACGGCGACCGGATCAATGTCGCTGGCCAAAACGAAATCTGGCAGAACTTTGGCAGCGGCCATGGCCAAAACAGCCGTACCGCATCCAATGTCTAAGATCTTGCCACCGGCAAACCCGCCGGCCAGCAGCGCGTCAAACGCCTCTAAGCATCCTTTGGTAGTGCCGTGATGTCCGGTGCCAAAAGCCATCGCCGCATCAATCAGCAGCGGGACGCAATCAGCGGGCACCTTGTCTGCGTCATGGCTACCATAAACAAAGAACCTTCCAGCATTCACCGGGGACAGCTCGCGCTGTACCTTGGACACCCAATCCTGTTCGGGGATGTCCGAAATCGTGAATGGCTTTGCATGAAACAGCGCGGACAGCACGGCCAAGGCCCCAGCGTCCGGGCGGTCGGTAAAGTAGCCTCCCACTTCCCAAAGCCCTGATCCATCCTCGACCTCGAAAACGCCGACACCCGTGGGTTCCGGCGTCAGGTCTTCTAAGGCATCCGCCAGCAGATAGGCCGCATCTTCGCCTGTGATCGTTGTCAATGCGCTGTAGGTAATCATGCAAGGCCCTTTCGCCGGTTTGGCTTCGGTTAGGCCTTGGCACGCATAGCGTCAAGCAGATCGGCCTGACCAACCACCACAGCGGCGCTCTATTCCGATGGTCCCGCCGCAATCACCTGCGGATCAAGGCGTGCGCGCGGGGTCAGACGCCTACGCCAATCGGGCAGGTAACACCGGTGCCACCAATCCCGCAGTAACCAGCCGGATTCTTGGACAGATACTGTTGATGATAATCTTCGGCGAAATAGAATGTCGGCGCATCGATGATCTCAGTGGTGATCATACCGTAGCCCGCCTCCGACAAGCGCGGAGCGAATGCAGCCTTGGCTGTCTCTGCCGCGGTCTTTTGTGCAGCAGAATAGGTATAGATGCCCGACCGGTACTGCGTACCTGCGTCATTGCCCTGACGCATCCCTTGGGTTGGGTCATGCCCCTCCCAGAATACCTGCAACAGATGATCATATGAAATCACCGCCGGATCATAGATGACCCGGACAACCTCATTGTGGCCGGTCTTGCCAGAACACACCTCTTCATAGGTCGGGTTCGGTGTATGCCCCCCTGCGTAGCCGACCATTGTCGAGTGCACACCATCCAGCGCCCAGAACATCCGCTCAACACCCCAGAAGCATCCCATACCAAACATAGCCTCTTCCATACCGGCAGGCACATCGCCAGTCAGGGCGTTGCCAAAGACGTGGTGGGTGTCGGCCGTCGGGATCGCATGGGCGCGCCCTGGCAGGGCATCATCCTGTGTCACCATTTCAGATTTCGCGCGGTTCATGAAAAACATCCGTAACCTCCTATCAGAGCTCTTTCTGATATAGCATTCCCGCCCGCTTTTGCTACTCTGCAGCAGCCAACAACCGGTGCTGGAACACGGTCTCGTGACCGGGGGCGGGGTGGCGTGGGATCAGAAGCGACAGCAATAGAGAGATAATGGCCATCGCAGCGGCCATCAGGAATACCAATCCGGGCGATTGCAGCCACACATACCCCAACAACGCAGGCAGAAAGACGGCCGCAATATGGTTGATGGTAAAAGCCACTGCGGCGGTAGGCGCGATATCCTGCGGATCAGCGATTTTCTGAAAGTAGGTCTTGATCGCCAGGGCAAGGCTAAAGAACAGATGGTTCACAATATAAAGGATCGTGGCCAACACAACGCCCCAACCAAAGTAGTAAATACCGCCGTAGGCAAAAAACACCAGGCACAAGCCGACGTACTCAAAGACAAGCGCCTTACGCTCACCAAAGAACTGCACCAGCCCGCCCAGCAAAGGGGCCATAAACATGTTGATCAGCAAGGTGATCATGAACAGCTTGGTGATGTCATCCACGCCAAAGCCAAACAACTCCACCATCATAAAGCCAGCAAAGACAACAAAAATCTGGCGGCGCGCACCCGACATGAACTGCAAGGCGTAATACAGCCAATACCGCTTGCGCAGGATCATCTTTTTAACTTGCGGATGCGGTGTTTCAAACTGCGGATAGACAAGCAAGCAGATCGCAGCGACCACTGCCGTGAACCCGCCGGAGAGCCAGTACACAATGCTGAACGTCAGATTAAAGCGGTCCCAACTGGCCACGATCAGCACATAAACCACGAGCGTCGCGGCAGAGCCTGCCGACAAAATCCAACCCAGCGTTTGGGGTGCCTTCTTCTTGTCGATCCACTGCAATTGCAGGGATTGGTTGACGGTTTCGTAATAGTGAAACCCGATCGACGACAACATCGTGACCGCCAGAATACCACCCATCTGTGGGAATTGCGCTGTCACTGCCGTCGCGGCCCCCAGCACGACCAAGGCAACAAGGCCTAAAATCTGTTCGCGGATGAACATGATCAAAGCGATGACCCCGATGGCAAAGAACCCGGGAATTTCGCGCGCAGTGTGGAGCCAACCAATATCCGACCCATCAAAATCGGCAACTTCGATCACAAAGTTATTGAGCAGTGCCGACCATGTCGCAAAGGCAATCGGCATCGCCATAGACATCACAAACAACAGCGATGTCGGGCGACGCCACAACGGTAACTTATGCGCATCTTCGAGGCGGACAATCTTCATGCCTTCGGCTTACTGCGATTTCACCCCAATGACGAGGGCAGGTGCGACATTATCCGCCCAAAATACCATCAAGATTTGAGATGCCACGGATCAACAAAAATGCACCCTAGATGATCGCCGACAGCCGAAAGGCATATGACAAGGTGATGCTGCCGGTTCCAAAGCCGGTGACAATCAAGCCGAAAGAGCGCCGTACCTGGCGGAACCGGTTGTTTGCACCCAGAATAGCGGTGCCTGACATGAACTGCCTTGCAAGCTGCCACCATAAAGTGGTTGATGGCTACCCGACGCGGCGTGGATGGTCCGATGTGATGCGCTTAGGCCACTGCCTGTACAGTCTGGTCGATCATGCCAAAGATGCTTTGACCTGTCTCATCCTCCATCCAGATCTGAACCCTATCGCCGGGCTGCATAAAGGACGTTTGCGGTGCGCCCTGCTGGATTGTCTCGATCATGCGCTGTTCAGCGATACAGGCGTACCCTGCCCCGCCGGCGGCCACTGTTTTGCCCGGCCCACCTTCCAGCTTGTTCGACACAGTGCCAGAGCCAACAATAGTGCCTGCGGCCAGATTGCGGGTCTTGGCGGCATGGGCGATCAATGTACCAAAATCAAAGGTCATGTCCTGCCCGCTTTGCAGGCGCCCAAACGGCGCGCCGTTCAGATCAACCCGCAGGATGCCGTGCAACTTGCCATCCCGCCAACCGGGCAGGTCATCCGGTGTCGCCGCAACAGGTGAGAATGCACAGGCCGGTTTGGACTGCACAAACCCAAACCCTTTGCCCAGTTCAGCCGGGATCAGATTGCGTAGCGAGACGTCATTGCAAAGCATCACAAAACGGATTGCCGTTAGCGCCTCATCCCGGCTTGCCCCCATGCGGACGGGACCAGTAATCACTGCAATCTCACCCTCAAAATCGATACCCCATTTCGGATCACCGACAATTGGATCATTGGGTGCCAGAAAACTATCAGACCCACCCTGATACATCAGTGGATCAGTCCAGAAACTGTCCGGCATCTCCGCTCCGCGCGCTTGGCGGACCAATTCAACGTGGTTCACATAGGCCGAGCCATCGAGAAACTGATAGGCGCGCGGCAGGGGTGAATGGCAGCGGGCGGCCTGAAATGGACCGTAGACATCCGGCTTGCTGGTCACCGCACCATCCAGATGCGCTTGCAGGGTTGCCGGACCGGCGGGCCACATCTGCATGAGATCGTCTGAGACCCGGACCATTTCACCGTCCGGCGCACCATTAGTTACAGTTGCAACTTTCATTTCTTACCCGGCGTCCCATCAAATTTCTTTTCCAGATCAACCCAGCAATCAATGTAGTCGTCCTGCAAGGGTGCCTCTTTCCCGGCAAAAGCGGTCAAATGTTGCGGGAACCGGGTCTCGAACATGAACGACATCGTGTTGTCCAGTTTCTCGGCCTTCAAGACTGCGTTGCTCGCCCCTTCAAAGGCATTCTTATCCGGTCCATGCGGCAGCATCATATTGTGCAGCGACATGCCCCCGGGAATAAAGCCTTTGGGCTTGGCGTCATACTGGCCGTAGATGTTGCCCATCAGCTCGGACATGATGTTCTTGTGATACCACGGCGGGCGGAATGTATCTTCGGCCACCATCCAGCGTTCGCGGAACAGGACAAAGTCGATGTTGGCGGTGCCCGGCTGGCCAGACGGGGCAGTCAATACGGTAAAGATCGACGGATCAGGATGATCAAACAGGATCGCACCCACCGGGCAATAGGTGCGCAGATCATATTTCATCGGGGCATAGTTGCCATGCCACGCCACCACATCGATTGGGCTGTGCCCGATATCGGTGCGATGAAACTGGCCACACCATTTGATCGTTACGGTTGATGGCACCTCACGGTCTTCAAAGGCGGCGACCGGCGCTTTGAAATCGCGGGGGTTCGCCATGCAGTTCGCCCCAATCGGGCCCCGGCCCGGCAGTTCGAACTTCTGACCGTAGTTTTCGCAGACAAACCCGCGCGCAGGCCCTTCCAGTACCTCCACGCGATAAACCAGCCCTCGCGGGATGATTGCGATTTCTTGCGGAGCAAGATCGATGATCCCCAATTCCGTGACAAAGCGCAGCCGCCCTTCCTGCGGGACAACCAGCAATTCGCTATCGGCAGAGAAAAAGTAGTCATCCACCATGCTTGCCGTCACCAAGTAGATGTGGCTGGCCATGCCCACCTGGGTATTCACGTCGCCAGCGGTGGTCATGGTGCGCATACCCGTCAGCCAAGTGACCGGGTCATCGCTTTGCGGCAGCGGGTCCCAGCGATATTGGCCAAGGCTTGTGACGTCTTCGACGACATGCGGCGCAGATTTCCAGTAGGGGACGTCAATCTTCGCATAGCGGTGTGAATGTTTGACCGACGGGCGAATGCGATAGCACCATGTGCGTTCTGGCCGCTCGTGGGTGAAGGCCGTGCCCGATAGTTGCTCACCATAAAGACCATAGTTGCACTTCTGCGGACTGTTCATGCCTTGCGGTAAGGCGCCCGGCAGCGCTTCGGTTTCAAAATCGTTGCCAAATCCGGGCATATATCCGGCATTCTGGCCGGGCAGAGACGGCGCTTGTATCATGCGGTCTGGACTTGTGTGAATGTTCATCGCTTTATCCTCCGTTACAGATCGCATATTAGTTACTTTTGTAACTAACAAGAGGCAGAACAACGGATGGATCAGGAATTTGAGTTGCAGGAGTTCCTGCCCTACATGCTAAACCAAGCGGCCGAGGCATCGGGACTGGCTTTCCAGAAACACTACAGGGACCGCTACGGAATGCTGCGGACCGAATGGCGGGTGCTGTTTCACCTGGGGCGCTATGGCGGGCTGACTGCAAAGGAAATTGGGACGCGGGCAGGTGTCCACAAGACCAAGATCAGCCGGGCCGTCGCGGCGCTTGAGGCAAAACGCTTTCTGACGCGCACTGAACAAGCAAGGGACAGGCGCAGTGAAACCCTTGCGTTGACGCCCGCAGGGCATGCGGCATTTGTGGAAATCTGCAACGCTGCACAGCGCTTCGACGACCGGATTGCGGGGCGGTTTACGGCACATGAAGTCGCCGTACTGCGCAAGTGTCTGGCGCAGATCGCAGGGCGCGAGGCCCCCCGCGAAAATTCAGCCATCTAATTCTTCCGAAGACTGTTGACTCACATAAATGTGGTCCTTACCTACGCTGCGTTATCACTCGCACCCGATGAGTGCTAACATGGGAGAAACTCGAACTGGAGAAGTTCTGAAATGGCATTTACACCACTTCACGACCGTGTACTGGTCCGTCGCCTTGAAGGTGACGAAAAGACAGCAGGCGGCTTGATCATTCCTGACAACGCCAAAGAAAAGCCAGCCGAAGGCGAAGTCGTCAGTGTCGGCGAAGGTGCCCGCAAGGACAGCGGTGAGCTGATCGCGATGTCCGTTAAGGCAGGCGACAAGGTTTTGTTCGGCAAATGGTCCGGCACAGAGGTCAAGATCGACGGCGAAGACCTGTTGATCATGAAGGAAAGCGACATCCTCGGCACACTGTAAGCCGAGCAAATCGCCCCTACTACTTATCTAATTCAAGGAGCACATGAAAATGGCTGCTAAGGACGTCAAATTCGACACAGATGCACGCAACCGCATGCTGACAGGTGTCAACACCCTCGCCAACGCGGTGAAGGTTACTCTGGGCCCCAAGGGCCGCAACGTGGTTCTGGACAAATCGTTCGGCGCACCGCGCATCACCAAAGATGGTGTATCTGTTGCCAAAGAGATCGAGCTTGAAGACAAGTTCGAAAACATGGGCGCACAGATGGTCAAAGAAGTGGCCAGCCGCACCAATGACGAAGCCGGTGACGGGACAACAACTGCAACTGTTCTGGCGCAGGCCATCGTGCGCGAAGGCATGAAATCTGTTGCCGCGGGTATGAACCCAATGGACCTCAAGCGCGGTATCGATCTTGCGACAAGCAAGGTTGTTGAAGCAATCAAAGGCGCATCCCGCCCTGTTTCCGACAGCGACGAAGTGGCTCAGGTTGGCACAATCTCTGCAAACGGCGAAGAAGAAATCGGCCGCCAGATCGCAGATGCGATGCAGAAGGTTGGTAACGAAGGCGTCATCACTGTTGAAGAAAACAAAGGCCTGGAAACAGAAACAGACGTTGTTGAAGGCATGCAGTTCGACCGCGGCTACCTGTCCCCTTACTTTGTCACCAACCCTGACAAGATGACGACAGAGCTGGAAGATGCGATCATCCTGCTGCACGAAAAGAAGCTCTCTTCTTTGCAGCCAATGGTTCCACTGCTGGAATCTGTGATCCAGTCCGGCAAGCCGCTTCTGATCATCGCTGAAGATGTTGAAGGCGAAGCACTGGCAACTTTGGTTGTCAACAAGCTGCGCGGCGGTCTGAAAATCGCTGCTGTGAAGGCGCCAGGTTTTGGTGACCGCCGTAAAGCCATGTTGCAGGACATCGCGATCCTGACAGGTGGTCAGGTGATCTCTGACGACCTCGGCATGAAGCTGGAAAGCGTCACAATCGACATGCTGGGTTCTGCCAAGCGCGTGGCCATCACCAAAGACGAAACAACCATCGTTGATGGTGCAGGCGACAAGGCCGAGATCGAAGCACGTGTATCCCAGATCCGCGGCCAGATCGAAGAAACAACATCCGATTACGACCGTGAAAAACTGCAAGAGCGTGTGGCCAAACTGGCTGGCGGTGTTGCTGTTATCCGCGTCGGTGGCATGTCCGAAGTCGAAGTCAAAGAGCGCAAAGACCGCGTTGACGATGCACTGAACGCGACACGTGCTGCTGTGCAAGAAGGTGTTGTTGTCGGCGGTGGTGTTGCCCTGATCCAGGGTGGCAAAGCGCTTGACGGCCTGGAGGGTGCGAACTCCGACCAGAACGTTGGCATCTCCATCGTGCGCAAGGCCATCGAAGCACCTCTGCGTCAGATCGCCGAAAACTCCGGTGTTGACGGTTCTGTTGTTGCGGGCAAGATCCGCGAAAGCAAAGATGCCGCATTTGGCTTCAATGCGCAGACGGAAGAGTACGGCGACCTGTTCAAGTTCGGCGTCATCGACCCGGCCAAGGTTGTACGTACAGCCCTGCAGGACGCTGCCTCTGTTGCCGGTCTTTTGATCACAACCGAAGCCATGGTTGCAGACAAGCCGTCCAAAGACGGCGGTGCACCTGCTGGCGGCGGCATGCCCGACATGGGCGGCATGGGCGGCATGATGTAAGACACGGCTTGGGCCTGGCCCAAACCTGTTTGGCATACAGCCTCAAAGAGAGACGAAGGGCGGCCCCGCAAGGGACCGCCCTTTTCTCATCCCGTAGGGTGGGTGAAACCCACGCGCGGAAATGAAATGATCATTGATGCGTGCGTGGGTTTCACCCACCCTACCGATCCGCGCGTTTGATTTCATAGGTCAAGCGTTGCACCTGATGGCGGTATGTCTTGCCCCTTTGTCTTTGGCCAAGTTAGGACCCTCGATATCAACCACAAAGCCCTCTTTCCATTTGCGGTAATCCGGTATCAAATCCACGAAAATGACAAGGGGACAAGAGATGCAGCAAGTTGGCGTTATTGGTCTTGGTCGCATGGGCAGTGCTATCGCCCAGCGCCTGCAATCGCAGGGCAAAGCCGTCACCAGTTGGACGCGCAGCGGACGTGCCGCAGAGGGTGTACCCATCGCACCCAAGTTGACCACAGTCGTTGCCCAAAGCGATATCCTTATCCTTAGCCTCTATGACGATGCGGCCGTGACTGATGTACTTGAACAAATGCTGGCGCTCGATCTGAACGGCAAGCTGATCATCGACACCAGCACAGTGCTCCCTACCGTCCTGACCGACCGCATTGATCGCATAACGGCCCTTGGCGCAAATGCGGTCGATGCACCGATCTCGGGCGGGCCGGAAATGGTGGCGGCAGGCAGTTGTGGCATCTTCATTGGCGGTGATGATCATGCCGCACAGATGGCCCGGGATGTGCTGACCACGCTTTCAGATCGTATCTTCCACGTCGGACCACTTGGTGCCGGATTGGTGATGAAGACGATCAACAACGCCATGCTGCAATGCTACATGCAAGGGCTGGAGGAACTTTTGCCCCTGGCCAAGCGGGCAGGCCTGCCGTTGGAAACGGCAATTACCATTCTGAGCGGCGGGCCGGCTGGCATGCCCATGGTCCGGGATCGTATCCCCAAGATACTGGGCACTGATGAAACCGTTGGGTTCCCACTGACTGCGATCCTCAAAGACAACGGCATCTTTCAAGACGTGCTTGCGGCTTATGACCTCCAATCTCCCCTTTTGCGCATGTCCAGAACGCATCAGGAAACCGCCATTGCCGAAGGGTTGGGTGATGCGGACCCCGCACAGCTGATTGCGGCATTCTATGCGCGTGGATAAGGCGCAGCGCATGACATCGATGCGGGTTTTTGCGCTGACGTGTGTGATCATGTGTGCCTTCGCAGCCAACTCATTGCTCAACCGTTTGGGCGTTGCGGTGCAGGGCATGGACCCAATGGGTTTTGCCACCGTGCGCACGGCCGCAGGGGTGGCGATGCTCTGGCTGCTTGTCCTGATGCGACAGGCACCCAGGCCCGGCATAACGGGTACGCGACGCGCTGCGGGGGCGCTGGCGCTAGCGGTCTATATGATTGGCTTTTCCTGGGCATATATCACACTGGATGCAGGGTTAGGTGCCCTGATCCTGTTTGGTGTCTTGCAAATTGTCGTCTTCGCATGGGCGGTTATCGAAGGCGGAAAAATCCCGGCGCTGCGCTGGATTGGCGCGGCAATTGCACTTACGGGGCTTTGCGTGTTGCTGTGGCCGTCGGGGACCGCTGCACTGCCCTTGGGCGGAGCTGTGGCCATGACCATCGCCGGGGCAGCGTGGGCCGCTTATACGCTGCTGGGTCGGGGTGAAGCTGATCCGCTGGGGGCCACCGCCAGCAACTTTCTGCTATGCCTGCCCTTGGTTGCCGCTGTTATGCTGGCAACCGGCATTGGGCCAATGCCACTTGCCGGGATCATCACCGCAGTTGTTGCAGGCGCCATCACATCAGGGCTTGGCTACGCACTTTGGTATCGTGTCCTGCCTGCCCTGCCGACCACTGTGGCAGGCATTGCCCAGTTAAGTGTACCCGTCATCGCCGTAGCAGCCGGGGTGGCATTTCTGGGCGAAAGTTTGAGCTTGCGCTTCACCATTGCGGGCGTGCTGGTTCTGGGCGGGATCGCTATTTCACTCTCTGCACGACGCTAGGTTTCTTGCCCCCGGGCCTTCCGTCGGCGCAGCACCATGCTAGATATATTTGATGAAACGTTTGGTCGTATCAGTTTTTGGGATTTTCATGGCTACAGCCGCTGCCGCGCAGGAATGCGTGGTCATGCTTCATGGCCTCGCACGGACAGAGGTTTCCTTTGCCCCCATGCAACTGGTGCTGGAAGATGCAGGCTATCAGGTTATCAACCGCGGCTATCCGTCCACGACGGCACCGATCCAGACACTGGTCGAGGACCACGTAGCCGAAGATGTTGCTGCCTGTGGCGACAAACGCGTGCATTTCGTGACCCATTCAATGGGCGGCATTCTTGTGCGTGCGTGGCTCACTAACAACCGCCCCGAAAAAATGGGCCGTGTGGTGATGCTTGGGCCACCGAATGCCGGATCTGAGCTGGTGGACATCTTTGGCGATTTCGAACCGTTTCAATGGGTCAACGGCCCGGCTGGCCTGCAACTTGGCACAGAAGAGAGTAGCCTGCCCAATCAGTTGGACCTTTTGCCCTATGAGATCGGGATCATCGCAGGGGATCGCTCGCTTAACCCTGTATATTCTGCCCTGATTGACGGGCCGGACGATGGCAAGGTGTCTGTCGCCTCAACCCGGCTTGAGGGTATGCAGGATCACCTTGTGCTGCCGGTTACCCATACTTTCATGATGAACAACCCACTTGTCATGGAACAAGTGCTGCTGTTTCTGCGCGACGGTCGCTTCAATCACAACCTCAGCTTGATGGACGTCATCTTTGACGACGGCTAGGCCTTGATGACGCGATTGACGTGACCCATTTTGCGGCCCGGTTTGACCTCTGCCTTACCATATAGATGGATCGCCGCATCAGTTTTGGCCAGTTCCGGCACCCGATCCATATCAGCACCGATCAGGTTTTCCATCACGACATCAGCGTGGCGTGATCCATCACCCAAAGGCCAACCTGCAACCGCACGTATGTGCTGCTCAAACTGGCAAATCGTGCAACCATTCTGCGTCCAATGGCCAGAGTTATGCACCCGTGGTGCTATTTCGTTCACGATCAGGCCTTGAGCGGTTACAAACAGTTCAACCCCCATCACCCCCACATAGTCGAGGGCATTTAGAATACGTGCGGCAATCAGCACCGCGTCGGTCCGCTGGCTGGGCGACAGTTTGGCGGGTACGGTGGTGGTCCGCAAAATCCCCGCATCATGCACATTCTCGCCCGGGTCATAACAAGACACCGCCCCATCAGGCCCACGAGCGCCGATGACAGACACCTCGTGGCTGAAGTTCACAAACCCTTCGAGGATTGCCGGCGCGCCGGCCATATCGGCCAAGGCAGCTGCCGCATCATCCGGCGACATGATCCGCGCCTGCCCTTTGCCGTCATAGCCCAAGCGGCGGGTTTTCAAGATCGCGGGTGTGCCAATGCTGGCAATCGCAGCTTCCAAATCAGCCGCATTTGCCACAGCGGCAAACGGCGCAGTCTGAAGCCCAAGCTCTTGCAGAAACGTCTTTTCGGTCAGCCGGTCTTGACTGGTCGCAAGGGCTTGTCGCCCGGGGTGGATCGGGGCGCGCGTTTCAAGCAAATCAAGGGCGGCGGTGGGGATGTTTTCAAACTCATAGGTGATAACATCAACAGCCTTGCCAAAGGCTGTCAAAGCAGCCTCATCCTCATAGCTGGCCGTTGTCACCTGATGGGCAACATCACCCGCGGGCGCATCTGCGCCCGGTTCGAAAACATGTGTTTTCAGGCCCAGACGTGCAGCAGCAACAGCCAACATGCGGCCTAACTGGCCCCCACCCAGGATCCCAACGGTTGCGCCCACCGGCAGCGACTTAGTCATCAGAAGGCTCATCAGGAATAGAGGCGCTGAGATCAGCGCGCCATTGGTTCAGGCGGGCAGCCAAATCCGCATCCTGCAACGCCAGAATACCCGCAGCCATCAAACCGCCATTCTTGGCACCGGCAGCGCCAATCGCCATGGTGGCCACCGGATAGCCCCGCGGCATCTGCAAAATGGAATAGAGGCTGTCAACGCCAGACAGCGCGTTGGTCTGCACAGGAATGCCAATCACCGGCACACGGGTCTTTGACGCCATCATACCCGGCAAATGCGCAGCACCACCCGCGCCAGCGATGACCACCTGCAATCCACGATCCACCGCCGTCTTGCCATAGTCCCACAGACGATCCGGCGTGCGATGGGCTGACACGATCTTGGTTTCATAAGCCACGCCCAATTCATCAAGGACGTCCGCCGCCTCGCGCATGGTGGGCCAATCAGATTGGCTCCCCATGATGATACCCACTTGAGGTTTGATCATAAGCTTGTCCCACGTTGAAAAGGAAGCGGCACTATAGCCATGGCAAGCAGCACTGCAACGCCTGTCAGGCGATAATGTCGGGCAAGATACGATCTTCAAGCTGGGTGATCTGATCTTTGAGGGATAGTTTTTGCTTTTTCAGCCGCTTGAGGGTTAGCATATCCGCAGCGCCATGCGCATGCAGGGCCGCAATCGCCGCATCCAGATCACTGTGCTCGTGGCGCAGCACTTCCAGCTTTACCCGGAGCACCTCGGTCTGTTCCATCTTGGCGGTTGTGTTCATCGCGGGGCTGCTGAATTGTTATTGTTGATGTACATTGTAGCGCGGATCATACCGCTTTTGCTACGACTTCCTCTTGATCATATAGGGCGCGCACCCCATATTTTCATCAAAGGTCGCCGCGCACGGGGCCTGAAACCTGACAGTCGCTTAAAAAAGGGCATGTCTTATGACGAAACTGGCTTTGGGAACACATCCGTTCCTTTTGGGATTTGAACAGCTGGAACGGCTGGTCGAACGGACCGCAAAAAGCGGGAACGAAGGTTACCCACCTTACAACATCGAACAAACTTCCGAAAATTCCTATCGGATCACCCTGGCCGTCGCGGGCTTTGCCGAAGCTGATTTGGCGATCACCGTAGAGGACAGCGCGCTGGTGATCCGTGGACGGCAGTCCGACGACAGCGAAGGTCGGGTCTTTTTGCATCGGGGCATCGCGGGCCGTCAATTCCAGCGGTCATTTGTTCTGGCCGATGGTGTAGACGTGGGCGAGGCCGTGATGGAAAACGGGCTCCTGCATGTTGATCTGACCCGGGCCGAACCGGAACGGATTGTGCAAACCATCAACATCAAGAAAGGGTAAGATATGGATACGAAGTTTGATTTCGAAAAATTCGGCACAGATGTCGTTTATGTCAAACCCATTCTGGCCTCGGATCTACCTGCTGACGTGCAGGAGCAGGTTGGTGATCTGGAAGAACTCTTTGCCGTTCACAATGCATCTGGCGAACAACTGGCCCTCGTGGCCGACCGCAAACTGGCGTTTCATCTGGCACGTGAAAACAACATGCAACCGGTGACCGTTCACTAAAACTGCCAGATACCATAGGTCTCTTGCATGTATTTGATGCAGGCGTTGTTCGCTTCCTCTCGGTTTGCACCGTCAAGTACAGACAAATATAGCGCCGAGACATCCCTGCTTTCTGTATAGGCAGGCCGTTTGAAATGCGCGGCCCCCCAGATGGGCACACCTTTGCGTTCAAAATGGCCAGACAGCCAATAATCGTCGACCGCCCAAAGGACGGTCGGAATATCATAGAACGCTGCATCAAAAAATTCCGGGCGAACCAGTACGCCGCCAAAGCCCTGCGCGATATTGACATAACCCGGATCAGTGATGCTGGGATGATAGGGCTTTTCTTCTGTCTCACCCGTGCGCCATTCGCGCCAGAATTGCCCCAGGCGCTGGCGACGATAGTGAAAATCCTTTGGCCTACGAGCAGCATTTGGGTGGCGTGACGCAGGCATTCTTTTACGTTTTTTTACAATGAACCCCGCCTCAGATGTCACACAGTGGTCCAGCCGCCCGTCACGCCCTGCGATGATGCGTTCAAACCTGTCGGGTTCAAACAGCATATCATCGTCGCAAAAGATGATATCACAGTCCTCGCCTTTGAGCTCGTCCGCCGCAAAAAGGATCTTGCTGGCTGGGCCCAGGTCATCGTTTGGACGGATTATCCGTACACCGGCAGGCACATCCGGTAAGGCCCCATCATAATCCGGAAAACGCCGAAACTTCCGGGGAATATAAAGTCGGACTTCGTCAATCGGCGCAGTCTGGGCAAGGATATTCTTAAGTACACGGTCAAGACCCGAGAAGCGCGTTGGAATCGTGGAGAGTGATACAATAGTTGTCATCGTTACGAACTTGTTTACTAGGCCTTGATCAGCCCCATACTTTCCAACTTCAGTATCACCTGATGCGCACAGTTATCAACTGGCACGCTTTCAGTTTCCAGGCGTATTTCCGGATTTTCCGGCACATCATACGGATCTGAGATTCCCGTGAATTCCTTGATCTTGCCAGCCCGTGCCAGCTTATATAGCCCCTTGCGGTCGCGTCGCTCGCATTCCTCGATTGAGGTAGCGACATGGACCTCAACAAAGGCGCCAAAGGCCTCCACATCCTCGCGCACCGCGCGGCGCGTTGTGGCGTAGGGTGCAATTGGGGCACAGATAGCAATACCGCCATTCTTGGTGATCTCAGAGGCCACATAGCCGATCCGCCGGATGTTCAGATCGCGGTGTTCCTTGCTAAACCCAAGCTCTGAGCTGAGGTTCTTGCGCACGATATCACCATCCAGCAAGGTGACCGGACGCCCGCCCATTTCCATCAGCTTGACCATCAGCGCGTTGGCGACAGTTGACTTGCCAGACCCCGAGAAGCCGGTAAAAAACACGGTAAACCCCTGCTCGGCCCGTGGTGGTCGCGTCTTGCGCAGCTCTTCAACCACGGCCGGGAACGAAAACCACTCAGGTATCTCCAAACCCTCGGACAAGCGGCGGCGCAACTCGGTGCCAGAGATATTCAGGATCGTGACATTGTCCTTGTCCAATACTTCATCCGCAGGTTCATACTGGGCGCGGTCCTGCACATAAACCATGTGCTTAAAGTCAACCATCTCGATGCCCATCTCATCCTGGTGCGCGCGGAACAGATCTTGTGCATCATAGGGGCCATAGAAATCTTCACCGGCAGAGTTCTTGCCGGGGCCCGCGTGATCGCGCCCCACGATGAAATGGGTGCAGCCATGATTTTTGCGGATCAGACCGTGCCATACTGCCTCGCGCGGGCCAGCCATACGCATGGCGAGGTTGAGCAAGCTCATTGTTGTGGTTGAGGACGGGTATTGATCCAGAACAGCTTCGTAACAGCGCACGCGGGTGAAATGATCGATATCACCCGGCTTTGTCATCCCCACGACAGGGTGGATCAGCAGGTTCGCCTGCGCCTCCTTCGCCGCCCGGAATGTCAGTTCCTGATGGGCCCGGTGCAGCGGATTGCGCGTCTGGAAGGCCACAACCTTGCGCCAGCCTAGTTTGCGGAAATGGGCCCGAAGTTCATTGGGCGTGTCACGCCGGCCGCGAAAGTCGTAATGCACGGGCTGCTGGATACCGGTCACGGGACCACCCAAATAGACAGCTCCAGCTGTGTTGTGCAGGTAGTTCACAGCTGGATGCGCGGAATCGTCAGCACCAAAAACCATCTTGGCTTCATGGGCCTTGTCAGGTGTCCATTTGTCGGTGACGGTCATCGTGGCAAGGATCACGCCCTCTTGGTCGCGCAAGGCGATGTCCTGCCCCAATTCCACAGTCGCGGCGAAGTCGTCAGAAACATCCAATGTCACGGGCATGGGCCACAATGCCCCATCTGAAAGGCGCATCGTGTCCACAACGCTGGTGTAGTCGGCCTCTGACAGAAACCCTTTGAGCGGGTTAAACCCACCATTCATCAAAAGCTCCAGATCGCAGATCTGGCGCGGCGTCAGATCGTGGCTGGTCAGCTCTGCGGCCTCCAGTTTCATCTTCTGCGCGCTCTCGTAGGACACGTAAAGTTCTGGGATCGGGGTCAAATCCTGGGCCATCAAATTCTCAAATACCATGCGGTTGCGATTGCGCGAGGGATAGACCTTGCCGCGTAAGAAAGTCTAGCAGGCAAAGCCAAAAAGACGAAAGTCCTTTATTCAGCGACCCTTGTAAAACAACTGCGTGATTCTTGGGCGGATCGCGTAACGCAGCTACCGGTTGGGCGCCCACGGCGCGGGAACACCTACCACACTAAGCGCGGCACCTGCCGACTGGTTCCACGAAAACAGCACGACATGCCAGCGTTCGGGCGCCGTCCGCGACGCATAGATCATCCCATCCGCCCCAGATGCCCGCACGGCGTCGGAGGCGCGCCAACTTGTGGCTGCCTGCCCTGCTGCGCGCTCCTCAGACCAGAGGACACTGGGCCAGGCGGGATCAATAGAGAGGGCTGCGCATGTATCCGGGTCGCGTAGATCCACCATTGACGCATCGCGTAACGCCAAAGGCACCAGCACGCGCGGTGGATCGCCCTCGTCCAGATAGGCCTTGATTGCAATTGCGGCCGTTTGCGGTGAGGGCGACGCATAAAGCGCCGATTGCCCGTCATGGTGAAACCGGCCTTCCTGATGGATCACACCGTCAAGAACGCCGTCGGCATGCTGGGCAAAAACGATCCGGTAGAGCGCTGTGTTCAGACTTGTATACACTTAGGCTCTTACGCGACCTGATCGTCTTCCATTTTCGCAATGAACTTTTCGGCATCCAGCGCCGCCATGCACCCCATCCCAGCGGATGTGACCGCCTGCCGGTAGATATGGTCTGTCAAATCGCCTGCGGCAAAGATGCCCGGTATCGCTGTCCTGGTCGTGCCGGGGGCTACTTTCACGTAACCACCGCTATGGGTTTCCAACTGATCTCTGACCAACTCGCTGGCAGGGGCATGGCCGATGGCCACAAATACACCTTTGGCGGCTATCTCGGTCGTTTCACCGGTTTTGGTATGTTTCACGCGCACGCCTTCAACGCCCAACGGGCTGTCTGCGCCAAACACTTCATCTACCTCATGAAACCAGAGCGTTTCGATCTTGGGGTTATTGAACAAACGGTTCTGCAATATCTTCTCGGCGCGCAACTCATCGCGGCGGTGAACCAAAGTCACCTTAGACGCGAAGTTGGTCAGGAAAAGCGCCTCTTCCACAGCGGTATTCCCGCCGCCGACAACAACGATCTCCTGCCCGCGATAAAAGAAGCCGTCGCAGGTGGCACAGGCACTGACGCCGAACCCTTTGAATTTCTCTTCTGATGGCAGACCCAGCCATTTAGCACGCGCACCGGTGCAGAGGATCACAGCATCTGCTGTGAAAACCGCGCCGCTATCGCAGGTCGCCGTAAAGGGTCGGTCTTGCAGGTCCAGCTTGGTCACGATATCGCCGACGATCTCGCAGCCCATAGCACGCGCGTGCGCCTCCATGCGTACCATCAGATCTGGTCCTTGCACCTCGGTATCACCGGGCCAGTTTTCAACCTCTGTGGTGGTGGTCAGCTGGCCACCCGGTTCGATCCCCTGGATCAACACCGGTTCCAGCATTGCACGGGCGGCATAGACTCCAGCCGTATACCCCGCAGGGCCCGAGCCGATGATCAGAACTTTGACGTGGCGGGTATCGGTCATAGCAGCCTCTTGCACATTGATGTCATCCCGATATAGCTGCGCTTTCCCGGTGATGAAAGAGGGCGCAACTCACCAACGAGCACGTTCTTTTGTTGCGGATGATTGAAAGAATATTGCGCACCTCACACGAGTTGCGTAGTATTTGCAAAAATATCTAAGGAGCAGCGCAATGCCGGGTACGAAACTGGACGAAATCGACCGTATGATTCTGGCAGAACTTCAGGCAGACGGGCGTATGACCAACGTCGAGCTGGCCAAGCGGGTCGGCATTTCAGCCCCGCCCTGCCTGCGTCGCGTACGCACATTGGAAGAACAAGGGTTCGTCCAAGGCTACCACGCCGACGTCAATGCCCGGGAATTGGGTTTCGAAGTGCAGGTCTTTGCCATGGTTGGCCTGGTCAGTCAGGCCGAAGCAGACCTGAGTGCCTTTGAAGACCGTTGCCAAGGATGGCCACTGGTACGCGAGTGCCACATGCTTAATGGCGAGGTGGATTTCATCCTTAAATGTGTGGCACCCGACCTGCGCACATTCCAACGCTTTCTGACAGAAGAACTCACCAGCGCCGATAATGTGGCCTCTGTCAAAACTTCGCTGGTGATTCGCGGAGCAAAAGACGACCCCGGCGTCCCTTTTGACGTGCTCGAAGCGCGCTTGGCACAAGAGGCCTAGGCGGCGCAGGGTGCCATTGCCCCCAGTATCTGGCACGCGTCGTCACCTGCCGGAAAGGGCAGCTCAATCTTCAAGGCATCCAGCTTCACGTCTTCAGACCTGCCAAATGATGCGCCACAGCAGGCCAACATTCAATCAACGCGGGCAGTCTCGGGTAACATGCGCAGAGTAGGCTTGCTGTCTCCCTTATGCAGACCAAAACACTATCTGGCGATAATCTCGACCCGGCGGTTCAGCGCGCGCACGGCTTCAGCCCGGCGGTTAGACAAGCCAAGGTTATATTCCATCGTCCCCTGACTATCAGTACGGCCCACGATCACCACGGCAAGATCGGGGTTGCCTGCAAGGAACGTCGCGATCTCCTGCGATGTTGCCGCACTATCGGGGCGGATGGTTGCCTCATCGGTGTCGAACTGAATGCCATATAGTGGCGACGGTCAAGAAGTTGGGCACCTTCGGTCAACAAATTGATCACGACCAGCAACAGTCATTCAGGAAACCCGTACAGATGCTCGCGGTGGCGACGACGCGGACTTTGCCAATTTAAAGGTCAACGGCTGCTTACGGCGGCGAGCCGGGTTCGCAGGGCGGCGAGCCTTCTGATTACAGCATTTCGCTTGTCGTCAAGTTCCACCCGAAGCCTATCGATATGCTCAAGCTTTTCTCGCAATTTCTCCACACCGCCTTCGCAGGGGCCAGCACCCTCGTCCGACAGGCACGCGCTCATGGCGCGGATTTCGCGAGTCGAAAAGCCCGTTGCAATAAAATCTCGGATGCGACCAGCTCGCCTCAAATCAGCTGTAGAGTAACTGCGGTAGCCGTTGGGTGTTCGCCCAACCTCCATCAACCCTTCTTTTTCATAATGGCGCAACATGCGTTGCGTGATCTTCAATCGTTCGGCAGCTTCCTTCGCTTGCATCTCAAACATCTCCGACAAAGTTTGACTTCAAATGTTAATGTTCGACATGTTTATCAAGGCGAACCCGGTGGTTTGGTTACGCCACCGGGCTCCCTTCACATCAAACGCGCAGTGACCAGCCGCCGTCGATGGTCAAAACTTGGCCTGTTGCCCACTCGTTTTCCGCGCTTCCGAGGTGTAGGATCCACGGCACGATGTCTGCCGTAACACCTCGACGGCCCAAGGGTACTTGCGCCGCTTCTTGTGCCTCGATTTGTTCGGCCATCTCTTCAGGGAGTCCCATCATTCCAGTCAGCGCACCGGTCTTAACGGGCCCCGGGGCAATGGCGTTAACCCGAATGCCGTCACCAGCCAGTTCGATGGCCCAGGATTGGGTCAGATGTTCTAGGGCAGCTTTGGTTGCACCGTAGTGCGCCAGCATAGGGGTTGCATTCCGAGAAGCGGCCGTGCTGATGTTCACGATGGACCCATTTTGCTCGCTGAGGGCGGACCGGGCCGCTTTCACCAGTAAAGATGGGGCCATGATGTTCACAGCCGTCATTTTCGCAATAATATCTGCTTCATAAGTATCTATCGGGGTCGGTTGCCCGGCACCGGAATTGTTGACGACCAAATCAATGCGGCCCCAAAGCGACACAGTCGCGTCAACGATCTGCTCACCGCTCTTCGGGTCCGCGCTGTCCATCTGCAAAGCTTCGATATTGTCGCTCAAGGTGGCAACCTCAGACAATTTATCCCTATTGCGACCGGTGATCAGGACATTTGCACCCAAGTCTGCCAGTGCGGTCGCAGTCGCCTGACCAATGCCTGAGCTGCCCCCTGTTACGATCACTACTTTGCCATGCCATTCATCTCTATTTGTCATCTCTCTCGGTCTCCTATCTGCGAATCTTTTGGTGTCGATAGGAGGCATGCCTAGAGCCCTGACACTAACGTCAGGGTCAAAGGTTTTTTGAGGTTATCAGAATTTTTAGGGCAGGCGTCTGCACGTTCTGTAGCATCTGTTGTTCAGGGCTCTTTTTCAGCTTTCGCGGCACCGAATACGAACGGCCGGTTTGTGATGATGGTCGTGACCAGCAGCCGTGCCCAGCCTGTTGACCGAATGCGATCGACTCTGTGACTGTCGCCAATAGGGCAACGCGACCCGTCTCGACCAGGTCTGTCTGTGTCTGGGCGGCATAGACCTCACCCGCATCTGTTGTCGTTCTGGCACCTTGATAGTGATAGTTGAACGGATCAACGATCATGACGGGCAGTGGAAACTGCTCAATCGCGCAGGCCAGATTGGTGCCACCACATGCGTCATCTGCACATTGGAACACTGGATCGAAACCAATCTCAGCAAGAGCCATCTTATAATTGCGCACGACCTCTGACAGTGATGCTGTCGGCGCTACGGCATAAGCGATACTCGTCTTCACACCTCGCTTGGGTCAATGAAGCTCGGGGCAAACTGCCATAAATTTACGCGCTGTCAGATCAGCCCGTCGGAGCGCGTCAGCGGTTAACGATGGCTGCCAATTCAGACGCCGCGTCTTGCAAGACAGATAGGAATCCCTCTAGGTCCGGCAGGTCGCGGCGCAACTCTGGCGCATGGATCGATAGCGTCGACAACAGACGGCCGCGGCTGTCCGTGATCGGCACCGCAATCGCCGTCATACCCGTCATGAATTCCTGATCGTCGGTGGCGTAGCCGCGTGCGCGGGTTTGTTCTAACTCCCGGCGCAGCTCAGTCGGTTCAGTGATCGTCTTGTCAGTTTGCATTTCCAACGTGGTATTCTTAAGGAACCGCTCCAGATAATCAGGGCGTAGGGTCGACAGATACATCTTACCACTTGCGGTACAATGAAACGGAACCTGCGTGCCGACGGGCAGCTGAATGCGCAAAGGCCAGTGTGTTTCAACACGGTCCAAATAAAACATCCCATCACGCTCCGGGATCGCCAGATTGCAGGTCTCGCCCACCTTGACAGCGAGCGATTTCAGCACGGCAAGGCGCACGGTCCGCACGTGTTCCGAAGAAAGTGTGTTGGTTGCAAGCAACCGCATGCGGCGTCCGGCACTATAGGACCGCCCGTCGATATCACGTTGCAGGAACCCCTCGGACTCTGCAGTGGCAAATAGCCGGTGAATGGTGGGCTTGGGCAGGCCGAGCGTCTCATTCACCATGGCGGGGGTCACGGGCACACCGACCTTTGCCACCTCCTCCAGCAGCAAAAGCAGCCGGAGGTTGGTTGGAATTTGGCCAGAGTTTCCCACTATTTCATCAGTCATCTTCGCCTTACTGTCCCGGCAGGATTGCCAACGCTGTTTGCGGAACAAGTGCAACAAAGAACCAAACGCTGATCAATGCAATCAGATAAGGCGCAATATAGCGCAGCAATCTGAAATAAGGCACGCCCGTGACCCCGGATGCCACATAAAGGTTCAGGCCGTAAGGCGGTGTGACAAAGCCGATGGACGCCCCCACAAGGAACACCACTGCAAAGTGGATCGGGTCTATACCAACCGATGCCGCGATGGGGGCCAGTATCGGAGCAAGAATGATTGTCACCGGCAGGGATTCAAGGATCATTCCGGTCACAAACACAATCGCCATCGATGTGAACAGCACTGCATAATAGCCGCCCATACCGGTCACAAATTCACCGATAAAGTCTTTCGCACCCAGCGATGACATGACCTGCTGCATCGCCACCGAGACAGCGATCAACGGCACAAGAATGCCCGAGATCTGTGCAGACCTAGACACAATCGACGGAATTTGTGGAACGGTAAAGCCCTCGACAACAAACATCGACCCATAGCTTTTCTTTTCGACAGGAAGATCAGAAGAACTGCCCATGACCCGATTCAATGGATACGAAACCAAGCCGACCAGCACGCAAAAGCCCACAGTCACGCCCGCCGCCTCAGTTGGTGAAAAGCGGCCGGTGTAGATCCCCCAAAGGACCAAACCGATAGCAAAGAAACCCAACCACGCGCCAATGCCCGTCTTGATCATCCGCGAGACCGATAGACCAATGAGAATGCCCCAGCCGTTAATTGTGCAGAGAATGAAAGCGGCAGCCATCATACCGGTCACCATAAGAATGCCGGGAATGATACCCGCCACAAACAGGTCAGAGATTGGCAGGTTCAGCAAGAAGCCATAGACGATAAAGATAATGGAAGGCGGGATAATGATCCCAACTGTGCCACCTGCGGCAGCGGTCGCTGCTGAAAAGCGCTCATCGTAATTGCCCTTTGTCATTTCAGGATGAAGCATCGAACCAATAGTTGCCGTAGTCGCCGAATTGGAACCTGAGATGGCAGCAAAAAGACCACAGGCCAAGATAGATGCCATCGCCAGACCACCACGCAACCAACCCAGGCAAGAATAGGCGAAATCCGACAGTCGTCGGGCAATCCCGGACTGGTTGATCAGATCACCGGTCAGGATAAAGAGCGGCATCGCCAGTAGGGCAAAGCCTTTACTGAACACGTTGATCAGCTCGTTGCCGGTGTTCGCCAGCGGCAAATCGATGACAAAGCTAATGCCAATCACCCAGTAAAAGATGATCAGCAAAACAGGCGTGCCAAGCATAAAGAACAGCGTCACAATCAGTGAGATGAGTGTAATCCATGTACCATCAGACATCACACATCTCCCCCGATAACAGCTTGTTTGATGATCGGTGTGCCAGCCGTATAGTTGCCGTAGTCCTCCCACCAATTGCCGATCACCCGGCCTGACATCAGGGTAAAGGCGATGGGCACGGTGGTATAGAACCACCACTTCATGACGTCATCGACGCCATCCACCAGCTGAAAATTGTCGGCAGACAATACAGTGAACCGCAGCGATGTCGTGATCGCGATCCAGCAAAAACCGAACCACAGGACGGCATCCAGGGTCAGCGCTGCCATCTGGCCCGCCGGGGCCATCTTAGAACGGAATTCGCTGAAGCTTAGGTGCGTGCGCAGTTTCACATTATAGGAACAGGCAAACCACGCCATAACCATGAACAAGAACGGCGGCACTGTTGTTGACCCCGACCACTGGCTTGAAAAGACAAATCGGTCAATCACACCCCAACAGATGATGCCAGCAATGATAAGATACATCACCACCGCTATCGTCCGCTCCAGATGTTTCTCTAAGAATGGTATTTTAGCGTACAAGACGTGCGCCAAAAGCCCACCCAAGAAGGTGAAGACAAAACAAAACAGCCACATACCATCCGCATCAAACGCTTGCCTCATGTCCCATGTACTGCCCGAGAAGATGGCCGGTATCACCGCCACCGCTTCAGTCAAAATTGACATCTAGGTCTCCCCTTCAAGTGTCAGAGTGCCGCCACTACCGTGCGATGTGATTGATGCGAAAGGGACCGACCGAACTCCCCATTCGGCCGGTCCATATTGATGTCTCAGTCAGTGACCGGCTTAGCTTTTCCACCAACGACGTGGCTCGACGTTCTCTGGCAGTGTGTCACCAGAGATCGTACGCACCTCGTCATAGATTTCCTGATAGGTATCCAGACCGCCGGACCAGCCGTTGAGACGCTCGCGCCACTGCTCCCACAATTGCGGTTGGAATTCAGGCGAGCACATCTCTTCCGCTTTACGAATCTCTTCGGCAGACAAGAACGCGTTGCGCACGTTGTTCTGAGCAAAGATTGTATTGGGAAGCTGCGGGTCAGACTGACCAACGGTATTGATCAAAGCCACTTCGTTAGCGGCCTGCACATGGGTCTGCGCCCAATAGGACGATTCCATCACTGCGTCCTGCAGATACCCATCAAGGCTATCAAAGACAGAGGCCGACATCGCCGTGTGTTCTGTCCCACAGAAGAAGTTCAGGTGAACCGACTGGGACACAACTGGCGCCATATTGGCGTATGCCACAGCCGAGGCCCATGTCTCCGCACCATCAATCAGGCCCTGCTTGAGACCATCAAGGGTTTCTTCCCAAGCCACAGGAACCGGGTTCAGGTTCAACGCTTCCATCGCGATGCGACCAAGCTGTGTTCCTGTGACACGGTTCTTGGTGCCAAACAGTTCTTCAACAGACGTCACAGTCGGCTTGTCTTCAAAGTTCAGCCCCATCTGCAGGCCACGCAATTCAGCGTGACTGAACAGGAACTTCAAACCGTGACGCTTCTCATATGGTTCACGCAGCAGCGCCATGGAAGCCGGTGAATAGAGGAAATGATACTGGTCCGCGCGATTACGGAACATATACGCATAATCCAACACATTCAGATACGGTGCGCCACCGGCAGAGTTCTGGGTGGACGCTGCATAGATATCAACGATACCTTGCTGTGTTTTCTCAACGCATGATGTCTGACCACAGATTTGGTTGTCACCGATGAATTCGATGCGAATCTCACCATCTGTGCGCGCTTCCAGGTCACGTGCGAATTCCAGCGCGCCTGCACGTTCAATCAGCAAGTTGCGTGCATTGAAGCCCGCTGCACCGAATTTCAGCGTGAATTTTGCATCCTTTGCGAAGCGACGCTCGTAAGTCGATTCTGCTGCTGATGCTAAGTTTGCAAGGCTCATTGCCCCGCCGAATGTCCCCGCTGCCATAAGCGTCGAGCTCATCCCATACTGACCTGCCAGTTTGAACAGATCACGGCGCGAAATGCCGCTTAGTTTATCTCCAACCTTCATGCTTATCTCCCATATTTCAGATTATTGAGACTTTTTGTTTCAAAAAAACCTAGTATAGTATGATCGATCTGCATAGACTTTTCTTACTTGAGAGGGAGAAAAACACCGTGGAAGCCGATTTTGTCATTGTGGGCGCAGGCTCTGCGGGGTGTGTCATTGCAAATAGATTAAGCGCAAACCCTGCCCATAAGGTGATCCTTCTTGAGGCCGGGGGGCGTGACTTGAACCCATGGATTCATATTCCTGTGGGGTACTTTAAGACGATCCATAATCCCAAAGTTGACTGGTGTTACAAAACGGAACCTGATCCGGGGCTGAATGGGCGTTCCATTGAATGGCCCCGTGGCAAGGTTCTGGGAGGGTCTTCGTCGTTGAATGGTTTGCTCTATGTTCGTGGTCAGCCGCAGGACTATGACCGCTGGCGACAGATGGGAAACACCGGGTGGGGCTGGGACGACGTGCTGCCACTTTTCAAACGGGCCGAACAAAACGAACGCGGCGCAGATGACTACCACGGTGACCAAGGCCCATTGTCAGTATCAAACATGCGTATCCAGCGTCCGATCACAGATGCATGGGTCGCGGCGGCGCAGGCCGCAGGATACAAGTTCAACCCCGATTACAACGGCGCAGATCAGGAAGGCGTTGGCTTCTTTCAGCTCACATCCCGTAACGGCCGGCGATGCAGCGCGGCTGTGGCCTACCTTAACCCAGTCAAGTCCCGCGAGAACCTGAGGATCATCACTCGCGCGCACGTCGAAAGGGTCGTGATCGAAGGTAAACACGCCACTGCTGTCACCTACACCGACCGCAGTGGCAAACTAAGAACCGTCAAAGCGGGTAAGGAAATCATCCTGTCGGGTGGTGCGATCAACTCACCCCAAATCCTGATGCACTCTGGCATTGGAGAAGCCGAGCAACTGGCCGAGAACGGCATTGAGGTCGTGAACGATTTGCATGGTGTGGGCAAAAACATGCAGGATCATTTGCAAGCGCGGCTTGTCTACAAATGCAATGAACCCACATTGAACGACGAGGTGAGCTCGCTCTACGGTCAGGCCCGGATCGGCCTTAAGTACCTGATGTTCCGGTCCGGTCCCATGACCATGGCCGCCAGCCTTGCTACAGGGTTCCTCAAAACCCGCGAGGATTTAGAAACACCCGACATCCAATTCCACGTCCAACCATTGTCTGCCGAAAATCCCGGCAAAGGGGCGGACAGGTTCTCAGCTTTTACGATGTCGGTTTGCCAACTGCGACCTGAAAGCAAGGGCGAGATCAGGCTGCAGGATAGCAACCCCAAAACCTATCCCAGGATCGTCCCCAACTACCTGTCCACTGAAACCGACTGCCGTACGGTCGTCGCAGGCGTCAACATCGCCCGCACCATCGCACGGCATGCGCCGCTGACGTCCAAAATCAGCGAGGAATTTCGCCCCCCTTCCGATCTGCCTCTGGATGACTATGAGGCAACGCTGGACTGGATCCGCAACAACACGGCGTCGATCTATCACCCGACAGGCACTTGCAAGATGGGCCACGGGAAGGACGCAGTCGTTGATGAAAAGCTGCGCGTGCGCGGGATTGAAGGCCTGCGGGTCGCGGACTGTGCGATCATGCCAGAAATCGTGTCTGGCAATACCAACGCCCCTGCCATCATGATCGGGGAAAAGGCGTCAGACCTGATTTTGGCTGACACTTAACCTGTTGGATGATGCACCATCAGGCGCGCCCCTTTCGGAAAGCGGTGAGGCAAAGCGCGCTGCACGGTCGTAAAAGTTTGCATCACTATCACAAGCAAGAGACCATGATGTCCATTCAACCCGCTAATACTACGGCCAATTCAGTCCTGAAGCGCACGATGGTTGGATCATGATTCAAGTCATGGGAGATGCAATTCTGACGCCGGTCGCCGAGTTGCAATCCCCGGATAAATCGTGACATTGGAGCGCAAAAGCTTAAGAGATGTACGCATCGCGCAACATCGCCTCTTTGGAGCGGCATATACTGGAGGACAATCCCTTGCAGATTACTCAAGATGACATCGAAAAAGCCCTAACAACCTGGGGTAACGGGAAAATCGCCATCTCAAAAGCCTTTGAAGACGGCGGTATCGAGGTCGCCCGCAAGGTCGCATGCAACAGGATCGACAGCTACTATGGCTACAACCTTGGGTCAGTCCTATTCAAACCGACCATGGCAAGCGGCGAACAAACGTTTCGCCCGACCAAAGAAGGCGCACTCGCTTACTTCTGCGGACATTCCGATGACTATCCGCGCGACAACGGTTTTGCGATCATGGGCTGGCGGGCGGTGGAAAACGTCACTTCAGCCAGCTTCATTCAAGGTGATGTCGCGATGTGGATGGGCTGGGTCAAATTGACCAACAAGGATGGGTCGGTCACCACTGTCGACAAAAGCTTTGGCTACAAGAAAGACGAGACCGGCACGCTTCGCATCGTCCTGCACCATTCCTCACTCCCCTACCAGCCTTAGAGGCGACCCGATGGTTTCGCCCCCGAACGCGACGATTGCATGACCATCTTAGCGAAGCCTTGTGATCTGTGGGGCAGTCGGCGGCCAAAAATCCTGCGATGCATTGATAGAAATGCCGACCGCTGTGGAACGCTGGTGTTCCTGGAACGTAGTCTGCTGATCCGGACCTATCGCGGAACCGAGACACCATTTTGTGCCTCTGTAAAAAAAGGCCATGCCAACTGGGTCAAACCCAGGCCGTCCAGTTTTCGATCAATACCGGACGAAGCAACGCGCCGCTAATGGTGTCGGGCGCAGAACCAGTGCGAAAACGTTGTCATATGGGCTAGCGCCGCTTTCGTGAGGCACCATCTGCGGGACCCGTACCAGAAAGACCGTGCCGTGCTGAATATCAACGCATTCACCTAGCACTCCTGAAGTTCAATTCAGCCTAAATGCTTCTAGCAACACAGGTTTGCGAATCTTGCCCGCAGCGGTGCGTGCGAAGTCTTCGACAAGTTCGATATGGGCCGGGACTTTATACCCCGCCAGGCGCGCGCGGCACCAAAGGCGTAAAGCCTCGAGGTCAATTGTTTTCCCGGGCCGCAGCAGAATAAAAGCAGCCCCCACCTCCCCCCATTTTTCGTCATGTACACCGATCACAGCTGCTTCGAGAATCGCGGGGTGGGAATGCAAGATCCTTTCAACTTCAGCCGGGTAGACGTTTTCACCGCCCGAGATATACATGTCCTTGATCCGGTCGACGATATAGTAAAACCCGTCTGCATCGCGGCGGGCAACATCGCCAGTTCTGAGCCACCCGTCTTCGGTGATTGCTTTTGCGGTTGCGTCTGGGTCCCCGAAGTAGCCCGGCGTCACAGCAGGGCCCTTGATTTGCAATTCGCCAACACCTTCGCTGCCATCCGGTACATCGCGCAGTTGCACATGCGCTAGGCTTTGTGGTTTGCCGACTGAACCGATCTTTTGCTCGGCATAATCCGGATCCATCAAGAACACTGTTGGGCCGGTTTCGGTCATACCCATACCGTTCAGTACTTTCGCACCGCGCTCTGCGAAGAACTGGATCAAAGGTTCGGGGAGTGGTGCTCCGCCACAAGCGCAGCGGATATTGCGCCAGTCAAGATCGTCAATCCACGGGGCGAGCGACAACGCCTGATAGACCGCTGGCACGGCGAAGAACTGGTTGATCCGACCCGAGGCCAGCAGGTTGTGCACCTGTTCCGGATCAAACTTTGGCAGAATCGTCGTTGTGCCACCTGTTAGGAAAACGGGAAGCGTGTAGAGGTTGATTCCCGCCGTATGGAACAATGGCAAGAAGCATGCCGTTCGGTCGGTTGACGCGACATTGATAGCCTGGCCAATGTTTACAGTGTTTGCCCAAGTCATACCGGCGGTCTGGATGACCGATTTGGGCAGGCCCGTCGTGCCAGAGGTGAAGAGAAGATACCAAGGGCGACTGGATGGGATCGGATGCGCTATGTCCGGACCACCGCTTTTGATCCACCCCGAGAGATCGTTTTCGATCGTCAACAGCGGTGCACCGACGCCCTTGGCTGTTTCGGTCGCGACCTCTTGGAATTCGGCATCAGTGAGCAAGAGCGAAACGCCAATTTGTTCCAATGTCGCGACCAATTCGGGCGCTGGCTGTCGCCAGTTCAAGGGGCAGAGGATGATACCTGTCTTTTGGCAAGCAAATAATGTAATGAAGAACTCGACGCGGTTTTGGCAAAGTATGGCCAAGCGGTCACCTTCTGACAGCCCCTGACCTGTTAGCCCGGCAGCAACTGCATTGGCTGCATCATTGACCTGGTTGAAGTTCCAATCGCTCGAGGAAGAAGTGTCGTGAAATGCCAGAGCATCGGGTGAGAGTTCCGCCCGTTTTGCCGCCATATCTGGGATCTGGTCAAACATCTCTCTTATCCGATTGGCTGAGGAAAACCTTGCGTTGCGGCCAAGCTGCTCATGGGGCCAGCCCGTTGCAGATAAATGCGTGCGCCTCGGCGACGACACGGTCAATATCCTTCTTATCATCCCAAAGCACATATCGCTCGCCCAGAGCCTTTGCGATCCCCATCAAAGCCCAGGCCCTGGTTTCGGCATCCCCTGCAGAAATCTCACCTTTTTGAACGGCTTTCTCCAACTGATCAGCATAAGCTTTGCCAAACTCTGTATAATATTTGCGATAGGCTTCGGGGTCGACAAAACGCGCCTCTTCCACGATGCGGTATTGAAGGGGGCGGTCGCGCACCACGCGCAGGTACGCCTCAAGTCCCGCACGTTCTGCTTCCAAGCGGTTAGAAGCGCCAACGATCTGTTCAGTCGTCTGGGTTCTTGTAGCGCGGCCCATGCCCTCAACCAATTCGCGAAACAGCACTTCCTTGCTGGAGAAGTAAATATAGAACGTGCCAAGAGCGGTTTCCGCAGTGCGCGTAATGTCCGCGATGGACGCCGCAGCAAAGCCCTTTTCGCCGATAACTTGCTCAGCAGCAGCCAAGATTTTCGCACGGCGTTCAATTCCACGTTTGGTTTTTGGCTGGGAGGCAGAGGGCTTGGTCATCTTGTCATTGTCTTCTTTTGATCTGTCTCTGCGGTTTTGCGCCACGACTTTCTTGACATGGCAAAGCGTCGAATGGCATTGCAAAATGCCTCTGGCTCTTCGAGATGTGGCGAATGACCAGAATTTGGGAACATTTGCACCTCTGCCATCGGGGCCTGCTGTGCGATCCAATGCGCCACGCCCGGATCATACAGCTGACTATGTTCCCCTGCGCAAACTAAATACGGAATGTCGATCCCCGCGATGGTCGACCGCTCATCCAAAGAAACAAGTTTGTCCCACATTGGACGAAGCGTTGCCGTGTTCTGCCTTAGAAGACGCGCCTGCATCTTCTCATCACCAGCCGCCAGCGCGCTGCCAGGGGCGTACATGTTACGCAGGATACTGTTGACCACATGGCGCCACTGAAGTTCGAACTTGGACGAAGTTGATAGAACGGCATCCGCACTTTGGCCGCTTAACCCAAATGCCCAGTGCTTGTCAGGCAACAAACGCGGGCTCATGTCGATCGTCACTAGCGCAGCGAGGCCCGCAGTACCGTGCCGCGCGAGATACTGCCACGCAACGGTCGCCCCCATGGACCAGCCCACCAGGATTGGGTGGTCCAACCTGTCGATAATCTCGGCCACAACTTCGACACAACGCGTAAAGCTTGGCTCGTCCTGCTCCCGCGCCCCATGCCCCGGCAAGTCCGGCGCGTGGCAGTCGAAGTCGGGCCCGAGCCGGACCGCAACTTCGTCAAACGCCCCGCCGTTCATCGCCCATCCATGCAAGAAGACAAGCGGTGTGCTCATGTCGCGCGCTGCTTGCGCAAGCGGCCGACAATACCCGTGGGGAAAAAATAGACACTGAGGACGAAAAGGATACCAAGCCACATCAACCAGCGGTCGGGATCAAGAAGATCGGGGATGAGTGGCAGTGTCTCGGTGGCATGCGAGGCCGCCCCCATAAGGTTCTGCAAATAGGTCTGTGCAAGCACAAACAATACTGCGCCCAGCACCGCGCCATACATCGTACCCATGCCGCCGATCACGACCATCAGCAGAATATCAAGCATAATTTCGAAGCTCAGTGTTGTGTCAGGCCCAACATATCGCAACCAGATCGCAAAAAGGCTTCCCGCAAGCGCCGCAGTGGCTGCCGACAAGCAGGTTGCAGCAGTGCGATACCAGACCACCCGGAAGCCGATCGCCTCCACGCGAAAGTCGTTCTCACGGATGGCTTGCAGGACGCGCCCAAAAGGCGAATTCACGATGCGCAGCAGAACCAGGAATAGCACCAGCGAGCAAACAAAGATCAGGTAGTAACTCAGGATCTTCCCTGTGAACTTTACCCCCATCACCTCCCCCATCCGGTTGGCAGAGGTCAGGACACGTGGAATTTTATAGGTCAGGCCGTCTTCACCACCGGTTATGCTGGAAAATTGTGACACAAGAACCGCAACGGCAGAGGCAACTGCGAGCGTGATCATCGCAAAGAAGATTGCACGCACACGTAAGCTAAACAAACCAATCAACAGCGCCAGCACAATTGCCGCCAATGCGCCAGAGACGGCGCCAACCAACAGCGCATCAAAGCCACGCCCCATGTGCGTAGACGCCAGCGCGACGCCGTAAGCCCCCATGCCAAAGAACATCGTATGCGCAAAACTCACGATCCCGGTGTAACCAAGCAACAGATCATAGCTCGCCACCAGAAGGATAAAAATGCAAATCCGCGCAGCAGTATCCAGAGCGCGTACGCCCTCAAAGATAAACGGCGCTCCAGCAAGGCAGATCAGGATCAGCACCAAAATCGCGGTCAAAATGGGGGAACGGGGCGTATCGCCAGAAACCAGACGCACAATCATTTCACTTCGCCTTTACAACTGGCAGCATGCCCTGCGGCCGCCACATCAGAATTGCAGTCATCAGCGCAATGTTGGACACGAGCGCCAGTTTCGGTTCAAGAAAAGCCACGTAGTTCTGCAATAGCCCAACGAGGAGCGCACCAATAAAGGCCCCCTCAACCGAGCCAAGACCACCGATAATCGCGACGATAAAGACAAGAACCATCATACGTTCGCCCATGCCCGCAGTGATGACTTCTTGATAAAGCCCCCACATCACACCGCCCAAGCCAGCAAGGGCAGAGCCTGCGATGAAAACACCGACAAAGACCAAACGCAGGCGATAGCCAAGCGCCTCAACCATCGAGCCGTTTTCTACGCCCGCCCTCACGATAAGGCCAATCTTAGTGCCGCGCAAAATCATCCGCATGACGATGAACAGAACAGCTCCGACACCCACCGCAAGCAGGCGATACTTTTCCATCGCAGCACCAGCAAATGTGACCGCACCTTTCAGCATTTCGGGGCGGTTAATAAATATCTCATCCGGGCCCCAGATCACGTGAATCAATTGCTCGATCACGATCAGGCCGCCAACGGTGACAAGGATTTGCTTGAGGTGCGCCCCGTAAACCGGTTTTACGATCACCCGCTCAAACACCCAGCCCAATGCGCCGGTCACCGTCATCGCCGCAACGACCGCAAAGAAGATAGCTGTCATATTAAGAAGCAGCGAGGCCGCCCCGGTCCAGTCACCAAATGCAATCAAAACTGAAACCCCGACGAAAGCCCCAACCGAAACGAAAGCGCCGTGGCCAAAGTTGATGACATCCATCAGGCCGAAGACAAGAGTAAGCCCGGACGCCATGATGAAAATCATCATACCCATAGCGAGGCCCGACACGGTCAATGTCAGCCAGGAAGACGGCGCACCAATCGCGACGAACCCAAGAAGCACAAGGATCGGGATCAAGAGGAATGGCAACGCCTTGTCCAGCCGTTCGCCAAGCGACACTTCAGTGAAAGTTGGTCTATGATCAGGAGCAGCGGTCATTTAATGCGTCTCCATGCTTAAACCCATTAAGCTTTCCTGAAGGGTTTTGTTTGTTGCAAGCTCCGCCATGCCCCCAGTCCAGGTGACGCGCCCGTCATCCATAACCACTGCGCTATCGCCAAGGGCCTTGGCGACCGAAAAATTCTGCTCCACCAGAAGGATCGTACGCCCTTGCGCCTTCAACTCACGCAAGGCTTCCGCCATGGTTGCGATGATGGCGGGGGCAAGGCCCTTGGTCGGCTCATCAATCAGATAAAGCGCGCGGTCTTCAGCCATGGCACGGGCAATTGCAAGCATTTGCTTTTGTCCACCCGAGAGGTTCCCGGCCTCGCTGTTCCAGAAGGTGCCAAGTGCCGGGAAGGTCCCAATCAGCCATTCCTTGCGTCTAGGGTCAAGCGCGCCGGAGCTTGCGCCCAGCACCATGTTTTCTTCAACGGTCAGGTCGCTGAAAATGCCCATATCCTCGGGTACAAAGCCGATACCAGCACGCGCGCGGGCAGAAACCGGCAGGCGTTTAAGGTCCTGGCCGTTATAGAGAATTTCACCGGATTTGGCGATCCATTGCCCCATTATGGTCTTAAGCGTGGTGGTCTTGCCCACACCATTACGCCCCAATAGCATCGTGACCTCACCCCGCGGCACTTCGAGGTCAACACCCTGCAAAATGTGATATTGTGCGATGTCTGTATGGACATCTCTCAGCTTCAGGATTGGCTCAGACATGATCTAGCTCCTTGCCCATATAGGCTTCTTGGACAACCGCCGAGGCCATAACCTCTGCAGGCGGGCCATCAGCTGCCAGAGCGCCATTGTGGAGAACAATAATGCGATCCGCGAGGGTGCGGATCACATCAAGCTTATGTTCGACAAGCAGCACCGTGCGGCTGGTATCCGCTTTAATCTCAGCAATCAGGTCGAGGATCACCGGAGCTTCGTCCACACTCATACCTGCAGTGGGTTCGTCGAACATGTAGACCAGCGGATCCAACCCGATCAGCATGGCCACCTCCAACTTACGCTGATCGCCATGTGACAGCTCTGACACCATTTGTTCTTTCTGGGTATCAAGGCGAACCCGCTCCAAAATGCTGCTCGCTTCAGCGATCAACCCCGTGTGATTGTCGGCCATAGAAAACAGCCCGAGGCCGTTGTGTTTTCGCGACTGAATCACCAGCCGAATGTTCTCCAGGACCGAGAGGTTGGGGAATAAATTTGTCAATTGAAACGCACGCCCCAGACCGAGGCGGCAGCGCTCCGCGACACCCAGACGCGTGATATTATGCCCGTTCAGAGCCACTGTTCCGGCGCTCGCCGCGATCTGGCCCGAGATCAAGTTGAAATAGGTCGTCTTGCCCGCCCCATTGGGCCCGACAATCGCCGTCAACTCCCCAGCTCGGAATTTACAGGTCACCGCATCCACGGCCACATGCCCACCAAAGCGCACAGTCAGTGCATCAGTTTCCAAAAGTATCTGGATCATTGAATGATGTCCTAGGGCGCCGGGGCGTGAGGTCTTAACCGCCCCGGGCACATGCCACAGAAAGGGTGTCGCCGATTAATTGTTGCGAACAGGGATGTTCATCTCATCCATGCCGATTTCGCGGACCAACACCGGCACGCCATAGTCCCTGCCGTCCTGAATTTCGGTACGGAAGTGGTACATCGTCTGCATCGCCTGGTGATCTTCTGGACGGAACATCATTGTGCCCTTAGGCGTGTCCCATGAAAGGCCCTCCATCGCTGCAATCAATGCGTCCGTGTCCTCGGCGCCGCCGGCTTTATCGATCGCTTCAACAATGGCGATACCAGCTGCCATTCCGCCAGCGGTAAAGAAATCCGGCGGGCTGTCGAAACGCTCAAAATGGGTTTGCACGAGCCAATCATTGACGGGGTTCTGTGGCAGTTCGTAGTAATAATAGGTGGCCCCTTCCATGCCGGGCAGTTCCATATAGGCCGTCAGAGCCGCAAGGATGTTCCCACCCGTGGCGATCTCAATCCCAAACCGGCCGGGCTCCATCGCGTTAATTTTGCTCATCGGATTGCCGCCACCTGCCCAAATGATGAACAGGATTTTCTCGCCCTCGATCTCACCCATTGCATTGAAGATACGTTCTGCCGCAGCTGTGAAATCTGTTGTATCGGTGGGCACGTACTCCTCATGTGCCAGCGTCGCACCTGTGCCTCCCAAAGCTTCTTTGAATGCTGCCACCCCATCGCGGCCAAAGGCGTAATCCTGCGCCAAAGTTGCAATGGTCACGTTCTCACCACCCAAAGCGACCGCATTTGCAATCGCATCCTGAGACGAATTGCGACCGGTACGAAAAATATAGGGGTTCCAGTTCTCACCGGTGATTGAATCCGCTACAGCAGGCTCTACAATCAACACCCGCTCATATTCCTCAGCAACGGGTAGCATCGCCAAGGCCACGCCCGAGCTGACCGGGCCAACAGCGATATGAGCATCATCGTCACCATAGGCCTCTTCCAGCAACGCACGGCCAATATCCGGCTTTAGTTGCGTATCTTTTTCAATAATGACGATCTGTTCTCCGTTGATCTCCATCGTTCCGCCAGTGGCATATTCCAGCCCCAGCATCAGCCCATTGTGGGATTGGGCTGCATAAGCCTCAAAAGGTCCAGTTTTGCCGTAAACGTGGGCAATTCGTATTTCAGCGTTTGCAACCGACGACATCAATGCGCCGGCAGCAGCCAGTGCGAATATGCGCAACATAAGGTCTCCTCCCGTTTGTGTTTGCACAATATGAAATATGAATCATGATTCATGTCAAGGTGGTTGTTCGCAGGAAGCACCCAACCCGCCCCTACAAAGTTCCAGAAATGCTCTGGATTTGCGGCGTTCCCGGGCCACCCAAGTGCTCGTTTAACTATCCGCACAACGGATACACCATTTTGGCGCGTTAGACGGCCAACCCGGCGGTAATCCTCCGAAGCTTGGCAGGACCCATTGATCTCTGTGCAGCGGCGTGAATCACCGGTCGAAATCAGCGCAAGGCTTTCGTGAAATACGATAAACGACGGTACAAGCGTCCCGACCGAACATCACCAAAGCACATCTGGCGCTGCACCGCGGCATCCGATAGATAGGGTTCATGAAACTGCTTGTAGGCCTTGGAAATCCCGGCGCAAAATACGCCCAGAACCGCCATAACATCGGCTTTATGGCCATGGACCGGATCGCATCGGACCACGGCTTTGGCGGCTGGCGCAACAAATTTCAGGGGCAAACCTGCGATGGCCGCTTTGGGTCGGAACGCGTGGCGCTGCTCAAACCTGAAACCTTCATGAACCTCTCTGGGCAATCGGTCGGCGAGGCGATGCGCTATCTTAAGCTGGCGCCCGAAGACGTGATCGTTTTCCATGATGAGATCGATTTGGCCCCCGGCAAGGTGCGCCTGAAAACCGGCGGTGGGCATGCTGGCCACAACGGGTTGCGATCCATTCACGGGCATATCGGCCCGGACTATGATCGCGTGCGCATGGGCGTCGGGCATCCGGGTCACAAGGATGCGGTGCCCGGCTATGTGCTGCGCGACTTTCCCAAAGCCGACGCGGAATGGCTTGATGATGAGCTACGAGGTATCAGCGACGGCATTGCCCATTTGATTGACGGCGACGGCGGCAAGTTCCTCAATGCGATTGCGTTGCGTGTCGCACCGCCCCGATCCTCAAAATCGGCACCAAAACCGAAATCAGAAAAATCCGCATTGGAGCCCGCGCCAGACACCCGGTCAAGCTTGCAGAAACTCGTGGACCGGTTCCGGTGACACCGGCCCATATCCGCGAGGCATTTGCATTCCAGGCAAAGGCCTGTGCCAGCCTGGGATCGCCCTTTATGGGCCGATTGATGCAGGCCTGTGCGGATATGCCCTGGCCTGACGGGTCCGTGACCAAACGCATCTTCACCTGAGAAGGTGACATCGGCCCAGGCAGTCAATCGGTGCCGCTGCGATTGGCAGGCGCGTTACATGCCTTACACCTGCAAGGGCACGGCGGGCTTGCTGCGGTCTATCCGACACAGGACGTCGATGATCACACGCTGTGGTTGGCGGTCAGTGACACCTTACATAGCGCCGCCGCACATATCGCTGCATGGCTCGACAGCCCGCCTCAAACGAATGAAGTGCGCCGCTCTGCGACACTCGTTGCTGCCGGGCATGTCGTGGCCGATTGGTTTGGACTACCGATACGCACCTCAGAGCTTGGGGCCAGCGGCGGCCTGAATATGCATTGGGACAGCTATGCGCTGAACATCGATGGCGCGCGCTTCGGACATGCCACCCCTGCCCTGACGCTGACGCCGGACTGGTCAGGGTCCATGCCACCAGAAACCCGGCCATGCGTCACAGAGCGCGCAGGTGTGGATCTCAACCCTCTGAACCCCGCGAACCCCGAACATGCATTGCGCCTGCAAGCATATCTTTGGCCCGATCAACCTGACCGCCTGGCCCTGACACGAGCAGCTATTGCGGCGGCAAAAACCCCGATAGACCAAGGCGATGCAATCGACTGGCTGGCGGGCAGGTTGTCCCATCAACAAGGGCAGACGCATATGATCTACAGTACCGTCGCATGGCAGTACTTCCCCCAAGACAAACAAGCCCAAGGCACAGCGATGATCGAAGCCGCCGGGACAAAGGTCACAGCGCAGTCACCGCTGGTGTGGTTCGGGATGGAAAATGATGGCGGTGGGCGGGGTGCGGCACTGACGTTGCGGCTCTGGCCAGGCGATGTGACGCTTAACCTTGGTCGTGCTGATTTTCATGGCCGCTGGGTGCAGTGGGCCGATGGAACCGCTTCACGTCCATTAACGTCATCAAAACGCTGAAGGGCGTCGACGTCCAGATCAGCATGAACGGCAAAAGTGGGAGGGGGGGACAACGGTTTTTCGAACGGATCTGGCAGGCAATCAAATACAAAGAAATCTGTCCGCGCGCCTACGACCGCGTGTTGGCGACCGACGATTGCTTGCGCAAATGTCTGGCGCCCTACAACAGCAGGAGACAGCATTCATCGCTGGACGGGCAGACGCCCGATCACGCATACTCCAACCCGCCGCCGCCAATCCCGATCGCCGCATAACCGAATCGGAAGCCACTTAAGAAACAGATCGAAACTGTTCAAACGAACTGAACCATCTCTATCGATAGGTATTGCCATCGCTTCACTTCCTCGCGGCATGATCCCTGTTGATCTTTCACAACCCAACGTGTTCTGATAACTCATCACCATCCCAACAGAAGAATGCCAATGACCACCCGACAAGATGTTGAAAAGATGATCGCGCAGGTGGGTCTTGGTGATCGTGCGGCATTCTCTTCGCTTTATGATGCGACGTCCGCGAAACTTTTTGGCGTCTGCCTCCGTATCTTAAATGATCGCGCTGAGGCAGAGGATGCATTGCAGGACGCTTTTGTCAGGATTTGGCAGAAAGCGGGTTCATATGCCGCCAATGGCTACAGTCCGATGACATGGTTGATCACGCTCACGCGGAACCTTGCCATTGATAAGCTGCGGACCCGCAAGGAAGGGTCGGTCGACATTGATGAGGTTCATGATCTTTCGGATGCAGGGCCAACGCCGGAGGCGGCCGCGGTTGCATCATCTGAAAGATCGCAGATCGACGGATGTCTTGATGAACTCGATGCGGACCGCGCAGACGCGGTACGTGGTGCCTATCTTGAAGGGCACAGCTACAATGAACTGGCAGCGCGACATGACGTGCCGCTGAATACAATGCGAACCTGGCTGCGCCGCAGCCTTGCAAAACTGAAAGAATGCCTATCCCGATGACCCCTGTCGACGATCATGATGATGACGTCGCCCTCGCTGGCGAATATGCCTTGCATCTGCTGGATGCGCAGGCACGCCAAGCCTTTGAGGATCGGTTGAAAGACGACCCCGCACTGCGCCGTTTGGTTGCAGATTGGGATCAGCATTTCGTGTCGCTTGCCGATGAAATCGTCCCTGTTGCCCCGCCGCCGGCGCTCAAGGCCCGCATTCACAAAACATTGTTCGCGACACCTGCCAAGACGACAGCATCAGTTTGGCGCTTGTTGATGGGTGCTGGTTTCGCTGCTGCCCTTGGCCTTGCGGTTCTGGTCGTGTTGCCGCCAACCGAACTTCCAGATGGCTTTACCCCTGCATTCACAGCTGAACTCGCCGCGGAAGATCAGTCATTGGTGGTGCTTGCCAGCTATGCGCCTGATGCGGGCATCCTCAGGATCGACCGCCAGGCCGGCAGCGCGCGGCCCGGCCGGGTTCTGGAATTGTGGCTCATTGCTGACGGTTCTTCCGTGCCCGTCTCACTTGGCGTGCTGCCGGATCAGACCGCCACTGACATCGCCCTGCCCCCCGCATTGGCGGACTCTATTGCCGGTGGGACGCTCGCCATCAGTGATGAACCGCCAGGCGGTTCAACCACCGGTGCACCAACTGGCGACGTGCTTGCGGCTGGCCCTGTCGTTTCCATCTAAAAACTTTCTTTGGGTCGGCTGAAACTTTTTCGGTCGACCTGCCGTGGTTCCTTGTATCGCCGCCCAATTGTGCGGCCCTCACACAAGGAAACACATTATGACGTCGTTCAAAGCAACAATCGCCGCATTGACCGTGGCAATTAGTTCCACAGCCGCATTTGCAGCAAGCCACGCTGGCAACCCCATGGTCGGCGGTGCAGAAATGCTGGTCGAGCGCAACATCATCGAAAACGCCGTGAATTCACCAATCCACACGACGCTTGTCGCTGCTGTACAGGCTGCAGATCTGGTTGAAACCCTGCAAGGTGAGGGCCCTTTCACTGTGTTCGCTCCGGTTGACGACGCGTTCGCCGCATTGCCCGCCGGTACTGTTGAAAACCTGCTGTTGCCCGAAAACAAGGCGACGCTGCAAAAGGTGCTCACCGCGCATGTTGTTGCTGGCGATTGGTCTGCGGCCGACATTATTGCCGCGGCGCAGTCAAGCGACGATGGCTTCTACCACTTCAACGCGGTGTCTGGTGACGCGCTATCCGCCCAGGCCCGCGGAAACAACGTCTACATCTACGACGAAAGCGGTAACGCCTCTCTCATTACTGTGGCTGACGTTGATCAGTCAAACGGTGTGATCCACGTGGTCAACGCTGTTCTGGTTCCAAAGTAAGCCCCAGCCCAAACGCTGATCTTGATCCCCTCTACTGGGTAGAGGGGATCGGACGGCCACATGGAGAATTCAAAATGCAACGCCGCACCCTACTGACCAGCTTTGTCGCCTTGGTGGGCACCCGTGCCTTTGGCGTAACCGGCACATTCGAGATCACACGCACCGACGCCGAATGGCGCGCGATGCTGACAGATATCGAGTACGCCGTGATGCGCGAGGAAAAAACAGAACGCCCCTTCAGCAGCCCGCTTGATAGAGAGACGCGAGCAGGCACATATCACTGCAAGGGATGCGACCTGCCGCTATACGCCTCTGAACAGAAGTACGACAGCGGCACCGGTTGGCCCAGCTTTTGGGATGCACTGCCTGACGCAATTGGCACGCGCCCGGACAATTCACTATTTGCCGTCCGTACTGAGGCGCATTGCCGTCGCTGTGGTTCCCATCTGGGCCACATTTTTGATGACGGCCCAGAGCCAACTGGCAAACGTCATTGCCTGAACGGGGGCAGCCTCGCTTTCAAGACGTGACCGGCACCCACCAGACAACCACCCTATCAACACCCTCAAAAGGAAACACTATGCTACGCACTATCACAACCGCTGCGCTTATCAGCCTGCTAGCCGCACCGTCCTTTGCCGACGGCCATGCCGGAACCTCCGGTTTCGCCCTGTCAGCCGACGGGATGAGCCTGACCGTCATGCCAAGTATCTCAGACCCGACCGATGCGACAACTACTGCACTATCTACCCCGGTGCGGTCTATCGCCTGGCGCCCCGTTACGGGCGAATTGATGGGATATGCTGATGGTCGCATTGTCACCATTGATCCAATGACGGGCATGACAACCGATACTGACGCGGCCTTCATGGATGGTGCGATGATTGCCAAAGATGCGGTGGTCGCCTTTGACTTCAACAATGCCATTGACGCCGTGCGTGCCGTGTCTTCGGCAGGCGACAACCTGGTCTACTTCCCATCCGACTTCGGTGACGACCGCGCGAATTCCGTGCGCCGCTTTACAGACATGTTCTATGCAGAAGGCGACATGTCAGAGGGCGCTGAACCGCAGATTTTTGGCAATGCCTATACCAATGCCATCGACGGCATGAAGGCCGAAAGTACATTCCAATACGCGCTTGATGCCCGCGCCAATGCGCTCGTCAGCCTGGCCAACAATGCAGGGACGCTTGAAACAGTTGGCCAGATCAAGGTCGCGGGCGCACCGGTCGATATCCTACCAGTGGGCGGCTTTGACATCATCTCACCCGCGCAGGGCACCGATGCAGCCTACGCCGTATTGCAGATTGACGGGGCGATGACGGCCGGGCTTTACGCAATGAATCTTGAAACAGGCGATGCAACGCTGCTTGCGGACCTTGGCACCAGCGGTATCTCAAGCTTTGCCGTGTCATCAGGCATGTAAGGAAAAGAAACCGTCAACAGGTATCCAGAGCGTGTTGCCGGCGCGCACTGGTTAGTTTGGTACACATAATGTCTGTTGTCAGTCAGACGGTACCACCACATCGGCAGGTCTCTGTTAACAAGCGACCGGCCCCGAAAGCGAAAGCTTTCGGGGCTTTCTGTGCAGATGCGATTTTTTTTTGAAACGCCTGAAACTTCTTCACAGGTGCATCCGTGTCTTCGTTATCGCGCCAAAAAATGAGGCGCAAATGACAGGAACGATCGACAATGGCAGTCACATCCAATCTGAACTTTCCGCTTCTCGCTGGTTTTCGCCAGTCACGGCCTGCTGGCGCTGTCTGGCCGACAATCGTCGCAGATCCACCAGTCCGTCATCCATCGCGCCCAAAGTATGGCTATCGCGTCCGTGGCAGCCGTGGTTTGACATCCCCGGGTGCAGAGCATCATCGGCCATCAGTTGATCAGCGGGCAGTCTGGGCCCTCCAGACAGAAACCACAAAATCCAGGCTCAAGACACGATCCACAGCCAAGATCAGCGCAACAGTCATGAGCCTTGGCATTGTCTTGGGGGGATACGTAATTCTGCAGGTCACGCTGCCCACTCCGCTGCCCGACCCGGGACTGGCGGCGTTACAACAGGCTCCGGCGCTGGATACAGTCGTAGCCGACGACAGCCTGCAAGTGACACAGCCTGCCAATCTTGGTCGCGCCCCATCCGTGCCGATGACGCCGCCCAATCTGGTTGCAGAACCGGTCGAGCAAAGGTCACCAGAAGCCCGCCAGCTGCCACCTCCACCACTGCTCTCTGAAACAGCGCCTGGACTGGGACAAGCGCCTGAGGTGCTGGACGTCCCCGCGGTCATCGCCATGACATCCCGTGCGCCGGCAACAACGCTGCCCGCACGTCCGGCCCAGCCCGTGGCCCTGAGCCCGTTTGTCTGCGTGACCTGCAATAGGACAATTCCGGCCTTTGACGGTGTGAGTTTCGCCGTGCAAACCAACGATGCTGCTTCTGCGACAACCACACAATTGGTCGCGGCGCTTGTCGAATATGATGTCGACCTGCGGACATCTACGATCCCCTTCCCAAGCTCCGAAGTGCGCTACTATCGCGCACAAGACGCAGCGCCTGCTCGTGCGCTCGCCGGACAGTATGATGCCAGGCTTGTTGATCTGACATGGATCGCATCGCAATCCGGCACCCCCAGAATTGATATTATCCTCGCCGGGTCATCTGACTGACGGACAGGTAATCAATGCAACCCCACCCACCCAAAAAGGAAAGAACCATGAAAATCCTAAACACAAAATCAATCATGCTCGCCCTCGGCATTTTGGCCGGCCCAACGGCACTAACCGCGCAGGAAGCGACGCAAGGCGATACACCGGCTGTTGAGGCTGCAGAAGAGGCGCCCTGGCTGAAAGTGTATTTTGCATCCGGCAGCGCAACAATCAGCCCCGATCAGGCCGATACACTGGACCGCGCCGTCCGCACGTTCCGCGAAGGTGACCCGTTTGTGATGATCGTCGCCGGTGGCGCGGATAAGGTCGGCAATCCCAGCCAGAACCTGAGCCTGTCCATCCAACGCGCGACAGCGGTTGCAACTGCGCTGACAGATCGTGGCATCCCGATTGAACGCTTGCAAGTCCTTGGTCGTGGCAACAGCGAATTGCAGGTCGCCACACCGGACGGCATTGCCGAAGAAGAAAACCGCGTTGTTGAGATCAGTTGGCGCTAATGAAACGGTTTCACCTTTCACTCTGCGTCGTCGCCGCTCTGTACCCAGCCTTTGGCTGGGCACAGGACAACGGTGCAGACGCATTTGCCGCACGCGATTTTGCACGCGCACAGACGCTCTGGCTTGACGAGGCGGCAGAGGGCTCGCCCGATGCCATGCTGGGTCTTGGCCTGTTGGCTGACCGCGGCTTTGGACAACCGCGCGATATTGATCTCGCGTTTGACTGGTATGAAAAAGCCGCCAACCTTGGTCTGGCCGAAGCGCAGTTCAATATCGCCATCATGTATGATGCAGGTATCGGGCGCGCGCGTGATGCCGGTGCCGCGCAACTTTGGTACACGCGGGCAGCCCTGCGCGACCATACCAGAGCGCAGTACAATCTGGGCCTGCTGCTTGAGGCCGGTGATGGCATTGCAGCCAACCCCGCATTGGCGGCACATTGGTTTGATCTTGCTGCGGCAAGCATACCAGCCGCTGCCGAAAAACCGCGCGACGCCACCGTCCGAACGGATACGATCACCGCGCCAGACATTACGTTTGCACAGGCCGACAGGCAGGGCATGGAATTGATCTGGGACGTGACACCGCAAACATCGTCCAGATATCTTGTCGAAGCTCTGCGCGCGCCGCTCCTGGATGCAGACTACAGTGCACCTCTGACCTCTCAGTCAACGGTGGCTTCGGCGTACCTCGACACCAATCTGGACAATGCACTTTGGCGGGTCAGCAATCTCTCCGACGATGGGCTTGATTACGCAGCCAGCCGATGGGTCGTACCCCAAGATGTGATACCACCCAAAGGGCGCGTCACATTCGTCATAGATCCAGAACTGGCCAGTATGGCTCAAGCTGCTGATGTCTTCGCAGATCAGCTACGCGGAGCGGGATATTGGGTGCGGGTTGACACTGAAGCCCCCGAAGAATTTACGGATTTTTATATCAGCTACGGATACACCTCAGATCAGGTTTTTGCTGATGAGGTTGCGCAGTATCTGCCAATTCTGGGGGAATTCACGCCACTGAAACAAGTCGTGGGAGCAACGCACCCAGAAGAGATTTTTGTCAATTTGGCGGCGCTGCGGTAGCGCCACCAGATCTGCTGCGTCGCGCTACCAAAGGGCGCGCGCGGCCACACCTGCTATAGCGCACCGCCACCCGCAAACCCGTCACCAATACTGATGTCGCGCCCATTCCCAACACGCCCACCCCGCGCTATACGGCGCGGATGACACAGAACCCGCCATCGCTCCGCCCTGACCTCGCGCCTGCTGCGAAAATCACCGATGCCCCGCGCGACGGGCAGCCGACCATTGGCATGGTCTCACTTGGTTGCCCCAAGGCGCTGGTGGACAGTGAGCGCATTCTGACCCGGCTGCGGGCCGAGGGCTATGCGATTTCGCCTGACTACGCCGGTGCAGAGGCGGTGATCGTGAACACCTGCGGGTTTCTGGACAGCGCCAAGGCGGAATCCCTTGATGCCATTGGCGAGGCCTTGCAGGAAAATGGCAAGGTCATCGTCACCGGCTGTCTGGGGGCGGAACCGGATTACATCCGCGAACATCATCCCCAAATCCTTGCCGTAACGGGGCCGCATCAATACGAACAAGTGCTGGATGCGGTACACGCCAATGTGCCGCCCGCACCCGATCCCTTCATTGACCTGCTGCCTGCCAGCGGGGTCAGCCTGACACCACGCCACTACAGCTATCTGAAAATCTCTGAGGGCTGCAACCACAAGTGCAAGTTCTGCATCATCCCCGATATGCGCGGGCGGCTGGCATCGCGCCCCGCCCATGCGGTGCTGCGCGAGGCGGAAAAGCTGGTGCAGGCCGGGGTCAAGGAGCTGCTGGTCATTTCTCAGGATACCTCTGCCTATGGGCTGGACCGCAAATACGATGTGAACCCTTGGAAAGACGGCGAACTGCGCAGCCACATCACCGACCTCACACGCGAACTGGGCCAACTGGGCGCATGGGTGCGCCTGCATTACGTCTACCCCTACCCCCATGTGCGCGACCTGATCCCGATCATGGCGGACCCGTCAAACGGCGTGCTGCCCTATCTGGATATCCCGTTCCAACACAGCCATCCCGACGTGCTGCGGCGCATGGCGCGGCCTGCGGCAGGGGCGAAAACCCTCGACGAGATCGCGGCATGGCGCGCCGCCTGCCCCGACATCACCCTGCGATCGACCTTCATCGTGGGCTACCCGGGCGAGACGGAGGCAGAATTCCAGCACCTGCTGGACTGGCTGGATGAAGCACAGTTGGACCGGGTCGGCTGCTTCCAATACGAAAACGTCGCAGGCGCGCGCAGCAACGCCCTGCCCGACCATGTGGCGGCAGAGGTCAAACAAGACCGCTGGGAGCGGTTCATGGCCAAGGCGCAAGAGATTTCCGAAGCGAAACTGGCGGCAAAAGTTGGCCGGACGCTAGAGGTGATCGTCGACGACATTGATGAGGACGGGATCGCCACGTGCCGGACATGGGCGGACGCGCCAGAGATCGATGGGAACCTGTTCATTGATGAAGGGGTTGAGGGGTTAGCCGTGGGGGATGTTGTTCGCGTTGAAGTAGAGGAGGCAGGTGAGTACGATCTTTGGGGGCGAATCGTGACTTGACTAGGTGGTGCTTTGAAATTTTTAGAAATCGAAATTGACGAACTTATCGTAAATCCCAGCAATGATAGGCATGGCCCTACCCCGTCTGAGGAGGCTGCTATACTATGGCTTTTTCAAAACAAACCAAAGGAAATGGAAAAACTCGCTTCAAAGATTTCCGCCGCCGGAAGGGTATTCGACAGCCCACTTGTGGTACCTCAGGGCAAAAAATACTTGGTAAAGGTGAGCTACTCCCCGATGTTTGGACAGGTTTTGGCGTAAATTAAGCTACTTTT
>CAKMYZ010000009.1 GCA_929200255.1 uncultured Alphaproteobacteria bacterium | reverse complement strand
CTCTCTCTTAAGTTAAGCTGCCATTGGTTCCAAAAACCCTGACGACGGACAGGTCTTCATCGCCTGCATCCTCTTGCGATGCGACGGTCGTTTTAGGCGGGGGGTGTATCGGAACACGTTGCATGCCCAAGCATTGCCGGGACATGGTTAACGATCTGTTAAAGCCCGGCATCTCGCGCAATCTGCGCCTTTGATTTTCGCGCCCGTTCGGTTGCCGATTTCAACTGTCCACAGGCCGCCATAATGTCTTCGCCCCGTGGTTTGCGCACGGGAGAGGCATAGCCGGCCCTATGGATAATATCGGCGAAGGCGCGGATACGGTTGTTCGATGACCGTTTGTAGGGCGCGCCGGGCCATTCGTTGAAGGGGATCAGGTTGATCTTGGCGGGGATGCCATCAATCAGTTTGATCAGGCGATGTGCGTCCGCGTCGCTGTCGTTCACACCTTCCAGCATCACATATTCAAAGGTGATACGTTCAGAGTTCGACACTTTCGGATAGGCGCGTAGCGCGTCCAGCAGTTCGGCAAGGGGCCAGCGTTTGTTGATTGGCACCAGCCGGTCCCGGACCTCATCTGTGGTCGCATGGAAGGACACCGCCAACAGGCAACCAATCTCTTCGGCTGTGCGCGCGATCTCTGGCACCACGCCAGAGGTCGACAGGGTGATGCGGCGACGCGACAGCGAAATCCCTTCGGGGTCCATCGCGATCTTCATCGCGTCGCGGACGTTTTCGAAATTGTAAAGCGGCTCACCCATGCCCATCAGCACAATGTTAGAAAGCAGGCGGGTTTCAACCCGGCGCGCACCTGGTACCGGCCATTCGTCCAGATCGTCGCGGGCGACCATGATCTGGCCGACGATTTCGGCGGCGGTCAGATTGCGTACCAGTTTCTGGGTGCCGGTGTGGCAGAACGAACAGGTCAGGGTGCAACCGACCTGCGATGAAATGCATAGCGTGCCTCGATCGGTTTCGGGGATATAGACGACCTCAACCTCATGCCCGCCTGCGATGCGTACCAGGTATTTTCGTGTGCCATCGTCCGATATCTGGCGGGTCACGACCTCGGGCAGTTCAATGACAAAAGTCTCTGCCAGCATCGCGCGATAGTCTTTGGACAGATTTGTCATCTGGTCAAAGTCACGGATGCCCCAGTGATAGATCCACTGCCAAATCTGGCCCGCGCGCATCTTGGCTTGCTTTTCGGCTGTGCCTGCAGCGATCAGGGCATCCCGCATCTGATCGCGGCACAGACCGATAAGGTTCTGCGGCCCCTCCGGCGCCTTGCGCGAAATGGTCAGCACGTCTTGGGTGATGGGGGCCTTGGCGTCCATGGGGCACTCTCGATCTGGGATTGGCTCGGCATATAAGCAAAGAGGACGGCCTTCACAAGAAAGCCGCCCTCATCGATGCAATAGGAACGTGTTTACCCCGCGCAGCGATTGGCCGCCTCGTCCACAGCAGCGGTAAAGCCCAGCAGACTGAACGTGTCCTGCGTGGTCGTGCCACGACCCGAGCGCGCGGTCAGGACTGCATTGGCCCCGCGCTTCATTGCGGCGACGAATTTCGCGTCATCCTCTGGGGTTGCTGGCCAAGCGGTTTCACCTTGGGTGAACATCTGAAAAGTGGTGTCACCCACGGCCACGCTGACGGTCGATTCGTCGGCAAATGGATAACCGCCGGTGAACATCACCTGACCACTTACATTTTCAGAGGGGCGGTAGAATACAATCAAACGGATGTCGCCCCGGCGCACGTCAACGGCAGTGCCATCACGGGTGTTCAGTGTTTCCTTGGGGGCCGAAACTGCCCAGCATTCGGTCGGGTCGCTTTCAACAAAAACGCTCCAATCGGTATCTGCCGCAACACGGTTCTCGCTTTCTTCCTGCGCAAACGCGCTGCCAGCCACAAAAATAGCAGCAGTCACACTGAGCATACGTGAGAAATTCAAAATCATCTTTACAGTCTCCAACGCTGTCCTTGCCTCTGGATGCCTCTTGTCAGCCCTGATGCATCTGGCGGCACCTTTTCGACTGGCGAGAGTGTGTTCAACTCGATAGCTTCAAGCCTAGCAAGAAACCGCAAGCGGGGGAAAGCCCCAAAGCCATCGGCTATCAGCGGTCCCGATACACAATACAGAAGGCAAAAAAATGGCAAATCCGGTTGATATGGTCGAAGTTTGGCGCGGTGATCTACTTGAGTGCGTGCATCAAGGTCACGCAGTTGTGTGCGATGATACCGGAGAAATCGTGCAGGCATGGGGCGACCCGAGCACAATCATCTACCCAAGATCATCCTCCAAAATGCTGCAGGCGTTGCCGCTTTTGGAAAGCGGGGCAGGGGCGCATCTGACCACTGAACAACTGGCGTTGGCTTGCGCGTCGCATCAAGGTGCCGCCATTCACACTGACCGGGTGCAGGCATGGTTGAGCGACCTGGGGCTGACCGATGATGCCTTGCGGTGTGGACCTCAGATGCCCGATGACAGGCCCGCCCGCGACGGGTTGATCCGCGCCCATGCGAAACCCTGCCAGATGCATAACAACTGCTCTGGCAAGCACGCGGGCTTCCTGACGCTGACCAAACACCTTGGTGCCGGGCCGGATTACGAGTTGATCGACCATCCGGTGCAACAGGCATGCAAAGCCGCCTTTGAAGAAGTGACCGAGGAAACCAGCCCGATGTTTGGAATCGACGGCTGCTCTGCCCCGAACCATGCCTGTACCCTGCATGGGCTGGCGCGGGCCATGGCCTTCTTTGCCAGCGCTGGTGACCGGTCCGATACGCGCAGTCAGGCGGCGGCCAAGCTGGCGCATGCCATGGCCACCTTCCCAGAGTTGGTGGCAGGTGAAACCCGCGCATGCACGGATTTGATGCGGGCAATGGACCACAAGGTCACGATCAAAACCGGGGCAGATGGGGTGTTTATCGCCATCATCCCAGAAAAGCGCCTTGGCGTGGCGCTCAAGATCATGGATGGGGCTGCCCGCGCCACCGAGGCCACAATTTCGGCGATTCTTGTCAAGCTCGGCGTGCTGGATGCCGCCCATCCCGCGGCTATCGCCCGGATGCAGCCTGCCGTCAAAAATTGGCGCGGAATTGTGACGGGTCAGATCAGGCCCTCAGCGGCGCTTGCCTAACACAGGACCTCCTTGTGCGCACCCGAAGGCTGGCGCGCATCCCGTATCTGAGCGGTGGCGATGCCGGGCCGATGGCACAGACCGTCGTCACCAAAACCCTGCCAAGACTACGGGCAGCGCAGAAGAGATCGTTGTGACGCCCCCCCAAGGCCGGAAGGCCGCTTGCAGCAATTGATGGGCAACCACAGTTGCAGATATCATCGCAACAGCAGACCAGACACCAATAGAGGGCCAGCGCCTTTGGTCAAAATTCGAAAGCGCGCCGATGCTCTGGGGCCTACTGTATTATTCGGGTTTCTTGCGCTGACGGTTGAACATTCGGTTCGCAAGCGGCACACATAACATCTGCACCTCAGCCCGGAGAGCCAGCCTATGTCCTTTACCCTTGCCACCTGGAACATCAACTCTGTCCGCCTGCGCGAAGATATCGTTGCGCGGTTGATGCAGGAAGAAGCCCCCGATGTCCTGTGCCTGCAAGAATGCAAGAGCCCTGTGGACAAGATCCCTTTGGCGCAGTTCCAGTCGCTCGGCTACACCCATATGGTTGCGCGGGGGCAGAAGGGCTACAACGGCGTGGCGATCTTTTCCAAGCTGCCTATGGTGGAGGCCGGGGCCGAGGATTACGCCCAGCTCGGCCATGCTCGCCACATCGCGGGGCGGCTGGAAAACGGCGTGACGATCCACAACCACTATGTGCCCGCCGGGGGTGACGTGGCTGACCGCGACGTGAACGAGAAATTCGGCCAAAAGCTCGATTACTTGACTGATATGCGCGACGCTTTTCACGCAGCCAAACCCGAAAAGTCGATCCTTGTGGGCGATCTGAACATTGCCCCACGCGAAGATGATGTCTGGGACCACAAAAAGCTGCTCAAGGTTGTCAGCCACACGCCAATCGAAGTCGCGCATTTCGCCGATGTGATGGAGGCAGGCGGCTGGTCGGATGTGACGCGCAATGACATCACAGAAGGCAAACTTTATAGCTGGTGGTCCTATCGCGCCAAGGATTGGGATGCAGCCGACAAGGGCCGCCGGTTGGATCACATCTGGGCCACGCCTGATATCAAACATGCCGCACATTCAAGCCGGGTGATGCGTGACGCGCGTGGCTGGGAAAAGCCAAGCGATCATGCGCCGGTTTTCGCAACATTTGACTTATGAATACCCCCGCCAACATGCAGGCCCTGGTGCAGCTGCATGATGGATATTCCGACGCGCAGACCGGGCCCAACATCACCGATCTTGCGCCGTTTCTTGCACATAAAAAGGTTACGGTGCCTGTACCGGGCGAGGGGCAGGCATTGATCAAAGTGGATCTAGCGGCGGTGAACCCGTCCGACATCCACTTTATCAAAGGCGAATACGGCCAGTCCCGTATCAAAGGCATGCCCGCAGGCTTTGAAGGTGTCGGTCAGGTGGTGGCCGGTGACACACCACTTGTCGGGCAGCGCGTCAGCTTCTTCGCGGCCGGATCAGGCGCTTGGGCGGAATATGCGCTGGCGGGTTCCAGCGGGCTGGTGCCATGCCGCCCTGATCTGGCCGAGGTGGATGCCGCCGGGCAATTGGTCAATCCACTGACCGCGATTGCGATGTTTGATCTGGTGAAAGGCAGCGGTGCAGACAGCTTTGTGCTCAATGCAGCCGGTTCGCAACTGGGCAAGCTGTTGATCACCTTAGGGCGCGACCAGGGGATAAAGCCGATTGCGGTTGTGCGGCGGTCAACACAGGCAGCCCAATTGAAAGAACTCGGCGCGGCAGAGGTCATCGTGACTGGAAAGGCCGATGCGCTGAGTGCCGCACAATCCATCTTCAGAACCCTTAGGCCCCGCATTTTGCTGGACGCTGTCGGTGACCAGTTCACTGCCGATCTGTTCTTTGCCATGCCCAGCCACGCGCGCTGGGTGAACTATGGGAAACTCTCCACTGAGGCGCCCGCGCTCAAGGAACTCGGCCAGATGATCTTTCGTGGAAAGCAGATCGAAGGGTTCTGGCTGACCCGCTGGATGAAACAGGTTGATCCGGGGCGGATCCCGCAGGCGTTCATGGAAATTCAGGGACGGTTTGTGTCAGGTGCCTGGAAAACGGATGTTGCGGGGATTGTACCACTGTCAAAGGCAATGACAGAGCTGCCCAAGGTTTTGGCGCAGCCCGGTGGGAAAGCGTTTATCGATCCGCGGGGCTGACCTCGGCGGCTTCCAACAAATCCCCCGGCTGACACTCCAGCACCGCACAAATCCGGGCCAGCGTTTCAAACCTGATCCCTTTCACCTTGCCTGACTTCAGCAAGCTGATGTTTTGCTCCGTGATACCAACGGCCTGCGCGAGATCGCGCGATTTCATCTTGCGCATGGCTAGCATCACATCAAGGCGAACGATAATTTCCAAGTCTTTCATACGAATGACCGGTTTTCCGTCGCAACATAAGAGGCTTCGCGCATCGCCCAGCCGATCACCATGATCAATCCGCCGGAGAGGGCGAAAAAGATCATGTCGCTGTCTATTCCGACGGCAAGGCTGCGTTCACCCGGCGGGTTGGCAAGGGTCAGCAGAACGGTCTGGACCGGGCGCAAGATGAAAGGGACAATGGCCAAGGCTAGAAACCCCTGACCGATCCGTTGGATCAGGCGGGCGCTGCTTTCGGTCAGAACCTGCCCTGCGATGTAAGCGCCAAACAGCTTGCGCATCTCATTCAGCGTCAACAGCAAGATCAGCGGACTGATCAGGTTCAGCGCGACCACGGCAATCAACTGCCCGCGCGTGGCGTCTGGCGACACTGCGATCCCTTCCAACGTGCCGTTCAGGGCCTGCGGCACCAACGGTGTGTTGAATAGTCCGCCCATGATTGTGATGGGCAGTGCGACCATGGCGGCAATCGTAAGGCCGCGCAAAATGGCAGCCCACTTCGAAACGCGACTTATCTGAGACATTTTATACCTTTCTATTTCTAGAAATTATCGTAAAACAATAAATGTATCTTGTCAAAGGAGATTCTCATGCGGTTTTCAATTCTCGCAACTATCGCCCTGTCAGCCTGCACCAGCATCGTGCCATCCACACTCATGCAACTGAACGGGCTGTCACCCAGCACCGCTGATCCGGCGGGGTTTGCGGTCGATCTGGCCCTACCTGCAGGGATTGACGTGCAGCCGGGCACAGCGCGTCTGTTGTATTCGGTGGCGCGGTCCGACACGGGACAGGTGCGTTCTGGCAGCTACACCCTGAAACGCGAAGGGTCCGTCTTTCGCATTGCGCCGGACGATCTGGCGGCTTTGCGCGCGCTTCAGGCGGCAACCCGGATTTGGCAGGGTCAGAACAATGACGCGACCGATGGGTCGCTGAGTCTGGCCGCGGCGTTTTGCAAGACCGACCCGGCCCCGGCAGTTGATGGGCGGGTCAGCGTGGGCCTGCGATTGGAAGAGGGCGGTGCATTCTTGCCGCTTGTGCGCAACGGCCCGCTGTCTGCGGTTGCAAGTGCCGATCAAATCAGCGAGATGGGCCTCTGCCCCTAAGCATGTTGAAAAACACGCCGGGCATTGCTAGTTTTTGGATGTGCCCGGCGTCGGGGCCCTGACGACGCATATTTAGGAGGACAATGAACTGTCTCTTTCTACATCGGCTGACACATCAGCCAATGCCGGAGCGGCCGCAATGAATGCTCCGCAAACTGCGACCAGCGCACGTCTTTTGGCGGCTGTTCTCAAATCACTCAATGACGACAAGGGCGAAGATATCGTGCAGATCGATCTGCGTGGTAAGTCCGAGATTGGTGACTACATGGTCATCGCTTCTGGCCGCTCAACCCGTCAGGTCACGGCGATGGCCGAAAAATTGGCCGATCACGTCAAGCAGGACTTCGGGATCATCTGCAAGACCGAAGGAAAGGACACAGGCGATTGGGTGCTGATCGACACTGGTGATATCATCGTCCACATTTTCCGCCCTGAAGTGCGCGAGTTTTATCAGCTTGAAAAGATGTGGCAGTCCGGGGCGGCCACTGCCGTCTGATGCGGGTCCAGATTTGCGCTGTGGGCCGTTTGCGCAAAGGGCCCGAGCGTGATCTTTATGATGACTACCTCACCCGGTTTGACCGGAGCGGGAGGGCACTGGCCCTTGGTCCGGCAAAACTGATCGAAGTCGAAGACAAAAAAGGTGGCGGCATCGGTGCCGAAGCCGCCCTGTTGGAACGTGCTGTGCCTGATGGCGCCTTGATTTGCACGATGGATGAACGGGGCAAGGTGATGACCTCGCCCGAATTTGCCCGATTGCTGGGCACCTGGCGTGATCAGGGGCGGCAAGATGTGGCCTTTGTGGTTGGTGGGGCGGATGGTATTGATCCTGCTTTGCGGGCCAAGGCTGATGCCTCCTTAAGCTTTGGTAAAATGGTCTGGCCGCATATGCTGGTGCGCGTGATGCTGGCCGAACAACTCTACCGTGCTGCCTCAATCCTTGCCGGTGGTCCCTATCATCGGGCTTAGCTATTCCGACCTGCGCAAGGATAGGCTAAACCACCGCTAAATCTTGATGGAGCGTTGCAATGCCTGCACCCAAACCTGTTGTTCTTTGCATCCTGGATGGCTGGGGCCTGCGGGATGAGGTTGAAGGCAATGCACCTAAGCAGGCCAACACACCCCATTTTGATGCCATCATGCAAGGCGCACATGCCCAACTCCTCACACATGGCAATGATGCCGGGTTGCCATCAGGGCAGATGGGCAACTCTGAGGTGGGCCATACCAATATCGGCGCGGGCCGGGTCGTGGCGATGGATTTGGGCCAGATTGAAATGGCGATTGCGGATGGGTCGTTCTTTGAGGCCGCGGCGCTAACCGCATTTATTGCCAAGATGAAAGAAAGCGGCGGCACGGCCCATCTGATGGGGGTGGTGTCGGATGGTGGGGTGCATGGGCACATCGACCATATCCTTGCGGCCGCGAAGGCGCTGACAGAGGCGGATGTGCCCGTTGCCATCCATGCCATCACCGATGGGCGCGACGTGGCGCCGAAGTCAGCAGCGGCATTCATGGGCCAGTTACAGGATGCGTTGCCTCAGAATGCCAAGATCGTGACCGTCATTGGCCGCTACTTTGCCATGGACCGTGATAACCGGTGGGACCGGGTGCAGACGGCCTATGATGCGATGATCAATGGGCAGGGTGACAGCGCGGAGGATCATGCGGCGGCAATCAGAGCAGCATATGACGCGGGTCAAACCGACGAATTCATCCCGGCAACGGTGATTGGTGACTATCCGGGCCTTGCCGCTGGCGATGGATTCTTCTGTCTTAACTTCCGCTCTGACCGTGCCCGTGAAATCCTTGCGGCGATTGCTGATCCCGATTTCGACGGATTTGACCGTGAATACCCCAAGCTGGCGGCGCGGCTGGGCATGGTCAGCTACTCTGATAAACATGATGATTGGTTCGACATTGTTTTCCCGAAACGCGACATCCAGAACACGCTGGCCGCTTGGGTTGCCAAACATGGGCTCCGTCAGTTCCGTCTGGCCGAGACCGAAAAATATCCCCATGTGACCTTCTTCCTCAACGGCGGGGTCGAGACGCCGGAAAAAGGCGAAGATCGCTACATGCCCAAATCGCCCAATGTGGCGACTTATGATTTGCAGCCAGAGATGTCTGCAGGCGAGGTGACAGAGGCTTTCGTCAGAGCCATCGAAGACGGCTATGACCTGATCGTGACCAATTACGCCAACCCCGATATGGTTGGGCACACAGGCGATCTGGGGGCGGCCATCAAGGCGTGCGAGGCGGTGGACACTGGGCTGGGTCAGGTATTGGCCGCGTTGGAAAAGGCGGGTGGTGCGATGATCGTCACTGCGGATCACGGCAATTGCGAAACCATGATTGATCCTGAAACAGGCGGGCCCCATACCGCGCATACGCTGAACCCGGTGCCGGTTGCCTTGGTTGGTGGGCCAAAGGGTACGGGGTTGCGCGACGGACGTTTGGCCGACCTTGCCCCAACGATACTTGACCTCATGGGCCTTGATCTGCCGCCTGAAATGACAGGGCGGAGCTTGATTGTAACATGATCCGCGCGACCGCCCTTTTGCTCTGTCTGGCTTGCCCGGCGTTTGGACAGCAAACAGCCCAGGATGCCGCTGCGGCGCTTGCTGCCGCTGGCGCGCAGCTCAGCGCAGCAGAGGGGGCAAGCGACCGGATCGCCGCATTGACCCAAACCGTGCAAGCCTACGAGGCAGGGCTGACGGCCCTGCGCGCCGGACAGCGTGATATTGCGCTGCGCGAGGCGGAACTGGCTGACGGTCTGTCAAAGCGCCGCGCGGAGCTGGCGCAACTGCTTGGCGTCCTGTCAGCAATCAGCAGAACACCACAACCGGTACAACAGGCGCATCCCCAAGGTCCGCTTAGCACTGCGCGGGCAGGGATGCTTGTGGCCGATGTGGCCCCCGCGATTGAGGCCGAAGTCAGCGACCTGAGGGCGCTTCTGGATGAGGCGCGCAACCTGCGGGCCGCACAGGACGCAGCGGCACAAACGCTCATTGATGGTTTGCAGGGCGCGCAAGCCGCGCGCACCGCCTTGGGCCAGGCCGTATCAGAACGGAACGACCTGCCCGCAAGGTTCGAGGACGATCCGGTGCAAACCGCCCTTCTGGTGGCCAGCGCGGAGACGCTCGGGGCATTTGCTGCTGAGCTGGCGTCGGCGCGCCCCGATGCAACGGCTGACCTGACCGCGCAAGGCAACCTTGCGCTGCCCGTCGAAGGTATCGTGCTGCCTGATGATGGCAGCGGACGGCCCGGTGTGCGGATTGCGGCGGTGCCGCGCGCCCTTGTGACGACGCCGGTGTCTGCAACAATCCTGTTCCAGGGGCCGCTGCTGGACTACGGCAATGTTGTGATTGTTGAACCGGCGGCCGATGTTTTGTTTATCATGGCAGGCTTTGCTGAGGTCTTTGGCCAGCCGGGCCAGGTTTTGCCCACAGGCGCACCAATTGGCCTTTTGGGCGGTGTGGATGGCTATGATGACGGGATTTTGACCGAAAACTTGGATGTCGTCAGTGGTCAGGACGCGCAGGCCCTTTATCTCGAAGTGCGAGAAGGGCACACTCCGGTAAACCCCGGTGCGTGGTTCGCGTTGGAGTAGGATAGGATAGATGATGAAGAAGATGATATTGGCCGCTTTCGGCGGTGCCGCACTTGGACTGGTGGCGACAACCCAAATTGCAGGGCCCCTACTGGCGCAAGAAGCAAACTCCAACACCAGCGTCTATGAGCAGCTTGATCTTTTTGGCGATATCTTTGAGCGGATCCGCGGCAGCTATGTGGAAGAGGTCGACGATGCCGCGCTGATCGAAGCGGCGATCAATGGCATGCTGACATCGCTTGACCCGCACTCCAGCTACCTGTCCCCCGACGCTGCAGCCAAGATGCGTGTCAGCACATCTGGTGAATTTGGTGGGCTCGGGATCGAAGTCACGCAGGAAGAAGGCTGGGTCAAGGTTGTTTCGCCCATGGACGGGACGCCGGCAGACGCAGCGGGCGTTCTGGCAGGTGACTTCATCACCGCCGTTGATGGCGAAAGTGTGCTGGGCCTGACGCTGAATGAAGCCGTCGATCTGATGCGCGGGCCTGTCGGGTCCGAGATCATTATCACCATCGTGCGCGAGGGTGAGGTAGAGCCGTTTGACGTCTCGATCATCCGTGACACGATCAAACTGACCGCGGTGCGCACCCGGACCGAAGGCAATGCGGTTGTGCTGCGTGTGACAACATTTAATGAACAGACCTTCCCCAACCTGCAAGACGGAATGGCGCAGCAGATCGCAGACGCAGGTGGGATCGACAACATCGATGGCATCGTGCTGGATTTGCGTAACAACCCCGGCGGCCTGCTCAGTCAGGCGGTTTTCGTATCGGATGCCTTCCTTGATGCGGGCGAAATTGTCTCGACCCGCGGACGCGAAGCCTCTGACGGGGATCGCTTCAACGCAACGCCGGGTGATCTGGCGATGGGTAAGCCTATTGTCGTGCTGATCAACGGCGGATCGGCCTCGGCCTCGGAAATTGTTGCGGGTGCCTTGCAGGATCATCGCCGCGCCATCGTTGTGGGCACGAATTCCTTTGGCAAAGGCTCTGTCCAGACGGTTGTGCCGTTGCAGGGCAGCGGCGCCATGCGTCTGACGACAGCGCGCTATTATACGCCGTCCGGCCGGTCGATCCAGTCGCTCGGTATCTCGCCTGATATCATCGTGGAACAGCCTGTGCGGCGCCTGGACGAAGAGGAGGACAGCGAAGAGCGGAACCAGCGTTCAGAGGCAGGGCTGCGCGGATCGCTTGAAAACGATAGCCTGACCGAGGATGAAATCCAACAGATAGAGGAAGACCGCGCACGGGCCGAGGCGGCAGCAGCGCTGCGCGAAGATGACTATCAACTGGCTTATGCGATTGATATTCTCAAAGGGCTGAACGCGCTGGGGCCAACAGCAATGGTGGATGAGTAACACGATCATATCGGGTGGGCGTTCAGCCCACCTGATACGCCGCTCAGTCTCGTGTGATCCTTGCCTGCCAGCAATTGTTCTTGGCTGACCGCACATCAACAAATGCAACGTCGGTGCGGGTAAGCAGTGCTTCGGCATAGTCTTCTACTGCGCAGCGCGGGGTGATTTGGCCGGTGCCATAGATGATGCGCTCGTCTGCGGCATATGCCTTGAGCAGATATTCAGATGAAACGATCACTTCGGGCAGGGCGGCCCCACTTGGAGCACAGCTCTGAGCGCAGATGAATATTGGGCCGGTTTCCGCATAGGCATGAAGTGCTGCAAAGGGGCGATAGGCCAAAGCAAGCATCGGTACACCTTCAGGGATCAGCTTCAGGCAACAGCGGCAGGGGGCTGTCCCATCGCTGATCTCACGTTCCGGGGGGTTGCCATAGGCATCAGGTCCACCAGCGCGGAATTGATCGGCGTGGAAGTGGGGCATTCCAAGAAATTTCGGCATGAGGGTCTCCTTGTTTTGCGCATGGCATCGCATACCAAAGGCGCAAGACCGACCCGGAACATGCTTCTTTGTCGATGCCGTCCTACCCAATGCACCGCAAAATCAGACCTTCACACGCGCACCTGTCGGATCATAAAATGGCTTGGTCTGCGCTTCGGCCTTCACCCGCGCGCCCATGACGTCGATTTCATAATCACTGGCCAGCATCTCGGCCACGCTCTCACCTTCGCAGGGCACATAGCCCATGCCGATGGCTGCTCCAAGGTGGTGGCCATAGCCGCCCGATGACAGATAGCCAACGGTCAGCCCATCACGCAGGATGGGCTCATTGTGATACAACAGCGGCTCAGGGTCGGTCAGTTTGAATTGCACCAGCCGCTGTTTCAGCCCCGCGTCGCGTTTGCGCAGCACCGCGTCCCGGCCCATGAAGGCGGGCTTGCCTGTCTTGACGGCAAAGCCCAAACCGGCCTCCAGCACGTGATCCTCGGACGTAATATCATGCCCAAAGTGGCGGAACCCTTTTTCCATGCGGGCCGCATCCATCATATGCATTCCGCAAAGCTTTAGGCCCAGGTCCTGGCCAGCTGCATGCAGGGTTTCGAACACATGACCGGCCATATCGGCAGAGATGTAGACCTCCCAACCCAGCTCACCCACATAGGTGACGCGGTGCACACGCGCGAGGCCCATGCCGATCTCGATCTCTTGGGCGGTGCCAAATGGATTCACCTCATTGCCGAAATCAGCCGGTGATACCGCCTCAAGCAGTTTGCGGCTGTTCGGGCCCATGACGGCCAGGACAGCTTCGCCCGCTGTCACATCCGTGATGACGACATTGTAGTCGCCCGCATGGCGCTGCATCCAGACCTGATCGGCAAGCCGCGTTGCGGCAGGGGTCACCACCAGATAGCGCAGCTCTGAAATGCGGGTGACAGTCACATCCGCCTCAATCCCGGCGCGGTTGTTCAGAAACTGGGTATAGACGATCTTGCCCACCGGCACGTCATAATCGCCGCCACCTATATAGTTTAGAAAGGCCATCGCGTCCGGGCCTTCGACCCGGATTTTGCCGAAGGACGACATGTCATACATGCCAACATTGGTGCGGATCGCATTCACTTCGGCGGCGATATTGCCAAAGAAATTCTGGCGCTTCCACGAATATGCGTATTCCGACGTCTGCCCATCATTGGCAAACCAGTTGGCGCGCTCCCACCCCGCGATTTCACCCATGACAGCCCCCTGATCCAGCAAATGCTGGTGGAAGGGCGTCCGCCGGATACCGCGCGCGGTGGCCTTCTGGCGGAAGGGGAAATGATCGGCATAAAGCAGGCCCAGCGTTTCCTTGGAGCGTTCAAACAGATAGGTCTTGTTGCCCTGAAATGGCTGCATCCGGCTGATATCGACATCACCCAAGTCGAACGGTTTTTCGCCCGTATCCATCCATTGCGACAGGGCCATGCCCGCGCCACCGGCGGATTGAATGCCGATCGAGTTGAAACCAGCAGCCACCCAGACATTATCCATCTCTGGGGCCAGTCCAAGGTGATATGCGTCGTCAGGCGTAAAGCTCTCTGGTCCGTTAAAGAAGGTGTGAATACCGGCTTCGGCCAGCATCGGCATCCGCTCAACCGCGGCTTCCAGGATTGGCTCAAAGTGGTCGAAATCCTCGGGCAGCTGGTCGAACTCGAAATCGTCGGGGATGCCCTTCATCGCCCATGGCTTTGCATGGGGTTCAAACGCCCCCAGCAGCATCTTGCCTGCGTCTTCCTTGTAATAGGCGCATTCGTCGGGCACGCGCAGCACCGGCATCTGGGTCAGGCCTGCGATGGCCTCGGTCACGATATAAAAGTGTTCACAGGCGTGCAGCGGCACATTGACCCCTGTCATGCGGCCAACCTCATGGCCCCACATGCCCGCACAGTTCACGATCATATCGCAGGTCATGGTGCCTTGGTCGCCACCGGCTTCCCAGCCTACAGATTGCACCCGGCGCCCGTTTCGGTTGATGGCCGTGACCTTGGTGCGTTCTGCAATCACCGCGCCGTTCATGCGGGCACCTTTGGCCAGGGCCAATGCGATATTGGCCGGATCGCCCTGACCATCAAGTGGCAGATAGACGCCTGCCTTTACCCCTTCGATATTGAGGTGCTCATAGCGATTTTTGACCTCATCGGGTGAGATCTCTTCCACCTCAACACCAAAGGCGCGGGCCATACCGGCCTGTCGGAAAATCTCTTCCTTGCGTTCATCGGTCAGGGCCACAGTCATCGAGCCGCAGCGCTTGAAGCCGGTTGCGACGCCGGTTTCAGCCTCAAGATTGCCGTAAAGTTCCTGCGAGTATTTCGCCAGCTTGGTCATATTCGCCGTCGCACGCAGCTGCGCGATCAGGCCAGCGGCGTGCCAGGTGGTGCCTGATGTCAACTGCTTGCGTTCCAGCAGTACGACGTCTTTCCAGCCCAGTTTGGCCAGATGATAGGCCACCGAACAGCCGATCACACCGCCGCCAATAATGACAACGCGAGCATGGTTTGGAAGAGAAGCCATTGCGAAGAAATCCTTTAGAAAGCTGCCACTGGGATTGTGACATTTGGCAATAATTTGGTTTGCTTGATAGGTGCAACTTTTGGCGCCGTATCGCTGTTTTGGGTGGTCAGCCCGGTGTCACGAATTCGCACCGCAGCCTTCAAACGTAGCCCCCGAGAGGGCTTGCTTGGCGTCGCTTTCATCATGTGACTTACAAGTCGAATGACCGCTACCACAGCAGCAGTCGCTGTCAGGATAAAGCCCTCAGCAATAGAAGTGTCACAGCCCTGCAGATCGCTCATGGTTCAACTATCGTGTGGTTCGCTGCCCTGATGCGTTGGGCCAACTCAGCGATATGGGCCGGTCCGACCTCACAGCAACCGCCGACAATCGTGGCGCCCTGCGCAATCCAATCCATGGCAAACCCCGCATAGGCGGCAGGGTTTAGATCTTCGCGGGCGGTCAGGGCGTCAACGGTGGGTTTGTCGGTCAGAAACCCATCAGATATTTTGACGAACCCGTTGGCATAGCCGCCAAAAGGCAGGCCACCTTTAGCCAGTTCCTTGATTGCAGTCGAGATTGCCTCGGGAGAGGAGCAATTGGCCAACAGTGCAGCGGCCTGACCGACATGGGGCAGCACCTCTGACACAAGCTCACCCGAGCGCAGGCGCGTGCCATCGTCATCCTGGACTGTGAGCGCCAGCCAAACCGGTTTGCCGGTGCTGGCCGCAGCGTCCAGAACGGCGCGGGCATGGGCCACCGAGGCAACCGTTTCACAGATCAGCAGGTCCACATAGGGTGCCAGTTGATGGGCGACCTCCCTGTAGATTGCAACGGCGGTGTCATGCGCGGGCATCAGGTCAGGACGGTAAGACGCGCCCAAAGGGCCAAGGGAACCTGCTGTCACGCCGACACCTGCTGCCTCGATGAGCGCCGCCGCATGCAGCGCCTCGAATTCTGGTTCTAACGGGGTGCCCTTCAGGCGGTCTCGCAGGATGGCATAGGTGTTGGTGGTATGCACCGTAGCACCGGCTGCAGCGTAATCGGCGTGTACCGCTGCTACCATGCCCGGATGGTCAATCATGACCTGGGTGGACCACAACGGCGTGGGGTTGTCGCCTGCACGGTGGATCAATTCCTGACCCATACCACCATCAAGAAGAACAATATCGGTCATGAATAGAGCGCCCCAAACTTTGCGACATAGGTCGCAATCATATCTTCCTCTGTCGTGCCGTCATCGTATGGGGGCGTCCAGATTTCACTTGCCGCACTGATTTTGATTTCAACAATCGCTCCGATGCGTGCCGACAGGGGGCCAAAGACCGCGGGCCAGCGCGGGTGCAACAGCGCAAACCTGTCGCAGCCTTTCATATGGGCGGTCGCGGTACCCGCCACGCGCACGGCTTTGCGCTTGAACGGGTCGACAAAATTCACCTCGACCGCCGGGTTGGCTGCAAGATTGGCGCGCGTGCCCGGCGAGCGGATGTCACCATAGGCCAGCGTGCCATCGTCCAATATCACAAACGTACCCTTGGGCGACACAGCGGGCGCACCCTCAGGCGTCACGGACGCCACAAACCCCAAGGGAAACGCAGCGATCAGGTCTTTCATCGGGGCGGTCAGCATTAGGCGCGGATCCGTTCGTTTTGTGGATCCCACAGCGGCTGATCTTCCTGGACGGTCGCACTGTAGCGTTCCCCATAGATATCAACCGCGACCTTGGTGCCCGGCACAGCGGCATCTGCGCGGATCATGCCAAGGGCGATGGATTTATCTACCCGGTAACCCCAGCCACCCGACGTGGTTTCGCCCGCGACGTCATCACCTACCCAGATTGTGGACATGTAAGGCGCATCCGCAGGGCCGGGGTCATCCAGCGTTAGCGTGACAAAGCGCTTGGCCACGCCCGCCTGCTTTTCAGACAATAGTGCAGCTTTGCCGGGGAAATCCTGTAGCTTGTCAAATTTGATGAACCGGTCCAGACCGCCTTCAAGCAGCGAATAATCCGTGCTCAGATCGCCTTTCCACGCGCGATAGCCTTTTTCCAGCCGCAGCGCATTCAGGGCGAACATACCGAAAGGCACAGCTCCTGCACCCAGCACCGCATCATAAAGTGCAGGCATATTGGCGTTGGTGGCATGAATTTCCCAACCCAATTCACCGGCAAAACTGACCCGCGCCAGCGCACAATCGATGCCAGCCACCTTTGCGGATTGGTGGCTCAACCATCCGGCTGACAGATCGGCATCGGTCCCAAGGCCCTCAAAAAGATCACGTGCCTTTGGCCCGGTGACGATCAGCGTCGCGTATTCCGTCGTGTGATCCGTCAACGTCAGGCCTGCGGGCAACGCATCGCTGAGCACTTTAAAATCATGCCATTGGGCAGCGGCAGCAGTGATCAGCGTGAACTGATCATCGCCATGGCGCATCACTGACATCTCGGTCAGGATACGGCCCCTGTCGTCGGCAAAGTAAGCAAGGTTCATGCGGCCCACCTTGGGCAATGCGCCCGCAATCCGCCCGCGCAGGAATTCCGCAGCGCCGTTCCCGGACAGGTTAAACCGGGAAAAGCCGGGCAGATCCAAGACACCCACACCGTCGCGCACCACCTCGCATTCTTCTTTCACGCGCGGCTGCCAAGGGCCATTGCGATCCCAGGTCTCGGTCGCCTCAATCGAGGTGTCGTCACCATCTTTGGCAAACCAGTTGGCGCGTTCCCAGCCGTTGTAAGCGCCCATCTGACCGCCCAGTTCACGGACCTTTGCGTCCACTGGCGACAACTTTTTGTCGCGGCCCGCAGGCCACATCTTATGGGGGAAATGCATCCCATATTCGTGGCCGTAGATTTCCATGGCCTTCTGGTGACAGTAATCCTGATCAGTGTAATCGGTATAGCGGCGCGGATCGACGGCCCACATATCCCATTCGGTCTGGCCATCAACGATCCATTCGGCCGCAACCTTGCCCGCGCCGCCGCCCTGGGTGATGCCAAAGGTAAAGACACAGGCCTCAAAGGCGTTCTTGACGCCGGGCATGGGCCCGATCAATGGCAGGCCGTCAGGGGCGTAGGGGATCGGGCCGTTGATAACACGACCAACGCCAGCGGTTCCAAGGATTGGCACGCGGGCCATCGCATCCTCGATATACCACTCCAACCGCTCAAGATCGTCGGGATAAAGCTGAAAGCTGAAATCGTCAGGTTGTGGGTCGTCAGGCGTGACCCAATGTGCCTTGCAGTTGCGCTCGTAAGGGCCGAGGTTGAGGCCGTTCTTGTCTTGCCGCAGATAGTAGGAACTATCCACATCGCGCAGCAGGGGCACCTTGCGGTTGTTGGCCTCTGTCCAGGCTTTCAACGCGGGGATTTCCTCGGTCAGGAAATACTGGTGGGACATGGTGACCATCGGCACGGTACGCCCGCCATAAGGCTTGAACCATTTACCGATGCGCTGGGCATAGTACCCACCCGCATTGACGACCTTTTCGCTATCAATATCACCTTTTTCGGTATGCACCGTCCACGTGCCATTGGCGTGCTGTGTGACGCCGGCGGCACTACAGAACCGCTCGATCTTGGCGCCCATCTGACGCGCACCTTTGGCCAAGGCCTGCGTCAGCTGCGCAGGGTCGATATCGCCGTCGTCAGGGTCATAAAGCGCGCCTTCAAGATCATGCGTTTCAAGAAACGGGTACATCTCTTGCGCCTCGTCCGGGGTCATCAGTTTCAGGTTCAGCCCCTGATAATTCGCCATCCCCATCGCGCGGGCAAATTCCTGCATCCGCTCTTTGGAATGTGCCAAACGGATCGACCCGGTGACGTGATAGTTCATCGGGTAATCAACCTCTTCGGCCAGCCCCTTATAAAGACCCAGCGAATAGCGCTGCATGTTCATCACAGCCCATGATGTGCTGAACGACGGGCAGTTGCCGGCCGCGTGCCATGTTGACCCGGCGGTCAGTTCGTTTTTTTCTAGCAGGACGCAATCGGTCCAACCCTTCTTGGCCAGATGGTAGAGGGTCGACACCCCCACAACACCGCCACCAATAATCACAACACGCGCAGTGGTTGGGAAATCAGCCATATCGTTCGCCTTCTCTAGTCGGGGATGTGCGGCGCATCATCCGGTCTGGTGCAAAAACGCCGGCATCGGCGGTGAAGATATGCATAGCAGGCGCCATGCCAGCAGGCAGGTCTAGGCAACCTGCGGCAATGCCAAGGTGATTTGCGCCAATAGGCTGGTAAAACGGACCTGATCCGCACGATTGGCAGAAGCTCTGCCGCGGGCCAGCCGAGGATTGATACCAACCCAGATCGGCCTTTTCTGTGCAGGTCACATCAGCAACAACTGCACGGGTTGCGGGCCAGTCGTGGCCGCTGGTCCGGTGGCGATGACCGCAAAGGCAAACCGTGACCGTGTCGCGTAGATTTGCTGCCTCAAAGGCGACAGCGTCACATTCGCTACGGCCCCGATGTGCCAACGCGCCGTCCTAATAAACCGGCGGAGAGATCACCCAGACGATCTCACAGGGGGTGTCGCTCCGGTTCCACCATTGAAACTGCTGCCCACGCAGGCGAAAGCTGTCGCCAGCCTTGAGGTTGAACCGTTTGCCATCCAGCGCAATCTCAAATTCACCGCTGATGATATAGCAGACCTCCTGTGTCGGGCGGGTCAATGGCTCTGGCAGATGCGAGTGGGGGGCGAAGGTGGAATGGATGACTTCAAAGTCATCTGTCAGATCAGGTGACAACAGACCTTCGGTCAACCCTTCGGTGCGGCTTCCAATCGGGCGGCGCGCGCCCGCGCGCACAATAATGCCTTCCTCCTCCGGAAGGGCACCAACCTGCAGAAAGCTGGCAACAGACACATCCAGAACCTTTGCCATCCGCCCAAGATCAGCGATGGCCGGGTGCGACTTGTCGCGTTCAACCTGGCTTAGCCAACCAACAGAGCGGTTCAGCGCCTCAGCGAGGTCCATCAAGGTCATCCCACGCGCCTTGCGCAAAGCGCGGATATCGGCACCCAGTGTTGCGACAGTGACCCGATTACCGGGCATTTTGACCTCGTGAAAAAATACCATAAAATTTCATATACCTGAGTCGCTCCCATTCACAAAGTGTTTTGTTGAGGTGGGGGCTACTCTACGCGGGTTATTCGCTTCGATCAAAGACCGATTTGAGCATGGCCTGCAGGCCTTTCACGTCGTTTTGGGTAAAACTGTCGGGTTGGTTGCTGTCGATATCAAAGACACCGATCAGCGCACCGTTCTTGCCGTAGACCGGCAACACCAGTTCAGAGCGGGTACTGCTGGCGCAGGCGATATGGCCCGGAAAGGCATCAACATCTGCCACCAATTGAGCCTCACCGGTTCGTGCCGCGGCACCGCATACCCCGCGCGCAAAGGGAATGACCAAACAACCATGCCCACCCTGATAAGGCCCGATCTTCAGCATCTCTGGCCCGGTCACGCGGTAAAACCCGGTCCAGTCGAAACGGTCATCGCTGTGATGCACTTCGCACGCGACCGTGGCCATCAGCGCAACCGCGTCATCCTCACCTTCGGTGAGGGCAGCAACCGTCTTGTGCAGGTCGTCGTAATTCACACGCGTCATTGGGCCACCTCCAACACGATCTTTCCCGTAAAGGCCTTCCTTGCAAAGCTTTCTTGCGCCTTTGCAATGTCTCTGAGCGGGTAGGTTTCCGCGATCAAAGGGTGGATCGCCCCAGTTTCAATTAACTTCACAAGGTTTCCAAACACCTGCGGCTCCAACACAGTACAGCCGAAAAAGCTCAGATCTTTGAGGTAAAGCGTGCGCACATCCAGATCGACCATTGGGCCACCCACGGCACCGGCAACGGCATAGCGGCCCTTGGGGCGCAGCACGTCCAGCAGGGACGGCCACGTGTCGCCCGCAACTAGATCGACCACCACATCAACGCTGTTGGCACCAAGTGCAGCAACGTAATCCGCGTCACGATTCAAAGTTTCATCTGCGCCAAGATCGCGCAAGGACGGCGCTTTCGCCGCACTTGTCACTACCACCACACGGGCACCCCGCGCCTTTGCCAATTGCACAGCGGCAGAGCCGACACCGCCAGACGCGCCGGTGATCAACACCGTCTCACCCGGTTTTAGGCCGGCGCGGGTCAGCATGTTCTCCGCAGTAGAATACGAGCAGGGGAACGAAGCCAATTCGGCATCGCTCAGGGTGCTATCGATGGCGTAGGCGTGCCGCGCGGCGACGGTGCAGAACTCCGCAAACGCGCCGTCGCATTCCGACCCAAAGAACCAGGGCCGGTCCAGCATCTTGCCACGGGCCTCAATCAAGCAGGGCTCGATCAACACCCGTTCGCCAATGCGGGCGGGGTTCACGCCGTTGCCGACCGCAGCGATATGCCCACAGGCATCAATCCCTTGAATACGCGGAAAATGCAGTGGCTCTCCGGCCCAACTGGCATCATCAGCGTCGTTGTTGCCTTTGGAATACCAGCCGACACGGGTATTGATATCGGTGTTGTTCACACCCGCAGCGGCCACATTAACCAGCACCTCACCGGGGGCAGGCACAGGAACAGGCAGGTCCTCGCGCCATTCCAGACATTCCGGGCCGCCATGGCCAATTAGCGCCACGCCGCGCATCAGGTTTTGTGTTGTCATGTTGGTTTGCCTACTCACCTAGGGGCGTTCAATAGCGATGGCCGTGCCTTCGCCGCCGCCGATACAGATCGCGGCAACACCCCGTTTTAGCCCGCGCGTTTCCAGCGCATTCAGAAGTGTCACCATGATCCGTGTGCCGGAGGCACCAATGGGATGGCCAAGCGCGCAGGCGCCGCCATTCACATTCACCTTGTCACGGGCAATGCCTAATTCATGCATGAAGGCCATGGGCACGACGGCGAAGGCCTCATTCACCTCCCAAAGGTCAACGTCCTCGACGCCCCAGCCGATCTTGGCCAATAGCTTTTGTGCGGCTGGGACAGGTGCCGTGGTAAACCATCCCGGTGCCTGCGCATGGCTGGCATGGCCCAGGATGCGCGCACGCGCCTTGGTCTTGTCCGCAGATACGACCAAAGCGGCAGCCCCATCGGAAATGCTGGACGCATTGGCCGCGGTGACAGTGCCATCCTTGCGGAACGCTGGTTTCAGCATGGGAATCTTCTCTGGGCGCGCCTTGCCCGGTTGTTCGTCGCAGGTGATCAGATCCTCACCAGTGCGCGAATGCACGGTCACCGGCGTAATCTCATCTTTGAACGCGCCAGAGCGTTCTGCATCCAAAGCATTCGACAGCGATGCAACGGCATATTGATCCTGTGCTTCGCGGGTAAATTGAAATTTCTCGGCGCAATCTTCTGCAAAAGTGCCCATCAGACGGCCCTTGTCATAGGCATCCTCCAACCCGTCCAGAAACATGCTGTCCTGCACCGATTGATGGCCGATCCGGGCACCGGCGCGCATCTTGGGCATCAGATAGGGTGCATTGGTCATGCTTTCCATGCCACCTGCAACCATCGTATCGGCGGCACCAAGGGCGATCTGGTCAAAGGCCATCATTGCCGCTTTCATGCCAGAGCCGCACATCTTGTTCAGTGTGGTTGCGGGCACCGTCTCATCCAGCCCCGCAGCAAACCCAGCCTGACGCGCTGGTGCCTGACCCTGACCAGCTGGCAAAACACAGCCCATCAACAGCTCATCCACGGTCGTCACCTCAGCACCGGCCATGGCGGCCTTGATTGCGGCACCACCAAGGGCGGGCGCATCGACATCGGCAAAAACACCCTGAAAGCCGCCCATGGGTGTGCGGGCGGCACCGGTGATAAAAACGTCGCGCATGATTTGGCTCCTCGCGTTTGGTTCATGGGCAAGGCTACGCCTGTTATTGGGAAAGGAAAAGCCTGCGCGTTGGGATTGAACTGCATCTTGCGACACAAAACCATCCAGAGCGCTGCCGCGTTTCTCAATCATCCATTTCATCACTGCGTCGGTTGCAATTTGTGCAAGATTTCGCAATATCAACAGCAGTTCTTGTTTTCAGTTGGGTTGCTTTTCAATGACCATTTCAATTTCGATGGCTCCGGCCAATGTCTGACGACAAGACACCCAGCGCAACCTCGGGCAAGCTGAATTGGACGCTTGCAATCTGCACGTATAACCGGCCGCATTTTCTGACCGAAACACTTGGTTTTGCACTGGCGCAAAGCCGGTTGCCAACTGAAATTGTCGTGGTTGATGCATCAGATGCCTGGGCCGATCATCGCGACCTTGTGCAGGAAAGGTTCATCGACCACTGGGCCGAAGTCCGGTTGATCTATGAACCGGCAAAGGTGCGATCGCTCACGTTTCAGCGCAATCAGGCGCTTGATCTGGCGACCTCTGATGTTGTCTTTTCGCTTGATGATGACATCTATCTTTATCCCGATGCGGCAGAGAAGATCATGCAGATCTACGAGGCAGACCCCGAAGAGCGCGTTGTCATGGTGGCGGGGCACTTCACCGAAGGCGCATATGATCCCGACGCTGGAACAGATGCCGCAGAAACTTCGGTGAGCACACCTGCCGGCCCTGTGTCCATCAAGGGCAAAATGCGCCAATGGCTCGAATCGCAACTCACGCTGGACGGGCACTTTGTGCCGTATGGGTCGGTGGTCGATCGCGGCCCTTTGCCAAAGCCTGTGCAGGACATTGGTGCCAGCGCTGGCGGATTGATCAATGGCGGACGTACGACCTTTCGCCGGGCAGTCGGCAGTCAGGTGGGTTGGTCTGAACTGCTCAGATACTATGCGACCCATGAAGACAGCGATTTGTCGTATCGTATGTCGCGGCATGGCCGGTTGGCGCATGCCCAGAAGGCCGGTTTTTTCCATGCAGATGGTAACGAAAGCAACGTAGGCCGGTTCCGTATCAACACAATTCGTGTGCGCAATCTGATGGCGCTTCACGCTATTCACAGCGATAACAGATTGCGCTCTGCCTGGCGGCTGTCCGCATCGTTTCTGAAGTTTGCGGCACTCTATTTGCTGATTGATCCCGCGCAAGGCAGGTTCAGCTTCCCAACAGCGCGCGCCTACGCCTACGGTCTGTTGCAGGTGCCCATCTTCCTGTTCTGGCCATTCGCGGATTTCGAAGCGTGGTACACCGGCCTGCAGGAAAAGATGTACGGCAACCGGTACAAGTCCTAGGGCGTTAGCCCGGCTTCTGCGCACCTGTGTTGATCCAGTGCCAACTGCTTGCACACATTTCGTCCAAGCTGTGAGACGCTTGAAAACCAAGGACGTCACGCGCCCTTTGTGGATCCGCGAATGACGCGGCGGGATCACCGGGCCGCCGTTCCACAATTTGATAGGGCAGGTCGCGGCCACATGCCTTGGAATAGGCGTCCAGAAGCTCCAGCACCGAATAGCCTTGCCCTGTTCCAAGGTTGACAAGGTGGCCTGCGTTTTCCTCCAAGAGTGATTTGAGCGACAAAACATGACCCGCCGCCAAGTCACACACATGGATATAATCGCGCACGCCCGTGCCGTCCTGCGTTGGGTAGTCGTTCCCAAAGACAGAAAGCTGCGGCAGCTCTCCTGCTGCGACCTTGGCGATGTAAGGCATCAGATTGTTCGGGACGTCTTTGGGATCCTCGCCAATCAGGCCCGAAGGGTGCGCGCCCACAGGATTGAAATAGCGCAGCACGCCAACGGCCCACTTGGGGTCGGCTGCGCCGGCCTGTGCGATGATCTGTTCGCATGCCAGCTTGGTGTAACCATAAGGGCTTGCGTAGCTCAACGGTGCTGTCTCGGGTACGGGCAGCGCTTCGGGGTTGCCATAAACAGACGCCGATGAGGAGAAAACCAGATGATAGACGCCTGCTGCTTTCATCGCCTGCATCAAAGTGACCAAACCACCAATATTGCATTGCATATAGGCCAGCGGGTTCGCGATACTTTCACCAACCGACTTGAGGGCAGCAAAATGAATGACCGCATCAATGTGATGTGCGTGGAAGATATGATCAAGACAACCCCGGTCCAACACGTCACCCTCGACGAGCTGCACAGGCGCGCCTGTGATCTTCTCTAAAACATCAGGAACACCGTGGGCGGCATTGCTGAAGTTATCCAGCACAATGCACTCGTATCCTGCCTCACAAAGGGCAACATAGGTATGTGATCCAATGTAACCCGCCCCACCGGTCAGAAGTACTCTTGTGGCCAAATCGTGTCTCCGCTCATCTTTACTGCCAGAAACCCAGTCCCGGCTTGGCGCGACAGTACCGAACAGCGGGTACCACCGTAAGACCCTAGTGTGGTCATCAGGACCACCCGCATAGCACAGATTTGCCGATTGGCGGAACGGTGCAAAGCGATCTGCGACATTGCCATTGCAAGACCCGCCCGTTGGCCTAGTCTGCCGGCATGGACAAAAAGGACATTCACATGCGCAATTTCCACATCCCCGGCCGTTCACCTGTCTATGCCAGCAATGGCATGTGCGCGACCTCGCACCCGCTGGCCGCGAAAGTTGCCGTGCAGATCATGGAGTCCGGGGGCAACGCCATGGACGCGGCCATCGCAGGGGCTGTGCTGATTGGGTTTTGCGAGCCGCAGATGACCGGGATCGGCGGCGATTGCTTTGTACTGATGACACCACCGGGTGAAGACCGGATTGTGGCCATGAACGGATCGGGGCGTGCGCCTGCCGGGATCGACGCAGATAAACTGCGGGCCAAGGGAGGCGTGATCGCACCCTATTCCGCTGACGCTGTGACAATCCCCGGCGCGGTTGACGCCTTCTGCCGCCTGTCCAAAGACTGGGGCAAACTGGGCCTGAAGGCCGCCCTCGCCCCCGCAATCCACTATGCAGAGGCTGGCGTGCCAGTGGCCGACCGCGTGTCCTCGGACTGGGCAAAGGCGGTGGATAACCTCTCTGGCCATGCCCGCGACCTCTTCCTCATGGACGGCAAGGCCCCGACCATCGGGCAGCTTTTCCGCGCGCCGGGACAGGCCGAGGTGCTGCGTAGAATCGCGATGGACGGGCGTGAAGGGTTCTACGAAGGCGAAGTCGCCGAAGACATGGTGAACAGTTTGCAAGCGCTGGGCGGGAGCCATACGTTGGATGATTTCGCCAATTGCGCCTGCGATTACACCGATCCGATCACCGGAAGTTACGGCGGGCTGGACCTTTTTGAGCACCCACCCAACGGGCAGGGGGCGACAGCGATCCTGCTGCTGAACATGCTCAAACATTTCGATATTGCAGGGATGGACCCATGGGGGGCCGCGCGCGCGCATATCGAGGCTGAGGCCACAAAACTCGCTTATGACACCCGCAACAGGTTTCTTTCAGATCCGGACCATATGACGCGGCTGGACCATATGACGTCGCCTGACACGGCCGCAGAACTGGCGGCGCTCATCGATCCCAAAAAGGCAATGCCCGCCGGGTTGCCGGGGGCAGAGGCGGTGCACAAGGACACGATCTATATCACCGTGGTGGACCGCGACCGCATGTGTGTGTCGCTGATCTACTCTGTCTTCCATTCATTTGGGTCGGGGATTGCATCAGACAAATTCGGTGTGCTGTTCCAGAACCGGGGCGCGGGCTTTACCCTGACCCAAGGACACCCCAACGAAGTCGGCCCCGGCAAACGGCCCATGCACACGATCATCCCTGCGATGCTCAAAAAAGAAGGGCGTGTTATGATGCCCTTTGGTGTGATGGGCGGGCAGTACCAGTCAACGGGGCACGCGCGGTTCGTCACCAATATCACCGACTTCGGCCTGACGCCCCAAGCAGCCATGGACGCCCCCCGCTGCTTTGCCGAAGGGGATGTGCTGAACATCGAGGATGGCTATGCGGATGCGATCAAAGCCGAACTGACAGCGCTGGGCCACAACCTGCAACGGCCCGAAACAGCGATCGGTGGATCACAAGCGATCCTGCTGCGGGAAGACGGGGTGCTTGAGGGCGGGAGCGATCCGCGCAAAGATGGATGTGCGTTGGGGTATTGAGAGGGGTGATCGATTGAAAGGCGAAGGTCTGCTGCGCGGACGGAGTTGACCCTGCAATTTGGTATCGCAACGGCAGCTTCGGGCACATGTTGTACTGATTAGTTCAATGTTTCTATCCAGTTGTCGACGGACTGTGTGTAGTCATTGGATTGACCCAACGTCCGATTAATTTCGGAATGCCGCAGCCTAACCGGAAGGATCGTTGTGGCGACCCGGGCAGCGCTGGCTTTTTCGCCGAAGTCCTGCGCGGCATGACAGCTGTTACGCTGTATGCTGGAACAAACAATCAAGAAAGGCCCATCCCGCCGGTCAAGATAGTTGTCCGGCGAACTGGCTGCCCAATAGGTCGGGTCACTTCCAAAGGCCTGTTGAAAACGGCGGGCAGGACCATTTCGCATAATCGCAGGCACATCAAGAGCGGCAGTATCCAGAAGGATGGTGCCTTGCCAAGGTTGCACACCGGCTTGGCGCTGCAGGTCCTGACGAACAGCCAGAAGCGAGGCGACATGCGCCCCAGCAGAATGGCCCATCAGGAGAACCTGATTTGCTTCGATGTCATGTTGCGCCACGATCCGCTGAACCGAAGCCATCGCAGCCGCCAGATCGCGTGCTTGATCAATTGGCCCCGCATCCGGGATCAGACGCGTGTTGACTGAAACAAATACGTAGCCCTGTGGGAGCCAATGGGCGGCCTTATCGCGCCAAACACCACGACCGCCCTTGTCGCCGGCACGCCAAGCGCCCCCATGCAGCATGACAATTGCGCCGGATGGATTACTGGGCACATATACATCCATGGACTGAAGATGGTGGCTGCCGTAGGCAATATCTCGCCCCTGTGCAGTGGCCAGACTACTGGCGCAAAACCCAAGCACAAGGCCGATGAAAAGTCTGAAATACATGCTGTAACTCCTGTGACATACCATATTGGTACGTACCAAGAGGTATTTTCCGTCGTGGGAACCCGCGACTAAAGCGTTCGACTGCAACTCGACACATCAACTATCGCCAATCGCGTTTGAGCCTCAGGCGAAATGCAGCGACCCGCGATGCAGGTTCAAGTCGCAATGCTCTAAGTGACCAACTGAAATGCGCGAACAAAGCTGGCATTCGCTGGAACCGCAGCACCCGGACGATATGGGCTCAGAGCTGCCGTTTGCTCCGTCCGTCCTCACCCAGCCCGCAACGACCGCAAAAATAACCCCAGCCCCCCAACAAACAGCACCAGGATCACAATCAGATCAAAGGCGCTCATCCGGGCCAGTTGCAGCGTCATGTTGGCGATCACGCCGAACACCAGTGCCACCATTGACGCCCCGGCGATCCCCCAGCCAAACCAGTTTTTGGAATTGTAGAAAATCATCCCCACCCCAAACATAAACGGGATCAGGATCATGCCCGATGTGATGGTGACGCCGCCGATGCCAAATGCGCGCGCACCAAAGCCAAAGTTGGGCTGCACCACAATTTCGTTCAGCAGCAGATAGCCACCGCCCACCATCATGATCAGCCCGATCAGGAATGTGCCGGTGCCACCGTTCGTTCCGCCTGCGCCGCGTGCCATGTGTCGCCTCCAATTTCTGCCTGTTGCCAGCGGTTTTACGGCCCGGAATGATCAATTGCCACCCTACAGCTGTACGTACAGTGTATGTACAGCATATGTACGCTGTCTGTACGGCCTAAATCCGGGCGTTCAGTGCGCCCATCAGTTCGGTCAACTGCTTGTTGTATCGCTCGCTCTTCAGCTTGCCATCATCAAATTCCTGACCGGAATTCGCGACCAGAACCTCTGGTCCTTGCAGGATGTCAGGCCGAAACGCCATCATCGCCAGGCGCAGTGAAAACTGCGCCCGCTCGCCCCCGGCGCGCCCTGCTGCGGCCGACATGATGGCCACCGGCTTGCCTGCCCATGGGTTGCCTTTTGTCCGGCTGATCCAGTCCAATGCATTCTTCAATACACCCGAAATTGCCTTGTTGTATTCGGGGGTTGCGATGATCACAGCATCCGCCGCCGCGATCTGATCAGACAATTTCTGCACGGCGGCAGGCATGCCCTCTGCGTCTTCCAGATCACCGTTATACAGCGGGAAATTGATGTCTGCCGCGATGTATTCATCCGCGTCAAAGATATTAGCTGCGGCGCGGATCAGTTGTGTGTTGGTCGATGCTTTGCGCAGAGATCCTGAGATGCCAAGTAGCGTCGTCATGGTGGCTCCTGTTGTAGGTTCAGCTTACTGTTAAAGCCACCCCAGAATTTCACAACCACAATGGTTGCACAGCCGCTGTGCCTGACCCATTCTACGGCTGAAATAGAGGGAGGTGCAGATGACCCGACACGGCGGAAAGATACTGACAGATCAAATGGTTAAGTTGGGCGTAGAGCGCGTGTTTTCGGTCCCCGGAGAGAGCTTTCTGGCCGCGCTGGATGGCTTGTATGACAGCGGGATCCCCAACATTGTCTGCCGTCAGGAAGGTGCTGCGGCGATGATGGCAGAGGCCTATGGCAAGATGACCGGCAAGCCCGGTGTGTGCTTTGTGACCCGTGGTCCAGGTGCGACCAATGCAAGTGCTGGCATTCATATAGCACAGCAAGACAGCACACCCATGGTCATGTTCGTGGGCCAGATCGACAATCGGCACACGGATCGTGATTCCTTTCAAGAAGTTGATTACAAGTCATTCTTTGGCAGTATGGCGAAATGGGTGGCACAGGTGGATCACACTGACAGGTTGCCCGAATACATCAGCCGTGCCTTTCGGGTTGCGATGTCCGGACGGCCCGGTCCGGTTGTTCTGGCCCTGCCTGAAAACATCCTCAGTGCCCCTGCCGACGTGCCTGACATTCATTTGCCTCAGCCCGTGCCGGATACGCTTCCTCCACAGGCGGTCCAGCGGATCATGCACGCTTTGGCCGCAGCGGAACGGCCATTGGTTGTTGTCGGCGGATCGCAATGGTCAGCACAGGCGCAGGCCGATCTGCAAGCCTTTGCTGAGACCCAGCAAGTGCCCGTGATCGCCGGATTTCGCAGGCAGGACTACATGGACAATCATCATGGCTGTTATGCCGGCAATCTGAGTGTCGGCATCAACCCCAAACTGGCACAACGGGTGCGGGACGCGGATACGCTGATCCTGTTGGGGACGCGCTTTGGCGACATCGAAACCCTAGGTTACACGCTGGTGAATCCTGCCAATCCAAAAAAGAAAATTGTGCATGTTCATGCGGATGTAGACGAGTTGGGCCGTGTCTACACGCCCGATGTGGGCATCGTTGCAACCGCGCCGACCGCTCTGCGCGCCGTATCGCAGGCCGCGCATGCGGGTGCTTGGGACGGTTGGACTGCAGCGGCGCGCGCTGACTATGAAAGTTGGATCGCTGCGCAGGAAAGCCATGGTGCACTCAGACAAGAGCAGGTGGTCAAATGGCTGTCTGACAACCTGCCCGATGATGCCATTGTGACAAATGGGGCTGGCAACTATGCGGCCTTGCTCAATCGTTACTTTGTTTACAAACAATATGGCACACAACTTGCCCCGACCTCAGGGTCGATGGGTTATGGTTTTCCATCAGCCGTTGCGGCGTCAATTGCGCATCCCGATCGCACTGTGGTGTGCCTTGCGGGGGACGGGTGTTTTCAGATGACCTGTAATGAGATGTCGACAGCCGTTCAGCATGGTGCGACGCCCATTGTTGTCGTGATGAACAACGGCCGTTATGGCACGATCCGCATGCATCAGGAAAAGATCTATCCGGGCCGGGTTTCTGGCACGGCGCTTGCAAACCCGGATTTCGCGGCCTTTGCGCGGGCCTATGGCGGGCATGGCGAGGTTGTGGACCGCGCGGAGGAGTTCCCGGCCGCCTTTGCGCGCGCGAGTGAGGCCGGAACTGTTGCGGTGATCGAATGCAGGGTGGAAGAACAGGCATTGCATACGGATGTGACATCGGCGGCGGTACGTAAGGCAGCAGTGAAGAGCTAGCAATTTCTTTTGAAGAAATTGACCCAGGTTTTTTTTGAAAAATCTGGTGCCCGGATCAGATCACGCGCCAATCTGTCTGGCTATTCTCTTGCCAGTCCTGGCGATGCAGCAGGGGTGTGTCATCATCTTCTGCAGCCTTTCCCAGGCAAAGATAGCCTGTCAGTGCCCAATCGGGTGGGACATCCAACAGCGTTGCAATGCCTGCAGGATCGAGGATCGATACCCAACCAACACCAAGGTTCTCGGCCCTTGCCGCCAGCCAAAGTGTGTGAATGGCTGTCACTGTTGAATAGTCTAGCATTTCGGGCATGGTTTGTCGCCCCAACCCGTGTCCGGCCTTCGGCGCGCGTTCGGTAAAGATCGCCAGATGCACCGGGGCCTCGCGCAGCCCTGCGAGTTTCAGCGCGTGGTAGCGGTTCCGTTTGGCATCGTCATAGACTGCACCGGCCTGTGCATTTGCGGCCTCAAAGTTGGCAATCACGTCTCGACGCAGCGCTGGTGTCTGCACTTGCAGCACCCGCCACGGTCGGGCGTTGCCGACGGAGGGCGCAAGATCCATTGCCGCGCGCAGGCGGCCAAGCGCATCTTCTGGCACCGGATCGGGCAGAAAATGCCGCACATCCCGCCTCCAGCGCAAGATCTCGGTCAGAGCATCACGGTGGGCTTGTGTCAGTTCCATTCAACCCTGGACCCATTTGCCGGATTGCGAGGGCAGGAAGGCTTCGACGGCGGCAGTGGCGACAACGGCAGTATTGCCGGTTTCTGGGTTATGAATGTTCAGCCCGCCCTTGGTCGCGGTCACCTCGGCCCGACCGCGCGGTAGTCCTGTGGCAAGGGCACCCGTGTCGACCTTATCGGGCTCTTGCACGGCCACTGTCACCTGCACCCGCATTTCCGTATGCGGCAGGTTGATGCTGTCAAAGATGGGCAAGGTTGCATGACGGATTGCATCCTCGATCGCGCGGGCGGCCGCCTTTTGATAGTCCATCCCATGCAGGTCATTGCCCATGCCCATTTCGATGATGATCCGTTGTAGCATCATGCGCGCTCCATTTCGAAGGACACGTTGATCGCAACGTTGGCAATGACAGTGGGATCTCCGTCGGGGCGTGGTATGTCCAGCCCGCCATGGGTCACGCGGATCGTGGGCTGGCCATAAGGAAAGACGTCTTTGAGCGCTTCGGTATCCACCTGATCGGGCGCCTGCACTCCGATCTCGACATCAATCAGCATTGCCTCTTTGGGAAAGCCAAAGAGTTCGGCCATGTTGATGGAGTTATGCCACAGCGCGTCCTGAAGGCCGCGCCTGGCGGCCTGGGTATAATCTTGGCGGCGCAAGCTGGTGCCCATGCCAAATTCTGTCAGGACGCGGTGTTTGGGCATGGTGTGCTTCCTTTAGATGGGAAATGGAATGTGCGGATTTTGGGGGCCCAGATCAGCCCGGTGCTTTTTGCAAGACGTTTGCAGCTATCATCAAGCCCTAGGCGGTTAAAGACACGCCCCCAAGATCGGATCGGGATTGCGTGAATATCACCAAAGCCATCGACGAGGACACATTCGCGAGGGCCGGGTGTGCCGCAATATGTCCGGTGTCCAAAGACGAAATTGCGCGCCGTCATATCGCTGGCGCGCACATCGTAAAGATACAGGCGACGGATCGTGTCATTGAAAAGCGCCAGATCTGTGGCCGCTAAGGTCCCATCGGCGGTTTTGGCGCGGAGTGTCGGACCAAGTGCGCCATCCTCCAACACCGCGTCGCTCAGGCAACCAAGGCCGCGGCTGGTCATCACGAACCCATACATATGCGCAATCGGTGGGTGAAAGTCGGGCCCCCAACCGCCCAGCATCAACCGCAGATATTCCTGATATTCCTTGCGTGTCCAGCGAAACCGCAGCCATTTGAAACGGGTTTCGGTGAACGTTGCCAGTTTTGATCGCCCCGTGGTCCTGGGCTGGTTGCGTAGCACCTTCACCAGCCGGGTTGGGTCGCGCGGATGTAAATAGACTTTGCGCTGCGTCCCCGTGGCCCGCCGGTAGCGTTTTTTGAGTTTCAGGGTTTCGACCATGTGCAAATGGGCTCAGTATTCCACGCCGATCTGCGCTTTGATGCCAGACCGGAACGGGTGCTTGACCAATTCCATTTCCGTCACCAGATTCGCCAGCTCGATCAGGTCCGCGTGTGCGTTGCGGCCGGTCAGAACAACATGCGTCATTTCGGGTTTGTGATCGCGCAGGAACGTCACAACCTCGGCAGCGCTTACATAGTCATAGCGGATCGCGATGTTGATCTCGTCCAGCAAAACCATGTGGTTGCTCTTATCAAGGATCAGTTCTTTGGCTTTTGCCCATGCCGCCTGCGCCATTTCAGTGTCGCGGGACTTGTCCTGTGTTTCCCAGGTAAAGCCCTCGCCCATGGTGTGAAACGCGCAGGTGTCGGTGAATTTGGACAGGATCAGATCACGTTCACCCGTTGACATACCGCCCTTGATGAACTGAACAACCGCGCATTTCATGTCGTGGGCGATGCAACGGAAGATCATTCCGAAGGCGGCTGAGGATTTGCCCTTGCCCTTGCCCGTGTGGACGATGACCAACCCTTTTTTGTCGGTCTTGGTCGCCATGATCTTGTCGCGGGCGGCCTTTTTCTTGGCCATCTTCATGGCGTGGCGATCATCGCCCTCGGCCGGGGTGTTTGGTGTTGCGTCTTCGGTCATGTGTTTCCCTTTCGATGCGTGGGTTGCACCCACCCTACAGTAACCCGGCAATACGGGCACGGGCGGAATTTGATTTTGGTTGCCAGAGGTTGCGATCAATCGCCTCTTGCAGGCGTTGCGCGATTTCCCGGAGGGCCGGGGCGTTGGCATCGGCGATGAATTCGCGGGTAGCATCATCGTTGATGAAAGCCTCTTCGACCAGATCGAAATGGTGATTGCGCACGGCCCCGGTGGTCGCTGCGAAGGCAAAGAGGTAATCGACTGTTGCTGCGATTTCGAAAGCGCCTTTGTAGCCATGACGTTTCACGCCATCGATCCATTTGGGGTTTATGACGCGGCTGCGCACCACACGCCCGATTTCATCGTCCAACGTGCGGATGACGGGCCTTTCGGGGCGCGAATGATCGTTGTGATAGATCGGACGGTCCTGGCCTTGCAGGGTGCTGATGGCTGCCGCAGCACCGCCTTCGAATTGATAATAATCGTCGCTGTCCAGAATATCGTGTTCGCGGTTGTCCTGATTTTGCACGACAGCTTCGGCCTGTCCCAGACGCGCTTCAAAGGCTGCGCGGGCCTTGCGGCCCTCGGTGCCTTGACCGTAGGCGTAGCTGCCCCATTCCAAATAGGCTTCGGCAAAGTCGGCCTTGTCGGCCCAGATCCGTTCGTCGATCAAGGCTTGCAGGCCTGCCCCATATGCCCCTGGTTTCGCGCCGAAGACACGGGTGCGATCTTGGCCTGTTTTGGTGCGCGCTGCGGCTTGGTTGAGGTCGGCAGGTTCATCAAGATCCTGCACCGCGCGGGCCGCGCTATCGACCAGAGCGATCAATTGCGGAAAGGCGTCGCGGAAAAAACCGGAGATGCGCAGCGTGACGTCAACACGCGGACGGCCCAACACCGAATGGGGCAATACCTCAAACCCGGTGACGCGGCGGTTGGCGCTGTCCCACGTCGGTTTGACCCCCATGAGGGCGAGGGCCTGTGCAATGTCATCGCCGCCGGTGCGCATATTGGCGGTGCCCCAAGCGGTGACCAGCATGCTGCGCGGCCAGTCACCATGGTCCTGTAGATGCTTTTCGATCAGCAGGTTGGCGGATTTCCACCCCAGCGCCCAAGCGGTTGGGGTCGGCACCGCGCGGCTGTCGACAGAATAAAAATTGCGGCCCGTGGGCAGAACGTCCATGCGCCCGCGTGTGGGGGCGCCAGAGGGGCCGGGTGGCACGAAATGGCCAGAGAGCGCGGTGAGCAGAGCGGTGCCTTCTGCCGCGCCACAGGCCTGGACAGTAGGCAGGATATGCGTCTGGATTTCCGTGAGCACGACCGCGCTTTTTGGTCCCGGCGGGTTCTCTTCACGGGTGATCATGCGTTGGGAAAGCGCTTCGAGTTTCTCGATGGTATCGCCGTTCGTGCGCCACGTCGTGCCATCGGCCAGGGCGTCTGGTTTTTCAGGTGGTGTGCCTCCCATATCGCAATCAAGCGGGTCAATGCTGAGGTTCAGGTCACTGGCCAGCGCGCGCAGGAGTGAGGAGTTTTCGCCTTTGCCGTCGCCCCGCGGGACACGCGCTAGCGCGATGGCGAGGTCGCGTTCTTGTTGCCCGGTCGGAGATCGTCCAAAGATATGCAGCCCATCGCGAATTTGCGCCTCTTTCAATTCGCACAAGTACGCGTCCAGCTTGCCTAGATCACCGTCCTGGTCCCCGGTAAACCCTGCGTCTTTGGCCAAGCCGGTGACGTCCGAAAGAGACAGGATTTCGCCGCGCAGATGGTCGATCCGGCGCGGGTCCACGCCTGCAGCTTCGTAGTATTCGTCGACTAAGGCTTCGAGGTCGCGCAGCGGACCATAGCTTTCTGCGCGTGTCAGCGGTGGGGTCAGGTGGTCAACAATGACCGCAGATGTGCGGCGCTTGGCCTGGGTGCCTTCGCCGGGGTCGTTCACGATGAAAGGGTAGATATGCGGTGTGGGGCCGAAGACGGCTTCGGGCCAGCAGGTGTCCGACAAGGCCACAGCCTTGCCCGGCAGCCATTCCAGATTGCCATGTTTGCCCATGTGTACGATGGCATCCGCGCCCCAGTGGCGCCGCAGCCAGAAGTAGAAGGCGAGGTAGTTGTGCGGCGGGACCAGATCGGGAGAATGATAGGTATCCGTTGGATCGATGTTATAGCCGCGCGCGGGTTGCAAACCGACCACCGCGTTGCCGAAGCGATGGGTGCTCAAGGCGAACCCTAAGCTTGTGGCGCTGGCCGGAGCCTCCGGCGGACGTTTGATCGGACGTAGAAAGGGGTCCTGGTCGGGTGCGCCCCAGCGGGTGGTGATTTGTTCCTTGATGTCCCAGGGGAGCGCTTCGAAGTACTGCGTGTAGAGGTCGAGGGGTAGCACCTCTCCGCCGTCTTTGTCGGCGCGATCGGTGAGCCAGTTTGTCGGGCCGGCCATGATTTGCGCCATGAGGGTGGTGCTATCGGCGGGTGGTGCGACGTCGTGCCCTTCGGCCTTCAACAGGTTGAGGACGTGAACCGTTGCCGCGGGCGTATCGAGGCCGACACCATTTGCCAGCCTGCCGTCCTTGTTGGGGTAGTTGGCGAGGATAAGCGCAGTTTTCTTGTCAGCAGTGGGCGTGCGCCGCAGATTTGCCCATCCTTTGGTCAGTTGCGTGACAAAATCCACCCGGTCGCCGCGCGCCTGATAGGTGGCGATGGGGCATTGTGTTGCCTCATCAAAGAATGCTTCGCCTTTGAAGCTGATGGCGCGGGACAGAATGCGCCCATCCACCTCTGGCAGGGCCACGTTCATGGCAATATCGCGGGCGGTGAGGCCGTGCAGGCCTTCGGCCCATGCGGCCTCTGATGCGCTCGAGAGGATGACCTGAAAGATGGGCGCGTCATTGACCAGCAGAGGGTTCTGCGGGCTGTCGTCGCCGTCATGTGGGCTGCCCACGGCGAAGGCGGTGCAGTTCAGAATGACCTCTGGCGGGGCTTCTGCGAAGAGGTGTTGCAGGGTTGCTGTGCTCACCGGGTCTTTGAGGCTGGCCACAAAGATCGGCAGCGGGTTGAGGCCTGCGCGCGACAGGCTGCGTGTCAGGCGGTTGATGGGGTTCAGCCCGCCGCCTTGCACCAGCGCGCGGTAGAAGATGATGGGGACGATGGGAGCGCCGCCGGTCCAGTCTGCTTGTGCGGCGGCCAGATCCGCGATACCGGCCCCCGGCCAATAGACACCCGCCCGTAGCAACGGCGCAGGGCTGGCAGGCTTTTCGCCACCTTCAAGCATCGCCTTGGCGTAGGCCAGCAGGTTGGTGCTGTTTTGTGGCCCGCCTTCGACGAAGTAGGCCCAAAGCGCATCATAATCTTTGCCTGGGACCGTCGAAAGTTCGCGCAACTCCTGGTCCGGTTTGTCGTCGCCGGGCAGGGCTGCAAAGGGAACGCCCGCCTCGCGCAGGCGCGCTGCATATTGGGTCAAACCGTATTTCCAGTAACCGGCTCCACCAAGGATACGCGCAATCACCAGCCGTGATTTTGTGGCACAATCGTCCAGATGCAGGTCAACGGACATCGGATGCGTCTGGTGCATCATATTGGCCAGACGCAGGCCGGGCGGGCTTTCCATTTCCGCCCGCGCGTCCGAGAGTGCGGCCAGTTCCGTGTCGGCGGCAGAGATGATCACCACATCCGATGGGGTCTGGCCTAGATCAACCGGCTCTGTCCCATCAGAGATTGCACCGGGGGTCGCTGCGAGCAGGTGCATCAGAGCGCCCCCCATGTTAGTTGCTGCGCAAGCAAAGGATTATGACCATGGACTACAAAGCCGCAGGAGCGCCGAAATTGGGTAAAAAAGCACCAAAACATCTTGAGCATAACGCACATGGATCCAAGAAAAAGCCATTTGGCCAGCGCCCCAGCAAAGATGAGCTGCTGGCACGGATGAAAGCCGCGGCAGAGGCAAAGAAAGCTGACTAAGCGCACAGTGATTTTTCCATGAAGATGGAGCTCTTTGCGGCCTCATACTCGCCGAAAACATCGCAATCGGTGAAGCCGTGCCGCCGGTAGAGCTTGTGCGCCGCGTGCAGGACGTTGCCGGTCTCCAGTTTCAGAACGGGTAGGTTTTCTTCGCGCGCCTGATCCTCGATCTGTCGCAGCAGGGCGCTGGCGACGCCTTTTCCCCGGGCCTCCTCGGTGACAAACATGGATTTCACTTCTCCATAGCCGTCTTTCACCGCCAATGCGCCTGTGCCGCAGATCAAGTCACCATCGCGTGCAGTGAAGAAATGGATATGCGGTGCCATGAGGCTATCCACGCCGAGATAGAAATTATCCTCTGGTGGAAAGAGGCTTTCCATCAGCGCATGGCTTTGTTGCAGCAAGACTGCGGCACCGGCTTCGCGCGGGTTGCTGCGCTCAACGATGATCATGCTTGCAAGGCGGCTGCGATCGCGGCCTGATCAAGGCCCGCCTCACCGATGACAACCAGCCGCGTTTCGCGCAGGGCGTCGCCGAAGGGCTGGTCGAAATATGTGTCAACACGCGGCCCAACGGCTTGCAGTGTCAGGCGCATGGGCTTGCCCGCGATAGCGACGAAACCTTTGAGGCGCAGGATGCCATTGGCCCGGATCACGTCTGCGACCTGTTGGGCGAAAGCATTTGCATCCGCTATTTCGCCGCGTGTCACGATAAAGCTTTCGAACTCATCATGGCCATGCGCGTGTTCATGGTCGTGATCGTCCTCGTCGTGGTCATCATCATGGTGGTGATGGTGGTGAACCTCGTGGCGTGCCGCAAGATCGCCCTCAGCCCCAATGCCTTGGCCAAGCAGTACGTCGACGGGCAATGCACCCATGGCGGCTTTCACGACCTGCACACCATCGCGGGACTCTGTCTTGAGTTTTGACGACAGTGCGTCCGCCTCGGATGCGGCCAAGAGATCGGTTTTGTTCACCACGATCATATCCGCACAGGCGATCTGATCCTCGAACAATTCTGACAGCGGCGTTTCGTGATCAAGATTTTCGTCCTGCGCGCGCTGGGCGTCAACGGCCGCAATGTTATGCGCAAACTGGCCGTCGTGGACGGCGCGCCCGTCCACAACGGTCACGACGCCATCGACGGTGACTTTGGTGGAAATGCCCGGCCAGTTGAAGGCACGGACCAGCGGTTGTGGCAGGGCAAGGCCGGAGGTTTCGATCACGATGTGATCGGGTTTGTCGGTCCGGGCCAGCAGTGCCTCCATCGTTGGTATGAAATCATCGGCAACGGTGCAGCAGATACAGCCATTGGACAGTTCCACAATATCGTCCTCTGTGCAGACCTCATCCCCGCAACCCTTTAGGATGTCTCCATCAACTCCAAGGTCGCCAAATTCATTGATGATCAAGGCGATTTTCTTGCCTTGCGCATTCTGCAGCATATGGCGGATCAAGGTCGTTTTTCCGGCACCCAGAAAGCCGGTGACAACCGTGGCAGGGATCTTGGCGGGCATGTTTTGTCCAATTCAATACGATGGTGTGCGTGGTCGATCAGGGATCTGATCAGGCCAATTCAATTACAAATTTTTTGCCACAAATAGCAGCTCACTATCGGCGGTTCTGGCCTTGTGATCGCCGCCGCCCGAGTAGGCGTGCCGTGTGACCGCACCTTTGGGGAGGTTGATCATGTGGCGCATGGTCTCATACATCGGTACGACGATTTTCATCGTTGCTGAGAAGATGCCCATGTGCCAGTGGCCGGTACTGCTGCGAGTGCTATGAGGCTATTCATAGCGATCTTCCTGTGTGTGATGCGATGCACCCTATGGTACGGCGTACCAAAAAAGGCAGATCAGAAAGGACGGCCCCGGAAGGGACCGCCCGTTCTATCACGCACATTCCAGATCAGGCGGCGTATAGCCGTGGTGTCACCAGCCCGCTGCCTTCGAACCGGCGCTTGCCTTTGGCGATGGCCAAAAGACCCAGATCGGCAATCGGTTCGATCAGCAGCACAAGCATGTAGGCTGCACCAAATGACATGACGGCTGAGACATTCTCGGCCCCGAAACCCGCACCGTAGAACGCCCAGAAGGCAACCCATGCGACAATACCACCTTGGTATGTGGCCGACATGGCAAGCGCTTGCTTGTATGTCAGATCAACATAGGCCGTGCCTTTGGCGATGACGTGCTTGGACAACATGTGCAGACCAAAGAGCGGCACCAGAAGTGTTGTCAGATTGGCACCATACTGCGGCAGATCACTTGGCGACAGGAACAGTGCCTGGATCAGCAAACCTGCGGCAAGGCCGATGGCGGCAGGTGCGGTACCCAGCATCAGTAAAAGCGAGGAGCCAAGGATAAAGTGAACCTCTGACACACCCACCGACATATGCGGCAGAACTTCGAAAAAGATGACAACGGCGATCGTTGCAATCAAGGCGCGGCCTGCAAGTGACGCGATCCCGCGATCCCGCAGGTTTTCCCATGTCAGTTTGGCGGCATAAACGGTCGCCCCGGCGGCAGTGGCATAGGACAGGGCGATTTTGGCCCCGGTGATAATTCCTGGTTCGATGTGCATTTTGTTTTCCTCTCTATGCCGTCATCCCCGACGGCTTGAACACGATCTTGCATGGCTGGTCTCCTGGCTCGCGGGTCGATGCACTTTGCTGCCTTCCCAGGGTGAAACCCCAGTGGCCTTGTCGCAAAGCACTCACCGCATACAGTCGCGGGGGCGGCTGTGGCTTTAGGCCTCCGACAAGGATCGGCCCGTCCACATTCCCATTTGATCCCCTGACGCTTGGCGTCGTGCGGGGAACCGTGCCCACATGTTGTGCGCCCTTTGCGCCCAGGGCGTCAAGCTGGAAACCGACGTTTACGGTTCAGATGACGCCACGCGGCGTTGCGAGACACCCCAACGGCACCACGATAGCGATGGTATATCGGCCGAAATACGCAATATCTTGTGGATAACCCGGCGGATCATGGCAGATACGGGGCCTTCACCGTTGACTCGTGGCCTGAGGGGGCGCGATGGTTTTGCACCTTGAGGAATCACGCAGGCAAGAATCATTGCGCTTTAGCAAACTGAGATTGAACGGCTTCAAAAGCTTTGTAGACCCGACCGATCTGATCATCGCGGATGGGCTGACGGGTGTTGTCGGTCCCAATGGCTGTGGCAAGTCCAATCTGCTTGAGGCGCTGCGCTGGGTTATGGGTGAAAACCGCCCCAAGGCGATGCGCGGCGGCGGCATGGAAGACGTGATCTTTGCCGGTGCGGCCACGCGGCCCGCCCGAAATTTTGCCGAGGTATCGCTGGTCATCGACAACGGTGAACGGCTGGCGCCTGCTGCGTTCAACGATAATGACAATCTTGAGATTATCCGGCGGATCACCCGTGATGCGGGTTCGGCCTATAAGGTTGGGGTGAAGGATGTCCGGGCGCGTGATGTGCAGATGCTCTTTGCTGATGCGTCAACTGGTGCGCATTCTCCGGCGCTGGTGCGTCAGGGGCAAATTTCCGAGCTGATCAACGCCAAGCCAAAATCGCGGCGGCGCATTCTGGAAGAAGCCGCGGGCATTTCCGGCCTTTACCAACGCCGTCATGAGGCCGAGTTGAAGCTGAAAGGCGCAGAAACAAACCTGACGCGCGTTGATGACGTTATCGAACAGCTTGCGGCGCAGCTGGGGCAGTTGGCCCGTCAGGCCAAACAGGCCACGCGCTACCGCGAGATTGGTGACAAGCTGCGCCGCGCGGAAGGCATGTTGTTGTTCCGCCGCTGGAAAGAAGCGGATGAGGCTTTGCTGGCGGCTGCTGATCAACTGCGAGAGCGCACGACAGTCGCGGCGCAAGCTGAGAAAGCGGCGCGCGAGGCTGCAAAGGCGCGTGCCAAAGCCGAAGAGGTTTTGCCATCCTTGCGTGAGGAAGAGGCAATTGCAGCAGCTGTCCTGCAACGCCTGCAAGTGCAGCGCGACACGCTAACAGATCAGGAGCAGCGCGCCCGCGAAATGATCGAAACGCTGCGCGCCCGTATTGACCAGCTGACCCGCGACATGGACCGCGAAAGCGGGCTGAATATGGATGCGGGTGAAACGATTGAGCGGCTTGAATGGGAAGCACGTGAGATTGAAAAAGCAGGCAAGGGCCACGACGTGCGTTTGGAAGAGGCGCAGGCAGCAGCCCGCGACGCCGCCGGTATCCTGCAACAGCGCGAAGATGATCTGGCCCAGCTAACCGAAGATGTGGCGCGGCTGGCGGCCCGGCACCAGTCGGCACAGCGTTTGCTCGACGACAATCGCACGACATTGGAAAAGAGTGAGGCGGAGGCCGCCCGCGCAAAATCTGCGATGGCAGAGGCTGACGCCGCACTGACGAAGGCAGAGGCTGATTTCGCCGTTGCAGGAGAGGCAGAGAAAGCGGCGGTTGCAGCTGCCGAAGCGGCCGATCTGGCGCTGACGACGGCGGAAACGGCGCGGGCTGAAACACAAACGCGCGAAAGTGATGCGCGCGCGCTGCGATCCGAAGCCGAAGGTGAGGCCAATGCCCTGCGCGCAGAGGTCGCGGCTTTGGCCAAGCTGGTGGAGCGCGACACGGCAGAAGGCGGTCAGGTTCTTGATCTTTTGCGTGTGCAGGGCGGCTATGAAAAGGCGCTTGGGGCGGCCTTGGCTGATGATCTGCGCGCGCCAGAAGTGGACGCAGGCGCGAAATCGGGCTGGGCGTTGTTGCCCGGCTACGCGGCACCGCAGACTTTGCCTGACGGTGTGAGTGCACTGACCAATTATGTGACCGTGCCAGAGGTCCTTGCGCGCCGGATGAGTCAGGTCGGGTTGGTTGACGTCGCCGATGGTCCGCGACTGCAGGCTGATCTGAAGCCGGGTCAAAGGCTTGTTTCGGTTGAGGGCGACCTGTGGCGCTGGGACGGGTTCCGCGCGGGTGCCGAGGATGCGCCCTCTGCGGCAGCGCTGCGGTTGCAGCAGTTGAACCGTCTGACCGAACTCAAGCGTGATCTGGAAGAGGCAGCAGCGACGGCCCAAGGTGCTGAACAGGCGCATGTCACGCTGACAATGCTCTTGCGTGAACAGACCGAGGCTGACCAAGCCGCGCGTCAAGCCCGCCGCGACGCCGATCGCGCTGTGGCAGATGCCAACCGGGCCGCAAGCCGTGCCGAGGCCGACCGCAACCTTAGCCAAGGCAAGCTGGAAAGTCTTGGCTTGGCGATGAAGCGCCATGAGGAAGAGGCCGTGAACGCCCGCCGCGCGTTGGCTGAGGCCCAGAAAGCCGCCGGCGACCTGGGCGATCTGGATACCGCCCGCGCCTCGGTCGAAGACGTCAAGATGACAGTAGAGGCGGCGCGGATCACAATGATGTCGCACCGCTCTGCCCATGACGAAGTGCGCCGCGAGGGTGAGGCGCGTTTGAAGCGCAGTCAGGAAATCACCAAGGAAATCAGTGGCTGGAAGCACCGGTTGGAAACAGCCAACAAGCGTACAGCCGAACTGGCCGAACGTAAGGGTGCTTCGGAAGTCGAATTGGCCGAGGCGACCGCCGCCCCCGAAGAGATTGCGGCGAAACGCTCTGAGCTGGCGGATGCGATCGATGAGGCAGAAACCCGGCGCAAAGCCAGTGCTGACAAGCTGGCCGAAGCTGATACTGCGCTGCGCGCTGCGGGACATGCCGAACGTGATGCTGAGCGCGAAGCCTCTGAAGCGCGCGAGGCGCGCGCGCGGTCCGAGGCACGGTCAGATGCCGCCCGCGAAACCGTCGCCTATGCCGCAGAGCGGATCATGGAGGCGCAGGACGTTACGCCGCAAAAACTGTTGGAAACTTTGGAAACCGACGTGGACCAGATGCCAGCGGCTGAGGTCGTCGAGGGACAGGTCAATGCGTTGAAACGCCAGCGCGACAGCCTTGGCGCTGTCAACCTGCGCGCCGAAGAAGACGCCAAAGAAGTGCAGACCGAACATGACGGGCTGGTCGGTGAAAAGACCGATCTGGAGGCTGCGATTGCCGCCTTGCGTTCCGGCATCGCGAGCCTGAACAAGGAAGGCCGCGAACGCCTGCTGACGGCTTTTGAGCAGGTGAACGAAAACTTTGGGTTGCTCTTTACTCATCTGTTTGGTGGCGGTGAGGCCAAGCTGGTGTTGGTGGAATCTGATGATCCGCTGGAGGCCGGTCTGGAGATTATGTGCCAACCGCCGGGGAAAAAGCTGAGCACGCTGTCACTGTTGTCGGGTGGTGAGCAGACGCTGACGGCGCTGGCGCTGATCTTTGCGGTGTTCCTTGCCAACCCAGCCCCGATCTGTGTGCTGGACGAGGTTGATGCGCCGCTGGACGACGCCAACGTCAACCGTTTCTGCGATCTGCTGGACGAGATGTGCCGCCGGACCGATACCCGCTTTCTGATCATCACCCACCACGCCGTCACGATGAGCCGGATGGACCGTCTGTTTGGGGTGACGATGGGCGAACAGGGTGTGTCGCAGCTTGTCTCAGTTGATCTGAAAAAAGCCGCGTCCATGGTGGCCTGAAGCTAGCCGCTCCTGTTTTTCACTTAATGATAAACAAAGGATGGCAACCATTCTTCCAAGAAGGGTCATAGTCCATCAAGAAGTGAATGTTTGCGAACTGTGTCCATGGTTCAGGGTCGATGTCACTCAGCCAATCAGCAACTTCATTGGGATAAAGCCACTTTTCGCCGGTGTAGATCACTAGGTAGTCAAACGATTTATTGCCCTTGGCGTATTTGCTGCACTTCCCCTCAATAAGGCTGCGTAGCATCTTGCTGAAACTTCGCTGGTCCCATTGTGCGTCGACGAACCCTTGCCCGTGGTATGCTGAGTATATTGGGCTATCTTGATTCCTGTTTTCATGCTTGAACTTTGCCAAGAATTGTCCGTTCACAAATTCAGTGAGTTCAATGCTAGTCTGTTTCCCGTCCACTTCGCCGAGAATGTCCGGAGGGTCTGCCGGGTTTGGATGTAGATTTGATACAATCGCGTGTCGTTGCTGTTTGGCCGCGTCGGCCCAAGTCCTTGCGGCAAGAAGTTCGATGTCATTTTGCCCAACGCGCCATTCATCCGTCCCATTGTCTACGGCCCATGTTCCGGCGTTTCCACGGCTGTTTGCTAATTTGATTAGATATTCAAAGAAGTTGTTTTGATCCATTCTTACATCCGGTTCAGCAGCTCCAGTGTCGGCCATGCATCCGCTGGCATGCCCAGACGGGCCTGTTCGGCCTGTACGGCAGCGCGGGTCATGGCACCCAGAATACCGTCAATGCCGCCAACGTCGTGGCCGCGCGCTGTCAGTTTTTGTTGCAGCTGCTGCATTTGCTGGCCGGACAATGGTGGTGTTGGATTGCCTGCATCATAGACCTGCGCACCGCCTAGTCGTGTGGCGAAATAGGCAGCAGTGGTCACATAGACAAAACTCTTGTTCCAGTCGAAGTAAACTTCGAAATTCGGATAGGCGAGGAAGGCCGGCCCGTCGCGCCCCATGGGCAGCAGGATCGAGGCAGGTAGGTTCGACGGCCCCAGCGACCCTTGCCGTGCCGTGACACCGCGTGCCGCCCAGTCAGTCACGCTCATCTTGTGGTTCAGACCGGTCAGCGACCAGTCAAGGTTTGCAGGCACGTTGATTTCCTGCAGCCAGGGTTCATTTGCGCGCCACCCCAGCGAGGACAGCACATTGGCCCCGGTCATTAGTGCGTCAGGTGATGAGCCTTTCAGATCAACAACACCATCACCGTCACCATCCATACCTTGGCGCACGATTTCGCGCGGGAGTTTCTGTAACTGACCAATCTCACCTGCCCAGGCCCCAGTGGTCGTGGCCGGATTCATGCCGCCGCGCCGGTAAAGCTCAATTGCGGCGATCAGTTGCGGGCGGAACAGTTCTGGTCTGCGGCAATCATGCGCAAGGGTAAGCAGGGCATTGCGCGTGTTAAAGCTGCCTTGAACCTGGCCATAGTCCGTTTCAAACGCCCAGAACGCCAAAAGCACACCGCGTGGAATGCCAAAGCGGGCCTCAATCGTGTCAAACGTGCTGTCGAAACGCTGGCCATAAATCCGCCCGTTATCGATCCGGTTCTGGCTGATCAATGCGCGCGAGAAGCTGACAAAGTCCTTCTGAAAAACGCCCTGCGCGCGGTCCGCGTTCAGCACGGATTGTTCGATCCGTGCCCCTTGGAAAAACGCATCGGCCGTGGCGGCGGGGATGCCCGCGGCTTGCGCTTCGGCTTTGACCCCTTCGATAAAGGTGTTGACGGGGCCGCCACAGGTTTGGGCGTTGGCTGTGTTGGCGATCAAAGTGAGGGCGAGTGCTACTGCGCGCATGAAAGGCTCCATTCTGGCTTTGACGCGAAGGTAGCAGCGCTGTGGTGCGGCGCAAGTCGGCATCTGGCTGGCGCTGTAAAACCCCGCGATTAGAACAGAGCGAGCAGCAGGGCGATCACCATCGTCAGCGCCCAGGTTTTCCAAAGGATGCCTGCAGCCATATCAATGTGATCTGCGTTCAGCACCCGCTCACCATCGGCATTGACGAAGGGGTAATCCTTTGTGCTGCCGCCATAGCTGCGTGGGCCGCTGAGTGCGATGTTGAGCCCATGCGCCATTGCCGCCTCGGGCCAACCTGCATTGGGTGAGCGGTGTAAGGGGGCCTCAAGGATGATGGCGCGGGGGTCGGGCCTGCCGGTGACCGCCCAGATCAGGCAGGCCGTCAGCCGCGCCGGGATCAGGTTCAGCAGATCGTCCAGCCGTGCCGCGGCCCAACCAAAGGCTTCGTGCTTGGGCGTGCGGTATCCGATCATGCTGTCGGCGGTATTGACCACCTTGTAGATCAACAGCCCCGGCACACCTGCAACCGCGAACCAGAATAGGGGCGCGATCACCCCGTCAGAAAGGTTTTCAGCGGCACTTTCGGTGGCTGATCTTGCGACGGCGGTTTCATCCATATCGCGGATATCGCGCCCCACGATCTTTGCAACGGCGTGCCTGCCGTCGCCCAAGGACAGACGCAATGCATCCCCGACGGCCTGGACATGTTGCACCAGCGACCGATGCGCGAGCAGGATGGCAAGCACCAGAATATCAAGGAAAGCTCCGGGGATAGCCTCGATAAGCCAGCCAAGGGCGCCCGCCACGAGGCAAAGCGCGACGATGGTCATTGCGCCAAACAGCTGCCGATGTGCCCCTTTGTTGAAATTGACGTCGCACCAGTTGATCAGCCGCCCCATCAGAACCGCCGGATGTGCCACACGCGACCAAAGCCAGCGCGGCTCTCCGGCTATGGCATCCAGCAGCATTCCAAAGATCAAGATCACAATGCGCGTTCCAATTGCGCCCAACGATCGGGTGCGGGCAGGCCCAGGCGCAACCAATCCGGCGCATAAGGGAACGTGCGCGACAGGATATGGTGTCCGGCCAGATGATCATGGGCGGCTGCGGCGTCTTTGACCTGATAGAGCCGGAATAGCGATGTGCCGCCCAACACCTCTGCACCGGAGGTCGACAGCAGGCTGTCGAGCCGAGCGGCGTCCTGCGCCAGCCGCGCACGGGTCTCATCGGCCCACTGTGGATCAGCCAAAGCCTCGGCCCCGATGGAAAGCGCGGGCCCGGAGACTTGCCAGGGCCCCAGCAAATCGCTGAGCCGGGCGATGATCGCGGGATCACCGATGGCAAAGCCAAGGCGCAGGCCCGCCAGCCCCCAGAATTTGCCAAAGCTCTTCAGCACAACCGTGCCCGGACGCGCCGCGAGGTGGATCAGGGATTGCCCTGGCGCGATGTCGCAAAAGCTTTCGTCAATGATGGCGTAGGGTGTGATGAATTCGGCCTCTTGCCAGATGCGCCCATCGGGGTTGTTGGGATGCACCGCGACCAGCATGTGGCTTGGGTCTTGACCCAAGCACCAGTTTGCCGCGCCAAAGGCTGCGCCATGCTCGTTATATGTGGGTCCCGGTATGCAAACCTCACCTTGTGGGATGACATGCGGCAATGCTGCGATGATCGCAGATGCCCCGGTGGCCCCAATGATTGCGGCATCATCAGGAACATTCCAGAACCGGCGCGCAAGCGCATAGAGGCGGGCAAATGCGCCCTTGTCAGGCAAAGCCTTCCACGCGTGGGGGGGCATGGCAGGCATCGGATAGGGCATCGGGTTGATCCCGGTGGATAAATCCAGCCAATCCCCGCGCGTGCCGCCAAACCGGGCGATTGCGGCGTCAATGCCCCCACCATGGTCGCGTGCCTGGGTCATTTGTCCGTGGGCAGTGGCGGGTGGCGCGTGACGAAATGACCTTTGATCGCCTCGGGCCAGTCGCGGTAAGGTACGCGCCCCGTCTCTGACTGCGCATGTGCGATTGCATAGGCCACGATGCCAGAGGCGGCATCAGTGGTCGGTTCGAATTCACCCAATGTGTAGTTCAGCTTGCCCTGCGCCTGGATCGTGATGTTGCAGGCCCGCGTGCAACCCATCAGGCAGGACACGCGGCGTGTTTTTACCTCAGATAACCCGGTTGCCGCGGCTTCGATCATATCGGACATCCGCTCGCCATCGGTTTGCGCCATATCGCCAGTCTCCCAGCCGTCACGCTTGCAGGTGTCGCAGATCGTAATCCAGGTGGTCATGCAGTATCGCCTTCTGTTGATCATCGCCTTCAAGCGGATTCTTGCCACTTGCACAAGGTTTTCTGTCCGGGTCTGTCTTTTGGTGCAATGTGTGGCGGCTGTTAAGCTTTTGTTAATATTTTGGGCGGAGTGGTGTTCACAAGTTGTTCATAAATACGAGACGGGCCCATATGCAAGACGCTGCGCATTGGGTAGGGGGGCTAAGAATGCGGACTTTGATTGTTCAGAGTAATGAAAACCTTGGGAACCTATGGGAGCAGCACCTAAGCCGCCTTGGGGCGGAGGTGCGATTGGCCAGCACCGGCGCGCGCGCCTGTAATCTGGTTCAATCGATCGAATTTGACGTGATTGTTCTTGATCTGATGTTGAGCGACGGTTGCGCCTTATCCGTTGCTGATTTTGCAAATTTCCGTCAGCCCAGCGCCAACGTGATCTTTGTAACCGACACCACATTCTTTTCTGACGGATCGATCTTCAATCATTCCGCCAATGCACGTGCCTTTGTGGAATCGACAACATCGCCGGGTGATCTTGCCGCCATCGTCCAACACTATGGCGCGACTAGTCGCGCCCGTGTGGCACATCATAGCTGAGCGCAGGATTGATTGGCACGATCCGATGCGGATTGATGCTATCGTGGCTGTAGTGGTAGTGGCGCACGATGTGATCCATGTTCACTGTCTGGGTGATTCCGGGCATCTGGTATAGTTCGCGGGTGAATCCCATCAGATTGGGGTAATCCGCGATCCGCTTGCGGTTACATTTGAAATGCAGGTGGTAGACGGGGTCAAAACGCACCAGTGTGGTCCATAGTCGCCAATCGGCCTCGGTCAGTGTGTCACCCATCAGATAGCGGTTATTGCTCAGCCGGTCCTCAAGCCAATCAAGGGTATCAAACAACGGGTGCACGGCCTTGTCGTAGGCCTCTTGCGTTGTAGCGAAACCGGATTTGTAGACCCCATTGTTCAACGTATCGTAGATTCGGTCATTCACGGGTGCGATAGCATCGCGCAGATCTTCGGGCCAATAGTCATCGGTATTGCCGGTGATCCCGTCAAAGGCCGTGTTGAACATGCGAATGATTTCCGACGATTCGTTGGAAACGATGGTGTTGGTTTGTTTGTCCCAAAGGATTGGCACCGTCACACGCCCACTCATATCCGGCACAGCCTTGGTGTAGATGTCCCGTGCAAACGGAAACCCAAAAAGGGTGTCGCCCGTGGCCCCTTTGTCGTCTGTTTTGAATGTCCAACCGTCGGACAGCATGTCGGGATGCACAGCAGAGGTACCGATGTGGTTTGTCAGGCCTTTCAGTTGTCGGAAAATCAGCGTTCGATGCGCCCAGGGGCAGGCGTATGAGACATAAAGGTGATACCGGCCCGATTCGGCCTTATATCCGCCTTCACCGCTTGGTCCGGGTGATCCATCTGCTGTAATCCAATTCCGAAAACTGGCGTCCTTGCGCACGAATGCACCGCCCGTTTTCTTGGTGTCATACCAAACGTCGTGCCATTCGCCATCAACCAATTGGCCCATGTTGTTGATCCTTCCGTTGCTGAATCAAACCTAACGCAAGGCTGAATGCACAGAAACATCTGCAAGGGCGCATACCCTCTGCACCTGCGCACAGATGTATTGCCGCTGTCTGTGGGCGAGGTGTCGTTTAAGCATTTGCCCTGCCGGGGGTGGACCAGTATACGCATCTTCAGACGAAGCCCTTTCAGGGCCAGAACGGTTGGAGGTGCGGCGGTTGACCCAAATTGGGAACCAAAGGCACCACGTCGTCGTGCTCGGGCAGGCCCCGGGTCTCTGGTCTTGTTGACAACAAATGGACCATTGAGATGCGCCTTAGCCTTGTATTGACCCTGATATTTGCCAGCACTGCAGCTTCTGCCCATCCCGGCCATTGGGGCGAATTGGCTGGCCATGATCACTGGGTTGCTGGCGCGGCCATCGGCTTGGCTGGTCTGGCCGCGATCTGGGGTGCCTTGAAGGGCAAGAAAGCCGCAGAGGAGGCGCCCGAAGTCGCGGAAGAAGAACTGGAAGAGGAAGCGGCATGAAAACCGGTGTCATGATTTGTGGCCATGGTTCGCGTAGCCAATCGGCTGTGGATGAATTTGCGACCTTGGCTGAGAAACTGCCCGCATATCTGCCAGACGACTGGATGACCGACTATGGCTATCTGGAATTTGCCAACCCAGTGATCCGCGATGGTCTGGATAAATTGCGCGACGCTGGCTGCGAACGCATCCTGGCTGTGCCGGGTATGTTGTTTGCCGCGATGCACGCCAAAAACGATATCCCCACCGTCTTAAATACTTATGCGACCAAGCATGATATCAACGTCAGCTATGGCCGCGAATTGGGTGTTGACCCCAAGATGATCGCTGCCGCTGCTGGCCGCATTCAAGAGGCGGTCGATCGCGCCAATACCGAACATGGGTCGATGCCCCTGACGGACACCTGCCTGGTTGTGATTGGACGCGGCGCATCCGACCCTGATGCTAACGGCAACGTCGCCAAAATCGCGCGGATGCTGCAAGAGGGCATGGGCTTTGGCTGGGTCGAAGTTGGCTATTCCGGCGTTACCTTCCCGCTGGTTGAACCGTGCCTGCAACATGTGGCGCGTCTGCCTTACAAGCGGGTCATCGTGTTCCCCTATTTCTTGTTCTCAGGCATTCTGATCGACCGCATTTATGGCTTCACCGATCAGGTTGCCGAAGAGCACTCTGACATCCAATTTATCAAAGCGGGCTATCTGGGCGATCACCCACAGGTGCTGGAAACTTTCGCCGAACGGGTGATGGAGCAGATTAGCGACACGCCACCGCCTAACTGCGGCATCTGCGGTTATCGCGAACAGGTGCTGGCGTTGGAAGACGGCAAGCATCACCACATCAAGGCCGAAGATCGCACGCACCCCGCCTTTGGCGCAGTGCCGCCGCCGACCTGCGTGCTGTGCAAATACCGCACCGCTGTGCTGGGTTTTGAGGGCGAAGTTGGTGCCGTTCAGGAAAGCCATCACCACCATGTCGAAGGGCAGGGCGCGAATGCGCCGGGGTCAAACGTGGCTGACTGCACACTCTGCGATGCTTTCTGCACCGGCATGTGCCGGTTGGAAGCCGCTGACCACCACCACCATCATGGCCATGATCACCACCATCATCACCACGATCATGATCACGACCACCACCACGCGCCTTATCCGCACGCCAAGCATCCGCATGGCCCCGAAAGTGCGCGCAAAGCCAAAGCCTGATCATCATGCCGGATGCTCCGGCGCTTGCAACCATAGACAAAGGCCCGCCATTGCGCCCCTACGAGACAAACCCACAAGCGATCTACGCGCAAAGCTTTGCCACCGTGCGGGCGGAGGCGCGGCTGGAGCGGTTTGCGCCTGCCATGCAGCCGATCATCACCCGGCTCATCCATGCCTGCGGCATGGTAGAAATCGCGGACCGGCTGGCGTTTTCGCCTGAGGCGGCAGCGGCGGGACATGCCGCACTGAAGGGCGGTGCGCCGATCCTGTGTGATTGCGAAATGGTGGGCGCTGGGATCATTCGTCGCTATCTGCCCGCTGACAATAAAGTGGTCGTGACCTTGAACCATGCCTCGGTGCCTGAACACGCTGCTCAGATCAACAACACGCGATCGGCGGCTGCGGTTGAGCTTTGGCGGGATCATATTGAAGGGGCGGTTGTTGCCATCGGCAATGCGCCGACCGCGCTGTTTCATCTGCTTGAGCTGCTCGACGACGGTTGGCCCAAACCGGCGGTTATCCTCGGTTTTCCAGTTGGCTTTGTCGGTGCCGCTGAAAGCAAAGCAGAACTCGCCGCAAATCCGCGTGGCTGCGAATTTGTCGCCCTGCGAGGGCGGCGTGGTGGCTCGGCGATGGCCTCGGCGGTTGTGAACGCATTGGCAGCGGGGTTACCCGAAGATGACTGACCCTTGGCTGCATATCATCGGCATTGGCGAGGACGGCATGGAGGGTCTTGTCCCGGCAACACGTGCTGTTGTTGAGGCTGCGGAATTTATCATCGGGGGTGACCGTCATCACACGCTTGCACAAAACCTGACCGCCGAGCGGTTGGCGTGGCCGCACCCGTTTGATGCGCTGATTGATACGATAGAGGGTCTACGTGGGCGCCGCGTTGTTGTGCTGGCCACCGGTGATCCGCTTTGGTTCTCGGTGGGCGCGCGGATTGGCCGGTCGATTGATCCGTCAGAGATCATCTACCACCCGCAGCTTTCTGCCTTTCAACTGGCCGCTGCCCGGATGGGCTGGTCCTTGCCTGATGTGGAAACGCTGACTGTGCACGGTCGCCCGGTTGAACAGATGATTGCCTTCATTCAACCGGACGCGCGCTTGCTGGTTTTGACGACCGGGGCGGAAACGCCGGGGCAGATCGCGCAGTTCCTGACAGATCGCGGGTTTGGCGGCTCCAGGATGACCGTGCTTGCCGCAATGGGTGGCAAGGACGAACAACGCTTTGATGGCACTGCTGAGAGCTGGCGGCATAGGGTGCCCGCCTTCAACACGCTTGCTGTTGAGTGCATTGCGGCCCCCAACGCCGCCCTTTTGCCGCGTGTGCCGGGGCTTGCCGATAATCTCTTCCAATCTGATGGCACCATGACCAAGCAAGAGGTCCGCGCGGCGACGGTTGCAAAACTCATGCCGATGCGTGGTGCGCTGCTGTGGGACATTGGCTGTGGCTGTGGGTCCGTGGCGATCGAATGGATGCGGGCCGCGCGTTACGCGCGTGCTGTGGGGATTGAGCCGCGCGCTGACAGACGCGCGATGGCTGCCGCAAATGCGCTGGCGCTCGGTGTGCCAAAGCTGGAACTGATCGAAGGGTCCGTGCCGGACGCGCTGGAGGGGCTTGATGCACCTGACGCGATTTTCATTGGCGGCGGCTTGAGCCGCGAGACCTTTGACGCCGCATGGGCCGCCCTGCGCCCGTTGGGCCGTATGGTCGCCAATGCCGTCACCTTGGAAAGTGAGGTTGAACTGATCGCACTGCACAAGGCGCTTGGCGGCGATCTGGTGAAACTTTCTGTGCATCGGGCCGAACCGGTGGGCCGGTTGACCGGGTGGCGGCCGCTGATGCCGGTCACGCAGTGGAGCCTTGTAAAAAGATGAGCGGTGTTCTGTATGGTGTGGGGCTGGGGCCGGGCGCCCCGGATCTGATGACGCTGCGCGCCGCTCGCCTGATTGAGGGCGCAGAGGTGCTGGCCTACCCCACGCTGGCTGGTGCCGCGAGCTTTGCCCGGTCCATTGCCGCTGAACTGATCCCCGCAAATGTGCGCGAAATCGTCATGGATGTGCCGATGTCGGTCGCGCGCGCACCGGCGCAGGCAGCCTATGACCAGGGAGCTGCTGAGATCGCTGCTGTTCTGGATCAAGGGCAGGATGTTGTGTGCCTTTGCGAGGGTGACCCGTTCTTTTATGGCTCTTTCATGTATCTTTTCGCGCGGCTCTCAGAGGCCTACCGGGTTGAGATCGTGCCCGGCGTTACCTCTGTTACCGCCTGTGCTGCCCGTGCGGGCCTGCCGCTTGCCGCGCGGAACGAGCGTTTGACCGTGCTGCCGGGCCCATTGCCCGAGGCGGAACTGCGCGCCCGGATCGAGGGCGCGGAAAGTGTCGTTATCATGAAGGTTGGCCGCCATCTGCCGAAGTTACGAGCGGTCATTGACGACCTTGGCCTAACCGAGGGCGCTGTATACGTGGAACGCGCCACCCTGCCGGAAGAGGTGGTTCTGCCATTGGCCGAAGCCCCCGATACCGCACCATATTTTTCGATGATACTGCTGACAAAAGGGGCCGATCCATGGCTTTAAAACCCGTCGTACTGGCCTTGTCCCGATCCGGTGAAGCGACCGCTCATCGGATTGCGGCCACATTGGGCGCGCAGGTGCATGGCCGCGAAGGCCGTGTTGATCAGGCCGATGCGTTCTTTGCGCATGCGCTTGATCACGCGCGCGTTTTATTCGCGGCCGGCGTGCCGATCGTTGGCGTTTGCGCATCAGGCATTCTTATCCGGGCGGTCGCACCCCTTTTGGCGGATAAAACGGTCGAGCCTCCGGTGATTGCAGTGTCGGATGATGGTGCCGTTGTTGTTCCGCTTTTGGGCGGGCATCGCGGGGCCAACAAGCTGGCCGCAGAGATCGCCGCCACTTTGGAGGCGGTGGCGGCGGTGACAACCGCTGGCGATGTGGCGCTCGGCGTGGCTCTGGATGAGCCACCGGCAGGATGGCGATTGATCAACCGAGGTGATGCCAAGGGCGCGATGGCCGCGCTTTTGGCAGGGCAGGGTGCCGCCGTGGTGGGCGATGCCCCATGGTTGGCGGGCCTGCCTGCCGGGGATGGTCTGCGCATCTCTTGCACGATGGACGCGCAACAGGATCTTGGCCCTGCCCATTTGCAGTTCGCCCCGCAGCGCCTGACCCTTGGGGTTGGCTGTGCGCGGAATTGTCCACCCGAGGAATTGGCGGGCCTTGTCCGTGAGGTTCTTGGTGAAGCAGGCGTCGCCGCAGAGGCGGTCCATTCCGTCAATACGATTACGCTTAAGGCGGATGAGCCTGCAATCATCGCATTGGCACAACAATTTGACGTGCCATTGCGCCTGTTTGAGGCTGAAGAGCTTGAGGCCGAAACGTCGCGGCTGGCAAACCCGTCGGATGTCGTTTTCGCTGAAGTGGGCACCCATGGTGTGGCGGAGGCCGCAGCGTTGGCGCAAGCGGGCCCTGATGGGGTATTCCTGATCACCAAGCGCAAGACAGCCAATGCGACCTGTGCCGTGGTCGTGTCCCCAGCACCGCTGACTGCACTGCGGGGCCGGGCGCGTGGTCGGTTGTCAGTTGTTGGTATCGGTCCGGGACAGGCCGCCTGGCGCACGCCTGAAGTGTCGCGGCTTATCACCGAGGCGGAAGAGTTGGTTGGCTATGGCCTCTATATCGATTTGCTGGGACCATTGGCCGTTGGCAAAGACCGATCCGACTTTCCCTTGGGCGGCGAAGAGGACCGCTGTCGTTATGCGCTGGAGCAGGCGGGCAAGGGTAAGAACGTCGCGTTGGTCTGCTCTGGCGATGCGGGCATCTATGCCATGGGGGCGCTGGTGTTTGAACTTTTGGACCGTGGGCCCGATGCGATGGGTGTTTCTGATGCGGCCCGCCGTGTGGATGTGATTTGTTCACCGGGGGTGAGTGCGCTGCAAGGGGCAGCAGCAAGAGCAGGTGCGCCGCTGGGCCATGATTTCTGTGCGATATCCTTGTCCGATTTGCTGACCCCGCGGGAAGATATTGTGAAACGCCTGCGCGCTGCGGTAGAGGGTGATTTTGTCATTGCCTTCTATAACCCGGTGTCCATGCGCCGCCGGACACTGTTTGCTGAGGCGCGCGATATTCTGCTGCAGCACCGCCCGGCGGACACACCTGTGATGCTGGCCTCATCTTTGGGGCGTCCGGAAGAACACATCCGCTATCGTCGCCTTGATGCACTGGACGTGGACGAGGTGGATATGCTGACAGTTGTTCTGATTGGATCGTCGCATTCGCGGTTGGCAGCATTGGGAGAGGGGCCGCGCATGTACACGCCGCGAGGCTATGCCCGCAAAATTGATGGGGATCTGGCAGGATGACGCTGTTTCGCTGCCGCGAAATCCGCCCCACCCGCCATCCCGAGGGAGCACGACCATGACTGTATACTTTATTGGGGCGGGTCCGGGTGATCCCGAACTGCTGACGTTGAAAGCCGCGCGGGTGATTGGTGCCTGCCCGGTCTGTCTATACGCAGGGTCGCTTGTCCCTGCTGAGGTTGTGGCCTGCGCGCCAGAGGGTGCGCTGGTCATGGATACCGCGCCCATGACCCTGGACGATACCCATGGTGAGATTTTGAAGGCGCATGCCAAAGGTCAGGATGTGGCACGTGTGCATTCGGGTGATCCGTCGCTTTATGGCGCGATTGCTGAGCAGATCAGGCGGCTAAAGGCGGACGGGATTGGCTATCAGATTATCCCCGGTGTGCCCGCTTATGCCGCCGCCGCCGCCGCCCTTGGGACAGAGTTGACGGTGCCCGAGGTGGCCCAGTCCATCATCCTCACCCGTATGTCGATGAAATCAACAGGGATGCCAGCGGGCGAGACGCTTGAGAATTTTGCGCGGACCGGCGCCACCTTGGCCATTCATCTGGGCATCCGTGCGCTGCGCGAGATTGAGCGGCAGTTGGCACCTTACTATGGTGAGGATTGCCCGGTCGCGGTCATTTACCGGGTGGGCTGGCCGGATCAGATGATCATCCGGGGCACGCTGATGGATGTGCGCGAAAAGGTTCGTGCCGCCAAGATCACACGCACGGCGCTGATCCTTGTGGGGCCTGCTTTGGCTGATTCGCACGGTTTTCCGGACTCAGCGCTTTATGATGCGGCCAAACCGCATGTGTTGCGCCCACGTGTGAAAGCTTAATTTATAGGCGTTGCCGCATTGCGGCGCATTTTGTCACTTGATATTTACCTTTGTGCGTTCATCTTTGGATCAGTGCATGGAGGATGAGTATGTATTCGTTTTTGCCTGATGCAGTTCAGCTGGGACTGGAAGAAGCGCGCAAAGCTGCGCTGAAACGCAAAGATCGGTTGTCGGTCCATGACGGGGATGACACCTATCGCATCCGTCGGTTTTGGGATGGGGGCTTTGCCCTTGATCTGGAAGGATCAGAGCGTTTGCGTGGGCATGTCGACATCTATGATGGCCCCAAGCATCTGTATCAATGCCTCGTGGTGTCCTCGATTGATGAGGATGACGAACGCGTGTTCGAGTTTAAGTGGCTGACCCCGGTTGCGGATAAGCCTGCTGCGGATTTCGTCCGTCCCGACTTCGTGCCTGCCGGATTGATTGAGCACTAAGGGCTATCACTGAAGATCGCTAAATGCCGATTGAAGCCGCGCGACGGCGTCTTCTATCTGCGCGCGTGGTGCACCCAGATTGAACCGCAGGAAACTGTCGCCACCTTTGCCAAATGTTGGGCCGTGATTGGCAGCGATCTTGGCTGTCTGTTGCACGCGGGCGGTGAATTCCTGCCGCGTCATTCCGGTGTTCGCAAAATCCACCCAAGCCAGATAGGTCGCTTCAAGATTCATTGAGGCAAGGCCCGGAATGGCGTTCACGCCATCGTCAAAAATTTTGCGATTGGTGTCAAGGTAGGCACGCAGCCCGTCGACCCATTCTGCACCCTCTGGTGAATAGGCCGCCGTTGCCATGAAAATCCCAAAGCTGTTTGCCGACAGGCCCATTGCCGCCATGCGTTTGCTGAATTGTGCACGCAGGTCGGGGTCTTCGATAATGACATTGCCAGAGTGACTGCCAGCGATGTTGAAGGTTTTTGTGGTTGCCGTCATCATCACCAGACGGTCGGTGATCCCATCGATATGCGACATCGGTATATGGGTCTGGCCAGGCATGGTCAGGTCGTGATGAATTTCGTCGGAGACGAGGATCAGCTCATGACGTTTGGCAAAGGCGGCGACGGCCTGCAACTCTGCCTTGGTCCAGACGCGCCCACCGGGGTTATGCGGTGAACACAGGATCACCATCCGTTCGTTGCCGGTCATCTGGGCATCGTAGGTGGTGAAATCCATCTCGTAGCGGCCATCCTTATTGACCAACTCACACTCAACGACCTGACGGTCTGCGGCGTGAATGACCCGTGCAAAAGCGTGATACACAGGGGTGAACAGGACAACGCCGTCACCGGGTTTGGTAAATGCATCGATGCACATGGCCGTGCCGTTGACCAACCCATGGGTGGTAAAAATCCAGGACGGGTCGATCTGCCAATTGTGCCGTGTACCCATCCACCACTGAATGGCCGCTTTATACTTGCTGTCATCGCCAAAGTATCCATAGACACCGTGATCCACCATATCCTGCACGGCCTGCTGGATGCAGGGTGCTGCGGGGAACTCCATATCGGCCACCCACATGGAGATGCCCTCATCCGGGCTGACACCATAGAGCGCCTCCATACTGTCCCATTTTACGCAGTGTGTGTTGCGGCGATCTGGCGTGTGGTCGAATGTCATCTGTGTGCTCCGGTTCTTGTCGCGCCAAACTGCGGGGATGTGCGCTGGTGTTCAAGTCGAATTTCGCGTGTTGCTTGCGATGCGCGCTGGGACGGATTAGATCACCGCTATGGCATTGCGAAATATCCTCATTCATCCTGATCCAAGGCTCAAGAAGGTTGCGGCCCCTGTGGCCGAAATCAGCGATGATCTGCGCCGCCTGGCAGATGACATGCTGGAAACCATGTATGACGCGCCGGGCATAGGCCTTGCAGCACCGCAAGTCGCGGTGATGAAGCGTATGATCGTGATGGATTGCGCCAAAGAAGATGCAGCGACACCCGAACCGATGGTCCTGGTCAATCCGCAGGTTGTCTGGACCTCGGACGAGCGAAGCGTCTACGATGAGGGTTGCCTGTCGATCCCGGAACAATATGCCGAGGTCGAGCGTCCGGCAGAGGTTGAAGTCCAATGGATGGATGTCGACGGAAAGACCAAGCGCGAGCGTTTCGACGGGCTGTGGGCGACCTGTGTGCAACATGAGATTGATCATCTGGAAGGCAAACTGTTTATCGACTACCTCAAGCCGCTCAAGCGTCAGATGATCACCCGCAAGATGCAAAAGCTCAAACGCGAAATGGCGCGAGGGTAGCCCCGTGGCAGTCCGCCCATTGCGCTATGATGGTGATCTGGTGCTCTTGCAGGTCGCCCCGCCGATTGAGAGCTTTGACGAAGACCTTTCCACATTGGTTCTCGACATGTTCGAGACGATGTATGCGGCGCCCGGTCGCGGTCTTGCTGCACCGCAGGTGGGCGTCAGCAGGCGTGTATTTGTTGTCGATACGGATTGGAAAGAGGGCGAGCCCGCACCGATGGTATTCATCAACCCTGAAATTGTGGCACAATCCTCTGAACTGGTCTCAGGGGAAGAGGGTTGCCTTTCGATTCCTGACAAAACCTTTGAGGTTGCGCGCCCGGCTTGGTTGGAACTGGTATGGCAGGACATGGACGGCGCACAGCTTCGGGGCCGTTTTGAGGGGGTGCAGGCCGTTTGCATCTGTCACGAGCTGGACCACCTTGATGGCAAAATGATCAATCAGACAGGGACATTGATATGAGCCACCGTCCCTTTGTGATGTGGCCACACCCCGCCTTGCGCAAACCGGCCACTCCGGTTGCATCGATCACCGATGAGGTGTGCGCGATCTGGGATGAGATGATTCTCGCCATGGACCGGATGCCCGGCGTTGGCCTTACTGCCCCGCAATTAGGGATCGACATGGCACTTGCGGTTGTGGATGCGTCCGATACCCGTGGCCAGGCGATCCGTATGGCCAACCCTTCGATCCTGCACAGCAGTGTTGAACCGCGCGAGTATCAGGAAGGTTCGCCAAATTTGCCAGGCGTCTGGGCAAAGGTGACCCGTCCAAGGGCCGTGACTGTGCGCTTCCTCAATAGCGAAGGGCAATGGGACCGGCAGGATTTTGTGGGACTGTGGGCCACCTCTGTACAGCACCAGATTGATCACCTTGCGGGCAAGATGTTCTTTGACCGGCTGACACGGGTCAAACGCGATATGCTGATCAAGAAGGCGGCAAAGCTGCGCCGCGGCTGACGGCGTGAAGGAAGGGACGAGGATGCGTATCGTATTTATGGGAACGCCTGACTTCTCGGTGCCGGTTCTGGATGCATTGGTTACGGCAGGCCATGAGGTTGTCGCCGTTTATTCGCAACCGCCACGGCCTGCCGGGCGCGGTAAGAAGGAACGCCCATCGCCCGTGCAGGCCCGTGCCGAGGAACTGGGGCTGACAGTGCGCCATCCGGTGTCGTTGAAAGAGACCGAGGCGCAGGCTGCATTTGCGGCGCTCAATGCTGATGTTGCCGTTGTCGTGGCCTACGGTTTGATCCTGCCGCAAGCGATCCTTGATGCCCCGGCGGTTGGCTGTCTGAATATTCATGCCTCGCTTTTACCGCGTTGGCGTGGGGCGGCACCCATCCATCGCGCGATCATGGCCGGGGATGCCGAAACCGGTGTCTGTATCATGCAGATGGAGGCGGGGCTGGACACTGGTCCAGTCTTGCTGCGCGAGGTGGCAGCGATCGGCGCCGAAGAAACGACGGGTGCATTGCACGATCGCCTTGCCGCTATCGGGGCCGGTGCAATCGTCAAGGCGCTTGCCAGCTTGCCTGATTTGCAGCCGGTACCGCAGGCAGAGGATGGGGTGACCTATGCCGCCAAGATCGACAAGGCAGAGGCGCGGGTGGACTGGACCCAACCCGCCGAAGATGTTGACCAGTTGATCCGCGGTTTGTCCCCCTTTCCCGGCGCGTGGTGCGATGTGAATGGCGAGAGGATCAAGCTGCTGGCATCACGTTTGGCAGAGGGCGATGGTGCGCCAGGCACCGTATTGAACGGCTTTACAATCGCCTGCGGCACCGGGGCGGTCGAAGTGACAATGGCGCAGCGGGCCGGAAAGAAAGCCATGAGCGCGCGAGATGTGCTCCAGGGGCTGACGCTAGGGGATACACTTTCCTGAATGCCGGTCCAACGATTGAGCGTGCTATCAACGACATAGAGCGGTCCAAATACCACGCTGTAAGCCGAAACCTGCGCGAATTTCGCGCTGTGGTGTTTTGCCTCGGTTGACCGGAGTGCTATCAGGTGATTCGAACGAGTTAGGACCTTCCAATGACCACTTTGTCAGGAGTAACCCGCCGATCTTTCGGGGCGATGGCCCTTGCCAGCACGGCCGCCGCCTGCGCCCCGCGCGTGCCTGTGACAGAGGTGGACTTGCCCAAGGCGGATGACTTTATCGAAGGATACGGCCCCATCGAGGATGCCGGGTATCGGCTGCCGGGTATCCCCTCGGAGTATTTGCAAGGCGTGAACCGCCGCATGTCGGGGATCTATAACGGTGAACAGGAGGGCAATACCCTTGACGTCGATCCCTATGCCAAATTCCTTTACCATGTACGCGCAGACGGCAGGACAACGCGTTATCCTGTGGGTGTTGGGCGCGCAGGGCGGTCGCTGCGTGGCACCACGACGATGCGGCTGAAACGCAAATGGCCGGGCTGGACCCCCACGCCGAACATGTTGCGGACCGAACCAGAGGTCTATGGCGATTTTCGCGGTGGCATTCCGGGTGGGCTGCGCAGCCCATTGGGCGCGCGGGCGCTTTACCTTTATCGTGGTGGGCGGGACACGTTCTATCGCATTCACGGCACCAATGATCTTGAATCGATTGGTAACTCCGGATCAGCGGGGTGTATCCGCATGTTCAACCAGGATGTCATCCACCTATACGACCAGATCGATGCGCCGATGAAGGTCGTGATCCGCTCGCCGGAGGAGTCGCTGCGGGTTGATCCTGAGTATTTCGGGCGCGGCATCGAGTTGCCCCCCAAAATCATCTCTGCCGACGAACTGCTGGGTCCAGAGGCCGAAGCCTTGGACCGTCCGCCCGTCTTTGACGACGAAGAAAGCGCATAGCCCTTTTATTTGGCCCTGTACCCGTTAAGAATTACAATTGAGCGGGCCCGAAATGCGGTGCCTGCAAATTGAAAATTGCGGCAACGGTGCTTACGTATCTGTTATCATATAAGAATAGAGGGATGGTATATGGCGAATTTTGAGACACAAATTCAGGAATCACAGGCGCAGGTTGCCGAGGCGCAAAGCAAAATTTCAGAGCTGACCAGCCGGATTGAAGTGGCGCGCAGCAAAATGGCCGAAGGCACTGACATATCGGTCGATATTGAAAATGCCAGTCTGGAAGACGTGCATGCCCATACCGAGCTGATGAATGCCAATATTGCTGAATTGATCATGGGTCTTGATGACGTCACAACTGCCTTTTCCAAAGATTTTGATGAAATGCGGTCCAAGACGGGCATGGAAAGCCTGATCGGGTTCTTCAGTAAGGCAAAGGCCGACAGTATGCGCCAAGAGCGGATGCGCACGGCCTCGATCGATGACAAATTGCAGGATCTGATCGGTAAATCCGATGTGATTATGAAGCTCTTGGAAGGCCAACTGGCCGTCCTGAATGAGCAAAAGATCAGCGTTGAACAAAACCTGACAGTCACCTTGGATGACCGCGAGGTGACCGTCGGCGCGCTGGAGGCGATCAAGGCCGAAATCCTCAAGATGGACCCCAAGATCATCGCATTGGAAAACAAGATCTCGGTTGAACAGGATGCCGCTGCGCGCACGAAGCTGGAAACCGAACTGGCCGCGCTGAATGGCAAGTATAACGAGATGGTACAAAACGAGCAGGTGCAACTGGCCAAAAGTCAGACGCTTGAGCGCTATATCGAAAAAGGCAAAACTTGGATCGACAGTTTGCAGAACCAGGCCGCCACGCAAATGGTACTGATCAACAAGTTGCAGACAGACACCAAGCAGCGTGTTGTTTTGTATGATGCGTTGTCGAAGTCTTTGAAGACAGCACAGCAACAAGACGTGGCGCACCAGATCAACGAAATCGGCGTGCAGACGGACCAAGAGGCGCAATCGGCAATGGCCGCGATTGGCTCTGCCACGAATGCGCGGATGGCCGACATGCTGGAAGCACACGAGGACCACATGGTCTTTGCCCGCGAAGTGTTGGAGCAGAAGGCGAAGGCGGATGAGCGTTTCGTGCGGCGGTTCCAGGAGATTGTGAAGAAGCACGATAGCAATCAGTATGGTGCGGAGTAGGGTTTGAATTCAAGTCAGCGACGCCAATGCTTAATTGGGGCGGTCATGGTCATTGCTGTCGTAGTGTTGGAGCAAACCGGCTACTTCTTGGTGATTGGTTTCATTGGCTTAGTCGGGATGCTTTTTTTGCTGTTTACGACAGGCCAAGTCATTTGGGAGACTGTTCTCGGTTTTCTGAGGAAAGCCTCGAGAAATTTGAAAGATGACTGAAGTAAACCTCCAAGCCGATCACATGAAGCTCGAAGATACCCGCGTCACACGCCGGTATTTTGACAAGTTCGCCAAGATCACCGGCTACCTGACCAAGGTCGCCGCCACGATGGAGGCGGAAGGTCGCTTTGCCCGGCAGGATATTGAGGTCATGGCCCGCTATCTTGTCGGCCTCAACTGGACCTTCACGGCGCTGGCGCACAAGTACCACTTTGCCGGACGGTTCGCGCATTCGGGGCATCTGACCTTCGACCGGCGAGAAAGCGGCTTTCCGGTTTATCAAGAGCTGCTTGAGATGGCGAATGATGCGCAGCAGGCAGAGCGTCATTTGGCGTCCCAACCCAGTGCTGCCGATCTGAAGGATCAGATGGTCCGCGTGATCCTGAGCGAACAGGAAATCCCGACGAAACTGCAATATGCGCTGTCGCAGCGTCTTTATTATGAAGAACTAGCACGCGGCGACCAGTTCTGGGCGCGTAATGACCCGCAATGCCTGTGGCAGGGCAACGCGGGTGATCGGCGCAAATTTTTGATCCATTGGGCCGTCTATGACAGTCAGGTGAACCTGCCGACGATCTATCTGATGGATGTTGAAGATACCGGGCGCACGGGCCTGCCAAAGGATGAACGCCGCTGGCCCGAAGCGCAGGCGCATCTGATGGCGCAATCAGTGGCGCATCTGAAACTGCTGACGATCGCCAAAGGCTTTGATGAGGATTTTGATGATCTGCACCCAACCCGCCTGCGCCGGTTCCACATTGGGCCAATGTATAGCAACGCCTTTACCCGGCAATCTGGGCCTTTGCGTGAGGTGTTGAAAGCGGCCAATGCGCCGGTCGGCGAAGATTGGGCGTTGGTCTGGACCGAGGAAGAGCTGGTGTCAGAGCGTGTCGAGAACGTAAAATCCGGCTGGTTCGGATCGGTTGAACGGCAAATATTCGCGCTTGACCCGTTTGCAGGTGGTGGTGCTGAAACCGGGGCCAGTCGGATGGAACGCGCGCTGATCATGCCCGAACGCCCCTATCAGGCGTTGGCGGAATGGGCACCGCCAGGGTTTCGCGACGTGCGTAAATTCGTGGTGAGCGATAACGGCCGCGTGCTGAGCCACCGCTAATAAATTGATGAGGAGAGGGCATGAGCCAATCAAGTGATCAGATGGAGTTGCGCGAAGACGACATTCGCAAGCATTATGGTTCTGCCGCCGAGATGCTGATGCGTCTGGATCATAGCCCGCGCCTGGCCAAGGCGCGGTTGTCGCTGGAAGCGCCCGAAAAATCCCCCGATGTCGCCGCGACGCGTCGCCGGTTCCGGTCAACGACACCGGGGCTTTTGTCACGTACCAGTACCCCTGCCGGCGGCGTCCGATTGCTGGACCGTCTGGCAGAAACAGATGACGATGACCCACTGACATCCCCGGCGCAGGCCTCTGTGGCCCATGCGTTGCGCCGAGCCTTGTCGATTGCGTTTTGTGTGGCGGATGAATTTGCGGATCAGACAGCACTGACCGAACTCAAGCGTATCAATCTGGAGGGTCGTCTGCCACAGGACCGGTCGGTCGAGTTTACAGAGTATCTGGCGGCTGAATCTCTGGTGGCGCTTTACACATTTGCCAATGCCACGTCATTTTTGTTGTCTGCCCATGTGGGCGAACAGAGCGTGGATACAGGCGGTGTGGATGAGGTGCTGACCGACAATGCCCCGCTTGCCTTGCATGGTGCGATCTGGGAATTGGATCAAAAACTGGGCCAGTTTGCCAAAGACGAACCCACGATGATCGCCACGATTTTTGCCTATTGCGAACAGTTGATGGAGAAGGTCGCCCAGCGCGCCTCGACCGCGGGCCGCCTGGCGTCGTTCAACAAGGCGTCCTGGCGGGTTGAGGCGGATGACTTCACCATCCAAGGGTTTACACCAGCGCGTAAGGCCAAAGGCTCTGCGCTGACAATGACCTTCAAAAAGCCCAATGAGGTCGTCGGCAACCACATCGCAAAGTATCAGGCGATGAAACTTGCCAAGATGCTGATGGCCTATGATTTTGAGCGGCGGTTGAACCCATTTGCAGAACTGGGCGGCTTTATCTTTACCTTCATGGGCGATGGGAAACCGGGGACGGGCAAGACGACGCTGATCCAGATGATGGCTGGCTTGGTGAACGAGTATTGCCAGACGGCAGGCTATCCCTTCCGCTATCAAAACCTTAGCACTGACAATATCGACAGCTATCAGGGCAAATCGGGGCAGAACGCCAAGGCGTTTATCAACAACGTGCTTGATCCCGGCGTGATCGGTTTTGGCACAATTGACGATATTGATCAGCTGGCGGGCAAGCGCGGTGACAGGCAGTCTTCGGCTGGGCAGCTTGAGATTACAGCGGTACTGATGGAAAGCTTTGCCGGTGCCAACACGGTTGTGCGCGGAAACTGTACCTTTGGGATGTTCTCAAATTATCCTGAAAACGTCGATGATGCATTGCGTCAGCGGGCTGGCGCGCGGTTCCTCGTGGATGGGCCACAGACCCGCGACGACTATATCGACATCCTGTACCTGCTGATGGGTAAGAACCACGATATCCCGGTGGGCGAACACGAAGTATTCAGTGCGCAAGAGATCAAAAAGGCCGTTGCCGCGTCCTTTGACAGCCACGCCCGCCCGCATGAGGACGGGCTGCTGCGTGTCTTTGACCGCGTGCATAGTGATGTGGGCGAATTGGACACAATTGCCAAACTTGGCACCTATCTGAAGGGTATTCAGGAAGCCGATGAGCGCTTCACCGGTCGTGCGATCAAGAACATCACCGATGCGGTGAAGGTCCGCGCCATGGATTTTGAACTGCCCGACGAATGGATGGAAGAACCTGATTTGTTCCTGTTCAAGGATTATGACACCAAGAAGGGGATGATAGCCGAATTGCGCCAGCCGATTACGGTTGAAATGGTTATTCAGGAAATCAACCGCTACGCCGATAGCGAATTCCGCTATGCCGACAAATCTGACGAGGTTGCAATTGACGCGATGGTGCGTGATTTCGGGCGTCAGGAGATCGCCAAGAAACGCTATCTGGCAGGGAAAGGGTAGGCGCCGCAGATGCTGAATTTGTTTTCAGACAGCCTTTTCCTCCCGGCGCTGATGTTGGCGGTGTTGGGTTTTTTGGTGCCGCGTCTGTTGGCCAGGGTCCTGCCCGAGGGTGTGAAGCCGCTACTGATCAATACGCTCTTGTCGACCGTGCTATTGTTTGCCCTTTCAACGGTTTTCTTTGCTTGCCTCTATATCTGGCAAGGCTTTCCCATGGCGCAATTGATGGAATCCGGATTGGCCGCAAACCTGCAGTTCTTTGGCAGGCTGGGCTTGATCGCCGCTCTCATCTGGGCACCGATCATGCTGCTGTCGGTGGCAGGGTTGCCGCGCAAATGGGTGAAGGAGACGTGGTGATATGCATCGCCTGATTGAAAAGGGTCTCATGTTCGGCAACCTGATCCGGGTGGACAGCCCTATTCTGGTCGAGCGGTACAATCGCGCGCTAAAACATCTGACCGGTCGTCAAACAGCGCTGAAAGTGTTCCATATTGATATTTCAGGATACTCGCCCGAGGTTGGCGATGAGTTGGGCGATGACCTTTATCTCAACCACAGGGGTGTCAATCGGCAGTTCATTTTGCTGACCAATGAACAGGCGAGCGCCCCGCTATTGAATGCGAAGTTTTCAACCTCGCGCGGGATACTGAAGCAATTTATCATTGAAAACCGGGCAGAGCTTTTTGCGCTTACAGCGCAGGATGCAGTTGCGGGTGAATTGGTGAATTCGGTCTATCAGGCCGACACACCCGCGCGCTTGTTTGACATCCGCAAGCTGTCGGTGGAGGCGGATACAACCAGTGGCACAGTCGCTGCCGCTGAAAAGCTGGGTGAAATGATCGACCAGTTTAAAACTGAACCAGATGGCTGGTACGATGATGTGCTGATCGGGCGCATGATCGGGATGGCCAAACAAACTGGGGATGTGATGCGCAACCCGGTGCAGCTGCGGCAGATGTCCTTTGTTCAGGACAACTTTTGGACGGATCATTTTGGCGGCATGTATGTGTTCCGCGGTGTGCGACATCCGGCGGCGATCGTATCGGGTACAAAGACCGATTTTGATGATCTGCCCATCCCATACACCTTTGATTTCAATGACCGTTCTGCGATTGCGAAGTTTTTGACACTCAATGATCTGGTTGAGCCGATCATGGAGGCGCGGGGTGTCGATTCCGCAGCTATCCTGCATCAAAAGATGGATTTCATCGTTGCGTCTGTTGCAGCGAAGATGGGCGAGGATCTTGAAGGCGCGACGCGCCGCGATTTACGCCGTTTGGGTCGTCAATATGCGGACAAGCTACCGCAGGCATGGCAAGGCCTTGCTGCACTGCTGCGCTGGGCAGAGGAAGATGGGCCCTGGCCTACGATTACCTCGGAACATCCTGCTTATTTCTATACGCTACGTGCCAAGGACCACCCGGATGCGGACCTTGTGAACATGCTTTTGGCAGAGCTGACACCGCTGGATATCCGCCAACTGTTTATTTGCCACAAGGAGGTTTTCTATCGTGCCTATGCGGCATGGCCGGACGAAAAGCGGGCCTATGTCGTTGATTTTCTTGATCGGGAGTACCAAGTCGATAAAGCTGGCACCCGTGAAGCATTGTTTGGGCATGAGGCATCGATGACAGAGGCGCCAAAGGTCCGCCAACCTGATTTGATCACACGGGTTGGCCCGTGGGGTGCTGTCGCAAAGGGGAGGCGCTGATGGGATTTATTAGACTGGTCGTTTTCGGCTTTATCGGGCTGAGCGTGATTTACCTGTCTGTGTCGGTCTATTCGCGATCGGTGCGCAAGGAACGGCTGGAAAAGCAGTTTGATGCAGACCATTCAGAGGGTGCCGCTGAGGGCGCACGCGACGCCTTTGTCGCAGAGGGCATGCAGGCCTACAATCGCTCTATACGGCCGAAGCTGATCGGGCTGGTCTATATCGTGCCAACGGTTGTGATTGCGACAATCATCTACACCATCAACGCGAACTGAGGAATTCAAAATGAAACGTTTCAAGACCATTGTTCGCGTTATTTTTCTGCTGATTGTTGGACTTTTCTTCCACTATGTCCTGCCGCAGCATGATGTTGTGAAGGTCACATCAACAGAGATTATCCGTACCGATTTTAGCCCCTACAACCGGATCTTCTATGCGCAGGCCGACGCAGGCGCATCAGAGCAGCCGACGCGGGACCTGCGTTTGATCAATACCCAGAAACGCAAAACTTTTCTGCTTGGCTTCATTCCGCGCGATAGCGAAGGCGTGATGGTTTATCGCAACGAGGATACCGGCTGGATCTGGCCACCTTATTTCAAATTCGATAGTTCTGATTTGCAGGCTGAGGCGGCTAACCTTGCGCGTGGTGATGAATGGGCTGTGATCACCCACTACGGTTGGCGGATCCGCTGGGCGAGCATCTATCCCAATGCGGTCGGCGTGCGTACCATCGAGGGCCCTGATGTGCGGATCATCCCATGGTTCAACATCTTCTTTTTCATTTTCTTCATGGTGGCATTGCTGTTCATTCGGGCGATGTGGCGGCAGTTCCGTGAACGGTCGGTTGATCCATTGCTGGATGCGGCTGGCGATCAGTTGGACGAGGTTCAGGCAGGCGTGGCCGCGCGCAAGGGGCGGGTTTCGCGCTGGCTTGGCACATGGCGCGACAAAAACAAGAACCGGCCGGTAGAGTGAACCTCTTAAGGGCGCGCTGACGCGTTATTCGCCGTATGGGATCCAGATATTTTTGATCTCTGTGCTGGCCACAAGGTATTCATGCGTTGTCGGTGCGAGCGCTTGGCCGTTGTTCACCCAGGTCCGCTTGAGGTTCCCGGCGCTGGCTTTTTCAATCTCAGCGCTCAGATCGGTGCTGGAGAAGGACCAGACAACATCAATATCCAGGTGCTTGGCGAGGGTCGGAGCAAGTTCGCTATGCTTCCCGGTGATGATGTTCACGACACCAGCAGGGACATCGGATGTTTCCAGCACTTGGTAAAAATCGGTTGCGGCCAGCGGGAAAGGTTCGCTTGCCGCAAGGATCACGCGATTGCCCATGGCAATGGCCGGAGCCATCGCGCCAACCAGACCGGCCAGCGGTGCCGCATCATCGCAAAGAATACCGATGTTACCGACGGGCTCTTTCATCGCCAAAGCGACGCCACGAATGGGAACGCCATGCGCCTGCCCGTCATATTTGTCCGCCCATGCCGCATAGGTAAAGAGCGTGCGAATGCAGGTTTCGACCTCATCCGCGCCTGATTTCGCACCGGTCATCCTGTTGATGCGCGTTGCAAATTCTTCGGCGCGGGCCGAAAGGTTTTCCGCGATGTAATAAAGGATCTGGGCACGAAGGTGCCCGGTGGTTTTGGGCCATCCTTTTGCACTATTGCAGGCTTCGACCGCGTTGCGGATATCCTTGCGATTGGCGACAGAGGCATGACCGAGAAGTTTGCCGCGCGGGCTGTAGACCGGTGTAGAATAGCCGCCATCGGGCCGCGCCTGTTTGCCACCGATATAGAGCTTTGCTGTCCGGTCCAGCGGGTCGGCGGGGTGGCCATCTTCGGTTGTGAAAGCGTCTATTTTGCCAAGCGGTTTTGCCGTTGTTTTGGACTTGGTGTAACCAGCGAGCCCTTCCCAGCCACCTTCACGGCCAAACCCGCTTTCGCGCACACCACCAAACCCGGCGGCGGCATCCATCATATTGGTCCCGTTCACCCAGACGATCCCGGCGACCAGCTTTGGTGCGATATCAAGTGCGAGGTTGATGTTTTCCGACCAAACAGAGGCCGCGAGCCCATAACGGGTGTTGTTGGCAATCGCGACCGCCTCAGCAGGGGTGCGGAATGTTGTGGCCGCCAGCACAGGGCCAAAGATTTCTTCCTGCATCAGGGTTGAGGCGGGTGACAGCCCGGTGATCAGCGTGGGCGGGTAGAAACATCCCTCTGGCACTTTTGTTTGGTAGGTTTCGCCTTCGGTGTTGGCGCTGACCATTGATGTGATCTGGTCCAGTTGGACAGGGTCCACGATGGCCCCCACGTCGATACATTTGTCCAGTGGATCACCGATGCGCAGCCCGTCCATGCGGGTTTTGAGTTTGGCATAGAAACGATCTGCGATCCCTTCCTGTACCAGCAGGCGCGACCCGGCACAGCAGACCTGTCCCTGATTGAACCAGATTGCATCGACCAGACCTTCGACGGCTGAATCAATATCGGCATCTTCAAACACGATGTAGGGGGATTTGCCCCCCAGTTCGAGCGAGAGCGCCTTGCCTGACCCGGCTGTCGCCTCACGAATTTTGCGGCCCACTTCGGTGGATCCGGTGAAGGCGATTTTATCGACGGCTGCATTGACCAGCGCTGCACCGGTTTCGCCGTCGCCAGTCACGATGTTCACGACACCGGGTGGTACGCCAGCTTCGGTGCAGATTTCGGCAAAGACCATGGCCGAAAGGGACGTGTATTCGGCGGGTTTCAGCACCACCGTGTTGCCCATCGCCAGTGCCGGCGCGATTTTCCATGCCAGCATGAGCAGAGGGAAGTTCCATGGGATGATCTGCCCACAAACGCCCAATGCCTCGCGGTCGGGCAGTTCGGATTTCATCAGTTGGGCAAATCCCGCGTGGTGGTAGAAGTGTCTGATGGCCAGCGGCACGTCGATATCGCGGCTTTCGCGGATCGGCTTGCCATTGTCGAGGGTTTCCATGACGGCGAGCAAGCGCGCGTGCTTTTGCATCAGACGTGCGATGGCATAAAGGATGCGGGCGCGTTTATGACCGGACTTGGCCCAGGCGGGTTGTGCCTTGCGCGCCGCTGTGACAGCGATGTCAATTTCCGCGGCGGTGCCTTTGGTGACGCCTGCCAGTTTTTCGCCCGTCGCGGGGTTGTTGGACGCAAAATCGTCCCGGATCGGGCCCCATTTGCCGCCGATATAATGCCCCGCAACGCCGCCGCGGCCCGCCAGCCATTGCAGCGCCTCGGCGCTGCTTTCTGGGGCTGGGCCGTAATCCATAGTGTTGAAGATTTCTTTGATGGTCATGGTCTATCCAATCGCATGCCGCCACGATGCCGAATAGGCGCCGGTGGCGTGATGTTCGAGTTGCCGTTCAATGTCGCCAAGCAGGCTGGACGCACCAAATCGAAACAGGTCCGGTTGCAGCCAGCGATTGCCAAGTTCATCTTTGATCATCGCCAGATAAACTAGCGCGTCTTTGGCCTTACTGATGCCGCCTGCGGGTTTGTATCCGACCTTTACGCCGGTCCGGCCTTCAAAATCGCGGATGGCGCGGATCATGGTCAGGGTCACGGGCAGCGTCGCATTCACCGGTTCTTTGCCCGTCGATGTCTTGATAAAATCGGCCCCGGCCATCATGCAGACCAGTGACGCGCGGGCGACGTTGCGCAATGTACCAAGCTCCCCGGTGGCAAGGATCGCTTTGACGTGGGCATCGCCGCATGCTTCGCGCATTTGGCGCATCTCATCATATAGGGCCTGCCAGTTGCCGGTCAGCACATGGCGACGGCTGATCACAATGTCGATCTCCTGGGCGCCGGCGGCGACGCTATCTTTGATTTCGGCAATGCGCAGGTGGAACGGCGACAGACCAGCCGGAAAGCCGGTCGAGACGGCAGCGACGGGGATACTGGTGCCCTCCAGCGCTTTGACCGCCGTTTCAACCATATCGTGATAAACGCAGACTGCCCCAGTGGTCAGCCCATCCATGCCAAGTGCGTCCAGCAAGGGTTGCGCCACGGGTTGTCGCGCTTTGGCACACAGGCGCCGCACGCGCCCTTCGCTGTCGTCACCAGACAGGGTGGTCAGGTCCATCAGGCTGATCGCTTTGCACAGCCACGCGGCCTGAAAATCCTTCTTTACACTGCGCCGCCCCGGCAGCGTCTTTGCGCGCCGTTCAATCGCAGATGTGTTGGCCTGCACGGCCATCACCCAATCAAGGTCAAGTGGGGTGCCCTCATTGCGCGGCTCATGCAATGAGGGCAGTTGTGCATGTGTGAGTGGTGGGGTCTGCGTGGTTTGCAAGTGGGCCTCCTAGGGTGCCTGCACAGGGTGGCACTTTGGCCTCTCCTTGGCAAGGTTTGACCGTTTGATCAAATTATTTCTTGCCATGGCAGGCGCCTTATTGAAATGACCCAGCGTCTTTTTTGCTATTGTGGCTGAACAACCTGCCTTTGCAGGCGCTGCCGGTATTGCAGAGTCCCCATGACATCAAATTGGCACAGCTGTTGCTGCGGCGCAGCATGAGCCGCGTGCATGGCGAATTTACGCGGCTGTACCGGGTGACAAAACAACCCATGCAGGTTATTGCCAGCGCAACGTAGTTCCACGAGGTTGCCGATGCCCTTTGACCGTTCCATCAAGATCGCCCCATCAATCCTGTCCGCCGACTTTGCCAATTTTGGCGCAGAATGCGCAGCAATCGAAGCGCAAGGGGCTGATTGGGTGCATGTGGATGTCATGGACGGGCATTTTGTGCCAAATATCACCTTTGGCCCTGCGACCTGCGCGGCCATCCGTCCGCATATCAAAGGTATCATGGATGTGCATCTGATGATTGCACCGGTTGATCCTTACATCGAAGGTTTTGCAAAGGCAGGTGCCGATATCATCACCGCCCATGTTGAGGCTGGCCCGCATATCCACCGTACCTTACAGGCGATCCGCGGGGCAGGGGCCAAGGCCGGTGTAGCACTTAACCCAGGGACACCCGCCGCGGCCGTTGGCCCTTTGCTCGATATGGTTGATCTGATCTGCGTTATGACTGTGAACCCCGGTTTTGGCGGGCAAAAGTTCATCCATTCTCAGGTCGAGAAAGTCCGCGAACTGCGCGCGATGATCGGGGACAGACCGATCCACATCGAAATCGATGGCGGCGTCGATCCGACAACCGCCCCCTTGGTGACAGCCGCAGGGGCCGATGTTCTGGTCGCGGGATCAGCCGTCTTCAAAGGTGGATCGGTTGCGGACCCGGCACCTTACGGCGCGAATATCCGGGCCATTCGCGCTGCCGCCAAAGGCTAACCCTCCCATCTGCACAAAAACTGCACATCTGTGCAATCTCGCCTGCACAGCCGGCACCTAGTTCGTTTCTGACAAGAACAGAAAGGAACAGGATATGGTTGTGCGAGGTGTGCCAGAGCGATTGGCGAATGATGCGTGGTGGCTGGATGATGAAGACCCGCCCAAAGGGCTGCGTGCGGGGCCGGTCCTGCTGCTTGTCGTGTTGTGTGCGGATCTGTTGATCTGGGACTTTCGGCCAGGGGCGGGGCTGGCAATTTGGTTTCTTGTTGCAGGCATGGCGACGTTTCTGACGCTTTATCGCGCATTGGACAGGCGGCGGAGTTTGACCGCACTGGCTGTCCTGATCATCTGTGTCGCGCCACTGTTTGAGGTTGTGCAGCTTGGCACATTTCTGGTTGCGCTGGCGGGTTTGATGACTTGCGGCGTGATCCTGGCCGCCCCGGTATTCGCGCCACAGGGTTTGACCAGAGCAGTTTTACGCTTGCCGGGCGCGGGTATCGTGCAGACCTGCAGAGACATCTTTGCGATGCGGGTTTCCACGCCATCGACGGGGTCGGTGAAATCAGTTTTGCTTGATTGGGCATTGCCGGCAGGGATAGGTGCGCTTTTTCTGACGCTTTTTGCCGCAGCCAATCCGTTTGTGGATCAGTGGCTGGTGGCACTGGGGCAGTTTGATATGGATCTGTTGCCAGAGTTCGCACGGGTGTTGCTATGGGCCATGATCGCACTTGCGATCTGGCCACTGCTGCGGTTGGCCACGATGATTGGCAATCTGATGCGACCTGCATCACGCCCGACCTGCTCTGTGCAATTGGCCTTGCTGAATGGACGGTCGGTCAGTCGGGCCTTGGTTGTGTTCAATCTGATCTTTCTGATGCAAACCGTGATGGACATTGGTTACCTCTGGGGCGGTGCTGCATTGCCTGAGGGGATGACATACGCAGAATACGCCCATCGTGGGGCCTATCCTTTGCTGGTCACTGCGGTACTTGCTGGCCTCTTTGCATTGCTTGCCCAACCTTATCTGGGTGCGGCCATCTGGGTGCGGCGGTTGCTTTACCTTTGGATTGCACAAACCGTCCTGCTGGTGGTTTCATCCATCCTGCGCCTTGATCTTTATGTGGATGTCTACGGCCTGACGCGGCTGCGCTTCGCAGCCTTCGTCTGGATGGGTCTTGTGGCCTTGGGGCTTGTGTTGATCATCATGCAGATGGTGGGACGGCACAGCGTTGGCTGGGTTCTGCAACGCGCCTTTGGTATGGGGTTCGTTGCCATCTACTGCTGCAATCTGTTCAATATCGACGGTTTCATTGCGCGCAACAATCTGGCAGATCACCGCCCAGGAGATTTCTATCTATGCCAACTGAGTGAAGGCGCAGTGCCTGCCATCAGGGCGGATGAGTTGCGCACCGGCTATGATCTTTGCGGCAGTTGGGGTCCCCATCTGAGCACGCGCAAGGATTGGCGCGAATGGGGCTACCGCAATGCGCGCCTGCATCGTAGCTTGGCCACATTGGAGGCGGCGCAATGATCCTGATTGCAGATGATGATGCCCAGATTCGTGATGTTGTTCGGATTGCCCTGAGGCAGGCAGGCTTTGCCGTGGCCGAAGCAGGTGACGGGCGGGCGGCGCTTGAGGCGGCACAAAGCCTGCAACCCGACCTGATCGTGCTCGATATCGGGATGCCAGAGATGGACGGTCTTGCCGTTTGCCGTAGCCTGCGCAAAACCTCTGATGTGCCGGTTCTGTTTTTGACGGCCCATAGCGACGAGGTTGACCGCATCGTGGGGTTGGAACTGGGGGCGGATGACTATGTCTCGAAACCATTTTCGCCACGCGAACTGGTGGCGCGGATCCGCGCGATCCTAAAGCGGACGCAGGGTGTGGCAGATGGGCAGAATGTGATGCGGCGCGGTGTGCTCAGCGTCGATCCCGCGCGTCATCTTTGCCATGTCAACGACGCCCAAGTGACCCTGACCGCCCGCGAGATGGATCTGCTTGAGCGGCTGATTGCAAGGCCTGACCACGTGATATCTCGCCCGCAACTGGTCGACGCAATCTATGGCACAAACATCCACGTCAGTGATCGTACGATGGATAGCCATCTGCGCAACTTGCGGGGCAAGCTCGCGGCGGCTGGTTGTTCCGACGCCATTGAGACGGTCCACGGGGTCGGTATTCGGATGGGCGCATGCCGCGGCGGGTGATCCGAAAATGGCGGCCGCCCTTGGCGCTGGTGCTTGGTGGGACACTTGCGACGGTATTTGCGTTGCCGCTCATTGGCGTTGGCTACTTTCGGGTAGCGGGCGGCGTGCTTGGCTGGGCCGAGACGACATGGCTGATCGGCTGGATGGCGTTGATCGCCACATTGCTTCTCGGCTGGCTGCTATGGCGGCTGGTTCTGCGCCCCGTGCGGGAACTGACCGGTTTTGTGCAGCAAGAAGGAGCGGATGCACCGCCCGCACATTTCGGCACGCCCGAGTTTTCCCAGCTGGGGCAGGCGGTGATCGAGATGACAGCGCGCCTGCGTGGGCGTGAAGCGGTTTTGCGATCCTACGCGGATCACGTAACACATGAGTTGAAGTCACCTCTCACTATCATCCAAGGCGCGGCAGAACTGCTGGCTGATCCTGATCTTGCGCCGCAGGATCGACTGAAACTGCTGTCGGGCATCAGCGACGCGACCGCACGGATGGAGGCACTGTTGGATGGGCAACGAGCGTTGGCGCAGGCGCAAGAGCCGATGCCGGACGGGGTGTGCCGCTTGTCCAAGGTCCTGCGTGATCACCCTGTCGCAGAGGTCGTTGCGGATGGGACTGTCCCGCTCTCGGCTGAGGTCTTGGGCCTTGTTGCGACACATATGATTGGCAACGCACTGGGCCATGGCGCGACCAAGGTCCGATTTGAGCTGCAACAGGGTCGCTTGCTGGTCAGTGATGATGGTTCTGGCATCAGCCCCGGCAATCGTGATCGTATCTTTGATCCATTTTTTACCACTCGCCGCGCGGATGGTGGCACGGGTATGGGCCTGCCGATTGTGCAGCGCATTCTGCAGGTGCAGGGCGCAGAGATGCGGCTGCTGGATCGGCCGGGGGCCGCGTTTGAAATCCGCTTCTAGCTGATACGCTGCTTTTCGGGCGCCCGGTGGAAAGCAACAGAGATGCGATCAACAACGCAAAGGTTGACCTGGCGCTCCTTAGAAATCAACTTCGATTGCGATCCCCTTTGCGACAGCAAGCTCCATGACACTGGCCGCAACAGCCAGGTCCTGCAGGCCCACGCCGGTGCCGTCAAATAGCGTGATATCATCCGCGCTGTTGCGCCCCGCATGTGTTCCGTTGATCACTGCGCCGATCTGATGAATGTCCGCCGGGGAAATCAGCCCTTCGGCCACAGCATGCTGGGCCTCGCCGATGGAAACGGACTGCGACACCTCGTCCGTAAAGACCGTTGCACGTTTCAACAGTGCCGCTTCAACTTCCTGCTTGCCCTTGGTGTCGGTGCCCATACAGGCGATGTGGGTGCCGGCACTAACATGATCGGCCATCAGGGATGGCGCAAATGCAGAGGTGATCGAGATGATGACATCCGCTTCGGTCATGCCGGGCAGATCGACAGCCTCAAAGGGCAGGCCTGCTTCACTGGCGACCTTTTCAATATTAGGCAGCATCTCGGGGTGGTAGTTCCAGCCGATCACCTTTTCGAATTTGCGCTGTTCAAGTGCCGCACGCAATTGGAACGTGGCCTGATGGCCTGCGCCGACCATGCCCATGACCTTGGCGTCTTCGCGTGCCAGATGCTTGATTGAGACAGAAGACGCCGCCGCTGTCCGCAGTGCGGTCAGCAGATTGCCGCCAACCATGGCCTTGGCCTTGCCTGTGTCAGGATCGAACAGGAACACGGTGGACTGGTGGTTGACCAGGTCCCGCCTTTCGAGATTGTGCGGCCAATAGCCGCCAGCCTTAAGACCCAGCGTCAGGCCCGCCCGGTCAAACCCGCCTTTGAAGCCATATAGGGAGTCTTCATGGCCAATCGCCTCGCGGACGACCGGAAAGTTGTAGGCGTCACCGGATGCCATGGCAGCGAATACTTTTTCGACGGCATCAAAAGCCGCCGCACGGGTCATCAGGTCTGCAATCTCGCGTTCGGGAACGATAATCATGTCATGGTCTTTCTTTTGCGGCCGCTCATCGAAACCCTTGCGGGCAGTGTTCGCGATGAGCGACCGGTAGGGAGGGAAGAGCGCGTCAGTAAGCCTTGCCGCGTGCAGAGACCGGCCAAAGCGCTTCGACCTTGCCGCCCCTGACACCGACGTACCAATCATGCACGTTGCAGGTCGGGTCGCAGTGACCGGGGACCAGCTTGAGCTTGTCATTGACCTTCAGCGCGCCGTCGGGGTCTGCCACAACACCATGCTCGTCCGAACATTTCACGTACTCCACGTCCGTGCGACCAAAGACGGTTGGCAGGCCACTGTCCACTGACTGCGCCTTCAGGCCTGCGTCAACGATGGCTTTGTCGGCCTTGGCATGGCTCATGACGGAGGTCAGGATGAACAGCGCGTTCTCCCACTCGCCCCGGTCAATGCGGTTGCCGTCCTTGTCGAGGATGCGTCCATAATCCGCGTCCATGAATGCGTAAGACCCACATTGCAATTCATTGAACACGCCAGACGCGCTTTCAAAGTAGTAGGATCCCGTGCCGCCGCCGCCAACAATATCGCTTTCGATCCCTTCGGCTTGCAACATCTCAAGTGTCTTGGCGACCTGATCAATCGCGATCTGGGTCTTGCCCTGACGGTCTGCATATGAATCAAGGTGCTGCATGGCGCCTTGATAGGCTTGGATGCCTGCGTATTTCAGGCCCGGTGCGGCATCGATGGCTTTTGCCAGGTCAACAACAGGCTGGCCGTGTTGCACACCGCAACGGCCTGCACCTACATCGATTTCCACGAGGCATTCAATCTGTGTCCCGTGATTCATCGCGGCTGCAGAGAGATCAGCCACGTTGTCGATGTCATCGACACAGCAGATGGTGCGCGCGCCCAGTTTGGGCAGACGTGCCAGACGGTCGATCTTTTCCGGCTGACGCACCTGGTTGGATACTAGCACATCCTTGATGCCACCTCGGGCAAAGACCTCTGCTTCGGAGACCTTCTGGCAGCAAACGCCGACGGACCCGCCCAGTTTTTCCTGCAACAAAGCGATATCAACGGACTTGTGCATCTTGCCGTGCACGCGGTGGCGCATACCGTGGGATTTGGCGAAATCGCCCATCTTGATGATGTTTCGCTCTAGTGCGTCCAGATCCAGCACAAGGCAGGGTGTCTGGATGTCGGCCGCATCCATGCCGGGCAGGGCAGGGACGTCATAGCCAACTTCGAGGTCTTTGAGGTTGCTCATATCGTTCATGGTTTTCTCCCTTTAACCTTGCATCCAAGGTAACTTGTCTAGGTCTACGTTGCCGCCAGTAATGATCACGCCAACGCGCTTTCCGGCAAATCTCTTTTTGTGCTTGAGGATCGTGGCGAGCGGCACAGCGCTGCTGGCCTCCATCACGATCCGCAAATGCTTCCAGGTGATCTTCATCGCGTCGATGATCTCTTCCTCTGAGGCGGTGTAGATGTCGGTCACGTAGCTGGACACAAAGTGCCAGGTCCGCTCTTTCAGCGGCACCAGCAGGCCGTCGGCAATGGTTTTGGGTGCATCATCAGCGACAATATGACCGGCCTTGAAGCTGCGATAGGCATCGTCAGCCTGCTCTGGCTCGGCCGCGATGATCTGCACTTCGGGCGCGAGCGTTGAAAGCGTCAGACATGTCCCCGAGATCATGCCACCACCACCAATGGGTGCAACCATCATGTCCAGCCCGCCGACCTGCTCCATGAATTCCTTGGCGCATGTGCCCTGACCTGCAATTACGCGCGGGTCATTGTAAGGGTGGACAAAATCGCCGCCCGTTTCGGCCTGCACGCGCGCAAATGCGTCTTCGCGCGACGTTGTTGATGGTTCGCATTCCGTGATCACGCCACCGTAGCGGCGCACGGTGTCTTTCTTGGCCTGCGGTGCGGTGCGTGGCATCACCACGTTGCAGGGGATACCCCGGCGCATCGCGGCATAGCTGAGGCAAGAGGCGTGGTTGCCGGAAGAGTGTGTCGCCACACCATTTTTGACCTGTTCGTCCGTCAGTCCAAATACCGCGTTGGACGCGCCACGCACCTTGAAAGCGCCCGGCTCCTGAAAGTTCTCACACTTAAAAAACAGCTGTGCGCCGGTCAGCTCATCGAGGTATGCCGACGTGCGTATCGGCGTGCGGTGAATGTGGGGCTTGATGCGTTCGTGCGCATCAAGCATGTCCTGATAGGTTGGTATATACATGTCGCCCTGGTCTTCCATCACACTGTATCCTCGGGTGCGACGCTGGTCGTGCTGCGGTAGAATTCCTGCGCCGCGGCAACGCCAGAGCCGAGTTTGATATCAAGGCCGAGGTCCACCATGCACATCTCGGCTGTCGCGATCCCTGAAAGGGCCATGACGTCTGTCATGCTGCCCAAGTGACCGATACGGAACACCTTGCCTGCGACCTCACCAAGGCCGGCACCAAAGGCAACGCCGTATTTCTGCGCTGCATGTGTCACGATATCACCCGCGTCGAAGCCTTCGGGTGTTTTGATTGCGCTGACAGTATCAGAATAGACATCAGGTGTCGCAGCGCAAAGCTCCAGCTCCCAAGCATTGACCGCGGCACGTACACCCGAAGCGATACGTGTATGACGTGCAAAGACGTTGTTGAGGCCTTCTTTCAATAACATTTCAGTGGCCAGAAGAAGACCGCTCATCAGGCCGACAGCAGGGGTGTAGGGGTACGCATTCGCCGCGTAACCTTTGGTCATATCCGCAACATCAAAAAACGTGCGCGGTAGCCCGGCCGTTTTGTTGGCGTCCAGCGCCTTTTGGCTGAAACCGACGATGGCCAACCCGGGAGGCAGCATGAAACCCTTTTGCGAACCCGTCACGGCAACATCGACGCCCCATTCGTCAAAGCGGAAATCCATGGATCCGATTGAGCTGACACCATCCACAAAGAGCAGAGCGGGGTGGCCTGCATCATCCAGCGCCTTTCGCACGGCAGCAATATCGGATTTCGCGCCGGTTGCGGTTTCATTGTGCGTGGCAAGAACAACCTTGATCTTGTGCTCTTTGTCAGCCGCCAGAATATCCGCGTAACGATCCGCAGGCAGACCATGACCCCACGGTGTATCCACAATCTGAACATCCAGTTCGTGGCGCTGGCACATATCGATCCAGCGGTGGCTGAACATGCCGTTACGCGCCGCAAGGACGGTGTCGCCAGCGGACATCGTGTTGGTCATTGCTGTTTCCCAGCCGCCTGTGCCGGTGGATGGGAAAATGAAAATCTCGGCGCTTTCCGATTTCAGGATCTCCTGAACGCCGGCCCGGGTGGGGTGCAAGATCTGCCCAAACAATGGGGAACGGTGGTCAATCGTCGGCATATCGCAGGCCTTGCGAATAGCCTCGGGCATATTCGTCGGGCCGGGGATGAATACTGGATTTTGAAAACTCATGGCCGATCCTCCATTGGGTTGAGCCTGTTTTGTCAGGGATGTCCACGTCACTCAATTTTTTTGAAATTGCTCCTCAGATCAGAGGTGGGGGAATTAGTTATTTGTTGTCAGTGAGTTATTTTTTTCATAAAATGAAATGATTTTTCAATATTGAAGGAAATCACCGTGGATGGGACGAAACGGGGACGTGGGCGCCCCAAGGCCTGGGACAGCAAAAGTACGCAGAATACGATCAAGTCGCTTGACCGCGCGCTTGAGGTGTTGGTGCAATTGGGCGAGATGCAGGGTGGCACCTTGTCAGAAATTGCTGGTGCGCTGGAACAGTCGCCTGCCACGATTTACCGGGTGCTGACGACTTTCCACGGACGCGGCTTTGCCGACTTTGATGCGCAAACCCAAGTTTGGAATGTTGGTGCTGAGGCTTATCTGACCGGGGCGCATTTTTTGCGGCGGACGTCACTTGTTGAACGCGCGCGCCCAATCATGCGCGCATTGATGGAGGCAACAGGTGAAACCGCCAATCTGGGGATTGAGCGGGATGGTAAGGTGCTGTTTCTGGGGCAGGTAGAGACTCATGCAACGATACGCGCCTTCTTTCCGCCGGGCACGGCGTCGGCGATGCATTCATCTGGTATTGGCAAGGCGTTGCTTAGCCGGATGGATGACAAACGCCAGCGGCAGGTCTTGGTCGCGGGACAGATGGAGCGTTTTACGGAATTCACTTTGGTCGATCCGGAGGCCATGATCGCGGACCTCAAGATCACCAAGGCACGCGGCTATGCGGTGGATGGCGAAGAACGCAATCTGGGCATGCGATGTATCGCGGCCCCGGTCTACAATGTCTTTGGTGAGGCTGTCGCGGGGATCTCTGTGTCCGGCCCCACCTCGCGGATCACGCTGGATCGGATCGAGGCGCTTGCCGGTCCTGTGATGGAGGCAGCCCAGCAACTGACGCGGGCAACAGGCGGAAACCACCGCCCCGCGGGTTAGGGCCTGATCCTAGAACCGGCTGCGTTTGATCGGGCTTTCAGTGTCGCCGCGTCCCATTGGTAGCGGCTGTTCGTCGGAGTATATGTCTTTGCCCGAAGGCCGGGTGATCCGCGCCCAGAGCTTGCGCGCCGCAAACTGCGCAATCACAACAAGGACAATGAAGGCTACAAAGGCCCAACCCAGCGACCACAGATCAAGCCGCACGCAGGCATCGCCCGCGCCAAAAATAACGGCATAAAGAACGCTGACCGTTTCATTGCATACGTCAAACATGGCCTGCTCCATTTCAACCCGGGACATTTATACCAGCCCGTTCAGAATTTCGCATGACTTTTTCAGAAGGCCTTCTTAGGCTTTCCTTCGGAATATCGCGATGGAGCCTGCCATGCATTTTGGCCTCACTCAGGAACAGCAGATGATTGTGGATACGGTCCGCACATTTGTGGAACATGAAATCTACCCGCATGAAGATATCGTCGAACGATCCGGTGAGGTCCCCAAAGAGATTGCGGACGAGATCAGGCGCAAGACAATTGAACTGGGATTCTACGCCTGCAACTTTCCTCAAGAGGTTGGGGGCGCGGGTCTCAGCCACGTTGACTTTGCTTTGGTTGAACGGGAACTGGGTCGTGGGTCGATGGCGCTTAACCACTTCTTTGGGCGTCCGCAAAACATCCTGATGGCCTGCGAAGGGGAGCAGCGCGACCGCTATCTGTTGCCAGCGGTGCGGGGAGAGCGCATGGATGCGCTGGCCATGACCGAACCTGATGCGGGGTCCGACGTGCGCGGTATGAAATGCGGTGCGGTCCGCGATGGTGGTGATTGGGTGCTCAATGGCGCGAAGCACTTCATCTCGGGTGCCGATCACGCCGACTTTTTCATTGTCTTTGTGGCAACTGGTGTTGATGAGACGCCGCGTGGCCCCAAGAAACGGATCACTACGTTCCTCGTGGACCGTGGAACGGTGGGTTTTGCGGTGCGTGATGGCTATGCCTCGGTCAGTCACCGTGGCTACACCAACTGTATTCTGGAGTTCGACAATTGCCGCTTGCCCGACGCACAGGTTCTGGGCGAGGTTGATGGTGGGTTTGCGGTGATGAACGAATGGCTCTACGCCACACGGATTACGGTTGCGACAATGTCCGTTGGACGGGCACGCCGTTGTTTTGAATATGCGCTGAACTATGCCGCAGAACGCCAGCAATTTGGACAGCCAATTGGCAAGTTTCAGGGCGTCAGCTTTCAGATTGCCGATATGATCACCGAGATTGACGCCGCTGATCTGATGACGCTGGCAGCAGCATGGCGTCTGGACGAAGGCTTGCCTGCGAACCGCGAGATCGCGTCGGCCAAGGTCTATGCAACCGAGATGCTCGCGCGGGTCACCGATGCAACGCTGCAAATCTATGGTGGCATGGGCCTGATGAATGATTTTCCGATTGAACGGTTCTGGCGTGACGCTCGTGTTGAACGTATCTGGGATGGCACGTCCGAGATTCAACGCCACATCATCAGCCGCGAACTGTTGCGCCCGTTGGGTGCATGATGGACCGGCTCCAACGGCTCTTCCAACCCGACTCTATCGCCGTTGTGGGCGGCGGCGATTGGTGCGAGCAAGTCATCTTGCAATGCCAAAAGATGGGCTTTGCCGGGGCGATCCATGCGGTGCATCCGACAAAGAATGACATTGCAGGCATCAGGCCATTGCGCTGTGTTGGCGACCTGCCTGCGCCGCCGGATGCCGTCTTTATAGGGGTGAACCGCCACGCCACCATCGATGTCGTCACGCAACTTGTGCAGATGGGTGCCGGGGGTGCCGTTTGCTTTGCTGCGGGGTTTCGCGAAGCGGCGCATGAGGTGGCAGATGGTGATGATCTGCAAACCGCCTTGCTGGCTGCTGCCGGTGATATGCCGGTGCTGGGGCCCAACTGTTATGGATTTCTGAACTACTTGGACGGTGTCGCCTTGTGGCCTGATCAACATGGCGGCGACCGGGTAGACAGCGGTGTTGCCCTTGTCATGCAGTCGTCCAACGTGGCAATCAACATGACGATGCAGATGCGTGGTTTGCCCATGGCCTTTGTGGCCACAGTTGGCAATCAGGCGCAGACCGGACTGTCAGAGATTGGCAAGGCCCTTTTGGCGAACCCCAAGGTCACGGCGCTTGGGCTTTACGTGGAAGGCATCGATGATCTTGCGGCATTTGTTGATCTGGCAAGGATCGCGCAGGCGATTGGCAAACGGATTGTCGCGCTCAAGATCGGCAGGTCAGCGCAAGCGCAGCAAGCCGCAGTTTCGCATACGGCCTCCATCGCCGGGAGTGATGCGGGGGCTGATGCGTTGCTGGCCCGTTTGGGCATTGGGCGTGTAACGTCACTGTCTGCATTGCTGGAAACGCTCAAGCTATTGCACATGGTCGGCCCGCTGCGCTCTGCTCGGGTGGCGTCGCTATCTTGCTCTGGGGGCGAGGCAAGCCTGATGGCCGATACGGCAATAGGTACGGCCGTTTCGTTTCCGCCACTGACATCGGCGCAAGAGGGCATGCTGCGCAGGGTGCTAGGGCCGCTGGTGGCCCTGTCAAATCCACTTGATTATCACACGTTCATCTGGGGCGATGAGGATGCGATGACCGCGACCTATGCCGCCATGATGAGGGATGACATCGCGTTGGGCATCGTTGTTCTGGACTTTCCCCGCCCGGACAAATGTACCGCGCCCGATTGGGACTTAGCCTTGAATGCGGTGTATTGCGCGCAGGCTCAGACAGGCCGCCCCATCGCCGTGCTGAGTTCGGTGGTCGAGACAATGCCAGAGGCCGTGGCGCAGCGGTTGGTGCGTAAGGGCATTCTGCCCATGTGCGGTATGCCAGAAGCCTTAGAGGCGATCAGCGTCGCCGCAGGTTTGGGCGGGGAAATGGTGATGATCCAGCGGTCTTTATCCCGCCTGAAATTACGGCAGGCAGCGTTCTGAGTGAGGCTGCATCAAAGGCGGCCCTTGCCGCTTATGGTGTGCAAACCCCTCAGTCCCGACGGGCGGCGCTGAAGGATCTGGCGACTGTTGCGCGTGACCTCACCTATCCGCTTGTGCTTAAAGGGGAAGGGATCGCCCATAAGACCGAAGCGGGTGCGGTGGCCGTGGGATTGCCGGATGAAGCCACCTTGTTAGACGCCGCGCGCGGGATGCCCACTACGCGTTTTCTGGTAGAAGAGATGATTGTCGACACGATTGCTGAGTTGCTGGTCGGTGTCGTGCGAGACCCTGCACATGGCTATGTTCTGACCCTGGCTGCGGGCGGTATCTTGACGGAGTTATTGGTGGACAGCGTCAATATGACCGTCCCGGCCAACCGCGACCAAGTGCGTGCAGGTCTATCAAAGCTGCGTATCGTCCGCGTCCTGCAAGGCTATCGCGGTAGACCAGCGGCAAATATCGACGCGATCATTGACGCGGTCATGGCTGTGCAATCCTATGTGATCGCTGAAACCCCTTTCGAAGTAGAGATTAATCCGCTGCTTTGCGGCCCGACCCATGCCATCGCCGTTGATGCACTGATCACCACAGGAGATCCCCAATGACTGATACCCCTATCAAGACAAGAACAGACGGGCATGTCCTTGAGGTGACGTTGGACCGCCCCAAGGCAAATGCGATTGATCTGGCCACCAGCCGGATCATGGGCGAGGTTTTTGCCGACTTTCGCGATGATCCCGATCTGCGGGTTGCGATTGTGACCGGTGCTGGCGCGAAGTTCTTTTGCCCGGGTTGGGATTTGAAAGCCGCCGCTGACGGGGACGCTGTGGATGGCGACTATGGCCGTGGGGGCTTTGGTGGCTTGCAGGAATTGCGCGGGCTGAACAAGCCGGTGATCATGGCGATCAACGGGATTTGTTGTGGCGGCGGGTTGGAGCTGGCGCTTTCGGGTGACATCCTGCTAGCCGCAGAGCATGCAAGTTTTGCCTTGCCGGAAATCCGCTCGGGTACGGTTGCGGATGCCGCATCGATTAAATTACCAAAGCGCATTCCCTATCACATTGCCATGGAAATGCTGCTGACCGGGCGCTGGATTGATGCCGAGGAGGCCGCGCGCTGGGGTTTGATCAATCGTGTCGTTCCGGCAGACGATCTGATGGCAGAGGCGCGCAAGACGGCCGCCCTGATCGCGTCTGGCCCGCCACTGGTTTATGCCGCCTTGAAAGAGGTCGTGCGCGAGGCAGAGGATATGAAATTTCAGGACGCAATGAACAAGATCACCAAAAGTCAGTTTGAGACGGTCGAGAAGCTCTATCGTTCAGAAGATCAGCTTGAAGGCGCGCGTGCTTTTGCCGAAAAGCGTGATCCGGTCTGGAAGGGAAAATAACGCTCAGGCCCGCCCCGCCCCAATCCGGCGGCAAAGCAGGATCACAGGGATCAGCCCGATGGCCGCAATGACAAGGCTCGGCACCGCCGCCCCCTCAAGCCGTTCATCCGACGCCAGCCGATATGCCTGCACGGCCAGCGTGTCATAGTTGAAGGGCCGCATGATCAGCGTGGCTGGCAGTTCCTTCATGACATCAACAAAGACGATCAGCCCGGCCGTCAGCAGGCTGGTCCGCAAAAGCGGCATGTGAATGCGTCGCACAAGGCCGGGCATATCCTGCCCCAGCGTGCGCGCGGCTGCATCCATATTTGCCCCGACTGATGCAATGCCCCCCTCATAGGCACCAATAGCCGCCGCCAGAAAGCGGATGAGGTAGGCAAAGATCAGCAGCCAGATCGAGCCGGTGAACAAAAGCCCTGTTGAAACGTCGAAATTCGCGCGCATCCATGCATCAAGCCCGTTGTCGAATGCGGCGAAAGGCACCAGCAATCCGACTGCAATAACCCCGCCGGGCACAGCGTAGCCGATCCGGGCGAGATAAAGCGATATCCCCGTCAGCCGCGTTGCCCGCACCCGGTGCAGGGTGCCCAAAACCAACGCAGCCAGCACCGCCAGCGCAGCAGCGACACTGGCGAGCGTCAGCGAGTTTTGGATAAAGCCCAGATAGCGTGGGCTCAACAAATTTTGCTCCGATCCCAGCGCCATGGTTGTCAGCGTGATGACGGGCAGGATGACCCCGAAGAGTACAGGTGTCAGGCAAAAGAGAATGGCGCCGATCTGTTGCGCACTGCTCAGTCTCAGGCGATCCATCGGCATATTGCGACGCCCATTGGTGTATTTTGCGTTGCCCCGGCTTGACCGTTCCAGCATCGCCAGAAGGAGTGCGAACGCCAAAAGCCCCAATGCCAGTTGCGCAGCAGCTGCCCTGTCGGCCATGGTGAACCAGCTTGTGTAGATCCCCACCGCAAAGGTCTGCACGCCAAAATAAGCCACGGTGCCAAAATCCGCGATCGTCTCCATCGCAACCAGCATGACCCCTGACGCTATTGCAGGGCGCGCCATGGGCAATGAGACCTGAAAGAACGCCTGAAACGGCGATTTCCCCAACACTCGCGCCGCCAGAAAAGTGCCCGCACCCTGTGCCGCGAAGGCCGCTCGTGCCAGCAAATACACATAAGGATAAAGCACCAGTGTCAGCATCATGGCCGCACCGCCAGTTGATCGAATTTCGGGAAACCAATAGTCGCGTGGTCCCCAGCCTGTGACATCCCGCAATGTGGTTTGCACAATGCCCGGATGATCAAGCACATGGGTATAGCCATAGGCCAGTACGTAGGCTGGGAAGGCCAGTGGCAGGGCCAGGGCTATCTCGATCCAGCGTCGCCCGGGGAACTCGGTCATGGTGACAAGCCAGGCTGCACCCGCACCGATGATTGCGCTGCACATCATCACCATGACCACCAATGTGATCGTGGTGAGCGTATAGCGTCCCAACACCGTCGCGGCTAAATGGCTGAGTGTTTCGAAAGAGCCCGAGAAGGCAGCCGCCAGCACGCCCAGATAGGGCACAACGCAGATCGCGGTCACGGTGATTGCAATCACCATAAACCCCTTGCTTAGCAAGGTGCGCATCATCTGACCCTTGTGGTGCCGTCGTTCCATGGGATGCAGGTAATCCAAAGCCCGCGCCGGGGGCAAGTCACCAATCATCCCCGCGACATCTGGCAACTTACGGAGTTGTGTCTGGTACATCCCGGCCCGAAGTGATTTTATGTGCGCAACTTAGATTGCAATGCTTTACAGCGACGGGGCACACCATGCAGAGATTGATTATGGCGGCGGCTCTCGCGCTTATGCCGTACAGCGCTATGGCGCAGGAAATGACAGAAGAGCAGATCAAGCAGCTTGCGCTTGAGGCGATTTTAGAGAACCCGCAGATTATTCTGGAAGCGGTGGCGATCCTTGAACAGCAGCGCAACGCGACCCAGGCCGCAGAACAGGCGCAGGTCCTGCAAGAGCAGCGGGCTTTGTTGGAGAACGATCCAAATGCACCTTTCCTTGGCAGTGCTGATGGGGATGCGGTGATCGTCGAGTTTTTTGACTATAACTGTCCCTACTGCAAACGGGCAGCCGCCGAAGTGAAGACGCTGTTGGCGGAAGACGCCGATCTCAAAGTGGTCTATCGCGAGTGGCCCATTTTGGGTGAAGGGTCAGTCTATGCGTCGCGCGCCGCTTTGGCAGCCCGTGCGCAGGGCAAATACGAAGAGCTGCATTGGGCGTTGATGGAATTGCGCGGACGCGCGACTGAAGCGTCGGTTCTTGCGGCTGCCCGCGGCGTCGGCATCGATGTGGATCAGCTGATCGTGGATATGGATGCACCGGAAATCACCGCACATTTCGAGACCACGCAAGCCTTGGCGCAAGGGCTCGGGTTTACCGGCACGCCTGCTTTTGTGATAGGCAATGCGCTTGTTCCCGGTGCTGTCCCGTTGGCGGAGTTGCAGGGCTATGTCACGGACGCCCGCGAAGCAGAATAGGTTGGGTCGTTCAGGGAAACATGGTCAAGACCCTTGACCTTCCAGTAAGTGGAACCCTCATGTAAGGTGCATCCATCAAGGAAGCAGTACCTATGAGCACCCAAATCACATTTCAACTTGAAGGGTTATCCTGCGGGTCATGTGTTGGCCGGGCAGAGCAGGCGCTGGCGGCGGTGCAGGGCGTCGACGATGTTCGTGTGAATTTGGCCAGCGAAACAACCTCACTGCGTATCGATACCGCCAACCGGCTACCCGAAATCCTGGATCGCCTGAAGGAAGTTGGTTACCCCGCCCGGACCGAGCAAACCAAGCTCGCAGTGGGCAGCATGACCTGTGCATCTTGTGTGGGCCGGGTCGAGGCATGCTTGCGCGATGTCCCCGGCGTCTTGGGCGCGACGGCAAACCTCGCGGCTGAGACGATAACTGTTACTCATTTTTCAGGGCAGGGTGATCCTATTGCATGGATCGCGGCAATCAAACAGGCAGGGTATTCCGCGCAGATCAAAGCGCAAAATGCGGCACCCTGGAACCGCAAGGCGGCCGAGGTCGCGGATCTGAGCCGCAAGGCGTGGTTTGCCGCCGCCACGACCCTGCCGGTTTTCGCGATGGAGATGGGCAGTCATTTCATCCCCGGTGTCGCTGCACTGATTGATCAAACCATCGGGCGGCAAACAAGCTGGATTATCCAGTTTGTGCTGGTCACGGCGGTTCTGGCTTTCCCCGGACGGATATTTTTTATGAAGGGCTTGCCCGCGCTGTTCCGCGGCGCCCCTGACATGAACGCATTGGTGGCGATTGGCACGGGTGCTGCTTGGGCCTTTTCCACCATCGCGACCTTCCTGCCTGATCTGTTGCCCGCCGGTGCCCGGGCGGTTTATTTCGAGGCTGCCGCCGTCATCGTCACCCTGATCCTGCTCGGTCGCACGCTTGAAGCACGTGCCAAGGGCCGCACCGGTGAGGCCGTTCGCAGGCTGATCGGTTTGCAGCCGCAAACAGCGATTTTGCTACGCGATGAGGAGGCAATTGAAACGCCGATTGCGCAACTGCAAGTCGATGACATGGTCCGTGTGCGCCCTGGCGAGCGCGTTGCGCTAGATGGCGCCGTGGTCGAGGGGCGGTCATTTGTGGATGAGAGCATGTTAACGGGTGAACCTGTGCCGGTAGAGAAAACGCCGGGCGACATCGTGACCGGTGGCACTGTCAACGGCGCAGGTGGTTTGGTGTTTCGTGTGCAGAAGACAGGGAATGATACGCTCTTGGCGCAAATCATCCGTATGGTTGAGGACGCCCAAGGCGCGAAATTGCCTATTCAGGACCTCGTCAATCGTATCACGCTCTGGTTCGTGCCGGCGATCCTGCTGATCGCTGTCCTTACCGTTGCCGCCTGGCTGGTATTTGGTTCTGATGATGGGCTGGGTCGGTCCCTTGTCGCTGGTGTTGCCGTGTTGATCGTGGCTTGCCCTTGCGCAATGGGGTTGGCTACGCCGACCTCGATTATGGTGGGCACCGGGCGTGCGGCCGAGATGGGTGTGCTGTTTCGCAAGGGCGATGCTTTGCAGGCCTTGCAGGACGTTGCGATTGTGGCCTTTGACAAGACGGGCACACTGACGCTTGGTCAGCCAACAGTTACTGATCTTGTCACGGCTGATGGCGTTGGCGCCGGCACCCTGTTGCGGGCCGCGGCCAGCCTCGAGGCAGGATCAGAACACCCCATCGGCGAAGCGATTGTGCGCAAGACGCGGGCGCAGGGCATTGCGCTGTTGCAGGTTGGTGATTTTGAAAGCCATGCCGGATTTGGCGTGCGTGGCCGGATTGACGGACAGGACGTCATGATTGGCGCAGCGCGCCTCATGATGCGTGAGCAGGTCGATCTTGAGGGATGGGAGACACAGGCAGATGGGCTTGCGCGATTGGGGCGCACCCCGGTTTTCGTGGCGATTGATGGCCGGATGGCAGGATTGGTTGCGGTGTCCGACCCGGTTAGACCTGATGCCCTTGCGATGATTGATGCCTTGCGGGCAATGGGCAAAGAGGTTGCCATGATCACCGGAGACACCAAAGACACCGCGCAGGTGATTGCCTCTGAACTTGGCATCAATCAAGTGGCCGCCGAGGTGTTGCCGCAAGGCAAGGTCGCAGCTCTTGAAGATTTGCGGGGTGACAAAAAGATTGCCTTTGTGGGTGACGGAATTAACGACGCGCCCGCCCTTGCCTCTGTTGATGTCGGCGTCGCGATCGGGACCGGCACAGATGTAGCTATTGAAAGCGCGGATGTCGTGCTGATGTCCGACAATTTGGGTGGTGTTCTGAATGCCTTTGCGATCAGCCGTGCGACCATGGTGAACATCCGGCAAAACCTGTTCTGGGCGTTTGCCTATAATGTGGCGCTTATCCCGGTTGCGGCGGGTTTACTTGTTCCGTTTGGCGGCCCGCAGCTTTCGCCGATGCTTGCCGCTGGTGCGATGGCATTGTCGAGCGTCTTTGTCCTGTCCAACGCCCTGCGGTTGCGCTGGGTGAACAAAGGCGTGGGCCCAGCGGGAGGGCTACCGCACGCGCCTGCGACCAAGGAGGCCCTTTCATGAATATCGGTACTGCCGCAGCGAAGGCAAATCTGCCAACCAAGACGATCCGCTATTATGAAGATATCGGGCTGATCAAGCCGCAGCGCGACGTCAATGGTTACCGCGTGTTCCGCGATCGGGATGTGCACAAGCTGAACTTTGTCGGGCGCGCGCGGGCTTTGGGGTTTTCGATTGAGGATTGCCGCAACCTGCTCGCTTTGTGGGAAGACAAAGGGCGGGCCAGTGCGGATGTGCGCGCAATCGCCAAAGCGCATCTGTCGCAGATCGACGCAAAGATCGCAGATCTAAGCGGAATGCGTGATACGTTGGGTGATCTGGTGCGCGATTGCGCCGGGGACGCGCGACCGGACTGCCCCATTCTGAGCAAGCTTGAGACGTTGGCATAGGGTGATCAGTCGCTGAGCGCGGTCTTCAGTGCCAGCAATTCGGCCTTGTCGATTGTGCGGCGATACTGCCCAAACCCCAAATCGGCAATCTTTCCCTGTATTGTGCGTTTGGATGTGCAGGATGCATGGAACGATGTGAGGCCGGTATCAGCCACGATTTCGGCAATGTTTGCGCTGTTGACGCCAGAGCCGGCCATAATCTCAATCCGGCCATTGGCATATGTATTGAGTTCGGCAAGTTGCGCGCGCCCGGCGTAGGCTGTCGTGGCCCCACCAGAGGTCAGGATGCGGTCAAATCCCATGGCAATAGCCGTGTCCAGCGCTGCGAATTGATCCTCCACGACGTCAAAGGCGCGGTGCAGTGTTTTGGTCAGGCCATCTGTGGCTTGCAACATCTTTTGCAATGCGTCCTGATCCAAGGCCCCGTCTGCCGTTGCCCCGATGACGACCCCGTGCAGCCCAACTGCTTTTGTGTGTTTGATGTCCGCAATCGCCATTTCAAGCGCGTTTTGGTCAAAAGCGAAATCCCCAACCTGTGGCCGGATCAGGACATGAGTTTCCAGACCAGACACCTTGGCCTGCTGCATAAGCCCGCGACTGGGTGTCAGGCCCCCAATATCGAGCCCGCTGCAAAGTTCGATCCGGTCAGCGACACCCTGACAAATGGCAAGAGCAGCGGCAGATTCCACACAAACCTCAAGCAGCATGGGCTTACTCGGCGGCATTGAGCGCCCCATGCGACCCGGTGAGATGTCCGGCCAGAGCTGATACGCTCAGGTCATCCGACAACATGATCAGGTCGGATATATCGCGGTTGACTACCTCGGACAGCTGGGGTTGCCCCATCAGCTTGGCGGGGATGGTGACAGCCATGCGCAGGGCTTTGTCCAAAGGCACGCCCACATGCGCCACAAGACGCTGCACACCTTCGGTTTGGGTGACATGGGCACCGGCCAGATTACCTTCTGTATTGATCAGCCGACCGTCTTTGAGATGCACAGGGCGCCCGTAAAGATCAAAATGATCAGCCCCTCCAATCGTGGCCATAGCATCGGAGACCAGGAATGCGCGGTCAGGTTTCGCCGCGGCGCGGAGCGCCAGTTGGATCATGCGATAGTCGACGTGATGCCCGTCGCAGATGATGCCAAAATGCACACCGGCATTCAGGATCGCGCCAACCGCACCGGGCGCGCGGCTTTGCAGAGTGGGCATCGCGTTAAACAGATGGGTCCCGCAGGAGACCCCGGCCGCGATGGCGCCTTCAATTTGTTCCGCAGTGCCATCGGTATGCCCGATTGAAACAACAGCACCTTGGTCGGCCAGCGTTGCGATCTGCGCGGCCGTGGCAGCCTCAGGCGCCAGTGTGATCATCACCGGCACATCAGCAGCGCGAAGCCGTGCAACCACCGCCATCGTGCGGTCGTCCATGGGGCGCACAAAGGCCGCCTCATGTGTGCCCCGCCGCGCCGGCGAGATATGTGGCCCTTCGATATGCAGGCCAATGATCCCGACGTCGCCCATCGCGGCAAGGATCGCATCGGCGGCTTGGTCAAGCACGTCCGGGTGATCTGTGATCACAGTCGGCAGGATTGCCACCGTGCCGAATTTTCGATGCGCCGTTGCAATTTTTGCCATGGTGGCGCGTGTTGGCGCTGCATTTAAAAGGATACCGCCACCACCATTGACCTGCAAATCAACAAACCCCGGCGAGAGGCATCCTTGAACCCGGACGCCGTCCTTCGCTTCAGTGGAAAACGCGGTGATCTTGCCTCCCTGAATGCGAAGCGACATGCCGGACACAACCTCGGTGCCGTCAAACATGCGATCGGGACAAATCCAATGTTCAGTCATGTGGCGTCCTCAAAGAAATAGGGTTCCAGCGCGAGGCTGATGTGCGCGTCGATCAGGCGGGTCAATTGATCGCCAGACCCGTTTGCCGCCCGATCCAGCACGTCACTATCAAAAACGTTTTTCAATGCATTGTCCGTAATTGGCGCGTCGAACGATGACAACAGGTCACCCACCGCTGATTGGGCCTGCGCCGTCGGCCAATAATAGCGGATGCGATCGGCCAGTCCGAAATGGCGCTGTTGATAAAGCGCCTCATCGGACCCGGTATAGTGCCCCTGCCATTTTGAAGGGTCAGCCAACATCACCGCCTCCATTGCGGATTGCAGTGCGCCCCTGTCCGCGCGCAGCTGGTCCAACCCATAAAGCGCCTTGCGGTAGGCGAACGTCAGGGCAGGGCCGACCTTCTGGAAGGCAAACCCAAGCTCTGCCAGTCTGGGAAAAACGGCAGGGTCTTGGTAGTCGGTTGAATGCGCCTCAAGGCAGACGCCGGGGCGGTCTGCGATGCTGTCGCGCAATCCAGGGTCGCGATCAAGTGGCATGTGGTGCACGGCCGTCGGGCTGAATTCGACGCCCGGCTGGACCACAAGGCCACCAATCAGTGGTGCCATGTCGCCAAATGCCTGATCATGTGCATCAAGCGTGGCGCGGGCTGCCGCAGGATCAGTTGGGGGAATATCGCCATCTTCATCCGCGCGTGCGCCACCGGGTGGCGGCACTTCGGTCCCAACGACGAAGAGCAGATCACCGGCAACCTCCGCACAGATACCCGCCAGTTTTGCCGATCTTTCGGCGGTCTGTGCATCACCAAGCTGGGCGGGTTCCCCTGCACAGCCTTCCGAACAATCCAGATGGATTTTGCCAAAGCCAGCGGCCACATAGTCGCGCACCATGGTTTCGGCTTTTTCCATTGCGAGTTCAACATCCTGTGACCGCCAGGCCTGCGGGCCCAGATGATCGCCCCCAAAGATGATCAGATCACAATCCACTGCCGCCATGTCCGCGATGCCATAGACAAACTCGACAAACCCGCGTGGGGTCATGCCGGTATAGCCGCCATCCTGATTGACCTGATTGGACGTGGCCTCGATCACAACCTGCCGGCCAAGCCGTTGGGCCAGGCCCAAGGACGCGCGCAGAACGTCGGGATGGGCAGAGCATACGGATGGAATAGCTATGGCACACCCTGCGCGGTTACGCCGGATGATATCGCGTAAGACATCAGGCATCAGATTGCGCCTGCCACGCGGCATAGGCCGCACCACGCGCGCCGCTGGCATCGCCGCCCTTGGCCAAGACGATCTGCGGTACGCCAAAATCGCCAATCTGTGCTGCTTTGGCGGCCTGCATCATGTCATCTGTGATTCCGTCGATCTTGCTGAGCCCGCCGCCAAGCACAATCACATCAGGGTCCGCTGTCAGTGTCAGTGTATGAATGAACTCACCCACGAAAGTGCACCAGATCGCCCAGACCTGTGCCATTTTGCCGTGGCGCTGGGCCGCGATCCCTTCTGGGGTCATGTCTTGACCTGTCACGTGTTCAGCCAATCGCGCAAGGCCCGGCCCGGCGATGTAGGTCTCGATGCACCCGGTTCGCCCGCAGCCACATTGCCATAGTGGCAGGTCATGGGCGTTCACGACGTGGGCGGCGGCGGCGGTGTGCCCAAACTCTCCGCCCATGGCCGTAGGGCCTTGCAAGATGGCCTGATCAACCGCGATCCCGCCGCCGACACCGGTACCAAGGATGAGTGACATGACCGTCCGTTTGCCTTGACCGGCGCCAAAAACGGCCTCTGACAGCGCCAGCGCGCGGCAATCGTTTACATAAGTGATCTGACGATCCGCGCCTTTGGCGATATCAGTGGGGAAGGGGTGATTGGTGGCTGGCAGGTTTGCCGTCAGGGCGAGGCCTGTGCGCGGATTGACAAGACCGGCGGCACCAACCCCGACTGCGAGCGGACCGTTGACCCGATTTTCGGCCCATTTGATTTGCGCCACAACAGCTGAAACAAGGTCATCATAGTTTACGGGCGTCGCAACCCGCTGCCGCCCGACTACTGACCAGTCAGCGTCAAAAAGCTGCACCTCAATCTTGGTGCCACCAATATCGATGCCTGCCGCCGTCATGCCACCGCCGGATAGAGTTTAACGCCAGAAACAACCCGGCTCAGCGTGTTTTGCCCGCTGAAGGGATCATCGACATTCAGACCCAATGCATCCGACCACTGAACACCACTCACCTGTGCTGCGGCCACACAAAGCTGTGCGGCCCAAACAGCGCCAAAGGGCATGGGAAGATCAATATCTCCGCCCGGTCCAATGGTCTGCGTGGTTGCCAGCGGGAATTGGGTGCGCAGTTCCTGCGCCAGATCCATGTCGTAGTCGTGCGTGGGGTGATCGGGGCTGGTGAATATGGTGATGTGTGTATCGGATGTGACAAACGATTTGGGACCGTGCCGAAAGCCCAGAGAACTGTCCCATAGCGCCGGTATCTGTCCGGCAGAGAGTTCCATCACTTTCAGGGCGGCCTCACGCGCGGCAAAGGTCAAAGGACCAGCGCCAACATAAACGGCACGGTCGGGTCTGGATAGGCCCTCGAACCGGGGCAAAAGCGCTTCGAGCTGATCCGCAAGCATGGAAAGGCGGCCGGGCACGTCGCAGGGCGCGTCAAAAAGCGCCAGAGCGGTCAGCAACATGGTTGAGAAGCTGGACGTCATTGCAAAGCCCGCGTCATGTGTCGCGTCGGGCAGCACAATGACCTGTGTTGGTGCTGCGGATGTCCGTGTGGCCAGCGCGCTGTCCTTGTTACACGTGATGTTCAGGCGTGGTGCCGTTGGCGCAAAGTTATCCAGCGCATCAAGCGTGCCGATGGTTTCGGTGCTGTTGCCTGAACGGCCAAAGCTGACCACCAGAGGGCGCGCGCCAGACAGAACATGCTTTGGGTTGGCCACAATATCCGTTGTGGGTACTGAGCGCGTGCCTTTCAGTGACGCTGCTATGATATCACCGATATAGGCACTTGTGCCCGCGCCGCAGAACCAGACTTCGTCATAGTCCTGCTCAGCGATCCATGCGCGCAGGCCTGCTACGTCCATGGTTGCGCCCCAATGCCGCCAAATCTCTGGCTGGCGCTGCAGCTCTTGCCAGGTTGCCCATTTTGAATGTGCTTGTGTCATGTCGTTTGTGTCACTTTTGAGAGCGTCTGCGGAGCATCCGGGTCAAGGCCCAGTGCAAGTGCGGTGTTCAGGATAATCGGGTACATCACAGCCAGTAAGAGGGCCGCAGATGCGCCGGGAACAAGGCCGTAGAAGTCCAGATCATTTGGGCTGATCCTATGCACGTCACAATCGGTGCCACGGAACCGCGCTTCGGCTTGGTCAAGGCTGTCTTGTATGACCGCATCGCCGGTATCAAGGATCAGCACCATCAGTGGGTTGGTGGCCAGTTGCAGCGGCCCATGCAAGACTTCGGAGCTTGAATAGGCCTCGGCGTGGATGGCGCAGCATTCCTTGAGCTTCAATGCAACCTCATGGGCGGCGCCATATCCGGTGTCGCGCCCGATGACATAGACATGACGGGCGCGCAGCAATGCGGACTGCAAGGACGCCGCTTGCGGATGCTGCGGGTTGCAATTGGCCAGCAGTTCGGCAGCGCCCATCGCCTTTGCGCGGTAGGCAGGTTTCATGGCTGAAAGCAGCGCCATTCCTGCGGCCACCGAACCGATCACGGTCTTTGTGGCTGGGACGGCGAGTTCATCGCCTGCATCAATGGGAACCGTCATACCCGCCTGCGCCTCAACTGGGCTGTCGGGCTGATTTGTGATGGCCAGCACCTGCGCCCCGGCCTCCTGCGCGCCCTTGGCAGAGCGGACCAGATCATCGCTTGCACCTGATTGACTGATGACAAGAGCCACCGCCCCATCAAGCCTAACACCTTTGCCGAGTGAGAAAACCGATGGCGGCAGTGAGGTCATCGGCACGCGCAATTCGCGCATGAATTCATACGACAGGATATTGGCCGCCGCATCGGATGATCCGCGCGCAATCGTATAGATTGCTTTTGGTGTTTCGATAGCGTCCCCGTCAACGGGTTGTCGGGCGGCCCTGCAAAAGACGCCCAATGCCTCTGCGGATTCAGACGCCATCAGGCGGCCGGGGTGTTTGTCTGCGCGTATCATGCTCTTAGTCCGCAACTGTCAAATTCGGCCCAAGTGTCGGTCAGATCGACGATCTGACCGGTGATCCGCGCCTCGTCTATTGCCATGGCGGCAAGCCCGGCTTCCAACGCATCCACAACGCCCACTGGGAGGCTGTCGGTCTTGCCAGTCAAAAAAGCCACAATGTCATCCACCATCATGTGATCTGCGCCATAGTGCGCTGAGGCACGCGCGGCATCCATCTGTGTGTAGTCGTGATCGGCCAGCACAGTGCCGTCTCGCGCTGTGACCTTCAGATGCCCGCGCACGAAATCACCTTCGGCCATGCCCAAAGCACACATCACGCAAAAGCGGCGATGTTCATCCGGCACGTTGAGGTTGGTGTGGAATGCCAGTGAGGCCCCGTTTTCATAATGCAGGATCGCTGTCTGGTGGTCGATGATATCGCCGTCAGAGCGGAAGGGATCGTCGATGCTTTCCCACACACTTTTCTTGCGGTGCATGATTTCGTTTTTCTTGCGGTGCATGATTTCGTTTTCGGTGTTCGAGGTCGGCGAGAATTCTGGCACGAACGATTTCCGCCCGCCAAAGCTGGCCACTTTGTTGGGTCGGGAGCCGGTGACCATGTTGTAGATGTCAATGTCATGGCAGCATTTTTCGAGCATGAAGCCGCCCGACCATTTGATCATGCGCCGCCAGTCGCGCATGAAAAATGCCCCATGATAAGGCCCGATATGTTCGTTGGCTTCCAGCGATACGACGGGGCCCAATTGATCCAGCACCGCGCGCAGATCAACCATATGCTGCGAATATCGCAAGACAAGCCCGACCATCACGCTATTGGTGCCATGCTCTGCCAAAAGGGCGGCAAGCTCCATCGTGTCCGTTTTGGTTGTTACAACTGGCTTTTCCGTAAAGATGCGAACACCTGCCTTCAGGCCAATCTTGATATGTTCAAGGTGAAAGCTGTTGGGCGAACCGACAAAGAAGAGATCCGGCGTGGTCGCGGCCAGCATTCCTTCAACGTCATCAAAGCGGGGGGTATCAGTTCCGATCATCTCCAGATGTGTGGGTTGTGGGTCGTAGTAGCCAACAAATGCGACCTCGGGCATCGCCTCTTTCAGAATTGAAAGGACATGCCCGGCCCTCAGGCCGATCCCGGCCGTGACAACCTTCATTCTACCAACTCCGGTGCTGACTTGCGCTGCAGTACATCGCCTGCGGCATCAAAGACGTGGCAATCCTCTGGTGCGACGCCAAGGCTGATGGCGCCGCCTTCGGTAATCCGGGCATCACCGGGCAGCGAGGCGCAGAAGCGGGTGCCGTCGCCAACGGTGCCATAGGTGATGGAGACACCGCCGAGGCGTTCAAGCACGTTGACAGCGACGTCCAACCCATTGCTGCCAAGCGCCACATGTTCAGGGCGAATGCCCACTTCAACCTTGTCGCCTTTGTTCACGGTGCTGCCATCGACGGGCAGTGACATCTGATGCCCGCCGGACAGGGCAACCTTGATGCTATTCGCATCGGCGCCCTCAACAGTGGCTGGGACGAGGTTCATATTCGGTTGGCCGATGAAGGAGGCCACGAATTTAGTCTTGGGGTGGTGGTAAAGCTCCATCGGCGTACCAAATTGTTCAACCCGGCCACCGTTCAGGACCACGATACGGTCGGCCATGGTCATGGCTTCCACCTGATCATGGGTCACATAGACCATTGTGGCGTCAAGGTTGCGGTGCAACTGGCTGAGTTCAACGCGCATGTCGCCACGCAAAGCCGCGTCGAGGTTCGAGAGCGGTTCATCAAAAAGGAAAACCTTGGGGTTGCGCACGATAGAGCGACCGATGGCAACACGCTGACGTTGACCACCTGAAAGTTGACCCGGCTTGAGTTGTAGCTTGTCAGTGAGTTGCAGGATATCGGCGGCGCGATGCACGCTTTCGTTCAAGCTGGCTTGATCCATCTTCTGCACACGCAGCGGAAAGGCGATATTTTCATAAACGCTCAGGTGGGGATAAAGCGCGTAGGATTGAAACACCATCGAGATGCCGCGATCCACCGGGTGCGCGGCGCTGACGTCATTGCCGCCAATCATGACCTGACCGGCTGTTGCTTCTTCCAGCCCTGCGATGATCCGCAGCAATGTCGACTTGCCGCAGCCAGAGGGCCCAACGAAAACAACAAACTCCTTGTCCTCAATCGCGAGGCTGATGTCATGCAGCACCTTGGCGGCACCGAATGATTTGCTGATGGAGAGGAGATCAAGAGTCGCCATGATGCCGTGCTTCCGTTCGAAATTCTGAGAGAAGAACCGGGCGGCAGCGGACCGCCACCCGGAACAGGGAGAACCCCTTAAAGTGCGTCGTCGAGTTCTTCCCCGGCGATGGTCACCAGGTTGTCAACAGTGTCATCCTTGAGGATGATACCCTGCACCATGTTGGTGAAGACCGACTGCAGCGACTTGAAGTCTTCGACGATTGGCTCTGGGCCGCCTGTCGAAATTGTTGCTGTGAAGTTTGGCCAGATGCCGCTCTCATAGTAGAGATCGGTTTTGCCCATTGCAGCATAATCAAGGATCGGTGTCAGGCCCCAGCTGCTGTCCAGGTCATACTGGCTGTCGCCGGATGTGATGCGCTGGGCCAGATCATGTGCCAGCTCTTCATGGCCAGAACCTTTGAACACAACGATGCTGTCAGTGATCAGGATTGTACCGCTTTCACCGGATGGGCCGGCAGGGACGGGCGCAACCAATTGATTGATGTCTTCGTTGTGCTGGCCATAACCCCATGGGCCCTGAACATACATCGCGATCTGACCGTCGTTGAACAGATCCTTAAGTTGATCACGTTCCCAGGCTGTTGGGCCCTCCTGCGCCACATCAACAAGCCTGCCGTAGAACTCCAGCGTCTCGCGTGTCTGCTGGCTGTCGAGCATGTTTTCGCCCGTCGCCGGATCGATTACGGCACCACCGTTGGAATAGAGGTAGTTCAGGAACTGGTGCATCGTGTTGTCAAAGTCTTTGCCTGCAAGTCCAACACCAGCGCTGTCTGTGTTGTCCACAACGCCCTGCGCCATAGCATACATGTCGTCCCATGTTGTAGGTGCAACGCATTCCTGACCGGAAGCTTCAACGATATCGCAGTTGATATAAAGCGCCTTGGTCGAGAATGCGTGCGGATAGCCCCACTCCTGACCTTCGATGGTCACCGTGTTCAGCACACCGTCCTGATACATCACATCATCACCGATCTGGGCCGGGACGATCAGGTCGTTGTTGGCCAGTTGACGTAATGTGCGACTGCCCATGTAAGCGATGGATGGTGGATCGCCAGCTGCTGCCAATGTCAGGGATTTGTCCTGACATGTGCCCCATGGCACGGCTTCTAGATTAACGGTCACGCCTTCATTGTCCGCGATGAACTGATCGACAACAGCCTGATCTGCATCACGCACCTCGCCGCCACACATGATAAAGTGCAGTTCTGTTGCATGGCTGTCAGCCACGGCCATTGAGGCTCCGCTGGACAGCAACACCGCCCCCAAAGTCATTTTCATTCGTTTCATATTTAGTCTCCCTAGTTGACTGATTGATTATTCTTTAACCGCGCCAGCGGTCAGTCCCGCGACGAGATACTTTTGCAGGAACAAGAAGATGACCATGACCGGCAGCACGCCGACCAAGGCAGCAGCCATCATCTCGTTCCAGGTGACGTCCTGATAGCCGATAAATTCGAACAGTCCGGCTGGCAGGGGTTGCAGCTCACGTTGTTGGTTGAACGTGATCGCAAAGAGAAACTGTTGGGCATAGGCGCCGATAAACACCGCGACACCGACAACGATCAGACCGGGCACGGCCAATGGCAGCACAACGCGGCGCAGGGTATACATGCGGCTGGCGCCATCCACGAAAGCGGCTTCTTCCAGCTCGCGCGGGATCTTTTCAAGGTAAGACCGCAGCAGCCAGATACCCGTGGGGATCAGAAAGGCCACACCAGGAACAATCATGGCCCAATAGGTATTCAGCAGGCCCATGGTGCGCAGGACACGGTAGAGTGGGATCAACAGGACTGCACCGGTGAACATATTCACGCCCAGAAAGATGCCAAGCGTGAGGTTCTTGAACGGGAACTGAAGCCGGGCGTAGGCATAGGCGGCAGGTACGACAAAAACCATCGTGATCCCTGTCACCATCGATGCGATGAAGATAGAGTTCAGGATATAGCGACCCAGCAGGGGTACGGTGACCCACATGTCGCGATAGGCCTGAAAGGAAAAATCATCTGACCAGAACTGGTAGGGGCTGCGGAACAGATGTTCGAGCGGGCGTAGTGACGCCATGAACATCTCAAAGAACGGCAGCAGGATGAAGATCAGGAAGATCGTGATTGCGGCATAGATGCCGACCATTTGCAGCTTTGTGTAACGGTCCATCATTTCTTGCCACTTTCGTAGTATTTGTTCACCTTGTTGAGGAAGAACAGATAGATCAGGCTGAATGTGCCCAACAGGATCACGATGACCACGGCACGCGCCGACCCTTCGCCGAATTTGAAGTTGCTGATGGCCGTCTTGTAGGTATCCACAATCAGGGTCGTTGTTGCACTGCGTGGTCCACCTTCGGTCAAGATCCAGATGATCTCGAATGAGTTGAAGGTGAAGATTGCAGAAAGCAGGGACATCGACACGATCACCGGCATGATCTGTGGGATTGTGATACGGCGGAAGCGATACCAGCGGCTCGCGCCGTCGACATAGGCCGCTTCATACAGGTCTTTCGGAACACCCTGCATCGCTGCCAAGAAGAACAACGTCACCATCGGTGTTCCCACCCAGACGTCTGTGACAACGGCAGAGTAGAATGCCGATTGCTTGTGCGCGAGAAATTCAAACGGTCCATCCGTGATGCCAAGCTGCATCATCGTGCCCGACAGGACACCGAAGTACCCATTATAGAGCCAGAGCCAACCGATACAGCCAATCGCAATCGGGATAACCCACGGCGGCATAACCAGCACTCGAAATAGCCCGCGCCCCGGCACCGCTGCGTTCAACAATGTCGCACCAATCAGACCAAGGACCAGTTTCAGGCCAACCGACAGGAACATCCAGTAGAACGTGCGCACGATCGTTTGGTGAAATTTCCGGCTGTCCATCAGATCGGCATAGTTGGCCAGGCCAACATATTCTTCACCGCCAAGATTAGCCTCCATGAAGGACAGGCGCACCGTCTCGGCCAAAGGCCAGGCAACGATAACCGCAATGAAAAGCATCGCCGGCGCGATCAGCATCCACGCAAAGACACTTTCCGGCAGCGCCCGGTTTTGTTGCGCCTGGAAAGTCTGTTTCGCTGCTTGGGACGTTTCCGCCATGTTTCCCCCGGAGTTGCGGCGTCGAATCAACCGCTTTTGTCCAGCGTAAACCAGGTGCGAAATATTACTACCAGTTTAATACCAAAATTATGGACTTGCCTAAACGTCAATAATAAAAGAGTATTTCCGGGAGTGTTGGTGCCGATGATGGTATTATATTGCGAAATTGGTATTATTTCATGATACCGGCCGAGGAGGCGCAAAATGACAGACTTCGCTGTTGAGCTTGATGCTTCCCAGTGGTTTCGAACGGGACGGGGACCTCGCTACAAGCAGTTGTATCGCCATATTGTCGGGCTGATTACATCGGGTGAGTTGGCACCTGATGATCAACTGCCTTCCGAACGTGAGATCGCGGAAATTGCCCAGATCAGCCGTGTCACTGTGCGCAAGGCAATCGGTGAACTTGTGTCAGCAGGCATGATTGAACAACGGCACGGGGCGGGGTCGTTCGTGCGCGGGCAGAATGAACGGTTTGAGCAGTCACTGTCTTCGCTGGTGTCATTTACCGAGAATCTGCAGGCACGCGGTATTGTGTCCTCAAGTCGTGTCCTGCTCAAAGGACTGTTCCGCCCAACGCCGCTAGAGACAACCGTGCTGGGTCTGGCCGCGCATCATCAGGTTGCCCGCATTCACCGGCAGCGCAGCGGTGACGGTGTGCCGATGGCCTTGGAATATTCGTCCTTGCCCGAAGATATCCTGCCACGCCCTGATAAGGTTGACACATCGCTTTATGATCTGCTGCGTGCGCGCAACATGGCACCAACGCGTGCCATTCAGCGCGTCAGGGCAGTCAACGCAACTGCATCCGTGGCAGAGATGCTGGGGTTGGCGCAGGGTGCCGCAGTTCTGCAGATCGACCGGACCGGATATCTGGCCACGGGACGTCCGATCGAATTCACCAGCGGTTTTTACCGTTCTGAGATCTATGACTTCGTGTCCGAGCTAAGGTTAGACTAACATGCAATATTCCTGCCGTATCGTGGGCATGCAGATGCTGTGCAGCATCGTGCCCGACCGCGACCTGCATGCGCCGGTGCTGTGCTGCTCTGGCATGGCACCGTTGGCGCCCGTATCCGGTGGACACAGCATCCGATCACTGGGAAGCTATATCGAGATTGCCCTGCCTGATCTGCAAGCGGGACAGATACATGAGGTTGTCATCAAGTACAGCGGCGACTTCAAGCCCGCAAACAGAGCCTGGATGCCCTTGGGCCCCTACCTACGCTGTGACGGCGAGATTATTCCATTGCCGGCCACGCCCGCGGGTCGCCACAAACCACCAAGTGCAGAGCCTGTGCCCGTAGATGGGTTGGCACTTGTCCCGCAACCAACCCGTTGGACCCCGTCAGGTGGCTCATTAGAGATCGATGGTTTCCAGTGTGATGATCCAGCGCTGGACGGGGTTGCAGAACTGGCCCAACGGCAGGGGATGGCGTTTTGCGGAACACACCCTGTTTTGGTTACAGCGACTGACCTGCCTGAAGATGCTTATGAAATTGAAATATCCGATGATGCTGTGCGCATCTCGGCTGGTTCTTACGGCGGCCGCTTCTATGCCGGGATCACGCTGCTGACCTTGCTGCAACAGGGGCCTTTGCCTAAGGGGCGCATCACTGACACCCCTCGCTTTGGCTGGCGGGGGCAGCATCTTGATACCGCGCGCCATTTTTATGAGCGCCCCACAATTCTGGCGCTTCTTGATCTGATGGCAATGCTGAAACTGAACCGGTTTCACTGGCACTTTGCCGATGATGAGGCCTTCCGTCTTGAGATCAGTTCCGTGCCAGAGTTGTGGCAGAAGACGGCATTTCGCGGCGAAGGTCAGACCCTGCCGGGCATGTTCAACGGGAAACCCATCGAGGGTGGCAGTTACTCCAAGGACGATGCGCGGCAGATCATCGCCCATGCCAAGGCGCTCAATATCGAAGTGATGCCAGAGATCGAGGCACCCGCCCATGCGCTTGCGATCACGACGATATTCCCGGAAACACGCGATCCCGCTGACAACGGAGCCGAGGCATCGGTGCAAGGCTATCGCGGCAATGCCCTCAACCCTGCGCAGCCCAAGACCTGGGAGATCTTAGAGGCGGTTACACGTGAAGTGGGTGATTTTTTCCCGTTTGGCCACCTGCATCTGGGATGCGATGAATTGCCGGAAGGCACGTGGATGGGCAGTCCAATGGCCCGGACACTGATGGTGCAAGAAGGGCTGGAGACAACCAAGGATTTGCAAGGCTGGACGATATCGCGGCTTGCCGCCATCGTGCAGGCGAACGGCCAACGGCCTGCCGCATGGGAAGAAGCCGCACAGGGTGCTGGCGGCGGTATCGGCCATGACGCGATCTTGTTCAGCTGGACAGGGCAGGGCCCTGGTCTTGATGCGGCGCGCGCAGGTTATGATGTTGTGATGACGCCTGGGCAGCATGTCTATCTGGATATGGCGCATACCGATGATCCAGATGATTGGGGGGCAAGTTGGGCCGCATTTATCGATACAGCCGATACGGTCAACTGGGACCCGGTGCCGGACCCGGCTTTGGTGGATCGCATCATCGGTGTACAGGGCGCCTTCTGGTCCGAGTTCACGACACAGGATCATCAGCTTTGGCCAATGCTGATGCCGCGGATGCTCGGCGTGAGTGCTATGGCATGGCAAGAGCAGCCGCCAGCGCAGAGCGTGTTTCTGGATCTGACGACCCATTATGATCTGGACCCGCAAGGGCATGTGGTGCTGCGCTAGCGCTGGCCTGCTAGCTGATGCGCGCGCCCCTGCTCCAAACGCCTTTGATGATGGGTGTTTCATTGCTTGCAGCGATGCGCACGACATCTCCGCGCAGCCCGGGCGTCAGCGTGCCACGATCCAAAAGACCTGCTGCTTTGGCCGGACACTCTGTCACACAGGCGATGGCGCGTGGCAGGTCGTCCCAGAGCCGCGACAGTTGAAACGCTGATAACAAGAGCGCTGATGGGACGTAGTCTGACGAGATAATGTCAAGTAAGCCATGCTCTGCCAGTTCTACCGCGGAAACGTTACCGGAATGTGAGCCACCGCGCACAATGTTAGGGGCGCCCATCATGATCCTGATGCCGGTGTCGCGACATGCCTGGGCGGCTTCCAATGTGGTTGGGAACTCGGCAAAACTGACACCATTGGTGTATGAGGTTGCAACATGCTCCGCGGTGGTGTCGTCATGGCTGGCCAGTGCAGCGTTTAGCCGCTTGGCTTCCCTGACGGCTCCAACCTCATGCTCTTCACCGACGCGTTTCTGTAACTCCAGAAGTCTGGCGTGGTGCTCTGCGAATTCTGCCTCGGTCATTCCTCTTTTCTTTGCGACGTAGGTTTTGAACGCCGTCAAGTCCCGAAACTGCCGCTGGCCCGGTGTGTGATCCATCAGGCTGACAATGCCGACGCGATCTTCTGGGCTGAACTCTGCCAGCTCGTCCAACAGGGTTTCAGAGCAGACTTCGGCACGTAGGTGCAGAAAATGACTGATCTTAAACAGCTCCGCTGCCCGCGCTGCCAAAAGTTCGTCCGCCAGGCCCCGCGCATAAGCTTCGTAGCGTGCTTTGCTTTTGTGTAGTGACCCGACCCGCAAGGCGTCAAAGACGGTCGTTATGCCTGTCGAAGCCAGTTCCGCGTCATGTGCGATTAGTGCGGGCAGGTGTGGCCAGTCAACTTCTGGGCGCGGTTCGATGTGACGCTCGAGGTTGTCGGTGTGCAGCTCAACCAAGCCGGGAATGACATAGTCACCCTGACAATCTACTGCACCTGCCGGCACCTCGCCGCCTTCGGCAATGTCTGCGATTGTGCCACCCTGAATAGTAACCCGCCCGCGAACGACAGCGTCAGGTAACACCAGTTCCGCATTGGCAAGGCAAAGCGAAGCTGACATCTCACTGTCGTGAAGGTCAGTTAGACTGTTGGGGTTGAAAGGAGAATTCATGTCATACACTCGCTTTGCAATTTATTATGTGCCGCCCGACGGGGCGATGGCCGATTTCGGTGCCGCATGGTTGGGATGGGATATTGCCGGTGGGGAGGCAGCCGCTCAGCCGAATATCGCGGGCCTTGGTGACGTCACTATGACACCGCGCAAATACGGGTTTCATGGTACGTTGAAACCGCCATTTCGACTGGCCGAGGGCCAGAGCCTGTCCAGCTTGAAAGATGCGGTCGCAACCCTGGCTGCTGGCCACGCCCCTGCGGTCAGTGGCCCATTGAAACTGAGCGGGCTGGGTCGCTTTCTGGCCCTGATTCCTTCGAGGCCGACCGACGATCTTGCGAAGTTGGCGGCGGCCTGTGTGATGGATCTGGATCGGTTTCGTGCGCCGATGAGCGACGCAGAACTGGCGCGCCGCCGGGCGGCGGATCTGGCCCCACATCAGGAGGCGCACCTGATACAATGGGGCTACCCTTATGTACTGGACGCTTTTCGCTTTCATCTTACGCTGACTGGTGAACTTTCCCCCAAAGAGCTGAGCCATTGGGAGACCGTCTTGACCACACATTTGCCTCCGCTCGCCGATCTCTTTGTTGTCAGAGAGCTGGCGCTGGTAGGCGAGCGTACGGATGGTCTGTTTGAGATGATCCATCGCTATGCCCTCACAGGGTGAAGGGCTTTGACCGCGGCATCGACTGTCCTTCTTAGCGGCCCGTCATTGTATAAGGTGATCACGTCGATACCCGCAGGCAGTGGTTTCGCTGCCTGTGCCAGGCGCTTCGCAATCTGTGCATCGCATTCCCGTTTGCGCCCGCGAAGCCGCTGCGCAAGCACCGCATCGCTTGCGGTGATATTCAGCACTGTCATCGCAGGAAAGATCGCATTTGCCTGCAGCAAAGCACTGCGTGAGAAGTTGGCAAGTACCTCGGCCCCGGCAACTACATCGCGCAACACCTTTGAAGGGATGCCGTAGCGCAGGTCATGAGCGCCCCAGTGGATGCAAAAGGCGCCCTGATCGACCATCTGGTCGAATTTTTCCGGCGCGACTGCGTCATAGGCTTCGCCACCAAGGTCCGGGTCCCGTGTGATGGTGCGGCGAACCAGCGCCAGATGCGGCAACTGCGCTGCGATCCCGGCCATTACACTGTCCTTACCGACACCCGAGGGTCCGACAACTGCGATCAACCGCCCCGCCATTATGCCGCCTGTGACGGGGCAAAGCCCGTGACGTCAATTTCCTGGTCGCAGACCTGCGCCCGTGCGGCCTCATCATGAAAAATCCCAATGATTGCGGCCCCGCGCGCCTTGGCTTCCTGGATCAGGTCAAGGACAACAGCGCGATTGGTGGCATCAAGGCTCGCCGTGGGTTCATCCAGCAAGAGGGCCGGAAAGCTGTGGGCAAAGCCGCGCGCGATGTTGACGCGCTGTTGTTCGCCGCCGGAAAACGTTGTCGGGGACAGGGCCCACAAAGGTTTGGGAATGTTCAGCCGGGCCAGCAGGTCCGCCGCGCGTTCCTTGGCTTCGGGTGTCGGAACACCCAACGCCAGAAGCGGCTCGGCCACAACGTTCAGCGTGGGCACGCGGGGCACGACGCGCAAGAACTGGCTGACGTAACCCAGAACCTCGCGCCGCAGACGGATCACTTCGCGCGGCGCGGCCTGAACGATGTTGACACCATCCACCGAAATCACCCCGTGTTGCGCGCGATAGTTGCCATAAAGCATCCGCATGAGCGTCGACTTTCCCGCGCCCGATGCCCCGGTCAGGGCCACGCATTCGCCCGGGCGGACCGAAAGGCTGGCCCCTGACATCACTTCAATAACGGCCCCGCCCTGATTGTGCAGGGTGAAGGTCTTGGACACATCTTTGAGTTCAAACATTATTGCGACCTCACACTTGCAGGATGGAGCTGACAAGCAGCTGGGTATAGGCGTGCTGCGGGTCGTCAAGCACTTGATCGGTCAGGCCGGATTCAACGACCTGCCCGGATTTCATCACCATCAGGCGATTGGCAAGGAGCCGGACAACAGCGAGATCATGCGTCACAACCACAGCCGAAAGCCCCATGTCGCGCACCAGCGAGCGCAGCAAATCGAGCAGTCGCGCCTGCACGCTGACATCCAGGCCACCAGTGGGTTCATCCATGAAGACAAGCCGCGGACCGGTCACCAGATTGCGCGCAATCTGCAAACGCTGCTGCATGCCGCCAGAAAAAGCGGTGGGGCGGTCATCGATGCGGCTCTTGTCGATCTCGACCCGTTCCAGCCAATCTTCGGCGCTATCGCGGATCACGCCATAGTTGCGCGCGCCAACCGCCATCAGCCGCTCGCCCACGTTGCCGCCTGCGCTGACGCCCATGCGTAGTCCATCGCGCGCATGTTGATGCACAAAGGCCCAGTCGGTGCGCGATAGCATGCGCCGCTCAGGCTCTGACATGCGTAATGTGTCGCGGGGTCCATCAACGGCGGTGTCAAAGAACACCTCGCCTGCGTCGGGTGTGAGGTGCCCAGCCATGCAGTTCAGCAAGGTGGACTTGCCAGAGCCGGATTCACCAACGATCCCCATCACTTCACCGGGATAGAGACCAAATGATACATCGGCGCATCCGATATGCCTGCCATAGCGTTTTGACACGCCGCGCACAGATAGTAGCGCGTGATCGGTCATGCTGCGTCCTTTCCTTTGTGCCCATCCTCCTGACGGGATCTGCAAAAATCAGTGTCAGAGCAGACAAACATCCGCCCACCAGCATCATCGATGATTACCTCATCAAGGTAGCTGTGTTCAGCGCCGCAAAGCCCACAGGCATGATCTGCCTTTGACGGATCAAATGGGTGATCTTCAAAATCGAGGCTGATCACCTGGGTGTAAGGGGGCAGTGCATAGATGCGCTGCTCGCGGCCCGCGCCAAACAGCTGGATTGCCGGACAGTCGCCCAGTTTGGGATTGTCGAATTTTGGAATGGGCGATGGGTCCATCACGTAGCGCCCTTCGACCTTGACCGGATAGGCGTAAGAGGTTGCGATATGCCCATGCCGGCTGATGTCTTCGTAAAGTTTCACATGCATCAACCCGTATTCCTCAAGACTGTGCATCTTGCGCGTCTCGCTTTCGCGGGGTTCCAGAAATCGCAAAGGTTCCGGGATTGGTACCTGATAGACGAGGATCTGACTCTCTGTCAGCGCGTCTTCGGGGATGCGGTGGCGGGTCTGGATTATTGATGCCTCGGCTGTGCGGGTTGTTGCTTTGACACCCGCTGTGCGCTTGAAGAAGCTGCGGATTGAAACCGCGTTTGTCGTATCGTCGGCCCCCTGATCGATGACTTTGAAACAGTCATCAGTGGTCATCACAGCGGCGGATACCTGTACGCCACCTGTGCCCCAGCCATAAGGCATCGGCATCTCGCGGCTGGCAAAGGGCACCTGATACCCCGGCACCGCCAACCCCTTGAGGATCGCGCGACGGATCATGCGCTTGGTCTGTTCGTCCAGATAGGCAAAGTTGTAGGCTTGGTCGGTCATTCTGCGGCCTCCTGTACTTGTTCCGCACCTGCCTCGCGGCGCAGTTTGCGCACTAGCTCCAATTCCGATTGGAAATCGACGTAGTGAGGGAGTTTGATATGCTCCAGAAAGCCCGTCGCTTGAATATTGTCAGCGTGGTACAGGACAAATTCGGTGTCCTGAACAGGCGCGCCGACGTTGTCCTCTCCCAGTTCTTCCCAACGCATCGCCCGGTCAACCACCGCCATTGAGATAGCCTTGCGCTCACTCTGACCCAGTACAAGCCCGTAGCCACGGGTAAATTGCGGCGGCTCTGTTTTGGAGCCGATGAACTGGTTGACGCTTTCGCATTCGGTCACTGTGATTTCACCAATTTCAATGGAAAACCCCAGTTCTGGGATATCCATTTCCACCGCAAGCTGACCAATGCGCAGTTCACCCACAAAGGCGTGGTTGCGCCCGTAGCCACGCTGGGAGGAGTAGGCAAGCGATAGGATGAACCCTTCGTCGGCCCGCGCTAGCGATTGCAGGCGCAGGGGCCGGTCGGCCGGCATCTCAAGCGGTTCACGTGTCAGGTCGCGCGGTTCGGTATCGTCATGCGGGGCCTCTTCGATCAGCCCCTCCCTGTTGAGGAAGTCCGCCACATGGGGCATCCGCCGATCAGGGGCATCACGTTGGGGCGCTTCTGTAACGTCACTATCGGCGGCCAGTTTAAAGTCCAGCAAACGGTGCGTGTAGTCAAATGTCGGCCCCAAAACCTGCCCGCCGGGCAGATCCTTGAAAGTGGCCGAGATACGCCGGTCGCAGGCCATGCTTTCGGTATCGATGGGCTGACTGGTGCCAAAGCGCGGCAATGTCGTGCGATAGGCGCGTATCAGAAAGATCGCCTCAATCAGATCGCCGCGCGCCTGTTTGATGGCAAGCGCGGCCAGATCAGGGTCATAAAGTGATCCTTCAGCCATCACACGATTGACGGCCAGCGTCATCTGTTCGCGGATTTGCGCGACCGAGAGCTCTGGCACGGTTTGGTCGCCACGACGTTCTTCGGCAAGCCAGGCATGGGCATTTTCAATGGCTCGTTCGCCACCTTTGACAGCTACATACATCAGGACACCTGTGTTGATCGGGGCAGGGCAGTGACTGTTGCCTCGCTTGTGAAAATGAAATCGAGTCCAAGTGGAAAGAGCCGGTGGTTGATCTGTATCGGCGCCAGATCAGGTAGCGAAAGATATGCCTTATCTTTGATCCCTGGTCCGATCAGCGCCGCTTTTTCGCTGGGCAATGTGTCGGTTTCGACGATCAATGTGGCAGACCTGTCAGGATAGTCTGGCGTGCCAATTGGGTAGGGATCAAGCGGCATCAAATCGGCCCATGACCCTATGGCGAATGCGCAAACTGTTGGGCCCACCAACGGTGCACCGGTGTGAAACGCAATCCATGCACGAACCTCCGGCGTATCGGTCGGTCCGGCAAGGTAGAGCGGCGTGTTTGTGTCGCAAAGCGTCAGCAGAACGGCACCTGCGGCCTTCGATAGGGGGCTGGGTGGTGTGGCACCTGTGATCGTATGGCAGGTGCCGGGACGTGCCATCGCCTCCATCACGCTGCGAAACGCCGTCGCGGATTGAACCGCGGGTTCTGTAAAACCACCCTCGAGTGTTTGGCTGGGCATCAATCTTCCCCTCTGGCCATTGTGAAGAATTCGACTTTGGTTGCGGCTGCTTTTGCTGCGCGTGTTTGCTGTGCTGTGGCGCGCGCCTCTGCGATCTGGGACAGGACCTGCGCCTGGATGGTGGCCGCGGCGTCTGTCTGCATCAGGGCATCAACAAGGGCGGCGGCCTCTGCATCTGCTTTGCGGCGCCCCTGGACGTAGCCGTGCCCGACTGTGTCGCAGGGAAGTCGCAGCGCACAGCGTGTGATGGTCATCTCTCCCAGATTGAATGGTGCGCCAGTGCCGCCAGCACGGCCCCGCACCATAACGCTGCCAATCTCAGGTGGACGCAGCCAGGTGAAATCTGGGCGCGGACCTGACGCATCCAGAAGTGCGGCAATCTGCCCGTCGGGCGCTTTGGATAGCAGGTTCATCCAAGCTTTGCGGGCTGTTGTGTCGTCCGCGTGATCTTTCATCTCGACAACTTTCGATATTACTATACAACTAGACATATCATAGCAGATTCGAACCATTACCCCAGAGGAATTTTGTGAACTTTGTGTAACGATCCAGCCAAATCCCGCCGAACGCCCATCTGGCGCTCGATCGCGGCGGACCTGCGCAACAGTATTGCGGAGGGCCGCTACACCCCCGGTGACAAGCTACCGACCGAGGCAGCATTGGCCGCGCGCTTTGGTGTGAACCGGCATACGGTGCGCCATGCGCTAGCCCAGCTAACCAAGGAGGGGTTGGTGCGTACTCGCCGTGGGGCAGGGGCTTTTGTTGCAGCGCAGCCGACTGACTACGCCATCGGGAAAAGGGTCCGCTTTCACGAGAACCTACTGGCCGCCGGGCGCCGCCCAGAAAAGCGCATTTTGCAGATCGAGGTGCGCGCGGCAGCAGCAGGCGAGGCACAGGCACTGCAAATTGCCGAGGGCGCACAGGTTTATGCCTACCATGGCTTGTCGCTGGGCGATGGACTGCCAATTTCCGTGTTCGAGAGCGTTTTTCCGTTTGAGCGTTTGCCGGGCCTTGATGTGGCGTTGCAAACCCATAGCGGGGTGACAGCGGCATTGGCAGAGGTTGGCGTGACTGACTACACCCGCGTATCAACCCGGTTAACGGCAGTGCTGGCGGCACCGACACATGCGCTTCACCTGCATCTGCGTGAAGGTGATCCGCTGTTGAAATCTACCAGCGTCAATGCAGACGCCGCGCTCGTTCCTGTCGAATATGGGCGCACATTCTTTGCCGGTGATCGGGTCACACTTACGCTTGATGGCTAACTTTCGTACTTGTCCAAAAAGGCTTCGGCGGCGAGGGTGCGGAAATCATCCAGCCTTTCGCGCAACTCCGCATGCGGCCAGTCCCACCACGCCAACGCAATCATCCGTTCTGCGATCGCGGGGGGCTGACGCAGGCGCAAGGGTTTGGCTGGTGTCCCTGCGACTATCGTGTAAGGCGCGACATCCTTTGTGACGACGGCGCCAGAGGCGACAACAGCACCATCGCCCACAACGACCTCGGGTTTGATCATTGCACCATGACCGATCCACGTGTCATGCCCAACGACCGTGCGTCTGGATTTGCGGTGGGCAAAGAATGCCGCGTCGTTTTCGGCATCATCCCAATAGTCAGCAGAGCGATAGAGGAAATGATGGCAGGATGCTGTGTTTAGCGGGTGGTCCGTTGCCCCGATCCGGACGAAGGCCGCGACGTTGGAAAATTTACCAACGGTGGCATTGGCGATATCGGCATAGCGGTCGCAATAGGCGTAGTCCAGAAATGTGCTGTTTGCGATCCGGCTGCCGGCGCCGACCTCTGTGAATGCGCCAAAGTGGGCATCCGTGATGCTGCACCCTTCATGGACAACTGCTTCCTTTGCGTTCAGACGTGTCATGTCAATTCCTCCATCCAATGAGTTTGCCGCGCAGCCAGCCCGATAGCCAGTCCATCAGCATGACCATGATGATGATCAATGTGATGTAGTAAGCGACCTCTTCCCAATCCTTCTGGGTTTGGATTGCTTGTGTCAGCATAAGGCCAATGCCACCCCCGGTGATGGCACCAATGATTGTGGCAGAGCGCGTGTTGGATTCCAGAAAATAGAAGATCTGCGCCAGCAGCACCGGGGCAACCTGCGGGATCACGCCAAAGCGATAACGTTGCAATGGCTTGGCCCCGGTGGACGCAACCCCATCAATCTGTTTCTGATCGACATTTTCCAACGCTTCAGAGAACGTTTTACCAAAGGTGCCGGTGTCGGTAATCAGAATGGCCAGCGCGCCTGTCATCGGTCCCGGTCCAAAGGCCCGTGCCAGCACAACTGTCCAGATCAGGGCATCCACGCCGCGTACAAAGTCGAACAGGCGGCGGGTTGCAGCACGCAGGATCATGATCGGTGTAAACCGTTTGGCTGCCAGAAATGCCAAAGGCAAGGCGACCATCGCAGCCCCGAACGTGCCGAGAAAGGCCATCAAAATCGTCTCACCTATGGCCCAGGCCACATCGTTATGCCGCCACATCGGATTGTTCCAGACATCCGACACAGCACCTGCGACATTCCCGCGTGCCGGATCGATTTGATCACCAAACAGAATCTGGGTGGGGGATTTGCCGTAATAGGGGCTCTCAAAAGTGAACCAGAACAGCTCCCACCCTGGAAAGTAGTTGAAGATATCGGTCTTGGCACCGGTGATCATGACCCGGCCTTCGGGTGTTGTTACGGCGACGCGCCGGGTTGATGCATTGATCCATTCAGGAAGGTCATCAGGCAGGTTGGTGGTGATCTGGCGCCCTTCGGCCTGAGCGCGGATCAGGCCAAAGCCGGGTACCTCGAACTCTGTCACATTGTCGGGCAAAAGCCGCACGATGTGACCTTCGCCTAGGTCAACGGTGATATCTGCTGTTCCGCCGACCCAGTCGGGCCGTTGTCCTGCTGGATACTCGCCCTTGCGCTCGCCTTCGACGGCATAACTGATCTCGCCCGTGCGATTGGTGCGTGTCACATGCGTCTTGTAGGACCAACTGTCAGAGGCAAGCGTGACGGCGTTGTCCCAATTGGCCCGCTTGGCAAGCCCCGCCACATCAAAGGCGAAGATGATAAAGACGAAATAGACAAGGGTCAGGACAAGCAGTGTAAAACCGATCAGACGCTTGCGCGCAAAGCTGTGGACTGCGGAGGTCTTTGCATGATCAAGATCAACAGCGGTCATTGGCCCAATCCTTCGGTCAAACGGTTGCGATATTGGCTTGAAACTTGGTCAAACAAAACAATGGTGCTGAACAGCAGGACGAAAATCGCCGCCGCCTCATCAAAACGGCCCGGTCCCCATGCCATCGTATTGCGTAATTCGTAGCCGATGCCGCCAGCGCCGACAAAGCCAAGGATGGCCGAGGCACGGATGTTGATTTCAAGCCGCAAGAGCGCATAGCTGAGGTAATTTGGCGCGACCTGTGGAAGGACGCCAAGCCACATGCGTTGTGCCCAGGTGGCCCCGGTTGATGACAGGCCTTCGACCGGCTTTAGATCGGCGTTCTCCGCCACCTCAGAAAACATTTTCCCCAAAGCACCAGCGGTGTGCAGTGCAATCGCGATCATCGCCGGTATCGGCCCGCCACCCAAAACGAAGATCAGCATGAGTGCGATCACGATCTCGGGAAAGGCCCGCAGCATGTCCATCAACCGACGAAACAGTGGGATGAGGCGCGGCCAGCGCGCGAGGCCACGGGTGGCCAGCAATGACAGAACAAGGCCCGCACAGGCGCCGAGCAATGTGGAGACCGCAGCAATATTAATCGTCTCGGTCAACGCGGGGAGGAATTTCCACAGCAGCGATGGCAGATCGGCGCGCTTTTCCCAAGCCTCCGACAGGACATCGGCCGGATAGTCCCCAATCTGGTGCAGCCCGTCCCAGAAACCACCGGCGTTGCGGTCGTCTGCGACGACAAAACCTGACACCATCAGTAGCACAAAGATCATGAGGGTCAGGCCACCATAAAGACGGCGGCGCTGTACCTGCGCCAGATAGTTTTCGCGGATGTCACCAAGATCAGAAGGCTCGGCCGTATTTGCGTCGGTCATACCAATCCCCCACAAATGAAAACGACGGCCCACAGGGGCCGCCGATTTGATTTCAACTGTATCAGCCGCCGATTTTGGCGCGGCGCGCTTCGATGACGGAGATGTAAGTTTCGTGGGTCACAGGAAGAAAGCCCAGCGTTTCACCTGCCGCCACACCATAGGCGCAGTCTGGATCGGCCTCGTAAAGACCATCAACCAATGCGGTCATTGTGGCCTTCACATCATCGGGCAGGGACTGGCGCAGAACCACTGGGCCCTCGGGGATGACTTTGGACTGCCAGATCTGGACCAACTCGTTCATGTCAACCAGGCCGGCATCAACCGCCTTGCGCAGCGCGCCAGAGTTATAGCCGTCTTCCCAGTTGCCCTGACCATCGGCCCATGTGACACCACCGTCGATATCGCCGTTGAATACGGCAACAATCGTCTGTTCGTGACCGCCAGTGAACTTCACCTCGCCGAAATAGTCACCAGATTCCATGGTGGCACCGGTTTTCTCGGGGATCTCAATCGATGGGATCAAGTACCCGGATGTCGAGTTTGGGTCGCCAAAGCCAAACACGCGGTTCTGCATGTCGTCCAGCGATGTGATGCCGCTATCAGCGCGGGCGAACCCGATTGAGTGATAGCCGATAGAGCCGTCAACATTCTGCTTTACCAGCACCGGTTCGACCGCTTCGGGGTTTTGCAGGTAAGTGGCCGCGTAAGAAGAGGCGCCCAGCCACGCCATGTCGATTGTGCCGCCAAGCAGACCCTGGATCACGCCGTTGTAATCTGCAGGGGCAAAAAGCTTGACCTCAACGCCCAACGCTTCTGCCGCATAGTCCTGCAAACAGCTGTAGGAGTTCATGCGGTCTTGCGCATTTTCGCCGCCCAGAATTCCGATGCGGAATTCTGTGATGGCATGGCCGTCGGCAACAGCCGCCGAAGATAAGAGTGTGCTCGCGGCAAGGGCCGCTGAAAGGGTCGTCTTCATGGGTTTCTCCGATTTTTGGATTGGATGGTTGGAAAATCAGGCAAGTACGGGCGCGGGGCGTGGCACGCTCGCTGGTGTTTCGATTTCAGTTGATGTGGTCGCTTCGGAGAAGCTGTCTCCGGCGCCATAGATGTCGCGGGCGACACCTGTTGTCAGTTGCTCGGGCGTGCCGTCAAATACGATCCGTCCGTCGCGCATCCCAATGACGCGGTCGCAGTAGCGGCGCGCGGTATCCAGTGCGTGCAGGTTAGCGATGACCATGCGACCGTCTTCTTCGTGGATGCGGCGCAGGGTTTGCATGACGACCTGGGCGTTCATCGGATCAAGCGAGGCGATGGGTTCATCCGCCAGAATAATCTCTGGATCTTGCATCAGGGCGCGGGCAATGGCCACGCGTTGCTGTTGCCCACCCGACAGGGCGTCGGCGCGTTTAGCGGCCTGTTCGGCGATGCCGAGGCGATCAAGGATTTCGATGGCCTGGTGGATGTCCGCCTGCGGGTAAAGATTGAAGACCGTCGCCAGTGTCGAGCGGCGGTTAAGCGTGCCATGCAGCACGTTGGATGCAACATCCATACGCGGCACCAGATTGAACTGCTGAAAGATCATTGCACAACGTGATTGCCATGCGCGTTTGGCGGCACCAGTGGCCGCTGTCACATCCAGCCCGTCAAATGAGATGGTACCGGTGGTCGCGCGGTCCATACGGTTCATGATCCGCAAAAAAGTTGATTTACCTGCGCCAGACCGACCGATGATGCCGATCATCGCTGACCCGCTCACGTCAAAGCTGATGTTATCAACCGCGGTCTTTGGTCCGAATTTTTTGGTCAGTTGTTTGACTTGCAGCATTATCATTCCCCTGTTGCGGCGAACAATGTGCGGCTTTCGTAAAGCTTTCTTGGCGCGGACGATTCAGAAATGTGAAGATTTTGTCTAGGATTTATGACAGTGGGTGGCGCCGACCCAATGGGGCGCAGCCTGAGGAGGCGATGGCCAGATCAACGCCGGTGTTCAGAAAATGCCCCAAGAAAGTCGGACCATAGGTCGCCCCCGATGGTGCAGGCATCGCCGCCAACACGCCTACTCCGGTCCTGTGGAAAGTTTCAGACAATGGCCGGGTCGATCAACTTCCGCCAATCGCGAGTACAGCAGATTCTTGTCGGTTGCCGAGCAATGAGCCGTCACCAGAACCGCCCATCCGGATCATTGACGACCTCAGTGGATGAAGGCGGAGCGTTAAGCGGCCTACGTGGCCTTGTCCGCCTCAATGTTTCCCTCAGGCACGTTGAGGGTTGACCATGTGTCGTCTTCGGGTGGCGCGGGCGGCGTCTCGCAGGCGCGGCGATGGATGTTTACCTTGGCGATGAAATTCGCCGATATCGGTGCCGTCACAAACAGAAAGGCCATGATCAAGAGCTCGTGTGTGGACGGTTCTCCGATGCCGTAGGAATGAACGATTGAGGCAGCCAGCAACATGCCGATGCCCACCGTCCCCACTTTTGTTGGCGCATGAAGCCGGGTCATGGGGTCGTTGAACTTGAGCAGTCCAATCACCCCAACCACAACAAAGCCTGACCCAATGATCAAAGACAGGCCGGCAAGATAGGTGCTGATAATTTGTGGGGTCATTCGATGATGTCCCCCCGCAAAATGAATCGGGCCATGGCGACGGTTGACACGAAACCCAACATCGCAATCAGCAACGCCACCTCAAAGTAGATTTGTACGCCCTGATGGATGCCCAGCACGATGACCAGACCCAGCGCATTAATCACCATCGTGTCCAACGCCAGAATCCGGTCGCCCGATGTGGGGCCCAGAATCAGCCGTACCATCGACATAAGTTGCCCAAGAGCGAGGGAGACAAATGTGATGGCCAGCGCGGCGTTCAGGAACTGCGTTGCAAGTATCATGAAAAAATCTCCAACAGGCGGGCCTCGTAACGGGTCTTGATGTCATCAAGTACGCCATCAGGATCGTCGGTGTGCAGCACATGCACCAACAGGCTGTGCCCCTGATCGGACAGGTCGGCCGAGACCGTTCCGGGCGTCAGCGTGATTGTGCCAGCCAGCATGGTAATGGCTTCAGGTTCGCGCAATTCCAGCGGGACGACAATCCATGCGGGCTTCAGCTTGGAGGTGGGCACTGTCAGCACGATCCAGGCAACTTGGATATTCGCAACAATGATGTCCCAGATCACCACAAAGCTATAGCTGATCATCTTGCCCAAGCGAAACCCTTTGGGCGTGTCCGGCCACCAAATGGAGGTGCCCCATGGGATAATCACACCCAGTATGACACCGAAGACAACCATGCCTGCCGACAGTTCATTTTGCAGCAGCATCCAGACAAGCGTCAGGATCAGCGTCAAAAGGGGGTGAGGTATCAGCCAGTTGAATGCGCGTGTCATGTCAGTGATCCTCTGCCGTTGGTTCGCTCAGTTTGCCCGGCGTGTCCACAACGGTCGAGATATAGGGTGCCGGTTCAAAAAGCTGCGCGGCCACTTGCGTTGTGTAGCGGTGCATCTGGCCGGCAAAAACGGTGTGCGCAGTTAGCAATGCCACCAACCCGCCTATTGCAACATATGACATCGTTGCCGGGACTGGCGATACCGATGCATCCTCGGGCACGTCCACGCTTGTTGCTTTCCAGAACAGGACGCTGCCTGCGCGGGCGAAGCCGACAATGCTCACCAGGCTTGATCCCAGAACGATGGCCCAGATCCAGACCATCAGGCGCGTATTGTAAGCCGCATCCAGCACTAGCAGCTTGCCAAGGAAGCCCGACAGGGGTGGCAGGCCAGCCATGGCGATGGCAGCCGCAAAGTAGAGCCCCGCCGTGAGAGCAGCACCTGCGATTGGGGGTTGCGGTGTCAGATCAAGGTTCTTGCGTCCTGACCGCACCAGATCGGCAATCAGAAAAAGGGCCGCTCCGGCCAATGTCGAATGCACGATATAGTAAAGTGCCGCAGCAATCCCCTCGGGCGAGAAAAGTGCTATGGACGCAATCACCATCCCCATTGATCCAATGATCGAGAAGGCAACCAGACGATCCAGTTTCTTGGCGGCAAGCACCCCTATCATCCCAACCGCTAGCGAGATCAGCGCCACAGGCAGCAACCATGCCGTATGCAGACCTGATGTCACCGCCAATTCAGGCGGAAAGATCATCGTATAGACCCGAATGATGGCGTAGGCGCCAACCTTTGTCATGATTGCAAATAGGGCGGCAACCGGTGCGGGTGCTTCGGCATAGCTTGATGGCAGCCAGAAATGTAGCGGTACCAATGCCGCCTTGATGGCAAAGACCAAGAGCAGGAGCACAGCCGCGACGCGGATCCCAACCGTTTCCTCTGGGTCAATCAGTGCCACCCGGTTGGCCAGATCCGCCATGTTGAGCGTGCCGGTTTCTGCATAGATAGCGCCAAGCGCGAAAAGAAACAGGGTCGAGCCAATGAGGTTGAACAGCACATATTGAACGCCAGCGCGCAAGCGCGCTGTGCCGCCCGCGTGGATCATCAGACCATAGGATGCGATCAGCAGCACCTCAAAGAAGACAAAGAGGTTGAAAAGGTCCCCCGTCAGGAAGGCCCCCAATATCCCCATCAGCTGAAACTGCAACAGTGCGTGGAAGTGGTTGCCGCGCTCATCCCAACCTGAACTAATCGCATAGATCAGCACAAAGAGTGCCAGAACAACGGTCAAGAGCACCATCATCGTGGACAACCTGTCGCCTACCACAACGATTCCAAAGGGTGCGGCCCAATCGCCCAGCTGGTAGAGCAAGACAGTGCCATCAGAGGTCGCCCAGACAAGGCCACCGGAAATCATGATCAGGGCCAGTACACCCACAATCGAAAAGACCCGTTGAATGCCGATATGGTATCGGGCGGCCAGAACGATGAATGGTGCGAGCATTGCAGGTAAGACGATGGGGGCAATCAACCAATGGGTCATGATGTGCCCTCCGATCCGTCATCTTGCAGGGCAGGGCGGTCATCAACATGGTCATCGTCAGACCCCAGAAACGCGCCAAGCCCGATCATCACGACAACGGCGGTCATCCCAAAGGAAATCACGATGGCCGTCAGCACCAGCGCCTGTGGTAGGGGATCGGTATAAGTGGTGATATCGTCGCGCAACACCGGCGGCGCGCCGACCGTGACCCGCCCGGATGTGAACAAAAAGACATTCACAGCATATGTCAGTAGTGAGATGCCCAAGATCACCGGGAAGGTCCGCAATCGCAGCACAAGGTAAATTCCGGCAGCCGTCATGATGCCGATGGCGGATGCAATCAGTAACTCCATCTTACACACCCTCCTTACGTGGTGAGAGGGGCGTATCATCGCCACGAGAGGGGTCGATATCCATCGGGTGAGGGCTTTCGGTCATACCTGCACGCCGCGCCAGGCGCGAGAAACTTTCAAGTGACAGCATGACAGCACCAACCACAGATAAGAACACGCCCAAATCAAAGAGCGCGGCTGTCGCCAGCTCGAACTTTTCAAACGGTGGAATGCGGACATAAGTGAAATCAGAGGTCAGGAATGCTTTGCCAACAAACCATGACCCGATACCGGTCAGCCCGGCAACCAGCACGCCTGCGCCAATCACCCCATGATAGGGATACTTCAGCCGGGCCGATGTCCAGGCAAAGCCGCTGGCCATGTATTGCATCACCACACCAATCGACACGATCAATCCGGCGATGAAGCCGCCACCGGGTTCGTTGTGACCACTGAGGAAGATAAAAAACCCGACCATCAGGACAACGGGCATCATGCCCCGCGTCAACACAACCATCATCATTGGATGCACACCGCCAGCTTGCGCCTGATCGGGCTTACGGTTCAAAAGCTTTGCGCCGATCCGCCCGCGTAGCAGTGTTTCTGTCAGCGCATAGATCAACAGCGCCGCGATGCTCAGCACGATGATCTCGCCAAAGGTGTCAAAGCCGCGAAAGTCGACAAGAATCACATTGACGACATTCGTACCGCCGCCGCCCTTGTAGGAATTGGCGAGATGGAACTCAGATATCGGGGCGGCCACTGGATCGCGTAGCAAATAGTAGTAGGCCAGTGCGAAACTCGCCAAGCCCCCCCCTATGGCCACCGCAGCATCGCGCAGGCGGCGCAGCACGGTGCTTTCGATGGGCGTGCGGTTGGGTAGAAAATTCAACGCAAGTAGCATCAGGATGATTGTCACCACCTCAACCGTGAATTGGGTCATGGCCAGATCAGGCGCGCTGAGGAACACAAAGCCGATGGAAACCATCAGGCCCACGATCCCGATCAGAATGAGCGACAGGAAGCGGTTGCGATGCAGGAATACCATCCCGACGGTTGCCGCGACTAACATGGCCCATCCAGCGATCAGGACCGGGCCGGTCTTTTGCAGCGCATGCGTTGGCGCGCCCAGTGTGCCGGTGGTCCAAGCGTAGTAACCTGCAACCATAATGGTGATGATGCCTATCGCGGCGTAACGCGTGAAGGCCCCATTGTGCAGCGGCAGGATCAAAAGCTGCGCCAGCCGGGCAGCACCTTCGACGATGGCCTCAAAGATCACCTTGGCCTCGGGTCGCGGTGTGTTTTCCCACAGACGCAGAGCCGGGTTGAAGATCGCGAGCATCGCCAGACCACCAACAACCGCGATGATGGACATATAAAGCGCCGGCACCAGCCCGTGCCAGATTTTCAGGTGTGCTGAAGGCATCTCTGCGGCGTCACCCAGCACGGCGGCTGTCACCAGTTTGACGAAGGGCTCTGCCAGAAACGGCGCCACACCGATGCCGACAACAGGGATGATCAACAACCCCGGTGGCAGCCACATGCCGGCACCGGGGTCATGTGGTGTCGCGGGGTAGTCATCCCTGACAGGGCCGAGGAAAACGTGAGAGATCAGACGGAAGCAATAAGCGGCGGAGAAAAGCGATCCTATCGTGGCCAGAACCGGCACCAGCCAAGGGCTGCTGAACAGCACTGTGTGGTTGGCCTCTTCCAGCATCATCTCTTTGGACAGGAAACCATTCAGCAAGGGAATACCGGCCATGGACAATGCGGCCAGTGAAACGATCATGAAGGTCACAGGCATCAGACGGCGCAGGCCACCCAACCGTCGGATGTCACGTGTATGGGCTTCGTGGTCGATGATGCCGGCCGACATGAACAAGGCCGCTTTGAACGTCGCGTGGTTGAGGATGTGGAACACTGCTGCCATGGCGCCAAAGGCGGTGCCTGTGCCCAAAAGCATGGTGATCAAGCCAAGGTGACTGACTGTTGAGAAGGCCAGCAACGCCTTAAGGTCGTGTTTAAACATCGCAATGACCGCGCCCAAAACCATTGTGATCAGGCCTGCGGTGGTCACGATAACGAACCATTCGGTTGTGCCAGACAAGACCGGCCACATCCGCGCCATCAGGAAAATGCCTGCTTTGACCATGGTTGCAGAGTGCAGGTAGGCCGACACGGGTGTGGGTGCCGCCATGGCATGTGGCAGCCAGAAGTGGAACGGGAATTGTGCCGACTTTGTAAAGCACCCCAACAGGATCAGGATCAGTGCCGGTAAATATAGCGGATCAGCCTGAATGAGATGGCGGTTTTGCAGAATGACGCTCAGGTCATAGCTGCCAGCGATTTGGCCTAGAATGAGCATACCACCAATCATCGCCAACCCGCCCATTCCCGTGACGGTCAAGGCCATCCGCGCACCTTGGCGCCCTGCAGGCAGGTGCTTCCAATAACCGATGAGCAGGAAGGAGGAGAGCGAGGTCAGTTCCCAGAAGATGAGCAGAAGCAGGATGTTGTCGCTCAGGACAATGCCAACCATCGCACCTTGAAAGAGCAGCAGGTACGTAAAGAACTCACCCATATTGTCGGCGCGGCTAAGGTATTGGCGCGCATAGGCGATGATCAAAAGGCCGATACCCAGAATCAAAAGCGCAAAGAAAAAACCCAGGCCATCCAGCATCAGGGTAAAGTTCAGCCCCAGGGCAGGCATCCAGTCGACCCGCGCCATCACCACATCGCCTGCCAGAACGGTTGGCATATTGCTGAGCAGACCAATGAAGGCCGCCAAAGTGACGGTGAATGTGACACCAGCACAGGCCGACCGGCCAGCCGCATTCATCAGCCCCGGCAGCAGAGCACCAAAGAACGGTAAGGCGACAATAAAAAAGAGGGACACTGAAACTCCTGATCTTCTCGGTTCTGTAGCTTGCGCAGTTTTCACCGAATTTTGCAAAATTTGGAATGCGATTCAGAGGTTTTCAGAAAGTTTTTTATGTCACGAAACAGTAAAGGCGCGTTTCTGCAGGAAACGCCGTAGACACAGATCGCGAACTGGCCCAACGACATTGCGCAGAAAAAAGGGCGTTGCCTGCGCAACGCCCCTTGAGGTCAGGAATGTGTGGGGAGACTCATTCCCAACCAACCTGGTTGAAGATCACCTGCGCCTCTGGCACGTTTTTGGCAACTTCGGTCAGGTCGATTGCATCGGGGCGGAACAGGCCAAGGGCGGCCACGGATTCCGACAGGCCCACGCCGGGTACGGCGGGATATTCATCATTGCCCGCGCTGAAATACTGCTGCGCCTGATCCGAGGCGAGGTATTCAAGGAACTTGACGGCGTTGTCACGGTTTGGCGCATTTGCGGCCACACCGCCGCCCGACAAGTTCATATGTGCACCCTCGGCATTTTGAGCAGGGAAGACCCAGCCGATATTGGCCAAGGCGTCGGCGTTCAGCCCATCCACATCTTTGCGCAGCGCCCGCGCGAAATAGTAGGTGTTCGAGATCGAGACATCACACTCGCCCGACACCAGTCCGCGCAGCTGATCGGTGTCGCCACCTTGCGGATCACGGGCGAAGTTATTCACAAAGCCCTGTGCCCATTCTGTTGCGGCTTCCGTGCCGTGGTTTTCGATCACAGCGGACAGGAGTGTTTGCGAATAAACATTGGTCGAAGACCGGTGACAGACCATGCCTTCGTAAGCTGGATCAGCCAGGTCAAGATATGTCAGTGGCGGGTTGGTGACATCTGTCTTGTCATAAAAGATGATCCGCGCGCGCTGGCTAAAGCCGAACCACTGGTTCTCTGCATCCTGCAGGCTTTCGGGGATCCGGGCTTCCAGAACGCTGCTATCGACGGACTGTAGAACGCCTGCGTTCTTCGCGCGTTCAAGGCGCGATGTATCAACCGTGAGCAGGACATCGGCAGGAGAGTTGACACCTTCGGCCTGCATTCGTGCGATCAACTCATCAGCCTTGCCCTCAATGCGGTTGATGGTGATGCCCGTTTGGTCGGTAAAGTCGGAATACAGGCGCTCATCGGTGTCATAATGGCGAGAGGAATAGAGGTTCAATTCGCCCTCGGCCATAGCCGATGACGCAAGTGCTGTCGCTGCGGTGGCGCAGGCGAGCAGTGCGATGGTTGTCGTTTTCATGGTCAGATCCCTTTACTGAGTCTTTTTCTCGGGAAATGTTCTAACGCCATTTTTTAGCTTGTCCAGATATCCCGATAAAAAAACTCGGATATATGCTTAAACCCCTGTCATAAGGTCAGTGATGCCCTGCCAACTGATGCAGCACTGGATCTCGGGTTCAAACGAGCGCGAAAATCACGCAAACGTCGCTGTATTGATGCCGCAATCAGGCGCTATATCATGGCGTGAGGGCATGTTAATCTGTTGCCCTTAGGCTGCTGCCTTAGCACTGAGGCGGAGATTGACGAGAGTGACATGCTGGAATTTGCGGAAGTCAGTAAATCCTTTTGGACCGGCACGCAGCGCAAGGTGATCCTTGACCGCGCTTCGTTTCGCGTGGAACTGGGAAATTCCCTTGGCATTCTGGCCCCGAATGGCACTGGCAAGACGACATTGATCAACATGATGTCCGGGCTGGAAAAACCAGATGAAGGGCGGATCACGCGCAACTGCCGGGTCTCATTTCCACTGGGCTTCATGGGGGGCGTGACACAGAATATTTCCGCGATGGAGAATTGTCGCTACATCGCACGCCTCTACGGGCTTGATCCCGACTATATTGAGGCCTTCTGCCGCTGGCTTTGCGGTCTGGAGGAGTATTTTGATATGCCTGTTGGCACCTATTCATCAGGAATGCGCGCGCGGTTTTCCTTTGCCTTACTGTTGGCGTTGGATTTTGATATATACCTGATCGACGAAGGCATGCCTGGATCGACAGATGTTGAGTTTAATCGCAAAGCAGGTGATATCCTGCGTGAAAGGTTGGAAAAGGCGACAGTGATCATCGTTTCGCATCAACCCGCAACGCTAGAGCGGCTGGCCAAATCAGCGGCTGTCCTCAAGAATGGCCAACTGCATATGTTTGACACCTTGGAAGAGGCAAGATTGCTCTATGACTACCAAACCCAAGGTTAAGAAATTCCGCGTGCGGCGCGGCAAGGTTGTTGATGATGGTGCTGATAAGGCAACGCCAGATGCGGCGACCGATGCGCCTGAGGCCGTCACACCGACCCATGCCGAGCAAATCGACGCAATTAGCAAAGAAGGTCTGACCGGGCGGCAATTGCGCATGGCGCGCCGGGTTGCCCTTAAGAATGGGTTTGAGGCGTCTTCTGACTATGATGCCGTCCGCCAGTTGCGTGCCGCAGGTATCAATCCCTTTCAGCGCAGCTCTGTGCTTGAATTGGTCAAACCTGACGGTGCGGCTGTTCCGGGTAAGAAGGGGCGCTTCCAACTCCCCCAAGCAGAACCAGAGATGGGCATCACCGTCCCGGCAGCAAAGAGCCAGGAAGTGGCGAACCGAAACGCTGCTGAGATCCGCCAAATCCAGCGTGATATCGCGCGACGCAGACAGCGCAAGTTGCTGTTGCTATTCACCCGGCTTGCCTTTTTCATCTTTTTACCAACCTTCATGGTCGGCTGGTATTTCTACAACATCGCCACGCCGATGTACGCCACAAACTCTGAAATCGTGATCCAGCAGGCGCAGCCGCAAAACGGGAACCCCGGCGGGCTCGGCAGCCTGTTTCAGGGCACGTCCATGGCAACCCAGCAAGACAGTATCGCGGTGCAGTCTTATCTGGCCTCACGCGAGGCGATGCTGCGGCTGGACGCCGACCATGGTTTTAAGGCGCATTTCAGTGACCCCGAAATTGACGGCATTCAGCGGCTTGAGGCCGATGCCACAAACGAAGACGCATTTAAGCTTTTTACCAAGCAGGTCAGCATCAGCTATGACCCTACCGAAGGCATCATCAGGATGGAGGTCGTCGCGGCGGACCCTGTGAAAAGCTACGAATTCTCGCAGGCTTTGATTGGCTATGCCGAAGAACAGGTGGATCAGCTGACAAGCCGGTTGCGCGGTGATCAGATGCGCGGTGCGCTGGAAAGCTATCAAGAAGCAGAACAGCGCAGGGCCGATGCATTGGCTGCCTGGCTGGCTATTCAGGAGGGCGTACGCCAGATTGACCCGGTCAGTGAAACAACTGCGCGCATGTCGCAGATCAGCACATTGGAAAGTGAAAGGCAGCGGTTGGAACTGGTCCTGCAATCGCGCCTGAACGTGGATCGACCCAGCCAGGTACAGGTGCAGTCCCTGCGGGATCAGATCAGCAATATCGACGCCTTGATCGCCGATTTGCGCGATCAGTTGACCGGCGGCAATGACGATCAGGTCTCGCTCGCGGCCCGAAATACCGAGTTGCGCACCGCCGAGGAGAACTACAATTTCCAGACGGTCATGGTGCAGCAGGCGCTGACCCAGATGGAAACCGCCCGGATCGAAGCAAACCGTCAGGTCCGCTACCTGTCGCAAAGCGTCAGCCCGGTGATCCCCGATGAGGCCAGCTATCCACGGGCCTTTGAAAACACACTGCTGGCATTTTTGATCTTTTCGGGGGTTTATCTGATGATCTCGCTGACGGCATCCATTCTTCGTGAACAAGTGAGCGCCTAATGCACAACGTGAATATCGGCGACCTAGTCGTCAGCAACGACCTTCCTCTGTTGGTGATTGCGGGGCCATGCCAGTTGGAAAGCACTGATCATGCCCAGATGATTGCCGGCCAGATGGCCGCGATTTGCGCCGCACATGGTGCACAATTCATCTTCAAGGGCTCTTATGACAAAGCCAATCGCACGTCGCTTGCTGGAAAGCGCGGACTGGGCATGGATGAGGGCCTGAAGGTGATGCAGTCGGTCAAAGACAGTATCGGCTGCCCTGTGTTGACGGATATTCATGCGCCAGATCATTGCAGCACTGTGGCGGCAGTGTGCGATGTGATGCAGATCCCCGCGTTCCTGTGCCGTCAGACGGACTTGCTGTTGGCCGCAGGTGAGACAGGCGCCGTCATCAACGTCAAGAAGGGGCAGTTTCTTGCACCGTGGGACATGCCCAATGTTGTGGCCAAAATTGAAAGCACCGGCAACAAACGCATCCTGCTGACAGAACGTGGCGCGTCCTTTGGTTATAACACGTTGGTGGCCGACATGCGGTCATTGCCGGCCATGGCCAAGACGGGATACCCTGTGGTGATGGATGCCACACATTCGGTACAACAGCCTGGCGGGATGGGCGGATCATCCGGCGGGCAACGTGAATTTGCACCCGTGATGGCGCGCGCAGCTGTATCGCTTGGTATTGCGGCTGTCTTTATCGAAACCCACGAGGACCCTGACAACGCACCCTCTGACGGGCCCAACATGATTCCGCTGGATCAGATGGATGCGGTTGTCAAAAGCCTGATGGCGTTTGATGAGTTGGCCAAAGCCGATCCGCTGCGCGTGTGACAGACCTGCTTTCGCTGATATGATCGCAGTATCGAATTTAGGGATTGTTGTGATGCGCCTCTTTCTCTTGCTTGTCTTCTTGCTGGCCTCGCCGGCCGCCATTGCCCAAGAGGCCAACGGAACGATCACCACCGAAAACTCTGCTCAACTTGATGCAGCCATCGCCACCCGTATCCGCGAGATATTGGGCGAGTTGGATAACTACGAGGATGTCACCGTTACCGTAAATGAGGGTGTGGTCACCTTGCGTGGCACAACAACGTCGGCCATTGAAGCCACTGACCTGGACCCACTTGCAGTGCGGGTTGAGGGGGTCGTGGCCGTCCGCAATCTGGTCACGGAAACCACGGACATCGGACGCAGGCTTGATCCTGCGATCGAACGGTTTCGGGCACGTATCGATCAGTTCATTGTCTTCCTGCCGCTGGCCCTGATCGCAGCAACGGCCTTTGCATTGGTTGTTCTGATCGGATTTGCGCTGGCGCGCCTGCGCCAACCGTGGGAACGGCTCGCGCCGAATGCCTTCATTGCCGAAATCTACCGGCAACTCGTCCGGATTGCCTTTGTCGTCTTTGGGATCGTGACCGCGTTGGATATCGTCAATGCCACTGCGCTACTCAGTACGATTTTGGGGGCCGCCGGGATCATCGGCTTGGCACTCGGCTTTGCCGTGCGCGACACTGTGGAGAATTTCATCGCATCCGTCATGCTCTCGTTCCGCCAACCCTTTCGGCCCAATGACACGGTCGAGATCAACGGCGATATCGGCAAGGTGATCCGCCTGACCAGCCGCGCGACGATCCTTTTATCATTCGACGGCAATCACATTCGCATCCCCAATGCGACCGTATTTAAAAGCCGGATCATCAACTACTCGCAAAACGCCGAACGCCGTTTCATGTTTTCGATCATGGTGGAACGGGACGCGGATTTACAGGCAACACGGGCCTTGGTTGCGCAGACCGTGCAGAACCTGCCTTTCATCATTAATGAACCCGCCGCACAAACCTGGATCGAGGCGCTCCACGCTGCCGGGATTGAACTGGTGGTGACCGGTTGGGTCGATCAGAACGAGACATCAATCGTGCGCGCCAAAGGTGAGGCGTTGCGGCAGGTCAAGCTTGCCATTCAGGCCGCAGGGGTTGTTATTCCCGATGCAACACAGGTGATCCAGCTACAACGGGACACGCCGATGCCTGTCCCTGAGCCGCTTGAGAGCACAGATGTCGAAGCGGTCGAGGCCAGCGAAGATGCATCGCTTGAGCGGATCGTCGACGCCGAACGGGGGTTGGATGAGGCAGAAGATCTGCTGCATGAGGACAGCCTCAAAGAATAGGTGCATTTCTTTGCAAACGGGGCTTGAACCGCTGGTCCCTTCGCAGTATCTAGCGCCTCGCTGCTGGGATGTAGCCAAGTGGTAAGGCAACTGTTTTTGGTACAGTGTACCGTAGGTTCGAATCCTACCATCCCAGCCAGCATATCCTCCCAAACCTCTGACACGGAGCGCCTCGGCAAATAGTGT
>CAKMYZ010000008.1 GCA_929200255.1 uncultured Alphaproteobacteria bacterium | reverse complement strand
AACCCTCTTTTAGCAAATTGCCCTATTTGGTCCCATAGGCGCTGACGTCAGACAGCTCAGGGCAGCGTGTCTTCGCCCATTCGGGTAACAGTCGCTTTTGTGGAATGGGTCACTTTATGACCCGTGGGGCAAAGTCTTGTGACGTTCAAAATGATAGAATCGCAAGGGCTTGGTATCCTCACGGATCACCAGGCCTTTCGCCTCTAAATCCAGCTGAACGCATTTCTGCCACCAACCAGAGGTGGCACCGCCGGGAAACAGGTCGTCGGGCAGGTGGGGTTTGGCGGCTTCCTTGGATTCTTTGGCCGTCATGCCCGGTGATGCCTTTGGTAACGTCTTCAGCATCGCGGCTTTCATCGCTTCGTATTTTGTACGATCCACATTGGTCACCTGACCCGGGACATTCACATTTTCAACAGCAATTTTGTCCGGCATATCAGTACTCTACTCCCCCTCCCTGACCTTCACATTGCATCAAACACCCGCCTTCGCCAAGGGGTAGGGAATACCCGCATAGGGCGCAAAAGCGATCCGTGCCACCGTCTATCCATTCAAAACAACGCTTTTTATTAGCAGATTGAGAGATACGCCATGGGACGGACCTGTGTCGAAATACACGAATGGATTGAAGAACAAGTCGAACGCCCGATCGAAGAATGGGAAGACCGGCAAGAAGAGCGATGCCGCGAAGAACGCTGCAAATGGTGGATGCTCTGCCTGAACAAACTGTTCTGCTGGCTCGTCTGGGTCACCGTCAAAGTCGTGCGCTGGGTGGTCGTCACCGTGGGCAAATGGGTCACGCGGGTTGTCTGTACCGTGGTCAATGTCATCCTCGATATCGTCGGTTTTATTGTCGGCTTGATCCTGTCTATTCCGATCATCGGCGGGATCATCCGCACAGTGCTTAATTGGGTGCTTGAAATCATCTGGCGCATTGTCGGCGTTTTTGATTTCATCCTCAGCCTGGCGGGCGTGCGCCCGCGCAAGAAGATGTATTTTGGTGTGGTCATTCCGGTCATTAACGATACCCCGCTCGCCACCCAGGCCCAGCTGCAACCACTGGTGGACAGCGTGATCGAAATCTACGACCGAACCTGCAACATTGACGCGCGCTTCACCGGTTTTTGCGAAACCGGCGTCTCTCCGCCCGGTGGCACGATCACCGTCGATTGCGGGGCCGGTGGCTTCTTTGCTGATTGGTGGCTGGATGGCAGTTGGTTCGAGTTTGTGACGAAAACCTGCAAATTCACGTCCAACTGGCGCAATGTCATCGGCTACGGGGGTGAGATTATTGGCTTTGTCGTCAACGACATCCAGCCGGGCACAACAAACGGCTGTTCAATGTCGGGCACCCATAATTATGTCACCATTGAAGGGCCAGCACTGCGTCCACCCGCGCTCTTGGCGCATGAAATCGGGCATGCCTGCCTGCTGGGCCATAACGAAGACACCGGCAACCTGATGAACTCTTCAACGCCGGGCATTGCGCAACCGCTGCTCACCAATTGGCAATCCAGTGTCGTGCGGTCCTCGCGCCACGTAACCTATCTGTAACGAAGGGAGACCCGCCATGGAAAACCACAAACACCAAGGGCACCGCTGCCATCATCCCCACCCCCTGTTTGGGTTGGGTGTGGCCAGTGCCATCGTTGCGATCGTCGCGATTGCCTTTTTCGCCCTCTTCGGAGGCGGCTAAATGCCCACCACCGACTTGCGCATCACGCAACCCCATCAGCTCTGGGAGATTGTTCGGCAAGCCGATCAGGTCCGGCGGATCAAACTCGACTTGCCGCAACTGCCGGACGACCGCCGCGCCCTGACCGAACATCGTCTGGCACAGCTGATACGCCCCTGCGGCTGCACCGAAGGGGCGATTGCGATGCTGATCAGCATTCCGTTCGCCTTCACGGTCTATCAGTGGGGTTTACCACCGGAGGCGGCACTGGGCTTGCGCCTGTCATCAGCGCTTGCGGTGGTCGTCGGTGCCAGCTTGATCGGCAAAGCCATCGGTATTTTCCGCGGCAAACGGGCGCTGCATGACTATGTGCAGCGCCTGTTCACAGAGGTGCAAAGCTAGCCATCAACCCTGATGGTTGCGTTTTTCGGATCGTAGGGACTGTCCTCGACAATCTCGGCTGGCCACAACTGGTCGAGCATCTTGACCTGTAGCTTGGTTCCCACCTCAGCCAGCGCCGGCGGCACATAACCCATCCCGATAGATTTCTCGAAGACCACCGAATAGCCGCCAGAGGTCAAACGCCCAACCCGGTTGCCATCCATATCGTAAAGCGCCTCGCGGCCCCATGGATCAGCATCATCAGGGCCATTAATCAGCAAGGTCACACATTTCGAACGGATACCTTTGGCTTCCATCTCTGCCTTGCCGTTGAAGTCTTTGGAAAGGTCCACGAAACGCGGCAGATCCGCCTCCAATGGTGTCGCATCGCGGCCCAACTCTGTTCCGAATGCACGATAGGACTTCTCTTGCCGCAGCCAGTTCTGCGCCCGCGCGCCAACCAGCTTCATCCCATAGGGCGCGCCTGCTTTTTCCAGCAGGTCAAAAAGATAGTTCTGCATCTCAATAGGGTGGTGCAACTCCCAGCCAAGTTCACCGGTATAGGCGACACGGATCGCATTGACCGGACACATGCCCAGTTCGATTTGCTTGGCCGACAGCCAGGGAAAGCGTTTGTTGCTCAGCGCTGTCGCGGGATCGGCATCCTTGATAACCGCATGCATCACATCGCGCGCCTTTGGCCCCGCAATCGCAAAGACACCCCATTGCGTAGTGACGTTCTGCACCTCGATACGGCCGAATTCGGCCTCTTTGTCTTCAACCGCCTTGCGCAGGAAATCCGCGTCATAATCTGTCCATGCCCCAGCAGAGACAAGGTAGTATTCATCATCCTTCAACCGGACGATGGTATATTCCGTACGTGTCGTGCCGTGATCGGTCAGCGCATAGGTCAGATTGATCCGGCCCACGCGGGGCAGTTTGTTGGTGGTGAACCAATCAAGAAACGCGGTCGCACCGGGGCCTTTGACGATATGTTTGGTAAAGGCTGTGGCATCAATCAGGCCGACGCCTTCACGGATCGCTTTGGCCTCGTCCACCGCACATTGCCACCAGCCGCCGCGCCGGAATGACCGGCTGTCGTGGTCGTTGAACCCTTCGGGGGCAAAATAGTTCGGACGCTCCCACCCGTTTACAAACCCAAACTGTGCGCCACGCGCCGCTTGGCGGTCATAGGCGGGTGATGTGCGCAGCGGGCGGCAGGCTGGGCGTTCTTCGTCGGGGTGATGCAGGATATAGACGTGATCGTAGCATTCTTCGTTCTTGCGTGCGGCATACTCGGTCGTCATCCAGTCGCCGTAACGTTTGGGGTCAAGCGAGGCCATGTCGATCTCGGCCTCGCCATCGACCATCATCTGAGCAAGGTAGTAACCTGTGCCGCCCGCAGCGGTAATCCCGAAGGAAAACCCTTCGGCCAGCCACATATTGCGCAAACCCGGTGCCGGACCAACAAGTGGGTTTCCGTCAGGAGTATAGCAAATCGGGCCGTTGAAATCATCCTTCAGCCCGCTTTCCTCGCAGGACGGCACACGGTGGATCATCGCCATATATTGTTCTTCGATCCGCTCCAGGTCGAGCGGGAACAGATCGGCGCGGAAACTATCCGGCACACCGTGCTCAAACACGGCAGGCGCGCCTTTTTCGTAGACGCCCAAAATCCAACCGCCGCGTTCTTCACGCACATAGGACTGGGCATCGGCATCGCGAATAACCGGATGCTCGGCATGACCCGCGGCGCGGTAAGCTTCCAGCGCGGGGTCTTTGTCCATGACGATGAACTGATGTTCTACCGGGATCGCGGGCATTTTGATGCCCAGCTTCTTGGCCGTGGTTTGGGCATGGTTACCCGATGCGGTCACGACATGTTCGGCAGTGATCACAATCTGCTCATCCGACGGGACCAGATTGCCACCCTTTTCCACCATCTTGGTGCAGGTGACTTCCCAGGCCTCACCGGTCCAGTGAAAGGCATCGGCCTGCCATTTACGCTCAATCACGGCACCATGCTGGCGCGCACCTTTGGCCATGGCCTGCGTCACATCAGCGGGGTTAATGTAACCATCCGTGTGATGATAGATCGCACCCTTGAGGTCTTCGGTGTTGATCAGCGGCCATTTCGCCTTGATCTCGTCAGGGGTCATCCAAACGTAAGGGACATCGCATGTTTCCGCGGTGGAGGCATAAAGCATATACTCATCCATCCGTTCCTGCGTCTGGGCCATGCGCAGATTGCCAACAACGGCAAAACCGGCGTTCAACCCGGTTTCTTCCTCAAGCGACTTGTAAAAATCGACCGAGTATTTGTGGATATGCGTTGTCGCAAAGGACATGTTGAACAAAGGCAGAAGTCCAGCGGCGTGCCATGTGGACCCCGATGTCAGCTCATCCCGTTCCAGCAGCATCACATCATCCCAGCCCGCCTTGGCCAGATGATAGGCAATTGACGTGCCAACCGCGCCGCCACCGACGACCAATGCTTTGACTTGGGTTTTCATGTGCGCGACTCCCTTGGCAGCTATGCGCCATAGCTTGCGCGAAACGGCCACGCCGCGACAGAACCAGCCGACCGGTTGAGGTGCAAAACCGACAACTGCACGACATTGCTGGGTGCTGGTCAGGGCTTCCAGGCTGGTCAGAGGCACGCATCCGTGCTCCCTTACGCCTGCGAAGGGAAACAAACATGACGGTCTATCGATTGAAAGATGCGGCCACGCTGGCCAAAGCAAGCTACACAGCGGCGCAGATCATCTCGCCTCCGGTGATCAAGTCATTGGACCATAACGATGTGCAAGCACATGTCCTTGAGGGCAACATCCTGCTGCTGCCCGGCTCCAATTCTGTGCGCGATTACCTCAAGTTCAATCTGCGGCCGCTACGGCTGGGCAATCGCCGCCTGACGATGAGCAACGGAGGAACCGAGCGCGGAGCGTCAGGCACACTCTGGCATCAGGGCTTTCTGGTCTACGCCCGGGTCATCTTTGACTGGCTCAAGGACGAAGGGGTCAAACCCAATTTCATCATCGGACATTCGCTTGGGGCGGCAGCAACACAGATCTTGTCAAAAAGCTATGACACCCCCGCCATTGGTTTTGCTGCACCACGCCCCAAGAAAACCAACAACCGCGTGAAACATGATGACAAATGCCTGTTGCTGAACCGCACGGACGATATCGTGCCAAAGATGCCCAGCGCATTCACCCATATGGGGCAGGCAAAGCTTTTGCGTTCTACGACAGACCAACGGTTTCTCGCGCATGCCATGCCGCGATATCAAACGATTGTCGCAGAGGCGGTACAAGACCAGCGATTGCCAGAAACCTGGGGCTAAAGCATCGACGGTACAACAAGATCCGGCGGCCTGTGTCCATCGGCAAATGTCTTGATGTTCACGATCACCTTCCCGCCCATCTCGATCCGCCCCTCAAGCGTGGCCGACCCCATATGCGGCAGCAAGATCGCATTCGGGAGCTCTTTCAAACGCGGGTTAATCTCGTGGCCACGCTCAAACACATCCAACCCGGCGCCTGCAATCTCGCCGGCACGCAGCATCCGGGTCAGGGCGTTTTCGTCGATCACCTCACCGCGCGACGTGTTCACGATCACCGCATCGGGTTTCATCAGCTTCAAGCGTCGCGCATTCATTAGGTGGAAGGTTGATGGCGTGTGTGGACAGTTGATCGACAGCACGTCAACACGCGACACCATCTGATCAAGACTTTCCCAATAGGTGGCGTCAAGCGCCTCTTCGACCTCTGACCGTAGCTGTTTACGGTTGTGGTAGTGGACCTGCATACCAAAGGCAGCGGCACGCCGCGCCACAGCCTGTCCAATGCGACCCATGCCCAAAATCCCCAAACGGCGGCCCTTAATCCGGCCGCCCATCATCGCGGTGGGTGACCAACCTTGCCAATTATCGGACTGTGCCAGCCGCAGCCCTTCGGCCAACCGGCGGGTAACGCCCAGGATCAGCGCCATGACCATATCGGCGGTATCTTCTGTCACAACACCCGGCGTATTGGATATATGAATGCCGCGCTGCCGTGCGGTGGCCACATCAATGTTGTCAACGCCAGCTCCATAATTCGCGATCAGCTTTAGCTTTTCACCCGCCCGCGCCAGAAGCTTGGCATCAATCTGATCAGTGATTGTGCTGACCAGCACATCGGCGCTGGCCATCGCATCAGCCAGTTCATCTGTCGTCATGGGTGTGTCTTCATCGCGCAGCGTGACGTTGAACAATTCCTTCAATCGGGTCTCGACCGCCTCAGGTAACCGTCGCGTCACAACAACACTTAGCTGCTTACCTGACATTCAAACATCTCCCCGGGTTTTCAAAGTGTCCGTCCCGTGTCAGGTTGCGCCAAAGGGACGCGCAGCACAAGAACCGCGCGCCGCAAAGTGAGCAGTTAAGGGCAAGTAATGGGTGCATGGGCGCAGTGGCTCCGGCAGATGCAGATCGCAGTCGTTGCGGTGATGCTCTGTGTGAGTGCAGGTCATGCGCAACAGACCGACACGGGCCCGGCCATTGGTCCCGAAACAAATCTTCCCCTGCCCCGCTTTGTATCACTCCGGGCGAATGAGGCGAACGTACGGCGCGGTCCATCTCTGTCGCATCGCATTGATTGGGTTTTCAAACGCCGCGATATGCCGCTGCAAGTGATCGCGGAATATGGCCATTGGCGACGGGTCATCGACCGCGATGGGCAAGGCGGCTGGGTCCATTACCGGATGCTGTCAGGATCGCGCACCGTCGTCACCGAAGGCGCAACACCGCTGCGCAACCGCCCTGAAGCGGATGCGTTGGAAAACGCCATGTTGGAACCTGGCGTTGTCGCCCGCCTTGGCGATTGCAATCCCGAATGGTGCCAGTTGACCGCTGGAGGTTATCGTGGCTGGGCGCCAAAGGCCGTGCTTTGGGGTGTCGCTGACGCTGAAATCAGGGACTGACCTGCCATACGGCTGTACGTACAATGTCTGTACGCCATATTTACGCAGCTTTGCCCAATCCTCGCCCTTTCAAAAGCGCCTCAACCCCCGGCAAACGACCCCGAAATTTGGTATACAGATCCGCCGCATCCACAGACCCACCAGACGACAAAATCGTCTCCTCCAACCGCTTGGCTGTGGCAGGATCAAATGGGCCACCGGCCTCTTCGAAGGCGGCGAAAGCGTCGGCATCCATCACCTCGGACCACATATAGCTGTAGTAACCGCTGGAATATCCATCGCCTGCAAAGACATGGGCAAAATGCGGCGTCGCGTGGCGCATCCGTATCGCATGCGGCATCCCGATCTCTTCAAGAATTTCGGCTTGCCGCTGCATCGGGTCAGCCGGGGCCGGGCCATCGTGAAATCCTAAATCCACAAGGGCAGATGCCACATACTCCACTGTCTGAAACCCCATGTCATAGGTCGCCGCACCCAGCATCCGGTTCAGCAAACCCTCCGGCATCGGCGCACCGGTGTCGGCATGGGTCGCGAATTCGGCCAGTACTTCCGGCACTTCCAGCCAGTGTTCATAAAGCTGGCTGGGCAGCTCTACAAAATCGCGGGCGACCGATGTCCCCGAAATGCTTTCATAGGTCACATCTGACAACATTTGGTGCAGCGCATGGCCAAACTCATGAAATAGCGTGCGGGCATCATCATAGGACAGTGGCGCAGGTTTCCCGGTCTCAGGTTTGGCAAAGTTGCAGACGTTCACAACATGGGGGCGTATATCCCCCGACAGCCGCTGCTGCGACCGCATCGCAGCGCACCACGCGCCTGATCGCTTTGAGCCCCGCGCAAAGTAGTCGCCAATGAAAACAGCCATATGTTCGCCCTTGCGGGTCACCTCCCAGAGCCGCACATCGGGGTGATATACCGGGCCATCAATCGCCGCGAACTCCAATCCAAACAGGCGATTTGCGCAGGCGAACGCGGCCTCGATCATGCGGTCCAATTGCAGGTAAGGTTTCAATTCTGCCTCGTCGAGATCATGCAATTCCTTACGGCGTTTCTCGGAATAATAGCGCCAGTCCCAAGCCTCCAACGGGCCTGTGAAGCCATCCGCGTGCAGCATCTTTTCCAACGCCGATGCATCAGCCACTGCTGCCGCTTTGGCAGGTTCCCAGACCTGCATCAGCAAATCCCGCACAGCACCCGGCGTGCCTGCCATCTCGGTTTCCAGCTTGAAATCGGCGAATGTTTCATACCCCAGCAGCTTTGCACGCTGCTCACGCAGCTTCAGCATCTCTGCGGCGATGCCCCTGTTGTCAGTTTTGCCGCCGTTTGCGCCACGTGCGCCCCATGCCTCATAGGCTTTCTGTCGCAAATCGCGCCGGTCAGAGAATTGCAGGAACGGCACGATCAATGATCGCGACAAGGTCACAACAGGGCCGCCTGCATCTTTTTCCTCGCCCGCTGCTTTCGCGGTGGCGATGACAAATTCCGGCAGGCCAGAAAGATCATCCGGACCCAGCGGCATGTACCAGTCGCGCTCATCGGCCAGCAGGTTCTGCACGAACTCCGTGCCCAAAACAGACAGGCGCGACGTCACCGTGCGCAAATCTGTCGCCGCCGCCCCGTCCAACTGTGCACCCGCACGGACAAAACCGCGGCGGGTCAGCATCAGGACGCGCTGTTGTTCATCAGTCAGGTCGATAGTATCGCGCTGCGCCCAGACCGCCTCGATCCGGGAAAACAGCGCCTTATTCTCTGAAATCTCGGAACTATAGGCGCTGAGAAGCGGCGCAAAGTCGCGCTGCAAGGCTTCGCGGGCGGGATTGCTGTCGGCACCGGCAAGGCAGTAAAATGCGCCCAGCACCCGGCTGAGCATCTCATCCGCCGCTTCCATCGCCGCGATCGTATTGTCAAAGTCAGGCGCGTCGGGGTTGTCCGCGATGGCCGCAATATTGGCGCGAGAGGCGGCAAGCGCCGCTTCAACAGCGGGCATAAAATCATCGTCAGATATTTGATCAAATGGTGGCAATCCAAAGGGCGTGGACCAATCAGCAAGCAGCGGGTTTGTCATGGGAAATCTCCTTTGGGTATCAGGTAGGGCAGGTCATCCGGACATGCCAGCGCAGTGCGCATAAAAAGGCAGAAAGCCTCAGGTTTCGGTGCCACGTCCATGGCAAACGGCACAATCACTGCGCGGCTTGACCGCAATGGAACGGGTCTGTGCGTAAAGCGCATCATAGATCAGCAGCCGCCCACCCAAGCCATCACCCGCCCCGGTGATCTGCTTGACCGCTTCCACGGCCATCATCGCACCGATCACACCAGGCAACGGGCCAATAACGCCAGCCTCAGCACAGCTTGGCACCAAGGATGGATCGGGGGCCGTCGGGAAAACGCAGGCGTAACAGGGCGTGCCCGCCGCAGGGTCATAAAGGCTGATCTGGCCTTCCCATTGTGTAAGCGCGGCCGCGATCAGCGGCGTCTGTGACTGAACCGCCGTCTCATTCACCAGATAGCGGGTATCAAAGTTATCTGTACCATCCAGCACCAGATCATAGTCTGCGAACAGTTCTGTTGCGGTCTCTTGTGTCAGTCGGCGGTGAAAGGGCCGAACAGTCACAAAGGGGTTTTGGGCCTTCATGGCCTCAGCCGCCGAATGGACCTTGGGCTTGCCGATATTGCGGTCCAGATGGATCACCTGCCGTTGCAGATTAGCATTCTCGACCAAATCATCATCAATTACGCCAATCGTACCGACACCCGCTGCCGCCAGATACTGCAAGGCGGGCGCGCCCAAGCCCCCGGCCCCAACGACCAGCACACGCGCATCGCGCAGTGCCCTTTGGCCAACGCCGCCGACTTCGCGCAGGATGATGTGCCGGGCATAGCGATCAAGTTCGGTGTCAGAAAAACTGTTGGTCTTGGCCGGCCCGGCCTGGGCCTCTGCCGCGCGGGCTTTGAGCCGCGACAGGATTTTGCGGTAGCCCCAGATCAAAAACCCAAAGCCAATCAGCATCCCCCATAGCCGCGCATCACCGCCTGTGGCCATGCGCAGCGGATGCCCATCAGGCAAAGTCACATGCAGCAGCATCACGCCCGCCAGCAGGATGGCCATCATATTCCAGCGGATGGCATGGGGCACCTTCATCACGATCCCGACGATCCAAAGGACCGCCGCCATTGCGCCGACCATGATCATAGGCCGGTTGACCCAAAGCCACCGGTACCACGCGGTGTATCGTCCAGCGCTTCAACGACCGTGAACGCTGCCTGCACAATGGGTGCGACGATCATCTGCGCGATGCGCATCCCGTGGGTAATCTCAAACGGATCCGCGCCAAGGTTGATCATGATCACGCCCAATGGCCCACGGTAATCGCTGTCGATGGTGCCCGGCGTATTTGCCAGTGTGACACCATGCCTGAGCGCCAGTCCGGAGCGCGGCCTGATCTGCACTTCGAAACCCAAAGGGATCGCCATGCGCAGGCCCGTCGGCACCAGTGCGCGTCCACCGGACGGCAGCACGATCGCATCCTTTTGTGGCAAGTTAGCGCGTAGATCCGCACCGGCTGCACCTGCCGTCTCATAGCGCGGCAGCCCAAGCGTGGTATCTGCACCTGCATCCCACCGAAACTGAACTGTCACACTCACGCAAGCGCCTCGACGATTTTTGCGGCAAGGGTCCGTGCGACTTCGGGCTTGGTCATCCGTGGCCAGTCCTCTGCACCATCCTGCGTGATCAGCGTCACATCATTTTCACCACCGCCCATGATCCCGGTTTCAGGCGACACATCATTGGCGACAATCCAGTCACATTGCTTACGCACACGCTTGGCGGTGGCATTTGCGATGACATCATCCGTTTCGGCGGCAAAGCCCACGACCAGCTTCGGGCGACCCGTCTTCATTTGCGCGACAGTGGCCAGAATATCCGGGTTCTCGGCAAACTCCAGCTTTGGCAGGCCAGAGCCATCTTTCTTGATCTTGGACAATCCCGCATTGGCCACATGCCAGTCAGCGACAGCAGCGGCAAACACAGCCGCGTCAGCAGCACCAGCAGCAGTGACAGCCGCCAACATCTGCGCTGCGGTTTGCACGTTGATCGTTTCAACACCCATGGGCGGTGCCACATCGGCAGGGCCGGTCACAAATGTCACCCGCGCGCCAAGCCCTGCGAGCGCCGCAGCAATCGCTGTGCCCTGCGCGCCAGAGGATCGGTTTGCGATATAGCGTACCGGGTCAATCGGTTCATGCGTCGGGCCGGAAGTCACAATGATATGCTTACCCTTAAGCGGGCCATCGGCGAGTGCAGCATCAACAGCGGCAATAATCTCGGGCACCTCGGCCATGCGGCCGGGGCCGTATTCGCCGCAAGCCATATCGCCCTCATTCGGGCCAACAACCAAAACGCCGTCGCCCCGCAATGTCGCCAGATTGCGTTGCGTAGCCGGGTGCTGCCACATGCGCACATTCATCGAAGGGGCAATCAAGACGCGTTTGTCCGTGGCCAAAAGCAGCGTTGATGCCAGATCATTAGCCGAACCACCCGCCATCTTGGCCATCAGATCAGCCGTTGCTGGGGCCACGACAATCAAATCGGCGGCCCGGGATAATTCAATATGGCCCATCTCAGCCTCATCCGTCAGATCAAAGAGATCCTGATAGATTTTTGAGGCGGAAAGTGCAGACAAACTCAGGGGCGTCACGAACTCTGCACCGGCCTTGGTCAGAACGGGCGTCACCCGCGCGCCCTGCTCACGCAGGCGGCGCACCAAATCAAGCGATTTGAAAGCGGCAATGCCACCTCCAACGATCAACAAAATATGCTTATCTGCCAGCATGTGCTGTCTCCGGTCCAGGTTGGCCCGACACTAGGTCAGATCGGACCGGAAACACAATGTTTGGTACAAGCTTAGCAACTATGCAAAGAACGCATGCACTTCGGTGCTTTGTGACTCAAGGCTCCTGCGCATCTTGCCGAATGCCGCCGCTTCCAGCTGACGCACACGCTCTTTGGATAGGCCCAGCTCTGTTCCGAGGCTTTCCAGCGTACGTGGTGCATCGCGCAGTTTGCGCTCGCGTACGATGAACTTCTCACGCTCGTTCAGGCCAGACAATGCTGTCAGCAACCACTGGCGCAGGGTGTTGTTGTCGTGGTTGTTCGCCACGGTTTCTTCGGCTTGCGGACCACTGTCTTCAAGTGCGTCAATCCACGCGCGACCTTCATCTTCGGTTGACTGTGTGGCGTTGAGCGAAAAATCCGAACCGGATAGACGCCCCTCCATCATCTCAACATCGGGCAGCGGCACACCGATCTCAACCGCGATCAGCTCGCGCATTTCCTGCTTGTCTATGATGCGGCCTTCGGCGGCGGCTTCACGTTCCAGCCGGGCCTGCACGCGGCGCATGTTGAAAAACAATGACTTCTGCGAAGACGTAGACCCGGTGCGCACCATCGACCAGTTGCGCATCACATAGTCCTGAACCGAGGCTTTGATCCACCAAACAGCGTAAGTCGAGAAACGCACACCACGATCCGGGTCAAATTTATCTGCCGCCTTCATCAGCCCGACAGATGCTTCCTGGATCAGGTCATTCATCGGGGCGCCGTAGCGTTTGAATTTGGACGCCATGGAAATCGCAAGACGCATATAGGCAGTGATCAAACGATGCAGCGCTTTTTCATCGCGGTTATCGCGCCACGCATAGGCCAAGGCAAGTTCAGTTTCGGCATCAAGCAGCTCGGCTTTCATAGCTGACCGCGACAAAGTTTGATCAGAAAGGCCAGAAACTGTCATAATAATTCTCTCCAAAAGCTGATGATGCATTAACTTTATTTCTTGGAGTGGTTACGCATAGGTAAAAGCATCAGATCAAAAAAGGTGCCAAATTGCCATTGCCCAACCTTTCTCTTGTTCTCGGCGGCGCTGCCTCCGGAAAATCAGCTTTTGCAGAAAGCCTTGTTTTGCGCGCTGGTGAACCACCCGCTTATATCGCGACGGCACAAGCCTTTGATGACGAGATGGCAATAAAAATTGCGCAACATCAAAAGACACGCGGCACCGGCTGGACCACAATTGAGGAACCTTTGGATATTGCTGCGGCATTGGGTCAGGTTGGACGCAACCAACCAGTCCTCATTGATTGTGCAACCTTGTGGTTGACCAATGTGATCTTGGGGGGGGACGACATTAACGCCGCATCGGATGTATTCTTGCAGGCGGTAAAGACGTTTGCCGGGCCAGTTGTTGTGGTGTCAAACGAAGTGGGTCAGGGCATCATTCCCGACAACACCCTTTCACGTCAGTTTCGCAATGCACAAGGTCGCCTGAACCAACAAATCGCAGCAGAGGCAGATCTTGTCGTGGCGGTGATGGCGGGCCTGCCCATGGTGCTCAAAGGCAACCTTCCATGACCCGTCTCTGGTTGGTGCGTCACGGCCCCACCCATGCCAAATCTATGGTTGGGTGGTCCGATCTGCCCGCCGACCTGTCAGATACTGCCGCCATTGCACGCCTGCGCGCCCACCTGCCAGATGCGCCGATCGTGTCATCGGACCTGCGCCGTGCATCGGCCACGGCAGATGCGTTGAACCCGGCGCATCGCCTGCCGCATGATCCGGCCTTGCGCGAAATCAACTTTGGTGATTGGGAACTGCGGACATTTGCAGAGGTCGAGGCCGAAGAACCCGACACCATCCGCACCTATTGGGAAACACCCGGTCACGTGGCCCCACCCAATGGCGAAAGCTGGAACGCGGTACGGCAACGGGTGGACAACGCAGTTGATGGATACCTTGCTGACACACATGACGATCTGATCATCGTTGCGCATTTCGGTGTGATCCTGACCCAGGTACAGCGGGCGCTAAGCATTGACGCATATGAGGCGTTCAGCCACCGCATCGACAATCTGTCGGTTACCCAGCTGACCTATGCACATGACGGCTGGCAGGCGGGTCCAATCAATCACAATCCATGATGCAATGGGTCACAGAACATCGCTCGCCAACACATGATCGCGGCGGCTAAGGTCACTGGTATGACATATGAACTCTACATCGGTGATCGCACCTTCAGTAGCTGGTCGCTGCGCGGCTGGTTGATGTTCGAGAAATTCGGACTGGATTTCAATACCAACATGGTTGGGCTTTACGCAGGCACCATGCGGGCCGATCTTGCCGGTCTCGCCCCGGCGCGCACGGTGCCTGCTATGCAGACGCCCGCAGGGCACGTGGTGACAGATAGCCTTGCGATGGCGGAAACGCTTGTGGAAAACCATCCTGATGTTGATTTTTACCCGCGTGACCCCGGCGCACGCGCATTCGCGCGGTCCATCACGGCTGAAATGCACAGTGGTTTTGGCGCGCTGCGCGACGCCTGCCCGATGCAACTGGCATTTTGCTGGGATGGGTTTCAGATATCGGATCGCGTGAGCGCCGACATCACGCGAATTGAATACCTTTGGTCTTTGGCACGGGAACGGTACGGCGCGGACGGGCCGTGGCTTTTTGGAGCATACACACTCGCTGATGCATTTTATGCGCCAATCGCGATGCGTTTTGTCGGGTACGGCTTGCCAGTCAGTGATGCGGCATCGGCATATGTGCAGGCTCATGTGCGCGACCCTGCGTTCCTCGCCTGGCGCGAAGCGGCGATGGAAGACAGCTATGAACCCTGGCCATACCCGAAGGACCTGCCCTGCAAGCCCTGGCCCGGCGAGGCGCATTAACCTTTCTTAAACTTCGGGCACCTAGCCGTTAACCAATAACGGAGGGTTGCGATGGTCGCGCTGGCCTACACGGTAGCATTTGAAGGGATTGAGGCACGGTTGGTTGAGGTGCAATGCGCCATCACGCCTGGGATTCCTGCGTTTTCAATCGTCGGACTGCCGGACAAGGCCGTGTCAGAGGCCCGTGAACGGGTCCGCGCGGCGCTGACGGCCATGGCGATTGCCCTGCCGTCGAAACGGATCACGGTAAACCTGTCGCCCGCGGATCTGCCCAAGGAAGGTTCGCACTTTGACCTGCCCATCGCGCTGGCGCTGCTGGCGGCCCTGGAAATCGTGCCCTTGGATGACGCCGCCCAAACGGTCGCCTTGGGGGAACTGTCGCTGAACGGCACTTTGGTACCCGTCATCGGCGCATTGCCTGCGGCGATGGCCGCAGCGGCGGAAGAGCGCACGTTGCTCTGCCCGCAGGCCTGCGGATCAGAGGCCGCATGGGTGGGGGCAGCAAAGGTCATTGCTCCACGCAGCTTGTCGGATGTCGTCCGACACTTCACCGGACAGGCCATCCTGCCGCCCGCTGAGCCGGGCGAGGTTAACGGGCAGACCGGAATGCAGGACCTGTCTGAGGTCAAGGGACAAGAACGGGCAAAACGCGCGTTAGAGATTGCCGCAGCCGGTCGGCACCACCTGTTGCTGATCGGCTCGCCTGGGTCGGGCAAGTCAATGCTGGCGGCACGCATTCCGGGGATCCTGCCACCGCTCAGCCCTGAAGAAGCGCTTGAAACCTCAATGATCCACTCGCTGTCTGGATTGCTGGACGAAGGTGGCATCAACCGCGAACGCCCTTTCAGAGAGCCGCACCACACGGCCTCCATGGCTGCGATCGTGGGGGGCGGGCGGGGGGCGAAACCCGGAGAGATCAGCCTGGCCCATAACGGCGTGCTTTTCATGGATGAGTTCCCCGAATTCCCACGCACTGTTCTGGAAACACTGCGCCAACCCATCGAAACCGGCGAAGTGGTGGTCGCCCGGGCAAACGCCCACGTCCGCTACCCTTGCCGCTTTATGCTTGTCGCGGCCGCAAACCCCTGCAAATGCGGCTACCTGTCAGACCCTGCACGCGCCTGCGCACGGGTCCCACACTGCGGAGAGGATTATCTGGGGCGCATCTCGGGGCCACTGATGGATCGGTTTGATCTGCGCATCGAAGTGCCACCTGTCGCATTCACTGATCTCGATTTGCCCGAAGGTGGCGACACATCCGCAGAGGTCGCAGCACGGGTCGCTGTGGCCCGCGCCAAACAGGAGCAACGGTTTAATGGGCATGCAGCGGTGCGTGTCAATGCGGATGCGGAAGGGCATCTGCTGGATGAGATCGCAACGCCGGACAACGATGGGCGCGCACTCCTCGTGAAGGTAGCCGAGCGTTTTGGTCTGTCCGCGCGCGGCTATCACCGGATACTGCGGGTGGCGCGCACCATCGCGGATCTTGAAGGTGCCGACCGCGTGCAACGGGCACATGTGGCAGAGGCGGTCAGCTTTCGGGTCACCACGCTAACGGAAACCTAGCACTTCGCCTCAATCGCCAGCCATATCTTCTCGGCGATACTGACGCCATCGAAGCGCTCAAGCTCCTGAATGCCCGTTGGCGAGGTCACATTGATCTCTGTCAACCAATCACCGATCACATCAATGCCCACGAATATCTGGCCCTTCTCACGCAAAAGCGGGCCGATCCGGGCGCAAATCTCGCGGTCGCGATCTGTCAGCGCGACCTTCTCGGGACGCCCGCCCACATGCATGTTCGACCGTGTCTCGCCAGCCGCAGGCACACGGTTGATCGCGCCAACCGGTTCCCCGTCAATCAGGATCACCCGCTTGTCGCCCTTGGCAACGGCTGGCAGGAACTGCTGCATGATCAGAGGTTCCCGATTGATGCCCGCAAAAAGCTCGTGCAGCGACGCCAGATTGCGGTCGTCGGCCATGAGTTTGAACACCCCCGCCCCCCCATTGCCATAAAGCGGCTTGAGGATCACATCGCCATGACGGGCGCGGAACGCCTTGAGCGTTTCGAGATCCCGCGCGATCATCGTGGGCGGGGTCAGATCAGGGAAATCGAGCACCAAGAGCTTCTCTGGGCAATTGCGCACCCAAAATGGATCATTCACGACCAAAGTGTCTGGGTGAACCATATCGAGAAGATGCGTTGTGGTGATATAGCCCATATCAAAAGGGGGATCCTGACGCAGCCAGACGACATCCATCTCGGCAAGGTCGATTGTCTGCTCCTCACCCAAAGCGAAGTGGTCACCCTTGACCCGCTGGACCGTCAGCGGCCAGCCTTTGGCCGTGACCTTGCCGGTGTCATAAGCAAGCTTATCCGGTGTGTAATAGAAAAGGCTGTGACCACGTGCCTGCGCTTCTTCGGCAATGCGAAAGGTGCTGTCAGCATCAATATCAATCGGCCCAATCGGGTCCATCTGGAAAGCGATCTTAAGTGTCATCGGGCCAGCCTTTGTCTTGTGCGATAGCCTCTAGATGGCGCAGGGCTGCGTGATGTGCAATGGGGCGTCAGGCTTCCATGAAGGCGTTTTCGATCACGCGTACGGCACCGGTACCGCTTACGAGCGCCAGATCAAATCGTACGTCTGTCAGTTGACCGCGCGGCTCTTGCATCAGGAATTCGGAGGCCGCAGCACAGATACGGTCCATCTGCCGTCGCGCGAGTCGCGTGGCCGCATGCGCAAAACTCCTGCTTTTCTTGACCTCAACAAAGACAACTGTGTCACCATCACGCGCAATCAGGTCGATCTCTCCGGCCTGACCACGCCAGCGCCGTGCTGCAATCAGGTGATTGCGGCGCACATAGTCGCTGGCGACAACATCCTCTGCCACCCGTCCCGCATGATATCCCACTGATCCTGTCATGTCTCATCTCCCAAAGTCAGCGCGATTTGGTAGACCTGACGCCGTGGCAGACCCAATGCCCCTGCAACAACAGTTGCGGCATCCTTTACCCGCATGGTTTTCATCGCCTCACGCAGCGCAACACTTACATCCTGATCATCCACCGCGCGCGCGCCTGCGCGCCCAACCAGAACCACCACTTCACCTTTCACCGTACGATCAGCGAATTGATCGGCTAGCGTGGCGAGAGTGCCGCGCACCACCTCTTCAAATTTCTTTGTCAGCTCCCGACAGACAGCCGCCTCCCGATCCCCTCCCAGAACATCCCGCAAATTGCCTAACATTTCCCCAACGCGCTTCGGGCTTTCATAGAAGACCAGCGTAAACGGCACATCCCGCAACCCTGCAATCTCGGTCTCGCGTTGTTGTTTCGACGCAGGCAGGAACCCGACAAAGGCAAACCGGTCGGTTGGCAGCCCCGAAACCGTCAGCGCCGCCAGCACGGCCGATGCGCCCGGCGCAGAGGTGACGGGCAGACCTTCTGCGATAGCGGCGCGGCCCAACTCATAGCCTGGATCAGCCACAAGCGGCGTGCCTGCCTCTGAAACATAAGCCACGGATCTTCCGTTCTTGATGTCCTGCACCAATCGGGCCACAGCGCCTTCGCCGCTATGATCATGAAACGCGACGACCTTGCGTCCATTCAACCCAACACCATGAATTTCCATCAGTTTTCTTGCCGTTCGCGTATCTTCTGCCGCAATCAGATCGGCAGAGGCCAAAATGTCCAAACCGCGCAATGTAATGTCGCGTGCGGTCCCGATGGGGGTCGCCACGAAATACAATCCGGCAGTGAGTGGCTTGCTTTCATGATTCATCTCTGGACCCGACTGCCCCCTGCTTTATGATAGCCCCAATTCGCGGCGAGTTCTGCACGATACTGTCGCACGTTTCAGGAGGAATAGCCGCCATGTTTGCCCGTTTCCACAGCGCCCGCAAGCGCATCGCCCAGTTTTTTGCACTCACGTCGCTGCTTTGGCTGGCAGCCTGCGATGTCACCTTGGACCCAAACGCAAATGTCGGTCAGTCAATTGATACATCCGCACCTATTCAGGTGGCGTTGCTTGTGCCCGGTGCCTCTGCGCAGGAAACGGACAATCAGCTTGCCCAAAACTTTGAAAATGCGGCCCGTTTGGCGATCGCCGATCTAGAGGGCGCAACGATTGATCTGCGTGTCTACAACACCGCAGGCGGCAATCCACAACAGGCCGCGGCCTCTGCAACGCAGGCCGTCAACGATGGCGCCAAGATTATTATCGGGCCGCTCTATGGTGAAGCTGCAAATGCCGCAGGCGTTGCCATTGCTGGTCGCGACGTGAATGTGCTGGCCTTCTCCAACAACACGGCCTTTGCTGGCGGCAATGTCTTCATTCTGGGCGCCACATTTGACAACACAGCTTCACGGCTGGTCAGCTTTGGGCAGCGGCTGGGGATCAACCGCTATATGGTGTTGCACGGCGACGATCTGCCCGGCCGCGTGGGCCGCGACGCCATCACCTCGGCTGTGCAGAACAATGGGGGTGAAATCGTTGGTGTGGAAAGTTATCCGCTTTCGCAGCAGGGCATCTTCACCTCGACGCGGCGCATTGTGTCAAACGTCAACGGATCAGGCGCGCAGGCCGTTTTCACAACCGCCGGCGCAAACGCGGACCTGCCGATTATCGCAACGGCCCTGCCTGACGCAGGCATGAACACCCAACGCAGCCCATTTATCGGGTTGACCCGCTGGGATACCTTGCCGCAACTTGTCGCGCTCCCCGGGCTTGAAGGCGGCTTGTTCGCGCTTCCCGATGCGGGGCCGTCAGAGCTTTTCGCGAACCGGTATTCGGCCACGTATGGCGATGCACCCCACCCACTGGCAGGGCTTGCCTATGATGGGATTGCCGCCATTGGCGCACTTGCCGCCGCAGGCAATAGTGACGCGCTCACCAAAGGGGCCCTGACCCAACCGCAGGGCTTTCGTGGTACGGCAGGTGTCTTCCGCCTGCTGCCAAACGGCCTTAACCAACGTGGGCTGGCTATTGCAACCATCCAAAACAATCAGGTCGTTATCCTTGAACAAGCGCCAAGAAGTTTTGGTGGCGCGGGCTTCTAAACCCGTTCAGCCGTCGCAACAGGACACGCCGGACAGGTTCATCTGCCCGGCGTCCACTATTTTTGACAGTACCGCCATCACAGCCGAGATTGCTGAAAAGATCGCCAATGCAGGATCTGAAAAGGAAATCCGGGCGGCGACCGTCGCGGTGCTCAGCCAGGCGCGCAAACGCGGTATGGCCACGATTGCGGCGGCCTTTGCCAAACAACCTTTTGCGGCGCGCCAGGTCACTGCATCCTACAGTTGGCTGACCGATCAGATCATCGCAATCATCTTGCACGTGGCGCAGGCGGCCCTGCACCCCCTGCCAAATCCTACCGAGGCAGAGCGCCTGTCTCTGATTGCCGTTGGCGGCTGTGGACGTGGCGAAATGGCCCCCTTCTCGGACGTCGACCTGCTGTTTCTGACCCCCTACAAGATCACGCCCTGGGCCGAGAGTGTCATTGAATCGATGCTCTATATGCTGTGGGATCTGAAACTGAAGGTCGGACACGCCAGTCGGACCGTCAAAGACTGTCTGCGACTGGCCAGGGACGACTATACAATCCGCACCTCACTGGTCGAATACCGCTACCTTGCCGGTGACGCTGCCCTGGCCGATGAGCTGGGAGAGCGGCTCTGGACCGATCTGTTCCAATCCACCGCCAGCGAATTCATCGAGGCAAAGCTTGAAGAGCGGGCCGAACGGCACCGCAAGCAAGGCGGGCAGCGCTATGTGGTAGAGCCCAATGTTAAAGAAGGCAAAGGCGGTCTGCGCGACCTGCAGTCACTGTTCTGGATTAACAAATACATCAATGGTGTCAAAGATGTCGCCGATCTGGTGTCGCTCAAGGTCTTCACGCCAGAGGAATTCGAAACCTTCGTAACAGCCGAGGATTTTCTTTGGGCCGTGCGCTGTCACCTGCATCTAATCGCTGGGCGAGCGATGGATCAACTGACCTTTGATCTGCAGGTCGAGGTGGCCGCTGCCATGGGGTATACCGATCATGGCGGGCGCCGCGGGGTCGAACATTTCATGCAGGCCTACTTTCGTCAGGCCACCAATGTAGGTGAGTTGACGCGTGTCTTTCTGACGGCACTTGAAACTAACCATGTGAAGTCAGAACCGATGCTGCTGCGCTTGCTTGGGCGGCGCAAACGGGCAAAGGCACCCTATACGATCAAGCAGAACCGCCTGACCATCGCCGACGAGGCGGCCTTCTTTGCCGACAACCTTAACATGCTGCGGATCTTTGAAGAGGCCCTGCGCACCGGCACCCTGTTACATCCTGATGCGATGCGCCTGATTGCGGCCAATCTTGATCTGATCGACACAGGTATGCGCGAAAACAAGGAAGCACGGCGCATTTTCATTGATCTGCTTCTCAAACACGGCAACCCGGAACGCGCCCTGCGCCGCATGAATGAATTAGGTGTGCTGGGGGCGTTTATCCCTGAATTTGCACCGATCGTGGCGATGATGCAGTTCAATATGTATCACCACTACACCGTGGACGAGCATATCATCCAATGTATCAGCAACCTCGCCCAGATTGAGCGTAAGGAGTTGATCGAGGAACTGCCCGTCGTATCCGGCATTCTGGAACGCGGGGTGGCGCGCAAGGTCATCTATGTCGCGCTCTTGCTACACGATATCGGCAAGGGCCGGGATGAGGATCATTCGATCCTTGGCGCGCAGATCGCCCGAAAAATCTGCCCGCGCCTAGGGCTGAGCAAAAAGGACTGTGAGACGGTAGAATGGCTGATCCGCTACCATTTACTGATGTCCGACGTCGCCCAAAAGCGCGATATCTCGGAACCACGGACGGTCAGAGGGTTTGCCAATGCGGTCAAATCGGTCGAGCGGCTTGATCTGCTTACGGTGCTGACGGTCTGTGATATTCGTGGGGTTGGACCGGACACATGGAATAATTGGAAAGCCGTGCTGATCCGCAACCTTTACCGCGCCACCAAGACCGCCTTGCAGACCGGGCTTGAGGACCTCAATCGCGAAACGCAGCAAGCCGAGGCGAAACGCGCCCTGCGGGCAGAACTTCGCGACTGGGACAGTAAAGACATTAAGGCCGAGATCAGCCGCCACTACGGGCCCTATTGGCAGGGTGTGCCACTGTCGGCACAACTCGTCTTTGCAGAAATGCTCAAGGACATCGATGAGGGCGATTTTAAAGTTGATCTGATGCCTGACGATGAGCGGGATGCGACACGTGTGTGTTTTGCGATGGTTGATCACGCGGGCCTACTTAGCCGGATCACCGGGGCGCTTGCGTTAGTGGGGGCCAATATCGTCGATGCACGCAGCCTGACAACCAAGGATGGATATTATACAGGCGTTTTCTGGATGCAGGACAATGACGGCAACCCCTATGAAGCCGACCGCCTTCCACGGCTGCGCAAGATGATTGACCGCACCTTGCGGGGCGAATTGGTTGCCAAGGAAGAGCTGCGCAGCAAAGATAAGATCAAGAAACGCGAACGTGCGTTTCGTGTACCCACGACAATTAGTTTCGACAATGAAGGCTCTGAGATTTATACGATCATCGAAGTCGACACCCGCGACCGCCCCGGACTTCTGCACGATTTGACACGCACTCTTACGGACAATCATGTCTCTATCTCTTCTGCGGTCATTGCCACATACGGAGAGCAGGTTGTGGATACCTTCTATGCCAAGGACATCGTGGGGCTAAAGCTGTATTCGGAACCGCGCCGCGCCGCGCTTGAACGTAAACTGCTTGCGGCAATAGCCGCCGGGGCCGAACGGGCGGCGAAAGTGTGACCATGAAACCAATTCGTCTTGTGACCGGGTTCTTCACCGTTGGCATCTGGACCCTGCTTAGTCGGGTCATGGGGTTTGTGCGCGATATCATGATTGCCGCCTATCTTGGTACCGGCCCGGTGGCAGAGGCGTTTCTGGTCGCTTTCTCGCTACCCAACCTCTTTCGGCGTTTCTTCGCGGAAGGGGCATTCAACATGGCCTTTGTGCCGATGTTTTCCAAAAAACTGGAAGGCGGCGAAGACCCGCAACGCTTTGCGCAAGATGCCTTTGTCGGGCTGGGCAGCATTCTGACAGTCTTTACCGTCATCGGTGTCATTTTCATGCCCGCACTGGTGACATTAATGGCCAGTGGGTATTTGGGCACCGAACGGTTCCATCTGGCGGTTTACTACGGTCGTATCGCATTTCCCTATATTCTGTTCATTTCACTCTCAGCATTGCTGTCTGGCGTTCTGAACGCGACGGGGCGCTTCACAGCGGCGGCGGCGGCGCCGGTCTTGCTCAACATTGTCTTTGTCGTGACACTCGTGGTTGCAGGGATAAGTTGCGACTGCACCGGCATTGCGGGCCAAAGCTATTTGGGGTCAGCATTGGCCTATGCTGTGCCCGTCGCGGGCATCGCCCAGCTTGCACTGGTCTGGTTTGCAGCCACGAGGGCAGGTTACACGCTACACATCGGCTGGCCCAAGATCACGCCGGAACTCAAGCGCCTCGCCGTTATCGCCGCCCCTGCGGCCCTTGCGGGTGGCGTGGTGCAGATCAACCTGCTGGTCGGGCGGCAGGTCGCCAGCTACTTTGATGGTGCGGTGGCCTGGCTCAACTATGCCGACAGGCTTTATCAACTGCCGCTTGGGGTTGTGGGGATCGCCGTAGGTGTTGTGCTTTTGCCGGACCTGTCACGCAGGCTGCGTGCGGGCGACACAGACGGCGGGCGTGATGCGTTCAACCGCGCCTCCGAAATCAGTCTGGCCCTGACCATTCCTGCAGCGGTTGCCCTGATGGTTATCCCGCTACCGCTTGTCAGCGTGCTCTTTGAACGCGGGGCCTTCACCAGTGACGATACCGCCGCCACCGCGGTTGCCGTTGCAATCTACGGCCTTGGCCTGCCGGCTTTTGTACTGCAAAAGACGCTCCAACCGCTGTTTTTTGCGCGCGAAGACACCAAACGACCCTTCTATTACGCATTGGCAGCGATGGTGCTGAACGCCGCGCTGGCCATTGGGTTGTCGCCGGTGATCGGCTTTGCCGCAGCGGCAGTGGGAACAACCCTCACCGGCTGGGCGATGGTGGTGATGCTTGCGGTCGGAACCCGCACCATGAACGGGGCGGCACGTCTTGATGCGCGGCTAAAGCGGCGGCTGTGGCGCATCGTTCTGGCGGCCGTTGGTATGGGCGTGATCCTGTTCCTCGCAGCAACCCTGATGAATTCGTTCTTTGACGTCCCAACCCTGCGCTATGGCGCATTGCTGCTGCTCGTGCTGATCGGCATCATCAGCTATTTTGGCCTGGGCCAACTGCTGGGTGCATTTCAACTGTCGGAGTTCCGCAGGAACCTGCGGGGCTAGGACCGGTCGCGCATGCGCGCGACGAATTTGCTCCACCCGCCGGGGGCAAGCAGGACCGACAGACCGAACCCTGCGAAAAAGCCGCTCAATTCAGCGATCCATGTGGGCGGCGGGGGTGTTTGATACAAAAAACCTGACATCACGCCAAAAATGAGCTGGATCAAAAGCAGGAATCCGATCAACCGAAACGCCAGCAACTGGTTTTCGCCAGCCTGCCCCAGACGCAGCCAAAGCGCATAGGTATAGGCCCCGATCAGACCATAAACCGGCGTGAACCCACCCAAAAGCGGATAACCACCATCATAAAGCAGCCCATAGGCAAGCGCACCGACAACGGCCGTTAGCAGATACAGCGCTGCAACCTTGATACTGCCATAATACTCGGCCGTGAATTTCCCCAAGGCCAGCGTCAAAGCCGCACAAAAGGCGACCTGTGTCAGATGCACATTAATGAAGGGATACGCAGCAAAGCGGATCAGCATATCAAAGGAATAGTCACCAGCCACCAAAATACGGTCGAGCACGTTGGGCGAAAACCCGTATTGGTCAATAGCAGTCAACCGCCAGCCCACGCCCTGCGCCCCGCCAAGCATCCCGACTTCGGCCAGTTGAAACACCACTTCGATCCCGAGGATCAGCAAGGCCAAGGCAATGATCAGAGGTGGAAGCGTGTGAAACAGGCTTTCCGGCTTGGTCTCTCTCTCTGGCTGCATGGGCAGATATCCTGATCGGTTGAAGTTGACGGGTCTCTCTGGCATGGGTATGCGACCCCTGCCCCGAAATCCAGCCCGGACAGTTGCACCATGACCAACACCAATTTCACCCCTCGTGTCTTTTCCGGGGTCAAACCCTCTGGCGGATTGACGCTGGGCAATTATCTGGGCGCGATCAAACGCTTTGTCGGGATGCAAGGGCAGATGGAAACGGTCTATTGCGTCGTTGACATGCACGCGATCACGGTCTGGCAGGACCCCAAGGAGCTGTCCAATATGACGCGCGAGGTGGCCGCCGGCTACCTGGCCGCTGGACTTGATCCCACGCGATCCATTCTGTTCAATCAAAGTCAGGTGTCGGCGCATGCCGAACTGGGCTGGATCTTTAACTGTGTCGCGCGGGTTGGCTGGATGAACCGCATGACGCAGTTCAAAGACAAAGCGGGCAGCAACGCGGAAAAACAATCGCTGGGCCTTTATGCCTACCCTGCGCTGATGGCGGCGGACATTCTACTTTATCATGCAACCCATGTGCCTGTCGGTGACGACCAGAAACAGCACGTGGAACTGACCCGCGACATCGCCGCCAAGTTTAACCACGACTTTGGCCGGGATTTCTTCCCGCTCACCGAGCCGGTCATCGAAGGCCCCGCCATGCGGATCATGAACCTGCGTGACGGGACCAAGAAAATGTCAAAATCCGGTGAAAGCGATATGGAACGCATTAACATGACCGACGATGCCGACAAGATCGCCAAGAAATTCAAGAAAGCCAAAACCGACCCAGAGCCGCTGCCCGAAACCGTAGATGGCCTCAAGGACCGGCCCGAGGCGCGCAATTTGGTCGATATCTACGCCGCCCTCAACGACGTGACACCAGAGGCCGTGATCGCCGAATACCCCGGAGCAGGCTGGGGCAAGTTCAAACCGGCCCTCGCCGATCTGGCGGTCGAAAAACTCGCCCCGATGTCAGCCGAGATGTCACGTTTCATGGATGACCCCGCCGAGATTGACCGCATTCTGGCTGACGGTGCAGCCAAGGCGCGCGCGATCGCCGATCCGATCCTGCGCGATACCTATGATATCGTGGGTATGCTGCGCAGCTAGGCCAAGTGGCGGGCCCCATGCGCGCATGGGCTTTTGTGGATTGATGCTGACACCTCAGTTGCCGGTGCCATTGATTTGTATGCGGGCATTCTGGTGCTGGCAGACGGAGTGTCACAAAACTGAATCCGAAGCAGGCCACACTCCGTATAGCGCGGCATGGATTTGCTCTGCCCGCTTTGGCTAGGTGCTGCCCACCCGCTTCACACCCTCGCCAACATTGGCGTCTGATGTCCCCCGGCATCGGACGCCACCCGCACCTTTACCTCTGCTACTCTGCGGCCTAGGGTTTGGCCAAACAGGAGGTGCGCTATGGCGGTTGGGCAGAATATCCGAACTTATTTCAACGGCAGCTGGCATGACGAGGACGTGCCAATCATGCGGGCTGCCGATCACGGCTCTTGGCTGGGCACAACTGTCTTTGACGGGGCGCGGTTTGTGAATGGCCTGATGCCCGATCTGGACCTGCACTGCGCGCGCATTAATCACTCGGCCAAGGCGCTGATGCTTACGCCTACCGTCAGCACCGAGGACATGATTGCGATCGTCAAGGAGGGCCTGACCAAATACCCCCCCGGCGCGGCTGTCTATATCCGCCCAATGTATTGGGGTATTCACGGTGATCCCACCGCGATTGTGCCAAGCGATGAGGAAACCGGTTTTGCCATTTGCCTTGAGGAAATCCCCTTTGCGGACCCATCCTCCGCGACGACGTTAGGGCTGACCCGGTTTCGCAGGCCGATGATTGATAGTGCCGTGGTCAACGCTAAAGCAGGATGCCTTTACCCCAACAATGCCCGCATGTTGGCAGAAGTCCGCGCGCGCGGATTTGGCAATGCCTTGGTCGCTGACGCCATGGGCAATGTTGCCGAAACGGCGACCGCAAACGTCTTCATGGTCAAAGACGGAGAGGTCTTTACGCCTATCGCAAACGGGACGTTCCTTGCCGGGATCACGCGGGCACGGCACATGTCAAACCTGCGCGCCGATGGGGTTCAGGTTCATGAAACCGTGCTGAGCTTTGACGACTTCCGCGAGGCGGACGAGGTTTTCCTGTCCGGCAATATGACAAAGGTCACACCGGTCACAGCATTTGAGGATCGTCAGTATCAGATCGGCCCTGTCACGCGCAAAACCCGCGACATGTATTGGGATTGGGCCGCAAGCACAGCGTAAAGCGCCGTTGCCACGCCCGCAAGGATACGCCACAGTTGCGCAGGAAGAGGAAGTTTACGATGCGTAAGTTCTTGGTTGTGCTGGATGATAGCCGCGAGTGCCTGAATGCCATGCGCTTTGCGGCCATGCGGGCTGCGCATACCGGTGGCGGCGTTGCGATTCTATCCGTCATCCCGCCTGACGAATTCAATCACTGGATCGGCGTGGGCGAGATCATGCGTGCCGAGGCCCGCGAGCGGATCGAAGTGCATTACGAAGTTTTTGCCAAATGGATGCGCGACAAACAGAATGTGCACCCCGAACTGATCATCCGTGAGGGCGAGCCGCTGGTCGAAATCATGGCGCAGATCAACGAAGACCCTGACATTGGTGTGCTCGTTCTTGGTGCGGGAACCGACAATAAGGGTCCCGGCCCGTTGGTCACACATATGAGCCGTCAGGCGGGTAGCCTGCCGATCCCCCTGACCATCGTTCCGGGCGATATTTCCAAAGAACGGCTCGAGGCAATCACCTGATGGATCGCCTTGCGGCCAAGGGGATCATCGCTGCATTTCCGCTGCTTGCCCTGGCATTCTATGTTGGTACGCGCAAGTTGTCGCCGTTCTGGGGCTACGGCATGGCGATGGCCTTTTACTGGTTTGCCGTGCTGGTGCCGCTGATCATCTGGCGTGGCGGGTTTCGAAAGGCGCGGTGCGGGGTCGTTCTGCCATCACTGCCGCTGATGATCCTAAACCTGCTGCCAATCGCTGTTGTCGCTGCGGTTGCGATACTCGCCTTTGCACAAAACCCGCTGCCCGTGGGTATTATCGGGGCCGTCCTGACGGCCGCCCTGATCAATGGCACGTTGGAAGAGCTTTTCTGGCGCGGCACGCTTTTGCACAACGACGCCACGCCGGGTGCGCAGGCCGGGCAACTCGTCCTTTTTACCGGCTGGCATGTTGCCTTGCTTACCGCATCGGGCATTGTCCTGACAGGCGGGCCGCTGGCCTTGCTGGGCGGGGCAGCAGCTGCGGGGCTATTGTGGACATGGGCACGGATGCAAACCGGCGCAATCGGTTTTGGCATCCTGTGCCATATCAGTCTGAACATCTTTGCCTTCACCGAACTGGCCGTTAAGAACTACCCGAAAGCTTTTTGACGTCGACTTAGAATCATTCCAAACCTTGACTCTCCCGCTGCTGGTGCGCATATCTAAAGCCTGACAAAAAAGGTTGGCCCGATGTTCATCCAGACTGAATCAACTCCGAATCCCGCAACACTCAAGTTTCTGCCCGGTCAGAATGTGCTTGAGATGGGTACCGCCGATTTCCCAAGCATTGAAGCCGCGGAAGGCTCTCCGCTTGCCAAGCGTATATTCGCGACCGGCAATATCGCTGGCGTGTTTTTTGGGATCGATTTTGTCACAGTCACAAAGGCCGATGATGTCGAATGGGACCATATCAAGCCCGGTATCCTCGGCGCGATCATGGAGCATTATCAGTCCGGCCAATCAGTGATGGACGACGACCACAAGCCCGCCAGCGGCCATGCAGAGCATACTGGCGAAGATGCCGAAATCGTGGGTCAGATCAAGGAATTGCTGGACACACGGGTACGCCCTGCTGTGGCGCAGGATGGCGGCGACATTACGTTCCACGGATTTGAGCGCGGCATCGTCTATCTGCATATGCAGGGCGCCTGCGCCGGTTGCCCCTCTTCGACGTTGACGTTAAAAATGGGGATCGAAAATCTGCTGCGCCACTACATCCCCGAAGTGGTCGAGGTGCGGCCGGTTGCAGCCTAAACCCATCATTCTGGCATTTGACACATCGGCGGCGCATTGCGCCGCCGCTTTGCTATTGGGTGACCGGATTGTGACCCGCGTCGATGAAATGGCCAAAGGACAAGCCGAACACCTGATCCCCATGCTGGAAGAGCTGCTGAAAGCTGAAAGCCTGAACTGGCGTGATCTTGATGGCATTGGCGTTGGCGTCGGTCCGGGGAACTTCACCGGCATCCGTATTTCCGTTTCGGCTGCGCGTGGGCTGGCACTGGGGCTGGGCAAGCCCGCCATCGGGGTCAACGGCTTCGAAACCCGCGCCCATCATGAGGATCGACCATATCAGGCGGCAATCCCCGCACCACGTAGGCAAAGCTATGTTCAGGTTTTCGCAGCCGATGGAACGACATCCGCGCCCGCGCAGGTCGATGCGGAGGCAGCACAGCAAAAACCCGCAGAGACCCTGATCGCCGCCGCCGCCCAGATTGCTGCCGCACGTCTGGATACCAATGCCCCGCGCCCTACCCCGCTTTATGTGCGCAGCGCCGATGCCGCCCCACCGCGTGACCCGGCACCCACAATCTTGTCATGACGCCACAAGCACTTGCCGATTTGCATGCGCTGGCCTTCAGCGCGACACGCGCTTGGACGGCGCAGGAATTCAGCGACCTGTTGCGCCATCCGGGAGCAATCCTGGTGGATACCGACGCAAGCTTTGTGCTCTTGCGCGTTGTCGCGGACGAAGCAGAAGTGCTGACGCTGGCCACTGATCCTGCAAGGCGCCGCCAAGGACTGGCACGCGCGGCGCTCAGAACCGGCGAAGCAGCGGCGGAAAAGCGCGGTGCGACAACGATTTTCCTTGAGGTTGCAGAAGACAACACTGCCGCACGCGCCCTTTATGCGGCGGCAGGCTACGTCCCGGTCGGGCGCAGGCCCGGGTATTACATCCCCAAGGACGGCGCTGCGGTGGCAGCACTTGTGCTGCGCAAAGGCCTGAAATCCTTCTAACCCTACGTAAACGCGCGATTCAGCGGGAAACTTGCGGTTCCAGAAGCAAAAAGCAGTTGATCTTCCCAGCCAAGCGGGGCCTTATCTTACGATGACCCGTCAGGACAATGGCGTGGCTTTTCACAGAGGGGGCGCGTATCCGCCCACAACACACCTCGCGTAACGACCTGGGAGACAACCAATGACCCTTATGCAGAAATTTCTTGGCGCATCTGCTGCGCTGGCATTGACAGCCGGCACTGCCGCCGCTGATCCGGCCATCCTTTTCGATCTTGGTGGCAAGTTCGACAAATCTTTCAACGAAAGCGCCTATAACGGTGCCGAGCGTTGGGCAGCCGAAACCGGCGGTTCATACGCCGAAGTTGAAATCCAATCCGACGCACAGCGCGAACAGGCGATCCGCCGTTTTGCAGAGTCCGGTGCAAACCCGATCGTCATGGCTGGCTTTTCCTGGGCCACACCATTGGCTGAAGTGGCCGCCGACTATCCTGACACGAAATTTGCAATCATCGACATGGTTGTTGATGCGCCAAACGTCCGCTCTGTTGTCTTCAACGAGCATGAAGGTTCTTACCTTGTGGGCATGATGGCTGCGATGGCGTCTGAGACTGGCACAGTGTCCTTCGTTGGCGGGATGGATATCCCTCTGATTCGCAAATTCGCATGTGGCTTCGCACAGGGTGCTGCCGCCGTGAACCCCGACATCACAGTGATCGCCAACATGACAGGTACAACACCTGCGGCATGGAATGATCCGGTCAAAGGGTCCGAACTGACACTGGCACAGATCAGCCAAGGCTCTGATGTCGTGTTTGCGGCCGCTGGCGGCACTGGCGTTGGCGTTCTGCAAACAGCTGCAGACGAAGATATCCTCTCAATCGGTGTAGACGCCAACCAAAACTACCTGCACCCTGGTGAGGTTCTGACGTCCATGCTCAAGCGTGTTGATAACGCCGTCTATGACGCGATGACCGCCGGTGCAGACCTCGAAACAGGTTTCAACGTAATGAGCGTCGCAAACCGTGGTGTCGGTTTCGCAATGGACGCCAACAATGAGCCGATTGTGTCCTACGACATGCTGGAAGCCGCATATGGCGCTGCGGCTGACATGGCATCAGGCGAGCTTTCCGTTCATGACTACACATCTGACGAAAGCTGCCCAGCGCTCGACTTCTAAGTCAACGCCAAGGCCAAAAATTCGAGGGCCGCGCATATCAACTGCGCGGCCCTTTTTTGACTGAAATGAGAGGCACACCATGACCGACGCAATCACTACATTCTTTGATGCATGGGGGATGGCGGACGCCGATGCACGTCGCGCTGCCATTCAGAAATCATTCTCCTCAACAGCGACCTATGCAGACCCCCGCACTGATGCGCCCCTGACCGGGCCAGATGCCGTCGCCGAATACGTCGGTATGTTTTCAGCCCAGGCCCCTGGCGCTGTCGCCGAAGTCACAGCTTCGGACACCCGTGATGGCGTCACCCGTGCAACAATCGCATTCAAAATGCCAAACGGGATGCAGCAATTGGGCCAATACTTCGCCGAAATGGGGCAAGATGGGCAAATCAACCGCATGGTTGGATTTGTTGGAACAGGAGCGCCAGAATGAGCGACATCGCCCCAGCCATCGAACTCAAGGGTATTTCAAAAGCCTTTGGGCCGGTTCAAGCAAACAAAGATATCTCGATCCGGGTGATGCCCGGCACAATCCACGGGATCATCGGCGAAAATGGGGCGGGCAAATCGACGCTGATGTCGATTCTATATGGGTTTTATAAGGCTGACGCTGGCGAAATCTTCATTTCTGGTCGGAAAACTGCAATTCCAGATAGCCAGGCGGCCATCGCCGCAGGCATCGGAATGGTGTTCCAGCACTTTAAACTGGTTGAAAATTTCACTGTACTTGAGAACGTGGTTCTTGGCGCAGAAGACAGCGGCCTGCTGCGCCCTTCACTGGCGCGCGCGCGGCGCGAACTCAAAAGCCTTGCCGAAGAATATGAACTGAACGTCGACCCAGACGCGCTGATCGAAGAGGTCGGCGTGGGCATGCAGCAACGGGTCGAAATCCTCAAAGCGCTCTATCGCAAGGCTGATATTCTGATCCTTGATGAACCCACCGGCGTGCTGACCCCGGCAGAGGCAGACCACCTGTTCCGCATCCTCGAAAACCTCAAGCGCGAGGGCAAAACGATCATCCTGATCACGCACAAACTGCGCGAGATCATGGATATCACCGACACCGTCAGCGTGATGCGACGCGGTGAGATGACAGCAACGGTCAAGACGCCTGAGACCAGCCCACCCGAACTGGCCGAGTTGATGGTTGGCCGCAAGGTTCTGCTGCGGGTTGACAAGAAACCCGCAGAGATCGGTCGCAAAATCCTTGAGGTCAAAGACCTTAACGTGACTGACGATAAGGGTGTGCATCGGGTCAAAGGCGTCAGTTTCGACGTCCACGCAGGCGAAATCCTCGGGATCGCCGGTGTGGCTGGCAACGGTCAATCCGAATTGCTTGAAGTGCTTGGCGGATATGAGAAAGCAACCGGTACGATCCACATCAACGGCGAAGAGATTGACTTGACCGGTGCGAAATCAGACGGGCAAAGCCGCCGCAAGCGCGGTATCAGCCATGTGCCAGAGGATCGCCAGCGCGAAGGCCTGATCATGGACTTCCACGCATGGGAGAACACGGCCTTTGGCTATCACCATGATGCAGCGTACCAGCGGTCCAAGCTTTTTATGAACAATGCGGCGATCCGCAAAGACACCGAAGAAAAGATGGCGCGTTTCGACGTCCGCCCTCCTGATCCGAACCTTGCAGCAAAGAGTTTTTCCGGCGGAAACCAGCAGAAAATCGTGCTCGCCCGCGAGATTGAACAGAACCCAGACCTGCTGCTGATCGGGCAACCGACACGCGGTGTGGACATTGGTGCCATCGAATTCATCCACCAGCAGATTGTTGCACTTAGGGATCAGGGCAAAGCAATTTTGTTGGTTTCTGTGGAGTTAGAGGAAATTTTGTCGCTGTCTGACCGCATTGCCGTTATGTTCGACGGAAAAATGATGGGCGAGCGGATGCCTGATAAAACAGATGAAAAAGAACTCGGACTGCTGATGGCAGGCATGAGCGGAGAAGCTGCGTAATGGACGTGATGCCAAAATGGGCAGATGTGATCCTGATCCCCCTGATCTCGATCCTGCTGGCTGCAATTCTGTCGGCGTTTCTGTTGCTTTCGATGGGGCAAAACCCTTGGGACGCAATTGTTATGATGGTTGAGGGGTCCTTCGGATCAAGTTATTCTTGGGGTTATACTCTATACTACACTACTAACTTCATCTTTACTGGCTTAGCAGTTTCTGTCGCCTTTCATGCGAGGTTGTTTAACATTGGAGGTGAGGGGCAGGCTGTCTTGGGTGGGCTCGGCGTTGCTTTGGCCTGTTTGTACGTTCCGTGGCCCCATTGGACAGTGGCCGTTTTGGGCTCAGCTACAGCAGCAGCACTATTCGGTGCCGCATGGGCCTTTATCCCTGCTATTTTGCAGGCAAAACGCGGTAGCCACATTGTTATTACAACAATCATGTTCAACTTTATCGCCGCAGGTTTGCTGAACTACCTGCTGAATGGACCAATTAAAGTTCCAGGATCAATGGAGCTTGCAACTGCAAAGTTTCCAGAACCGACCCATCTGCCAACATTCGAAGAATTGTTCAGCTTTGGGGAAACATCATTGTTCCGCGCGGCGCCTGCGAACGTGACATTCTTTATCGCAATCGCGGCTTGCTTTGCGGTATGGTGGTTGATTTGGCACACCCGTTTGGGATACGAAATCCGCTCGCTTGGTCACTCGGAGACAGCGGCCAAGTATGCGGGCATCAGCCCGACCAAAATTATCATGGTTGCCATGCTTATCTCAGGCGCTCTTGCCGGCATGATGGCCATCAACAACGTACAAGGCGAGGCCGAACGGCTGGTCTTGGACAACGTGGCAGGCGCAGGCTTTATTGGCATCGCTGTTGCACTTATGGGGCGGAACCATCCCTTCGGGATATTGCTTGCGGCCCTTCTTTTCGGCTTTCTATATCAAGGCGGCGGAGAGATCGCCCTATGGATGTCGATCCCCAGTGAGATGATTGAAGTAATTCAGGCACTGATCATCCTTTTCACTGGTGCACTAGATCAGCTAGTGCGCATGCCGCTCGAGCGGCTATTCCTATCATTGAGGAGAGCAAAAACATGATGACAGGACCATTCAAAATCGGTGTCGAAGACGACACCGGCGCCGATCTGGGCTTTGTGCTCAGCTGTTTGGCGCTAGGCATGATTTCTATGGAAGAGCTCCACCAGTGGGTTCACCATGTGATCGACCAGACACCCGCAAGCGAGGTGCCACCGCATCTGGTGGCGCTCTTGTCGCTGCAAAAACCGACAAGCGTGCTGATGCCCAGTAAATCCGTGATGCCCCGTGTGCCGCATGACCCGTTCATCACGGACGAGCGGTTTGACGCGATGCTTGGGCTACAGTTTTTCTTGCGCAAAGACCGCACACAAGCGGTTGATATCAGCCAGGCAGAGGCCGAGACCGCATTGCGCAACAACCCAGAAGTGGCCGATCGTTTCTTCGCCCTCTTCCCGTTCCTGATGGAGAAAGCGGCTTAAGCCATGGACTTTGCGACCCTTTTGCAGATGCTGGACGCAACCTTGCGTCTGGCAACCCCGCTTCTTCTGGCCTGTCTGGCTGGGCTTTATTCCGAGCGGGCCGGTATCTTTGATATCGGGCTTGAGGGAAAAATGCTGGCAGCAGCGTTCCTATCGGCCGCCATCGCTGCGGTAACCGGCAATGTCTGGTTTGGGCTTCTGGCGGGTATTGGTGCCTCTATGGTCCTGTCCGCCGTACACGGGCTGGCCTCAATTACGTTTCGCGGGAACCAGTTGATATCGGGGGTTGCTATCAACTTCCTTGCAGCCGGTCTGACGGTGGTGATCGCGCAAAGCTGGTTTGCCCAAGGCGGGCGGACGCCGCAGCTGACCGGCGATGCCCGCTTTAACCCGATTGATTTGCCTTTTGCAGAGGCCTTGCAAAACGTGCCCGTCATCGGGCCAATTTACTATGAACTCATTTCCGGACACACGATCCTTGTCTATGTCGCACTGCTGATGGTGCCCCTGACATGGTGGATCCTGTTCCGCACCCGCTTTGGTCTGCGCTTGCGGGCGGTGGGCGAAAACCCTGCCGCCGTTGATACAGCTGGTGTATCTGTCATCTGGCTGCGCTTTGCCGCCGTTGGCATTTGCGGCATTCTTTGTGGTATCGCCGGGGCCTATCTCGCCACAGCGTTACAGGCCGGCTTTGTCAAAGACATGAGCGCTGGTCGCGGCTTTATCGCGCTGGCCGCGCTGATTTTTGCCAAATGGCGGCCCTGGTATGCGCTTTATGCCTGCCTGCTGTTTGGCTTCCTGCAGGCGATGTCTCTGCGCCCCGACGTGATTGAACGTGTGCTCAGCTTCCAGGTGAACGGTCAATTCCTTGACGTGCTGCCCTATATCCTGACCGTGGTCATCCTTGCCGGTTTCGTCGGCAAGGCGATCCCGCCACGCGCCGGGGGCGAGCCCTATGTCAAAGAACGCTGAGGCACTTGCTGCCCAAATCAAAGGGGCGGCAGGTGAAGCGCCGGTGCGTCTTGGTCTGATCCTTGGCTCTGGCCTTGGGCATATCGCGAACGAGGTGGACGGTGTGGCGATCCCCTATGGTGACTTGCCCGGCTTTCCGCACACAGGTGTATCAGGCCATAACGCCAACCTTGTGATCGGCGATTTTGAAGGCGTGCGTGTGGCCGTCTTTGGTGGTCGGGCGCACTATTACGAAAGCGGTCGTGGCGATGCGATGCGGCTCCCATTGGAGGTGCTCAAGGCGTTGGGCGCCGACATGATGCTGGCAACCAACGCAGCAGGGTCCATGCGCGATGACATGCCAACCGGATCGATCATGTGCCTGTCGGATCATATCAATTTTTCTGGCCTGAACCCGCTGATCGGTGAACCCACAGACGCGCGCTTTGTGCCGATGAAAGATGCCTATGACCCCGACATCCGCAAAGGCCTACGCGCCGCCGCCACTGCCGCCGGGGTCGAGATGGCCGATGGTGTCTACGCATGGTATTCCGGCCCTTCCTTTGAAACACCCGCCGAAATCAAAGCAATCGGAATGCTGGGGGCCGATGCCGTTGGCATGTCGACCGTGCCCGAGGTGATCCTCGCGCGTTTTCTTGGCCTCAGGGCCGCTGCTATCTCGACCATCACCAATATGGCCGCCGGGATGAGCAACGAAGCGATCAGTCACGAACACACCAAGGCGATGGCGCCCCTTGGCGCTGCCAAGCTTGAGACAGTTCTGCGCGGGTATCTCCGCGGTCTCTTATAGGTCCACTTTCATTTCACCGATAAGTCCACGTGGCGGAAATGCTGCAATCGCAGCATGAATCGCCCGACACCATTTGACAGATGCGCCACAAAGGTTTTTGTTGCTTCCCAGCGGCACAAGCGCCCCGGATCAGTTCATGCAGATTTATCTTCCTATCGCCGAGGTTTCGGTGAACGCCTTCCTTTTACTTGGGCTGGGCGGCATTGTGGGCATTCTGTCGGGCATGTTTGGGGTTGGTGGCGGATTCCTGATGACGCCACTGTTGTTTTTTATCGGCATTCCACCTGCCGTAGCGGTCGCAACTGAGGCGAACCAGATCGTTGCGTCATCTTTCTCCGGCGTGCTTGCACACCTGAAACGAAAGACAGTGGATCTCCGAATGGGGACAGTGCTGTTGATAGGCGGCCTGATCGGATCCGGCCTTGGTATTATCCTGTTCAACTACCTCAAATCACTGGGTCAGGTCGAACTCCTGGTGCAGCTTTGCTATGTCGTCTTTCTTGGCATGATTGGCACGCTGATGTTCATTGAAAGCCTCAAGGCGATCCGTCAGGCCAACAAAAGCGGCGGCGTAAGCGTTCCCAAACGGCGCAAGCACAATTGGGTTCACAACCTGCCGTTCAAAATGAAGTTCCGCGTCTCGGGGCTCTACATCTCTGTCGTTCCACCGCTGCTGGTGGGTGTGCTTGTTGGCGTATTGGCGGCCATTATGGGTGTTGGCGGCGGTTTCATCATGGTGCCAGCGATGATTTATCTGCTGGGTATGCCCACAAAGGTGGTTGTCGGCACCTCATTGTTTCAGATCATCTTCGTGACCGCCTTCACCACAATGCTGCACGCAACGACCAACTTTACGGTTGATGTGGTTCTGGCGGTGCTCTTGTTGGTCGGTGGTGTCGTCGGCGCACAAATCGGCACACGCATCGGCGTCAGGATGAAGGCAGAGCAATTGCGCATCTGGCTCGCGATCATGGTTCTGGCTGTATGCGGTAAACTTGCCTTTGACCTTTTGGTTACCCCCAGCGAGTTCTATTCGCTCGGCACTGGGGGGCACTGATGATCCGTCTTGTTGCACTTCTCATGATCTTCGCCATGCCGGCCAAGGCCGAAGAAATCGTGCTTGGCCTCAGCCGTGATGAGGTGGCAATCACCGCAACATTCGAAGGCTCTGAGATTTTGATCTTTGGCGCCATCAAACGTGATGACGCAGCACCGATTGAGGGTGACCTAGGGGTAATTGTTACGGTCGCCGGACCCGATCAGCCCGTAATCGTACGCAAGAAGGATCGCCGCTTTGGTATTTGGGTCAATACTGAGTCCGTCGAAGTGGACGTCGCACCAACCTTTTACGCTGTTGCCACAAACCGCCCGCTCGAAGAGATCCTGACCTTTACCGAAGACCTGAACACGCGCATCAGCACCCAACGCGCGATCCGCTCTGTTGGGGCAACCGTCGAAGGTGCCGAACGATTTACACAAGCGTTGATCCGCATCCGCACCGGACAAGGCCTGTATCAGACATTGCCAGAAGGGGTGTGGGTTGAAGAAGAAGCGCTTTTCCGCACCCTCATTCCGCTGCCTGCCAACCTGACCGAGGGTGACTACAAGGCCGAAATTTACCTGACCCGCGACAAGCAAATTGTCGATTTTTATGCCACATCGATTCCGGTAAAGAAGGTTGGGCTGGAGCGCTGGCTCTACAACCTCGCCCATGAACACGCCTTCTGGTATGGGCTGATGTCGCTGTCTATCGCCATTGCCGCGGGTTGGGGCGCTTCTGCTGTCTTCACGTTGTTCCGGCGCTAACCGCGCCCGATATGCGGCATTTTTGACGCCATCACCATCATCGTCTGAACATTGGCCTCTGCAGGCAGCGACGCCATATGGAACACGGACCGCGCCACATCTGTCACATCCATGCTAGGCAAAGGGTCCAGCCCTTGGGCGGCACGTGTCTTTTCCAGGTTCACGACCAAATCGGTGCGAGCGTTGCCGATATCGATCTGCCCGCAGGCGATGTTGAAGGCGCGGCCGTCAATGGTCAGCGTCTTGGTCAACCCACTAACGCCGTGTTTCGTTGTGGTATAGCAGACCGAACCCTCGCGCGGCGTATGCGCAGAGATAGACCCATTGTTGATGATCCGCCCGCCTTGCGGTGTCTGCTTGCGCATCTGGCGAAACGCGGCGCGGGCACAAAGAAACATGCCCGTCAGATTAACATCGACAACCCGCTTCCAGTCATCTAGCGCGATCTCATCAATCGTCGCCTGCGGTCCAAACATGCCCGCGTTGTTGAACAGGACATCAAGGTGGCCAAAATCTGCAAAGGCTGCGTCCACAGCCGCCTCTTGCGTCACATCGCAAGACATCCGCACCGCATTGGGATGGTCAACCTCGACAAGCACATCCGCGCGACGGGCAATCAACCCCACACGCCAGCCCTGCGCCAGAAAATACTCAGCCGTCTCACGACCAATTCCGCGGCTCGCGCCTGTGACAATGATCGATTTCATATCTCTTCACTCTTCAATTCCAAGGGTGCTGCGGGGACCTCTAAGTCATCAACGCGCAAGACACCTTGTGGGCGGGCAAGGCGGTTGCGAACCACCCAACGCAACTGTGTCTCTGCACGCGTGATCGCCACATAGGCCAGACGTTTCCAAAGCGGTTGACCGGCCTCAACCCGGCCCATGCGCGACGCGGCGTAGATGTCGGGGGCAAACACCTGCACCGTGTCCCACTGCGACCCTTGGGCCTTATGGATGGTCACCGCCGCGCCATGTAAGAAGGTCGCGCCCATGCGGGCAGCGAAGGGGATAAAGGGTTCTTCCTCGCATTCTTGTTCAATCTTCACGATGCTGGCCACCCCAACACGGGGATCTTCCGCACCCATAACATGAAGTTTTGAAAAACCGGGACGCTTGCCCGGCCCCAAATAGATGACCTGCGCACCTTTGATCAGCCCCTTGGCCTCAAGATCAAGTCGGCGTTTGCGATGCTTCAGCGGTAGCTCAATCCCATCACAAATCAGCGGTTCCCCCGCCAGCAGTTCATCCGCTGGCGCGTCAAACGCGGCGCGAAAGGCGTGGATCAAGCGAATGCGCGTCGCGTTGCGCCAAACCAGACAGGGGGAACGCGCCATCAAATCCGCCTCGACCCTTTGGGCCATCACCACGCGTTCGTCGGTTTTGGCCGCCTCTTCAACCATGCGCTCAAAGCCGTAGAAATCCAGCTGCGGATCGGCCAGCGCATGGGCCAGATCAAGGATCGGGTTGCCCGCATCCTGCCGGTGAATGCGATTGAGCGTAAGAACACGCTGTTCCGGCAAGGTCTCAAACACCATCCCACCCGACGATTGAACCGGTGGTAGCTGTGCGGGATCGCCAAATAAAAGCAACGTCGGAAATATCTCTTTGAGATCTTCAAACTGCTTTTCATCCAGCATCGAGCTTTCATCAACAAAGCCGATATCCAACGGCTCTTCCCGGCGCTTCCACCCGGTGATGAAATCACTGCCGCGCAGTCCGGCGGCGGCCAAGGCAGCAGGCACAGATTTGTTGATCTGATAGGATGCAAATGCGCGATCAAGGGCAACTTCCGTCAGCCCTTCTATCTCGGGTTTCTCGCCTTGTCCGGCCAGCCATTCGGCAACCTTCTCGTATTCCGGGTCATAGACTGGCGTATACAGAATGCGGTGGATCGTCGTGGCAGGCACGCCATGATTGCGCAGGACGCTTGCCGCCTTGTTAGTCGGGGCGAGGATCGCCAAGGTGCGGCGGTCCTTGCGTTTGCGCCCCTCCCAATCGCCGGAAATTACATCGATGCCCGCATCATCGAGTGCGTGGTAGAGCTTGGCAAGTAGCATGGTCTTGCCAGATCCGGCCTTGCCGACAACAGCAAGAACAGACGTCGTGTCAGACTGTGGCGGCTGTAGAAGACTGTCATCCAGATCAATGCCCGATTGCCGCAGCGCCACGGCGACATTGTCCCAGGCTTCGGCCTGATCTTCGGAAAATGTGATGAGAGGTGCGTTCATGGCTGAACACTATCGGGTGGCCCGCGGCGCTGCCAGCCCAATTGGGTACGGCCAGCCTGCTTTAGCCGATGTCTTGCTCTGGTGGGAAATGCTGCGTCTCGTTCACATCGCCCGCGATCGGCTGTTGTGTCACATCAATGCGCGATGCGATTTCAACCGACGCCACAAGAGCCGCTTCTTCCAATTGTTCGCCCAGCAGCGGCATATCATTCTGTCGCGCAAATGATCGCAGGTCCGCCAGAACGTCGATGATCCAATCATGTCCCATAAGGCAACCTCGCGAGGAATGATTAACGAATGCTTAACAACCCTAGGGTGTATTGCCGAGTTTGCCAAATATCTTGGGGCAAAGGTTGAATTGTCATAAACATCCACAAAAAAAGGGGGTGCTGCCATGCCAGCAACACCCCATTTCAAGAACCCGGGGGTATGGCTTAGCGATCTTGTGAGGCGATCACCGTTTCATCAAAAGTGCGCAGCCCCATCTTGGGCGCTTGCACCAGTACGGACATATTGCCGGGTTTATGCTCGTTGCGGCGCATCTTGGTGTGGGCGGCAGGGATCTCAGCCCAGCCAAAGCATTCAGACATGCAAGGATCCAGACGCTGCTCGACCATCAGGTTGTTGGCCGCACTCGCCTGCTTGAGGTGGGCAAAATGACTGCCTTGCAAACGCTTTTGGTGCATCCACATGTAACGCACGTCAAACGTGCAGTTAAATCCGGTGGTGCCGGCGCAGATCACAACCATGCCGCCCTTCTTGCAAACGAGAGATGACACAGGGAACGTCGCCTCACCGGGGTGTTCAAAGACCATATCCACGTTCACGCCTTTGCCGGTAATGTCCCAGATCGCCTTGCCGAACTTGCGCGCTTCTTTCAGCCATGCGCTATATTCAGGCGTATTGACCGTCGGCAGTTGACCCCAGCAATTGAAGTCATTGCGATTAATGACGCCCTTTGCGCCCAGCGACGTCACGAACGCACGCTTGCTCTCATCGCTGATCACGCCGATAGCGTTGGCACCGGCGGTGTTGATCAACTGGATTGCATAAGACCCCAGACCACCGGACGCCCCCCAAACAAGCACGTTCTGACCTGGCTTGAGGTCGTGCGGTTCGTGACCGAACAACATCCGGTAAGCGGTTGCCAGTGTGAGAGTATAGCAAGCGCTTTCTTCCCAGGTTAGATGCCGTGGGCGGGGCATAAGTTGCTGCGACTGCACGCAAGTGAACTGCGCGAATGATCCATCTGGCGTCTCATAGCCCCAAATCCGCTGGCTTTCCGAAAACATCGGATCGCCGCCATTGCAGTGTTCGTCATCCCCGTCGTCCTGGTTGCAGTGGATGACAACTTCATCGCCCACCTGCCAGCGTTTGACCTTATCACCAACCGCCCAGACGATGCCCGCCGCGTCGGAACCAGCGATATGATATTCTGCCTTATGCACATCAAAGGGGCTGATCGGTTGACCAAGGCCAGCCCAGACGCCGTTATAGTTCACGCCAGCGGCCATGACGAGAACCAGCACCTCATGGCTGTCGGGTTGCGGACATGTCACAACCTCCTGTTGAAAGGCCTGTTCCGGTTCACCATGACGCTCACGGCGGATGGTCCATGCATGCATTTGAGCGGGGGCGTGGCCAAGGGGCGGCATTTCACCAACCTCATACAAATCTTTTTGGGGTGCGTTGTAGGTTGCCTCGTGGGCAGATTCGTCGAGGGCCATCTCAGTCTCCATCACATCGGTCCATTGCATTGCCGCGCCGCAGAATCGGCGGCGTCGCAGACTGGATACTGGACGCGTGAGTAACTTTGCAACTAAATTTGCACTTGCATAGTAATTAAATTACCTCGCCAGCGCAGCATAATCTCCTTCCACCGCTGCATCTGCACTGAAATGATGGGCTATCGAGTTTGCGTAGAAAGTCAAAATAGGGCCACCCAGTTCTGTGACCGTCAGTTTGTCACCGATGCTTGCGATCAGTCTACGGTCTGCCAGATGCATCACCGCGTCAGCCACCAACTCATCCGGCTTGCGACGCGGATACGGCAATTGCTTGTCATTCAAACTGGCGATTGACTGTGCGACAGCCTGCTCAAGATCAGCTTGCGGCATCGGCCCCTGCGCCAACAGATGCCTTGCCACCAAGGGCACACCCAGCACCGGGGTTACTTTCGCGATCCGATCCATCAGTTCCGTCGCAATGGCGGCGGTCAAATCCGTGTCCTCGGTGGCATGGTATTTTGAAAGCTCCAGCGGTTCGCCGAAACTGACCGAAGCGGTGCCGAATTTATTGAACCGCCGCGTGACCCGAAACCAGATATGGCGCGCGATGCGCCCCAGCACAGGAAACAGTGGCGGCCTGAACTTCCGGTTTCCCGCTCTGTCTGCTTTGATCAGGATCGTATCTTCCAGCACACGATCATAGTTCAGGGCGACAGGCACAAAGATTACTTCGCGCGCTTCGGGGTCGAAATCCTCGACCACGTAGTTGAGCAATCCCATACGTGGCCGCGCTAACATGCCATTCAGGCTCAACCCGCCTTCGGGAAACACCGCTTGGCTGACACCGCCGCGTGTAGCCATCTGCACGTATCGCGCCAAAACCTTACGGTACAGGGCCCCCCGCGACTTACGCCGGATAAAGTAAGCACCCATCGACCGGATAATTGCAGACAAGGGCCAGACGCGTGCCCATTCTCCGACGGCATAGGACAGCGCACCGGCATTCGCGGCCAGATAGGTGACCAACACATAGTCCATGTTGCTGCGGTGATTGATCACAAAGATCACGGTCGCGTCGGGGTCGATCTCTGACAGCTTCTTGCGGTCAAATGCGCCCAACTTGATCCGGTAAAGCGATTTCGACAGCCAACGCGCCAGACGGATACCAATGCTGAAATAGGCCGTGGCGGAAAACGATGGCACAATTTCACGCGCGTAGCGCCGCGCCTTTTCAAAGGCCACATTCTCGGGGATCTTTTCCTTGCGGGCGTGTTCGACGATCGCCGCTGTCACCTCTGGATCATAGATCAGGCGCTGGATCATGTCATAGCGGCGGGCCAGCTTGAACGGCTCGATCGGGCGCTGAAGGCGTTCGTTGACGCGCGCAATCACACGCTCCGCCCGTTTGCGGAAAAACCACCGGACAGATGGAAACAGGAAATGCGAGGCAAAGGTCACCCCTGCAAAAAGAATGATCAGAACAAAGACCCAAACGGGCATGGAAACGGTTTGCGTCATATGCAGACCGTGACAGGGAACAGAGGCGGCGTAAATCCCGTCATGCCGCAATGCAGCGAATTGACAGAGCCACAAAATGTCCGATAATGACCATAGCGCGTAATTTAATTGCGCTTCGTGATTCAGGAGACTCACCCATGTCGCAAACGCAGAAAGACCGCCCCTGGCTGTTCCGCACCTATGCCGGGCATTCAACCGCTGTGGCGTCCAACGCGCTTTATCGTGGGAACCTTGCCAAAGGGCAGACCGGTCTTTCGGTTGCCTTCGATCTGCCAACACAGACCGGCTATGACAGCGATCACGTGCTAGCAAAGGGCGAGGTCGGCAAGGTCGGCGTACCGGTCAGCCATCTTGGCGACATGCGCGCGCTTTTCGACGGTATCCCGTTGGATCAAATGAACACGTCGATGACGATCAATGCCACGGCGCCCTGGCTTCTGGCGCTCTATATCGCTGTGGCCGAAGAACAGGGCGCAGATATCAGCTCCCTGCAAGGCACAGTTCAGAACGACATCATCAAGGAATATCTCTCACGCGGCACATACATCTGCCCGCCTGAACCATCCCTGCGGATGATCACTGATGTCGCCGCATATACGCGCGAACACCTGCCCAAATGGAACCCGATGAACGTCTGTTCCTATCACCTGCAAGAAGCTGGAGCGACGCCAGAGGAGGAACTGGCATTTGCGCTGGCAACTGCCACCGCCGTTTTGGACGACCTAAAAGGCAAAGTTCCCGCCGAACATTTCCCGGCAATGGTCGGGCGCATTTCGTTTTTCGTGAATGCCGGCATTCGGTTTGTGACCGAGCTGTGTAAAATGCGGGCTTTTGTCGAATTATGGGATGAGATTTGCGCGACACGCTATGGCGTGGAAGACGCCAAATACCGCCGTTTCCGTTACGGCGTGCAGGTCAATTCGCTGGGACTGACTGAACAGCAGCCAGAAAATAACGTCTACCGCATTCTGCTGGAAACGCTGGCTGTGACGCTTTCAAAAAACGCCCGCGCACGCGCTGTGCAATTGCCCGCATGGAACGAAGCGCTCGGCCTGCCGCGTCCGTGGGATCAGCAATGGTCGTTGCGGATGCAACAGATATTGGCCTATGAAACGGACCTTTTGGAATTTGATGATCTATTCGACGGCAACCCGGCGATTGACCGCAAAGTCGGCGAACTCAAAAAAGGCGCGCGCGCCGAATTGGCGCAAATTGACGGGATGGGCGGTGCCGTGGGGGCTATCGGCTATATGAAATCACGGTTGGTCGAGAGCAATGCTGCCCGTATTGGCGGAATTGAAAAGGGTGACACAACCGTTGTTGGCGTGAACAAATGGCAAACAGGCGAACCATCCCCGCTTACCGCTGGCGACGACGCCATTATGATCGCCGATCCAGAAGCGGAAGCGGATCAACTGCACCGCCTGACACAGTGGAAAACCGACCGCGATGCAGCGGCCGTCAAATCCACCCTCGCCGATTTGCGTGCTGTAGCCAGGGATGGCAGCAATATCATGATCCCCTCTGTCGCCTGCGCCCGTGCTGGCGTGACTACCGGGGAATGGGCCGATGTCATTCGCAGTGTGTTTGGGCAATACCGCGCGCCCACTGGGGTTAGCAGCAACCCATCCAACCGCACTGAGGGCTTGGATGAATTGCGCGAACGGGTTGATCTGGTCAGTGCCGCCTTGGGCCGCCGGTTGAAATTCCTTGTTGGGAAACCGGGGCTGGACGGGCATTCAAACGGGGCTGAACAAATCGCCACACGCGCGCGTGATTGCGGCATGGATATTGACTACGACGGTATTCGCCTGACACCCGAGGAGTTGGTAGTCGCCGCAAAAAATGGCGATGTGCATGTTATCGGCTTGTCTATCCTATCGGGTTCACATATCCCGTTATTGCACGACGTGATCGCACGGATGAATACCGCGGGTATTGCGCATATTCCGGTTATTGCCGGCGGAATTATCCCAGATAGTGACGCCGATAAATTGCGGGCCATGGGTGTCGCAAAAGTCTACACACCAAAAGATTTTGAATTGAACAAAATCATGGGTGATATCGTAGACTTGGTCGATCCTCGGTCGGTGGCGGCCGAATGACCCCAATAATCAGTGTGCTTTAGTATAGGGCAGCACCCTTTTGAGGTGATCTTTAGCGTAATTGGCGTTATCCCTAGTCAGAAAAAAGGAGCCAACCAAATGAAACCTGATTTAAAATCAATGACACGCAAAGAGCTGGAGAAACTCAAAGCGAATATTGAAAAGGCGCTAGAACGGCTAGCGGCGAAAGACAGAAAAGCCGCACTGGCAGCTGCTGAAAAGGCTGCTGCTGCGCATGGCTTCTCGCTGGCTGAGATTGCCGGCGGTGTCGAAGCGCCGACAAAGCGTCGCGCCAAAAAAGGACCAAAGACGGTCTCTGCACCCAGATACAAGAACCCAAGCGATCCGTCGCAAACCTGGACCGGCAAGGGTCGGCAACCGGATTGGTTCAAGAAGGCAATCGCCGGTGGGACAACGCCGGACGCAATGGAAATCTAGCTTTCCACCGTCCACAGGCAACTATAAGCTGGGCCTCCAACCAACAGGAGGCTCCGCATGACAATCCATATCGGCGCTAATAAAGGCGATATCGCACCCACCGTTCTGATGCCCGGCGACCCCTATCGCGCGAAATGGGCGGCCGAAACATTCCTGCAGGATGCCCGCTGCATCAATGATGTGCGCGGCATGCTAGGCTTTACCGGTACGTGGAACGGCCATCCGGTTACAATCCAGGGGTCCGGCATGGGAATGCCGTCGCTTTCTATCTACACCAATGAATTGATTGCGGACTATGACGTGCAAACACTGATCCGCATTGGGTCATGCGGCGGGATGCAGAAACATGTTGGTATCCGCGATGTGATTCTGGCGATGACAGCATCAACCCTTTCCACCCCATCAAGCGGCATTTTTAAAGAACTGAATTTTGCGCCCTGCGCAGATTATGGGCTGCTTGCCGCAGCACATGACGCGGCGAAAGCCAAGAATGTACCAACGCATGTGGGCGGCATCTATTCGTCCGATGTTTTTTATGATGAACGCCCCGACCTGAACGAACAGATGGTTCGGCATGGCATTCTGGGGGTCGAAATGGAAGCGGCAGAACTTTACAATCTTGCCGCCCGCCACGGACGGCGGGCCTTGGCCGTACTGACGGTCAGCGACCATCTGATCACGCATGAAGCCTTACCAGCCGAAGACCGGGAACGGTCCTTTGGTGACATGGTTGAGATTGCGCTGACCGCAGCATTTGCTGAGGCCTCGTAAGAGGCCCTGCCCACTTACATACATGCAGCCTTTCGTGACCAAGCCGGGTGGCTAGACGACCCGTTCAACCATCATGCCTTTGATATGCGCAATCGCCTTGGCGGGGTTCAGCCCTTTGGGACAGGTCTTGGCACAGTTCATGATTGTATGGCAGCGATACAGCTTGAACGGGTCCTCAAGCTGATCCAACCGCTCGCCTGTCGCCTCATCCCGGCTGTCGATGATCCAGCGGTAGGCGTGCAGCAACGCTGCTGGCCCGAGATAGCGATCACCGTTCCACCAGTATGACGGGCATGAGGTCGAACATGACGCGCACATCACGCATTCATAAAGACCGTCGAGCTTCTTGCGGTCCTCGATGGACTGCTTCCATTCTTTCGCGGGGCGGTTTGTCTTGGTTTCCAGCCAGGGCATGATGCTGGCATGCTGGGCATAGAAGTGAGTCAGATCAGGAATCAGGTCCTTGATCACCGGCATGTGGGGCAGCGGATAGATCTTCACGTCACCCTTGACGTCATCCATCCCATAAATGCAGGCCAGAGTGTTGATCCCGTCGATATTCATCGCACAAGACCCACAGATGCCCTCACGGCAGGACCGGCGGAAGGTCAGGGTTGGGTCGATCTCATTCTTGATCTTGATCAGGGCATCCAGAACCATCGGCCCACAGGTGTCCATATCAATGAAATATGTATCCAGCTGCGGGTTCTTCCCATCATCAGGGTTCCAGCGATAGACCTGGACCTTGCGCAGATTGGTGGCCCCTTCCGGTTTGGGCCAGGTCTTGCCCACCTTCATGCGGGAATTCTTGGGAAGTGTCAGTTGTACCATTTTCTCACCGGTTCTTGAATTGCCCACCAAGACGCCGCACAGACGTTCTTGCGAGCGTGTGGCACCGGCGTATAGGAAGACTTCACTGCACCATAATAACGAACTAAGGTACAATGAACAGTAAGTGCGCGGCAAAAGAAGGAAAAAGAAACGAAATGCCGCAGTTGTTCCCTTACAAAGCGCAGAGATGAAACTTCTTTGCCTGCCTTCTGCCCCTGGAAACCCCTACCAGCAGCTCATGTATACCAACATCGCAGGCGATGTACCGATCATCTATGCTGGCCCCGGCGGCCTCCGGCATCTGTCAGATCCTGATATCACGATACTTCATCTTCATTGGGATGACCGACTGTTCGGCAGGAACCCCGATCAGATCGCTGAGGCCGAAACACGGCAGAATATCATCGCCCAGATTTCAACCTTTCAGGCACGGGGCGGGCAGGTCATCTGGACCGTGCACAATCGGGCACCGCACAAGGTAACAAACCTGGAGGGCTTTCAGGTGGGGCGAAAGGCATTGTGCAACATCGCGGACACGATCCACGTCCACGCCCCTCATGCCAAAGATCACCTGATCGAGGTTTACGGAACGCAACCTGACAAAATCCATATTGTACCACATCCAAGTTACCTCGGCGAATATGAACCGGAAGAGATCACCCTCAACCGTGACTTGCCGAAAGCCGACTGCCGTAGTTTTTTGTTTTTTGGGATGTTTCGCGGCTCAAAAGGAATCCACAAGATAAGAGAGACCGCAGCCAAACTGACAAAACGGCAAGCCCCCTTCCACTTGAAAATGTACGGCAAAGCATTCGCATCACAAGCAAGGCTGCTGCGGCTTCTTGAGGCCAACCCGAATGTGGATCTGCGTACCGACCGTATTCCTGATAAAGAACTGGCAGAGATTTTTGGCAACGCACAGGTTTTTCTCGCCCCTTACGATACCCTTTTTACGTCAGGCTCAGTGATGCTGGCGTTGACCTTCGGACTACCCATCATCGGCCCCAACATTCGCGAGCTGCGTGAGACGACACCGGACGCCTGCCATTCTCTCTTCTACGACCCAGCCTCACCGCGGGGTTTGATCAGGAGCATGCTGCAACTCACAGAAATGGCCGATGCAACTTTGTTGGAGATCCGACAGGCGTGTCTGCGCTTTGCACAAGAACGGTCCCCGGATCAGGCAAGCCAAGACTTGAGAAAAATACTGGCGATCAACAGCTAGATACGGCAACACTTGCAGAGTTGGGACCGCAATTCCCTCGCAGCAGAACCGAAAGGGAACTTTAATGGCACGGGCAAACCCATTTGAATTTGTGCGGTCCCTAAACAAGGCCGGTGTTGGCCTCACATCCACATCCGGCGTAGAAGACGGTGGCCTTGCCACACGCCCAAAGAGGTTATTCCGCAAGCTTGAACGGCAAGGCTTCCGTGTTGAGCAAACAGGCCTGCATGCCGACGCCTTGAAGGCTTATGGATTTCGCCCTGATGTTGTATTCGATATCGGGGTCGATTTTGGCACACCCGAGCTCTACACAGCCTTTTCCGACAGTAAGTTCATTCTGGTTGACCCGGTCGCCGAGAGCGAAGCAAAGGTCGCAGCATGGGCGAGCCAGATTGACTACGACTTTCATTGCTGTGCGGTCGGCGCAAAGGCCGGTGACATTACCCTGAATGTGCCATCGACAGAAGCCAAAGTCCGGCACAGCAGGGCGTCAGTCCACGAGTTCGAGGATGGGTATAACGACATCTTTGCGTCAGTTGAAAAGCGAAGGGTTCCGATGGTGCGGCTAGATAGTCTTTCGAAAGGGCTAGATGGCGCTTTCGGCATCAAGATTGATGCAGAGGGCGCTGAACTGGATGTGATCAAAGGGGCAACAAAAACACTCAAGCAAACCGAATTCGTTATCGCTGAGGCGTCGGTCAAGGCGCGCTACAAAGGCGGCTATCGCTTTTCTGATCTTGTTGCAGCCATGGCAAGGAACGGGTTTGAAATATTGGAGTTCCTACGCCCAATACGTCCCGAAGCGGCCGACTGCGATGTGATCTTCGCGCGGTTGGACAGCGGGCGGTTTGATTTGTAAGAGAAGTGAACAGGACAACTGCATTTGCATTCAGCGATACGGCACTTATTTCTTAGGTGTTTTCGCGTTTCGGGAAAACGACCTCAAAGGGTTTCTTGGACACAAGTGGCAAGCTTTCTTTCGGGGACAGGTTGGCGACATTTACACCCTTTGTTGCTGCTCAATCGGCCAAGTAAGCAATGCCAGCGCGCACCCTCGACCCTCTCGCGGCGGACAGTACCCGGCTTGCAATTTTCTCGCGTTTAGAGGCATCATAAAAAGAGTCTCGCTTGCGTCGAATCTAGGTCGACGCCAATAAGATAGACCGTTTCGTACCCCATGCCGATGCTATCTGCACTGCAAACCCCGCACAACAGTATGAGCATTGCAGCCTTTGCCGCAGCGGCAAAGGAGCAACCTGAGGCCCATCTTGATTTCTTTAGCGATGGACCGCTTTTCGCGGAGTGTCGTGACTACGTGGCCGCCAATGCCTTGCAAACAAAGTCACACTGCATGGTGTAGTCTCTCACGATCAAGTGCGGCATCTGATGTCAACGGCCAACATCTTTCTGCAACACTCAATCACCGCCGCAGACGGAGACACCGAAGGATTGCCAGTGGCAATCTTGGAGGCACTGTCCACCGGCCTTGCCGTCGTCTCCACCAGGCACAGCCGCATACCCGAAGCTGTTGAGGAAGATAGAACCGGCCTTTTGGTGGATGAACGTGATGTCACAGCAATGGCCGATGCGATCAGAGCATTGCTCACCGACGAATCATTGGTGCAAGAATTTGGGGACAACGCACGAACGCGAGCCATAACGCAGTTTTCGGCGGAGCGTTCGGACAAATTGATCCGCGACAAGATCGGTCTCTAAATCGCCTATTGGCTCATGGGCTACGACAACAACCGCAACCGTACCGGCCTGATCGGCGTTTCGCCGGTCAGCCGGAACACGCAGCTTTCATAGACTTCAACCGGGTCGCGGCCACGCAGGAAATCGCCGGATAGGCCAATGCTCGCGCGGCCAAACCCGCCGGTGTTGCTGTTGGCACCGACTGTCACGCCGACGCTTGGCGCCTGTGCGGCTCTTGCACGTTCTTCGCAGCGGTCTGCTGCTTCCTGCGGTGTCGGCGGCGGCACCTCACAGGCAGCAAGGCCGAGGCAGAGTAAAACAAGGGTCGCGCGTGTCATAGCTTACACTCCCAGCCCAAGTGAATTGTTGACCGCACAGCGCACCGTATCGGGCCGTCCTGCGATATCGACAATCAGATTGGTTGTCCTGGGCGTGACCCCAAGGACAGCCGCCTCGGCGATCGTGACAATCTCAGAACCGCTGGCGTTGTCGATAATGCAATCGGTGAAAGGGGCGGCATTCACGCCGGGGAACCGGGTTTGCACCACAGTGTTTACCACGCCTTTGGCCGCATCTCGGGCAATCACACCGCCAGCGGGACCAAGGTCATTCATGCAGGCCGACAACAGCACAGCCGCGCCAAGAGGTAAGATAAACCGCATCAGAATGTCCGCTCCTTTGGGGCGATCTTCGCTTTGGAAATACCGCCTTGCGCCTCTGTTGTCAGACCTTCGGTGATCACTGGGCGATAGCTTAGCTTGACCTTGGCATCTTTCACATGGCTAATGGTATGGACACGCCACTTTTCATCATCGCGCGTCGCATAGTCCTCATGCGCATGGGCGCCACGGCTTTCCTTGCGCGCCTCAGCCCCGACAATCGTGGCCAGCGCATTTGGCATCAGGTTCGTCAATTCAAGCGTTTCCATCAGGTCGCTGTTCCAGACAAGGCTGCGATCAGTGACGGACAGATCATCCATCTTGCCCGCAATTGCGGTCATTTTCTTAACACCTTCACCTAGTGTCTTGTCTGTGCGGAACACGGCTGCATCAGCCTGCATTGCCTTCTGCATCTCAAGCCGGAGTTCCGCAGTGCCGACTGTGCCCTTGGCATGACGCAACCCGTCAAAGCGGTCAAAGCACTGATCAACAGACGCTTGGTTCAGCATCGGATTGGGAGCCTCACGGTCGACAACCTCGCCCGCACGGATCGCAGCGGCGCGGCCGAACACGACCAAATCAATCAGGCTGTTTGATCCAAGACGGTTTGCACCGTGAACAGAGGCACAACCCGCCTCGCCCACAGCCATCAGGCCCGGCACGACGCGGTTAGGATCTTTCTTTGTGGGGCTTAGGACCTCACCATAATAGTTCGTCGGGATACCGCCCATGTTGTAGTGCACGGTTGGCAGAACCGGGATCGCCTCTTTCGTCACATCGACACCTGCAAAGATGCGCGCACTTTCCGAAATGCCGGGCAGACGTTCAGCCAAAGCGTCCGCAGGCAAGTGGTTAAGGTTCAGGTGAATATGATCCCCGCCCGCGCCCACACCGCGCCCTTCGCGGATTTCCATCGTCATGCAGCGGCTGACGTAGTCGCGGGGTGCGAGGTCTTTGTAATTGGGCGCATAACGCTCCATGAACCGTTCACCCTCAGAGTTGGTCAGATAACCACCCTCGCCGCGCGCGCCTTCGGTGATCAGGCAGCCTGCGCCGTAGATACCGGTCGGGTGGAACTGCACGAATTCCATATCCTGCAAAGGCAAACCCTGACGGGCCACCATGCCACCGCCGTCACCGGTGCAGGTGTGGGCAGAGGTCGCGCTGAAATACGCACGGCCATAACCACCTGTTGCAAGCACAACGGTCTTTGCATTGAAGACGTGCATCGTGCCGTCATCCAGCTTCCACGCGATAACACCCTGACAGATGCCATCATCGGACATAATCAGATCCAGCGCGAAGTATTCGATATAGAATTCGGCCTGCTGTTTCAGCGACTGGCCGTAAAGCGTGTGCAGGATTGCGTGGCCGGTGCGGTCAGCTGCGGCACAGGTGCGCTGCACCGGGGGGCCTTCGCCAAATTCGGTTGTATGGCCGCCAAAGGGACGCTGATAAATCTTACCCTCTTCGGTCCGGCTGAATGGCACGCCATAATGCTCCAGCTCATAGACCGCCTTGGGCGCCTCACGCGCCAGATACTCCATCGCATCAGTATCACCCAGCCAGTCTGAGCCTTTCACGGTGTCATACATGTGCCATTGCCAGCTATCCGGGCCCATGTTGCCCAGCGATGCAGCGATACCACCTTGGGCCGCGACAGTGTGAGAGCGTGTCGGGAACACTTTGGTGATACAGGCGGTGCGCAAACCCTGTTCTGCCAGACCCAGTGTAGCCCGAAGCCCTGCCCCACCAGCGCCGACGACAATCGCGTCATAGGTGTGGGTTTCATATTCATATGCAGCCATAGTGACGATGCTCCGGGGAATTAAAGGGCGATGCGGATGATCGCGAAGATCGCGAAACCAGCCGCAGCATAAGACAGGCAGATCATGGCAATGATAGCGGCCTTGCGGGCGAAGCCATGAACGTAATCCTCAATCAGGGTTTGGACACCACCACGGAAATGGTAGAATCCGACCAGCATGGTCAGCGCGGCCACTACAGCCGGGAACGGACGCTGATAATAGGCAATCACCTCTTCATAAGGTGACCCCAGGATCGCGCCAAAAGTGAAGATAAAAAGCGGGATCAGAAACAGCAGAGCGACAGATGACACCATCATCTGCCAATGATGTTCGGTCCCTGTTTTGGCGGACCCCATGCCAACAGCGCGCTTACGATCGGTTAGAAATGCCATTGTCTTGCCCCCTTAAACCACAACCACGGTGAAAATCGTCAGCAAGACCGACAACACGATCATCATCTGACCGGCGAGCTCTGATTTTTCAACATCCAGCATGCGGCCACTGTCCCAAACCAGATGGCGCAGCCCCCCCAGCAGGTGATACCAGACGCCCAAAACCGACAGAAACATGATCAGATCGCCAAACCAACTGGTCAAAAATCCATTCGCTGTGGCAAATGCTTCCGGCCCGGTTGCCGCAGCGACAAACCACCACACGATCAACACCGCGGCAACGACCAGTGCATTGCCCGTAATGCGCACCAAGATCGATGTCATCGATGTCCATTGCGGACGATAGATCGTCAGATGCGGTGAAAGCGGGCGATCGCCCCGGTTCACGTCAGCCATATCAGTTCCCTTCGTTGGCCCATGTCGCCTAGCAAGGCGACGCCTTTGACGTCTTTCTGCACCATTCAAAGCAGAGAGTCACGCCACGGCACGGCGATAAACTGTGAAAAAGTGATAGGATATCGGAATTGGGATGATATGTGATCACGCCGAAAATTCCTGTGATCACATATCGCGGTTATTCTAGGTCCAGCACAGCGACGACCTTGGTCAATTCACGATAAAGTTTCCTTGCGATCTGCGTGGGGTAATCTGAAAACCGGTTCGCCGTCACGGCAAAGGCACCGTTGCCCGTGATCACCTCTGCCTCGAAATAGTCGGTCAGGCCTTGCTCGCTGTCCTCGATTACCAACGCGTTCACCGTGACCTGCGCCTCGGCCAAGTCGTCCCACAGCGCTGCGGGCGGGAGCCCTTCGTTGTTCGGGCCGTCGCCCGAGATATCAATGACATGCCTTTCGCATTCCGGCACTTGGGCAAAATAGGCCAGCGAAAGGGCAACGGCCTCGCCAATCGCGGTTGAGAAATCGCGCCACAGGCGCGGCTCCTGCGTCACCTGCTCAGCGAATCCTTCAACCGCGTCATGATCCGTCATATCGGTCCAGTTGATGACAACTCTCTGTCGGCCTGACCCTGTCCACTGCATCAGGGCGAGCTTGGCTTGCCCCTCAACCAGGGCACCCGAAATCGCACGATCAACCAAGGCCGCTGCCAGCCCATCCATCTGAATGCGATACTCATTGGCGTTGACCGACCCCGACACATCGACGGCCAGCATCAACGCCACTTCGCATCCCTGTGCCGGGGCGCCAAGACACAGCAGACTAGAGAGGACGAATGCACGCATGCACGCAACCTACGCGTTGCACGCATTCTTGCAAGTCACGCCGTTGTCGTCAAAGAGGCATCAGCGCCCAATAGTCCAGATCCAGCAGGACATCAGGGTCGTACTTGCCATCCTCACCGCGCAGCATACCCGCCGCCCCTTTGGTCGCCACCAAACGCAGACGCACAGCCCCGACACCGGGCGCGCCGGTCTCGGTGATATCCAACACCTCGGACCAGGCGCGTACAGTATCGCCTGCAAAACAGGGGCTGGCATGGGTGCCTCCATTCAGCGCTACGATCATCTGGGCATTGGCCAGCCCGTTGAAAGACAGCGCACGCGCCATTGAAATCACATGGCCACCATAGATCAACCGCTTACCGTCAGGCCGGTTGGTTGCATCAAAATGTACCTTGGCAGTGTTCTGCCAAAGGCGGGTGGCCAGCATATGTTCAGCCTCTTCTACTGTGACGCCATCAACATGGTCGATGATCTCGCCCACTGCGTAGTCGCCCAAGCGATGCGGCTCACCGGCCAGCGCAAAATCATAGCCGGAGAAATCCAGCCCCTCTGGAACCATCAGATCATCTGCCAAAACCACTTTTGCCAGTTCGGGAATAACGGTGTCTGGCGCCGCGCCTTCGCCGCGTTTGCGCACCATCACCCAGCGCACATATGACAACACAACATCACCGTGCTGGTTGCGCCCTGTCGTGCGCACCCAAACAACGCCCGACCTGCCGTTAGAGTTTTGCTTGACCCCGATCACCTCGGAGGCAGAGGTCAGCGTATCACCGGGGTAGACAGGCAAGTGCCAGCGCCCTTCAGCATAGCCCAGATTGGCCACCGCATTCAGCGACACATCCGGCACAGTCTTGCCGAAAACCGTGTGAAAAGTAGCCAGATCATCAATCGGGGATGCAGGCAGCCCACAGGCGCGCGCAAATTCATCAGATGAATAAACGGCCCCCCGTGCGGGATAGAGCGCATGATACATCGCCCGCTCACCCCCGGATACCGTGCGCGGCACAGCATGTGTAATGACCTCTCCTACGCTGTAGTCTTCGAAAAAGCGCCCAGGGTTGGTCTTGCTCATTGCTGACCCAGTTTCATGCCAGAGGAATAAGGTTGATCGATCTCTTTGGTGACCGCCTGCCCGCAGCGCATCACACCATTGGCGTGGTCATAGGCATAGGTCGGGTCACCATAAAGTTCCCAGCCCTTGGACAGGGCCTCGGATACCTTGTGGCAAAAGGCGGATATGTCATCCTCGGTTAGCAAGCGATAGATCTTCATCGGCCTATCCCCACGGCGTGACACCCAGCAGATAGTGGACGAACATCACAACAAAGACGACACCAAGCGTGATGATGATCGACACCAATTCCTTGGCAGCGGGCGCGCGCTCCGGCCGCTCCCATGGGCCGTCTTGCGCATTGATCACAAGAACCTCAACCGCGGCCCATGCCAGCAGCCCCCCAAACAGGATGAACGACGGCGTATCGCCATTCACCAGCAGGTGCGCAATGGCCCAGATCGAAAAGCCCGTCAGTTGCGGGTGGCGCACCTTGGTACCCAGCCAGATCTTCTGACCCTGTGCCGCGCTGGCGGCATAGAAATAGAACGCGACAATCATCAACAGGTTGTTGATGCCAACCCACATTGGATCGCGGCCCCAGTAGACCGCGCCACCAGCGTCGCGATAGCCCAGCACCATCAACAGAACGCTCAGCAGTATGGTGACGGCCACCACTGGGTAGCCCTTTGCACCCAAGGCAGCCCGCCGGCCCGGTGCCAATCTTTTGAACAAATGTGCCGCCCACCAAAGGGCAACCCCAAGAACCAGTAACGTCATTCCATCTCCAATGCAGCGATAACTTCCGCTTTGGCCAAAGTCGCGCGCGCAGTCGCAATATGCAAGCTCTCAACGATGCGGCCATCCACCACAGCGACGCCCTGACCTTCCTTTTCGGCCTCTTCAAAGGCCGCAATCTGGCGACGAGCCAGATCAATGTCCTCTGCCGCCGGGCCAAAAGCAGCGTTGGCAATGCCAATCTGCGCCGGGTGTATCAGGGTCTTGCCATCAAAGCCCATGTTGCGGCCTTCTATACATTCTGCGCGCAACCCTTCCTCATCTTTGAACGCATTGTAGACCCCATCAAGCGCTACAATCCCTGCGGCCTTGGCGGCGAGCATGCACATCTGCAACGATGTCATCAGGGCCACGCGCCCACGCGAATGGAGATCTTTGGCCAGATCATTTGTGCCAAGCACAAAACCGGCAATGCGCGGATGTGCGGCAATTTGCGGGGCATTCAGGATGCCTTGTGGGGTTTCCATCATTGCCCAAATCGGCAGATCAGGCACCAACGCGGCGAGGGCGTCGACGTCCTCTGGTCCGTTCACCTTTGGCAATAAGATCGCATCACAGACCATCGTTGCAACGGCAGCAGCGTCGTCAGCACCCCAATCCGTATCCAACCCGTTGATTCGCACAATCTTGAGGCGCGCACCGTATCCACCATCCGCCAAAGCGGCGTGCAACGTGCCGCGTGCGGTGACCTTGGCATCAGGGGCGACGGCGTCCTCCAGATCAAAGAGGATCACATCAACGGGCAGACCGCGCGCCTTATCAAGGGCGCGGTCCTTGGAGCCGGGAATATAAAGGGCTGAACGGTACGGGTGGTCTTGCATTGGACTTTCCTTGCAACAAAGTTGCGCAAAGAACGCCACAAATTTGCAGATTGTTCAAGGCGAGAATGCCGCAGCGCAGCGGCTACGCACCGTTACGGTGTATTAACCATTTTCGCGCATCTTGGCCCACAGAATTACGCCACCTGCCGGACCACTATTGTGAGACCCGCTTTGAAAAAAGGGGACGATAATGCGACGTACACTCTTTCTAATGTCCTTCGGGGTTGGAGCCATGATGCTGGCCGCCCAGCAGTCCTATGCTGAGAGCAACGGCTGCGCCGATCACACTACGGTCGTTGAGCGACTGGCCGAACGCTACGGCGAAAGCCGCCAGACCATTGGTCTGGCCAGCGACAATTCCGTGGTCGAGGTATTTGCCTCAATGGACACTGGTTCCTGGACGATCACCGTAACACGACCGGGTGGGCCAACCTGCCTTGTGGCCGTTGGACAGGCTTATCAGCACATCAACGAACCGCTGGCCAATCTCGATCGCGGTACCTGACCTTAAGTCAACGCCACCCAGATCAACCTGGCGCCTGTCAACACCAACAAAACATAAGTCAGCGCAAAAAACGGGCGCTCCGGGACCAGACGATGCGCCCGGACGCCGATCCACGCGCCCAGCAAGGCAAAAGGGGAGAGCATCAGACTGCCCATCATCGTGTCCCAGTTAAAAATACCCAGAAAGACATAAGGGACTGCCTTCATCCAATTCACTGCCCAAAACACAACAACCGTTGTCGCCTGATAGGCGGTCTTGCTCAGCCCTTGTGACAGTAGAAATACCGCAGATGGCGGGCCTCCGGCGTGGCTAACAAAGCTGGTAAAACCGCTGACCGTGCCTGCAAACCACGCCAAAGGCGCGGAAAACGGTATTTGGCGAACCTGCAACCAGCCCAGCGCGCGGCTCAGCTGAAACGCGACAAAGGTCAGACAAATCAACCCGATCAGCAAGCGGAACACGTCCGCATCCACAACCGCATAAAGAAAAGCGGCAATGATACAGCCGGGGACAGCACCGATCATCAAACCTTTGGCAGAGGGCCAGTGCCACTTACCCCAATAGGGTTTTAACGTTGCAGCATCGACAAGCATAAAGAGCGGCAGAACAATGCCCAACGCAGCCCCCGGTGGCACCACCAACGCCAGAATCGCGCCCGCAGCAAATGCGGCACCAGAACCGAATCCACCCTTGGAAATGCCGCCAAAGATGATTGCCGGGATACCGACCACAAAAAACTGCCACCCAAACTCGATCACATCTGATCCCAGATTTCCGCTGCATTTGTCTTTCGTTAGCGGGTTCGGGGCAACTTGACCACCACGCGGCGCGTGATGCCGCGATGCAGCACACTTGCACGCCGCGCGCCAAACCCTTACCCACGCGGGCGTAGCCAAACCACCAAAGGACCTGTTTCAATGGCCAGACCCAAGATTGCCCTTATCGGCGCCGGACAAATCGGCGGCACGCTCGCGCACCTCGCAGCTGTCAAAGAACTTGGCGACATCATCATGTTTGATATCGCAGAAGAAGGCGACATTGCGCGCGGCAAAGCACTGGACATCGCCGAAAGCGGCCCGGTTTCAGGCATCGACGTTGCCTTGAAGGGCACGAATGATTACGCCGAAATCGCCGGCGCAGACGTCTGCATCGTGACCGCCGGTGTCGCCCGCAAGCCGGGCATGTCCCGCGATGATCTGCTTGGTATCAACCTCAAAGTTATGAAATCTGTCGGCGAAGGCATCGCCGCCCACGCGCCCAACGCCTTCGTGATCTGCATCACTAACCCGCTGGATGCGATGGTCTGGGCGCTGCGCGAATTCTCCGGTCTTCCGCATAATATGGTCTGCGGCATGGCGGGTGTTCTGGACAGCGCGCGTTTCCGCCACTTCCTTGCCGACGAATTCAACGTCTCCATGCGCGATGTCACAGCCTTCGTTCTGGGCGGACACGGCGACACAATGGTGCCGCTGACACGTTATTCCACTGTCGCAGGCATCCCATTGCCCGACCTGGTCGAGATGGGCTGGACCACGCAAGACAAGCTCGACGCGATTGTGCAGCGCACGCGTGACGGTGGTGCTGAAATCGTCGGCCTGTTGAAAACCGGGTCCGCATTCTACGCACCTGCGACGTCCGGCATTGAGATGGCCGAAGCTTACCTCAAAGACCAAAAGCGCCTGCTGCCATGTGCCGCGCATGTTGACGGCGCCTACGGCCTTGATGGCTTCTACGTTGGTGTGCCGACGATCATCGGTGCTGGCGGCATCGAACGTGTGGTCGAGATCAAGATGAACAAAGCGGAACAAGCGATGTTCGATAAATCTGTTGATGCTGTCAAAGGTCTTGTTGCAGCCTGCAAAGGCATCGACGACAGCCTCGCGTAAACAACCAAATAATCCATTGGGAAGGGGCTGCCATCCGGCAGCCCTTTTTCGTTTAGCCTTTCGGCAGTTCCAGATACGACAGTGTGTCTGCCTTGTTCAGTGCCAGCCAGCGGTCAATCGCACCGGGGCTCAGATCAGCAAATGCATCGGGAAAGAAACGCGCAATTGCGTCCAGCGGATCAAATGGCAGCTGCAACAGCAGCCCATGCGCCGCCAATGTTCGCAAACGCGCCGCATCCGCCGTCTTGAGCAGATCATGTAACACCCCCGCCGCATCAGGGTCCTCCAGTACAGCCGCTGCCTGCCCGGCCCGGTGTGCCGAAGGCGGCATGCCGTCGTCATGTTCTAACGCTTGGGCCATCCGCAGCACTTTGAAGATCCATTGCTGCCGCGTCAGCCCCTCAAAATGTAAAAGGACCATCCGATCCGCCGGGAACCGATGTATAGCTAGTTTGGCCTCTCTCTCATGCGGGCGCGGGCGGTGGATCGACAGGCGTAAACTGCGGCCTGCCCGACTGAACGCCTTGCCCTGCGCATGACCGGTCAAGCCACGATAGGTCAGGTCATAGGACGGTCCAAAAATCGCACGCCCGACCTTGGCGGGTTGGGCAAATGGCAACCGGAATACACCTTCAAAAACCGTTGTGGCGGGGCCCGTGTGTACCCGCTCCGCTACTGGAAAGGTCACCGCTTCGCACGCATCAGGTACATCCGCAAGGCAGGACGTCACATCGCCACGACACCAGACAAATTCATCCGCATCAATGTGTAACACCCAATCCGCCGTTGCCGCCGCGTAGGCATGACGGGCATTGCTGACCTGCCGCAACTCATGACGCGGCGGGCGTTTGCGCCCAAAGGCAGCCCAATGGGCCGCATCACACCGGGTTATCCGCACCTGATCAAGATGGGCACAGATATCCGCTGCCGGATCGTCGGGCCGATCAAAATAGAGATAGATCGCATCGGCCCCGAGTGACAAATGCCACGCCACCAACGCCTGCACCACTGCAGGCGGTTCATCCACGGTGGCCACGACGGCCCATGTCGGTTTCGCGTCACTCATTGCTGCATGGCTACCATCGCGGCGAATCCTTTAAAACTGAATAAAATACGCGGGATGACCCACCTCACCTTGTTTTGTGATCACACTTTTTTCCACTGTGATCACAAATGTGCGAATCTTGCCTGTTTTCGCAATTTTCACTTAGAAACCCGGGTTTTGTTGTGTTCTAACTTGCGCCAACCGAAGCCAAATTGGAATTGTCTTATGAACATTCACGAATATCAGGCCAAAGCTTTGTTGCGCAGCTATGGCGCGCCTGTCTCTGACGGTCGCCCCGTGACCCGCGCCGAAGATGCCAAAACCGCCGCCGGCGAATTGGACGGCCCGCTTTGGGTTGTCAAAGCGCAAATCCACGCAGGCGGACGCGGTAAAGGCAAATTCAAAGAGGCCGACGCCGGTGAAGCAGGCGGCGTGCGTCTGGCGAAATCGGTCGAGGAAGCCGCCCAGGAAGCCAAGAAGATGCTAGGCCGCACATTGGTCACGCACCAGACCGGCCCGGCAGGCAAAGTCGTTAACCGGATCTATATCGAAGACGGCTCTGGCATCGAAACCGAAATGTACCTCGCCCTACTCGTGGATCGTCAAACCAGCCGCATTGGCTTTGTTGTCTCGACCGAGGGCGGCATGGACATCGAAGAAGTTGCGGCGAACACACCTGAGAAAATCCTCAACTTCACCATTGATCCGGCCACCGGCTATCAGCCGTTCCATGGCCGCCGCGTGGCCTTTGCACTCGGGCTTACCGGCAATCAGGTCAAACAATGCGTGAAACTGATGGGCCAGCTATACCAAGCCTTCGTCGAAAAAGACATGGAAATGCTTGAGATTAACCCACTGATCGTCACCGACGGCGGCGACCTCAAAGTGCTTGATGCCAAGGTGGCATTCGACGGCAATGCCGTCTACCGCCACGCCGATGTGGCCGCCCTCCGGGATGAGACGGAAGAAGACCCCAAGGAACTCGCCGCCTCCAAGTTCGACCTGAACTACATCGCGCTGGATGGTGAAATCGGCTGCATGGTCAACGGCGCGGGCCTTGCCATGGCGACGATGGACATCATCAAACTTTACGGGGCCGAACCTGCCAACTTCCTTGACGTGGGCGGCGGTGCGACCAAGGAAAAAGTGACCGAGGCGTTCAAGATCATCACCTCTGACCCCAACGTCAAAGGCATCCTCGTGAACATCTTCGGCGGCATCATGCGTTGCGACGTCATCGCAGAGGGCGTTGTCGCCGCGGTGAAGGAGGTCGGCCTGCAAGTCCCACTCGTCGTGCGCCTTGAAGGCACAAACGTGCAGCAGGGCAAAGACATCATCAACAACTCCGACGTAGACGTGATCGCTGCAGACGACCTGAAAGACGGCGCGCAGAAGATCGTAAAAGCGGTGAAGGGGTGATTGTCCGATGGCTCTAGAAGATACATCAGTAGTGACGATCTTGGCCACGGTTATCGTGTCCATGATGACTGTGTTCGCAACTGACTTCTTCGGGCTGCGCCGTGACAGGGCAAGAATGGAGATGGAGTTTGCTTGGCAACTTCGACGTCAAAGGTGGGATGCCTTGTATAGCGCACTACAAAACTGCCCAACTTTTGATGTTGACCCACCCAAGTTGATGCAGTCGATCTCCAATCTTTGTCGTTGGTCCGCAAATGAAGTCGAACCTTGGATTGGGGGTGACCGCGTGGAAGCGATACGCAAACAACGAGAAGAAGTCGAAGCATGGCACCGAGAGGCTACTCACTCGATCCTCTCCGACCCCAACAACAGCTTCGAGTTTCCCGCCAAGCTTATCAACGGTTTTCGCACTGACACAAGCAACGAGCTGACAGCAGCGCTCCAGCGGATGCGCCGGATATACTCACATCTTCTCGAAAAACAGAATTTCTAAGGAGCCAACACCATGGCCATTCTCGTAAACGAAAACACAAAAGTCATCTGTCAGGGCCTTACCGGTTCGCAGGGGACATTCCATTCTGAACAGGCGATTGCTTACGGCACCAAAATGGTCGGCGGCGTGACCCCCGGCAAAGGCGGGCAGACACATCTGGACTTGCCGATCTTCAACTCGGTCCACGAAGCGAAGGCCAAGACCGAGGCGAACGCCTCTGTCATCTACGTGCCCCCGCCCTTCGCGGCGGATTCGATCCTTGAGGCGATTGACGCCGAGATGGAACTGATCATCTGCATCACCGAAGGCATCCCTGTCCTCGACATGATGCGCGTCAAAAAGGCGCTGGAAGGGTCTGCCTCGCGTCTGATCGGCCCCAACTGCCCCGGCGTCATCACACCCGACGCCTGCAAGATCGGCATCATGCCCGGCCACATCCACAAACGCGGATCGGTCGGCGTTGTGTCCCGCTCCGGCACGCTGACCTATGAGGCGGTCAAGCAGACATCTGACAGCGGTTTGGGCCAGTCCACCGCCGTGGGCATCGGCGGTGACCCCATCAAAGGGACAGAACACATCGACGTGCTCGACATGTTCCTTGATGACGACGAAACACACTCAATGATCATGATCGGCGAAATCGGCGGGTCCGCCGAAGAAGAAGCCGCTGAATTCCTGACCGCCCAAAAGAAAAAAGGGCGCTGGAAACCAACAGCAGGTTTCATCGCCGGACGCACAGCCCCTCCGGGCCGCCGCATGGGTCACGCCGGTGCGATTGTGGCAGGCGGCAAAGGCGACGCGGAAAGCAAGATCGAAGCAATGAAGTCTGCCGGGATCGTGGTGGCCGACAGCCCCGCGACACTGGGTGAGGCTGTGCTGGAAGCGATTGGGTAAAGAAACATGGGGGTCCCAGATCAAGACCGGGACTTCCAACAGAATGTAACGCCGTCCCGGACTTGATCCGGGACCTCAAACAGGACCCAAGATGGGACCGATAGACGCCATCAAGACGGGCTTTGCCAAGTCGTTCCATTTCAAAGGCCGCTCCTCGCGGTCTGAGTTTTGGTGGTTTGCAGCCGCGATCATCGCATTGGTCGCGCTTTGCGGTACGGTCCTCGGGCCGCTCGAAAACACTTTCACGATGATCCGGACAAAATCTGCGATCTTCCTTGGACTGGCTTTACTTTTAGTTCCTATTGGTATTCGCCGCTTTCGGGATGCAAACCCCCCAGAAAGCATCTGGTCCTTCCTGCGATTAGTCGCTGTCGGCACCTGCATTGGGCTGATTGTGGCGCTCGGCTGGCTGGTCGGCGCACCAACGAACCTAGCGGGTAGTGCTGCGGAAATTAGGGACGCAATGCGCCCTTTTGCAGTTTTCCTGTTTAGCCTTTCCTTCACCTGTTTTTTCTTCCTACCGACGGTTAGCTTGATCGTAAATCTATCACGGCCCAGTAGTTCTCACGCCAACGAGGTCCCCCAATGAACGACCAATCCCCCAACGACGTTTTCCACGCCTCGTCTTTCCTGCAAGGCCATAACGCCGAATACGTCGAACAACTCTACGCTCGCTACGCCGATAACCCCGGCGCTGTGGATGAAAGCTGGCAGGCGTTCTTTAAGGCCCTCGATGATGCTCCGACGGACGCCAAGGCAGAGGCTGCTGGCCCATCCTGGGCGCGCAATGACTGGCCCCCCGCCCCTGCGGATGATCTGACCGCAGCGCTGGATGGCCAATGGCCCGCAGAACCAGAGGCTGCAGGTAAAAAGATCAAGGACAAAGCCGCCGAGAAAGGCGTAACCCTTGATGAGGGCCAAGTCCGCGCCGCTGTCCTTGATAGCATCCGCGCGCTGATGATCATCCGCGCCTACCGTATTCGCGGCCACCTGATTGCCGATCTTGATCCGCTGGGCATGCGCGATCAAAAACCGCATCCAGAGCTGGACCCGGCGTCCTACGGATTTGCCGCTGCTGACATGGATCGCCCGATTTTCATCGACAACGTTCTTGGCCTCGAAGTCGCGACAATGAACGACATCCTTGCCATCGTGCGGCGGACATATTGCGGCACCTTCGCGCTGCAATACATGCATATTTCCAACCCCGAAGAGGCCGGCTGGCTCAAAGAACGCATCGAAGGTTACGGCAAGGAAATCGCGTTCACCAAAGAGGGGCGCAAGGCGATCCTGAATTCATTGGTTCAGGCCGAGGGTTTCGAAAAATTCCTGCACGTCAAATACATGGGCACGAAGCGTTTCGGCCTTGATGGCGGCGAGGCCCTGATCCCTGCGATGGAACAGATCATCAAGCGCGGCGGGCAGCTGGGGCTTGATGAGATTATCATCGGCATGCCGCACCGGGGCCGTCTTTCGGTGCTCGCCAATGTGATGGAAAAACCTTACCGCGCAATCTTTAACGAGTTTCAAGGCGGGTCTTTCAAACCTGAGGATGTGGATGGTTCGGGCGATGTGAAATACCATCTCGGCGCCTCATCTGACCGCAGCTTTGACGGCAACTCGGTTCACCTTTCGCTGACGGCAAACCCGTCCCATCTTGAGGCTGTAAACCCGGTTGTGCTGGGTAAAGTCCGTGCCAAGCAGGACCAAAAGAACGACGAAGACCGCACCCGCGTCATGGGCATCCTGCTGCATGGCGATGCGGCCTTTGCGGGCCAGGGCGTTGTGGCAGAGGGCTTTGGCCTGTCGGGGCTGAAAGGTCACAAAACCGGCGGCACGATGCACATCGTCGTGAACAACCAGATTGGTTTCACCACGGCACCGCACTTTTCGCGATCTTCACCTTACCCCACTGATATCGCGCTGATGGTTGAGGCGCCGATCTTTCACGTAAACGGTGACGACCCAGAGGCCGTGGTTCATGCCGCCCGCGTGGCTACCGAATTCCGCCAGAAGTTCCACAAGGACGTGGTGCTGGACATCATCTGCTATCGCCGCTTTGGTCATAACGAAGGCGACGAGCCGATGTTCACCAACCCGGTGATGTACAAGAAGATCAAAAAGCAGAAGACGACGCTGACGCTCTACACAGAACGGCTGGTGCAGGACGGGCTGATCCCCGAAGGCGAAATCGAGGACATGAAAGCGGCTTTCCAAGCCTACCTCAACGAAGAGTTTGAGGCAGGCAAAGCATATAAGCCCAACAAGGCCGACTGGCTGGACGGCAAGTGGTCTCACCTCGATCGCAAGGACGAGGATTATCAACGCGGTGTGACTGCGATTGAAGAAGCGACCTTCAACGCCGTGGGTGAAGCGCTGTCAACAGCGCCTGAAAACTTCCCACTGCACAAAACCATCGGACGCCTGATCGACAACAAGGCCAAGATGTTCGAGACCGGCGAAAACATCGATTGGGCGACCGGCGAAGCACTGGCCTTTGGATCACTGCTCACCGAAGGTTATCCTGTGCGCCTGTCCGGCCAGGATTGTACGCGCGGCACATTCAGCCACCGGCATTCGGGTCTGATAAATCAGGATAATGAAGACCGCTACTACCCACTCAACAACATCCGCGAGGGGCAAGCACAGTACGAAGTCATCGATTCAATGCTGTCAGAATATGCGGTGCTGGGGTTCGAATATGGTTATTCGCTGGCCGAACCCAACGCATTGACCCTCTGGGAAGCGCAGTTCGGCGATTTTGCCAATGGCGCGCAAATCATGTTTGACCAGTTCATCAGTTCCGGGGAAAGCAAATGGCTCCGCATGTCCGGCCTCGTCTGCTTGCTGCCGCATGGGTATGAAGGGCAAGGGCCGGAACACTCCTCTGCACGTCTGGAACGGTTCCTGACCATGTGCGGCGGCGACAACTGGATCGTGGCCAACTGCACAACGCCGGCCAACTACTTTCACCTGTTGCGGCGCCAGCTGCACCGAACCTTCCGCAAACCGCTAATACTGATGACACCCAAGTCGCTGTTGCGGCACAAATTGGCGGTTTCCAAGAAGGAAGAATTCACCACCGGGTCATCCTTCCACCGCGTCCTCTGGGACGATGCGCAACTGGGCAACTCTGACACTAAACTGGTCGCCGACAGCAAGATCAAACGGGTCGTCATGTGCTCTGGCAAAGTCTACTTCGACCTGCTGGAAGAACGCGACGCACGCGGCATCAAAGACGTCTACATCATGCGCTATGAACAGTTCTATCCCTTCCCTGCACAATCTGCGGTGAACGAGCTGAGCCGCTTTAAGAACGCCGAAATGGTCTGGTGCCAGGAAGAACCCAAAAACCAGGGCGCATGGTCGTTCATGGAACCCAACCTTGAATGGGTCCTCACCCGTATCAAAGCCAAACACACCCGCCCCGTCTATGCCGGGCGCGCCGCGGCGGCCAGCCCAGCCACAGGTCTGGCCAGCCAGCACAAAGCACAACAAACAGCCCTCGTCGACGATGCGCTGACCATCAAAGGAACAAAGCAATGAGCACCGAAGTCCGCGTCCCCACCCTTGGCGAATCCGTGACCGAGGCAACCGTCGCCACATGGTTCAAGCAACCTGGCGATGCTGTAGCCGTAGATGAAATGCTGTGCGAACTGGAAACTGACAAGGTCACAGTTGAGGTGCCAAGCCCCATTGCTGGCACCCTGTCCGAAATCATCGCCGCCGAAGGCGAAACCGTCGGCGTTGATGCCTTGCTGGCACAAATCGCCGAAGGCGATGCCGCGCCCGCGCCCGCCGCAAAAGCCGAAGCACCCAAGCAAGAGGCCCCTGCCCCAGCCGCAGCACCCGCAGCAAAGGATGTCGAAGACGCCCCATCGGCCAAAAAACTGATGGCCGAAAACAACCTGACAGATGTCACTGGCACCGGCAAAGATGGCCGTGTGATGAAAGAGGATGTGCTGAACGCCCTCGCCACCCCGGCCGCTGCCCCCGCTGCGGCACCGCGGGCACCGGTCGCTGCTGATCAGGCCGGTCGTGAGGAACGGGTCAAGATGACCCGCCTGCGCCAGACCATCGCCAAGCGCCTGAAGGACAGCCAGAACACCGCCGCCATGCTGACCACCTATAACGAGGTCGACATGACCGAGGTGATGGCACTGCGCACCGAGTACAAAGATCTGTTCCTCAAAAAGCATGGCGTGAAGCTCGGCTTCATGTCGTTCTTCACCAAGGCCTGCATCCACGCCCTGAACGAAGTCCCAGAGGTAAACGCCGAAATCGACGGCACTGACGTGGTCTACAAAAACTACGTCAACATGGGGATCGCGGCGGGCACGCCCACAGGCCTTGTCGTGCCGGTGATCAACGATGCTGATCAGATGTCATTCGCCGGTATCGAAAAGGCGATTGCAGAAAAAGGTGCCAAGGCCCGCGAAGGCAAGTTGAGCATGGCCGAAATGCAAGGTGGCACCTTCACCATCTCCAACGGTGGGGTCTACGGCAGCCTCATGTCCTCACCCATCCTGAACCCGCCACAGTCAGGCATCCTCGGCATGCACAAAATCCAGGATCGGCCCATGGCAATTGGCGGTCAGGTGGTGATCCGGCCCATGATGTATCTGGCCCTGTCCTACGACCACCGGATCGTGGACGGCAAAGGGGCGGTGACCTTCCTTGTGCGCGTCAAAGAAGCACTCGAGGATCCACGGCGCTTGCTGATGGATTTGTGATATATGGTGCGTGGGTTTCACCCACCCTACGTAGGGTGGGTGAAACCCACGCGCATCATAAATGACCAAAGGAAACCCCATGACCCCTGAACTTCAGTACCTCGTCTACGGCGTCATCCTCCTCATCATGCACGTCATCATCCAAGCCACCTTCAGCGACCTCAGCAAAGGCCTCGGCTGGGCGCTCGGCCCGCAAGACGAAGCCCGCGATCAAAACGTCACCGCGGCCCGGATCGAACACGCACTTGCCAACTACCTTGAAACCTTCCCCGCCTTCGCCGCTCTTGCACTTATCCTGACCGTCACCGAAATGGGCACGGCCACCTCTGCCCTTGGGGCTGCGATCTGGTTCTGGGCGCGTGTGGCCTATATTCCCGCCTATGCCTCTGGCATCCCGCTGGTGCGGTCGGTTGCCTGGTTCGCCTCGCTGGGCGGTTTGGCCATGATGCTGGTTCCACTGTTCTAGACACGTCGGATCACCCTTGAACACCACGCGCACCAAAACATCCAACTGGGTCTTTCGAATCAGCCTTTCGCTGTTGATTTTCGGAACGGTGCGGCACGGTCAGTTCATGTATGACCAAGTGCACCCGATGATCGACAGCGGCACAGGCCCCGTTTATTGGACGGCGCTTGTAAGCGTGATGAACGGGACAGTCAGCCTTGCCGCCGCTGTCCTCGCTATGCTGCTTCGGTCGGGCGCGGTGGTCTGGCTGTTGGGGCTACAATTGGCGTTTACTTTCTTAACGCTCCTTCCATCATTGTTATCAATAGACGACACTGCCCCTGCATTGATTGGAGTCGCAATCGCCGGTGCGGCCCTTCTTGCTGGTGCTGTCATATTCACCTATCTCATCCGTAGAAACGAGATCAGAATACCATGACCCCCGAACTCACCGCCCTCGCTCTCGCAGGCCTCCTCCAAGGCATCCAGTTCTGCCTTATGGCCGTTCCCGCCAACATCGAGCTTGGCCCTGGCAGAACCATGTCGCCCCGCGACACCTCTCGTATGGGCAAGCCAATTATCGAACAAGTCAGCGACAGAACGGGGCGTCTGATCCGCGCCATGAACAACCACTTCGAGGCGCTGATCCTCTTCACACTTGCCGTGGTTGTTATCAGCCTTGGCGACAAGAATACCGGACTGACCGCTGCCTGCGCCTGGATCTACCTTGGCGCCCGCATCCTCTACATCCCTGCCTACTATTTCGGTTGGACGCCTTGGCGTTCGCTGATTTGGTTTGTGGGGTTCCTCTCAACCATGCTGATGATAGTGTCAGCTTTGATATGACCCACGACTTTACCATTTGTACGTACAGGTTCTGTACAGCGTATGTACGCAGTATTGCACCCTCAAGGAGACCCCATGTCCAGCTATGATGTCATCGTAATCGGCTCCGGCCCCGGCGGCTATGTCTGCGCGATCCGTTGCGCCCAACTGGGGATGAAAGTGGCCTGCGTCGAAGGCCGAGAAACGCTTGGCGGCACCTGTTTGAACGTCGGCTGCATCCCCTCCAAGGCGCTGCTGCACGCCACCCACATGCTGCACGAGGCAGAGCATAATTTTGCCACCATGGGCCTGAAGGGCAAAGCGCCGTCGGTGGACTGGAAGCAGATGCTGCAATACAAGGCCGACACGATTGGCCAGAACACCGGCGGCATCGAATTTCTGTTCAAGAAGAACAAGGTAGACTGGATCAAAGGCTGGGCCTCTATCCCCGAGGCGGGCAAAGTCAAGGTTGGTGATGACGTCCATGACGCCAAACACATCATCATCGCATCCGGGTCAGAACCATCATCCCTGCCCGGTGTTGAGGTCGATGAAAAAACGGTTGTGACCTCCACCGGCGCGCTGGAATTGGGCAAAGTACCAAAGAAACTCGTCGTGATCGGTGCAGGTGTGATCGGGCTTGAACTGGGGTCGGTCTATTCCCGCCTGGGGGCAGAGGTTGAGGTGATCGAATTCCTTGATGCCATCACCCCCGGCATGGACGCAGAGATCGCCAAGACGTTCCAACGCATGCTGAAGAAGCAGGGGCTTAAGTTCACGATGGGTGCCGCCGTTCAGGGCGCCACGGTCAAGGGCGGCAAGGCCACCGTCACCTACAAGTTGCGCAAGGACGACAGCGAGCATAGCGTCGTGGCTGATACCGTTCTGGTCGCCACAGGCCGCAAACCCTATACCGATGGCCTGGGTCTGGAGGCTTTGGGCGTTGCCATGTCAGAGCGCGGTCAGATCAAGACCGATGACCGCTATGCCACCAACGTGGCGGGCATCTACGCCATCGGGGACGCAATTGACGGGCCGATGCTGGCGCATAAGGCAGAAGACGAAGGCATGGCGGTTGCTGAAGGGATTGCCGGCCAGCGGCCCCATGTGAACTACGGTGTGATCCCCGGTGTGATCTACACGCACCCGGAAGTCGCCAATGTGGGCGAGACAGAACAAACCCTGAAAGAACAAGGACGTAAGTACAAAGTTGGCAAATTCCCCTTCATGGGCAACGCACGGGCCAAGGCTAATTTTGCGGGCGACGGTTTTGTGAAAATCCTCGTCGATGCAACAACTGACAGAATACTGGGCGCACATATCATCGGCCCCATGGCAGGCGATCTGATCCATGAAATCTGCGTGGCGATGGAGTTTGGTGCAGCTGCCGAAGATATCGCCCGGACATGCCATGCGCACCCGACCTATTCAGAAGCCGTGCGCGAAGCTGCATTGGCCTGCGGTGACGGCGCAATCCACGCCTAAAACCTAGCGAACATCATCCTGTGCAGCCCCGCGCATGGGGCCGTACAGGGCGGGCGCATAGGCCGCTTTCATAGCGGCTCTGTCAACTGTGTCATCGGTGCAAGAGCCGCTTGAAAATTCAGTATTTTCTGTGCCCAAGGACATAAGCGCGCCACATTCTTTCGGTTCGTTGTTGCGATATTGAGTAAAATAGACCGAGAATCTAAATGAAGCGGTTCACGACCCTTTTGCTGCTAAGTTTGCTACTCAGCAGCCCGGCCTATGCCTTTACGGCAAATACAGGCATGTTCGCAGACCTTGAGTTTGTTGACCAAACCCAAATCCCTGGTCCCGGCAACACCAAGATGTCGTTGTGCTATGTCACAAAAGACTTCCGAATTTTGGGGTTCACGTTAACCAGTGATATCGTAGGTTATGCGCTGGCCGATGATCGCTGTGCCTCCGAACCGGATCGATCTTTTAGTGCCGAACAGATGGAAACAGCGCAGTCGCTAAACCTTGTTGACCCGACAATCCCCACCGAACCCAAGAATGGCATTCGCCGCACGGTCCAGAACTACGGGATTTGGTTGGCGCTAGCTTTGGGTCTGATCGCCGTCATCATTCGCCGTCTTAAGTCCATTCTGGGCCTCGATCCGCGCGCGCGGATGCGCAAGAAATCATCAAAGCGGATTCTGGACGTGCTTTGCTATGTGGGCAAATGTGACGGAATGGTCGCCGCAAATGAAATCGCGCTCATTGGTCAGACCGCCCGGCGCCTGACGCGCCGGAACGTGCTCGCGGCTGATATCATCCGCATCACCGACCATCTTGATATGAACCTCACCTCGCAGGACTTTATCAACTTTGGCAAAGGCATGCGCGACAGTGAAAAAGACACCATGATGCGTGGCGCCTTCTACGTGGCGCTGGCCAGCGGGCGCATCCTGCCGGCAGAGCATGAGTTCCTGTCAAACCTGGCCTACGGTATCGGGATGCCCGGCGAAGACTTTCGCAGGGTCATGAACCTCGCCATTGCCGATCTGGATAACCACCCACCTAACCTTTGAGCATCCGCAGGCCCTGCGTGGCATCGGTACGCACCGCAAGGCGCAAGCCCGGCTCATCGCCGGCTTTAAGAGCCGCAAGGATGAGCTTGTGATTGTAAGGCGGCTCCGTCCGGTTTAGTCGCCCATATAGTGCGCGCATCGTCGGCCCAAGTTGTAACCATACTGTTTCTGCCATCGCCAGCATCGCAGGGGCCTGGGCCCGAAGATAAAGTGTGCGGTGGAAGTCCAGGTTCATGCGAATATAACCTGTCGCATCGTGGCGTGCGATCCCCTTACTGACACTGTGATTGATCGTCTCCAGACGCTCGATCAAGGCGAAATGCGCGCGCGGCAATGCGCGCGAGGCCAGTTCAGGTTCCAACAAGGCACGTAACGTGGCCAGCTCCTCGATACGCTCATTTGATAGTGCAGGTGTCGAGACCCGACCGGACGAAGATAAGAACAATGCCCCTTCTGCCACCAGACGGCGCACTGCCTCGCGTGCGGGCGTCATGGAAACATCGTAGGTCTTGCCGATACCGCGCAACGTGAGCGCCTCCCCCGGGGGGATCTCTCCGTGCATGATACGGGTGCGAAGCGCGCGATACACCCGCTCATGTGCGGCGGTCGTATTATCCTGTGAGCGGGGCTGGATCATCACAGGTCAAATGTGATCACAAACAGCAGCCGCGTCAATCGCCAAAACTCACACGATGCAACGCATCACCATGATCGCGCAGCCATTGGCGGGGCGCAGCATAGTTAGGGTAGAGCGCGGCCACAGTGGCCCAAAACGCGGGCTGGTGGTTCATCTCGACCAGATGGGCAACCTCATGGGCGGCAACGTAGTCCAGCACCTCAGGCGGGGCCATGATCAAGCGCCAGGAATACATCAGTGCGCCCTGCGCTGAACAAGACCCCCAGCGCGACCGCGTATCTCTGATCGTCAACCGGGTATAGCTGCGACCCAAAGCAGCCGAGTATCGATCCGAAGCCGCAACCAGCACATCGCGCGCCTGATGCCGCAGGACGGCCTTTACCTGTGGGCCCGCAGGCGTACCTTCAGCGACACGCAATCCTTCGTCTGTCAACGACGCGCGCCTCCACGGCCCCGCAAGAATCGGCACAGCTTCCCCACGCAAAAGCACCGTGCCACCTGCATCTGCCTTCGCAACCGGGCGCAGATCAGCCAGATTCCCGCGCAGCCAAACCTCCTTACTGCGCAGAAAGGCGATTCCCTCGCGCAGCGGTGCATGCTGCGGCATCGTCAGGGTAACACGGCCATCCAGACGCGATACGCGCAAGGACAACCGCTTGGCGCGTGCTGACTGGCGCAAAATGACATCGATCGGGGGGTTGCCTTCAAGCGTATGACGGCCCATATCCAACTACTCATATTTCAGGTGCCAAAGGCTTTGACATGCCCCACTGCTTATGGCAGTTGGCACCGATCACCCGCAAGGGACCGAACATGTTTTTGAAGGGATAGCCTATGCCTAAGGAAGAGTGGGGCACAAAGCGCCTTTGCCCCGAAACCGGCAAACGCTTTTACGACCTGAACGCCACGCCGATCATCAGCCCGTACACGGGTAATGAGGTGGCTGTCGATACATCCAAGACCCGCACCATGGCGGCCGATGCCGAGGATGCGCAGACAACCAAACTCAAAGAGAAGGCAGAAGACGAAGATCTGGTTCTCGATGACGACGACGATGATGACGACGTTGATCTGGGCGATGATGTTCTGGAAGATGACGACGACGATACAGTCTCGCTTGATGAACTGGCCGACGTAGCCAAAGACGACGACGAATAAGCGATCTGCGCAGGCGCGATTTTTAGCTTGATCTCGCCTCGCCTGCTGCCTAAAGAGCAGCACGCAGTGATTGCTGCTCGGATGGGGCCTTAGCTCAGTTGGGAGAGCGCTTGCATGGCATGCAAGAGGTCAGGGGTTCGACTCCCCTAGGCTCCACCATATCTCTTAAAAATAATGACTTAGATACTTGAATGTCTGGTGTTACACATAGGTGGAACACAACAGATGAAGATTGCTTTCTACGTAAGCTCTTCAAAACACGGGATTTATTAATTCCAGCACCCCTTGCCAGTGCCGAACACGAGGCTACTAGGAGGTTGGTTCGCCTATCTTTACGGACACGTTGCCCTCAAAGTGTTAGAGCCACTGCCAGATATCTGGCATCCATTGGGCAACTGCTGCATGGAAACGCTGACTTGGTAAGGCTACGACAAGTTGAATCTGCAAGACGGTTCTCGCTTTCGTCCTAAGACAGTGACTTTAACCTCGGTGGGGCTATCGTGACCGCGCAACGTCTCACCACCGGTGTTTGGGGCCTCAAAAGCGATCAGAAGCTGGCGCATGCCCTACTTGCCCTTAGCCAAATCTCCCTCGCCGGCTAACATGATAGTGCAAAGCGCAATTGTGCCCCCTGACACGAGCGCTGCAATCGCAATGACAAGCAGCATCGCACCAGCGAGCATCAGCCAAAACCCCTGGAGAAGCATCAGCGCTGCGCTCATCTTAGCCAATCGCATCGACAGCGGATGCCCCGCTCCCATGCATCGAAAGGTGCGCCACACCGTCAGCAAGACCAGCACTGCAGGAATGATTTGCAATGCGACAAAGGCTGCTTCGGCAAGGTTCCCACTGCTCTGTAGCATGCTAAAGATAAGGCTGAGACCCACAATGCCGATCCCGGCGAAAACCCAAAGTGCACTGAAAGCGGCGATCAAAAGCACAGCGCGCGCCAAGTCTGCACGGCGATATCCGTTAAAAAGCCAAAGGCAAACGACGGCACCACATAGCCCAGCAAAAAATGCGGCCATCCGCAGCTTCGCCCGGACCGGATGCAGTTTTGCGTAGTAGAAGTCGCTGTTGCTGGAAAACCCAACGTTGTCAAATAGGGCTGTCAATTGCATGTGGGCGGCCGTGATCGCGACCAGCGTGACACAGGTAACATATGCGGCCCAAAGCGGCGGCGGGGGCCGAGCGTCACCCACGCTGATACCACTGTTTGGTTTTTTTTCGATGGGCGCCGCGTCAATCATGGTGCCATCTATCAGATCATAAGTCAGTGATGAAGCGCTTTCATGCCTGGGAAACTGCCAACTACAAGTCCTGCACGACCGACGCCCACCATTGGCGCAGTCGCAGCGAAATGGCAGGCGCGGTGGGCTGCACTACAAAGGTGAACGCATGTCTGGGGCCGATCACCACCAGAAGTCCGACGCGGTGCCGACCACCACAAACCGCACAAAACGACGGTGCTTCGATACGGCCGCCGCACCCGATAGCTGACACACCACCGCACGTCGCCTCCTGACGTGGCGTTTGGGGGTGACGGTCGCGTCAACTTTGGCCATGCTCTGTACCAAAGCGAAAGGCACGTTCATGACCGATTACCCCAATCTTCTTGCCCCTCTCGATCTGGGTTTTACCACACTGAAAAATCGGGTGCTGATGGGGTCAATGCACACCGGGCTGGAAGAAACCAAGGACTGGAACCGGGTAGCCGAGTTCTATGCCGAACGCGCGCGCGGCGGTGTGGCGCTGATGGTCACTGGCGGCATGGCCCCCAATCCCGAAGGCGGTGTCTTTCCGGGTGCCGCTGGCCTTTATACCGATGCGGATGTTGCCAACCACCGCATCGTCACAGATCGCGTGCACGAGGCAGGCGGCAAAATCGCCATGCAGATCCTGCATGCGGGTCGCTACGCCTATGGTCCCAATTGTGTGGCACCGTCGCCAGTGAAATCCCCGATCTCTCCCTTCCCACCGCAGGAACTGGATGAAGATGGCATCGAGAAGCAGATCAGCGATATCGTGACCGCCGCTGGCCGCGCGAAAGAGGCCGGCTATGACGGGGTCGAAGTGATGGGATCTGAGGGCTATTTCATCAACCAGTTCCTTGTGACCCACACCAACAAGCGCACCGACCGTTGGGGCGGCTCTTATGAGAACCGCATGCGTTTACCCATTGAGATTGTGCGCCGCACCCGCGAAGCCGTTGGTACTGATTCCATCCTGATCTACCGCCTTTCAATGATCGATCTGGTGCCCAATGGCTCGACCTGGGAAGAGGTCGTGCAATTGGCCAAGTCGGTTGAAGTGGCTGGCGCCACCATCATCAACACCGGTATCGGCTGGCACGAGGCGCGTATCCCCACAATCGCGACATCCGTACCGCGGCGTGCCTTTGCCTGGGTCACCAAAAAGCTGATGGGCGAGGTGACCATCCCTGTCATCACCTCCAACCGGATCAATACGCCCGAAGTCGCCGAAGATGTACTTGCTGACGGTTGTGCCGATATGGTCAGTATGGCGCGGCCATTCTTGGCCGACGCCGGTTTCGTGACAAAAGCCGCCGCTGGCAAGGCCAGCGAAATTGCGCCTTGTATCGCCTGTAACCAAGCCTGCCTTGATCACACGTTCAGCGGTAAGTTGTCATCCTGCCTGGTAAATCCACGTGCCTGCCATGAAACCGAATTGACAATCCTACCTGCCAAGACGCGCAAGTCGATAGCCGTCATCGGTGCAGGTCCGGCGGGGCTGTCTGCTGCTCTGACCGCGTCAGAGCGTGGGCACAGTGTCACCATCTTTGACAAATCCGATGAAATCGGTGGCCAACTCAACATGGCCAAGCAGGTACCGGGCAAAGAAGAGTTCTGGGGGCTGGTCGACTACTATCGCACTATGGTTGAAAAGGCGGGTATTGCACTGCAATTGGGCACGGCAGCGACAGCAGCCACGCTTACTGACTTCGACGAAATCATCATCGCGACGGGTGTGGCCCCACGCGACCCCGCGATCCCCGGTCAGGACGGGCCGAATGTGCTGTCCTATATCGACGTGCTGCGCAGCAAGGCCGCGGTCGGCCAGAACGTGGCCATTATCGGCGCTGGCGGGATCGGCTTTGATGTTGCCGAGTATCTGGCCACAGGTGATAGCCCGACAGGAGACCTTGACCTATGGCTTGAAGAATGGGGCGTCGGTGACCCCGAAAAGACACGCGGCGGCCTGCGCCCGGAAGGCCCGAAGCCCGAAGCACCTGTGCGGCAGATCACGCTGCTTCAACGCAAGTCCGAGAAGCTGGGCAAGCGTCTGGGCAAGACAACAGGTTGGATTCACCGTGCGGGACTTCAGATGAAGAACGTGCAGATGGTTGGTGGTGTGAACTATGAAAGGATCGACGCCGAAGGGCTGCATGTCAGCCAGGGAGAAGCCCGCGAGAATCCACGCGTGATTGCGGCCGACACCATCGTGCTTTGTGCAGGGCAGGTGCCAGAGCGCAGCTTGGCAGATGAATTGGTTGCTTTGGGTCGTAATGTGCATGTGATTGGGGGGGCTGATGTCGCCGCCGAATTGGACGCCAAGCGCGCAATCGATCAAGGAACGCGACTGGCGGCAACGCTTTAGCATTTATCCAAATAGGGCAACAATGAGGGGGTAGCGGCCATGCTAGCCCCTTTTTCTTTTGGCAATTCTAAGTAAGTGGCTGTTTCCAGACAAGCACCAAAGCGGATTCATACCGCCATATTGTCAGGCATTGGTCCCATTCCTGCCCGAATTGAAGATCACATAAGGTGCCAGCAGTAACGTATGTGATTGGGATTTTTAGATGGATCGTTTGACTGAAATGGAGGCCTTTGCAACGGTTGTAGATCAGGGTGGGTTTACGGACGCTGCAAAGAAGATGGGCATCTCCAAATCTGCCGTTTCCAAACATGTTTCATCACTTGAGGCCCGCCTTGGCGCGCGCCTGCTGAACCGGACGACACGCCGTGTCAGCCCGACGGAAATCGGGCTCGCCTACTACGACCGTGCCCGCCGTGTCTTGAATGATGCCGGTGAGGCCGACGCGCTGGTCACCTCGATGCAATCCGCCCCATCAGGCCTGCTGCGCATCAGCGTCGCAACCGACTTTGGTGTGAACCACCTGTCGCCCGTTCTGGGTGATTTCCTGGCCGAATTCCCCGACATCACCGTGAATATGGTGCTCAATAACCGCTATGTCGAGCTGATTTCGGAAGGTTTTGACATGGCTGTCCGCATCGGAGAACTGGAAGACAGTACCCTGCGCGCGCGCAAGCTGACCGACACAACCAAACGTATGATCGCGGCTCCGGCCTATTTTGATCAATACGGCCGCCCCGAAAAGATCGATGATCTGAATGAACACAAACTGTTGCACTACTCAAACCAGGCCAACTCAGCGGTCTGGAAACTGACGGCACCCTCGGGTGAAAAGCGTCAAGTACGCACCGCAGGCTGGTTGACGGTGAACGATGGGCAGTCCCTTTTGAACGCCTGTATTGGTGGCCTTGGCATCGCGTACCTGCCAAGTTTTCTTTATGCTGATGCCATGCGCGACGGTTTGGTGGAAGAAGCGATCCCTGACCTGCCAACAGAGACACAAGGCATCTATGCCGTTTACCCACCGGGCCGCTTTACGCAGCCTAAAGTGCGCGCCTTTATTGATTTCCTCGCACATGCCTTTGCTGATAAGGGCCCCGATGTTTGGTAGTCTCCCAGCAACGGTACGGTGGCGCCTAACTACGCGCGCGCGCAGTGGGGTACAGAATATGTTCGCCTACCTTAAGCCAATCGCAACACATGTTTCCTATCTTCCAGACAGTCTGGATGAGGAACGACATGGAAAGATTGATGCGTTTGCTGGCACCGCAAACTGTAATCGGGTTCTGTCTCCGGTTTTTGTGTCTTATCGGGCTGCTGGCCTCCGCAAGCGGGTTCTTTCATCATTTCATTGATGATCATAGCGACGGGCATCTCGTCTATTTCGTTCTGCATTCCGTCGTCGTCAGCGGGCCCTTAGTCGCGTTCTTTCTTGCCGTCACCCATTTCCAGGTCCAGTTGCAAACGAACCTTTGGGCCCTGTCCCGCGAGGATGGGTTAACAGGATTATATAATCGGCGCACCTTCTTTGATCTGACTGCGACAGCCAGATCAAAGAAAAAAGAGGGGGTGCTCATGATGATCGACGCTGACCGGTTCAAGGTCATCAATGACACTTACGGGCATCAGGTTGGCGACGAATGCCTTAAAAGCATCGCTTACACCATCAAACGCAACATCCGAGAGGCTGACATTGTCGGGCGGATCGGCGGCGAAGAATTTGCTGTCTATTTACACGCCTCTACACTGGTGCACGCTCGCGCCATTGGAGAACGCCTGACCAAGCCGATTTCATTCAGCACAGATGCAACCGGCCCTTTGACCGTCACACTCTCTATCGGGGCCGCAACGACAAACGCTGATTGGTCGATTGATGACATTTTTGGTTTTGCCGATCACGCACTGTATCAGGCCAAGCAACAGGGGCGCGCGCGGATGATCATATTTGACGACATCGAAGCGGCACAAGTCGCGAGTGGCGCTGCGTGATCTGCTATTCGCTGGTTGAGGTCACGATGACTTCTACGCGTCTGTTTGCTTCGCGACCATCCTCTGTCAGGTTCGTGGCAACCGGCGCGAGATATCCCATCCCTTCCGCCTCAAGCTGCCGGCGGTCCGCCCCGTAGACCGCGACCAACCGTTCCAATACCGAGGCTGCACGCCGCTTCGACAATGCAATGTTGCCTTCCAACCCGCCGGCGGCATCTGTATGGCCGACAAGGGCAACCGTGCGATCAGGGTAGGTCAGCAGGTAGTCGGCCAAAGCCTGCAAAGATGCATAGTCCTCAGTACCCAGTTGGGCAGAGCCGGTTTCAAACGCCAGATCGCGCAGGATTGCGCTGCCCGTTTGATCCAGCTGCGCTGCAATGTCCGCCTGCGATACCGCGCCGGACGCGCGCACTGCGGGGGCTGCAGCAACAACCAGCGGTTGTTCATCCGCAATCGCCGGACCAACATGTGTGATTTGCACAAACCCGGCCTGTGCTGTCCGACTGGTCAGAAGGCTCAGATACTCCGGGCCGTTTCGCCCGGTCCGCTCTGCGGCAAGGAACCGGAAATCTCCGATGTTGACCCTCATCTCGGGCGGGGGGAGCGTTTCCACACCAAAGCGAAAATCAAATCCGCCGCAGGCCTCGGTCTGGCATTCAAAAATGATCCGGTACCGATCGTTGCGCAGCTGTTCACGCAAGGGCCGGACGAATTGCAGCGTGGTCAAGGATGCCGCTTCTATGCGCCATGCCTGCTGAACCACTCGCCCCTCAACCGTTTGGACCGGCATCTCACCCCGGTCCCAGATACCCATCGGCAGGGAGTAGCTGTCAACGGGGCGAACCACCTCGCGTTGCAAACTAGCATTGGACGGAAAATCCAACGTCTGAGCCCCGACGGCCCCCGCCCACAAGGCAATCAAAACAGCCAGAGAACGGATCATCGCGCCTGCGCGTGGTAGGCATCATTCGGCGCCATTTGCGTCGCCGACGCAATACGATTGCTCATGTTGTAAAAGCCCGTGACGGCAGCAATGTCCCAGATGTCACGATCCGAAAAGCCGACCTGTCGCAGCGCGTCGCGATCAGTCTCATCGATCTTGGCACTGGCGTAGGTCATCAATTCGGCGAACTCCAGCATGGCTTTCTGACGCGCATCCAGTGACGCAACCCGCCAGTTCATCACCAGCATTTCACCCAATTTCGGATCACCCGACAGCTGGCGCACCGCCGCGCCATGTGCGGTCAGGCAATAGTAGCACTTGTTGATTGACGACACAGTGACCGCGATCATTTCGCGTTCCAGCTTGGACAGCCCTGACTCGGCCAGCATCACATCGTTATAAAGTGCGGTGAAGGCATTCAGCTTGTCGATGTCAAAGGCATAAGCCTGCAGCACATTTGGGACCATCCCCAGCTTTTCCTGGCAGATATCAAAGTACTTCTGCGTCTCATCGGGCAGCGGATCAATCATCGGAAGATCAAGGGCAGTGGGTTGGTCGGTCAAGGTGTCACTCCGTCAAAATGCGATAGTGATACTGTCCCACAAGCGTCATGCCGAGGGAAGTGTAGAGCGCATTCGCCCCATCATTTGCCTGGGTCGTCACCATGGTCAGATAAGTTGCACCCGCATCCAAGGCCCAAAAGGCCGCCGCACGGCTCAGATGCCGCGCCAGGCCCTGCCTGCGATGCGCATGACCAATCTCGAGTGCATGGATCATCGCACAATCACCAGCAACACCTACAAAGACTGTACCGGCAGGCCTGTCGTTTGCGCGACCAAGCAAGGTTGTCTTTGGCGCCCGCGCCCGCTCCATCACGTCCAGCCGCCCTTGACCGATGCCACCCCCGGCCCATATTTCGACCTGTGCCGCCAGTGGAGGCCAGACCTCAAATGACGTCACAGGTGGGGGGCGCTCCGTCGCAATCGTCCTGGCGGATGCTGCGTACATATTTACCGGATCCTTGATCACATAGCCGCGCGCAGCCAGCATTGTGTCCAGCGCCTCATCGCCTTCACGGATCATGAATAACGGAGTTTGCCCTGCTTCGCGCATCGCGTCAGCGGCCTGCGCGATGTCACCCTCTGTCACATCCAGCTCTGCTGTTGCCGCACTCACCCGGCTGCTGCCACTGCCATCAAGTCGGACAGTCCATGGCCCAACCGCTTGCTTGGCCGAGGCAGGCCATGTGCCATCGATGATGGCATAGAGCTTCTTGGCACTGGGCACGCTCATTCTGTGAAAATCTCCGCAAGTTCTGTCATCGCTTGATCCAACCGTGCCGCATCACTGCCACGCACCACGATATTGGCACCGTATACGCCGTCCTTCTGGAACGGATAAGAACCAACAGAAAGATCCGCAAACTGCTTTGCAAACAGGGCGAGCGGTCCCGCGATATCCCCTTCGCCGCGGACAATGCGCAGGCTCTGCGACAACAGTGGTTCACCTCCTGTCAGCAGCGGCAAAACGCTCGCGACCATCGCCTGAAACACCGATGGCACACCCGCCATCACATGCACATTGCGCAATATGAAGCCCGGCGCCGTGCTGACCGGATTGTCGATCAGTGTCGCACCATCAGGAATACGGGTCATGCGCAGCCGTGCTGCGTTCAACGCTTGCCCGGATCGGTCATAGTGTGCCTGCAACAGGGCACGCGCATCGTCGCGCACATCAATGGGCGTCTCAAACGCCGCTGCGATGCAGTCAGCGGTGATGTCGTCATGTGTGGGTCCGATGCCGCCACTGGTAAAGACGTAGTCATATGCGGCAGATAGCGCCTGCACAGCCATCACAATCGCAGCATGATTATCGCTCACCACGCGAACCTCTAGCAGGTCGATCCCCATCGCCGTCAGTTGGCCCGCCAGATAATGCATATTTGCGTCACGCGTGCGGCCCGACAGTATCTCATCACCAATCACAAGCATTGCGGCGGTCGGGTTGGGCATCTGGTGGTTCTCCTGTCTTGCCAATCAGGTTATAGGGGCGGCCATGGAATTTGCCACGCCTCTTGTCCCTGCCCGATTGATCCGACGCTACAAGCGATTCCTGGCAGATGTGCGGCTAGAGGATGGACGAGAAGTGACAGCCCATTGCGCCAACCCTGGGTCGATGATGGGGCTGGCAGAACCGGGCACGAAGGTCTGGCTGGAACCCAACGATGATCCCAAGAAAAAGCTTAAATTCGGCTGGCGCCTTGTGGATCACGAAAACGGGCATTTCACCGGGGTTGATACTTCGGTCCCCAACCGCGCGTTGAAGGCAGCGCTGCTGGCGCATGAGGTGCCCGGACTGCCCGCCTATGATCTGGTTCGCCCAGAAGTAAACTATGGGCAGAACAGCCGCATCGATTTTCTACTCAGCGGGTCCGGCCCGGATACCTATGTCGAAGTGAAAAGTGTCACCCTGTCCCGGCAGCAAGGTGTCGCCGAATTTCCCGACAGTGTGACCGCGCGTGGCGCCAAACATCTCGCAGAACTGGCGCAGGTGGTTGCAGAGGGGCATCGCGCGATCATGTTCTATCTGGTGCAGCGGACCGATTGCGCAGAGGTCACTTTGGCCAGCGATATCGATCCAACCTATAAGGCCGCGTTTGATCGCGCAGCGGCGGCAGGTGTCACCGTTCTGGCGCAGTCCTGTCTGATCAGCCAGCAGGCAATCACATTGGGAGAGCCTCTCCGTTTCCGGGCCTAGAACTCATCGCTATTTTCACCTATGTGCCGGGTAGCAGCAAAAGGACACGGCCCCGTGGAAACGAACAAAGCCCACCTGACCAAAGATGGCATTCGCCTTTATCAGCCAGACGACTTTGCCGGTATGGCAAGGGCGGGCGCACTGGCCGCGCAAATCCTTGACGATATTGCCCCGCATGTCCTTCCCGGCCAATCCACCGGGGAGATTGACCGTTTGATCACCCAGATGGTTGATGATGCCGGCGCAACCTCTGCCACCATTGGCTATAAAGGGTATCAGCATGCGAGCTGCATTTCGGTCAATCACGTTGTCTGCCACGGCATCCCGGGCGACAAGAAACTCAAATCAGGGGATATCCTGAACATTGATGTTACCGTCATTGTTGATGGATGGTTTGGCGACACCAGCCGCATGTATGTGGCGGGCGCGCCGTCGCGCAAGGCCGAGCGTCTGATTGAAGTCACACATGATGCTCTGATGAAGGGGATAGAGGCGGCAAAGCCGGGCAATACCTTTGGCGATATCGGCTACGCCATTCAATTGTTTGCCGAAAGTCATCGCATGTCTGTGGTTCGCGACTTCTGTGGCCATGGGTTGGGCCGCGTATTTCATGCGCCGCCAAATGTTCTGCACTATGGCCGCCCCGGTACCGGTGCCAAGCTTGAGGAAGGCATGTTCTTTACCATTGAACCGATGATCAATCTGGGCCGCCCGGAAACCAAAGTACTGGCCGATGATTGGACAGCCGTGACCCGTGACAAATCCCTGTCCGCTCAGTTCGAGCATTCGATCGGGATCACAGCAGATGGCTGTGAAATCTTTACGCCGTCGCAAAATGGCACCTTTCACCCCACATATAAAGGCTAACTCAAGAGGGAAAGTCACACATGATTTCCCCTCTTGCGAATAACTTGCAACTAGGCCCACACCTCCCTAAATCAACTGTGTCGCTAGCGGTGACACCTTTCCCCCACTACTGATGAAAAGGATGCATGCTATGCACATCTTGAAAACCGCCGCCGTCGCGGCTGCCATTGGCTTATCTGCCACTTCTGTTCTGGCGCAGGAAATCACACTACGTTTTCAGCATTTTGTGTCACCCGCCAGTGCCAATCCAACCTATTTCATGCAGCCTTGGGCCGACGCGATTGAGGAACAATCCGACGGCCGCATCAAGATTGAGCTTTACCCTTTCATGCAGTTGGGCGGGGCGGCCCCCAACCAATACGACCTGATCCGCGACGGTGCGATTGATGGCGGCTGGGTCATTCCCGGCTATCAACCAAACCGGTTCCCAGAGGCCGAAGCGATGGAATTGCCCTTCATGACCACCAAATCCGGTGAAGAGGCAAGTGCTGCCGCATGGCAATTCACACAAGAGTTCCTGATGGACGACTTCGCAGATGTCCACGTGATCGCGGCCCATATGCATGGTCCCGGCATCGTTCACAAACGGGGCGCATCCGTGGAAACCGTTGAAGACTTCGCGGGCCTGAAGCTGCGCGGCCCATCGCGACCTGCGACTTTGTTGCTTGAGGAACTTGGTGCCACGCCTATCGGCATGCCTGTCCCGCAATTCCCCGAAGCTTTGTCCAAAGGTGTGGTTGATGGTGGTGTTATCACTTGGGAAATGTCGCCGTCTCTGAAACTGAACGAACTGACGGATAGCCACACGGACGTCGCCGGTGATCAGGCGCTTTACAACCTCTATTTCATTTGGGCGATGAACAAGGATGTCTATGAGGGCATGCCCGACGATCTGCGCGCCATTCTCGATGCAAACTCCGGCATGATGGCCAGCCAGTGGGCAGGTCGTGCACATGACACCGGCGACGTTGTTGGCCGCGATCTGATGGCTGCGGACGGCAATGAGATCGCCGAATTGTCGGAGGCTGAAACGGCACGGATCATGGCTCTGGGCGACAACGTGACCGCAGCATGGATCACAGAGATGGACGCAAAGGGCTATGACGGTGCAGCACTGGTCGCGGCGGCGCAAGCTGCAGTCGCGGATAACCGTGTATCGGAGTAAGTGAATTGGGCCGCCCTTTTTTGGGCGGCCCCTTTTTATCAGGTGACCCGTGCGACAACGTAGTCGGCCAAATCAACCAACATTTGCTTAAGCGGTTGATCAGGAACAATATCCAGCGCCGATTTCGCCGTTTCAGCCCAGACCAACGCATCTTTGCGGGTACTTTCCATCGTTTGATGTTTCGCCAGCAGGCTGATCGCGTGATCCAGATCACCGTCTTCCTGTTTGCCCTTTTCGATGGTCCGCACCCAAAAGGCGCGTTCTTCGCTGTTTGCAGCAGCAACGGCGCGGATCACCGGCAAGGTCAGTTTACGCTCGCGGAAATCATCGCCCACGTTCTTGCCGGTGGCCTTGGTGCCGCCATAGTCAAGCAGATCGTCAACGATCTGAAAAGAGATGCCCAAAGCATCGCCATAGTCGTATAGCGCCTGCTTGGTCGCCGCATCGCGGCCTGCAATCTCACCGCCCACTTCCATGGCCGCAGAGAATAGCGCCGCGGTCTTTCCGCGTATAACTTGCAGGTAGACCGCCTCGGTCGTGGCCAGATCGCGCGCTGCTGTGAGTTGTAGCACTTCGCCTTCAGCAATCGTCGCAGCAGCATTTGCGAGGATATCCAGAACGCGCATGGAGCCTGTTTCGACCATCAGCTGAAACGAACGGGCAAACAGATAGTCCCCAACCAAAACGCTTGATGTGTTGTCCCACAGCAGGTTCGCCGTCGGTCGCCCACGCCGTTGGCTGCTTTCGTCCACCACATCGTCATGCAGCAAAGTCGCAGTATGAATAAACTCAACTGTTGCAGCCAGATGCACATGATAGGGACCGTCATAGCCACACATCCGGGCCGCCGCCAGTGTCAGCATCGGGCGCAGGCGTTTGCCACCGGCCTCAACCAGGTGGGCCGTCACTTCGGGGATGCGCGGGGCGTGTTTTGACGCCATTCTTTCGCGGATCAGCCCGTTCACCGCAGCCAGGTCATCCGCCAGGGCCGCAGCCAATTGTTCGTGCGGTTTCGTCGCTGCGGTATCAAGGCTCATTGAAGTTTCCGTCATGTGAATAGACATCCGCAAAGCGGGGTCTTAGGTCTTGGCTATGAAAGAGCTTTTGCGCACCAATGACCCTACTGTCCTTGCTTTTGCAACCGCCCTGTTGGACAGCGAGGGTATAGACTGGTTCGCCTTCGACGTAAACATGAGCGTCCTTGAAGGCAGCATAGGCATAATGCCGCGCCGCTTGATGGTGCTAGACCGCGATTTGTTCATGGCAGAGGCCGTGATGCGCGATGGTGAGATTGATCTGGGCCGTGACTGACGAACTGACACAGGACGATTTTCTGGGGGGCAAGATTCGTGTCTGGCAACCCCGGCGCGGGTATCGGGCGGGGGTTGATCCGGTGCTATTGGCGGCGTCCGTGGCAGCACAATCCGGGCAGACGATACTGGAACTGGGCTGCGGTGTTGGCGTGGCCTCGCTTTGTGTTGCGGCGCGTGTCGCTGGTGTGCAGATCACCGGGGTTGAGGTACAAGCTAACTATGCAGCCCTTGCCCAGCGCAACGCGACTGAGAACACCCTGCCCCTGAGTGTCGTAACCGCCGACTTACGCGCTTTGCCAGCGGATCTGCGGCAAGAACGATTTGATCATGTGATCATGAACCCGCCCTATTTCGACCGCAGTACAGGAACGGCTGCCACAGATCACGGGCGTGATCTGGCCTTGGGCGGTGACACCCCGCTGACGGATTGGTTGCAGATCGGGGCGCGCCGGGTAGGCCCCCGCGGACACCTTACCATGATTCAGCGGATGGAGCGTCTGCCAGAAGCGCTGGCAGCACTCGAAGGGCGCTTGGGTGCCGTCATTGTACGGCCGATTGCGGGGCGTATAGGCAAAGCACCTGAACTGTTCTTGCTACAAGCCCGGCAGGAGGGGCGCGCTGCGTTTCGTATGGCGCCAACGCTGATCATGCACGAAGGCGCAGCCCATAGCGCCGATCAAGATAGCTATGCCCAAGCAGTGCGTGCGGTTCTGCGCAATGGCGCGGAATTGCCTATCTGGCCTTAACGATTTGGCAACTTGTGCGCACGACGATTGGTCCAGCACCGAATTGCTGCCTTGCGGCGTGACAGAGCGGGGCAGATGTGGTGCAATCAAAACACTCAAACCGATAGGAGGACGAACATGAGCTTGAGTTCGCATTTGCAGGAACTGAAGAAGAAACACCAAAACCTCTCGGAACATGTCGAAATGATGCAGCGCAGCCCTGCCACGGATGACATTGAAATTGTGAAACTTAAAAAGCAAAAGCTGATGCTCAAAGAAGAAATCACACGCCTGAGCACACACTAGAAAAGTGAAAACGCTCTGGCAGCGGAGAACGCTGTCAGGGTAATGCCGAAGCACATACCAGAACGCGACGTTCGACGTGTCGTTTCTGTGCGCCGTTTCCGGTGTCACCATCCGTGTCACACATGCGCGGTGTCCGCCGTCAAACGAAAAGGGGCCACGCCTGATCAGCATGGCCCTTTTTGTTCGCTTGGCTTGCCTTACGCCATATACTGACCGCCGTTTGCAGACAGGGTCGACCCCGTCACAAAACCAGCATCATCAGACGCAAGGAAGCAAACAGCGCGTGCAATCTCGGAGGCTTCGCCAAGACGGCCTACCGGGATTTGCGGCAGGATGACGTCGTTCATCACTTTTTCCGGGATCGTGCTCATCATCTCGGTGTTAATGTAGCCGGGAGCCACGATGTTGACCGTGATCCCCGCACGTGCGCCTTCCTGAGCCAGCGATTTGGTAAAGCCGATGTCACCTGCTTTGGTCGCCGCATAGTTGGCCTGGGCGAATTGCCCCTTCTGACCATTGATCGACGAGATCGTAATGATACGCCCGAACTTGCGCGCGCGCATGCCGCCCCAGACATTGTGCGTCATGTTGAATACGCCGTTAAGGTTCGTATCAATACATTCGTGCCACTGCTGCGGCGTCATCTTGTGGAACGGCGCATCGCGCGTGATACCAGCGTTATTCACGAGAACCTCAACCGGGCCAAGGTCCGCTTCAATCTGGGCGATGCCAGCCTGACAGGCTTCGTAGTTGCCAACATCCCACTTGTACGTGTTGATACCGGTTTCGGTCGTAAAGGCCGCAGCCTTTTCATCGTTGCCGGCGTAGGTGGCCGCAACGCGATAACCGGCATCTTTCAAAGTTGTGGAAATAGCCGCGCCGATACCGCGCGATCCGCCTGTTACAAGTGCAACACGGGACATGAGTCTCTCCTTCAGAGAATTTCAATACGAAATCTTGTTACTATCAAGCACCGACGCAGGCAATAATATTACTACATGACTTAAGGTCGTTCAACGCAGAGGGCAACACCCATACCACCACCGATGCACAGTGTAGCCAGGCCCTTTTTAGCGTCACGACGCTTCATCTCGAACAGCAGCGTGTTCAGGACGCGGCAACCGGAGGCGCCGATCGGGTGGCCAATCGCGATAGCACCGCCGTTCACGTTGACGATTTCCGGGTCCCAACCCATTTCCTTGTTAACGGCACAGGCTTGGGCAGCAAATGCTTCGTTGGCTTCGACAAGGTCAAGGTCGCCGACGGACCAGCCCGCCTTGTCCAACGCCTTTTGCGATGCATAGATCGGGCCAACACCCATGATGGACGGATCAAGGCCTGCTGTGGCGTAGGACGCGATACGGGCCAGAGGTTCAACTCCGCGCTTTTCAGCCTCATCCGCGGACATCAGCAGTGTTGCAGCCGCACCATCGTTAAGCCCAGATGCGTTAGCCGCAGTGACAGAGCCGTCCTTAGTGAAAGCCGGGCGCAGTTTTTGCATCGCTTCCAATGTTGCGCCGTGGCGGATGTATTCGTCTTTGTCGACGATGATGTCACCCTTACGGGTCTTTACGGTAAACGCTGTGATTTCATCATCAAAGCGCCCTGCGTTTTGGGCGGCTTCGGCTTTGTTCTGCGACGCAACCGCAAATTCGTCTTGCATGTCACGGGTGATTTGGAATTTTTCCGCCACGTTTTCAGCAGTTTGCCCCATGTGATAGTTGTTGAACGCATCCCACAAACCATCGCGGATCATGGTATCAATGTACTTCATATCGCCCATTTTTTGGCCAGCACGCAGGTGCGCCGCATGCGTGGAAAGCGTCATGCTTTCCTGACCACCGGCCGCGACAATTGATGCGTCACCCAACTGGATGTGCTGTGCACCAAGGGCCACAGCGCGCAGGCCGGACCCACAGACCTGATTGATGCCCCAGGCGGCGGATTCTTGTGGCAATCCTGCGTTGATATGTGCTTGACGCGCCGGGTTCTGGCCCTGCGCTGCGGTCAGCACCTGACCGAGAATTGTTTCGCTCACTTCGGATTTGTCGACACCGGCGCGTTCAACGACCGCTTCAAGGACAGCAGCGCCCAAATCATGGGCAGGTGTATTCGCAAATGATCCGCCAAAGCTGCCAACAGCTGTGCGGGCAGCGGATGCGATAACAACGTTCGTCATTGGTAGTTCCCTTCAGGTTAAAGCCTTGGCCCAAAGGTGCCATTCCCAGTTGCTTGGTGCAAGGCGGCCCTCTAGCCGTTGGCCCGGTCAATAAGGGGTCGGGTGAAGCAGGGCAAATCAAATCCCCTATGCCCCTGACGCAAGGGCACATGGACCTATAGCTTAAGAGAGGGCACACCAAAGTGGTAACCTTGCAGGCAGTCCACGCCAAGGCTCCGCAAGAAAGCAGCCTCGGCCGCGGACTCAACACCATCGGCGACGGCGTACATCTCAAACTGATGGGCGACGGTGATCAGTGCCTCTGCCAATACCTGATTGTCCGGGTCTTCGTCGATGCCCCGCACGAAGCTCTTGTCGATCTTGACCAGATCAAAGAAGAAATCCTTCAGATGCCGAAACGCCGTCATCCCGGCCCCAAACCCATCCAGGGCAAAGCACACGCCCTTCGGCTGCATCTCGGCCATGAAGCGGATCACGTTTTCATGTAATAGCATCGCGGAAGTTTCACTAATCTCGAAAATCAAACGCTCACCGGGTTGCCCGCGATCAAGCAGCCCCCGGTCCAGCGTCCGCCGCCATTCTCCGTCACCGATGGACCGGGCCGAAACATTGACAGACAGCCGCAATTCAGGATGCGACCGCAGGCATTGAAACGCCAGCTCTAGCGTGACGCAGTCGATCTGCCGCCCCAATCCGGTTTCTTCAACAAGCGGCATGAAATGCCCCGCCGGAATGATACGCCCTTCCTCGTCCGTCAGCCGGACAAGCCCTTCATGAAAGGCCGTTGTCTGCGGACTGTCCGCAGTATAAACTGGCAGAAAGGCAAGCTGGGTTCGCCTAGTCGCCAATGCTTCACGGACCATATTCAGCACATCACCATCCCGCGACGCCATGGCATAAACCAGCGGATCGACAATCGCCTGATCATCGATTTCAACGCGGCTGAGCGTGGTGTTTTGCATTGCGGCGCTCCATACTGACCCACACAGAATGGCCTGCTCTGGGCTAACAACAGGTTAAGGACAGCAAATGAGCGAGCGTTGTGGATGGGCCGGAACCGATCCGATCTATGTTGACTACCACGACACGGAATGGGGCGTCGCAGAATATGATAGCCGCGCCCTGTGGGAAAAACTGATCCTAGATGGGTTTCAGGCGGGGCTGTCCTGGATCACGATCCTCAAAAAGCGGGACAACTTTCGCGAGGCTTTTGCCGGTTTTGATCCTCATGTGATTGCGACCTGGGGAGAGGACGACGTGCAACGTCTATTGGAAAACCCGGGCATCATTCGCCATCGGGGCAAGATCGAGGCGACCATCGGCAATGCCCGCGCCTGGCAAAAGATCGAGGCAACTGTCGGGTTCGGTGAATTCTTGTGGGACTATGTGGATGGCAGGCCGCTGCGCACTACCCTGTCTGACCGGACCGAAATGCCGACCCAATCGGCATTGTCCGAACAGATATCGAAGGACCTCAAGAAGGCGGGGTTCCGGTTCTGCGGCCCAACAATCGTCTACGCCTTCATGGAGGCGACAGGGCTGATTAACAACCACCTGACGACTTGCCCACGTCACGCGCCCTGTGCTGCCTCAGCGCGTGATCCGGCTGAGGTTTGGCCAACCTAACGAAACGTTGGAAAGCCTACCAACGCTTGAGCGCGTCTTCGTCCGCGTCCTTGGCCGCGACCCATGTCTCGGCTTCGGCGGTGATCTCTTTCTTCCAGAATGGCGCGCGGGATTTGAGGTAGTCCATCAGGAAATCCGCCGCCGCAAAGGCCGCCGCCCGGTGCGCTGCCGCCGTTGCAACCATCATGATCGGCGCCCCCACGGCAAGCGGGCCATAGCGGTGGATTACCAGAACATCAGCCAAATCCCAACGCGTTCTGGCTTCATCCGCAATGGCGCTGATCGCCTTTTCGGTCATGCCCGGATAATGCTCAATCAGCATTTCGCGCAAGCTGCCGTGCGTGTCGCGCACAACGCCTGTGAAGCTGACCACAGCACCGACATCGCCGCGCCCTTGGGCAAAGCGGTTCAGTTCTGCGCCTGCATCAAAGGGGTCTGCCTGTACACGGACGGTCATCAGCCACCTGTCATCGGAGGAAAGAACGCGACCTCACGCACGCCTGCCAGAGGTGAATCAAAGTCTGATAACTCCTGATCCAACGCCACCCGCAGGGCAGTGATGTCTGCAAAAGCGGCATCATAACGTGGCTCTCTGGCGCGGAGTTCAGCAATCAGATCATTCACTGTGGCCGCATCCGTTTCCACTGTTTCCTGTGGAATTCCAATGCGTTCCCGCACCCATGCAAAATACACTACATTCATGTCGGTTTATCCGTAAGGTAAGGGCGCGACTTACTAAAATAATCCCATCCCGTCACGATGGTAAGCAAAGCCGCAATCCACAACATAACGATCCCGCCCCACCAGCTGATCACCATGCCTTGGTACTTCCAGTAAAGGCCCAACTCGTCCGGGCCTTCGCCCGAGATCGCCTGCTCTACCATTTCCGAAGTCATGGCGAGCGATTGCATTCCAAAGTAATGCTCAAACGCACCGGTCGCAAAAAGCATCGAAATCGCAACCATCTGTGCTGTTGTCTTCCATTTCGCAAGGCTGGTCACCTTGAGCGTACCAGCCGTATCACCAAGGAATTCGCGCAGGCCCGAGACAAAAACCTCGCGGAAAATGATCAACGTAGCTGGCAGGAGAATCCACGGATTCATCCCTGAAAAGCCTGTGATCACCACCAGCGCGATAATCACCATCGCCTTATCCGCAATCGGGTCAAGCATTGCACCCAGTTTGCTTTCCTGTTTCCAGGCCCGCGCCAGATAGCCGTCAAGGAAATCAGTCAGAGCCGCGACAATGAAAAGCACCAGCGCGAACCAATCCGCCCAGGGCCGCGCAAAGTACAAAAACATCACAACAACACCGGGCGCTGCGGCCAGCCGCAAAATGGTGAGGATATTAGGCAAGTTCAACATCATGACAGATGGTTTAACGGCTTGTGTCGGCAGTGGAAAGCGCGATGCCGGTCACCAGATCATTTCTTGGTATGCTAGCCCTGCGCCGGAATGGGTGAACTGAACAATTGGGGGCAATTGGTGCCATGCGCTGCCGCAATCATCGCGTGTGCACCATCGCTGAGCGTATGTTCGCCATATGGGCCGTCCACCGACCATTGGTGTTGTCCGGAGCGTGTTTGAGATCGGACCGGATTTATCCAATCCTGTTCGCATTCATAACGAGCTGGAGGCTAGCCTCCGGATCCTTCCTCTTTGACCGGGATGGATTTCGATGCATCGACCACAGCCTCTATCAAGGTTTCAACCTGCGCACCAGTGAGGGTTTGGCCGGGTTTCGTTGTCATCAACTGGCAAAGGCCAAATAGCCCATGAGAGAGATACTCTACTCTCTCAAACTCATCGGTTGCGTCAATTGCAGCGATCTGCTGCACAGCACCTGCAATCCTAGCGTCTGCCTCCCGAATGGCGGTGAGGTTGGCGCCAATTGCCGCCCCACCCTCATCACCGGCAACGCTGCCTTCCGCTACCGCATTTGCCGCCGATGCGAATTGTGATCCCGCACTTGGGCGAGGTTCGGTGCAAACGGCCTGATTATTTGGCGAAATAGAGGTTAGCCCAAACGTTGACGGCGTAACGGCTATTGCTGCGCCAGTGCCGCCACTATCGAGGACTTGGGGATTATTCCCTGCCTGGCAAGCGGCCAAAGCAACCGTCATGAGCGGCACCAATTTTTTCACGACTACTCTCCAAAAATAACACTTAAGCGCCAGAATTGCACCACATAGTTGTATCGTCAATGCGAATGACGACCTTAGGCTGCTCCTGTGGCGAGGAGATGTCTTTCTGGTTTTGCACTTTCCTCGCTTAAGTACGCGTGAGGATTGTCTTTCCGCCAATCTGATCGGTTACTTTGCCTGCTCTGACATCTGTGATGTGTTTTTGAGGCCCTACCCGTTTTCGTGGAAATAGTCATAGACCGTCTGTGCCAGTTTTTCCGACACGCCGTCTACGGCCTTAAGGTCGGCAAGGTTCGCACGCGCAACCGCCTTGGCCGATCCGAAGTGCGCCAGTAGCGCCCGTTTACGTGTCGCCCCAACGCCCGGCACATCGTCTAGCGGCGTGGCACCAATGGCCTTGGACCGTTTGGCACGATGCGTGCCGATGGCAAAGCGGTGGACCTCATCCCGCATCCGCTGGATAAAATAGAGCACCGGATCGTTGTGCCGCAGCGCCATGACAGGTTTGCCGGTGCGGTGGAATTCTTCCTTGCCCGCGTCGCGGTCTTCACCTTTGGCCACGCCGACCATGGGAATGTCGCTGACGCCAAGATCGTCCATAATCTGGCGCACAGCACTCACCTGACCCTGCCCGCCATCGATCAGCAACAAGTCGGGCCATGTGCCTTGTGTGCGCTCGGGATCTTCTTTCAGCAGGCGTTGGAAACGACGGGTCAGCACCTCTTTCATCATGCCGAAGTCATCGCCTGGGGTAAGGCTCGCATCCTTGATATTGAACTTGCGATATTGGTTTTTATCAAAACCATCGGGGCCAGCGACGACCATCGCGCCAACAGCGTGCGCGCCTTGGATGTGCGAGTTGTCGTAAACCTCAATCCGCTGCGGGACCTTGTCCATCTCAAACGCCTCCGCCACACCTTTGAGCAGGCGGGCCTGCGTCGCGGTTTCAGACATCTTGCGCGCGAGGCTCTCACGGGCGTTGCGCAGCGCATTTTGCACCAATTCGGCTTTTTCGCCACGTTGGGGGATGATGATCTCGACCTTGCGCGCGGCTTTGTCGGCTAAGGCCTCTGCCATCAGATCATCGTTATCAAGGCCGTGCGACAGGATCAGCATCCGCGGAGGCTCACGGTTGGAATAGAATTGACCGACGAAGGCCTCCATCACCTCAGAGGGATCCTCATCCCCAGAGACACGTGGGTAATAGTCGTGATTGCCCCAGTTTTGGTTGGCCCGGATGAAGAACACCTGCACGCAAGCTTGACCACCGTCGCGGTGCAGAGCAATCACGTCGGCCTCGGCTGTGCTTTGCGGGTTGATGCCTTGGGCGGATTGCACTTGGGTCAGCGCCTTGATCCGGTCGCGCAGGGCGGCGGCGCGCTCGAACGCCATCGCTTTGCTGGCGTCCTGCATCTGTTTGGCGAGCGCTTCCTGAATGCCCTTGGTACGGCCTTGCAGGAACTTCTCGGCGTCGCGGACAGAGCGGTCATATTCCCCTTCCGAGATCAGCCCGCAGCAGGGACCAGAGCAACGCTTGATCTGATATTGCAGGCAAGGGCGCGTGCGGGTTTCAAAATCACTATCGGAACAATTGCGCAGCAAAAAGACCCGTTGCAGCTGGTTGAGCGTACGGTTGACGGCCCCGGCTCCGGCGAAAGGGCCATAGTAATTGCCCTTCTGTTTCTTGGCCCCACGGTGCTTTTTGATCATCGGGAATGCGTGGTCTTTGGCGACCAGAATGTTCGGGAAGGATTTGTCGTCGCGCAGCAGGACATTGTAGCGGGGTTTCAACTGCTTGATCAGGTTCTGCTCAAGCAATAGCGCCTCGGTTTCAGTGCGTGTGGTCAGAAACATCATCGAAGCGGTTTCGCGGATCATGCGGGCAATGCGTGGCGAGTGCTGACCATGGCGGGCGTAACTCGACACGCGCGCCCTCAAATTCCGCGCCTTGCCAACGTACAATACCCGACTGTCGGCATCGAGCATGCGATAAACCCCCGGAGAAGCGTCCAGGGTACGCAGGTAGCCTTGGATGACGTCGTATCCGGTCTTGGTCTGTTTGGTTGGCTGCTCGGTCATCTATGCGATCTGTGATTCTCGGTTGGCTGCAATGGTAACGCGCCGGGAACAAGAGGAAAGGCATCCACGGTTTCTGTGGATAACTCAGTGGGCAAATCTCTGCGAGTGGGAATTTCTCGTTGTATTTGGCAGGTTTCGACGGATTGCCTAAAAAATAGGCACTTTATTAAGCTTCTGATAAACAAAGATATTTTAATTGATATCCCGTTAAAGCATTGAAAAATATGCGCTTTGTGACAATTTTGTGAACACATATAGAGAGCCGTGCACAACTTGTCGCCCTAGCTACTCCACACCAAGTACATCTGGCGTTTCCCATGCGAGGTGCTGACCACCGTCAACGGCCAGCATTTGGCCCGTTACACCCGGCGCATCAAGAAAATATCCCAAGGCCGCTGTGATATCATCAGGGTTTGCGCCACGTTTGAGGATGGTCGCCGCCCGCTGCCTGTCAAAATGGGATTTGCTTTGCCTGTGACCCTGCAAGGTCGGGCCCGGCCCAATGCCGTTCACGCGAACCCTTGGCGCGAGAGCCTGCGCCATCGTGCGTGTCAAAGCCCATAGACCCATCTTGGCGACTGTATAGCTCATAAACTCAGGTGTCAGCTTGTGAATGCGCTGGTCAAGCATGTTCAGCACCAGGGCTTGCGCAACCGGTTCGCCCATATCGTCCATCACAGGCTCCGGCACATGGGCTGCGAATTTTTGCGTCAGCACAAAGGGTGCCCGCAAATTTGACTCCATATGCCTGTCCCAGCTTTGCCGGTTGGCGGTGTCGATACTGTCATATTCAAAGACCGAGGCGTTGTTGACCAAGCACGTCAGCAGCCCGCCAAGCCCGTCGGTTGCCCGGCCCACCAAGGCTTGCATCGCATCCTCATCCAACAGGTCGGCTTGCAGCGCGACACCGTTGCGACCCATCGCGTTAAGCTGCGCCACGGTGTCATGCGCACCCTTCTCGGACCCGGCATAGTGTACAGCCACGTCATAGCCGCGGCGCCCCAGATAGAGCGCCATCGCCTGCCCCAGCCGCGCACCGCCGCCTGTGACGAGCGCCTTCATTTGCCTTTTTTCTGACATTGGCACGGCCCTTTCCCGATGCGGTAGCGCAGGCATTTCGGGCATTTGGCCTGCTCTAGTCGCGCCTGACCCGGGAACCGCCATTTGCCGAATATCCCCAACACAAGCATGAATGCCAGAAAAACAAAGATTGCCTTGATGATCACAGACCAAACCTCGCAAAGGCGGCACGCTCTTCGATGCCCGCGACCGCATCCTCCACAATCTGCGTACCGAAACGGGCCAGCAGTGGTTTCTTTTGGCCGTAACGGCGAAACTTCACCTCATCACCAAAGCGCTCTTTCATGATCGGCGCCAGATGACCGATGCCATCTGCCAGCCCTTCGTCGATCCCCTTTTGGCCGATGTAGACCTCGCCCGTAAATAGATCAGGACTATCCGACAGCTTTGGGCCGCGCCGCGACTTTACGTAGTCAATGAAGGTTGCATGTAGGTCTTCGAGCCAGCTTTTAAGCTTTTTCACATCAGCCGCCTTCTCCGGCTTGAACGGGTCCAGCATCGACTTGGACTTGCCAGCAGTATGCACCCGGCGTTGCACACCCAGTTTTTCAATCGCGTCCTGCGCGCCAAAACCCGCACTGATCACACCGATTGAACCGGTGATGGAACAGCTGTCGATAAAAATCTCATCCGCTGCACATGCCAGCCAGTAACCACCAGAGGCCGCAACATCTTCGACAAAGGCAAAGACGGGGATTTTCTTTTCATCGGCCAATCGCCGGATGCGGGATGCAATCAGTGACGATTGCACGGGCGATCCACCGGGGCAGTTGATCTCTAGTGCGACAGCGGCAGGTTTACCTTTGGAGAAGGCTTTTTCAATGACCGGACCAAGGCTGGGATTATCCAGACCGCGCCCGGAATTGGCGATGGCCCCCTGCAACCGGATGACGGCGACAAAGGGCTCTGGCTTCATGAAGGGGATAAATCTTTTCATATTTGGATATTTAGACCTTCATCGCCCGCGCACAAGTCTTACTGCCTGATCCGCCAGCCGGTGCGAAAAATCCACCAGATGCTGGCAAGGCACGCCCCGGTGAATAGCGCGATGGCAAAAAGTGACACGCCAATACTGACATCTGCTGTGCCAAAGAAAGACCAACGGAAACCACTGATCAGGTAAACAACGGGGTTGAACAGCGTCACCGTCTGCCAGATCGGTGGCAGCATGGTGATGGAATAAAATGATCCGCCAAGGAAAACGAGCGGTGTAATAATCAAGAGCGGGATCAGTTGCAGCTGTTCAAAATTACCCGCCCAGATCCCAATGATAAACCCAAGCAGCGCAAAGCTGACGCAGGTCAGGACAAGGAATGCAATCATCGCCAGCGGGTGCGCAATCTGAAGATCAACAAAAAAGAACGCCGTCACCAGAATGATCAACCCGATGAACAGCGCCTTAGTCGCAGCTGCGCCGACATACCCCGCCACGATTTCAAGAAAGCTGACCGGTGCCGACAAGAGTTCATAGATCGCGCCAATGAATTTCGGAAAGTATATCCCAAAACTCGCGTTGGCCGTCGCCTGTGTCATGACCGACAACATGATCAGGCCTGGCACGATGAATGCGCCATAGCTGACACCCTCAACCGTTTCGATCCGGCTGCCGATAGCCGCACCAAACACCACGAAGTAGAGCGAAGTCGACAGAACCGGCGAGATGAAGCTTTGCGTCAGCGTCCGAAAGAAGCGCCGCATCTCGAAGATGTAAATGGTCAGGACGGCATTGAGGTTCATGCTGTTTCCTTTACCAGGCCGACAAAAATGTCTTCCAGGCTGCTTTGCTGGGTTTGGATGTCCTTCATCTGCAACCCGGCCTTTTGCAGGTCATTCAATAGGGTCGTAATGCCTGTGCGTTCGCCCGTAGCATCATAGGTATATGTAAGGGTCAAACCATTTTCAGCGCGGGCAAGGTTATATCTGCTCAGCGCATCCGGGATCGCAGGCGCGGGCTCGGACAATTCGATGCGCAATTGCTTCTTGCCCATTTGCGCCATCAGGTCGACCTTGTCCTGCACCAAAAGGATCTCTCCTTTGTTGATGACACCAACACGGTCGGCAATGGCCTCTGCTTCTTCTATATAGTGGGTCGTCAGGATGATAGTGACGCCTGATGCCTTCAGGCCCGCCACAACCTCCCACATGTCTTTGCGCAGCTCGACGTCGACACCAGCCGTAGGTTCATCAAGAAACAGGACGCGCGGCTCATGGCTCAACGCTTTGGCGATCAGTACACGGCGCTTCATTCCGCCTGAAAGCGTCATGACCTTGCTGTCCTTCTTGTCGCCCAGTGAAAGCCGGTCGAGGATCTCTTCAATGAAGGTGTCATCACGCGGCTTGCCAAACAACCCGCGCGAAAAGCTGACGGTGCTCATGACTGTCTCGAAGGGTTCCAGGTGAATCTCTTGCGGGACCAGCCCAACCAGGGCGCGGGCCGCCCGAAATTCAGTTTGGGTATCGTGGCCACCAACCGTGATTTTCCCTGCCGTTGGAACGGTGATCCCGCAGATTGTTGAGATCAAGGTGGTCTTGCCCGCACCGTTAGGCCCAAGCAGGGCAAGCACCTCACCCTCTTCAATATCCAGGCTGACGTTTTTCAACGCCTCAAACCCACCGGCATAGGCCTTGCGCAAGTTGCGGACAGATACGATTGCTGACATGGGTTGGCCTTTGGTTTGGTCAGGCAAACCTAGTGCGGCGGTGGCCGAAGGAAAAGGGCGACTGAGCAAGCTACTGACATTAGGGAACGACAAGGCATCAGGGGAGCCTGTGCAACACTAGAAGACATTTCGCAACCTAGATGCTGCATCTGCAATATTCTCGTGGCTATACTCAGCCAATCGAATCGGGTGACAAGACTAAAAAGCACAACACCCGTGCCCAACAAAGGTGCAAAGCACAAACCAGCCCCGGACCAAACCGGGAGAGAGCATGAGATGAGCGTATGTTTCCCAATCCTCTATTATTTCGACACACCTTCGCCATAGAATCGGTGATTTTTCAGTTAAAACAGAGGTGAATCGGCAAAATTCCGCCGGTCACTGTTTCAAATGCGCGATGTAATGGTCGCGGAATGCTTCGATTAAGAACCACTAAACAACAAGTTAGCGTCACTTTTTGGCCTAATTTGAATGAGACCTAAAAAATAGCGGCCAAAGGCAACTCCGATTGGCCAACGTATGTTGAGAGCTGGATGTAAGAATGGCGAAGGCGCAAGAACAAGTGAATACCGACGACAAGGACAGCTTTGTTGATGAACTCAAGCCGGGCACCAAGTTGATGCACGGCCAGTACACCATCGAAAGCTTCCTGAATGCTGGTGGGTTCGGCATTACCTATCTGGCCCATGACAGCCTCGATCGGAAGATCGTTATTAAAGAGTGTTTCCCCGGCGCATTCTGCCGTCGCAGCCGCTACGTGGTCCAAGCCCGTTCGCGTGCGCACCAGAATGAGTTGAAATCGATTGTTCGCCTTTTTGTGCAAGAGGCTCGCAGCCTCGCAAAGCTGGACCACCCCAATATCGTCGGCGTTCACCAGGTATTCGAGGACAATGACACAGCGTATATGGCGCTCGACTTTGTCGAAGGGCGTGATCTTCTCGACACGATCGAGGACCCCAACCATGGTCTGACGCCCGTTCAGATCAAGTCCATTCTCAAAGAGGTTTTGGGCGCCGTTGGCTTTATCCACGATCAGGGTATTCTGCACCGTGATATTTCGCCCGATAATATTTTGATCAACAAGGAGTTCCATCCTGTCCTGATCGATTTTGGCGCCGCCCGCGAAGAAGCCACCAAGCAAAGCCGCGTTCTGTCGGCCCTGCGTGTCGTCAAAGACGGCTACTCGCCCCAGGAATTCTATATTGCCGGGTCCGAGCAAAGCCCAAGTAGCGACCTTTATGCATTGGGTGCATCCTTCTATCACCTGATTACGGGCGATGTTCCACCAAACTCACAGGCGCGTCTGGCAGCTATCGCCTCTGGCGACGCCGATCCGTATGAGCCGCTCGCTGGTCGCTTCTCTGACTACGAAGATGATTTTCTGGCCGCTCTTGATAAGGCGCTCGCTGTTTTGCCAAAGGATCGCGTTCAATCCGCCAAAGAGTGGGTTGAGATGATGGAGGGCGCGCAAGGCAATGTCACGCCTCTGAAAGTTGCAACTGCCACCGCAGCCCCTGCTGAGATGGCCGCTGCGGCTGAGCAAAAGTCAAAAATGCCATTGTTGCTTGGCTCTGCTGCTGCCGTTGCATTGCTGGTTGGCGTTGGCGTTTTCGTGATGAGTGGCGGCGAAGAAACTGCCCCTGTTGTTGAGCAAGCTTCAACACCTGCGACAGAAACACCCGCGCCCGATACCACAGCTGTCGAAACAGCCGAAGCACAGGTCGTTGCTGAAACACCCGCCGAGCCTGACGTAGCCGTAGCGCCTGACAGCGCGGTTGTGGCCGAAGAACCTGTTGAAGAAGAGGTTGCAGCTGTCGCACCGGAAGTTGTTGTCGAGCCACCCGCTGCGCCTGCTGAAACGCAAGCCTCAACCGATCCTGTCGCCGAGACTCCTGCCGTGGTCGAGGGCCCTGAAGTCGCGGATGCGCCAACACCTGTTGTGCGCCCATCCGCGCGCCCCGAAGATGTAGAACTGGCGACGGTCCCCGCACCAGAGCCGCTGCCCGAGCCTGTGGAAACACCGCGCCCGGCTGCTACTGAGCCGGCTGCGAATTCCGAGTTCCCAGATCAGACAGCAAATCGCCCCGCCGCAGACACCGAAACAGCCGCCATGACATTGCCGGCCACGCCAAATACGGTGTCAGAGATCGGCGCAGGTCCAGAGGTGGATATTGCAGCCGTGACGCCCGGCAATGAAATCATTCCGGAAGTAGAAAGCGTGTCCGCTAACTGGACCGTCCAACTGCCTTTCGTTGCAGCTGGCGAGCAATCTAACATCATCGCTGAAGCCGGTCCTGTATCCCCTGTCTGGGTGGAGCCTGGCCTGGTGATTACTGGCGTGAACAGCACCCCGATCAGTGCTATTTCTGACATTTCGAATGTACTACGGGCACAAACATCCTCTGAAGAGCTGTCACCAACAGTCAGCGTCACATTTGATACACTGAACCCGGCATCCGGCGAAACAGAGTCGCATGCCTGGTTCTTGCCGGTCATTCAGGAAGTTACGCTGGCAGACGGTACGGAGTTTGAAACGGTATTCGCGGGCTCGGGCTGGCTAACCAAAGTTGCCGCCCTGACCAATGAAACGGAAGGCGGCCTGCGCATTGGTGACGTGATTACCTCATACATCCCGACAGGTGAAACAGTGAGTGAACGTGATACCCTGATGACGATCCTCGATCGCGAGATTAGCGGCGGGACAGAGCAGTTTATGTTCGCGGTGCAACGCGAGGGCAGCCTGTGGGTTGCATCATTCGCCTACGAAGGCGCGACGGAGTAAAATCGCAACGGTTTGCCCTTAGTATGCTGTTAGCGACGTAATTTTGGAAGGTTGGTAAAATGAAATTCATTCGTGATCTGCTTGGAAAGAAGCGCAACGAGCCCGCAAAGCGGCGGGCGCAAGGCGTTGAATCCCTTGAACAATCCTATCGTGAAACCATCGGATCTATGGTCAGTGAGGCCGATGCAGCCAATGCTGATTTGGCGGCTGTGACAGATCAGGTCAAATCTGAGGTACGAGTCGTCGAGGTCGATGAGCCAAAGGCCGCACCGGCACAACCGGCCGTCAATATCTGGGATCTGGAAGACGATGATGTTTCACCTGCGGCGGCAGCGCCCGCACCAGCACCAGCGCCTGCGCCTGCGGCACCAGTTGCTCAGGCACCTGCACCGCAGCCCGCACCAGCGGCAGCTTCTGCTGCTGCATCCCGGTCACCAGCCCGGTCGCGCCGCACAAAGACCCGTTTAATCGGCTTCGACAAGTCCGACGGCGACGTTGTCGATCTTTTCAACGACGCGCCAAAGGCCGCACCAACCAAAAGCGTAAAGTTCCCTGTTGGCTGGATCGTTGTGGCTGACGGCCCGGGTCGCGGCGAGAGCTTTTCGCTGATGTCCGGCATGTCACAGATTGGACGTGGCGAAGATCAGGCCGTGCAGCTTGATTTTGGCGACAACTCCATTTCACGCATGAACCATGCCGCAATTGTTTACGACGAGGACAGCAAAGAATTCTTGCTCGGTCATGGCGGAAAATCAAACATTGTGCGCCTAAATGAAAAGCCGTTGATCAGCAATGAAACACTGAAAACCGGTGACGTAATCCGCATCGGCGAAACAACGCTCCGCTTCGTCGCCTTGTGTGGAAAATCATTTAACTGGACCGACGGCGCTGCCGGGGAGGACGAAGATGTGGCGATCGCCTGAACCTCGTTTTGATGTAGCCTCGGCTATTTGCCAGGGCGGACGAGACTACCAAGAAGACGCAATTGTCGCTGACTTCCCCTTTGGGGCAGATAGTGGTGTCGTTGTTCTTGCCGACGGGATGGGTGGCCATGCCGCAGGTGACGTGGCGAGTAAGATCGTCGTGACCGAGGTATTTAGTGAACTGAAGTTTGAAAGTGCAAACTTTGGTGATTTTGAAGCAGAAGTCCCTCAGTATCTGACAACCGCTGCACGCAACGCCAACGAAGTTGTACGCGATCATGTCAAACGCCACCCCGAGACACGTGGAATGGGGGCGACCCTTGTTTCGCTCGTGTTGGTGGAAAACCGCATGTACTGGATGTCGATTGGTGACAGCCCGTTGTACCATTTCCGCGGCGGCAAGATGAAGCAACTCAATGAGGACCATTCCATGGCGCCTCAGATTGATTTTATGGTGCAGTCGGGCCTGCTAGACGAAGAAGCCGGGCGTAACCACCCCGACCGCAACTGCCTGACCTCCGTGATCCTGGGTGACCGTGTCGCAAAATCGGATTGCCCCAAGACTCCGTTTGAACTTGAGGTCGGTGATATTGTCGTCGTCTCAAGCGATGGCCTGCAATATCTTGAAGAAGCGCATATTCAGAAAATCCTGCACCGCTACCGCCGTAAGAAGGCGGCGGAGATTGCAGGATACCTTCTTGAGGCAATCGAAGCCTTGGCTGACCCAGATCAGGACAACTGCACCTTCTCTGTCATCAAGCTGAACCACAACAAACCCGTCATCCGCGCCATTCGCGCCAAGCCTGTCGGCCATGTGGACAGCCACACGGCGACAATCACGCGCGTCGTTGAGGCTGACGAAGTGGAAAAGGTCGCCACTAAGGCTGAGACGCCCCCTATCAAGGAAGTACGCCCGATCAAGACCGTCAAAGTCACTGAGAAGGCGCCAAGCAAAGACATCGACAGCACACAGGAGGTTGAAGCGGCAGAGCCGCCGGCTAAACTCGCCGCCGGAGGTAAGTAATGTCGAATCAATCACTGGGGAACCGGGTTCAGGCCGCACTGAAGTCGGCCGTAGAAAGCGGCCTGCTTCCCGACGATGCTCATGGAAAGGCTGAGAAGCTTTTGGCGCGCCTGCAAACGCCGGTGCGCCTTGCCATTATGGGTATGCCAAAGTCTGGGAAATCAGCGTTGCTGAACTTGCTGGTGGGCAGTGATGTTCTGCCCGAGGGGCTTTCGCTACCGACGATGCAGCTTTCTCATGGTGAAACGCCCAGCGCGACCTGCACCCTGCCTGACGGCAGCAAACAGGTTGTTGCAGGTGCTGATCCCCACGCGATTGCCGCCCTCACACCGGTATTCGTCGATATGCAGCTTCCACTGCCAGCCCTGGCCAAGATTACCGTGCTTGAGGTTGTTGCTCCCGATGATCCGGCAGCCGTCCACAAGGCCAGTCAGTGGGCCGCCAAGCGCAGCGACGTGGCTTTGTGGTGCAGCCAGAGTTTTAGCGACGCCGAACGCGGTATCTGGGGTGCCATGCCCGAGACGCTCAAAGATCATGCCTTCCTGATGATCACAAAGGCCGATGAACTTCAGGATGAGGGGATTCTCGACAATACCGTTGCATCGGTCCAGTCAACCGCAAAGGACGAATTCAATCAGGTCCTGCCCATTGCTACGCTAAGCGCCATCGCCGCAAAGCAAGCCGATGGCACCGTCAACAAAGACAAAATGCGCGGAAGTGGCGGGCTCGCCCTGATTTCGGCTGTGCTAAAGCAGGTAGAGATGGGACGGCAATCCGCAGTTGATAGTGCGGATGTACTTTTGCACCAGCATGCCGACGCATTGGCGGCGCCTAACTCTCCGGAAGAAACGCCGGAAACCGAAACTGTTGTGGTATCAAAGGAAGAGCCACAGGCACCACTCGCGCCAGCGGCGGCTGAACCAGAACCAGAACCAGAACCAGAACCAGAACCAGAACCAGAACCAGAACCAGAACAGGTTGACACACTAGAGGAACCTTTCAAGTCAGGTGAAAGTCCGGCTATGACCCGCCTACGGGCGATTGCCGAAAAGAAATCTGCGGCAAGGCAAACCGCATCCGAACCAAAGCCAGAGCCAGAGCCAGAGCCAACTCCCGCCGCACCAACGCCGGCGCCTGCACAAACCGTTCTCTCAGATACCACGCGCCAGGCGTACGAGCGTGTTGTCGCCTACCTTGAGGAACAGGGCGATGTGCTAACACAAACAATTGCGGCAAGCGGCAAAGACGCCCCTTCCGCCATTATGGCACTAACTGTTGAACAAATTCAATGGCTTACAGACTATTTGAACGAAAACGGTGACGATTCCGACCCGTCGCTGCAACGGGCCCGCGACACTGCATTTGACGCCGCCGACATGGTACAATTGATGCAGATGGAAAAACGGGATAGTGCAGCCCTTGAAGCCGTGAGCTTAATGCTTCAAATAAAGAAAGAGTTGCAGGCAGACCTCGCCGCCTGAAAGGCGTAGCTGCTTCAGTGTACTCTTAAATTATGTCACTTTCTTTGCCGCTTGGGTCTGTTTCCTTTATGGCAATGAAAACAGTGTTATGCTCGTGATTTGGCGGCGGGCCGAACTCCTGTTAAGGGTGGTGCAGATAGGAATTGAGGACGGACAAGAATGAAGATGGAAGAGCTGGCAAAGGGGGACGGTTATCGAGTCCCGGCAGCGCACCACCCGTTCATGCGACTTGGCCTGGAAAAACTTGAAGGCTTCCATGACGATGTAACCGATTTGGAAGCGACGCTTGCTGATGTCGTGAAGCTTGGCGGCCAGGACGCTGAAAAGAAATCTACAAAACTTATCAAGCAGTTACGAAACTTTGAGCCGAGCATCACCATGATCGGCCAGATCAAGGCCGGCAAGACATCACTGGTAAACGCCATGGTTGGCCGGCCCGAACTTTTGCCTGCTGACGTCAACCCATGGACCTCGGTAGTGACCTCTTTGCACCTCAATACCCCGTTGCCAGATGACGCACCGACCGCAAGCTTTCAGTTCTTCAGCCAGGGCGAATGGGATCACCTGGTCGAGAATGGTGGCCGAATCGGTGAGCTGTCCGCGCGCGCTGGTGCTGACGAAGAACTTGAAAAAGTACGTCATCAGATCAACGAAATGCGTGACAAGACCAAGTTGCGCCTTGGTCGCAAGTTTGAGTTACTGTTGGGTCAAAAGCACAACTACGCCGACCTGACCGACGATCTGGTGCAGCGCTATGTTTGCATGGGCGACGATTTTGAGGATCTGGAAGAAGAGGACCAACAGGGCCGTTTTGCAGATATCACAAAATCTGCTGACCTGTTTCTCGAAGCGAAGGCCGTTCCGATGCCGCTGTGCATCCGCGACACGCCCGGCGTGAACGATACCTTCATGATGCGTGAGCAGATCACGATCAATGCGTTGCGCGATAGCCGCATCTGTGTGGTTGTCCTTTCGGCGCATCAGGCGCTCACCTCTATGGATATGGGCCTGATCCGCCTGATCTCGAACGTGAAAGCCCGCGAGGTGATCATCTTCGTGAACCGGATCGATGAGTTGTCGAACCCCGCAGAACAAGTCCCTGAAATACGTGACAGCATCCTGCAAACATTGGCCGACAACAATGGCCCCGAAAATCCTGAAGTCATCTTTGGCAGCGCCTATTGGGCCAACATCGCCCTTGGCGAAGACATGGATGACATCGTCGATGACAGCGCCGAGGCGATGTTCAACTGGGCCGAAGTCGCACTGAGCGCGGAAACCGCTACGATGGAAACCAATGAAATGGTTTGGCATCTGTCAGGTGTGCCGCAGCTATATCGTGCGGTATCAGAGCGGATCTCCGAAGGACCCGGCGCAGAGATATTATCAGCATCGCGCAAACGCGCGCTGAACCTTGTCGGCGGCGTGCGTGCCTCCAATGCTGTTGTGTCCATGCGCCTTGATGGTGACACGCTTGAAATGATGCCTCCGGCTGAGTTGGGCGAGCATCTTGGAAAATTGGAAGCCGAAAACCTAAAGCTCCTCAATGACCGGTTGGATATTGTGTTCCAGCAATTTGGGTCACGGGTTGATCAATCGCATAAACGTTTCCTTGATCGTGCGCTGGAATCGCTGCTGCAGCATCTGGAAACCAACGGCGAAGATGAAATTTGGCAATATAGCCCTGACGGCCTGCGCATGTTGTTGCGCACCAGCTATCAGGTGATGCGCCGCAATGTCACATCAACCTGCCAGCAGGCCTATGGCGCAGCTGCGACTGACCTGGCGGAAACATACCGCGCTGCCTTTGGCGTGGCAGTGGAGAATTTCACAATCACCCCACCCGCCGCGCCGGAGATTCCGGCACCTGTGTCCTTGGGACAAACCATCGCGCTGGACCTACAGACATCCTGGTGGAAGGGATGGTGGAAGCGCCGCAAAGGCTATCGTTCTTTTGCCAGCGGTTTCTATGATCTGATCGAAGCTGAAACTGCCCCGATCGTGGATGAGTTGAAAATTCGCCAGGCCGAGGATATTCGCGCCAGAGCGGTGCATGAATTGCAGGAATTCATCACAGATCAGCGTGCACTTCTGGGCGATATCAGCACAAAGACTGAAATCGATATGGACGACCTCGAGAGTATTTTTGGGATCAAGGCTCAACAAGAGCGCGACGAATTGTTCGACTACATCTTCGAAGAACTCAGCGATAATGCTGCGATAGAAGACGCATCTGAAGGACAGGCCGAATGACCGACGAAAGCGTAGCTGCACCACGCAAACCTCGCGTTGCCCTAATGGGCGAATTCAGTGCGGGCAAAAGCACCTTGTCCAATCTTCTGATGGGTGCCCGGCCTTTGCCAGAAAAAGTGACAGCCACACGGCTGTCCCCTGTCTGGATTTCACACGGCACCGATGATCCCTATCGGATCGACATTGATGGCACGGCCGAACCTGTGTCGCTCGAAAACCTAGAGGATCTCCCGGTTCAGGAAACCCGCGTGATCCGCCTTTTTATGGAAAGCGACATTCTTGAGGTCTGCGACCTGATCGATTTCCCCGGTATCTCGGATCCCAACATGTCATCCGAAGTCTGGGAACGCATGCTGACAGAGGTCGACGCAGTGATCTGGTGTACACATGCCACCCAAGCATGGCGCCAATCCGAAGCTGCGGTTTGGGACACCATGCCCGATTCTGTACGCGAGAACTCGATCCTGTTGATCACGCGCTATGACAAACTGACCACGGATCGTGATCGTTTGCGCGTACTCAAACGCGTCAACCGTGAAACCAAGGGGCTGTTTGGCGCTGTCTTCCCGGTTTCCCTGCTCAAGGCTATTCAGGCGGGTGACGACTATGACCTGTGGGATGCCAGTGGCGCGGGCCCGTTCACCCAGCATCTGATCGACACTATCGATGTTTTGACCAAGCTGGCCGCACGTACAGAGCTGCCGCTTTATAACTACGGAAATGATACCGCCATTCCAGAAGCTGTGGTGGCACCGGTTGTCCCGCGCCGTGTACAGCGCAGTGCAGAAGGTGAAAGACCTGCCCGCCCTACGGCGCCTGAAGGTGCTGAAACTGATGCGGCTGGTCGGATTATTCGAACATCGTGAACGCAGCCCGCAACGGTCCTGTTTTACAGGCTCTGCGAATTGGCGTAATGGTTCCGTTGGGAACAGAAAAGTAGGCCGTAGATGGTTGTTGATGAGTTAGACGCATTGCGAAATGCCAATCAAGGCTGTGAAATGCTGGCATTTGCAGATTTGTCGACCCAGATGATTCTGGTGACAGATACCGCTGCAAACGCCCCGCGTGAGACCCTTGACAGGCTATGCAACGAAGCGATGACAATGCTTGGTGCCGGCCGCAAGGTGGTTTTGGGTGAAGAGCCCAGCACAGCAGCGCTTGTTGCAAATGCAGAAGGGGTGCGCGTGTTTCTGCGCGCGGCGGATGAACCTAACGATGTTCTTTGTTGTGTTTGCGCGCCGGAGCTTGACGTCGAAGCGTTTGTCGCCGACGCCCGGGAAAGACTGAACCGCATCAGCAGTGGTGCCTGAAAGACGAAGACGAAGCTGGAACAAACTAAATGAGCGACCACGCCGAACTGGCGCAAAAAATCTCGGCTCTTGCAGCAAAAGATACGGTATTTGAAGCCGGCGCACGTGTTATTTCAACCGGCGGCGAGCCGAACCCGGTTAGCGCGATCCTCAATGAAATCGATGACACTATTCTGGAACGCAATCTAGAGATCAGGGCTGATGATGCTGTGGTCAATCTGATCGTCTCTGGTCGCCGTTTACGCGGCATCGCCGGTGCGTCATCCGGCGCAGATGGCGTTCTGGGGCAAGTCCTGTCGCGAGAAGAGCCTGAGGTTGTGGCCGCTGTCTTTGCGGTTCTCTCTGAACTATGTGGCCAGGCCCAACGGTTGACCGCCCGTTACCTGCCCCCCACAGCGTTTGGCAAAGATGGCGAGCGGGGTATCTCTGTCAAGGGGCTTGCTGAACTTTGGCAACTCGACCTGGATGAGACGCCGAAGCCTCCGATGGAACGGTTCTTGCGCGCCAATCGTGCGGCCGCTGTTGCGATGCTGCACATGCGGGACGGTGAACTGCAATCGAGCGCGGGCGACGTTGCTGCATTACAGTCCATTTTGGACAAGCAGCTCGCTGAGTTTCGCGCATCGCAATCCTATGGCAGCGGCACGCAATTGATCTGCCTCGAAGGGGCGTTTTCGGACGGTACGGCCGCCGCCTTGGCCATACATAACGATGATGTTGCCGTGATCGCCTATCAGCCAGCGCATCTGGGTGCGTTGCATGCGTCCTGGCGTGCCATACTGGGTTGATGCATCCTGCTGCTCTGTCTGCTCCTGTTGCGCCGCGGTTCTTTGAGGCGTTTGAGGAACGGGTGTTTCAAACGCCAGAAGGCCCCATTTTTTACCGGATCTCCGGTGACGGGCCGCCGTTGCTTTTGCTCCACGGCTATCCGCAGACTTCCGCCATGTGGCATGCGACGGCACCGGAACTGGCAAAAACCTATCAAGTGATCTGCCCGGACTTGCGTGGCTATGGCCGTTCACTGAAACCGAAAACTGATGCAAGCCACACCCCCTATGCAAAACGCACCACGGCGGGTGACATGGTCGCATTGATGGACCATCTGGGCCATGATCGCTTTAGGATCGGCGCACATGACCGCGGGGGCCGTGTTGCACACCGTCTGGCAGCCGACCATCCCGGCAAGGTGACTGCCCTCTCTGTTCTGGACATTGCCCCCACCCGCGAAATGTACCGCAATGCAACAAGCGGCTTTGCCCATGCCTATTGGCATTGGTACTGGCTGACCTTGCCACATCCCTTTCCCGAAACGATGATCGCAGCAGATCCAGTGTTTTTCTGGCTGCGCAAATGCGGGGCTGGCAGCGCAGGCCTGGCCCCGTTTGTCCGGCAGGCGCTGGATGAGTATCTAACCGCTTTTTCAGAACCCGATGCCATCCATGGTGCCTGCGAGGATTACCGCGCCGCGGCGACCATCGACATCATCCACGACGATGCAGATCAAACGAAATTACAGATGCCGCTTCTTGCGCTCTGGGGGGCAGACGGGGTGATCGAAGCGCATTTCGATTGCCTCGCCTTATGGCGCGAACGCGCCCTGCATGTTGAGGGGCACGCCTTGAAGGGCGGCCACTATCTGGCCGAGGAAAACCCCAATGCCGTGCTAGCCGCCTGGTTGCCATTCTTTGCGGCGAGCTGAGGTCAGGACCTCATCCCTCACTCGAAGTAGATTTTGTAGTCCTCTCTGATCGCCGCATCAAACGCCGGATCAAAGGTAATCCTGGCATTCGCCAGTATCTCGTTCTTGCGCTCAATCGCCTTGTCGATCAACATAGGTCGGTCTGCCTCATTCCATTCCTTGGGGCCCATCCTGTTGCCAAGTGTCGGATAGACATATTCGGTTTGCATCAGTTGCAGCGTTTGATCCGACCCAAGGTAGTGGCCGGGGCCTTCCAGACAAACGGCTTTCATTGCCTCGATTGACGTGCTGTCCTCCGTCACATCAATGCCGCGGACCGTGCGCAGAACTTGTCCAATGATGTCATCGCCCAGGATCAGCGACTCAAGACAAAAACCCAGCAAAGAGGCATGCATACCTACCGCCTCATACACCATGTTCAAACCGGACAATCCAGCAAGCACGTTGGTGATGCCTTGCTCCCATCCAGCCTGCATATCCGGCAGCTTGGAATCTGAGATACCAGCAGCAGCCCCGCCCGGCAGATCGTAAAAGCGATGCATCTGGGCACAACCCGCCGTCAGCAACGCCTGTTCCGCAGACCCGCCGGACATCGCACCCGTGCGCAGGTCAGAAACAAATGGCCAGGTGCCAAAGACAGCCGTATGCCCCGGCGCGATGGCGTTCACATAGACGACACCGGCCAAACACTCCGCGACAGCCTGCACGATGGTTAATGCGATAGGCGCTGGCGCTGTTGCACCCGCCTGCCCCGCCGACAAAAGCAGCACAGGCATCCCTGCCCGGATGCAGCTTTCCATCACCAGGCAGCTTTCCTCGGCGAATTTCATTGGTGGTACAACAAAGCAGTTTGAATTCGACATGAAAGGGCGCGCGCGCCATGCGTCTTCGCCGCCTGCGATACGGTGAATAAGTTCGATGCAGGGTGCCACATTCTGCGGTTCGCTGAATGATGTGCCGATATGTTTGGTCGTCCCTGCGCAGCTTGCATAGATCGTGTTCAGGTCCAACTCGCAGCTGTCAGTCACATCGCGGGCCACCATCGCACGTTGAAAAAAGTGTACGTTGTCAAGCGTTTGCGTGATCCTCGCAGCATCGTGCAAGTCTTGCGCCGTACTGTCGCGATATGTGTTGGTTTCCAGATCAACCACATGCACCGCGGCACCTGCCGTGCCAAAATGCACATTTGATCCGGTCAGCTGCAGGTCATGCTTTTCATCGCGCCCACATAGGGTAACGTTGCGCGCCGCCTTGGCCAGCATGTCTTCAACCAAGGCACGCGGGAACCGCAGGCGCCCGTCATCACCCAGAATCGCACCCGCTTTGGTCATCGCCTCAATGCCCGATGGCGGAGCCTGCGACAGCCCGATTTGCTCCAACGCATCAAGGGCCGCATGATGAATGCGCAGCACATCCGCATCGGACAACGGCTTGTATTGCCCGCCCGGTAGGCCGGCCCGGATCGGTCGCAGATCCTCGGCCAATGGTGCGTTGCGCAATGCGACCCTTGCCGCGCGTCCACCGCTGCGTCGTTGTCTTGTCTTTTCCTCAATCATCGATGAACCCTCCTGTCCGCGCTTGAGTATTGATCCGCTTTGGGGTCTCTTCAATCAGGCAATCCGCTTATTATTGATCGAAAAAACCGATTAGTGCAGAGTACAGTCATGCAAATGGAATTGATCGAAACCTTTCTCGACCTGTGCGAGACCCGCAGCTTCAACCAAACAGCAGAGCGGTTGGAAATCACGCAATCCACAGTCTCTGGACGAATCCGGTCGCTTGAGACCACGATGGGCGTGCGCTTATTTCAACGCTCGCGCTCGGGCACCTCGCTCACGACCGAAGGGCTGCGGTTTGAGCCACACGCCCGCAGCCTGCGGCACAACTGGGTGACCGCTCTGAATGCCACACGCGATTCTGCCATTGCCGGCGTGACCATGCGCGTCGGATTGCAGCATGATCTGGTGGGCCTTGCCATCGACAAACTGATCAGCCAATTCCGTGGCGTCATGCCCGATACCGCATTCCTGTTTGAGGCAGATTACTCTGGTCAAATGTGTTCTGATTTGACTTCTGGCGCACAAGACATCGCAGTATTGTATACGCCAAAGGCCCAGCCTGATCTCCATTTTGAGACATTGGGTGACGTCAGTTATGTCATGGTATCAACCGATGCGACCCGCCTGAGCGACGTTGATCCGGCCAGCTATATTCTGGCGAACTATGCGCCCGCCTTCTCCGCAAACCACGCCGCGTTACTGCCGCGGCTTGCCGATGTCTCGCTCTCTATCGGGCAAAATGCGGCGATGGTGGATTTGCTGACGTCATTGTCCGGCACGGCCTATGTTCTGCGCCACTCGGCCCAGGCACTGGTTGATTCAGATAGCTGCAAACCTGTCGCAGATGCCCCAGTAATCGCGCAACCCGTCTTTGTTGGCCTCAACCTTCGCAACCGCCACCGGGCGGCATACCGCAAGCTGGTCAGTATCCTGCGTGCGCATTACGGCAACCGCGGTGGCGCGCGGCGCGGGCGTTAGTGCCTAAGCAGACCTTGCATATGCCACTGTCAGGTGATCACATTCGGTGCGTCACGCCCTGTCAATGCCTTCAGACCCGACAATGCGAGCGCTGCTGCGTTGATTGGGGCCAGAACATCCTCTGGTGACAAGGCAAGGCGTGCGGGGTCCGTTTCGGGGCTTTCCAAGTACAACCTGATCGTCGCACCCACCGTGCCCGTGCCAGACAGCCGGAACACGGCGCGTGCCCCGTCTTCAAACCCGATGCGCAGGCCTTGCGCGGCAGCGTGGCTGCCATCAACCGGATCGTCATAGGCGAACTCATCCGACCAAACCACGGTTTGCCCGGCGAATACCTGCCCTGGCAGCGTATCAAGCTTTGCGCGCAGGGCATCCATCATCGCATTAGCCTTGCCCGCATCAACGTCTTCGTAATCGTGCCGCGAATAATAGCAACGCCCGTATTCAGACCACAGATCGGTCATCAACTCTTGCACCGATTTCCCGGAAGCCGCGAGAATATTCAGCCACAACAGGACCGCCCAGAGACCATCCTTCTCGCGGACGTGATTACTGCCGGTGCCCGCACTTTCCTCACCGCAGAGCGTTGCCTTGCCTGCATCAAGCAATGTGCCAAAGAACTTCCAGCCGGTAGGCGTTTCATAGCAAGCAATCCCAAGGCCCTTGGCCACGCGGTCCACGGCACCAGACGTCGGCATTGAGCGCGCGACCCCAGCAAGCCCTTCGCGATACCCCGGTGCGAGATGCGCCTTGGCAGCCAAAAGTGCGAGACTGTCCGAAGGCGTGACATAAGCCCCCTTACCCACAATCATGTTGCGGTCCCCGTCCCCATCAGATGCCGCACCAAAATCAGGAGCATCTTCAGCATGCATGATCTCCATCAGGTCTTTGGCCCAGATCGGGTTGGGGTCCGGGTGCCCCTTGCCAAAATCAGGGCTTGGGTTGCCGTTCATCACGGTACCCGCTGGCGCGCCCAGACGCTCTTGCAGGATGGCTGTTGCGTAGGGGCCAGTAACGGCATGCATAGCGTCAAAACGCATACAGAATCCCGACTTGAAAAGGCCCGCAATGGCGTCGAAATCAAACAGCTCTTCCATCAGTGCGGCGTAGTCGGCGACAGGATCGACAACCTCAACCATCATGCCGCCCAGCGGGGCCTCACCCAATGTCTCCAGATTAACATCGGTCGCGGTCAGGATATTATATTCCGAGATTTCCAAGGTGCGCGCGAATATCTTTGCAGTCACCGCTTCACTGGCGGGGCCGCCATTGTGCCCATTATACTTCAGCCCGAAATCGGCATCCGGACCGCCGGGGTTATGGCTGGCCGAAAGGATTAAACCACCATCCGCACCACGCTTGCGGATCAGATGCGACGCCGCAGGCGTCGACAGCAATCCGCCCTGGCCTACTATGCAACGCGCAGCACCGCCCGCCGCGGCCATACGCAGGATCACCTGAATGGCGCGGTCGTTGAAGTACCGCCCGTCACCACCAACCACCAGTGTCTTACCCTGAACCCCGCCGGTGCCATCAAAAATCGCCTGCACGTAATTTTCAAGATAATGGGATTGCATGAAGACCTCCGTCTTCTTGCGCAATCCGCTGGTCCCGGGCTTTTGCCCTTCAATCGGTTGTGTGGCGACGGTCTCAGACATGGTCCTTCTCCCCTCTGGTGATGCTGCGATACCGCGTTCTGCGACAGAGAAACAGATGCGGTGACAATCTGCGTGCCTTCATGCCGGTCCCCGGCATCATGCTGGGTAGTCGGATCATACGCAAATCCTGCGGCCTCGACAAAGCGGGGATAGTGTTGCCAGTTCGTCAAATCGGCAAGGCACCTCGCTCGGCGGAGCGGCGTAAGCTACCTCTGTCGCCCAATTTGTTATCGCCTGCCCGGATGTATGATAAATCACCCATTAATGGGTGAAAAATACGTCTATCAAGTTACAAATTTGGAGAATTGTCCTGAAGCAAGATCTTCTTCAGAACATAACTATCGGACGGGAGTGGTGTGTCCGAAAAAGTAACGAGTGAACGTAGTGAGTGATCGCGGTTTAGCGATGTGTTGGAGGAGTTCAACATTTAGCCAGTGGGCAAAAGTATTGATCTGGCGGGACCCATAGTTGTGTGAGTCTACGGGAACCCAAAGGTCAAAACGGACGATTGAATTTGTTCTGCGTGTAATGCCCGCAGCGGTACCAGCTAGATCGTATCATGAGAGCAGTGCCCTGCTGGGGGCGCTGCTCTTCTGTGTTTGCTTATGCACAGCAAATGTCGCGACAGATCGCCTAACGTGATCTAGTCGTCGTCAACGGCAGTCTATGCGGCGGCTGATGATGCCAGTTCGATCGCGCGAGATAAGGCCTCTTCAGGGCTAGGCAGCGGCACACTGGCCGCACACACCTGCCTTTTGCCAGGTCCCACCTGAAACAGCCCCGAGTAGTACGACCCATCAGCCACTTTGGTAGCACAGGGAATCCATTTGCCACCCGGCCCTTCGACCTTGTCACCTAACAGGACGTTGATGGACCCTGGTGGTGGACTTGAGAGCGTTGCAGACTTGTTAAGAAAACTAATGATGTTCATAGCAGCTCCTTTCACCACTCGATACTCCAAAGCAAAGTGTTCAAACGATGGCGACAGTTTGAATAATGTCCGCCTGTGTGCCGATTTGGGACATTTGAGAGCAACGGGTGGTCGGTTGAATGTGTTGGTGGGCGAATGGCGGTTGTGAAAAAGTTATAAAAATTGATATCTTCGTGTAACAAAGCGCCCATGCCGCCGCAAATGCAATGTTTCTACCCCTTCTAATTTTCCCAGCCTGAGATACGATTGCCGACGGACTCATTCTGTTGATCCACCACGTTCAAGCGCCACGAATACTTTGGAGACGAGTTGTACCAATCGAAAAACAACAGCGGTGTTACGGTCGCCATGCTGCGCGCGTTTGTTTGCATGAGCAGGAACCTTAACCTGTCTAAGACCTGTGCAGAGCTTGGCGCAACCCGCCAAACAGTACGCCGCCACATCAACGATCTGGAAACAATCCGCGGCGAGGCACTTTTTGAAGTCGTTGACCGTCAGTACCGTCTGACGCCACAAGGCAAAGGTTCGCTCGACGGTGCCAAGTCACTGCTTTTGCAGCTTGATTTGTGGGCTGGTCAGTCTGCTTTGAAAAAGAATTCTTCACATGGGTTGGAGAAGTTTCAATATACGGACGAAAACGGGCTGATGTTTTTCTCGCAGCAGCACTCGGTATCTCAGGTCGCCCTTCGGGGCCTACCACTGATGCGCAAGGCGCTTGTTGCTTGGGGCAACGCTGAAACGCGTATCGAACATGAACAGATGGAGCTCATAAGGCCATACTCGCTGCTGTATCGTAAGAGCCCCGCAGGGTGGGTCTTTGTCGATATCGGGTCAGAGTCGGCCTATGCAAAATGGTTCGGCTGGGCATGGTCAAAAAGCGCAATCGGCAAGCTGATGAACGAAGATGATGTCGGCGATGAGTACAACGAATTCATCGCAGGCGCCTATTCCCGCATCTACGAAGAAGGGGGCGTGCGCCTTGATCACATTTATGCCTACCTGGCCAAAGATGGCGGAGAACCTCTGCCGGTGACGTTCCAGCGCTTGCTTCTGGGGTGCGTGTTTCCTGATGGCACACCGGGACTCAGCGTGCTTGCGATCATCACGGATCAAGTCGACATTGATGCCACCAAAGACATTGAGCCGCCAGATCTGCGCGAACACATCGTGATGGATTCGCTACGCGCCTTTCCGGAATAGGCACTCTGACGACGCAATTCGTTACAAAAAACGCGGCGCTTCAGTAAATTTACCCAAAAGTAGTGCACAATATTCACGATCTGATAGAAGTGATGCTCAAGTCGCACGAGGCGATGAAGGGACAAGTGATGTCGGCGCAAAGTATTTTTGGCATGATCAAGAACGTGTCCGGGGTTCTCCGTGAACTCGAAGACGCGGGTATGCGGGTCGAGGTTGGTGGCGATTTTTCACTGTACCGGTCCTACAGGAACTCTCAGACTGATCGCGGTGGCCTGTATCCGATTTTCGATACCGCCAGCTCTTTCATTGATGAAACAAACGGGTTTTGGGTCTGCGGTTTCAACGACGCGAATGAGGTGATCCATACGCAGGCCGTCCGACTACTGGACTTGCCCGGCATTTCCCTTGGTAGACACCTTGAGATTCATCGCCATAAGTACATCACACCCGACACGACGCCCGACCCCGACCTGACGTTCTATACCGGTCCTGAAGCGCTCAAATCTGTCACAGGAAGAGTTTGCTATCATGGCGATTTCTGGTTGCCGAACCGTGGGTTGGGTGGACCGCGCAGCCGCGGTGCTACAAACCTACTGTCACGCTTGCTCTTTGAAATCGTGCAACAAACCTGGACCCCAGACTATATGTTTGCACTTGTACCCAAGCAGCTTGCAGCGAAGGGCGCCCATCTGCGCTATGGCTATAGTCATTGCGAGCCCGGCAAGTGGATTGGACCAGATCGACAAATTACTGACGAGGACTATCTGATCTGGATGAATGCAAACGATATGGCAAACGCGCTCTCGCAAGAGGCAGAGACACTGCAGCAAGGCGCGCAGATTGCGGCCGTCCATGCAACCCTGACGTCAATTGATACAAAAGGGTAAATACGTCGTCGTTCTCGACCTTGGTTGATCGAGTGTACAAGATCATTTTTTTGAAACCACCTCGATCGGCCGCATTTTAGTGTCATCTCGTAGAACAATCTTTGGATCAATCGCCGTGAGCATCGCTTTTGTGATGGAGCTCACTTTGGTCCCGCTATTCTTGCCGACGATCAAGGCAGAATTTGACCTCTCTATCCGCGAACTGGCTTGGTTCTTTAACGCATATGGCATTGCTGTTGCTGTTGGAGTCCTCATTGGCGGGTGGCTTGGCGACAGGTTTGCAACCATCAAGGTCTTTGCCCTCGGCGTGCTCTGTTTCGCCTTGGGGTCAGCGTTCGTGGCATTGGCAGAAAGTTTTCAAATCATCATTAGTGCGCGGGCCTTGCAAGGCTTTGGTGGCGGGGTATTTTCACCCTTGGTGCCGATCCTTCTGACACGAGCATCTCCAGAAAGGCCCGGTAGAATCCTCATCCTCTGGGGTAGCGTTGCGGGTTATGCCGCAGCCCTTGCGCCGCTTCTTTACGGCAGTGTGCTTGCGGGGTTTGACTGGAGTTTCGCATTCGTCACTTTTGCAATCATCTCGGTCGCTGCACTTGCGGTTGTGCGAGGTGGTGATGTTCCAGACGAAGCGCCGACCAAACCCACAGTCTGCAAAGATCATGTCAAAGTGTTGCGATCACCGGAGCTTCGGCTGTTGTTTGGTTACATCTACTGCACCTATGGCGCGATTTCATTTTACCTTTTCTACGTCCCGATCCGGCTTGCCCAAAGCGACGTACCAGTCGTCAGCATCGGGTTAGCCTTGTCGATCATGTGGCTCACATTTTCCATCACGAGCACATTTTTGAGAAACCTCGTAGATGCGCCTCATGTTCGCAGCATCCTGACCATCGCACCAGCCTTTATCGCCGTCGGCTTCAGCCTTGCATGTTATGCTAACACCCTTGCCATGTGGGCGCTTGCATCGGTGCTTGTTGGCGCAGGGTTGGCCTGCAGCAATGCCCCTTCGACCATGTTGGTTTTGAAGTTTGCGCCCAAGGGCACAAGTGCTTTGTCCGCCAGCTTTGACATCTCATTTGCGCGCATAGGCGGTGTTGTGACAATCTTTGCCCTTACCCAATCAACGACATTTCTAATGGTCAGCGGGATCAGCACTCTGTCGGCTATCGCCATCCTCGCCGCCTATCAAGCGACAAAGGGCCTTCACCAGATCAGCGCGCAGAAACCGGAGTTGATCAAGAACTGATGGGCGCACTTCGGTATTCTACCCAGGGTCTATCGGCCTCTTTGATGTCCCATAAGAATAGGCGCCGCTCATGAAAGAGCAGCGCCTCGCTGGGGTGGTCAGGGGGTGAGTGTAAACCGGGTGTGTGGCGATCTATTCCACAACAACACCCGAATGTGGCCAAAATTGGTGAATACTGCGCCCAATTTCTGTGTAGAGGGCGTTTTTGCGCCTTAAACTGCCTTAGTTCGATCCGTACTGTGCTAAACATAATACCTGCGCGTCGTGCCCATGCCGACTCCGATGGCAAGTATCCCACCTGGTGGCCGCTCAGCCATCAAAACGCCTTACCTCGCACACAAGATACAAGAAGAACTATCCACGGCGCCCATAAATGATAGATATGGCTAAGCGAACAACAACGAGGTTGGCAAATGGAGGCAGTGACACCAAAGCGCACTCTGGTCGAAGAAACCTACGAGATCCTCTTGAATGCGATCTGCACCGGTGAAATCTTGCCGGGCGAGCGGCTGAACCAGGACGAAATTGCAGCCAAGTTGGACGTCTCACGCCAGCCGGTCAACAGCGCCATTTCGATCCTGAAGGCGAATGGCATGGTCAAGGACACGGGTAGGCGCAGCGTTGTAGTCGTGCGCTTTGATGAAAGCCTCTTTCGCTCGATTTTCGAATACCGCACAGTTATCGAGCCTTTCGCGGTGCGCTTGGCAGGCAGATCACTAACTGATGCTGACAAAAGACGTGCTGATAGGGTTCTGCGCGTGGGGGAAAAAGCTTTGAAACAAGGCGCACTTGGCGGTTTAGTTCATGCCGACATGATGTTCCACGAAATGATCTATAGTTGGAGTAACAACCGGGTGATTGAATGCTCCATGAAAACGAACTGGCACCACATCCGCCGATCGATGTCAGAGGTGCTGCGCGACCCTGAAGTGATTGGTTCCGTTTGGAACCAACATACGGAGATTGTCAGCCACCTATTTGATGGCCGAACTGAGGATGCTGCAAAAATCATGGAGTCGCACATCCGCAATTCATACGAGGCCATTGCCAGCGCAATGACCGCTGGCGGTATCTAGGCCCAACAGCAGGCTGAACCGTTCAATCTACGCGCACATTGACCGATGTCGTGCTGCCAATTGCCCCGGCACCTTCCATGCGGACCAGTATCTGGTTTGCTCCAACAGATATGACGACCAAGGCCAGAACAGACAGAAGGAAAGCTTTCATATCATGCGCCTCCTTCCTTGGATTGCTTGGCACCAAGCGTTTCCTCGGCCCAGATGCTGTGATGTTCACGCGCCCACTGTTCTTCGACTTCGCCTTTTCCCATCGCATCAAAGGCACCTTCCATCCCGACCGAACCAAGATAGATATGCGCAAAGATGATTGCCAACAGGACAAAACTGACGATTGCGTGCCAAAGCTGAGCATATTGCATCTCTTCCTGTGGCTGTAGCGGATAAGGCAAATCATCAGCCCCAAACCATCCGGGCACGCCCCAGCTATTAAGCGTGGAGAACGTGTGCCCAAACAAATTGAATTCAAACGGGAACAGAAGTGACAGGCCCGACGCCGCTATCGATCCCCCCAGGATAATCACCGACCAGAAGATCAGCTTTTGACCCGCATTGAATTTCTTCGCAGGCGGATGCTCTCCACCAAACAGGCCACCTGCCTTAGCCAGCCAACGCAGATCCGTTCTGTCGGGAATATTGTGCACCACCCAAACCACGAAGATGATAACAAGCGCGACGATAAACGCCCATGATACATTGTTGTGAACCCACTTGCTGCCAACCGCGATTGTCGAAAAACTTTCGGGGCCGAAAACCGGGATCAGAAACTTGCGACCGAAAAGTGTAATAAGACCGGTCGCGCCAAGGATCAAAAACGACGTGGCCAAAAGCCAGTGACCAAACCTTTCAAACGCTTTGAAGCGCGTGATGGAGCGTCCGGTCTTTTCACCGTCAATGCGAATCCGCCCGCGGACCAAATAGAACAACCCCAGCGCCAAAAGCGTACCGCCCAGCAGATAGGCGCCAAAAGACAACAGCGCGCCCCGACGGAACGATAACCACCACATGCCACCATCCTGGATCAGTGTTGTTGCCGCAGGGCCGCGCTGTTGGGTGCTTACATCAGCCGCGTTGTAGCGCAGGCCACGCCACAGGTCGGGGTCCGATGCCCCCCCCAAGGTCCCCAGCTGATCACTCGGCACCGCCGCGGCATTTGGGTCGCCAGTCAGATCACTTCGGAAGCTGTCATCAATCTTCAGGCCTTCTTGCCTGCGCAGAATGTCTTCAAGCGTCTGCGCCCCACCAGTTGCGGCGCGCGCATCATCGACAGTTTCCTGTGCCATAGCAGGCACAAGGGCAACGGTCCAAAACAGCGAAATCAGGGCAAGGATGCGTAGCATAGTTCAGTCCTCTTTCGGCGGATCAAAGAAGGGCGGCCCAAGACAGGCCGCCCCTTTTGTTGGCAGAAACCGGGCGGTTAGCCGCCCTTTTGATCATAGGCCGTACCCCAGCCCCATGCCCCAGACCCAAATCCCCGGGCGACGACACGCTCGCGGTAGATACCCGACACTGTATCCCCGTCACCCGCCAAGAGGGCCTTGGTTGCACACATCTCAGCGCAGATCGGCAACTTGCCTTCGGCAATCCGGTTGCGGCCGTATTTGGCGAACTCAGCGGTGGAGTTGTTCTCTTCCGGACCGCCAGCACAGAATGTACATTTGTCCATCTTGCCACGTGATCCAAAGTTACCCGCCTGCGGAAACTGCGGCGCGCCAAAGGGACACGCATAGAAGCAATAGCCGCAACCGATGCACAGGTCTTTGGAGTGCAGGACCACACCGTCCGCGGTCTGGTAGAAGCAGTCGGTCGGGCAGACCGCCATACATGGCGCGTCCGAACAATGCATACAGGCGACCGATATCGACCGCTCGCCCGATTCGCCGTCATTGATCGTGATCACCTTTCGGCGGTTGATACCCCAAGGCACTTCATGTTCGTTCTTACAAGCGGTGACGCAGGCGTTGCATTCAATGCAGCGTTCAGCGTCGACGAGGAATTTTGCTCTAGCCATCGTCTATCTCCCTTATGCTGTCCAGATTTTGCAAAGAGTCGCTTTGGTCTCTTGCATCTGGGTTACGCTGTCATAGCCATATGTCTGTGCGGTATTGCTGCTTTCGCCAAGCACGTAAGGATCTGCGCCTTCGGGATACTTGTCCCTCCGATCGACCCCCTCAAGATGCCCACCAAAGTGGAAAGGCATAAAGGCGACGCCTTCGCCCACCCGTTCGGTGACCATGGCCATAACTTTGACCTTGCCGCCTTCGGGGCCTTCTACCCAGACCTGCGCACCATCACGCACGCCAAGGTTATTGGCATCGCGCGTGTTGATTTCGACAAACATGTCTTGCTGCAATTCGGCAAGCCATGGGTTGGAACGGCTTTCATCCCCGCCACCTTCGTATTCCACCAGACGGCCCGAGGTCAGGATCATCGGATACTCTTCCGAGAAATCCTTTTCCTGAATCGAGGCGTACATCGTCGGCAGGCGCCAGAACTTCTTGTCCTCATAGGTTGGGAACTCTGCAACCAGATCGCGCCGGTTGGAGTAAAGCGGTTCACGGTGGATCGGCACCGGATCTGGGAACGTCCAGACAACGGCCCGCGCCTTGGCGTTGCCAAACGGCGCACAGCCGTGGGCAATGGCGACCCGCTGGATGCCACCAGAAAGGTCGGTTTTCCAGTTGGTACTGGGGCCAGCCACCGCATCAATCGCAGCGCGCTCGTCATCGGTCAGATCACTATCCCATCCAAGATCCATCAGCATCTGCATGGTGAACTCTGGATAGCCATCCTCGATCTCGGAACCGGGGTTGAACACACCCTCCGCCAACAGATTGTCGCCATCCCTTTCCACGCCAAAGCGGGCGCGGAAGGTCAGCCCGCCTTCGGCCACTGGCAATGACATATCGTAAAGATTCGCCGTGCCTGGGTGGTTCATCTCGGCGGTGCCCCAGCTGGGCCATGGCAAGCCGTAGAAATCGCCATCAGCAGGACCGCCAATCGCACGCAGGGATGTACGGTCAAAGGTGTGCTGATTGGCCATATGCATCTTCAGGCGCTCGGGGCTTTGCCCGGTATAGCCAATGGTCCACATGCCACGGTTAAATTCGCGGGTGATATCCTCGACATTCGGCTCATCGCCGTCGTCCATGGCGATGTTGCGGAAGATTTCATCGTGGAAACCAAACTTTTCTGCGAAACGCGCCATGATCCAGTGGTCGGTCTTTGATTCAAAGAGCGGATCGAACACCTTGTCGCGCCACTGCAACGACCGGTTGGATGCAGTCACTGAGCCGCGGGTTTCATACTGCGTACAGGCCGGTAGCAGGTAAACGCCATCCTCGCGATCCTGCAGCGAGGCCGTCACAGTTGGATAAGGGTCAACAACGACAAGCAGGTCCAGCTTCTCCATCGCCGTCTTCATTTCCTTCTGACGGGTCTGAGAATTTGGCGCGTGGCCCCAAAGCACCATCGCGCGGGTGTTGTCGGGCTGGTCCATGTTTTCAGAGTCCTCCAGCACACCGTCAATCCAACGGCTGACCGGAATACCTGTCAGGTTCATCATTGGCGTCTCGCCAACAGTTTCCTGACTGAAGCGGCTCTTGAGCCAGTCAAGGTCTTCTTCCCAGACGCGGGCCCAGTGGGCCCATGATCCGGCTGACAGGCCGTAGTAGCCGGGCAGCGTATCCGCCAAAACGCCAAGGTCAGTTGCACCCTGTACGTTGTCATGGCCGCGGAAAATGTTGGTACCACCACCGGCAGTCCCCATGTTGCCAAGGGCAAGCTGCAACACACAATAGGCGCGGGTATTGTTGTTACCGTTGGTGTGCTGTGTGCCGCCCATGCACCAGATCACCGTGCCCGGACGATTGTTGGCAAGGGTCCGCGCAACACGTTCCAGCTGGCTACCGGGTGCGCCTGTGACACGCTCGACTTCCTCGGGTGTCCAACGGGCCACTTCTGTTCTGATCTCGTCCATGCCCCACACGCGGGTGCGGATGAATTCCTGATCTTCCCATCCGTTTTCAAAGATGTGCCACAGAATACCCCAGACCAACGCAACGTCACTACCAGGCCGGAAGCGAACATATTCGTCAGCATGTGCGGCCGTCCGTGTGAACCGCGGATCGCAAACGATCAATGGCGCGTTGTTCTGCTCTTTGGCTTTCAACATATGAAGCAGGGACACAGGGTGCGCCTCGGCCGGGTTGCCGCCGATCAGAAAGATCGCGCGCGAATTGTGGATATCGTTGTAGCTGTTGGTCATGGCGCCGTAGCCCCATGTGTTCGCAACCCCGGCCACCGTGGTCGAGTGGCAAATCCGCGCCTGGTGATCAACGTTGTTTGTGCCCCAATAGGCGGCGAACTTGCGGAACAGGTAGGCTTGCTCGTTGCTATGCTTGGCTGATCCAAGCCAGTATACTGAATCCGGCCCGCTTTCGTCGCGGATGCTCATCATGCCATCGCCGATCTCGTTGATCGCATCTTCCCAGCTGATACGGATCCACTCGCCGTTTTCTTTCTTCATCGGATACTTGAGGCGACGCTCACCATGGGCATGCTCGCGCACGGCGGCCCCCTTGGCGCAATGCGCCCCCAGATTAAACGGGCTGTCCCAGCCGGGTTCTTGCCCGGTCCAGACGCCGTTGTCGACCTCGGCAATCACCGTACAGCCAACCGAACAGTGGGTGCAGACCGATTTGATGGTTTCAACCGCACGTGTCGCTGCGGTCTGCGCCGTTGCCTGCGTGACCGTGCCGCCCGTGGCCGCAATTGCAGTCAACCCGCCAATCGCAAGGCCGGATCCGCGCAGAAATCCACGCCTGTCGACGACATTCGCCCCTTTGTTCACCGTAATGGGTGTCCGACCGGACCGGCGTGTGTAACCGTTCGTCTTTTTCCTCAGCATCTTCTTCCTCCTTGATCCAGCCCGGCTGGATGAATTCTTCGTTCCGGCATTGACCCGCGTCTCATTCGGCCAATCAAACGGATCTGATCGACAACCCTAGAAACGGGTGCTTTCCAAGTAAGCGCGCGTATGTTCGGTGTCCTGCATCGTGTCGGATGACAGGTCAGCCGGATTTGCTGCGGCCTGCGTTGCGCCACCCGCAGCCACGGCAACCGCCGCAGCAGGTGCCGCGATCCCCGCCAGCTTCAGGAAATCACGGCGGCTTTTGCCTTCGTTTTTGTCACTCATGGGATGTCTCCCCTTCCCGTTGTTTGGCGGGCATCCCCGCCGGTTACCTGGCAAGCCCGTCAACTTGCCGTCATGCGAAATGCTTCGCGTTCAATATCCATAAAGGCAGCGCCCACCGCGCCGACCGACGCATAAAGGACAGATGACTTTGCCGCCTGAAGATCAGTAAAGTAGTGTGCAGCCCAGGTGCCGATATGTGCGTTAAAAAACTGTTTTTGTTCTTCAACGCTGGCCACACGACCAAAGCGCCCGACGATCATCCCCGCCATCATTTCCATCAAGGACGCGATGTTATCTTCGGGTTCGAACACGTCCTCAGCACGTGTCATCCCAAAATTCGCCATCGTATTGCGCAGGTTCGCAAGAGGTTTTTCATTCAGAAAACCCGTCAGATAGTAACTGGCATAAGGCAGAATTTCGCCCCGCCCCACCCCGATGAACAGCGCGTTATATTCAGACTGCACCGCCTTGGGTTTTGAGACCTTCGCAACCCGCGCCAACCCTTGGATGGCCTGACCCAATTCCGTATCGTCACCTGCTAGCCCTGCCGTCTGGTCCAACAGCATCTGATCAGGCGGACCCACAAGGATCAGGCCCAGATAGTTATAGAGGTCAGCACGCAGGCGATCTTCCTGCAGAACCTCGGGAAGGGCAGCCGCGACGTTCATGCTGTTTGATCCTCGAATTGAAATTGCATGCGGCGGGGTGCTGGCATGGGCGGTGTGTCATCCACGTCGGCCACGTTATCCACGGGCAACGCATCGGGCACCGTCAGCGCAACTGTATCGGCGGTCTCACCAATCTCATCGTCCAAACTGTGATCCACTTCATCATCAGCAGCAACGACCGCATTCTGCTGGCGCTCGATCTCCAAGAGATGGGTCAGCATGCCTTTGCCAACCTGATACGTTGTCTTGATCGCATCCTGGCCAGTACTGCCAGTCAGATAGTCATCGTCATAGTCATTCAAACCGTCAACACAGGCCAGCACCGGATTGCTGCGCCAGAGCTTACGCAACGCCCGCTTGCGCAGGTGGCCGGGGACGGTCTTTGCCATAAACGCCTTAAAGTCATCGCCCATTTCAAGGCTGTCCGGATCGGGCAATCCCAATTCTTCAAGGATCTCGTCGTCAGTCTTTTCAGCAAGAGCAGCCTGTTCGGCTTCAATCGCCGCCTCCTGCAAGGCACGTTCTTCGGCGGCGGCTTCCGCCGCGACCGCCGCACGACGGCGAGACCATGAGGACCCCAGAGCGCTCAATTCACAATCACCTTCCGTTGTGGTGCGCGATACACGTCGCTGGCCTGTCGAATACGCGGATCACCGACCCCGTCTTCAGACTTGTCCATATTCATATTTTTGCGACGGCGCTTGACGAAGACTTCTTCCTCATAATGGGCGTCGACAAAATCGGTGATCCAGGCGCGCAGCCCGTCCGGCATGGCGATCTTTTCGACCAACTCCTCGGCAGAATCACAATAGTCCTGCGCTTCATAAGGCGAGGCGGTCACGCTTGTGACCTGCCAAGGCCGGTCACCTGTTTTCTCATTTGGCCGCATGATCACATAGACCGAAGGGGTGCGCGCCTGCAATTCGTGCGCATAAGCCTCTGAGTCCGACACAAAAAGTGTAAGTGGCAAGGTCGCTGCGTGAAATTCTGTCACGGACCCTTCAGTCCGCAGCTCTTTCCAATCCGCCTTGGCAGCACCAGGCAAAACAGCAGTTGCTTTCCAGGCATGCTTTGCCCAGCGGCTAACGCTCGGCAACCGTTGCACAACGATCCCGACCGGCATCACCCGCGATTTTGGGTACCTGACTCGCACCATATTTCCTTGATCGGCCGAACTTCCCTGCCGCCATGCTGAACCAAATCGTCCGGCGCGCCAAGCATTTTTTCGTATACGAAATTTGGAATACAAGTTTCTGCGCCGCAGCAACCCCGAACGCCTGCGCCTTATGGGTTTTGTCCCATCAACCCCACCCCATTGCGTGGAGCGTTCTAACAATTGCTGCGATTGCAAATGCCATGACGGGGGAATCACGCGCAAAAACCGGTTTACTCGGTTCATTTTTCCTGAATAGCTGCGAGCGGTTCTTAGTGGGGAAACCATGTCGAAAACACTATTGGTCTGTGATTGTCTGGGCTCTCAAACGCTCAACACCGATGCGCTGCGCGAAGCAACCGGCCTGAGCTGCAAGACTTGCTATCGTAGCTTGTGCGTGGAGCAGTTAGACGTTGCCGCCAGCGCGATCACACAGAGCGACGTGGTTATTGCCTGCCAGCAAGAGGCGCATCGATTTACTGATGTAGCTGAGGAGGTTGGCGCAGAAACACCCATCTTCGTCGACATTCGTGACCGCGCGGGGTGGACGGATGATGCAACCGACACGACCCCCAAAATGGCAGCCCTGATCGCCGATGCAACATTGGCAGAACCCCTGCCAAAATCGATCGATGTCGTAACCGAAGGCACATGTCTGCTCATTGGTCCGGCCGAGCAGGCGCTCGCTGCAGCTGAGAAGCTCGCGGATGTACTGGCCGTCACTGTCTTGTTGGAACCCGGCACTGACGTCGAACCGGCGACCGCCTATGATTGTGTGATCGGGACATTGCACAGTGCCTCAGGCTCACTTGGCCAGTTTGAGGTCCGCATCAACGCTTTCCAGCAAAGCACGCTTGGCGGGCGCGGCACACCGGCACTGACCGAACCGCGTGATGGTGCAGTGTCCCAATGCGACGTGATTCTTGACCTGACAGGCGGTGTGCCGCTGTTTCCCGCCCCTGAGAAACGCGATGGTTATCTGCGCGCAGACCCTAGAAGCCAGCCCGCCGTCGCAGAGGCGATCCTTGCGGCCAGTCAGTTGGTTGGTACGTTTGAAAAACCGCTTTATGTGCGAATGGAACCTTCCATTTGCGCCCATTCGCGCGCCGAAAAACCGGCTTGTTCGAATTGTCTGAATGTCTGCCCTACTGGCGCAATCACCTCTGCTGGTGACCACGTAGAGGTTGACCCACTGATCTGTGCAGGCTGCGGCGCCTGTTCCGCCGTCTGCCCGTCTGGCGCGATCAGCTATGACGCGCCAAATCCTGATCACATCTTTCGCCGCATCCACACCTTGACATCAGCATATCGTAAGGTTGGCGGCGTCAGTCCGGTCTTACTGGTCCATGACGACCACGGGACCGAGATGATCAGCCTTGCCGCGCGCCATGGCCGTGGCCTGCCCGCGCACGTCATCCCGATGGAGGTCAGCGCCTTGTCAGGGTTTGGCCATGCCGAGATGCTTGGCGCGCTGGCCAGCGGATTTGCGCGTGTCGACATCTTGCTTGGTCCTAAGACGGAACGCGACGCGCTGGACCCACAATTGGCGCTTGCCGATGCGATCTCGCCAGGCAAAATCAACTTGCTGGATATCACCGATCCTGACGGGCTGTCTGATTGGCTGTTCGATCAGCCAGTGGGCGAGGTGCTGCCTGATACGGTCCTGCCACTCGGATCGCGTCGTCAGGTCGCACGACTGTCTGCTAAGGCGCTGAACCCCAACGCGACGACGCTACCTTTGCCCGAAGGCGCACCCTATGGCGCTGTTGTCGTTGACACGGACGCCTGCACTTTATGCTTGGCCTGTGTCTCGCTCTGCCCCTCAGGCGCGCTTGCCGACAACACCGACATGCCACAGCTGCGGTTTCAGGAAGATGCCTGCCTGCAGTGCGGCCTTTGCACCAATGTCTGCCCCGAGAAGGCGATCACGTTGCAACCGCAGTTGGATCTGACCGATGCGGCCTTGTCGCAAGCCGTTCTGAACGAAGAAGAACCCTTTGCCTGTATCGAATGTGGCAGCCTTTTCGGTGTCAAATCCACAGTTGAGAAGATCACCGAAAAACTGGCGGGCAGTCATGCCATGTTCGGCAATCCGCAGGCCGCACGCATGATCCAGATGTGCGACAATTGCCGGATCAAGGCCCAGTACCATTCAACGAACAGCCCCTTCGCCAGCGGCGAGAGACCGCGCCCGCGCACAACCGATGACTACCTGTCAAAGCGTAGAGACCACTGAGTTTTGCGGTGACTGGCAGCAGAATACAGCACAGACAACAGGAGACACACCATGAGCGACGCCTACAACATGTCGATGCGCAAATTCCTCAAGCAGGTTGGCGTGACATCACAACAAGCCATTGAAGAGGCCCTGCGCAGTGCAGGCAACACAGATGGCCGCAGTTTTGAGGCCAAGATGGTTCTGACCATTGACGGGCTCGATATGGAACATGTCGTGACCGGCACAATCGAAGGCCAGTCCTGACGTGTCGGTAACCCGCGAGGCCATTCTGGGCCTGTTGAAGACGATCGAAGACCCTGTCAGCGGCACGTCACTGGCCGAGGCTGGGATCGTCAAGGCCCTGACGGTCGAGGACGGCAAGGTTCGCTTTGTGATGGAGGTCTCAGGCAACCATGCCGCGGCCTATGCCACGCTCAAAGACAGCGCTGAGGCACAGATCATGGCTCTTGATGGCGTTGACGCAGTGTCCATCGTGATGACAGCGCATAGCACCCCCTCTGCGCCGCCTGATCTCAAACCATCGCGTGGTGCTGCACCCGCTGGGCCAGAGAAAATTCCCGGTGTAGACCGGATCATCGCCGTGGCCTCTGGCAAAGGCGGCGTCGGAAAATCAACTGTGGCATCCAATCTGGCCTGTGCCCTCGCGGCAGAAGGGCGTCGCGTCGGGCTGCTGGATGCAGACGTCTATGGCCCCTCACAGCCACGTATGCTCGGCGTGTCAGGGCGGCCCGCCTCCCCGGATGGCAAGACGATCCTTCCAATGCGCAACTTCGGCGTCACGATGATGTCGCTGGGTCTTATGGCGAACGAAGATCAGGCCGTCGTCTGGCGCGGGCCCATGCTGATGGGCGCCCTGCAACAAATGCTGACCCAGGTACAATGGGGCGCGCTGGATGTACTGATCGTGGATCTGCCGCCGGGCACCGGTGATGTGCAGATGACGCTTGCACAAAAGGCGCAACTGGATGGTGCAATCATTGTGTCCACCCCGCAGGACATCGCCCTGCTTGATGCGCGCAAGGGGATCGACATGTTCCAGCAACTTGGCACGCCCCTGATCGGCATGATCGAAAACATGTCGACGCATATCTGCTCGGCCTGCGGCCACGAAGAACATATGTTCGGACATGGCGGTGTGGCGACAGAGGCGGCAAAGCTGGACGTTCCGCTGCTGGCCGAAATCCCGCTGCACCTAGATATCAGGCTGGCCGCGGACGGTGGCGCGCCAGTCGTCGTGTCCAAACCCGACAGCGCGCAGGCCGCCAGCTTTCGCTCTGTGGCCAAGGATCTGATCGCCAAAGGGCTCGCATGAGTGAACCGCAGTTCCCGCCACTGTTTTCCGGGCAACCCGCAGCGGGGGCTGATCCCTTCGCCCTTGCCTGCGCTGCGGCCGATGCAGGGTGCGATGCAGGTCTTGTGGTGTACGATCTTGCGCCTGATACTCTGCGTGCTGCCATCGTCTTTGCCCCCGAAGTCACGCTGTCTGAGGCCGCGGCAATCCTGCCAATTTGTGCCGTTGGTTTCCAGAATGCGCTTGGCGCCTATGCACCGCCAGAGGTCAGCGTTCATCTGGGCTGGGATGGTGGCATCTATGTCAACGGCGGGCGTTGCGGCGGCCTTCGAATGGCCGCAAAGGGAGACATGGATCAGGAACCTGATTGGTTGGTCGTTGATCTGACTCTGACGCTCTGGCCCCAAAGTGACGACACGGGGCTAACGCCTGATGTCACAGCCCTTTATGCCGAAGGCTGCGCAGATGTCGGCGCGGTTGATCTGCTAGAGGCCTGGGTGCGCCACACGCTTGTCGGCATCAACACATGGGCGGACAACGGGATGGCGCAGCTGCATCGTGAATGGGCAGGCTTGGCGCACGGACTTGACGGTGACATCACCATTGCGGGACAGACGGGCACATATGTCGGACTGGACGAAAACCTTGGCCTGCTGTTGAAGGTGGAGGACGAAACTGTTCTTTTGCCCCTGACCACCAATCTAACGAGGCCCAAATGAAGCTTGCCCGTGCCATCCATTTTGACGACAGCGACACGCGCGTGTTTCACAACCCAGCCCGCACCGGCGAATGGTGCATCTCCGGTGGATTTGAATTTTCGAACTGGTCAGAGGCTGATCTGATCGGCAAGGCCCGGCAAGCTTTTGCCAACGGCTGGATGGGTTGCGAGACCTTCGGGCGGACCAGCTTTGTTGCTGTCACCCAGATCGAAGAACAGGAACGCGATACCATCGCAACCTTGTTGGCGCATCATTTTGTCGACATCTACGGCGCGCCGTCGGTTGATGCAGCCCTTGGCGTGGCCCACGAAGAGATTGATCAAATGGTTGACCTTTGCGCCGATCATGCGCCCAACACCCTGCTGACGGTTGCGCGTGAATTGACGCCATCAGGCGTGCGCGAGGCCTATCGCGTGATCGAAGCGCAAGAGGCCGATATCACCCAGTTCGCCGTGCACGGTTCCCTGGATGATGAACCGCATCAACATTGATCAGTCAGGCGATGCATTGAAGACAAACAGTGTTTCACCATTGATTGTGTAGCCATTGATCAGATCAGCGGCGCGCGGGCTGGTCAGCCATGCCTCAAGCGCGGTCGCTGCTTCGTGTTTGATTGCGGTATTTTTGACGGGGTTCACCGGCAAATAGGCATATTGGTTGAATAGTGCCGGATCGCCGGAAAACAGCATGGCAAGACCGTCGACGTTCCCAAAATTCAACCAGCTTGCACGGTCTGACACAACATAAGCCTGCATCGCTGACGCGGTGTTAAGCGCAGCACCCATGCCCGCCCCCACAGGTCGGTACCAGGTGCCAAAGGTGCCGGTATCAAGCCCTGCGTCAATCCAGATATTGAGTTCCGCCTTATGCGTCCCGCTATCGTCACCCCGGCTGACGAATGCGGCTTGCACCGACGCGATACGCCGCAAGGCCTCTGCTGCATTCTGCGCATCGGCGATATTGGCGGGGTCATCGGCAGGGCCGATCAAAACAAAATCATTGTACATGATCTCGCGCCGGTGGGTGCCGTGACCTGCGGCAACAAAGGCCTCTTCTGCCGCGCGGGAATGAACCAGCACCGCATCAACGTCGCCCGCCTCTCCAAGGCGCAGGGCCTGTCCGGTGCCAACCACCAAGAGTTGCACGTCAATGCCTGTCTCTTCGCGGATCACCGGCAACAGCACATCAGAAAGCCCAGAATTGTCAAAGGACGTCGTCACAGCCAGACGCATCCCATCAGCGGCACCGGGCCGGGCCAGCAACAAGGCAAGGATCACAAACAGGATGTGTTTCATGTGACGATATCCCCTCTTTGGAACGCGGCAAACTCTGCAGTTTTTGGATTCGCAAATGCACTCTGTGCATCACCGGTTTCATGTACTTTGCCACCAAGCATGAAGACAATCTCCTGTGCAAGTCGACGCGCCTGACCCATGTCATGTGTCGACATAATCACCCGGGTACCTGTAACGGCGGTTTCTTGCAGCAACGCTTCAATCTCGCGGGTGGCGCGACCGTCAAGATTGGCACAAGGCTCATCCAGAAAAAGGACATCAGGCTTGCGGATCAAAGCCCGCGCAAGCGCCAGTTTTTGCCGCTCTCCACCTGAAAGGCGCGACGCAGATGTTGTCCCTCTGTTTTCAAGGCCAATGCGCGTGATCCAGTGATTGACGGCGTCTGATATCTCGTCTTTGGGTCGGCGCAAAAGGCGCAGTGGATAGGCCAGGTTTTCAAAGACTGACCGGCGCATGATGATCGGTGATTGGAACACGAACGCATGTCGTTCGGGGTGTTCCCGCGCCCAGTTGATACTGCCGGCATTGATGCGCTCGACACCGTGCATGACCCGCAACAGCGTGGTTTTACCAGACCCGTTTGGGCCCATGACTATCAGCGGCCCACCTTGACCAATTGTCAGGTCGACCGGACCGATGACAAGCCTCCCGCGCCGCCGCACAACCACCTGGTTCAGGGTCAAAGGGAACATCCCAGTCACCAGCGCCCCTCCCGTTCGGTCCGCGAGAGGGCATGAATCGCGAGATTGACCACCACCGCAATGCCAATCAGCACAAAGCCAAGGCCAAGCGCCAAAGCAAAGTCACCCTTGCCCGTTTCAAGGGCGATCGCTGTTGTCAGAACACGCGTCACATTGTCGATGTTGCCGCCGACGATCATGATCGCGCCCACCTCTCCGATGGCCCGGCCAAAGCCAGCAAGCGCAGCCGTCAACAAGTTGCGCCGCCCGTCCCAAATGAGCGTCCGAATACGCTGCGCCTTGGTTGTATTCAGCGAGATCAGCAGATCATGATATTCGGCCCAAAGCTCGCGCATGGCCTGATGTGCAATCGATGCGATCAGGGGCGTTATAATGACCACCTGCGCTATGATCATTGCGGTCGGCGTAAATAGCAGATTGAACACACCAAACGGGCCGCTGCGTGACAATAAAATATAGACAATCAGCCCGACAACAACAGGGGGCAGCCCCATCAGCGCATTGATGATTGCGATGACAAATCTACGGTATCGGAACCTTTGCACCGCAAGGTATGTGCCCAATGGCATCGCAATAAGCGAAGCGATCAACAGGGCGGTCAGCGTCACGCGCAATGACCGCAAACTGATCTCCCATAGTTCCGGATCGAACGTAATCACAAGCCGGAACGCAGCCTTCAGCCCTTCTATCAGTTCAAACATGAAAGTGCCGCACTTGCCTTTGCTGCCGGATAAATAAAGGTTCAGCTTTTTGACGAAAAAGACAAGCAGGAAACGGCGCAAAGGCCCTTAGAAACAAAAAACGGCAGGCCGATCCGGCCTGCCGTCTCTCGCATGTGATGGTGCGAGAATTTATGCGTTGCCAGTCGCGGAGGCGACATCGATCGAAACACCCGGACCCATTGTCGAGCTCACTGCGATCTTCTTCATGTAGGTGCCTTTGGCGCCTGCTGGCTTGGCTTTGCTGACTGCATCAACAAAGGCCTTCATGTTCTCTTCGATTTGCTGCGCAGAGAATGAAGCTTTGCCGATGCCCGCGTGAACCACGCCAGCTTTTTCTGCTTTGAACTGCACCTGACCGCCCTTGGCAGCTTCTACAGCTTCCTTAACGTCCATGGTCACCGTGCCAACGCGTGGGTTCGGCATCAGGTTGCGCGGACCCAGCACCTTACCCAGGCGGCCAACAACGGCCATCATGTCAGGTGTGGCGATGCAGCGGTCAAAGTCGATTGTACCGCCTTGAACGGTTTCCATCAGGTCTTCTGCACCGACGATATCTGCACCCGCTGCTTTTGCTTCATCCGCCTTTTCGCCACGGGCGAAAACAGCAACGCGGACAGTTTTGCCTGTGCCATGGGGCAATGAAACAGTACCGCGGACCATCTGGTCGGCATGACGTGGGTCAACGCCCAGTGTCATCGCGATTTCGATGCTTTCGTCAAATTTCGCCTTGGCGTTGTCTTTGACCAGGGATGCGGCTTCTGCAACGGATACGTTGTGCTTGCCTTCGAATGCGGCGCGGGCCGCAGTTGTACGCTTACCAAACTTTGCCATTACTTCACCTCAACGCCCATAGAACGGGCAGAACCCGCGATGATCAGCATAGCGCCTTCGATGGACGTCGCGTTGAGGTCCTTCATTTTGGCTTCTGCGATTTCACGGACCTGCTTACCGGTGATGGAACCTGCAACAGATTTGCCCGGCTCTTTGGAGCCGGATTTCAGCTTTGCCGCTTTCTTGATGTAGTAAGACGCAGGTGGCGTCTTGATGTCCATCGTAAAGGACTTGTCCTGATAATAGGTAATGACGGTTGGGCATGGGGCATTCTTTTCCATGTCTTCTGTCTTGGCGTTGAACGCCTTGCAGAATTCCATGATATTGATGCCGCGCTGACCTAGCGCAGGACCGACGGGTGGGGACGGGTTTGCCGCGCCTGCAGGAACCTGCAGCTTGAGCGTGCCCATAATCTTCTTGGCCATGGGGCCTCTCCTTTTCCAGCGATGGGCGATGGCCCATCCTACATTGCCCTAAAGGGCGGTTATGCCGTGGTTAGGGTCACCCCTCCCACGTCTGAACACGAAGGTTACTGTTTGCTAACCTGCGTGAATTCCAATTCGACCGGGGTTTCGCGGCCAAAGATCGATACAGTCACCTTCAGGCGCTGGTTCTCTTCGTCCACTTCCTCGACCATGCCGTCGAAATCTTCGAACGGCCCGTCGTTTACCTTGATCTTCTCGCCAATCTCGAAGTGGATCAGCGTGCGTGGCGCATCTTCGCCTTCCTGCACGCGGCCAAGGATGGCCTGCACTTCGGCATCGCGCATCGGCATCGGGCGGCCTTGCGGGCCAAGAAAGCCGGTGACGCGGTTGATCGAGTTGATCAGGTGATAGCCCTCATCGGACATTTCCATATGGACCAACACGTAGCCGGGCATAAAGCGGCGCTCGGCAGTGACTTTCTTATTGCGACGAATTTCGATGACTTCTTCAGTCGGAACCAGAACCTCATCGATCTGCTCAGACAGGCCCTGCTCTTCTGCTTTGATTGTAATCGCCTCTGCAATCTTCTTTTCGAAGTTTGAAAGAACGCTTACCGAATACCACCGTTTGGCCATCTGTCAGAGCACCTTGTCGTCGCGACCCATCGCGGGCCTGTTTCCATTTTCATCAGCGCAGCGCGCCGGTCCCGAAAATAAAAGCGGCGTGCAACTCGATTCGCAGCACGCCATTTTCGGGAAGTTGTTGGCTCTTACCGTTGCCACCGGATGTTTTCAAGAGGGACGGTGCGATTCCGCGCTGTTAGCCGCCAAAGTACGTCAGAACGCCCGTCAAACCCGTGCGGATCAGCAAATCGACGATGGAAAAGAAGATCGCTGTCAATGCAGCCATGATAAAGACCATCACGGTCGTCAAAAGAACCTCACGGCGGGTCGGCCAAACGACCTTGGACACCTCCGAGCGGACTTCCTGAATAAACTTGACGGGGTTGGCGATGGCCATGACGGTTTGTCCTTTATCAAAACAAGAGGCACATACGGGCAACGGCGTGTAAATTCAAGAGTGCTGTGGCCCGCCATCAAACACTTCTGCGGCACAGGGGCTAAGGGCGCAGCACCGTGACATCGGGCAGCGCGGCGATACGTTCGATTTGCGCGGCATATGCCGCTTCGCTTGCCGCGTGTTCCTCTGCTGTGAATGCGTCAAAGGCAGGATAGCCGTGATCCACGGACAGCATGTAGCGCGCTACAGTCGCAGGCAGATCAATCGCACTGTCTGCTTGGCGATGCAGGACGTCTGCCACAGCCGCTGCAGACAAACCGCGATTGATCCGGCGTTCAGCGGGCATCAGATGGCTGGCGGCCTGCGCGCCAACCAGAGCCCGCGTGATCGGTTTGAAAAGCGAAGCATAGTCTTCATATCGCCAAACGATGATCTGCCCGATGTGTGGCGCATCGGCGATGCGCCGGACCATAGCGTGCCAATCGACATCGGTAGGCCGATTCTGCGCCAGATAGGTCGCTACCGGGCCGAAGTTGCCGCCAAACAGCGACTGGCAATAAGCCGAATTGATGAATGTCGTCGGGCGGCGCAACGCCACAAAGACGTCCACCTGCTGTCCCATTGCTTCGGCCAAACCGTTCAACCGGCGTGCAGCAGCGGCATAGCGCGGCTTGTCACGCCCATCCTTTGTCGGATTGAGCGCCCCGATGAAGTTCTCTTCGCTGATCACAACCCGGTGGCCATCCGCGGCCATCCGCGCCAGACGCGCAACAGCGGGAGGGTGCGGCACTGTCGTTTTGCTGTGCAGCCCAAACAAGGCTGGGATGGTCCGGCCGGGTAGCCGGAACGCTTCCGGTCCAAAGTAACATACGCCATCTGCGCGCATTGCCTCTTGGGCCGTGCCGAGCGCGTCTTGCAAATGGGACGTGGCGGTTTTGTGAACACCAATATGGAACGCAACAGAGATTGGGCGGCTGGTCATGGCTGACAATGATCCTCCGGCTGCGTCGGTCGGTGATCTGGTCTGGCAGGGGCACCAGGACTTGAACCCGGGACCTACGGTTTTGGAGACCGCCGCTCTACCAACTGAGCTATACCCCTATGACCGGGTGTCGGGTTAGTCTGAAACCAAAGCGGGATCAAGGGGGAAGGTGCGAAACGGCAAAGGACTTTGCATCAGTTCAGCGTTACCGCCATATTTCCTTTCAATTGTCCTTCTTTGTCGTCTAAAAAACCCTATCTTGGGCCTGTAACACTGAAAGGCGCACTCCATGGCATATCGGAACGCACCAGCTTACGTGAAAATCGGCCTTTGGGGGGTCGGCACGCGCGCGACAGCGATGCTCTACCTGTGGATTTGTGTCGCCCTTGCACTTGGGTTGACCTACCACTTCGCAGATCCGACCGCCTTGGTCCTTTTGCTGGCTTCGCTCTGGTATTGGCTTGCGGTGAGGTGGATGGATACCAATGACGGCTGGCGCACAAAGCAGCGATAAGGGCGGCGCAGGCGATGTCGCTACGTAGACGGATCGAAAAATCTGAACTCCTGGCCTCTGCTCTGGCCGCCTGCGCCGGCAGTTACCTCTCATTCTGCAACCATACGACCAAATGGCAGATCGAAGGGCAGGATGAGCTGAAATCGGCACTGGCCGAAGGCCCCGTACTGTTGATCATGTGGCATAGCCGATCCGTGATGGGCGCATTGCATTGGCCAGTCGATACGGCGCCCCTGTCCAGCCTCTACGACAAATCCCCCATCGGACGCGTTTCGGGCGCATTGCAGCGCCGTGTGGGCCTGCAACCAATGGAAATGTCGCGCAAGCTGTCAAACCGTGTGGCGTCACGCACAATCTTGCGACGGGTCAAGGAAGGGGTCAGCATCGGCATGACAGCTGATGGGCCACTGGGCCCCGCGCTTTTGGTCAAGGACGCACCGCTTGAATGGGCACGGACGACGGGGTTGCCGGTGTTTTGCTATGCATTCTCTACCAGCAAATCGCGCAGGTTGTCGTCGTGGGATCAGATGATGGTGCCAAAACCTTTTGGCAACGGAGCGTTTGTATTCCAGCGCGCCAGAGGATTGTCAGCGGCGCGCAAAATGACGACTGACGAACTCGAAACGCTCCGCACAAACCTGCAAAAAACGCTTACAGATGCGGCCCATCGGGCTGATGCATTGGCGGATGTCGCGCCGGGGGCCTAAAGCCCTGACGCGCGCGTAAGTGCTGCAAGGTCAGCACTTGTAATCGCGGTCTCATGCTCCAGAATATGGGCGATATCCCAGTCCCACCACGCGATCTGATTGAGCTTCTCAATTGTCGCATCATCAAAACGCATCCGCTGTATGGTGGCGCGGTTTCCAGCAACAATGGCATAGTCAGGAACCTTGCCTGTCACCACCGCCCCCGCACCGACGATCACACCATTGCCAATTTCTGCCCCGGCCATGATCCGCGCCTCTGTTCCGATCCAGACGTCATGACCGATCCGAATGTCGCGACCCGGGCGAAGGGTCTTGGGGTAGTCCGCAAAGCGCTCAGGCTGGTGAATGGCAAAGGGGAAGGTCGAAAAGCCCTCCCGCGCGTGGTTTGCTCCATCGGTTATAAATCTCACACCATGGGCTATCTGACCGAACTTGCCGATGATGATGCGGTCCATCGCGATCGGGAACAGATATGGAGCCAACCGCCCGGCCCAGCCCTCAGGAGTTTCTGGTGGGTCGAAGTCATTGGCATAAGTGTAGTCACCAATACTCCAATTGGGATGGGTGATCGCAGCGTTCAAAAAGACGTTCCCTTTGTGAACCGTGCCATCAGGAAGGGTGACAGGATGAAGGACGTCAGCGGCAGGGAAAGGCATATGTCTTGGGTCTCCGTTGGGGATATCCCCATCTTTGGATGGATTGTGTCAATTTGCGGCGAGGCCTGGGTTCTTCTTAGGACAGCGCGGCGGCGATGACAGCCCCTCATCGCGTCTTGTCACACTAGAGATAGGTTCTTCACACAAACAGATAACGGCAGTTATAAAAAAGGCCGCCCCCTTTGGGGCGGCCTTTTGTTTGTTCGTACGGTGCGGTGGGTTTTAGCCGCCCTATGTAGGGTGGGTGCAACCCACGCGTCGTTCGATGTCGCGTTCCCCCGAGAGGGTGAAGGCTCTCATGGTTTGCAAGCAAACCACTGCCGCCTCCTAGGTGCGTTTCGCTGCGCGAAGCCGCCCCTTACTCGACGATTTTGGACACGAC
>CAKMYZ010000007.1 GCA_929200255.1 uncultured Alphaproteobacteria bacterium | reverse complement strand
ACCCTCTTTTAGCAAATTGCCCTATTTGGTCCCATAGGCGCTGACGTCAGACACTCTCCTAGCCTCAAATCACTTCCAAAGATCGGGGATTGAGCTGATGCCCGCAAGGCTTTTCAGCCCTGCGATATCTGAGGTCTCAGGGCTGCTAAGCCTTGCTCCCGTCGCGCCCGGTGGTGACACTTCTGCTTTGCAAAGCCGGTGACATTTCTACTTGGTTGCAACATCTTCCGCCAATTCCCTCCTGTGGGGGCCCGCAGTCCCCAAAAATTTTCCTATGCCTACCCTGCCATCCGACCACTACTTTAACGCACCGTCGTTCCCCAGAGTTTCGAATACCCATCGACATCACCAGATCGTAGGACCTTCGAGGACCTCTTGAACGAAAGCCGGTAACCCTAACCTGACATGAGCGGCCTGCGCCGCCTGATGACAGCGCTTTGTCAAAGAACCTCTTTGTCTTGGCCCTTTACGAACGGTGTAGCACAGAATCAGAGTTGCACCGCAAGGGCGTCAAGGGGCGGGTTTGAACGGGGCGTCACAAGGCATCGACTGTCTTTGCGGCAAAAGTCAGCGGGCAAGAACCAGCTCAGCCTTCAAACCACCCAGCCTGTCGCTTTCGCTCAGGCGCAAAACGCCCCCATGGGTGCGCGCGATATCAGCGACAATCGATAGCCCCAAACCAACACCGCTGCCCTTGTCCTGATTGCGTGCTGGGTCAAGGCGCACAAAGGGGCTCAGCGCCTCTTCATAGCGATCAGGCGGAATGCCCGGGCCGTCATCTTCGACCCAGAATCGCACGGCACGGTCGGTCACGCTGACCCCGATTTCTGCCTTGGTGCCATAGCGCAATGCATTGCCAATCAGGTTATCCAGCGCACGGCGAATGGCCATCGGGCGCAGGTTCACCGGATCACGCGGGCCTTGCATCTCACCGAGGCTCACATTCTGCTTCATCCGCCGCGCATCATCATAGACCGCTTGCAGCAGGTCCGCAGGCACCGATTCCTCCAGACTGTCCCCAGCGTCACTGCGGGCGAAGTCAAGAAAGGCGTTCAGCAGATGCTCCATGTCATCCACATCACGCGCCAGCGGTGCGGCATCTGCCGGGTCCAGCATCGACAACCCCAGACGCATCCGCGTCAGCGGGGTGCGCAGGTCATGGCTGACACCCGATAGCATCATGGTCCGGCTTTGCGACTGGCGCTCGATCCGGTTGCGCATATCCAGAAACGCCATACCTGCCGCACGCACCTCAACTGCACCGGTTGGCGTGAACGGGGTGATACGGCCCTTGCCATAATCCGCAGCCGCGCGCGCCATGCGTTTGATCGGCCGCAGCTGATTGCGCAAGAACGCGTAGGCGACGGCCGTCATCAATGCACCAAGCACAACCATAATCACCAAAAGCTGATGCGGGTTGGAGGCCGACACACGCCTGCGGCTAAGATCCATCTTAAGGGGGCCATGGCGTGTCTCGACCCAGACGGCGACGCGGCGGCGGTCGGCGAGTGAGACCGCCTGAATGCCCGATAACCCTTCGCGCAGAATGGCGATGACAGTATTCCCGGTGAGGTCCTGAAGCGGGACGATGTCGTCTGCGATGACATCACCAGACGGCAACGTCGTGTCAATTTCCAGCGGCCCACCCAGTTTGGCAATCGCCACTTGCGCCTCTTGTATGGTGTCGGCCTGGTTGGCCGTTGCCACCAAAAACCGCAATTCGATGTTCACCGCACTTGTCATCAACCGCGTGACCCCGTCAAAGTGGCGCTGAATGAACACCACAGAGACCAGCAATTGCAGCAGCAACACCGGCAAAACCAGAATGAGTGCGGCGCGCGCGTAGATCCCGCGCGGCATGTAATTTTTGAGCCATCGAAAAAACATGCCCCCACGCTATCTGCGACCGGACCAAAGGCAAAGCACAGATCATGACCCATACGCACGAATTTGCTCCCCTAGCGGGCCAGCCGCTGATGCTGGCTGCTGATCTGGCTGTTGTTTTGGCCCCGAACCCATCGCCGATGACCTATCTGGGCACCAATACCTATCTGGTTGGCCGGAAGGCACTGGCGGTTATTGATCCTGGCCCCGCAGATCAGAACCATCTAGCCGCACTCTTGCAGGCCATTGATGGCCGCCCCGTTGAACATATCCTGCTGACCCATAGCCACCTGGACCATTCGCCCCTGGCCCGCCCGCTGGCCGCCGCCACAGGTGCGCCAATCCTTGCCTTCGGTAGCAGCAGCGCAGGGCGCAGCCCGGTCATGGCGCAACTGGCAAAGGATGGTTTGGTTGGCGGTGGCGAAGGCATCGACCATGACTTTCAGCCCGATGAAGCGATCGGCGATGGGGCAGTGGTTTCTGGAAACTGGGGTCAGGTGACGGCGCACCACACCCCGGGCCATATTGGCAATCACCTTTGCTTTGCATGGGGGGACGCCATGTTTACTGGCGATCATGTGATGGGTTGGGCCAGTTCTCTGGTGTCGCCGCCTGATGGTGACCTGACAGATTTCATGGCGTCATGCGACACGCTCGCCGCCATGCAAAGCGCGGTTTACTACCCCGGACATGGCGCACCAATTCACGACCCAATGGAACGTGTGCAATGGTTGATCACCCACCGCAGGGCGCGCGAGACGCAGATTCTTGAGGCTCTGCGGCTCGGGCTTATGAGCGTCGAACAGATCACGCGCGCCGTCTATCATGACGTCCGACCGGCCCTCTTGCCCGCCGCCGGGCGCAACGTGCTGGCCCATCTGATCGACCTGCATACCCGCGGCAAGATCACAGCGCACCCTGCCCTGTCCGCGATGGCAGAATTCAGCATTCCCGCCGACAAAACCCCGCCCGCATAAGTTTCCGAAATTCTGCACAAAACCCACTAGACGTCCCTGAATCGCGTTGCTATAGGGTGCGCGAGTGTTCCGACGTAGCTCAGCGGTAGAGCAGTTGACTGTTAATCAATTGGTCGTAGGTTCGATCCCTACCGTCGGAGCCAATTTCCCAAAACAAAGCGAAATTGGCAGCCACGCAATATAGCTGTCGTGCGCGCTATGACAGCCGGATCGCGATGTTTTTGGTTTGCACGTAGTTCCAAAGCGCCTCGCGCCCCTTTTCGCGTCCGTAACCGGATTTGCCAAAGCCGCCAAAGGGTGTTTCGACCCCACCTGCAAACCATTCGTTCACAAAGACCTGCCCCGCCCTGATCTGGCGTGCAGACCGTGTGGCCTGGTCAAGGTCACGGGTGAAGACGCCACCCACAAAACCGTAAGGCGTGCCATTGGCAATCCCGATCGCTTCGGCCTCATGATCCCAATCGCACGATCACGCTGCGCGTCAGAGGCCATCGCGCCCATATGCGCACCTGTCTCATCCCGTTCGATCCCCGGCCCGACCGAAAGTGACTTGGCGATGCAAACCGCTCGTTCCAACAATTCATCATGTCGGCTTTCGTGCACGATTGCCGCGGATGTCCCGCCCAATTCCAACACACAAGGCACTACGTTGTCTGCACCATGCGGCCCCGTTCAATCGGGCGCATGTCGGTCAAGACACCCGAGTGATGCACCCGGCGCGCGGCCTGTACGGCGCGGTCCACATCTGCGGCATCGGCCAACGCATGTTCGGCCAGCTTTTCACCGGTGGCCGGATCGGTCACGTCAATGCGCCCAGCCCCGCCATCGACCCAAGCACCACCAATATAGTTTAGTCAATATGGTTTGATCTGCGTCATCTGCCGCCCCTTTTGAGCTAAACCGTCCCGGTCCATTGCAGATTAAGTTGTCGGTACCCTTCCGAACTGTCACTGAGCGACATTTGACGGGTCAATCAGACACCGGCAATCGCGCTAGGCGGGGCGCTCTGAGATCACAACCAAGGGCTGGAAGGTTTTGTCCTGCCACCGCTTTGCGTCTTCCTGGATGAGCGCACCAAAGCCCGCAGCCCCCGACGGGGTCGTGGGAATGCCCAAGGCCATCACCTGTTCAGCTGCCTCAACACCCTCAGCCTCTGTCAGCGTGGCATAGCGCACACCGCAGCGTTCAAGGGTAGCCCATGCAACAATCGATGGTTCCTTGCAGTCAAGCCGGCCCATGATCGATTCCGGGCCTTCTCCGCGGCTTGCTTTGCCTGCAAGGTGGCTTGCTTGCAGGCAAGCCGCTACATCTGGTTCAACCACGATCAGTTCGGGTTGTTCGGCCCAGTTCAGCCGGATCATATGCGCCATTGCCGCGGCCAATCCACCGACACCGGCTTGCAGGTAAACGTGGGTCGGCCATTGGCCGGACGCCTCAAACGCCTCGCGCAGTTCTTCGGGGATAACGCAGTACCCTTCCATAACCCATTTGGGGTACGTCGTATAGCCGGGCCATGTCCCATCAGCGAGCAGGATATCACCTGCGTCATCGGCATCTTTGGTCGCTGCCGCAACGCAATCCTCATAGATCGCACCGGATCGCACCACGTGCGCGCCAATTGCGCGCAAACGGTCGGCAAAACTCTCTGGTACGGTATCGGCCAGATGAATGCGCGCCTGTGCCCCCGCCGCGCGCGCACCAGAGGCCACGCCTATCCCGTGATTGCCCGCACTGGCGCAAACAAAGGTCTGTGCGGCAATAAATGCCTGCGCATCCGGGGTTTGCGTCGCCTCGGGCGTCAGGTTTGCGCCGGTCTTGGCGTGCCATCTTTGATCAAGAATTCGGGCAACCGCATAAGGTGCACCAAGCGCCTTGAATGCGCCCAATCCCAGACGGTTGGTTTCATCCTTTGCCAGCACATCACACCCACACGGCCCTTTCAACGTGACAAGAGGTGTCGGTTGATAGTCCGGGCGTGTGCGAAAATAGGCGCGCGCTGCGGCGAAATCCGGGGCGAAGCTGAGATCGTCAGTTTTTTCCATGGTCCAGAACACTAAGGCGCCTGTGCGAAATTTAATTGCAGCGTTTCAACATTTGTCGATAATCTTTTGCACAACATCCCAATAGCAAACCCGGATATACGCATGCCCACGCAACTTGATGACACAGATCTAACGATTCTGCGCACACTACAGGGCGACAGCAAGGTCGGCTTAGAGCAACTGGCCCATGAATGCGCCTTGTCGGTGCCATCGGTGCAGCGCCGGCTAAAGCGGCTGCGTCAGTCAAAACTGATCGAGAAGGAAATCGCGGTCCTTGACCCCACCCAGTTCGACTACAAAATGACCTTTATTGTCATGGTCGAACTCGACCGGGAAACCCTGCAACAGCTTGATCTTTTCCGCAAACGCGCCAAGGCGGAACCGCAGGTTCAGCAATGTTACTATGTGACAGGCGACGCGGATTTTATTCTGGTGTGCTGCGCCAAGGATATGCAGGATTTTGAAGCGTTGACGCACCGGCTGTTCTTTGAAAACTCCAATGTGCGCCGGTTTCGGACCTCGGTGGCGATGGACCGGACCAAGGTGGGCCTCGGCATACCAATTTAGGGCAATTGCAGCAATGTAATCGAAACTTGCACCAAACCGCCCCGTCGCGAGAAAAATTATGCGTAAATGCGGCAGAGACGATAAGCGTTGTCACTTTGGCCGCGATAGCATCCCTTGAAGGAAACAAACAGGATGCGCAATGCTGGGTTTTGACGGCAGATTGGCAGAACAGCGCCGCGACCTGCACAGGCACCCCAAACTTAAGTTCCAAGAAGCCCGCACCAAGCGCATTGTCGCAGCCGCCCTGCCGCTTCCTGGGGGTGCCGTATGACCAACGCACCCGGGCGCGGCTTTGCGATTGAAGAATTTGCAGCACGCACCACCAAGGCACAGGCCGCCATGGCCAAACCCGGGCTTGCTGGCATGTTGCTGACAACCGAAGCAGAGGTGCGGTACTTCACGGGTTTTCACACACTGTTCTGGCAAAGCCCCACCCGCCCGTGGTTCGTATTCCTGCCAGCGGATGGCAAGCCGATTGCGATTATTCCTGAGATTGGCGCCGATCTGATGGGCAAGACGTGGCTGGATGATATCCGCACGTGGGCCGCCCCTGCCCCGCAGGACGACGGTATCAGCCTGCTCATCGATCTTCTATCACCCTTCGCGGCGGCGGGGGCTTCCATTGGGCTGATGAAAGGGGACGAAACGCATCTCAGGATGCCACTGGATGATTTTGAGCGTTTGTCTGCGGGCCTTACAGGTCTGCGTTGGAATGACTGCACGGGTATCGTGCGCGGGCTTCGTATGGTGAAATCGCAGGCCGAGATTGCAAAGCTGCGGCATATTTGTGCAATCGGTTCTGCCACTTTCGCCACTGTCCCCACATTTGCAAAGGCGGGCACGCCGCTTGAGGATGTCTTTCGCGCGTTCCGTCGCGAAGCGCTGGGCCAAGGGGCCGATGATGTGCCTTACCTTGTGGGTGGTGCCGATCAGGGCGGGTATCGCGATGTCATTTCGCCCCCTACTGACCGCCCACTGCAAACCGGCGATATCCTGATGTTGGACACAGGCGCGACATGGGATGGGTATTTCTGCGATTTTGATCGCAACTGGGCTGTTGGAACTGCCGATGACGCGTCACGCCGCGCGTATGATGTGCTCTGGCAGGCGACAGAAGCCGGGATTGCCGCGGCAAAGCCCGGTGCCACCTGCTGCGATCTCTATCATGCCATGCAAGGGGGGATTTCCAAGTTCTACGATACTGACGGCGATGTCGGGCGTCTTGGGCACGGGCTGGGCATGCAGCTGACCGAATGGCCTTCGCACGCCGTCTGGGACGACACCATCATTGCAGAAAACATGGTTCTGACGATTGAACCTTCGCTGTCGTATGGTGCTGGGCGGATCATGGTGCATGAGGAAAACATCCTTGTGCGGGCGTCCGGTGCAGAGCTGTTGACGACCCGCGCCGCGCCAGAGCTGCCGGTGATCTGAGGCCATGGTATGAAACTTTCTTTTCAGACAGATGGCGGGATTGGCACGCGGGCCAATTTTGGCGTGATCGTGCTTGAGACGGATGAAACGATTGAACACGAGTTCCGCCAGATATTCGCCGGTGACGGGATCGGGCTCTATATCAGCCGCATCCCGATGGTCGCGCAAGTACGACCCGATACGCTTGCGCAGATGTTGGGCCATATTCCCGGCGTGGCGCGGCTGCTGCCGCCCTCGCTTTCCTTTGATGCGATTGGGTTCGGCTGCACCTCAGCGGCCTCTGTGATCGGACCGGACAAGGTGGCAAAGGCCGTCAACACGGTCTGCCCTGACGCCAAGGTGTCCAACCCGCTATCTGCAATTATTGCCGCAGGACAGGCGTTGGGTGCGCGCAAATTGGGTTTCGTGACGCCGTACGTCGCCGACGTGTCTGCGCGGATGCGCCAACGGCTAAAGGATGCAGGGTTTGAGATCGCCGCTTTTGGATCCTTTGAGGAAGAGAGTGACCCGGTTGTGGCACGGATCACGCCCGCCTCTATTCTGGCGGGGATCGAAACGGTTGCGGCCACCGCCCCCTGCGATGCGATCGTTGTGTCCTGCACGAACCTGCGCTGTCTGGATATCATTGTTAAGGCTGAAGAAAAAACCGGTGTACCTGTGATCACAAGCAATCAGGCGCTGGCCTGGCACATGCTGCACCTTGCCGGGGTCAAGATCATCAACCCCAAATTCGGCATGTTGTTTGGGCCATCGAAAGAGTCGAACCGCTTGGGGGTTGCGTCATGAACCTCTGGCCGTTTTAGTGTGTTAAGCAAAATTGCGGTTACGCTGCCGCGCCGTCAAGGAGATGCCGATTTGGCCACCGCCACTGATGAAAGAGCATTTGTCGAGTTCGAACGTGTGCAAAAAAGTTATGACGGCGAGACGCTTGTCGTAAAAGACCTCAACCTTTCCATGCCCAAAGGCGAGTTTTTGACAATGCTCGGGCCGTCAGGGTCTGGCAAAACCACCTGCCTGATGATGCTGGCCGGATTTGAAACCGCCACCCACGGCGATATCCGCCTTGACGGTAACCCGATCAATAATATCCCGCCCCATAAACGCGGCATTGGCATGGTCTTTCAGAACTACGCCCTGTTCCCGCATATGACTGTGGCCGAAAACCTGTCCTTCCCGCTGGAAGTGCGCAAGATGGGCAAGTCGGACCGCGAGGCAAAGGTAAAGCGCGCGCTTGATATGGTGCAGATGGGCGCATTTGGTGGCAGGCGTCCCGCGCAGCTATCGGGCGGTCAGCAGCAGCGGATCGCGCTGGCCCGCGCATTGGTGTTTGAGCCTGAACTGGTGTTGATGGACGAACCTTTGGGCGCGCTTGACAAACAGCTGCGTGAAACCCTCCAGTTTGAAATCACGCGCCTTGCACATGATCTGGGGATTACCGTTGTCTACGTGACCCACGACCAGACCGAAGCCCTGACAATGAGTGACCGTGTCGCCGTGTTCGAAGCAGGACGTATTCAGCAACTGGCCCCGCCAGATGAGCTTTATGAGGCACCTATCAACAGTTTTGTTGCGCAATTTATAGGCGAAAACAATACGTTGGAAGGCATTGTTACAGAAACGCAAGGCGACACTTGCACGGTAAAGCTTGACAGTGGTGATATCATAGACGCCAAGCCGGTGAATGTCTCCAACATCGGAGAACGGACCAAAGTATCGATCCGGCCAGAGCGTGTTGAGTTCAACCGCGAGCGCCTGCACGCAGATGCGCATACGCTGAAGGCCGAAGTTCTGGAATTCATCTATATGGGCGATATCTTCCGCACCCGCCTGCGGGTTGCCGGAACCGATGACTTTGTCGTCAAGACACGCAACGCACCAGATCAACGCCGGCTGACACCGGGCGAACAGATCGAGATCGGATGGTTGCCAGAAGATTGCCGCGCCTTGGATGCCTAAGGCGCGATTACAAAGTGTCGGCTGCTGCGTCTGGCAGTCACCTTTCAGACGGTAAATCAGGCGCATCTAACGGGAGAAGTACATGAAAAAGTCAATAATTCTAGGGACATCAGCGATTGCCGCAATTGCTGGCATGGCCTATGCGGATGGCCATATGGCTGGTGACATGACACTGGTCAGCTGGGGTGGCGCCTATCAAGCCAGCCAACAGAACGCCTATGTTGCACCATATATCGCCAACAACGCAGGTGTGACCGCCGTCTGGGACGAAAGCTCGTCCGAGGCTGTGGCAAAGCTGCGCGCGATGAACGAAGCAGGCAACGTCACATGGGATGTTGTGGATGTTGTGGCCGCTGACGCGATCCGCCTGTGCGACGAAGGCCTCGCACTTGAAATCGACCATGATGAGATGCTGGCAGACGGCGATGACGGATCATCCGCCTCTGACGATTTTGGTGATCTGATCGTATCGGACTGCTTTATCCCGCAGATCGTGTACTCGACCACCTTCGGCTACCGCGATGATCTGGTTGGTGACACACCACCAACAAGCGTCTGCGATGTCTACGATCTGGAGGCCTATCCCGGGATGCGGTCGCTTGAACGTAACCCAATTGCCAACCTTGAGTGGGCTTTGATCTGCGACGGTGTTGATATCGCCGACGTCTACGACGTGCTTGAGACCGAAGAAGGACAAGACCGTGCGTTCGCCAAGATGGACACGATCAAAGACAACGTGATCTGGTGGTCTGCCGGTGCTGACACGCCTCAGCTGCTTGCCGATGGTGAAATCGTGATGGGCTCCACCTATAACGGTCGCCTGTTCAGCCTGATCGAAGAGCAGGATCAGCCGGTGTCGATGTTGTGGGACTGGCAGATGTTTGACCTTGACGGCTGGATCATTCCGACCGGTCTGAGCCCGGAGCGTGAAGCACGCGCGCTGGACTTTGTCCGTTTTGCGACAGACACACAGCGTCTGGCAGATCAGGCCAAATACATCAGCTACGGCCCTGCGCGTCAGTCGTCTGCACCTTTGGTCAGCACGCATGAAACCCTGGGCATCGAGATGGCACCACATATGCCAACCGACCCTGCCAACTCGGTAAATACCTTCCTGTTCAACTACGAGTGGTGGGCAGATTACCGTGATGATCTGGATGCAAAATTCCAGGCATGGCTCGCGCAGTAAATCATGACCGAGGGCGCGCTTCGGCGCGCCCTCGACATTTAGGATACGTGTTATCATGACAGACGCTACAGGCCCGATCGTTGCTGCGGATGGCCGCCCTCTCAAGGCAAGCCTCAGCCGCGCACTGCGCCGCGAAAAGCTTCGCGCATTCCTTTTGATCCTGCCGCTGCTCGCATTTGTTGTGATCTCCTTTATCGCGCCAATTTTTGATATGCTGTTCCGCTCGGTGCAGGATGACATCACATCGCGCACCCTGCCCCAAACCGTCGTGGCCTTGAACGATTGGGACTACACAGGCGATGCGCGCCCGTCTGAGCAGACCTATGAGGCGCTTTATTTTGATATGTTCATGGCGGCCGAGGCAAAAAAACACACCGCCTTGGGCAGCCGCCTCAATTACGAAACCACAGGGATTTCATCGCTGTTCCGCCAAACCGGCCGGAAGCTGGATGACTTTGGTGACGATGTGATCGCCGCCATGGAGGATGCCAGCGCGGCATTGGACGATAGCGCCTTTTGGGCCGGTCTGTTCCTGACCGATGATCGCAGCGCCGGAAATACCGCCGCATCCGCACGCGCCTGGGCCTCAACCGTTTCCAATCAGGCGCTTAGCCTTCCTGCGGACGTCTACCTTTCAAACGCTGCTGAAGCAGCACTGCCCAATGCGGCCCGCCAATATGCCGCCTTTGCGATGTTCACCCATACGGTTGACGAAGACGCCCCCGCAGAAGAGGACCCCTGGGAGGCTGTCTGGATCGCACTTGCGCAAGACCTGACAGCCGGTGAACTGACCTATGACGGGCCAGAGGCGGCAGAACTGCGCGCTGTGCAGGCCGCTGTGGCTGGGCCGATGGCCGATTTTGCCTTTACCGATGCATTCCTTGCCCAGGATGAGGATTGGGGCGACGCAAGTGTCTGGGGTACGATCCAGACGTTCTCATCCCCCTATACGGCCGGATATTTCCTGACGGCGATTGACCTTGAACTAACACCTGATGGCGCGCAGGCCGTCGAGGACGATGTGGCCATCTACATCACCCTGTTCTGGCGCACGCTGTGGATGTCACTAACGATCACTTTCTCCTGCATCTTGCTGGGCTACCCCATTGCGTGGCTGATGGCGAACCTACCCGATCGTAGCGCGAACCTGATCATGATCCTTGTCCTGCTGCCCTTCTGGACATCACTGCTGGTGCGGACATCCGCCTGGAAAGTGTTGTTGCAACAACAAGGGGTTATCAATGATACGCTGGTCTGGATCGGCCTTGTCGGCGACGGGTCACGACTGGCGCTGATCAACAACGCGACAGGCACAATCATTGCGATGACGCATATCCTGCTACCCTTTATGATCTTGCCGCTTTATTCGGTGATGAAAGGTATCCCACCCAGCTATCTGCGCGCCGCAAAATCACTTGGGGCCACCAATTGGACAGCCTTCTGGCGGGTCTATTTCCCGCAGTCAGTGCCGGGTATCGGCGCGGGGTCGATCCTCGTCTTTATCCTATCGATTGGTTACTACATCACACCCGAGATTGTCGGCGGCACCAAGGGTGTCTTTATCTCAAACCGGATCGCCTATCACATCTCCAGCTCATTGAACTGGGGTCTGGCGGCGGCCTTGGGCACCATATTGCTGGTTGTGGTTCTTGCGCTTTATTGGGCGTATGACCGGATTGTCGGCATCGATAATGTCAAGTTGGGGGGCTAGGATCATGGGGCTGCCACCATATGCAACAACCGGTCAGCGGGTCTGGTACTATAGCTTTCGGGTGATCTGTGGGTTGATCCTTTTCTTCCTGATCGCGCCGATCATCACGATCATCCCGCTTAGCTTTAACGCGCAGGACTTCTTTACCTTCACGCCAGAGATGCTGCGGCTTGACCCCGCAGGTTACTCGCTCAAACACTATCGCGCGTTCTTTGGCACCGAAGGGTCGCCCGGCACTGGGCTGATCGTGGGGGCGTTGCTTGGTCTGGCGGTGTTTGCCGCGCTCTATTTCTGGCGCGGCTCCAGGAACGTGCTGCCGATCATCGTGGGCGCGGCCCTTGGTTTGGTTATTGGTAAGATGTGGGGGGTTGAGGGGACCGAGTGGATGACCCCGCTCAAAAACTCACTCAAGATCGCGCCTGTTGCGACGCTGATTTCTGTATCACTGGGCACGTTGGCGGCCATCGGGTTAAGCCAGGCGCATGTGCCATTTCGCAGGGCGATCATGGCGATCCTGATCTCACCCATGATTGTACCGCTGATTATCTCTGCGGCGGGCATGTATTTCTTCTATTCGCGGATTGGCTTGCAAGGCACCTATTGGGGCGTTGTGCTGTCGCACGCGGCCCTAGGCGTGCCTTTTGTGATCATTACGGTCACGGCAACGCTGGTGGGCTTTGACAAGTCGCTAACACGCGCGGCGGCCAATCTGGGCGCAAACCCGGTGACCACCTTCTTTCGGGTGCAGATGCCGCTGATCCTGCCGGGTGTCATTTCTGGTGGACTTTTCGCCTTTATCACCTCGTTTGATGAGGTTGTTGTGGTGCTCTTTGTCGGCTCGGTCGGCCAGCAAACCCTGCCTTGGCAGATGTTCACCGGGCTGCGCGAGCAGATCAGCCCGACCATTCTGGCGGCAGCGACTGTGCTGATCTCTATCTCTGTGGTTCTTTTGGTCACGCTGGAACTGCTGCGGCGCAGGTCCGAGCGGTTGCGGGGCATGACCCCCGGCTAAACCTGCCCGACATTTGTCTTGATCTGTGCGCCGGCTCTTTTAGACTAAGGGGCACGGGACAGGCGATGGCGTCGCCAGCATATCATATGCACCTCCTGACATCACTTTCCTGAACGCCGGGACTTTTCTTTGCCGCTTGCGCGGTTCTGAGGAGCCTTACGCCTCAGACCGATGCGGCTTCGGACCAAAGGAGCCATTCGATGGATCGTCCAGAGTATTACCGCTTTCATCAGGGGCAGAAGACCCTGCCCTTCGCAGATGCTGAATATGAGGCGCGCCTTGCCAAGCTGCGCGCCCATATGACCGCTGAAGGGATCGATGCCTGCGTTTTCACGTCGATGCACTGCATCGCCTATTACAGCGGGTTCTTGTACTGCGCATTCGGCAGGCCCTACGCGCTTGTGGTCACGGCGTCCGAGAATGTCACCTTCAGCGCGGGCATTGACGCGGCCCAGCCGTGGCGGCGCTGCTATGGCGACAACATCACATACACCGATTGGGCGCGGAACAATTACTGGCGGGCGATCCGGTCTGTCACGGGCACGGGCAAGACCATCGGTTATGAAGGTGATCACCTGACACTGGCGCAAAAGGCGCTGCTTGATGCGTTCCTGTCGCCCAAGGCCACCACTGACGTGGCCCCCGCATCCATGCGACAACGGATGCATAAATCAGTGGCAGAGATTGATCTGATCAAAGCAGGCGCGCAGGTTGCTGATGTTGGCGGTTATGCCGTCAAAGATGCGATCAGGGTTGGTACGCGCGAAATTGACGTGGCCATGGCAGGCCGTGACGCGATGGAGCTGGAGATCGCCAAGCGTTTCTCGGATGCTGAATACCGTGACACTTGGGTCTGGTTCCAATCGGGCATCAACACCGATGGCGCACACAACCCTGTCACCGCGCGCAAACTGATGGCGGGTGATATCCTCAGCCTCAACACCTTCCCGATGATCAGCGGCTATTACACAGCCCTGGAACGCACCTTGTTTGTGGAAACGGTTGACCAAGACAGCCTGAAGATCTGGGAGGCCAATGTCGCGGCCCATGAATACGGAATGCGCCTGCTGCAACCCGGTGCAAGCTGTGCGGAGGTGACCGAGAAGATCAATACCTTCTTTGCCGCGCGTGACCTGCTGCAATACCGGACCTTTGGCTATGGTCACTCTTTTGGTGTGCTATCGCATTACTATGGCCGTGAAGCGGGGCTGGAACTGCGCGAAGATATCGACACAGTGCTAGAGCCGGGCATGGTCATCTCGATGGAGCCGATGCTGACGATCCCCAAGGGCACGCCCGGTGCAGGTGGTTACCGCGAGCATGACATTCTGGTCATCACCGATGATGGGAATGAAAATATCACCGGCTATCCCTACGGGCCGGACTTCAACGTGGTTGGCTAGCAAATTTGGGTGCAACGGGCCGCGCCAGCGTCAGCGTATGCTATGGTGCTGTCCTTCCCTCCAAGCCAATACCCCTTGCTGGGGTGCCGAGAATCCGAGATACATCACCATCGGGTGAGCGGGACGTAGGTGCAACACCATCCGGCTGGTAGTGGGCGGCGGGCGCAATTAGCCGTCGTTGTGATACATTGCAACCGGGCCAAAGATGTCAGAGATCCGCCGGACCATTGAAGCGGCCATATGATTATTATCAAAGTAAAGCGGCACCCCATCGAGCATCAACGAGCAGGCGTCCGCATCGCAAAGCCGGTCATGCGTGCGCAACAGCGTGATCGCCCCCTCCTGCTCAAGCCGGTCAAGCAGCGCGATCATCGGGCCTTGGCGGGTCTCCAGCACGTCCCTTTCAATTGTCCCGATCTGGGCCAGCACGTCATCGGACAATCGGCCTGTCAGTTGATTCATCACAAAGATACGTGCGTTGAACTCTGGGAACTCGGGCGGTTGTTCGATCACAAAGACCTTGAGGCCCTTGTCGCGCAGTGCGGCAACCGTACGCTCAAACCGCGCCATATAGATGGCATATTGGTCAGCCGCCGGATCATAGTCGCCGCCCACCGGCCAGACCTTGATCTCGTTCTGGATATCCACGCCGGTGCCCGTACCACGCCCATAATAAGACCAGCGGCCAAGGATAATCACCGCATCGATGCGATCATCATCCGCAACCAGACGTTTGACTGCCGCGTTCCTGCGCTCACAGGCCAGATCAATCGCGGCGGTGGCGACATACTCATCCACCCGCGCGTCAAAAAGCGCGGGGCAGCCACCGCTCCAGACCATCAGGGCGTCAGCATCTGGCAGCGCATCCTGAAACGCAAAACGATAGGTCGGCGAATGAGAATCGCCCCAGATCAGCGTGTAGTGGTCCGCCTCAAACGGTGTGCCGATCTCGCAGTATTCGATGTCGGCCAGCCGCGAGTTGGTCGCGTCGAGCACACAATCCTGGGCGATATCCCCAAATAGATCCGTCGCCGAAATTGCCGCCTGGGTGCGTTCATCAAAACGGTTCGGCATGCCGTTTTGCAGGAAAATCGCAACGCCAGCCGCCATCAGCACGGCCGACAGCGCCGCAGTTGATCCAAACACCGCCCATTTGGTGGTGTAGAACCCAAACGCTCCGGTTCGGAACGGCGTTTCGACAAAGCGATACGTCAGATGGGAAATCACCAAAGTGACCGTCAGGATTACGGTGACTTCAAACGCACCTGTCCCGTTCGTGTCAGTGTAGCTGTAGATCACATAAAGCGGCCAGTGCCACAGGTAGAGCCCATAAGAGAGAGCGCCGATATAGACCATCGGCCTGAGGGCCAGCAGCTTCTGAACAGAGGTCATGCGATCGCCGTCAAGCTGGATAATCAACCACGTGCCGACGCAAGCGGGAACGGCTGCAATACCAGGGAACTTCATCGAAGGTTCATAAATGAACATCGGCACAAGGATCAGCAAAATGCCCGCCCAGGCCAGCACTTCGCGTGGCAAGGCGGCCTTGAACTTGGGCATGTTGTAACAGCCTGTCGCGATCATGATGCCGAGGCCCAATTCCCAGATACGCAGCGGGAACATGTAGAAGGCAAAGCTCTTGTCGAACTCAATCCAGATGACCGCAGCCACAAAGGAGGCAACGCTCATCGTCAGGAAGGTGAAGAAGAACTGGCGCCTGCTCATCCATGCCAAAACGCCCACGACCACCGGAAAGAAGAGGTAGAATTGCTCTTCCACAGACAGCGACCAAGTGTGCAGCAGCGGTTTGAAATGTGCGGCCGTGTCAAAGTAACCGGTTTCGCGGTAGAACTGCACATTAGACAGATAGAGCGTGGCCGAGGAAAAGCTCTTGGCGAATTCCCGAAAATCGGCGGGCAGCAGAAACAAGTAAGACAGGATCAGCGACACGATCAGCATCAAAAAATACGCCGGAAACAGGCGGCGTACACGGCGATAGTAGAACTCGGAAAAGACGAACTTGCCCTTTTCCACCTGATCGAAAATCCGTGATGCGATCAGGAAACCAGAAAGGACAAAGAACACCTCTGGCCCTGTGAAAGCCCCACCAAAACCCGGAATGCCGAGGTGAAAAAAGATGATCGTGATCACGGCAACGGCGCGCAAGCCGTCAATATCCGGGCGATACTTCATTGAACGGCACCCTGTGTCACACGCGCGGGGGACGCGGCATCACGCGCGCTTGGGTCAGGACAAATCATCTCTGCAGGGGTGCCGTACAACATGGGCAATCAAAACAACTATAAACAAACACTTCAGGACTCCAACCGGCGTTGTGGGCAGCACGGTGCAAGACATGCCCCTAGATGCCTCACTACGGGTGCACAGATTGCCCGATTTCGTCGCACGATCAAGTCTTTCTTCCAAGACTTGACACGACCACGCACCAATATCGCGCAAATGCCATCATTGTCGATTTGTTCGGAAACGCCCGACCCTCTCGCAGGTGTGGTTTGATTTGTGCGCAATCAATGAGGGATTGTGGCGGACAGACAGGGATTCGAACCCTGGAGACGGTCTCCCGCCTACACACTTTCCAGGCGTGCGCCTTCGACCACTCGGCCACCTGTCCGTGGCGGCGGTTTAGCCCCATCCGGGTATTGATTGCAAGACCCCACAGTTATGTTTGTGCGCAGGCCTCTCTCGGCATATACATCAGTCTTCTAGATCACGAGAATTCACATCGATGCTGCACGATCCGCCCAAAACAACCCCCACCGAACGGCCCAATGACACCACGCGCCTGCAAACCGGTGCGCTGTTAATCATCGCCTTTGCGGTCGTGCTGTTTTTGTTGGTACAGGCGCAGTTTGTGCTGATCTCACTGGCCATTGCCATCATTCTGTTCAGCCTAACCAGCGATGTGATCAACTTTATCGCGCGCCAACGCATCGGTATGATCCGTATCCCCAACGCTGTTGCCAGTATTGCAGCGCTTGCGCTGATCTCGGCTGCTTTGCTGACGCTGACCTCAATTCTGCTGGCGGAGGTGAACACTGTGCTGGTGACAACGCTGTCTTATGCTGAACGTGCGCCCTCTGCTGTGGCATCGCTGTTCAGCTGGGCCGGTGATGATAGCCAGCTTGCCATTTCAAACGCGCTGCGGTCGGTTGATGTGTCCAGCTATCTGCGGTCTGCTGCGGGGCAAGCCAGTGGGATCACACAGGCCACCGTTCTGATTATCCTGTTTGTGGGCTTCCTTTTTGTTGAACGGATCTGGTTTGAAACCAAATTGCTGAGCTTTCTGGGCGATCAGGAACAGGCCGAACGTGTGGGTAAGATCATCCAATCCATCATTCACCGGGTGAACTATTACCTGCTGGTCAAGACCATGATTAGTGCGATCACTGGCGCGATGATCTATGTACTGGCCAGGGCCTTTGATCTGGAACTTGCCACATCAATAGGGATCATCACCTTCGTGCTGAACTTTATCCCCAATATCGGATCAATTGTTGCCACAGCACTGATTGCCCTGATCGCCCATGTCCAGATAGGTGATCCGACAACCACAGGTCTGATCTTTGTCATTTCGGGGATCATACAGTTCATCAACGGCAGCATTATTGATCCGATGCTGATGGGCCGCGCCCTGCGCCTGTCGTCTTTTGGAATCATCCTGTTTCTGGCCTTCTGGGGTGCCGTCTGGGGCGTGCCGGGTATGTTCCTGTCCGTCCCCATCATGGTGATGATGTTGGTCGTATGCAGCTATGTGCCTCAGCTGCGCCCATTTGCTGTCCTGCTATCCCGAGAGGGGCTGCCGGAAACTGAAAAGACGCTGGATCAACCACTTGACCGTGATCTGTTCGGCCAAGACATCAAGCCGGACTAACGATCAGCGCGCGGCGCTGGCGGTGGTTTGTTCGTCAATGGTTGGCGGGCAAAATAAGTCACATCTTCGGTAAAATACTGGTAGCTATCCGCGTTATCGATGGTGCGCACAGCGTCTTCGCGCGCCATTTGCTGGCAGACAGAGCGCGAGTAGCAATGATCGTCGGTCCGGGCGACACGCAGGAAATGTGAGATCTCATGCACAAGGGTGCCTTCACGCGTGCCGTTCTCGCTACGACGGGAACCGGGTTGCAGCCGCTCTAGCACCGGTAGGTCGAAAAACGCCGGGCAAAGGTGCATCAGATAGGGTTCATCCGCATAGACCCATGCATATTCCCCCGCTGAACATCCATCCTCGGCAATCTCTTCACAGTGGGCTGTCACACCGCCGCCCCTGATCGCGGTCACGATCGCTTTCAGGTTCGCCCGCACCTCTTCCGCGTTTGCTTGTGAATACGTCCCAAACCATCGGTGATAGTCAGGGGTGTCGCCGACGGCTGCTGCGGCCTTGAGCGTCAGGTCTTTCGCGGATCGCAGCGACTGATCGATGATCCGCGTCTCTGCCGCGTTGCATCCTTGGTATGACTGCGCCGTGGCTGGCGCAGCCAGCCCCCAAAGCAGCAATAATGACATCGCAAGTGATCGCAAAGCTCTACTCCAAATGCAGATAGACACGCCGGTTCTGACGGCCTTTCTTTTCAACCTTCCCAAGACGAACACGGCCAATCTCTTCGGTGTTTGCCACATGGGTCCCACCACATGGTTGCAGATCAGCCGTCTCATCGCCAACACCAATACGGATCAGGCGGATTTGCCCGCTGCCGCGCGGAGGCTGCACGGACATAGTCTTCACCAAATCTGGACGCGCGTCCAGTTCGGCATCGGTAATCCATTCTTCGGTTACACTCATGTTGCAGGCAATCAGACGGTTCAGGTCATCTTCGAGGGCGGCTTTATCCTCGGGCGCGTCGGGCATGTCGAAATCCAAACGCCCCTTCTCGGCACCGATGGCGCCCCCAGACACAGGCAGCGGAATCACGACTGACAACAGATGCAACGCTGTATGTACGCGCATGTGCCGGTAGCGGCGGTCCCAGTTGATCAATTGCATGACTTCGTCACCAACAGCCGGCATGCCCGCAGGCTCTGCACAGAGCAGCACCACATCATCGCCCTCGCCCTTCTGCGCTGTCGCAATTTCAACCTCATTGGTACCCCATCGCAACCAGCCGCTATCGCCGGGCTGGCCGCCTGATGTGGGATAGAAAATCGTCTGATCCAACACGATCCCCCCTTCCGAGGTGATCGCTGTCACTGTTGCCGGGGCCTCGCGCAGATAGGCATCATCGCGGAACATAAGTACACTCATTCAGGGTGCTCCTTGAGAACTTCGGGATTGCGTAACCAGATGTCACGCTGGGCAAATGGAATCTCGATACCAGCTTCGGCAAATTGTTTGGCAATCTCAACATTCATTTCCGAATGGCTGACCAGAACATAATTCACATCCCGCAGGATCGCACGGATTTCAAAATCAAGTGAATCCGCACCGAACCCACGAAACAGGACCGAGGGCGGCGGCGTCATGACCACCAGCGGATGTGCTTCGGCAATGCCACGCAGGATTTCGGTGACTTTTTCAACATCACTGCCATAAGCCACACCAACCGGCACAATGACACGGCCCACAAGGTTGCCACGGGTCCAGTTCGTGACCTGACCGCTGACCAAATCAGCGTTGGGAATAATCACATCGGTGCGGTCAAATGTTTCGATCCGGGTGGATCGCACTGAGATGGACCTGACGTAGCCCATCTGGCCACCGACTTCGATCCAGTCACCCTCGCTCACCGGGCGTTCGATCAGCAGGATAATCCCGGACACGAAATTCGAGACGATATTCTGCAACCCAAAACCAATACCAACCGAGAGCGCGCCCGCGACAATCGCCAGATTGGACAGGTCAATGCCTGCGCTGGTGATGGCGACAATGGCCGCCAAAATGATACCAACATAGCCAAAACCCGCGACAATGGCATTTTGCCCCCCCAGGTCAAGCCGGGTGCGCGGTAGCACCGATTTACGCAACGTACCCTGAATGAAGCGTGTCAGAAGATAACCCAAGGCAAATACGAGGGCGAAAGTCAGAAAATCCGTCGGCGATATCTGCGTATTACCAATCGAAAAACCTTCTCGGAATTGCGCCCAGACCTCGCGCAGGTCATCAGGGCGGGCGCCCCAGATCAACGCAAAAACCGGCAGGCTCAACAAATAAATGACAAAGCTGGCAAAGACAGGAAGCAATGCATGCAGCCCCTGGGCCTTTTCTGAATCCTCGGACTGGCTCAGATCATGGATGATATGCTGTAGCAGCAAAATAAGCCCAACCAGCGTCAGCGACAGGACGAAAGCCAGCATCAACGTCTGACCTGCAACTGAATATCCCAGTGCCGCCAGCGCCGGCCCAACAATTGCAACAATCGTGCAAATGCGTCCAATGAAGTGGCGCATCCGGCCAGCAGAGACCGTCTTGCCGTCAGTTTCCTCCGGCTTTGTCTTAACGGCACGTCCCAACCGCCAAAGCAAAATGCCAAGCACCAGCAGAAAGGGCCACCTGATCGCTGCAATGGTGGCCTCTGCAACATCCATTGTCGTCAAAACAACCTCAAGCAATGCAATGCCGGCCATGACCCACGCAAGTGCAACCGCATAGCGGCGGCCCGACGCCCGGACCGTGGCACCATAGCCCAGATACCCGTTGGCCGCGCCAATCGGGAAAAGGTATCGTGCCAGCCACCAGCCAAAGATCACAGACAGGCCAGCAACCGGAATGGCCTCTATAACAAGGGTTCCGCGCAACCCGAAGATATCCAGCCGCTGCAAACCCGAAGTCATCAGGATCAGCCCCACGATGGGGACCAAAATCTGCACCAGGGACAGCACAAAAAGACGCAAAGTCAGCCAACGCCCCCCGCGCTCTGCCAGGTTGGCGCGCAAGCCGGTCACGTAGCGGCGCCCTCCCCAAATCAAAGCAACACCCAAAACAAACAAAGCCAACGCGCGTGGCAACGCCGAAAGCAACGCACCAGATCCGAACCGAACGCCGATCTCGGCCCTTGTTTCGGCACCAATGAACCCAACGACCTGCCACAGGGAGGCTACAGCTGCCACAAGATGCGTCGGGCTCAACGGCGATGGTCCACGTTGGCCAAGCTGGGCGGTCTGCGCACGCAGAACCAAGGCGTCAAACTCTGCGATGATCCCATCGGCCCGGGCATAGGATTCCTGGGCAAGCAGGCGCGGCGCGGTCAGATCGGCAAGCTGTGTTTGAAGTGCAGCACGGCGCGCGGCAACGGTCTGAGGTTCTTCACCACTTTCCGGCACGTCACCCAAAGCCGCAATCTGCGCCCGCACCGTTTGAATGCGACCGGCATTGACGGACATGTCTGCCAGAAACCGGTCACGCCAGGCAGCGAGTTCTGCGCGCAGCCGTTGGATTGTGAACAATGACGGGTCGTCGGAACCAGCCAAACCCTCTGCCCGACGGGCAAGTCTTTCCCATTCGTTCTGTTCGGCGACGACATCATCTGAACCGTCAACCCCTTGTGCCAAGACGCCAAAGGGCAACAACATCGCAACAACAGCGATGAGCAGGCAGGCGTTGATGCGTCGGATCATACGTCCTCAAACACTGTGGGCACGTCGATGTCAGCCTCAAGCCAGGCAGGCACAGGCAGGCCCTTCTCGCGCAGGAAATCCGGGTTGAAAATCTTTGACTGATAGCGGGTGCCATAATCACATAATATCGTCACGATGGTGTGGCCCGGCCCCATGTCGCGGGCCAACCGGATTGCACCGGCAATATTGATGCCCGTCGACCCACCCATGCACAGGCCCTCGTGCTGCAACAGATCAAAGATGATCGGCAACGCCTCGGCATCGGGTATCTTATACGCAAAATCAGGTGTGAAACCTTCGAGGTTCGCGGTGATACGCCCCTGCCCGATCCCTTCGGTGATCGAGTTACCCGCAGGCGGCACCTGATCGGTGTACAGCTTATAGAGACCGGAACCATCCGGGTCGGAAATGCCGACCTTCACACCCTTGGGCTGCAAGACCTGTCCGACCCCCGCCAGCGTCCCGCCCGACCCACAAGCACAGGTAAAGCCATCCACCTTGCCATCGGTTTGTTCCCAAATCTCGGGGCCGGTTGTCTCAATGTGGGCCTGCCGGTTAGCTGTGTTATCAAACTGATTGGCCCAGATCGCTCCGTGCGGCTCTGTCTCATTCAGTGCAGCGGCCAGACGGCCAGAGTATTTCACATAGTTGTTGGGGTTGGCATAGGGCACCGCAGGCACTTGCACCAGATGGGCGCCAGCGACGCGGATCATCTCTTTTTTCTCTTCGGATTGGGTTTCGGGGATCACAATCACCGTTTTGAACCCCATGGAGGCCCCAACAAGCGCCAAACCGATGCCCGTGTTGCCCGCGGTGCCTTCGACTATCGTGCCACCCGGTTTCAGATCGCCACGCGCGATCGCATCTTTGATCATGAACAACGCAGCGCGGTCCTTGACCGATTGGCCGGGATTAAGGAATTCAGCCTTGCCCAGGATAGTACAACCCGTTGCCTCTGATGCGGCACGTAACTTGATCAGCGGTGTGTTTCCAACGGCATCTGCAAGGTTCTCTTTGATGTGCATGGCATGGCCCCTATATTCAACCTTCACTGTGTAGGACTGCACCCTTCCAACATCAAGCCGTCAGCAATGATCACAGGGCCGCAAGCCGCGTACGGTGTCGCAATATCCAATAGAGCAGGAAAAGCGCCGGTCCGGTTGCGATTTCACCACTGTCAGCCAGCGCCATCGCCACATCCAGGGGCATCGGATGCAGGCGCAAATCTTCCGCCTCGTCAGGCAGACCACCCAGGTAGGGGGCCGTCTGCGGCAGATCACACAGGCCAACATAGTTATAGAAGTAATCTGTTGATGCACCCGGCGAGACATAGAACTGCCCTGCAGGCTCCAACGCCCTGAACGTCAGCCCCGCTTCTTCACGCCCCTCACGCCTTGCGGCGTCTTCCGGCGTCTCACGTGCATCGACGATCCCGGCAACGGGTTCAAGCATCCAAGGGTTGGGATCGTGCCGCAACGCAGGCCCCATGCGGGCCTGTTCGACCAGCAAAACACGGTCGTGGTGCGGATCATAGGGCAGAACAATGGCAGCATCGATGCCAAAGAACCCTTCGCGACGCAGCAGATCGGTCTGCGTACCCGAGAACTTGCGGTGGCGCACATCCACGCTTTGGAAACTGAAAAAACGACCGACAGGCGGATCGGAGGCCGCCACCTCAAAATCACCCTGTGAGGGCGCATATCGCCGTGTGGCCGGGGCGCCGGCGGCCCGGTGTTTCGACCAGGCGCGCGCTTCGATCATCGGCCACATGCGCCGCAAGGTGGTGTGATCAGGCAGCGGCTTAAGGGAAAACACTTCCTGCGCGGCAAAGAGAGCGGGGGCAAGATGGTCGGCCTCCCAAGCGTCTAGCGACCAATCCCCCTCATCCGCATCCAACCCCGCGGGTGGCATGTAACATCGCGCGTTGCGCGTGCCGTCAGACGTGTTGACGGACACGTCTTCCAATACGTAGCCGAACGCGCCCTCATAAGCGTCCAGACGGGCAACCTGTGTTGCCGTCAGGTTTTCCCAAATGAGGCCTGGCGCCACTGCACCCGTTTTTCGCCGGATGAAAGGCACCACATTGCCGGACAAGGGATAGACGGCAAAATCGGGTAGGTGTGCCGCAACTGGCAGCATCGGCCCCTGCCCGGCCACTGCGGCCATCAGGGCGTGCGACCGCAACGTGCCGTAAACAAAGATATCCATAAGATCAGGGGAAACGCTGGCCGAAAAACTCTGTGACAAAGGCGCAGACAATCCCACCGACAAACAGCGTCGCAATCAACCCCCAGTCATAGAAGTACACGCCAAAGTCGATCATCTGGGTGGCGATATCCATCACGGCTTCAACAGGGCCATTGTAAAACAAGCGCATCGCGTTCGAGATCATTTGATTGAAGGCCAAAACGAAGATCAGGCAAAAGGCCATTGACCCCGCAGCGGTAATCCCTGTCGCAACCGCCTGATTGTAACCTTGACCCGCACGCGATCCACACACACGCCACCCGATAATCAAACTGATCCCCGCGCTGGCGGGTACCCAATAGTCGGGCGCATTCGATTCAGGAAAGAACGGGATTGTCAGCCCTGCCAAATACCACCCGAAAAGGCCATAAATCACGGCTCCGGCAAGACGTCCGGCTGTAGGCATGTTGCTGCGTCCTCATTTTGGCGTGTGCGATCTGATCTATGCAGGGCGCGTCACGGTGATCTGCGTTACATCACAGTTTCGGCTATCAAATGTCGCGGCACAAGAGGTCAGGTAAAAATCCCACATCCGCTTGAAGCGCGCGTCAAACCCAAGGGCGGCCACCTGATCCCATTTTTCGTTGAACGTTTCGTGCCAGCGGCGCAATGTCAGCGCATAACTTTTCCCAAACTCGATTGATCCATATACATTTAACCCAGCCTTTTCAACCTCTTGCCGCAGTACCTTCGGGCTGGGCAGCATGCCGCCGGGAAAGATGTATTTCTGGATAAAGTCCACCCCGTTGCGGTAACTGTCCCAACGTTCGTCCTTCACAGTAATGATTTGGAGTGTTGCGTGTTTGCCCGGTTTGAGCCGCTCACGCACGGTTTCAAAGTATTTGGGCCAGTACTGTTCTCCCACGGCTTCAAACATCTCGATGCTGGTAATCCCGTCATAGGTGTCTTTTTCGTCGCGGTAGTCTTGCATCTTAATCTCGACCATATGCGAAAGACCGGCCTTCGCCATGCGGGCCACGGCGTACTCATACTGTTGTTTGCTGATAGTCAGGCCGGTGACCTTGATCCCGCGTTCCTTGGCGGCATATTCTGCGAAACCACCCCAACCGCAGCCGATTTCAAGCACATGGTCGCCCGCTTTGGCCCCCATCTGATCGACCATGCTGGCGTATTTTGCAGTCTGGGCAGCTTCGGTGCTTTCCTGGCCTGTTTCAAAGATCGCCGATGAATAGGTCATCGTGTCATCCAGCCAGAGGCCGTAGAATTCATTCCCCAAATCATAGTGATAGCTGATGTTCTTGCGCGCTTGCGTCTTGGAGTTGCGCTGCATCCAAAAACGGACGCGCTCGTAAACGCGGATCAGTTTTTGGGCGGGAAACCCATCATAGATGTGGTCGGCATCATCATGCATGAAATCCATCACCGCCATCAGGTCAGGGGTTGTCCACCAACCGTCGAGGTAAGCCTCTGAAAAGCCCATGTCCCCTTCGCGCACAGTCCGGGCAAAGACATCATCGTTGTGAATATGCACCTCGGCCACATGGCCCGGCTCTGGCCCCTCTGCCCGAAAATGGCGACCATCGGCCAAGATGATATCGACGCGGCCCTTGCTAAGGTTCTTAATCTGATCAAACACCCGTGCAAAGTAGCGTGGCAGACCGGTCTGGCCCTGTGTACTGGTTAAGATCATGCGTCTTCCTGTCGTTTCTTTTATGCGCCCGTCCGAGGTCACATTGTTAAAATGTGAAGCTATTCCTTGATACGTTGAAGTCACGGAAAAGGTTCAAAAATTCCCCAAGGTACTGCTACAGAACCTAGAAGCCACGGTTTTGATACGCGTCAAGGGCACGCTGGCGTCCAACATCTGCCGGGACAACAGGATCAGGGTAGCGGTCGCCCGGCCCCATGTCCCAGCTGCGCGGGATCATATCATAAAACGACAAGGATGTCGCGCTGGGGGTATCCCTGCCCTCGGCGATCCAGCGGTTCACATATGTGCGGTCTTTGTCAAATTTATCAAGCTGAGTGACCGGGTTGAACACCCGGAAATAGGGTGAGGCATCCGGCCCCGACCCCGCCGACCACTGCCAGCCCATTGCATTGCTGGCCGGGTCCCAGTCGATCAGGCAGTCAGCAAACCAGTTCATCCCGATCTTCCAGTGACATAGCAGATGTTTTGTCAGGTAAGAGGCGACAATCATGCGCCCGCGGTTATGCATGGTACCAGTGACATACATCTCGCGCATAGCAGCATCGACGAAACGTAGCCCCGTGCGCCCTCGCTTCCATGCCTGCACCTCGGCCAGACACTCATCGGTATTCCAGGGGAAGGAATCCCAATCCTCTTTCCAGTTCTGCCAAGTAATGCGCGGTGTGTGATAGGCCAGATGATAGGCGAACTCGCGCCAGACCAACTCCTTGAGGAATACTTCCGCATCTGACTTGCCATCACGCCACGCCTGCCACCCCGCATGCCAGCATATGCGCGGGGTGATTTCTCCGTAAGTCAGGTTTTCGGACAGGCCAGAGGCGCCTTGGACGCCGGGTATGTCACGGTTCTTGATGTAGGTGCGGAGGTTGTTGGCGATGAAAGCGCCAAGCCTGCCTGACGCAGACAGCTCGCCAACCCTGCAGTGGCTGGTCAAAATGTCAGCGCCGCGCTGCATTGCGGCCCCCATCTGCCAGTCATCAAGGTCTTCGGATCTTGGCCATGTGTCAGGCGCTGGGATGGTCCCCGGCGCAGGTAAACCACTGGGAACCTCTGTGCCACATACGGCCTTCCACATCGGTGTGTAGACCTTGTAGTAACCCCCCGTCTTGGCTTGGACCGTCCAGGGTTCAAATAGCAGGTGGCCTTTGAAACTTTCTGCTGCAATCCCATCCTCTTTCAGTGCGGATTTCACCGCCTTGTCGCGGGCCACACTGTCGGGATCATATTGACGTGACCAATAGACGGCCCCGGCGCCCGTTTCCGCGATCAGCTTGCGTAGCTCTGCCAAAGCATCGCCGCGGCGCAGGATCAGGCGGCTCCCTTTTGCTGCAAGGGATTTGGACAGGTCTGCGATAGACAGGCCCAGTCGCATTTTGGGTGCGGCCCCCAAAGCTGCAACCAATGGATCATGAATGAAGACCGGAATAACCGGCTGCCCGCTGCTGCTGGCCGCGGTCAGTGCCTCATGGTCGCCAAGTCGCAGGTCGCGCCGGAACCACATCAGAATTGGTGGCTTGCTCATCAGATCTCCGCACGGGTCTTTTAGACCCGCCTACAAGATCTGATCTAGCGCCCCCATCGCAGCGTCAACCTCGGCCTTCGTCGTGTAATGCACAAAACTGATGCGCAAGACGCCCTTGTCCGTATCGATACCCATCGCAGACAGGGGACGCTGAGCATAAAAATCACCACCACCTGCCATAACGCCGAACGGCGCCAAAGCTGCCGCCGCGTCCTCGGCACCTGCTTCCAGCACCATGGACACTGTGGGCGCACGACGCGAGGCCTCTGCAGGGCCGACAAGCCGCACTGAATTCTTTGCAGATACATAGTCCAGTAGCGGTTGCAAAAGGGCGACCTCGTAGTCGCGCATCAGATCATGTGACCGGCGCGCCGCAGCAGCGCCCACTCCCCCGCCGTGATGAGCCGACATCGCTTCAAAGTAGTCTGCCATCCCTGCGCTTGCGGCAACCTGGGCATGATCAGGCCCGGCCGGTGTAAACCGTTGGTAAAGGTTGTCACCGTTGAAGTGATGCCCCTGATTGGGCAGCTCCATCCCCCAAGGCTCTCGGATCGCCATGATGCCCTGATGCGGGCCAAATGTCTTGTAGGCACTGAACAAATACACGTCACACCCAAGTGCGCCAACATCAGGAAGCCCATGCGGCGCATAGCTGACGCCATCGACACAGCTGCGCGCACCGGCGGATCTCGCAAGTTGCGCGATGGCGGCCACATCATTAATGGCACCCACCACGTTGGAACAATGCGGGAAGCAGACCAGCGCCACATCCTGTTCCAGCAGTTTTGCCAGATCATCCAGCTGCAACTCGCCTGTCTCAGGGTCAATCTGCCACTCAAGAACAGAGACGCCTTCCTCCGCCAATCGGCGCCAGGGGCCACTGTTCGCCTCGTGGTCCTGATTGGTCACAACAATGCTCTGCCCGGGTTTGATCCATTTCCGAACGGCCTGCGCCAAAACATAGACGTTCTGCGTTGTTGAGGGACCAAAGGACAATTCATGGGTTTTCACGCCCAGCATAGCCGCCAGACGCGTACGTGCCTCATCCATTTCCTCGCCAGCCAGGCGCGAGGCGTCATAAGGCGCATAGGGCTGCACCTTTCGCTGCGTATAGAAGCGATGCAACCGATCTATCACATGGCGGCAGGTGTAGGACCCACCAGCGTTTTCGAAAAAGGCCTGACCCTGCAGGGCAGGCTGTTCAAAGGCGGGGAATTGGGCACGCACCCAGTCTATATCTAAAGTCATAACGCCATGGATACGAGAAAGACCACAATGTGCAAGCACCGAGGCTTTCGATTTTATACATACCCGGCAAAATCGCGCCAACGGCGGTCGCGATACCCCAACGCGAGAGCCACCGGATGGTTGCCGGGACCAAGAGACCAAGGCGGCAAAAAACCATGGGAAACTCCTGCTAAATCAGCCTGAAATGACGCATTCCACACATGAAACGTTGGTTTAGGCGTCACTGGAGCATGTAATGTGATAAGCTCATCAGCAATCAGGCGCGCCACGCCTGATCAAATTGATGGGCGTGTAAAAAACTGCGCCCACAACAGGAGGGAAGATAATGGCCGTCAAACCACCGTTCACAGATGTGGACATTAATACACAAGACAGCGGGTTCTACGAAGGGTACTCCCTTCCGATCGCGCTGATCTCAAAGATATCAATGGTTGTTCTGGTGCTTTGGGCGCTGATCTGGCCATTGGGCGCAGGAACAGCACTGTCCAGTTGGAATGCCAGCCTGCTGAATGGCTTTAACGGCTTTTATGTCATTGCCGTGGGCTGCTTTGCGGTCTTTTTGTTTGCCATCGCATTGATACCGGCCACCGGCAAGCGCCTGCTGGGACAGCCGGGGGATACGCCGGAATTTTCAAACTTCTCGTGGTTTGCAATGATGTTTGGTGCCGGTCTGGGTGTCGGTCTGATGACCTTTGCCACGGCAGAGCCAGTCGGGCTTTGGGGATCAAACCCGCTGACCGTTGACGGGTCTGTAACGCCCAATACCGAAGAGGCCCTGACCGGTGCATATCGCTACACCTTTGCGCATTACGGGTTCCATGCTTGGGCCATCTATGTGGTGACGGGTCTTTCGCTGGCCTATTACGCTTATACACGCGGTATGCCATTGACGATCCGTACCGCATTAACGCCACTAATCGGCAAATGGGCCAACAGCCCACTGGGCCACTTAATCGACGTCTTGGGCGTTGTCGCGACAATCCTTGGTGTCTCGGTAACCATTGGTTTCGGCGTCGCTCAGTTTGTGGATGGTGTCTATCAGGTCACCGGCATGGCATGGTTGCAGGACACAACAGGTGATGCCCCTGCCCCATCAACCGTTGGGCTTTTGGTTGGATTGGCAATCATCATGGGCCTGTCGATTGTCTCGGCTGTTTCAGGCGTGGGTCGTGGGGTGAAATACCTGTCGAACCTCAACCTTGTGTTGTCGGTGATCTTGCTGCTGACATTCGTGATCTTCGGCAGCTTCCTGTTTGCCATGACCACCTATGCCACGGCGTTTGCAGACTACGTGTTCAACTTCCTGTCGCTTAGCTTTGGCGCCCATTCGCCGCAGGACATGGCAAGCTTCACGGCTGCGTTGCCAGAAGCGGCGTCGGCTCTCTCTGCCGAAGATCTTTCGGCGCTTTATGCATCTGCAAGCGGCAACCCTTGGGGCTCATTTGCGAGCTTCAGCGAAGGCGCACCTGCAGCGGCACAAGGGCTGGGAGAGGAGACACTCACCGCTATCTACGCCGCAGGCACCGAGGGGCGTCTGTTCTCATGGCAGGCAGGCTGGACCACGTTCTACTGGGCTTGGTGGATTGCGTTCTCGCCATTTGTGGGTCTGTTCCTTGCGCGCATCTCGCGCGGGCGTACGGTGCGTGAATTCGTATTGGGCGCTGTGATCGCACCCAGTCTGGTGTGCTGGGCATGGATGACCATCCTTGGTGGCACCGCGATTGATCTGGAGCTGTCAGGCGTTGCTGATGGGGCAATCATTGCAGCATCAAATTCTGCCAAGCTGTTTGTCACCATGGAGGCAATGCTGCCGGATGCGCTTTATGGCATTCTGGTTGTGATGTGCGTGATCTTGATCATGACGTTCCTTGTGACATCTGCTGACTCTGGCATTCTGGTGATGAACACCATCATGTCCGGCGGCGCCGAGGAAACCGGCGTGTTTCACCGCATTATCTGGGGTGTGATCATGATGCTGCTGATCGGAACCTTGCTTGTGGCTGGCGGTGGCGGGCTGTCAGCCTTGCGGAACGCGATGATCATCGGCGCCTTGCCGTTTTGTATCATCATGGTTGGCATGATGCTGTCACTGGCCAAGGCGATGTGGAATGATCATCGCCGCGACAAGGCGGGTGTTGCAGTTGATGCTGGTCAGGCGCAACCAGCCGAATAGATTGCCATAAACACAAAAAGAAGGGGCGCCCGGATCGGACGCCCCTTTCCATTTTCTACCGCCTGCGCTGTGGTTAGCTGTTTACGTCAACCACAACACGGCCCTTCACCTGGCCCTTCAGGATACCACGCCCAAGATCAGGCAGATCAGACAGTGTCGCTGGCTGGATCATCGCCTCAAGCTTGTCCATCGGCAGGTCCTTCGCGATCCGTTCCCAGGCCCGAACCCGGTTGTCATAAGGCTGCATCACGCTATCGATCCCCAGCAGGTTCACACCGCGCAGCAGGAACGGGATGACTGTTGCAGGCAAGCCTGCACCACCGGCCAGGCCCACCGCCGAAACGGAGGCTCCGTACCTCATCTGCCCCAGCACACGGGCGAGCATCTCTCCCCCCACTGCATCAACACAACCACCCCATGTTTCGGCCTCAAGCGGGCGCTTTGTGGTTTCATTGATATCTTCACGCGGGACAATCTGCGTCGCACCAAGTGATGTCAGATAGTCTGCCGTTTCGGGGCGTCCGGTCACTGCCGCAACCTCATGACCCAGATTGGCCAGAATGGCGGTCGCCACCGAGCCAACGCCGCCCGCGGCCCCTGTCACCAGCACCGGGCCGTCCTTGATACCGTGATCTTCCAGCGCCATCACCGCCAGCATTGCGGTGAAACCAGCTGTGCCAACAGCCATCGCCTGCCTTGTATCAAGGCCCCGGGGCAATGGGACCAACCAATCGGCCTTGACCCGCGCCTTTTGGGCATAACCACCCCAATGGGCCTCACCCACACGCCAACCGGTCAGAACAACCTTGTCGCCCGGTCTGTGGCGCGCGTCATCGGATGCCGCGACCGTGCCCGCAAAATCGATGCCGGGAACATGGGGATAGTTGCGCACCAAACCGCCACCGGGGCCAATGCACAAACCGTCCTTGTAGTTCACCGTCGAATATTCGACAGCAACCGTCACATCCCCCTGGGGCAGTTGATCCAGGCTGATCTCCTGCACGGCAGCGCTGGTCTTGCCCTCGTCGTTCTTCTGGACCACCAAAGCGTTAAACATCTTCATTCCTCTCTATCTGGGCGCTGCGCCCATCTCTTTTCTATGTCCAATCAAACTTCCGCCGGAGGCTCCGACGGCGCATCACGCGCTATAGCCAGAAGTCTTCTTTCACCGCCACATCACGGGCCCCTGCCGGTGTTTCCACCTGCAGGGCTGTGCCTTCATCCCAATGGGTCATGCGGACCATGCCGATGGCCACATTGGTTTCATAGTCAGGTGATTTCGCCGCAGATGTGACCTGCCCCACCCGTTTGCCCTTGGCCATCAGCGGCCAGGCGGCATCACATGGCGGGATATCCCCATCTATCGCAAGCGCCCGGATTTGCTGGGTCGGCCCTTCCTTGGCGACACGTAACAGCGCATCGCGGCCCACACAGCCAATTGCCGTCTGTGTCGAACAAAACCGGCCCAACCCGCATTCATGCGGCGTGTTTTCGCGGGTCATGTCATTGCCATAGGACAAAAGCCCCGCTTCGATCCGCTCGATCAGATTGGGACAACCGGCATAGACATCCAGATCCCTGCCCGCCTCCATCAAGGCATTCCAAAGCGGCATGCCGTTCTTAGTGCCATCCACGTAAATTTCAAAACCACCCTGCTTGGAATAGCCTGATCGGGCCACAGCCATGCTGACACCGTCAAAATCAAACCAGCCAAAGCGGAAAAACTTGATCGCCCGGACCGCATCCCCAAACACCCGTGCCATCAGGTCGTCTGCCAAGGGCCCCTGCACAGCCAACGGCGAGATATCAGGCTCATCCACCAGCACATCTAGCCGATAGCCATAGGCCAACCCTTTGACCCAGAACAGCAAATCACTGTCGGCAATCGAAATCCACCACCGATCCTCGGCCAGTTTCAACGCAACAGGATCATTCAGCATACCACCCGTTTCATCGACAATCGGCACGTAGAAACACTGCCCCGGCATCATCCCACGCAGATCGCGGGGCGTCAGCATCTGCATCAAGCGTGCCGCATCGGGGCCGCGCAGTTCTACCTGACGTTCGACCGCAACATCCCAGACCTGCACCGCAGATTTAAGGTGGTGGTAATCCTCTTCCACGCTGCGAAATACGGTGGGCAGCAGCATATGGTTATAGACGGTATAGCCTTTCACCCCTGCCGCCTCGACGCCGGGTGTAAATGGGGTCCTCCGGATCCGGCGCGAGGGGGCGATGACAGCCATCAGAGCGAACCTCCCAATCCGCGTTTGCATTCTTGTGGTGGTTTGCCGCCACCGCTGTAGGCCGTCACCTTGCAGGTCTGACACTTATACTCCCGCAAGTTTGATGTCCCTCCGGGCACCATCTCCCACTTGCAGGGCTTTCGGCGCATCAAGCGGTCCCATCCGCCAGCTGACTTCATTGCTGGCCCGTTCCCGGCCCCACGCACGCCAGACAAAAAAGGCAACAGCCAAAGCAATTGCGATCAGTAACGGCATGTCAGCCGCCCTCCGGCATGAATGGCAAATCGGTGTCGTTGGGCTTGAGACCCAATGACGTCAGCATCGTGTGGATTTGGCCGCGATGGTGTGTCTGGTGATTGAACAATTGCATGACGCAAAGCGCCTTTGGTTTCGTGATCTCGCGTTGTGCGGCATCGGAAAACCATGTCAGATCGCCCTCCAGATCGGCGGCACTGACGCTTGCAGCCCAGAGCGTGATCCGCGCATCTAGCTGAGACCTCTCCGCTGCCCAAACAGCAGGCGTTGGCGTAATCTCGCGATGCTCTGCGGCCGGAACCGCAGGGCCTGCCCCGCCATCGAACCGGCTGATCCACAGCGTATCCCCCCAAATCAAATGGTTCAGCGTCGCGAAGATCGATCCAAAGAACGCGCCGCGATCCTTGCTCAGGTCGTCGAGTGATATCTCACTCACCATCCTGCGCAGCCCTTCATTTTGCCACGCATTGTAGCGCGCCATGGTCTGGCAGTACGCTGGGCTGATCATGGCTTGGGGCCCTTCCAGTCAATCGCGCAGACCTCTGCAGATTTGCCACCAAAGTCCCATACGCGGCCATAGTCACGCACCTTCGATTTCACACCGGCCGCCGCAACAATGTCGGGGCCCATCCAATATTTGGAGTTCGAGATCATCACGGGGTGATCTGGGCTAGCCCCTTTCATCAATTCAATCTCACCTTGTATCTTGCGACCAATATAGATGCCACGCTTACTGCCTTCGCGGACAATCTCGACCTTTTCGCGCTCGGCCCCGATGATTTCGGACACCAGCATGGTGAACAGGCCAGTGGTGCCACCGGCAGCACCGCTGAATATCTTCAGGATACCGTTATAGGCTTTCTGGGTTGACCGATCATCGACATAGGCGGCCACCTTCCAGTTGCCCTCGGCCATGCGCCCCGGAATATCGACCAACAGGCCGACGTTCAGGCCGGACAGGTCCTCGCCTTCAAAATGACCCTCATCAATGGCGATGGCCATCCAGGCATGGCAATGCCCTTCGGTAGGGGGATGCGCGCCAAGGCTGACGACACAGGGGCAGAACACCGTGCAAGAACAGTTGAGAAACAGCTCGCCCTTGATCGCCCAATCGGTCGGTTTCATCTTGCGGCGCAGCGGGTTGCTGTCCATCCGCTGGTCAATGCGTTGCGAGATCGGCAGCCGATCTGCGGGTGCGCGTTCTTTTTCAGCCATATCTCGTCCCCTTTTATATATAGAATGCCAAACCGATGCCTGCGCCGATCAGCACAACCCCGGTTGGTTTGATGATGCGCTGCCCAATATCGGGCAGTTTTTCAAAGACCATCAGCAGCGTGGCCAGACCCATCCAGGCCAGGCTCATTACGCCGCCGACAAACCCCAGTGCCATGAAGCCCCAGCAACAGACCACACAATAGACGCCCAAACCAAGGCCCATGCGCAAACCGCCACCAAAACCGGTTTTCCACTGCGCCAGAAAATAATGCATCGGCGCGTGGCAAACACCATGGCACACCTCTTTGGCGCGGGTGAACTGAAACGCCCCAACCACGACAAGCAGCAGGGCCGAAAGCCACACTGGCGCAACTCCCAGCATATCAATGACACCGCCAAACAGCAGTGCCAGTTGCACAGCCGTGATCAGCGCCGCAAAAGCCACCCAAACGATGAAGTACCCCAACAACACGCCCAGCCATCCCGCCCGTGTGCCATCAGCACTAACCATCAACCGTTCGTAAGTTGTCAGCGTTGGCACCATGGTCGGCAGCATCATTGCCGCCATCATGATCGCCCACATCGCAAACAGCGGGCCAAACCGCGCCATCGGCATATCCATCGGCATACGCGGGTCCATTGCGGCCATCGCCTGGCCCATCGGCCCCGGACGGCCCAGCAGATCAAGGTCCATGTCCATCGCCATGACATACATGATCCACCACGCCACAAGGATCGCCCCGAAGAACGACAACCAGAGGGCTGACCGGATCAGATGTGGCATGATCATCCTCCAAAACGATGCGTGATACGCGAGCCAAGACTTGCACAATCATATGTCAGACGTTTAATTGTCTGACAAATGAAAATTGACCCCTCAAGCCCTGCCGATCTTTCGGCACAAATCGCCAAAGCGATCCGTGATGCCATCATTTCGGGTGCTCTGCCCGTTGATGAGCGGCTCCCGTCGGAGGCAGAACTGGCCGAACATTTCGACGTCTCGCGCCCCACGGTGCGAGAGGCGCTCAAACGGCTTGCAGCACAATCGCTGATCCGCACCCAGCGCGGCGCCACCGGCGGGGCCTTTGTCAACCGGCTGAAATTCGAAGATGCCTATGGCCAGCAGATCACGACCTCAACCCTTCTGCTGTCCATGAATGCCGTCAGCTTTGCCACTGCCTGCGAGGCCCGCTATGCGCTGGAGCGCGCCTGCGCGCCTCTCTCCGCCGAACGCCGCAGCGCCGATCACCTTGCCAGCATGCGCGCAGAGGCCCACCGCCAGTCGCAGCCCGGCCTGACGGACGAGGCATTTTGCGCATCTGACGTGGCCTTTCACAGGGCGTTGGTGGATGCCGCTGGCAATCCGGTGCTGTCCTATCAATTGGCGGGCGCGGTTGAGGCGATGCAACCCCTGATGAATATGATTACATTCAGCGCCCGTTCGCGCGAGAAAATTATCGGGCTGCACCAGATGATCGCCAACGCGATAGAGGCGCAGGATGCCGTTGCGGCGGATCGGCAGCTCGCGGCACTGGCCGCCTATACGCAAGAGCTCGCCCAAGGCGTGATCGCGGCACGTGACAAAGCCGCGCAGTAGCGGCAATCCGTCACGCATCTTTGCATTGCAGCCCGCGGCAATCGCCCTAAAGTGCGCACCAATCCGATCAGCAGGAGCGCGTGATGAAAGCCGTCATTTTTGGAACAACCACCCTCGCCGCCGCAGCAGCTTTGGGGCTTTATGTCTGGCAATCTCAAAATACCCATCACGATCCTTGCGGCAACACCACGGTTGCAGGCAGCACCATCGGCGGCCCGTTTGAGCTGGTTTCCGAAACCGGCGAAATTGTCACCGACGCGGACGTCATCACCAAACCAACGCTTGTCTATTTCGGCTACACCTTCTGCCCCGATGTCTGCCCGATCGACAGCGCGCGCAATGCCTATGCCGCTGATTTGCTGGCCGACGACGGGCACGACATAGGCACCGCCTTTATCTCCATCGACCCGCAGCGCGATACGGTAGAGGTCGTGCGCGATTACACCGACAACTTCCATGATGATATGATCGGGCTCACTGGCACGCCCGAACAGGTCAAGGCGGCGTCACAAGCCTATCAGACCTACTACCGCGCGCAGGATGATGACCCGGATTATTATCTGGTGGACCACTCGACGCAGACCTATCTGATGTTCCCGGAAACCGGCCTCGCGACGTTCTTTAGGCGCGAGTCAACCGCCGAAGAGGTTGCGTCAATCACATCCTGCTTTATCGATCAATTGAGTTAGGGTCAGGGGCCTTAAATCCTCTTGATCTTGCCGCGTTTCAGGCCACATTGCCTCTTAACATCAAAGAGCGGGCATTATGGACACCATCAATATCATCTTCGCCGTGCTGAGCATTGGCTTTGGCTGTTTTGGCTGGCTGGCGCCACGCTACACGCTGGGCGCGCTTGATCTGCACATGGGGAAGACAACCATGGGCATCTCTGAAATCCGCGCCTCGGTTGGTTGTCTGTTTGTCGGCATGGGACTGGGCGCCTTGATCCTTGGCACGCCAGAGGCCTATATGATGCTTGGGTTTTGTTGGTGCGGGGCCGCCGCTGGTCGGCTGACCTCAGTCATCTTTGATGGGCAAAGCCAAAAGAAGTGGATCTATTTTATTGTCGAGGCAGTGGTCGGCGTACCTGCAGTTATCTTCAACCTCTGACCCAATACGAATTGCCAAGCCGGAAGCGTCGACGGGCATCCTGCCGTTCATTGCCCTATCACGGGCGACGTTACTTCAGCGCGTCTTCCAACACGCCCAGCACCGCAGCACGGGGCACATCGGAGGTGATAAACGCATCCCCAATCCCCCGCGCCAGAACAAAACGCAACTTGCCATCCAGGACCTTCTTGTCCTGCCCCATCAGATCCAGCAGGCCTACCGCATCGGGCAAATCGCCGGGAATATCGCGAATATCCACCTTCATCCCCATGTCGCGTAAATGCGCGCGCACGCGGCTTGGCTCTTCCTGACTGCACAGGCCCATTCGCGCTGACAGTTCAAATGCCAGCGCACAGCCAATCGCCACGCCTTCGCCATGCAACAGGCGATCAGAATACCCTGTTGCAGCCTCAAGCGCATGACAAAAGGTATGGCCAAGGTTCAACAGTGCACGGTCGCCCTGTTCTGTCTCATCTCGCTGCACGATATCGGCCTTCATCTGGCAGGATCGGGTCACAGCACGGACCCGCGCCGCCATATCGCCCGCCGCCAAGGCCGGGCCCTGGGCCTCTAGCCAGTCAAAGAATGCAGCATCCCCCAGCAACCCGTATTTCACGACTTCGCCATAGCCAGCCAGATAATCGCGTGGCGTCAGCGTGCCCAGTAGGGCCGTGTCCGCCAGCACAAGGCTGGGCTGATGAAAGGCCCCAATCAGGTTTTTACCCGCAGGCGAGTTGATCCCGGTCTTGCCCCCGACAGAGCTATCCACCTGCGCCAACAGCGAGGTTGGAATTTGCACAAAGCGTACACCCCGGCGCAGCACCGCCGCCGCAAAGCCCGCCAAATCACCGATCACCCCGCCGCCGAAGGCCACAACGACATCGCCACGCTCGACCCGTTGGGACAACAGCCATTCCACCGTGCGTTCCAGCTGCGCCCAGCATTTTGTGGCCTCACCGGGGGGCAACGGCAAAGCGTCAGAAGTCAATCCTGCCTCCGCAAGGGCCGTTTGCAACGCCGAAAGATGCAGCCCCGCCACCGTCTCATCCGTCACAATGCAGATGTGCTTACGGCCGCTCAAGCCGGCGATACGCGTGCCGGCCTTAGCCAAAACACCGGGGCCGATCTCAATATCATATGCCCGGCCGGGCAGGTCCACATGTACAGTCGCGTTCATCGGCTAACTCTCCAGAATATCGGGGCGGGTCAACAACGTGTCGATCACGGTTTGGGTCGTTTGATCAATGCTGGCGTTGGGGCAAACCGGGATGCGCAACCCCGCTTGGGCATAGATCGGCGTGCGCTCAGCAAATATTCTGGCCAAAGTGGCTTTGGGGTCAGCCGTGCGTAGCAAAGGGCGCGTGTCCTTGTGGCTCACACGGTCCCACAATGTGTCAAGGTTCGCGTCTAACCACACAGCAATGCCCATCTTCGCGATAACATCGCGATTGGCTTCTGCCAGAAACGCCCCGCCCCCGGTCGAGACAATACCCGGCGGATCCGAGAGCAGCCGTTTGATCACCTCCGCCTCCCGATCCCGAAAGAAGGCCTCGCCATCGCGTTCAAAGATTTCCGCAATACTGGCCGCTGCGGCCTCTTCAATCGCGGCATCACTATCGACAAAGCGCACGTCCAGCCGCGCCGCCAAGGCACGCCCGATCGCCGTCTTGCCAGACCCCATCATGCCCACCAGCACCACTGTGTGCTGCAACTTATAGTGCGGCCCTGCACTCATTCTTTTGCCCCTTAGCCATCGGCGCTTGGACGCCTTGCGCAAAAATTAATGAATCAATGCCGTGATCTTGGGCGAAAGGCCATATATAATCCCTTCAAAAGGTGGCACGCAGACCACATATTGAGGCAGAAAACACGAATTGGGGCAGGCCATGTGGCGACTGATCAAGGTTCTATTCTTTCTAACCGTGCTCGGGGGCATCGGACTGGTTGCCTATGCCTATGTTGGCCCGCTGTTCTTTCCGGGCGATTTTGCAGCCCCCACCCAAGAGGTAACCCACCCTGTTACACTTGAAACAGAGTAAGGCACTTGTTGCCGCCCTTTGCCTGACAGGCACCGCCCTGCCCGCCCAGAACGCGGCGCAGGATGAACCTATGTCTGCCATCGAGTGGCTGTCGCGCAGCGTTGAAGAGGCGCCGCTTTACGAACCCCCTGTCACTGACAGCGCACAAACGCCCGGCGTGACCGTCAGCACCCTTGCTGCCCCTTCCAAAGATCCTGTGGGACTTTTACCCAATGCCGTTACCGGTCTGCCACGCACGATCTGGTCGGCCAGTGATGAGGCCGTGCTGGTTGATCTTGTCCGCGCTGAAAGCGTGGAAATGTTGCCAGCGTTGCAGGACTTTCTAAAAGTACTGCTGCTGGCTGAGGCCGATCCACCGCAAGATGCCGGCAGTGAAGGCGCGCTGTTTCTGTCCCGCGTTGACAAGCTTCTGGATCTTGGTGCCCTGGAACCTGCCAAGTCCATGATCGAACAGGCCACCCCTGACACCCCGCAGCTTTTTCGCCGCTGGTTTGATGTCGCCTTGCTGACCGGCACAGAGGATGACGCCTGTGCCGCAATGGGCAAAACCCCATCAATTGCGCCGACATATCCTGCCCGCATCTTCTGTCTTGCGCGTAATGGTGATTGGCCAGCCGCGGCGCTGACACTGAACACCCACCGTATTCTGGGCGATATCACCGAACAGGAAGAGGCACTGTTGTCGCGCTTTCTTGATCCTGATCTTTATGAAGGCGAGCCGCCACTGACCGCGCCCACGCGGGTGAGCCCTCTGACGTTCCGGATGCATGAGGCCATCGGTGAACCGCTGATCACCGCAAATCTGCCGTTGGCCTTTTCTCATGCAGATCTGCGCGCCACGACTGCCTGGAAATCGCAACTGGAAGCAGCAGAGCGACTTGCACGTCATGGCGCCGTATCTGAAAATGTCCTGCTGAAGCACTACACCGCTCGCACCCCCGCCGCCTCTGGCGGGATCTGGGACCGGGCTGAAGCGATACAGCGATTTGACGTGGCCATGACCGCCCGTGATCCGCAAAGCGTGGCCCGCAATCTGCCAGCCGCCTGGGAGGCCGCGGAAGATGCGCGCGCCGAAATCCAGTTCGCCAAGCTCTACGGTGCAGCCTTGCAGGATCTCCCGCTGAGCGGTGATGCGGCACGCGCCGCCTTTCGCATTGGGCTGCTGTCAGCGGACTACGAAACCGTGGCCATCGCTGCCGCAGATGCCGGATTTGACCCTTTCCTGATCAGCATCGCGCGCGGTCAGATGTCAGGCGCCCGCGCCACAACACCGCGTGCACGGGCCATTCAGGCGGCCTTTACCGGCACACCACCCCCTGCACGCCTACAAACCCTTGTGGATGAGGGCAAACTGGGCGAAGCGCTGTTGCGTGCGCTGGCCTTGTTCGATGCTGGCGCTGATGGCGACCTACGATCGGTGACAGACGCCCTGACCTTGCTGCGCACAGTGGGTCTCGAAGATGTGGCGCGTAGGGCGGCATTGCAACTGATGATCCTGGATCGCAGCGCATGACCCACGCAGATCACCCCATGGCGCGTTGGGTGCAGGTATTTCTTGAGGCGCAGGCAGCCGAACTGGATGCCGCGACCAACACGCAGCTAGCCTACGCGCGTGATTTGCAGTCTTTCGCAGAATGGCTGCGGGACAAGGGCACGCATTTCAGCACCGCAAGCCGCGACCATGTCGAGGGCTATCTGATCGATTGCGAGGCCGAGGGCCTTGCCAAATCGACCCGTGCGCGCAGGCTCTCTGCAATCAAACAGCTTTACCGGTTTGCGTTTGAAGAAGGCTGGCGTGACGACAACCCTGCCATCCAGATCAAAGGCCCTGGACGCGCACAACGGCTGCCAAAAACGCTTGATGTCGGCGAGGTTGACCGCCTGCTGGGGGCCGCACGCAACACCAAACGTGACGCGCTGCGCAATGCCTGCCTGATGGAACTGCTTTATGCGACAGGCATGCGCGTAACCGAATTGGTCAGCCTGCCTGTTTCCGCCGCACGGGGTGATCCGCGCATGTTGCTGGTGCGCGGCAAAGGCGACAAAGAACGGCTGGTCCCACTTTCGCCCCCTGCCCGTGCGGCATTAGCCGACTATCTGACCCACCGCGACAATCTTGAGGAAGAGGCCCGCGCGGACGGCAAACCGCCGTCCAAATTCCTGTTCCCATCGCGCGGCAAGGCGGGCCACCTGACACGCCACCGGTTCTTTGGGCTGATCAAGGAATTTGCGCGCGACGGTGGCGTTTCCCCTGCCAAGGTCACACCGCACACCTTGCGGCACGCCTTTGCAACGCATCTGCTTGCGGGCGGTGCGGATCTACGGTCGATCCAGACAATGCTGGGGCATGCCGACGTGGCCACAACCGAAATCTATACCCATGTGCTGGACGCACGCCTGAAAGAGCTTGTGCTTGACCATCACCCACTGTCCAAGGCCGCCAAGGCTTGAAGACCTCTGACAGAGCCTACATAACACCCATGTTTTTGCTTGAAAGCCACTGATGGAAATCGCCTCACTCGACGCTGCATTCTGGATCACCGCCGGCGCAATTGTGATCCTATTGATCTTCTCGGCCTTCTTTTCGGGGTCCGAAACCGCATTGACGGCCGCCTCTCGCGGCAAATTGCGGACGGCCGCTGACAAAGGGTCCAAAGGGGCTCAACGTGCCCTTATGGTGACCGAGGACAATGAGCGGCTGATCGGTTCTGTCCTGTTAGGCAACAATGTGGTGAACATCCTTGCCACATCGCTTGCCACGGCCGTTCTGACAAAGATCTTCGGCCAAAATGGCGTTGCCGCTGCAACGCTCATCATGACGCTATTGGTGTTGATCTTTGCCGAAGTGCTGCCAAAGACGCTTGCCATTACCTACCCGGAGACTGCTGCGTCGCGGGTGGCCCGCCCCATCGCGGTTGTTGTTTTCATCCTATCACCGCTCGTCGCTGCCGTGCGCTATCTGGTGCGCGGTGTGTTGTTTGTCTTTGGCGTCCGCACCGATCCCGATAGCAATATTCTGGCTGTACGCGAAGAAATCGCAGGGGCGCTGCAACTGGGCCATTCCGAAGGAATCGTGCAGAAAGAAGATCGCGACCGCATCTTAGGTGCGCTTGATCTGAACGAACGCACGGTTGAAGAAATCATGCTGCACCGTTCCGGAATTGAGATGCTGGACGCAGCCTTGCCACCCCGCGAAATTCTCGACCAGATCCTGCAAAGCCCCTACACACGCTTGCCACTTTACCGTGACGAGCCGGAAAACATCGTTGGCATGGTTCACGCCAAGGATCTGCTGCGTGCGATGCACAAGCTGCTGGGCGGCAGCAGCGGGGCCGCCAAAGGCCTCGCCGCCTTCGACGTCATGAAAGTGTCGATGCCCGCCTATTTTGTACCGGAAACCACAACGCTGGACGATCAGATGCGGAGCTTTCTCAAGCGTAAGACGCATTTTGCACTGGTGGTGGATGAATACGGCGCGTTGCAGGGCCTGATCACGCTTGAGGATATTCTAGAGGAAATCGTGGGCGAGATTGCCGATGAATTCGACGACCACGAAGAAAACCAGATCGCGGCAACCGAGGATGGCGCCTATCTGGTCGATGGCAGCATGACGATCCGCGACCTGAACCGTGCGCATGACTGGAACCTGCCTGATGAAGAGGCCAACACCGTGGCAGGTCTGGTGATCCACGAAGCACAGATGATCCCGGTAGAGGGTCAGGTGTTTTCCTTCTACGGGTTCCGGTTTGAGGTGCTGACAAAGGAAGAAAACCGCTTGGCGATGCTGAAGATACGCAAACTATAATCCGACTACGGCGGCCGTGATGCGATCGCGACTTGCCCCCGGGTTATCCCAGCGACAGCAAGCAAAATGCCCGAAGGTCAGGCCTGCCCTAATTTCGCCTGCCGCGCTGCGCGCAGCCGCGCGAAATCATCGCCCGCATGATAGGACGACCGGGTGAGCGGCGTTGCCGAAACCATCAAAAAACCCTTGTTAAAAGCGGTTTTCTCGTAGGTGGCGAATTCCTCTGGCGTGACGAACCTGTCCACCTTGTGATGCTTTGGCGTGGGCTGCAAATACTGACCAATGGTCAGGAAATCGATGTCAGCGGCGCGCATGTCTTCCATGACCTGCACAACCGACTGCTTGTCCTCGCCCAAGCCCACCATAATGCCAGATTTGGTGAACATTGATGGGTCCAGTTCCTTCACCCGTTGCAAAAGGCGCAACGAATGGAAATAGCGGGCACCGGGGCGGACCTGCGGATAAAGGCCCGGAACAGTTTCAAGGTTGTGGTTAAATACATCGGGACGCGCCTTAACAACGACCTCTAACGCATTGGGATCACATCGGATAAAATCCGGAGTGAGGATTTCAATTGTGGTTCCTGGTGACTGGCGACGCACCGCGCGGATGGTCTGGGCAAAATGCTCTGCCCCGCCATCCTCAACATCATCGCGGTCCACCGAGGTAATCACCACATGGTTCAGACCCAGTTTTTTGACCGCATCGGCCACGCGCCCTGGCTCAAACACATCCAGCGCCTCGGGCGGTTTGCCCGTGGCGATGTTGCAGAATGTGCAGGCCCGCGTGCAGACCTCGCCCATAATCATCATCGTGGCGTGACCCTGCGACCAGCATTCGCCTACATTGGGGCAGCCGGCCTCTTCGCAGACGGTGACCAACTTGTGCTCGCGCATGATGTCGCGCGTTTGCTTATAGCCGTCCGATGTTGGTGCTTTGACTCTGATCCAGCTCGGCTTTTTCGGTTGGGTCGCATCCGGCCGGCGTTGCTTTTCCGGATGGCGTTGTGCCGGAATTTTTAGATCGCGTGTGGTCATGCAAAGGCTCCGTCATGAGTGACACTTACCTAGCGCCGGCCCCCCGCGTTGTCCATGAGACAGTATGCACAACATGGCGGGGCTGCTCTTGATGCATGGCAGTCAGACCTAGCCGATCATCGGGCCGTAACGGCCGTGGGTTTCTTCGTAGTGGCGCTTGAGTCGCTGCAGGGCGATGCGCAACACGATTTTGCCCGAGCGCGCCGACCAGCCCATCTGCTTCTCGGTCTGTTCCAGCCCTTCGAGAAAGCAGCAGCAGCGCAACACCACGTCGCCCAGTCCGGGACCAAGCTCTGCCAGCGCTTTTTTGATCCGGTCATAGGCCGCGCGCGCGCCCTTTGGCCCGTTGGTGATGGCCTCAGGTACTTCAGCATCCATCAGATCGCCCCAACTGGCCGCACCCCCCAAGCCGACCTCAACCAGTTCAAAGTCTTCGCGTAGGCGTTCACCAGCGACAACAAGATCGCGCGCAAGAAAGGGCTTGCCGTCACGATCCTTACGACGGGCCAGTCCGATCAACGGGCTTTCACTGGCAAAGTGACGGTTTTGCGGGCGCCCAGTCCCTTCGATGGCGGCGATATCCCAGGCCGCATCACTATCTGGATCAGTGTTCCTTTCCGCAAATCCACTAGCGCGGTTGTCGTCCTGGGCGGTCAGACGCCGCAAGGCAGCACGGCCTGGATTCGTGATGAAGTAACGCGCAATGCGCCCGTCGGGATCCGGGCAGGTGATCCAGTCCTTGAGTGCCATGGCCTGCGCGATCTCACGCTCCACCACCGCTGTGCGAACCTGCTCGCCTTCGGGTGTCATGCGCACGACAACGGCAGTCTCCATCTCGCGGGCGACGGCCAGAACCGCGCCCTGCTCGCAAAGCCGGCGCAAAATACGTTTTGCTTCCTGATCGGTACAGTCCTGTGTCAGACTTACCGGTTCTGCGGCCTCACTTTTTAAGCACTCCAAATTCATCGTCTTCATTTCCCTTTTTTTGGCTACAAAATGCGCAGCATGCTGCGCAGAGAGCGACCGTAATGCCGCATCAATCAGCGGATCATCACGGCGTCCCTCCAACCGGCGAACCTGCCGAAGAACTGTTGACGGATGGCAGTCGCTGGCACGCGCCAAGGCGCGGATCGACAAACCAGATTCCGTGTGAACAAGGTAATTCCGGGCTGCATCCGGCACCCACCGTGGAAAATGCGGCTGTGAAGAGGACCCAATAGCTGTCGTCATATGATGCACCCTTTCGCCCATTTTTATCCACACGATCCCGGCTTTCTCACCCCCAGAAAACTCACGACGCCAATACTACCTGCGCGTGTATGGTTACTGAATAGTTAACGCGAACACCGGCCCATCAACCATTGTTTATAAAACATAAACAAATCTAACCGGAGCGTTCTGAGGTGCCGCAAAACCCGCAACACCCGCTTGGGTTGTGTAATCTGAGAGGTGACTTCACCCCCTGTAAGGAGAAACAGACAGATGCTGGATATTCACTCACGGATTGCCACACTCAAGCGCCCACCCCTGCTGGCTCGTGCGGCCCGCTTTGGTGTTGATGAATATCGACGTGAGATACATCTGCCCAGGCTGCTGAAAGGCGGCAAACTACCCCGGCATGGGCAAGCCGTCATGCAGTTGCTGGACCTTGAGGCAGACCTGGAACAGCAGCGCATCGCCCATACCGGCAGTTACAGTCCCGCACGGCATGTTGATGTGTTAATCGCCATACTGGGCGAGGCGCAGCTGATGCGCGCCACGACCCCGCACGCTATCTGAGTTATGTGAAAGCGTCGGGCATGCTTGCCTTTTTCTCGGCAACGTAGGCGCGGAGTTTGGACTCGATGTCCGGGTCAAGCATAGGTTGCTGATATGTATCAAGCAGTTTGGCCACCCGCGCCGTCGCAAGGGTTTGCGTGTCGCGCGCGCCTTCTTCATCCCAGGTTTCGAACGGTTTGTAGTCAAACAACTCCGATCGCCAGAATGCCGTTTTGAAATTGGCCTGCGTATGTTCGCACCCAAGGTAGTGGCCACCCGGCCCTACCTCTTCAATTGCCCCCATGGCCTGCCCGTTCTCGGACATGTCCACGCCTTGTGCAAAGTGATGCAGTGTGCCCAGCATGTCGGCGTCCATGACGAATTTCTCGAATGAGGCAACCAGACCACCCTCAAGCCACCCGCAGCTATGCAACATAAAGTTAACGCCAGCGAGCAGCCCCATGTTCAGTGAGTTTGCGGTTTCATATGCCGCCTGCGCATCAGGCAGTTTGGACCCACAAAACGACCCGGCAGACCGATAAGGCAGCCCCAAACGGCGCGCCAATTGCCCGGCCCCATAAGTGATATGGCTTGCCTCGGGTGTACCGAAGGTCGGCGCGCCTGAATTCATGTCGATTGAGGTCACGAATGTGCCCATAACCACCGGCGATCCGGGGCGGATGATTTGACTGTAGGCAACGCCTGCCAAAACCTCGGCCAGAACCTGCGTCAAAGTGCCGGCAACGGATACCGGTGCCATCGCACCGCCCACAATGAAGGGGCTGATGATGGAGGCCTGATTGTTCTTCGCAAACACCTCTAGTGCGCCCATCATGATACTGTCGAAGGTCAGCGGCGAGTTGATGTTGATGAGCGACGTCATCACTGTGTTGTCCCGCACAAAGTCCTTGCCAAACAGGATCTCGCACATTTCAACGCTGTCCTGCGCGCGGCTGGGTTCGGTGACAGCCCCCATGAACGGCTTGTCGCTGTAAACCATGTGAGTCAGGAGCATATCGAGGTGGCGTTTGTTCACGGCCACATCAGTCGGTTCACAAACGGTCCCACCCGAGTGGTGCAACCATTTGGACATATAGCCCAGTTTTACGAATTTCCCGAAGTCAGCCATTGTCGCATAGCGACGCCCGCCTTCGGCATCGCGCACAAATGGCGGGCCATAAACCGGGGCAAGCACAAGGTTCTTGCCGCCCACCACCACATTACGCTCAGGGTTGCGGGCGTGCTGGGTATATTCAGACGGTGCTGTCGCACACAGCTTACGCGCCAACCCTCGTGGGATGCGTACACGCTCACCATCAACGCTGGCGCCCACGGATTTCCAGCGCTCCAACGCCTCGGGGTTGTCCACGAAATTGACGCCAATTTCGGCCAGCACCGTTTCGGCATTCGCCTCAATGACGTCCAGCGCCTCTTCTGTCAGGACTTCATAGTTGGGGACGTTGCGTTCTATATATTTCGCAGTCTCAACGCTCACGGCCGTCCGCTCTGCCCGGCGTGCGGCTCCGCCGCCGCCACGACCACGGCGTGCGGTTCTTGCAGGTGCATCAGACATCTCGGTTCTCCCGTGCGAGGTAGCAGTTGCGCTTGTGATACAATGTGCCACGGCCAGACCCTGCTAATTTTGCGGCCCCTCAGGGGGAAAACCGACATGCGCAGTCAGAACACCCGGAAACTCGCAACAAACGGCAGGTGATCGGACACCTCATCCTTGAACCGCTCCCGTCCCATATCCATTGTCCAATGCATCGGGAACAGGCGCAGTGAACCACGCACATAGTCGGTGGCAAAGGTCCGCGACACCGCAAAGCCATCCAGCAGATTCGCCCGACCTTTATCAAGGATATGGCTGAAACGATCCTGCAAATCCCAGCTTGAAACGAAATCCATCAAATCATCACCGCCCAGGTGGTGGAAATTGCTGACATCCTGACCGGGGATCATATTAAAATCGCCCATCAGCAACAGGGTCTTGCGTTTGAAACCCGGTGTGTTGCGCAAGTCGGTCAGGTAGTTGCCAATGGCCACGCATTGGGTGTCACGCAGCTTTTGCTGGGGTTTGTCGCGCCCGGACTTCAGGTGCACACCCAGCAGATGCGCCGAAAACTTGCCCATCTTGACGTCGACCGAAATAGCCCTGCGCCCGGTGGTATAGTCCCCCTCTGACCCAGGGATCAGTGCGGCATTCTTCACCTCGACACCCTTCTTGTGCAGGAACCCGATATGAAGCGCGCCGGGCTGCGGCAGGATCGTGGTGTCATAATGCACCCCATAGGTGCCAATCTCGGCCGCCATAGTATCAATGTAGCTGACCGGATTGACCTCAACCAAGGTCACCAGTTCAGCGTCCAGCAAAGCCAGCCCTTCGGCCTGCCGTTTCATCCGGTCGTTATCAATTCCGCCAAAACCAGCCAGGTTCCAAACGGCCACCCGGGCCAACGTGTGTTCAAATATCTGCATCATAATTTCTCCTCGTATAATAGCATCAGGATATCACATTTTTCCTGATTTTGCGCGGTTCAATTCGACATCCACCCCCTTGCACAACCCCGGACCTGCGTTTACCGACGCGGCATGGAAAATATCACGCACGAACGCCTGCTTATCATCGACTTCGGCAGTCAGGTGACACAGCTTATCGCCCGCCGCCTGCGCGAACTAAATGTCTACTGCGAAATCCACCCGTACCAGAACGTCACTGACACCTTTCTGAGGGGTTTCGCGCCCAAGGCGGTCATCCTTTCAGGTGGTCCGGACAGCGTGACCCGCGAAGGGTCGCCGCGCGCGCCACAGTCGGTCTTTGATATGGGAATCCCGGTGCTGGGCATCTGCTATGGCCAGCAAACCATGATGGAACAACTGGGCGGCAAGGTGGTCAGCGGAGAAGGCACTGCCGAGTTCGGCCGCGCCTATGTAACGCCTACCGGTAAACTGTCGCTATTGGACGGTTGGTTTGCAGAGGACAAAGAACAGGTCTGGATGAGCCACGGCGACCATGTCTCTGAAATCGCGCCAGGTTTTGCGGTTTACGGCACCTCGCCAAATGCGCCCTACGCCGTCACGGCGGACGTCGCCCGCAACTTCTATGCTGTGCAATTCCACCCCGAGGTGCACCATACCCCCAACGGTTCCAAGCTCTATGAGAACTTCGTGCGTCTTGCGGGGTTTTGCGGTGACTGGACCATGGGTGCCTACCGCGAACAGGCGATTGCGGCGATCAAAGAGCAAGTGGGCAGCGCCCACGTCATTTGCGCCCTCTCTGGCGGCGTCGATTCCTCCGTCGCGGCGGCCTTGCTGCACGAGGCCATTGGTGATCAGCTCACGTGTGTCTTCGTCGACCACGGGCTGTTGCGGCTCAATGAGGCCGAAGAGGTCGTGGGCATGTTCCGCGACCACATGAACCTCAAGGTGATCCATGCCGATGAAAGCGATCTGTTTCTGGGTGAACTGGAAGGTCAGTCAGACCCCGAAACCAAGCGCAAGATTATTGGCAGGTTGTTTATCGATGTCTTCCAGAAATACGCCGATGAAATCGAAGATGCCGCCTTTCTTGCCCAGGGTACGCTGTACCCCGATGTCATTGAAAGCGTGAGCTTTTCCGGTAGCCCCTCGGTGACAATCAAAAGCCACCACAACGTCGGCGGCCTGCCGGAAAAGATGGGCTTGAAACTGGTCGAACCCCTGCGCGAACTTTTTAAGGACGAAGTCCGCGCGCTGGGTGTTGAACTCGGCCTGCCCACATCCTTCATTGGCCGTCACCCCTTCCCCGGCCCCGGTCTGGCAATCCGCTGCCCCGGCGAAATCACACGCGAAAAGCTAGAGATCCTGCGCAAGGCCGATGCGGTCTATATCGATCAGATTCGCAAGCACGGGCTATATGATGACATCTGGCAGGCATTCTGCGCCATTCTTCCTGTGCGCACAGTTGGTGTGATGGGTGACGGGCGCACCTATGACTTTGCATGTGCTTTGCGCGCGGTCACATCAGTTGATGGGATGACGGCGGATTACTATCCGTTCAGCCATGAATTTCTGGGTGAAACCGCCACGCGGATCATCAATGAGGTACCCGGAATCAATCGGGTGACCTATGACATCACAAGCAAGCCACCGGGCACGATCGAGTGGGAGTAAACTACCCCTTCACCCGAGAACCGCAATTAGTTTGACTCTGCATTGAGGCGTTAAGGTTTTATCAACCTTAACGTGCAAATTTCGCGCCAGCGAAGTAACGAGTGAACTTTTATGCAGTCGACCCTTTCAAAGAACGCCTTCCCATCCCAAACCACATCATTTGCGCCCAGTCGGGTGCGTCGCGCAATTTCGCGCCAGATTTTCAAGGGATGCGACTTTCAGCTAACCATGTCGCACCCATTGGCTGGTATGCCTTTTCGCTATCTGGGCCTGACGCATAAGCAATTCTGGCTGCGCAGCAAACAACGCCAGGTTGGCACGCTGAATGCTCTGCGCCGCAAACTGCGCCCCGGCGATACTGTTTTTGAGGTTGGCGGTCATATCGGTTTTACCACGCAGTTTCTGGCCTCTCAGGTTGGGAGGTATGGTCAGGTTCATGCGTTTGAACCCGGCAAGCAGAATCTCGAATTCTTGCGCCAGAATATCCGCACTTGCTCCCATGCGACCTGCATCAACGCCGCGGTCAGCGACCGGATCGGTAAAGCACCGTTTTATGAGGAACGACTTGGTGGATTCCGCAATGGGCTAAGCTCTGATTTCGCGCAAATGCGCGCACGTATGTCGCGCAAGGGTGCGTTGGCAGATGTTGCTGTACGCGATGTGCACACAATCACAATTGATCACTATGCCACCCAGCATGGACTACATGTAGATGCGCTGTGTATTGACGCCGAAGGTGCAGAACTTGACGTGTTACGCGGTGCGAAAGCGACGCTTGGCGCCCTGCGGGTATTGATGCTGACCGTCACAAAAAACCACGCAGCCGTTTACGACCTGCTCTGCAGTGCCGGCTTTACGATGCAAACGGCAGAGGGCAAACGCCTTACCTCACTTGCTGACACCGATAGAATTGTCTTCGCAACCCGTAGCGTGGTTTAAGGTCAAGCCTCTAGTCTTGCAGCGCGGTCAGCAACAGATCAGCCGTAAACTCGCCGGGCGCGCATTGCCCCAGGTCACCGCCCTGACCGCGTTGAAACCATTCATCACGGGTGTCCAGACCGATGCTGACAGACGGGCCCACGTGCAAAGGATCGCGCCCCCAGTGGATGCCGGTGAAAGGCTCCACCCTCATCCAATCCCTGAGCGACACAGGCGGCACGCCAGCCCGCGCGACCAGAAACCCCGCGATACAATCCACCTGCTGCTCCACAAGGCCGCGCAGCATCTGTTCTTCACTGCGGCGATTGCGAATTTGTGACAGTGCGAAGTCAGCAACCCCGTGGCGCACCTGCACGGCATGCCCATAGGCATGCGCAACCAGATAAGGCGCCTGCGGCAGCGTGCCGGCGCTGGTCGTGATCAGAATTTCATTGCGTGTCGTACAATAGACCACCTGCGCATCCACGGTGGCGTCCGCACCGCATTGCCCTTCAATCACCCCGACCCGGGTGACAACAGGCATCTGCGCAAAACTGCGCATCGCCGCCACCATCACATCATCCACTGGATCCGCCTGAACAGGGCCTGCCAGCAGAACCATCGCCATAATCCAACGCATTCATACACCTCATGTTCCCCATCACAAAAACACATCGCAACGGGCCTTGCAAAACACCCCGCATCAATGACAACTGCCCCGCATGAGTACAACCCTGCAAGCCGCTGTCTGGATGATCGGCGCGATCAGCTCTTTCACGCTGATGGCGGTTGCTGGGCGCGCGGTAAGCTTGGAACTCGATACGTTTGAGATCATGCTATTTCGCAGCCTGACCGGGATTGTGATCGTGGTTGCCGTAGCCCGGGTTACGGGTACGTTGGGGCAAATCAGCCGGGACAGGCTTGGACTTCACGCAACCCGCAACCTGTGCCACTTCGTCGGACAAAACCTGTGGTTTCTGGCGATCACGCTGATCCCGCTGGCGCAGGTCTTTGCGCTGGAGTTCACCACGCCTATCTGGGTGATCCTGCTTTCACCGCTCCTGCTCAAGGAACGGCTGACCGGCACCGGATTTCTATGTGCCGCCATTGGGTTTGCCGGTATCCTGATCGTGGCGCGGCCCGATCCCAGCGCGATCAACCTTGGCCTGATCGCGGCCGCCAGCTGTGCTATATTCTTTGCATTCACTGCGATCTTCACGCGGATGCTGACCCGGAGCGAGACGACCACGACGATCCTGTTCTACCTGACCACGATGCAGGCCGTTTTGGGTTTGATCTGTGCAGGTTACGACGGTGACCTTGCGACCCCCTCCCTGGCGGCGTTGCCTTGGGTCGCGGTGGTTGGCTGCACGGGGTTGCTGGCGCATTTCTGCCTGACCAACGCGCTGCGGCTTGCGCCAGCGAGTGTGGTGACCCCCATCGATTTTATCCGCCTGCCGACAATTGCAGTGGTCGGGGTTCTACTTTATGCAGAGCCGCTTGACCCGTGGATATTTGTGGGCGCAGCATTGATATTTGCGGCCAATTGGCTCAACATCCAGAATGCAATGCGACAGCTTGCATAAGGATGCCTGCCGGGCTCCTGCCCCTTCTTTGCAAGTTCGTGACGCTGCGACGCGGCCTGATTGGTGACGTGGCGTCAATAATTGACGCAAAGGCCTGGCGCTCCTTAGGGTCAACTGCACTAATTTGTTCATGACAGGGATGAGGACATGAAAAACGTAATGACAGCAGGGGCAGCGCTACTGCTCACGACAAGCATGGCGCAGGCCGTTGGCCTTGATCGCTCGGGGCAGCCCGTCGGGATCATTTTCGAAGACGGTAACTACGCGGAATTGAGCTTCGGCTACATAATGCCAGACGTGGACGGGGTTTCGCTAGCGTCCCCCCTGAACCCTGCCGCCTCTGGCTCTATCAGCAATGTCGCCGGAAGCTACAGCCAACTCGGGCTGGGCTACAAGCGCGATATCAATGACCAATGGTCCTTTGCACTGATCTTGGATGAGCCCTATGGCGCCGACATTGACTATCCATCCGACACTGACGCACCGCTGACACCCACAGCAGGTGAACTGAACGCAGTGGCACTGACCGGTCTCGCCCGCTATAAATTTGATGCGAATTTCAGTGCTCATGGTGGCTTGCGCATTCAGCGCGTGAATGCCGACATCGCATTGCCCGGCGCGGGTACGACGGTGGAATTGGATGATAGTGTCGCATACGGTTATGCTATCGGTGGCGCTTATGAACGCCCCGAAATCGCCTTGCGCATCGCACTGACGTATTTTTCGGAAATTGAGCACGAATTCTCAGCATCCGTCGGCGGCGGACCCGCTTCTGATACCGATGTAACAACCCCGCAGGCCGTCAACCTTGACTTCCAGACTGGTATCGCTGCGGATACATTGCTGTTCGGGTCGGTTCGCTGGGCAGAATACAGCACCGTCATTCTCCAACCGACCGGTATTCCAGAGTCGATCACCGATATTGAGGATGGCTACACATACACGGTTGGCGTTGGTCGCCGCTTTAACGACGTATTCTCCGCATCGCTCAGTGCAACACTTGACACCGAAGGCGAAGACGATCTGGTTTCACCTTTGGCACCAACAAACGGAAGTTATTCCATTGGGCTGGGTGGCCAGTACAACGTGAATGACAACGTCACGCTGTCAGGCGGAGTTCGTTACGTTGTTGCAGGTGACGCAAGACCAGAGTTGGGGCCAGACATCCCGGTCGCAGATTTTGAAGACAACAGTGCTATCGCTGTCGGCTTCAAGGTTGGCTACACGTTCTAACTCCTACCAAACCTAGCTATCCAAAGCCCCGCCCAACCCGGCGGGGCTTTTTCTTTGTCCATGCGCATGATCCGGGTTGCGCCTGCCGGGCCAAACCGGTCAAGTCGCACCCATGTCACCCGTTCAAAAAACCATTTCCTCGCGCGCCTGGGCCGAGCTTTTGCTGCTCTCTTTCATTTGGGGCGGTTCGTTCCTGTCGATCCGCATTGCGCTAAACGAAATCGGCCCGCTGAGTTCGGTCGCCCATCGCACCGGCTGGGCCATGCTGATCCTCTGGGCCTATGTGCTGCTGCGCCGCCTGCCCCTGCCTGCAGACCCGCGCATCTGGGGAGCTTTTGTTGTTATGGGGTTTCTCAACAACGTCATTCCCTTCAGTCTGATGGCCTGGGGGCAGTTGCATATCTCTACCGGCCTCACATCCATCCTTAACGCCGCCACCGCCATCTTTGGGGTGATTGCCGCCGCGTTGTTCTTTGCCGATGAACGGCTGACGGCACGCAAAGCACTGGGGGTGACGCTTGGGTTCTTTGGCGTAGCAACCGCCATTGGCCTTTCGGCATTCAAGGATTTTGATCTACGCTCGCTTGGCCAACTTGCCGTGATAGGTGGCACAATCAGCTATGCCTTGGCCGGTGTCTGGGCGCGCAAGATGCTCAGCGGCCTGTCACCGCAGGTTGCCGCTGCTGGTATGCTGACCGGGGCCTCGCTGGTCACCCTGCCGGCTGCTTGGTTGATCGAAGGGCCTCTAACGCTGGATCTGGCGCCCCAGACATGGGTTGCCATTGGCTATTACGCCATCGTCGCCACAGCCATTGCCTATATGCTGTATTACCGCGTGCTGGCTATGGCGGGCAGCGGTAATCTGATGCTGTGTACTTTGCTGGTGGCCCCTGTGGCGATTGTGCTGGGGGCTGTGTTTTTGGGTGAAGCCCTGCCGCTGCGCGCTTATGCGGGTTTTACGCTACTTGCCTGTGGTCTGATCATTCTTGACGGTCGCATCTTCAAGCCCCGCCAGAACCGCGCGCGCCGCGCGTAGGCCGGGGGCGTCGCCGCCCTGCCCCAGACGTTCCATCGTCAGCGCCATTGCCGCGCGCTGTGCGTCGGGCTTTGCCAGCACATCCAGCACAGCATCGGCAATTGACCCTGCGACGCAATCCTTGCCGATAAATTCGGGCACCATGCGGGTGTCGCTGACAAGGTTCACCAACGTCACCGTATCCACCATCAGCATCTGCCCAATGATGATCCGGCTGAGCCAAGCCATATCATAAGCAATCACCATCGGTGTCTGCGCCGCCGCCAATTCCAGCGACACCGTGCCAGAGGCAGCCAGCGCCACATCGGCCCGTTTGAACCATGCGGATTTGTCGGCAGAGCCGGGTGGCAGAACCGTGACCGGCACTTTCCAATGCGCCACCCGGTCCTGCACCAGATCATGCACGCCGCCTGTTGTGGGGATGACAAAACGCGCATCGGGCAGTTTGGCCGCGATCTGTGCCGCCGCATCGCCAAAGCGATCCGCCAATCGCGACACCTCGCCCTTGCGGCTGCCCGGCAGGACCAGCACGACCGTGCCCGCGCCCAAACGCGCGGCATCTGCGTCGCTGGCGACAGGTTCTGCCACAACCGGGTGGCCAACAAAGTCGCAGGCCATGCCTGCCGCCTGCATCAGTGGCGGTTCAAACGGGAACAGCGCCAGGACGTGATCGATGTGATGCGCCATCTTGGCCGCGCGCCCCGGACGCCAGGCCCAGACTGTGGGCGCCACATAATGCACCGTCCGGACATCACTGGCCGCTTTGACCAGCCGCGCCACGCGCAGGCAGAAATCCGGGCTGTCGATGGTAATCAATACGTCAGGTTTGGTTGCGATGATCGCCTCGACCATCTGCCTGATCCGCGCCTTGAGCGCACGGTATTTCGGCAGTATCTCAGCCAGCCCCATGACGCTGAGTTCATCCATGGGAAAGCGGCTTTGCATGCCTTCGGCCTGCATCAAGGGCCCCGCAACCCCGTCAAACTGCACATCGGGTTGAAATTCTTTGAGGCCCACCATTAAGGCCGCCCCGAGCTTATCGCCAGAGGCCTCGCCGGCGATCAGGAAAACCTTCATTTAACCCCCTTGGGTCGCACCCAAAGGAAAAGGCCTGCCGCATCCAATACAGCCAGCACTTCTGGCAAATCCAGAACCATCACGCCACCAGCCTCGATCACGATGCCTGCCAATCCGGCGGCGGCTGTGTTGCGGGCTGTATCAGGACCAACCACCGGCAGATCAGCACGGCGATCCTGTGCGGGCTTTGGGGCCTTAAACAACACCGCCTGTTTTGCATCTACTGGCGCTACTTTGGCAACCATCGCATCGGTGCCCGACTGATCTTCGTACGCCAGCACCCGCCCACCGCGCACCAGACAGGCCTGCCCCACATCCGCGGCCCCCATCTGCGCAACGGTTTCCTGAGCCATCGCCGCGTCCGCGCGGATTTGGTCGGTGATTGCCGTCTTCGTGGGTACGCCCGCCACCGGCAACAAGCCCGGCGCAATATCATGGGCGGCCTTTACCACCAGCCCGGCCTCTTCGAAAATACCGATAATTTCGCGCAAGGCCCCATCATCGCCCTTGGCAATGGCATTTGCAATACGCGGCACCAGTGGCAGGGTTTCGGCGTCGATGGCTGTTTGATCAATGTCAGGGCGGCGCACGGCCCCTGCCATGCAAACTTCGGTCACGCCACGCAGCTTGATATCCGCCAGAAAGCTGCCCAAGTGCTCGATCCGAAATATCACGTCAGGGGTGAGCGTGGGCATAAACCCCGCCATGGCGCAAATCAGTGGACGCTCCGGCAAGCACGCGACCAAAGCCGGGGGCAAAGCGCCTGTACCTGCAATCAACGCCAGCATCAGCCGGGCGTCAGGAAATTACGATCGGTTTCGCCCAGAATGAACGCAACCATCTGCTGAACGTATGGGCTGTCGCTTTCTTCGGCCAAGCGGCGGGCACGATCCTGGAAGGTGCCTTCACCATCCTTCAGCATCTGAAATGAAGCCCGCATTGCAGTGATATCGGCACGGCCTACGCCCTTGCGCTTGAGGCCGACAAGGTTCAGCCCATCCAACGTGCCACGCGGCCCCTGCACCAGACCGTGCGGCACAACATCATTGGTCACCATCGTCACCGCACCAATAATGGCACCCTGGCCAATGCGCACCCATTGATGCACACCGGACAAGCCACCGATGATCACGTCATCCTCGATCACGCAGTGCCCCGCGACAGCGGATGAATTGACCACAATCACACGGTCGCCAATCTGGGCGTCATGGGCAATATGGCACCCGGCCATGAACAGCCCATCATCCCCAATCCGGGTTTCACCGCCGCCCTGCGCCGTGCCGGTGTTCATTGTGACATGTTCGCGAATGCGATTGCGGGCGCCAATGCGCAACCGTGTCGCTTCTCCATCGAATTTCAAATCCTGAGGAATTTCCCCGATCACGGCAAACGAAAAGATCACAGTGTCGGGACCAATATGGGTGTCACCCTGCACCACCACATGGCTTTTCAACTCGACCCCTTCAGCGAGCACCACATTGGCACCCACCACACAAAACGGACCAACCGTACAGCTGTCCGCGATCTGCGCGCCATCGGCAATGATGGCCGAAGGGTGGATGCCCCCCATCAGCCTTGCATATCCATCATTGCGGTGAACTCGGCCTCAGCGGCCATTTCACCTTCGACAAGGGCGGTCCCCTTGAAGCGCCAGACCTTGCCGCCGGGTTTACCGCGTGTGGTTTCGACATGCATCTCAAGCACATCGCCGGGCACGACCTTGCGGCGGAATTTGCAGCCGTCGATTGCCATGAAATACACCAGTAAATTGCCGTCGGTCAGGCCCAGCGATGCACCGACCATGACAGCGGTTGTCTGGGCCATTGCCTCGACGATTGTCACGCCAGGCATAATCGGGTTGCCGGGAAAATGGCCTTGAAAATGCGGCTCGTTCATCGTGACATTCTTGATACCCACGGCAGAGGTCGTGCCATTGATGCTATGCACCTTGTCGACCAGCAGGAACGGGTAACGATGTGGCAGGATCTTCTGAATCAGCTGAATGTCAGCGGTGGTGACTGGATCGATCATCACGGGCGGCTCCTTGATATTGCTGCGGTTTAGGGCCGCCTGTGCCATCACTAGCAAGGCAGATCAGCACGGGCAAGCGCAGGCTACTCGCCACCATTGCCCAATTCGGCATCGATCCGGACAATAGCATCATCTGTGATATTGGCCGCGCGAACAGAGAGAACCACGTTGCGTTGTTCCATCACCATGGCCGCACCGCGCTCAATCATGATGTTGGCGACAATGCCCTGCACACGTTCCTCGAACCGGGCACGCGCCTCCGCGGATGCGACCTGCAATTCCACATTTTTGGAATCGCGCACACGGCGCACATCCTGCACCTTGGCATCAAAAGCCTCCGATTCCGCACGAAACTCCTCTGGGGTCATCTCTGGGCGGCGCAATGTGAGGCTGCGCTCCTCCTCGGTCAGGGATTCGACGATGCGGTCATTTTCAGCCTGCAATTCAGCCGTGCGTTTCGCCAGATCCTCTGCGATCCGTCGCCCGTAAAGCGTTTCGAAAAACAACCGCTCACTATCGATGATCAGGATCTGCGGCGAGCTTTGCTGCGCCGCCGCAGGGATCGCCAGCACAAGCCAAACAAGACATGCGCGCAGCCAGACCATTAGAAGCTCGTGGAAATGGTCAGGTCAAAGCTGCGGGTTTCGTCCCTGTCCTGCACATCCAGCGGCTCTGTAAAGTTGAACCGCAAGGGGCCAAGCGGCGTGGTCCAGAAGATTGAAACACCTGCAATCGCCCGCGGCGTGAAGTCATCAAAAATGACCGCCTCACCGAACGTCTCGCCCACATCCCAAACAGAACCATAGTCGATGAACGCACCACCGCTGATCCCATATTCGCTGGGCAGGCCGAGCGGAAACTCCGTCTCGAGGCGCAGCACGGAAAACGCGTTGCCACCCAGGGCGTCATCGGTCGCGTCATCACGCGGTCCGATGCCCCCCGCAGAAAAACCGCGCATCAAGCGACTGCCCAGAAAGAAGCGGTCTGTCACACGGCTTGACCCCTCTTGGTAACTTAGCAACCCGCCTTCCAATGTCGCACGCAGCGTCACTTCTTCGTTCAGGATCTTGGTCTCTGCACCGGCCAGCGCAGTGGTCTTGATAAACTGGCTGTCCCCAAATCCGAACTCTTGCCCAAAGCGGAAAACGACGCCTGCATTCGGGTTCAGCCCGGAACGGCGATTGTCAAAACTGTAGCTATAGCCAATAGCGTTGGTCCAAACCCCATCTGCATCCGCCTCATTCTGGATGATCTGGCTGGCACTGCTTGAAACATCGGTCAGATCGGTGAACTCAAGCGCATAGAACAACCGCAAACGCCCCTGCTCGCTCACAGGAAAGCTCAGCGCGGGACTAAACCGCAATGTCTCGGTGTCATAAAGGGCGTTTTCATTGTCGGTGGTTGCATACGAAAGATTCACGCTGCCCCGCAGGTCACGGCCCAACAGTTGGGGTTCGGTGAACGCAAAGTTCAGACGGCGGTTCGATTCCGCTGTTGACAGATCAAAGTCCAGCCGCTGGCCGCGTCCCTGATAATTGCTTTGGCGGTATGATGCCAAAAGGCCAATGCCGGTGTCCGTATTGTAGTTGGCACCAAATGAAAGCGTGCCGGTTGGCCCCTCAGTCACATCGACATCAATGATCACCTGATCGTCGGCGGTGCCCCGGCGCGTATCCACGGCAACGTTCTGAAAGAAACCCAAGCCACGAATGCGGCGCGCGCTTGCTTCAATCTCGCGCGGGTTCAATGGGTCACCTTCAACAAGGCGGAACTGGTTGCGGATCACGCGGTCAAGTGTGGTGCCATTGCCCTCGATATCGATACGTTCAACAAAAACGCGCGGACCGGGGACCAGCACATAATTGACATTGATCATCAGGCCACGCGCGTCGCGGCTGATACGCGGCTCAACCCGGACGAAACGCAGGCCCAGATCATCAGCCTGTGCTTCCAGGCGTGTGATGTCATCATCAATTGGAACGGGCGAATACGTGGCACCGTTGCGCACCTTCACAACACCCTGAAAGTCATCAGCACTTACGCCATTGATTTCACTCGCGACCGAAACATTGCCAAAGGTGAATTTCTGGCCTTCGCGTAGGTTATACGTCACCAGATATGCATCACGTTCACGTGTCAGCGCCACATCGACGTTCTGGATAACGAAATCTACATAGCCACGTGAGCGATAGAAATCAGTCAGAACCTCTCGGTCCTGCGCCACCCGCTCGGGTGAGAAGGTGTCGCGCGAAATGATCGCACGCAGCAGGCCGGCTTCCTTGGTCTCAAGAACACGGCGCAGCCGACCTTCGGAATATGTCCGGTTACCGATAAAGCTGATCCGCTCAACCTCGGTCACCGCGGATTCAACTACCTCAAACACCAGATCCACGCGGTTTTCGCTTTGGCGAATGATGCGGGGGGTCACGGATGCGTTGATCCGACCTTCACGCGCATAAACTTCGGCAATGATCGCCGTATCTGCTTCAGCCTGTTCAGGCGTAAAGACCCGGCGCGGCGCGGACTGCAGCAATGGCAGCAACTCGGCATCGGTGACACGCGTGTTACCTTCGATATTGATCCGACTAATTGTCGGGTACTCCACCACACGGATCACAAGCGTGCGCCCCTGCGGGATCAGTTCAACGCTTTCAAAGAGGCCAGAACCGCGAATGTCCTGCCCGGCATCATTCAGCGCGGCGGTCGACAAAGGCGCGCCGGGTGCAAGATCACCGAATGTCAGGATCGTACCGTCGGCAACACGTTGGTTGCCTTCAATCACGAAGTTATTGAATGAAAAGCTTTGGGCGGCGGCGGCTCCCGCCATCAAACCCGTCAAAGCCAAAGCGGTCAAAGTGACCCGCATTGCACCAAAGCCCTGCGCGATTGCGCGCCCTACACCTGTCGCCATTTTGCCCGCCTTGACTAACGTTTCTCTTGGCGTTGGGAGTAGCGGGATTGCGGGGCGATGTCAAAACGGCAAACAGCGAATTTTCCCTTGCCCGGTTATGGGCAGAGGATCGTATCGTTCAGAACCGTGAACATCATCATCGACAGGATCAGAGACAGGCCAACAAACATAAAGACCTGCACAGCTCCATCACTTGGTTTGCGGCGGGCAACGGCCTCATATGCGTAGAACAGCAGGTGCCCGCCATCAAGAATGGGGATTGGGAACAGGTTGATCAGGCCGACGGCAGCGGACAGGCCAGCAATGAGGTTGATGTAGTTGATAGGGCCTTGCTCAGCCATGGTCTTGCTCGTTTCAGCAATACCGATAGGTCCGGATAAATTACAGGTCGATATTTTTCCCAATGCGATGTGTTTGAGCGCAGACATTGACGTCTTAAGCATCGCCCAAACACTGTCACTCGCATAACCGAAAGCTTCAACAGGACCGATTTTGTCTACGTTGGGTTCAAAAAATACCCGACCTTGGATCCCAACGAGCCAACGCGTTTCGAAACCGCCCGTTGGTTGCGCGACATCACTCCGGCGCGGGGAGACTGTCTTTTCAAGTATCTCCCCGTCACGCCAAATAGTAAACGTAAGCTCTTTGCCATTTGCCGCCGGGACGATTTCCTGAACTTGGGCAAACGCAAAAACCTCTTCCCCGTCAATCGCCAAAATCACATCGTTCATTTCGATGTCAGCGTCATCAGCAGCTGAACGCGGATGAACAAGTGATACAACCGGAGGGAAATAGTGAGGCCCTTCAACAATCATTTCTCGTCCGTCACGGATGATCGTATAGCTAAGGCGCTCTTTGGGCGGAAGAACATCAGCGAGTGATACCGTTCGCATGGGATCGTCAAACAGCTGCCCTTCAACGGCGAGCATCACATCTCCGTCTCTAAGTTCGGACATGTAGCTGGGTGGAAGGTCGCGCAACTCACCAAATGTTAGGGGTTCAGAAACCCTGCCATGGAACATGAACAAACCGGCCAAAATCGCAATCGCCAAAATAAAGTTAAAAATCGGCCCCGCCGCCGCCGTCGCCGCCCGCGCCCATAGCGGCGCGCCTGGCATCGTGCGGCGCATGTCCGCCTCTGCCACCTTGCCATCACTGCCAACGCTGGCGGCGTTTGCATCCCCCATGAATTTCACATAGCCGCCCACAGGCAGCGCCGCGATCTGCCATCGGGTACCGCGTTTATCGACGCGGCTATAAATCACCGGCCCAAAACCCAATGAAAACACATCAGCATGGATACCGCACCAGCGCCCGACAATGTAATGGCCCAATTCATGGATCGCCACGATCACTGACAGCGCCACCACAAAGGCCACAATCATATAGGCAAAGTTGCCGAACATCGGTACGATTTGTATCAGGTCCAAAGTGCTATCCCAAATTGCTGAAGGCTTCACCCGCATAAACACGAGCCAGCCTGTCGGTCTCTAACACGCTATCTAGCGTAATATCGGCGTTTTGCATCCCCGTTTGCGATGACATTTTGTCCAGCGTTGCGTCAACAACCTGCGACATATCGAGAAACCCAATGTCACCCGCAATAAAACCATCAAGCGCCCGTTCTTTCGCAGCGTTGAACACAGCGCCCGCCAAACCGCCCTGTTCCATCACACGGGTGGCGATCGCCAGCGCGGGATACCGCGCCGCATCCGGAGCCTGAAACGTCAGGCTGCCGATATTGGCAAGGTCAAGGCGTTCAACGGGCAGCGCTTTCCGTTCCGGCCAATGCAGCGCATAGCCAATCGCATGACGCATATCAGGCGGCCCGACATGGGCCATCAAGGCCCCATCATTGAAACCGACCATCGCATGGATCAGGCTTTCACGATGAACCAAGACCTCGATCATATCTGACGAGACGTCAAAGAATTCTTTTGTTTCAATCACCTCCATCGCTTTGTTGAACATGGACGCGCTGTCAATCGTGATGCGCTGGCCCATATTCCAGTTCGGATGGCTTGAGGCCTCGGCCGGTGTTGCCGTTGCCAGCTTTTCCACCGGCCAATCGCGGAACGCGCCACCGGATGCGGTGATAATCACCCGTTCCACTGCCGCCATGTCTTCCCCGACGAGGGCCTGAAATATCGCAGAATGCTCACTATCCACCGGCAACACAGTTGCGCCATAGGCCTTTGCTTTGCCCAACAACAGCCGCCCCGCTGTCACCAAGGATTCCTTATTGGCCAAGGCAAGTGTCGTGCCGTGAGACAATGCCGTCAGCCCCGGCACCAAACCAGCGGCGCCGACAATCGCAGAAAGCGCCCAGTCGACCTGGTGTGCGGCAGCATCAGCAATTGCCGCAGGGCCAGCCGCAACCTCAACATTAGTGCCGGCCAGCAAGCTCTTCAATTCATGATAACACTCAGGATGGCATGTCACGGCAAGATCAGCGTTCAACGCCCGCGCATCTTTGGCCAGTTGCACCACATTGCGCCCACCCGTAAGCGCCACAACATCATATGCATCCGCATCACGCGCCACCAGATCAAGCGCGCTTTGCCCCACCGATCCGGTTGCACCGAACACAGAGATCCGCCTCAAAAGACAACCCCGGGCACGCCAAGGATATCAACCACGACGACAAGAAGCAGCGACGCGCCCAAAAGCGCATCAAACCGATCAAGAGGCCCACCATGGCCGGGGATAAGGGTCGAGCTGTCCTTAACACCCATCCGCCGCTTAAGCGCGCTTTCAGCAATATCGCCCATCTGGCCGGCAAAGCTCAGCACCACTGAAATCACGATGATCCAGGGCCCCGCATTGGTAAAAAGCGTGAAGATAAACCCAACCAATGCCGCGCCAACCCACCCGGCTGCTGTGCCACTCCAGGTCTTTTTGGGGCTGATCGCAGGCCAGAACTTTGGCCCACCAAAGGATTTACCCGCGAAATAGCCAAAGATATCCGTGACAATAACCACCGACATCAGCCAAAGCAGCCAGATAAACCCATACTCCATACGGAAGTGCATCAACCCCCAACCCGCAAGCTGAATGCCAAGAGAAAAGACAAAGAAGGTCTTGATATCGGTTTTGAGCTGGGTCGCCCCAATCACCGGCACCACCAGAAACAAAAGCATCCCCCATAACGTGCCGTCGGCCAGTTGGCCCGACATCACAGACGCCACCAAGGCCGCCAGCAACATGCCCTTGGTCGGTTCATCCGGGCGGATCATCATCCACAATTCCCAGACCATCACGGCGGTGACAAAAGCGACCAGCATCTGAAACCAGATACCGCCCATGACCACCCCAAAGGCGCCGACCACAACCATCACGGCACTCGATGCCAGACGAACGGTCAAATCATCCCATTTGGCGGGGTTTGGCGCGGGTTTGGTCATTCTCAGGCCCGAACCGCACCAAATCGGCGATCGCGGTTACTATATGCACTCAACACCTTGGCGAATTCCTCAGCCGAAAAATCGGGCCAGAGCGTATCGACAAACTCATACTCTGCATAGGCCGACTGCCATAGCAGAAAGTTGGAAATGCGCGCCTCACCACTGGTGCGGATCACCAGATCGGGATCGGGCAGCACATGGGTGTCCAGAAAACCCGCGAGGGTTTCGGCATCCACATCCTGATGGGTCAAACGGCCTTGCTCAATCTCATAGGCCAACCGCTTGGCTGCGCGGGTCACCTCATCACGCCCCCCGTAGTTCAGCGCAACGGTCAGATGAACGCGGTCATTTCCGGCGGTGCGCAGCTCAAGGTCATCCATACGGGCAACCAGCTTTTCATCCAGCCGAACGCGGTCGCCAATAAAACGCACGCAGACACCACTTTGGTAAAGATCGTCAGCCTCTCGCCTCAAATACTTGCGAAACAGGCTCATTAACCCAGCAACCTCTGACTGGGTACGTTTCCAGTTCTCAGTCGAAAACGCAAATATTGTCAGATACTTGACACCGAGTTGCGGGCAAGCCTCGACAATTTCCCGAACCCGGCGGGCACCTGCGTGATGGCCAAACAGGCGCGGACGCCCGCGCTTTTGTGCCCAACGGCCATTGCCATCCATAATGATGGCAACATGGGCCGGTGCGGCTTTGGCATCTGCGTCTTTGGGCATCAAAAGCCCCTCTCATTGCTTGGGCCGAGCGGGTTAGACCTGCATGATTTCAGCTTGTTTCGTCTCCACCGTCTCATCGACAATCTTGACATGCGCGTCTGTGACTTCCTGCACAGCGCTTTCCCAGAACTTCTGGTCGTCCTCGGACATGCCGTCAGCCTTGGCCTTCTTGATCTGGTCCATACCATCACGGCGCAGATTGCGGATCGAGACACGCGCGCTTTCGGCGTATTGGCCCGCAACCTTTGTCAACTCGCGGCGGCGTTCTTCATTCAGTTCCGGAATCGGCAACATGATGATCGTGCCGTTGAGCTGAGGGTTGATGCCCAGGCCACTCTCGCGAATGGCTTTCTCTACCTTGCCGACAAGACCTTTGTCCCAGACATTGATGGTCACCATGCGCGGCTCTGGCACGTTCACGGTACCGACCTGGTTGATCGGCGTCATGGATCCGTATGCATCCACCATCACCGGTTCCAGCATCGACCCGGACGCACGGCCCGTGCGAAGAGAAGCCAACTCAACCCGAAGATTGGCGACGGCACCCTCCATGCGGCGGGTCAGGTCATCGGTATCAATTTCAAAATCGTCTGCCATATCGTTCTGCTCTTCTCCATCGGGCTTTGCCCGCCTTTTCATCGTTCTAGGCCAAAGCCTTGGACTTGTATAGTCAGGCAAACCGGTAGGTCTCGTGCAGTTTGCCCGCAGTCCGCTTCTATTGTTCTGGAGTATCGCGGGACGTTGAGAGGCCGCGCCCCTCGTTCACATCAATAGAATGCGGTGCAGCCGCCCCTTTAATCCTTCACGATGGTATATGTGCCTTCGCCCGCCAGAATACCGCGGAACCCACCCTTGTCATCCAGCGAGAACACGATGATCGGCAGATCATTGTCGCGGGCAAGGGCTATGGCACTGGCGTCCATCACGCCCAGATGCTTTTGCAGCACCTCATCATAGTTGACTACATCATAGCGGACGGCATCATCGTTCGTAACAGGGTCCTTGTCATAGACGCCATCTACCTTGGTGCCCTTGAAAATCGCTTCGCAGTTCATTTCGCTGGCACGCAGGGTCGCGGCTGTATCGGTTGTGAAATAAGGGTTGCCTGTCCCTGCTGCAAAGATACAGACCCGCTTCTTCTCTAGGTGGCGCACGGCGCGACGGCGGATGTAAGGCTCTGCCACCTCGTTCATTGTGATGGCAGAGATCACCCGCGTATGAATACCCAGTTCTTCCAAGGCGGATTGCATGGCCAGCGCGTTCATCACGGTGGCCAGCATCCCCATGTAATCGGCCGTGGTGCGTTCCATCCCCTGGGCGGACCCCTGCAGGCCGCGAAAGATATTGCCGCCGCCGATGACCATGCAAATCTCAACGCCCATGTCATGCACGGTTTTGACTTCCTTGGCGATCCGCTGGACTGTTGGGGGGTGCAATCCGAAAGAGGTGTCGCCCATCAGCGCCTCTCCCGATATCTTCAGCATGACCCGTTTATATGCTGCGTTTTCGGTGTCGCCCATGGTGCTGCCCTCGCCACTGATGCCATTGGCGCGCAAAATGTCGCAAATCGCGCCAAGGTTCAATGCCAGCTTGCCCAGAAAAGCAAGACCCGGCATGAAGGCCGCATGATCACGATCACCCCGCATCAACCGGTGCTGATTGCTGGGCCAACGGCCTCGGGCAAGTCAGCTCTCGCTCTGACCATCGCTCAGGCGCAGGGCGGTGTGATTGTGAATGCGGATGCTTTGCAGGTCTTTGATGGCTGGCACATTCTGACCGCGCGGCCTGATGACGCTGATCTGGCGCGGGCGCCACATGCGCTATATGGGCATGTGCCCTTTGATGCGCCTTACTCTGCAGGTCATTGGCTGCGTGACGTGGCTCCCTTCTTGATAGGCGACACCCGCCCTATTGTCGTGGGGGGGACAGGATTGAACTTTCATGCGCTCACGCAAGGGTTGGCGGATATCCCTACAACACCTCCGGCGCTGCGCGCAAAGGCCGATCAAATCGCCCTGCCCGATCTTCTGGCCGGTCTTGATGCACAAACGCGCGCCCGTATCGACACCCAGAACCCGATGCGAGTACAGCGCGCCTGGGAGGTGCAGCAGGCCACTGGTAAGTCGCTTGCGGCATGGCAGGACGAAACGCCGCCACCTCTGTTACCAGCGGATCAGGCCGTTTGCATCACGTTGGACGCACCTAAGGACTGGCTCAACGACCGGATCGCCCGGCGTTTTGACCTGATGCTACAGACGGGCGCGCTGGACGAAGCGCGAAGGATGCTCCCAAATTGGGATCCGGCCTTTCAATCGTCCAAAGCCATCGGCGCGCCGGAACTGATCGCGCATCTTCAGGGGCATCTGACGTTGGAGGATGCACGGGAAGCCGCGATCATTGCCTCGCGGCAATACGCCAAACGGCAACGCACATGGTTTCGATCAAAACACAAAGATTGGCATCATATCGCGGCAGACAACACTGACTTATCTGCAACACTGCGATTCGCAGGCTAATCCAGATCATTGATTTCAAAAGGCTTTCTCGGCAGGTTTGTTAAAAATCAACATTGAGGCAAGTTGATGCACATGCAAACCAACCCAAAACCCGGTCTTCAATTGGGCACAATCACCCACGCAGCGCAGGCAATGCGCTGGCGCACCGAGGCCATGCGCAGCCATGCCAGCGCACGCATTATTCACATCACCCGTGGGCAAGGCAGGATCACCGTGGCCGGCCTGACAAATGGCTATGGCCCCAACAACCTGATCTATCTGCCACCTCATACCATGTACGGGATGGAGGTTGGCCCGTCTGTCTTCGGTCAGATGCTCACCCTGCCCGATACCAATGACTGGCCTGATGCGCCCTTCCATCTGCGCCTGATGCAGAACGACCAACAAAAAGAATTGATCGGTCTAATGGAATCCATTGAACGTGAAATCCAGCCAAGCGGTGACCCGCGTGCGGCGCAGTGCTATCTGGGGCTGCTCACCGTCTTTGTGGACCGGCAATTGCGCGACCGCGACCCAGCCACGACGGACCAGCGACGCAATACGGCCGCCGCCCGACTTGTGGCTCGCTACACCGCCCTCATTGCGCAGGATTTTTCATCTGATCGCGGGGTGTCGGGCTATGCCAGCCAATTGAACGTCACCCCCACCCACCTGACGCGTTGTTGTCAGAAAACCTGTGGGCGCTCGGCGCTCGCCCTGCTGAATGATCGCATCCACTACGAGGCCTGCGTGATGCTGCGTGAAACCCGCCGCCCCATTCAGGATATCGCCAAAGCGCTCAGCTTTCGGTCTGCGGCCTATTTCACCCGCAGTTTTCTTGAAAAGTCCGGAGAAACGCCCTCTGGCTTTCGTAAACGGGATATGGCTCAGCTGCGTGGATAGGGCCTTGTTTTGCTGCACTGCCGCATATTGCTGAGCCCCATCACCCAGCCCGCGATGTCGCTTTTGGCCCACCATGATGTCGTAATTGTCATTCAATTTGCGAAAGGTCAGGTTGACCTGTGATCTAAAATTGTGCCGAATATCCCCGGACGGGAGACCACTGAAAAGATATCGGACGATTGTCTGCCAGCGGCTTTGCTGCGGCAAAAAACACTGTGTTACAGGGAGAAACGAATGAAGCACTCAAAAACAGAAATCCATCCATACGCCAAGATGTATGCAGAGGACGCAATCGCGGGCAAGATTGACCGCCGCGAATTCCTCGCACGCACAACCGCTTTGGGTGTCACCGCGACTGCAGCATATGGTTTGATTGGTGCTGCGGCACCGGCCCATGCCGCCGGTCACGCGCAGCAAGGTGGGACCATCCGCATGCAGATGGAAGTCCGCGCGCTGAAAGACCCCCGCACATATGACTGGACGCAGATCGCGTTCTTTTCACACGGCTGGCTGGAATACCTTGTCGAGTACAACAACGACGGCTCCTTTACGCCAATGCTGTTGAGCAGCTGGGACGTCAATGCAGACGCCACAGTTTACACATTGAACGTCCGCCCGGGTGTGAAATGGAACGACGGGTCTGACTTTACCGCAGCGGATGTTGCACGCAACATCGAAGGCTGGTGTGACAAGAACGTCGAAGGCAACTCTATGGCCGGCCGCTTTGCCGTCCTGATTGATGAGGCCACAGGCACCGCTGTTGACGGCGCTATTGAGGTTGTTGATGATCTAACAGTGCGCCTGAATCTGCCTGCGTCCGACATCACGCTGATCGCTGGGATGGCCGACTATCCGGCCGCTATCGTGCCTGCCGATTTCGATCCAGAGAACATGACCGGCAACCCCGTCGGCACTGGCCCTTACCTGCCAGAGAGCCTCGAAGTGGGTGTGAAGGCCGTGCTGGTCCGCAACGAAGGCTTTGAGTGGTGGGGCTATGCCGAAAACCGCGGTGCCTTCCTCGACCGTATCGAATATATCGATTATGGCACAGACCCATCCGCTTGGGTGGCTGCGGCTGCAGCCGACGAAGTTGACATGTTCTACGAAACCGTTGGTGATTTTGTGGATGTTGTCGAAGGCATCGGTTGGGAACGGTCTGAAGTCGCTTCTGCTGCGACAATCGTGATCCGTCCAAACCAGCTGGCCGAAGTCGATGGTATGCAGCCCTACGCAGACAAGCGCGTCCGTCAGGCAATTGCCATGGCCGTTGACAATTCTGTCTGCCTTGAACTGGGCTATGCCAACCGCGGTGTGGTTGCGCGCAACCAGCACGTGGGTCCGATGCACCCAGCATGGGCCGATGTTCCCGGCCTGGCCCATGACCCCGAAGGTGCGCTTGCCCTGCTGACCGAGGCTGGCATGGCTGATTTTGAGATGGAAATCGTCTCGATCGACGATGACTGGCGCAAGAACACAACTGATGCGGTTGCCGCGCAGTTGCGTGATGCGGGCTTCAACATCAAGCGGACCATCATTCCAGGTTCGACCTTCTGGAACGACTGGACAAAATATCCGTTCTCTTCCACCAACTGGAACCACCGCCCCATCGATACACAGATCCTTGGTCTGGCCTATCGTTCGGGCGAGGCATGGAATGAAGCGGGCTTTGCCAATGCTGAGTTTGATGCACTGCTGGCTGAAGCCAACTCTCTGGCGGATGCCGACGAGCGCCGCGAGGTTATGGCCAAGCTGCAAGGCATCATGACCGACGAAGGCGTGACCATCCAGCCATACTGGCGCACGGTCTACCGTCATGCCAAGCCTGGTATCGTAGGCTGGGATATGCACATCGCATATCTGCCACAGATGTATAAGGTCGCATTCGCAGCCTAATGTAAATCGGGCCGCCCATCGCCGGGCGGCCCTTTTTTGTTGTCGATGTGGATCACCGGAAAACCGGGGCCACAACAAAGATTCAAGTCAGGCAACGTCCTGACGCTGCTCACCAACAGGGGCCTTTATGGGACTGTTTATTCTGCGCCGCCTTGGGGTCATGCTCCTCACGGCACTCTGCCTGACATTCATTGTGTTCTGGCTGACCAACCTTGCACCAAACCTTGAAAAACTTGCCAAAACCCAAGGCAACGCCCGCATGTCGGACGAAGCTGTGGTCTCCTGGCTGGAAAACCGGGGGTATTCACAAGCCTTGCCAGTCAAATATGGCCAATGGCTGGGGGTGCTGCCCGGTTACGTCATTGAAGGCACCGATGGTGAGGTCCGCGCAAGATGTCAGATACCCGGGGAACCTGTCGAGGATGCAGCTACCTTCTGCGGTATCCTGCAAGGGGACTGGGGTTATTCAACGGTCTTCAAGGATGAGGTCGGTACCATCGTGGCGACCCGCCTGGGGTTGACCGGCAAGCTGATGTTCTGGGTCATGATGGTCATGGTACCCGGCGCGCTGATTATTGGCGTGTTGGCGGGTATGCGCGAAGGGTCACGCACCGACCGCAGCCTCTCAACAGTCTCTATCGTCTCAACCGCCACGCCCGAATATGTGTCTGGTGTTGTCTTTATCTCTGTTTTTGCAACTGCGACCTTCGGGATGCAATGGTTCAAGGGGACGGCGACCTCGGCCATGGACGATGCGACTTTCGAAAACTTCTTCCTACCCGTGATGACTATCGCCCTTTATGGCATGGGCTATATCGCCCGAATGACCCGGGCCTCGATGACCGAGGTCATGACAGCGCAGTATATCCGCACCGCACGGCTGAAGGGCGTCAGCTTTCCCAAGATCGTCCTGAAACACGCCCTGCGTAACGCGCTGATCGCACCATTTACCGTCATCATGTTGCAGTTTCCGTGGCTCTTGAACGGCGTGGTCATTGTTGAAACCTTGTTCAACTACAAGGGCTTTGGCTGGGTGTTGGTGCAGGCCGCCGGCAATAACGACATTGAGCTGTTGCTTGGTGTTTCCATCGTTTCCGTCTTCGTGGTCCTGATCACACAGCTGATATCCGACATCGGCTATGTGTTCCTGAACCCACGCATTCGTATTTCTTAAGAGGAGGCTGAACCTATGGAAGCTCTTACATGGACAGGCAGCCTCGGCGGCTATCTTAACCCGGTGCTGATGGTGTTGCTGGCCCTTCTGGCCATCGCCGTTGTCGCGCAATTCGTTCTGGGGTTCTTTGCCGCCCCGATGACCCTGCAATCCAATCCCGATGGAACACTTGAGGCGCGCGGTGGCGCCTTGGGCATGGCCGAAACCGGGGTGAAATGGACGTTCCTTGCCTCGCTTGCCGTGGTCATCGGCTACATCGTCGTACCGTTGGTTATGCCCTATGGCGCGGCAGGCATCATCGGCGAGATGTCAAAGCGGTTTCTGCCGGTCTGGATCGCGCTGATCGCGCTTTTTGCCGTGTCGATCTATTACAAGCGCCGCCTTGGCCTTTATGGCAAACTTTTCGACAGCACCATCGGCATGATCGGCTTTGCTCTGGTGATGTTCTGGGTGTTCACGGCGCTGTTTGTCGGCCTCTTCGACATGATCCTAACGCATGACTACCTGACGCAGGTATCCGGTCTCAAAAACAAGGTGCCCGGTGTACCTGTGCCCGAAGGGACAGAAGGCGCCATCCCGCATTACCTGCTGGGTGGCGACAACCTTGCCCGCGATATCTTTAGCCGGGTGGTCACAGGATCGGTCTTCGTGATTGCCATCGCACCGCTGGCCACGATCTTTGCCTTCATGGTGGGGATCACGCTGGGCCTGCCTGCTGGGTTCTATGGTGGCAAGTTGGACACTGTCCTATCCTTTGTCGCCAACCTGATCCTCGCCTTCCCGGTGATCCTGCTATTCTACCTGCTGGTGACGCCGGAAATCGTGCTGACGGGGATTCCATCCTATATGGCCGCGTTCCTATTTGTATTCCCCTTGATTTTCTTTGGGGTATTGCTGAACTCGCGCTACTACACGCAACCGGCCAAGCGTAACGCGATCATGATCCCTGTTCTGGGCATTCTGGCATGGCTCTATGTGTCGGTCATCAACCAACCGGGCACGGTCATTGACTTCATTGGACGCCCGGTTCAGCCTCTCTACTTCATGCCGATCAACTGGCTAAGTAACCTTACGATTACTTTGCCCGCATGGTTCGACCTTTTCGACATCACCATCCTTGTCGTCTTTGTCTCGGTCGTCTTTGTGAACGCGCCTACCGTCTTCCGTATCGTGCGCGGCCTCACACTTGACCTGCGCACGCGCGACTATGTGGCGGCGGCGCAGACACGTGGCGAGGGCGCATGGTACATCATGCTGTGGGAAATTCTGCCCAACGCACGTGGACCGCTGATCGTCGATTTCTGCCTGCGGATTGGTTACACCACGATCCTTTTGGGGACCTTGGGCTTCTTCGGTCTGGGTCTGTCGTCAGAAAGCCCTGACTGGGGGTCCACGATCAATGAGGGGCGCAAGCTCTTGCTGATCTACGCCCACCCTGCCCTGCCACCGGCGGTCGCCTTGCTCAGCCTCGTTTTGGGTCTGAACCTGCTGGCCGATGGCCTGCGTGAAGAAAGCTTGAAGGACTAAAAGATGACTGATCAACCAATCCTTGAGATCGACAAGCTTTCGATTTCCTTCTTCACCCGTCTGCGCGAAATCCCAGCGGTGATGGATTTCTCCGCCAAAGTCATGCCCGGTGAGGCGCTTGGCCTTGTGGGCGAAAGTGGCTGCGGCAAATCCACGGTTGCCTTGGGGGTCATGCAAGACCTTGGCGTCAACGGTCGCATCGTCGGTGGGTCCATTAAGTTCAAGGGCCGCAACCTGAATGAGATGTCACCGGAAGAACTGCGCGACATTCGCGGCTCTGAAATTGCGATGATCTATCAGGAACCGATGGCGTCACTGAACCCGGCGATGAAGATCGGCAAGCAACTGATGGAAGTGCCGATGATCCACGAAGGCGTGAGCGAGAAAGAAGCCTACGCCCGCGCGCTGGAAGTTGTCACCGATGTAAAACTGCCTGACCCCGAACGGATGTTGAAAAGCTATCCACACCAACTGTCGGGCGGTCAACAGCAGCGCATCGTGATCGCGATGGCACTGATGTCGAAACCGTCCCTGCTGATCCTTGATGAACCCACAACCGCGCTTGACGTGACGGTCGAGGCGGCGGTCGTGGAACTGGTCAAAGACCTTGGCAAGAAATACGGCACCTCGATGCTGTTCATCAGCCACAACCTTGGGCTTGTGCTGGAAACCTGCGACCGGATTTGTGTGATGTACTCCGGCGAAGCGGTGGAGCGCGGATCAATCGAGGACGTGTTCGACGAAATGCAGCACCCCTATACACAGGCGCTGTTCCGGTCGATTCCCCTGCCCGATGCCGACAAAAATGCACGACCACTGATCGCCATCCCCGGCAACTTTCCTTTGCCGCATGAACGACCGCAGGGCTGCAACTTTGGCCCCCGCTGCGATTATTTTGAGGCCGGGCGCTGCGACGCCGGTTTCATCCCGATGGATTCTGTGCCCGGGAATGACCGGCATCAGACGCGCTGTCTGAAATTTGCTGAAATCGACTGGCAGGCGCCGGTCGAAGTGGGTGCGCAGACACAAAAACCCGAACCGGGGCCGGTGGTCCTGAAAATGGATAACCTCAAGAAATACTATGAGGTTGCGGCAAATGCGCTCTTTGGTGGCGGCGACAAGAAAGTCGTGAAAGCCAACGAAACCCTCAGCTTTGAAGCGCGCGAAAGTGAAACATTGGCCATCGTCGGCGAATCTGGCTGCGGTAAATCCACCTTTGCCAAGGTCCTCATGGGGCTGGAAACAGCAACCGAAGGTGAAATCCTGCTGGATAATAATTCCATCGGCGACACCCCCATTGAGACCCGCGATACCAAGACGATTGCCGATATTCAGATGGTGTTTCAGAACCCCTTTGACACGCTCAACCCCTCGATGACGGTCGGACGGCAGATCATGCGGGCACTGGAAATCTTTGGCATCGGTAATAACGATGCCGAGCGGCGCGAGCGGATGCTCAACCTGCTTGATCTGGTGAAACTGCCCCGTGCCTTTGCTGACCGGATGCCGCGGCAACTGTCGGGTGGGCAAAAGCAGCGTGTGGGTATCGCCCGCGCGTTCGCCGGTGATGCGCGTATTGTTGTCGCCGATGAACCCGTGTCAGCGCTGGACGTATCCGTGCAAGCGGCAGTGACCGATCTGCTGATGGAAATCCAGCGCGAACATAAAACCACGCTGCTGTTTATCAGCCATGATCTGTCGATCGTGCGCTATCTGTCTGACCGTGTGATGGTCATGTATCTGGGCCACGTGGTTGAGCTTGGATCAACTGATCAGGTGTTCGCGCCGCCTTATCACCCTTATACAGAGGCTCTGCTCTCGGCGGTGCCAATTGCGGATACCTCGGTCAAGAAAAAGCACATCGTGCTTGAAGGTGATATCCCGTCGGCGATGAACCCGCCCAGCGGCTGCCCGTTCCAGACACGCTGCAATCACAAGTCAAAGGTTGCCGGTGGCTTGTGCGAAAAGGATGTGCCGCCGGTGCGTGTACTGGCGGATGGTCACCAGATCAAATGCCACCTACGCGATGCGGATCTGTCAGATATGGAGCCGGTCATCCAGATCGCCGCGGAATAGCGCTACATCTCGCCGGAGGCATGTTTGCCTTCGGCGGGGTACGCTACTGCCCCAAAATCACCCGCACATAGTTCTCTGTCTCGGCATAGGGCGGCACACCGCCATGGCGCGTCACCGCCCCCGGCCCTGCGTTATACGCGGCAAGGGCAAGTTGCCAACTGCCGAAGGTTTCAAACTGCGCGCGCAGATAGCGCGCACCACCTTCGAGGTTCTGCACCGGGTCCAGCGGATCAACGCCAAGGGCGCGGGCGGTCTGTGGCATCAGCTGCGCCAACCCAAGTGCACCTTTCACCGACACCGCATCGGGGTTCCAGCCGCTTTCCTGCTCGACCAGTCGCAAAAACAACCCTGCTGGGATACCATGCGCGCCGGCGGCGGCCTGCGCCATACGCAGATAGGGGCCCGTGTAATCGCCAAGGTAGGCCGGGGTGATGGTGATCCCTTCTGCGCGTGGCGGCAAAAGCCGGGTGGAATTCTGGTATTGCTCTGCCGCGCGGCCATCAAGCACGGAAATCTGGCTTTGCAGCAAGCCGTTTCGTGACATCGTCGAAACCTGATCCTGCGCCAAGGCGGTATTCGCCATACATGCAAAGGTCAGGCCAATGGTGATGCGCAAATTCTTCACGTGACGATAACTCCCAGGTCCTGCTGCTACAACACATAGTCATTCTGCGTGGGCGCGCCAATCCCACGCCCGGAAACCTCTGGTTAACCTTGTTGCGCCATGCGTGGTCTGTCACAAAAGCACAAAGCAGAATCGTAGGGGGTGCCGTCATGGCCGGATCAGTGAACAAAGTCATTCTTATCGGCAACCTGGGGGCTGACCCCGAGGTGCGCACGTTCCAGAACGGTGGCAAGGTTGCCAACCTGCGCATTGCCACATCCGAAACCTGGAAAGACAAGAACACGGGCGAGCGCCGCGAAAAGACGGAATGGCACACAGTTGCGATCTTTTCGGAAGGTTTGGTCCGCGTGGCCGAACAGTACCTCAAGAAGGGCTCCAAGGTTTACATCGAAGGCAAGCTGCAAACCCGCAAATGGCAGGATCAATCCGGCCAGGACCGTTATTCAACCGAGGTGGTCTTGAACGGGTTTGATGGCACGCTGACCATGCTGGATGGCCGCAGCGATGGCGGAGGTGGCGGCAACTACGGCGGCGGCGGTGGCAGTTATGGCGGCGGCAGCTCTGGCGGCGGTTACGGCGGCGGCAGTGGCGGCGGTGCACCGTCAGGCGGCGGCAGCGACATAGATGACGAAATCCCGTTCTAAACCGGGATGGATTTTACGCCGGAAATTAAGATTCTGATCCTGAACGCGGTGATCCTTGCGGTGGCCTACCTAGGCATCTACCCCAGCCTGCAAGAAAAGACGCTCAACCGCATCATGGCGGTTGATGTTGTGCTAAGCGTATTGTCACTTATCGTTGCGGGTGGCCTGTTCTGGGGAACCGGTGTCGCATTCACCTTGCTGTTTTTTAAAACAAATTGGGCCGTCTTCGCTATCCTCACCCTCTTTGTGATGGAAGTACCGCTTTTTGTGTGGTTCGCACGCAAACACGGCATCGATATTTTCAACGATCCTGACAGTTGAACGATCGGCGCGGTCATCATGGTGATGCGTGCGGAGCCCCTTTCGTTGATGCATCAGGGTTGCCCCGCAGCTTTTCCGGTTCAAGGTGAGGCGCAGCCCTACCGCCCCTTGAACAACCCGCCCAGAATGCCCCGCACCAACCTGCGCCCTGTTGCCCCCTTCAGTTCTTTAGCGACGACAGACGCCAGTGCCCCGCCAAAACCGCCACCAGAGGATTTGCGTGACCGGCTGGACCGGCTGCTGGAACTGCTGCTGCGATCATAACGCCGCGCTTGTTTGAACTCGCGCTCTTCTTGCTCTAGCCGCTCTTCTTCGGCCTCTGCCTCTTCTGCCGCTTTAGCTGCCGCCTCGGCGCGCTTGCCGAGCATTTCAAAGGCGCTTTCACGATCAAGCGTCTCATCGTATTTCCCGGCCATGTCAGAGGCTCGCATGATCGCCTTGCGCGTAGGCATATCAATCGGGCCCAATTGCGACGATGGTGGACGGATCAATGTCCGCTCCACGATCATCGGGATACCCTTGCGGTCAAGGAATGATGTGACCGCCTCGCCGGTGCCGACCTCTTGGATGGCAGCAGCCGTGTCAAAGCCCGGGTTGTCGCGATAGGTTTCGGCGGCCGTCTTCAACTCCTTACGATCCTTGGCGGTAAAGGCACGCAACGCATGCTGCACCCGGTTGCCCAACTGGCCCAGCACATCATCAGGAATATCAGCGGGGTTTTGCGTGACAAAATACACGCCAACGCCCTTGGACCGGATCAGGCGCGCAACCTGCTCGACCTTGTCGACCAACGCCTTGGGCGCGTCATCGAAAAGCAGATGCGCCTCATCAAAGAAGAACACCAGTTTCGGTTTGTCGGGGTTGCCGACCTCGGGCAGTTCTTCAAACAGCTCCGACAGCAACCACAGCAGAAACGTCGCATAAAGACGTGGGCTACCCATCAGTTGATCAGCAGCCAGAATATTGATTTCGCCCCGCCCATCACGGGTTCGCATCATGTCTGCGAGATCCAGAGCAGGTTCCCCAAACAGCGCCGTGCCGCCCTGATTTTCCAACACCAGCAACTGCCGCTGGATCGCCCCCACCGAAGAGGACGCAACATTGCCATAACGCAATGACAGGTCTTTCGCATTTTGCCCGACCCAGACCAGCAGCGCCTGCAAGTCCTTGAGGTCGAGAAGCGGGAGACCTTCTTCGTCTGCCACGCGGAAGGCAACGTTCAACACGCCCTCCTGAACGTCAGTCAGGTCCATCAAACGCGACAGCAGCAATGGCCCCATTTCGGCAACCGTCGCGCGGATCGGGTGACCCTTTTCGCCAAAAAGATCCCAGAATGTCACTGGAAACTGATCATACTGCAGGTCAAGCCCGATGGTATTGGCCCGCGTCATGAAAGGTTCGTGCAGTTTGAATTCAGGCGATCCGCTGACCGCCAACCCCGACAGGTCGCCCTTCACGTCCGACAGAAAGACCGGCACGCCCTGGGCGGCAAACCCTTCGGCCATGATCTGCAGCGTGACCGTCTTGCCCGTGCCAGTGGCCCCCGCGATCAGCCCGTGCCGGTTGGCCTTGTCCAAAAGCAAAACCTGCGGTTCTGCGTAGTTATCACCACCGCCGCCCATGAAAATCGTCTCTGACATCTGTGTCTTTCCCCGTATACGTCCGCATCAAGATACATTCTTAACCATTTCGTGCCACCTTAAAGGCATCCATTTCGCGCGATTGCGCGGATTAGATAACTTCCTCCCTGTTCGACTTGCCGTGCCCTCGGGCACGGCTTTTTTGCTTGGATGTCTCAGCACGCTGTCGGATTTTTGCTGTTGACGCTGCGCGGGCCATTGTCTAGCCTGTAGCGCAATTAGTCGGCCAAGTCCGACAGGGAGAACATGGAGCGGGGTCCTTTTAGGGACCCTTCTTCATTTCCGAACCCGCGACATTGTGAGCGAAAGACTGCCATCGCCCGTATTTTTGGCACTGACAGTACATGTTGCGCATGTTAAGCCGCCGCTGAGTTCACAAGGACAAACCCATGCGCAGTATCCTCAAATCCGTTTTTCTTGCCGCTTTACTAATGCAGTCTGGCGTGGCGACCGCTCAGGAAGCAACCAACGAAGGCGCCGAGGCCGAAACGCCCGAAATCGGTGACGGCCTGGATTTGGGTGAAGCTGTCGGTCCGCAACCGGGCGAACCTTACGTGCGCAATACCTATGATGACTGGGCGCTGCGCTGCATCAAGGCACCCGAGGGCCAGCCCGATGCCTGCAATCTGTATCAGTTGCTGGTGAATGAAACCGGGCTGGCGGTGGCCGAGTTTAACTTCTTCCGGCTGCCCGAAGGTGGGCGTGCGGAGGCAGGTGCCAATGTTGTTGTGCCGCTTGAAACGCTGCTGACGCAGCAACTGACAATGTCCGTGGATGGTGCCAACCCCCGGCGTTATCCGTTCACCTTCTGCAATGCTGCCGGTTGCGTGGCCCGGATCGGCTTCACAGCCGAAGACGTTGAAAGCTTCAAGCGCGGTGCGACAGCAAGGTTGCGCCTTGTCCCGGCTGCCGCCCCGACAGAGGAGGTTATCCTGACTTTGTCGTTGAGCGGCTTCACCGCTGGGTATGACGCCTCCTCCTCTACAAGCAACGAATAACGGGGGCCGCTGCCGGATTGGTCATCAAGTTTCCCCATTCGGTTTCTATAAACGCCCTACAGCATGGGGCTGAAACTGACGATGCGTGAATTTATGGACGATCTTGGGATTACTATGCTTGGGCATCTGCTCAGTTGGGATTCGCGCGTGAGCCTTGTCTATTTGGTCGCGACACTGCTGATCGTCTATACGCTCTGGCTCTATCGTGGCAGACCTGCCAGCTTTGTGCGTTGGGTATTTCCGGCCAAGGTTTACCTGCATAAATCCAATCTGGTCGACGTGAAGGTGTTCCTGCTCAATACGGTGTTCGGCGTCTTGGGTTTCTTTGCCGCTGTCGGGTTTGCCACGGCGATGTCGCACGGCACCAATGGTGTGTTGTCAGACTGGTTTTCCAAGCCGGATTTGCCCGCCGAACCGGCGCTTTGGCGCAGTGCCGTTGCAACGCTGATCATGATCCTGACGCTGGATTTCTGCAAATACTGGGCGCATTATATCCACCATGAAAACCGGCTGCTTTGGCCGTTCCATTCGGTGCATCACTCAGCCGAGGTCCTGACGCCGCTGACCGCCTACCGCAATCACCCTGTCTTCATATTGATCCGCAATGTCATCTACAGCGTTGTTGTCGGGGTTGTGCAGGGTGTAATGCTCTTTGTACTGATGGGCGAAATCAGCCTTGTCACCATCGGGTCGGCCAACGCGGGATACGTCATTTTTAATATGCTGGGATCAAACCTGCGGCATAGCCATATCTGGCTTAGCTATGGGGCTGTGCTGGAACATATCTTCATCTCGCCCGCCCAGCACCAGATCCACCATTCAAGCGCCGTCAAACATCACAACAAAAACTATGGTGAAGTCTTCGCCTTCTGGGATTGGATGTTCGGCACGCTATACATTCCCAAAGAGCACGAGATCCTTGAATTCGGCCTGGTGGACGGCCAAGGCAACCCGATTGAGCAACCGCACCCAACGCTTGCTGCCGCGCTCTTTCATCCATTTGTGGAAAGTTGGAAAACGCAGGCTGACAGGGATCAAAGCCAGCGCATCAAGCCGCAATGAACCGCGGCTTTTCGCTCTGGCTTGATGTGCTGCGCATTCTTGCGACCGTCATCGTTGTCGTTTCACATTGGGCCTACCCCCGCTTTACCAACGGCGATTACATCATCATCCGCGAATGGAACCTTGGCAGTGACGCCGTCATCGTTTTCTTTGTAATTTCCGGCCTTGTGATCGCCTATGCGGCTGGCCGTGATGCGGATGGGGCCACGTTCACCTTTAACCGTTTGACGCGACTGTGGTCGGTTCTGGTGCCCGCCTTGCTGCTCACGTTCATTTTCGACCGGATCGGCTATGGCATCCGACCTGAAGCCTATCCCGCACAGTTCTATCACATCCACGGGTTTGGTGAATTCATCCTGCGCGGGGCCAGTTTCAGCAATGAGTTCCGCCTCTTTGACCGGGTGCGTATTGGCACCAATGGCCCGCTCTGGTCGCTAAGTTATGAGGCAGCGTATTATGGTCTTTTCGCCGCAGCGATGTTTCTTTCGGGGATGAAACGCTATGTCGTGCTAGCTGCCATCGTGGCCCTTGTTGGCGTGCCTATCCTGCTGCTGATGCCCGCATGGTTGATGGGTGTCTTTGTTTGGGGTGCCGTCCGGAAGGGGCGTTTTGTACCGCACTCCACTCTCATTGCTTTGATCCTCGCTCTGGGCGCTCCGCTCCTTTATGCTGCGGGGATCTGGGTCGGCCTGCCCGCAGCATTGCGTGACATAACCGCTACCGCCTTGGGTGTCGAAGACGCCCGCAGCGTGATTGGCTTCTCGGATGAACTGATCTGGAACGCCATCATTGGCGCGCTGACCACAATGCACCTCTTTGGCATGGCCCGCCTCTGGCGATCGCGCACAACCGATATCGCATGGATCAGATGGGCTGCCGGTGCCAGCTTTTCGGTGTATGTGACGCATTACCCGACGTTGCATCTGATGGACGCCATACTGCCAGAACCAATGACAGGCCGCTACGTGATCCTGATCACGGTGCCATTCGTTGTGGGATTGCTCTTTGCCGCAGTCTTTGAACGCAACCTCAAGCGCTTGCGCACCGCCTTGCGTCGGTTCCGACCTAGGGTCAGGCCCCATTAAATCCACGGCGTCAGCGCCACTTTCACAAAATATCAGCGGTTTGGAGCGCGCCGGCCATAGTTGCTCTACGGGCAAGCGATCCACACCGCTGAGATAACGTGAAAGCGGCGCCCGGAGGGTTTGGCGGATTAGCCCTGTGAGCGTCGTCGCAATGCCTTGAAATAGCAACGGCTATTGCTGCGGCACGGCGCCTTGTCACAGGGCAAACCTGCCAACCTGACGGCGTGGATTAATGGGGTCTGACCCTAATGCTTCCGCAGTGCAATAACGGCGTTCAGACCGCCAAAGGCAAAGGCGTTTGACAGGGCGACATCAACCTTTGCATCCCGCGCCACGTTTGGCACCACGTCCAATGCGCATTCAGGGTCGGGTTCTTCATAGCCAATCGTGGGTGCCACAACCCCGTCACGCAACGCCATGATACAGGCCAGCAGTTCCACCGCACCCGTGCCCCCGATCAAATGCCCATGCATCGACTTTGTCGATGACATCATCAACTTATCCGCATGTGCGCCAAAAACATCGGCCACCGCCGCGCATTCGGTCTTATCGTTGGCCGCTGTGCCGGTGCCATGCGCATTGATATAGCCGACCTTAGCCTTGTCGAGGCGGGCATCTTTCATCGCCCCAGCAATCGCCCGCGCAGCCCCCTGTTTGGAGGGCGTAACGATGTCAGACGCATCCGAAGACATCGCAAAGCCGATCACTTCGCACAGGATATCCGCGCCGCGCGCCTTGGCATGTGCGTAGTCTTCGAACACAAAAACGCCCGCGCCTTCGCCCTGCACCATCCCGTTGCGCGTGGCCGAAAACGGGCGGCAGGCGTCCTTGGACATCACGCGCAGCCCTTCCCAGGCCTTGATACCGCCAAAGCACAGCATCGCCTCTGATCCGCCGGTGACCATCACCTTGGCCATGCCACAACGGACCATATTAAAGGCTTGCCCCATGGCGTGGTTGGAGGACGCGCAGGCAGTTGCCACAGTAAAGGACGGGCCGCGCAGGTTCCATTCCATCGACACATGACTGGCGGCGGCGTTGTTCATCAGCTTTGGTACGATAAACGGATGCACCCTGTTCTTGCCCGCCTCATAGACGGCCCGGTAATTCTCATCCTGTGTATTCAACCCGCCACCCGAAGTGCCCAGAACGACACCGGACTGATCCGCCAATGCGCCCGAGAATGTCAGCCCGGATTGTCCGATCGCCTGCCGCGCGGCCAGCAGGGTAAATTGCGTGAAGCGGTCATAAAGCGATATTTGCTGCCGATTGAAATGGGCAGCCTCATCATAACCCTTGATCTGGCCACCAATCTGGATTGACAGACGCTCCACATCCGCGATCTCTAGCGGGCCAATCCCACAGCGTCCTTCGCGCATCGCTTCATAGGTGGCGGGCACATCCGCGCCAAGTGAATTGATCGTCCCTGCCCCAGTGATGACAACGCGGTTCATCTAACCCGCCTGCTCTGCTTTCAGGTGCTCGACCGCCTTGATAATTGCAGCAACCGAAGAGATATCGAAACCACCCGCCTGCGGGTCGTTGGCATTGAAGGGAACTGTGATGTCAAAGGTTTCTTCTATCGCAAAGATGCTTTCAACCAGCCCAAGGCTGTCGATACCCACATCCTCCAGCGTGTGATCCATCTTGATATCCGATGTCCCCAGCATGGCTTGCTCGGCGATAATGGCGATGACCTGATCTTTGATGCTCATCTGTTTTTGTCACTGTTGTTGCTGCGGATCATGTAGTGGTTCTATAGGCGATTTGAAACAGACGTTTAACGCTTTGCCAAGCCGCGCAAGATCCGGGGCAAGCGGCGCAGCGCCTTGTAGCCCTCGATATGGGTCTGCATCTTAGTGGCCGGATAGCCCATCATCACACGGCCCTTGGGCACGTTAGACAGCACTATGCTGCCGCCCCCCAGCACAACATCATCACCGACGATCAGATTATCGGCCACGCCAGCCTTGCCCCCGACGACAACGCGGTCGCCAATCACGGTGGAGCCCGCAACGCCCGCTTGGGCGCAGAGCAAGCAATGTTCGCCAACAATCACATTGTGGCCCACCTGTACAAGGCTATCGATCTTGGTGCCGGGACCAATGCACGTCGCCCGAATGGTGCCGGCGTCCACGCAAGAGTTCGCCCCAACCTCAACATCATCGCCAATCTCTACCCCGCCAAGGGAATGGATGCGGTGCCATGTCGGATCATCCGGTATCGTGGTTTCGCCTTCGCCCAGCGTTTCGCGGGCCAGTTCGACGTTGGACGGTTCTGCCGTCACAAAGGAAAACCCGTCGCCGCCAATCGCAGCATTCGGTTGCAAGATCACGCGCCTGCCAAGGCGGGTGCCACGACGTAGCCGCACACCCGCATGAATCTGACACCCCGCGCCAAGCTGAACCCCCGCTGCGATGCTTACCTGATCGGCGATCCACGTATTGTCACCAACTTCGGCATCGGGGCCAACGACAGTAAATGCCCCGATGGTGACATTCTTGCCAATCTGTGCGGTCGGATCGATCGCTGCATGCGGGCTGATCCCTTCGCCGGGCAGCGGATGGTCGAGCATCTGCGTCAACCCCGCCATCGCCAGCCGCGCACGGGGCGCGATGATCGCAGCCTCCAACCCCAGCGCCTGCCAATCGGCGCCGGGCCAGACCACAGCAGCGCGTGCACGCCCCTGGGCCAATGCATCGCCATAGGTCGGGGTCATCGCCAGCGCCAAATGACCGGGCCCCGCTGCGGCAGGCTCGGATGCGCCATCCACCAAAAGATCAACGGCGCCAAAGGCCTCTGCCCCCAGCGCCGCTGCGATATCTTTCACACTCTGTGCCATCGTGCCCCCGGACTTATTCCGGGATCAGATTTAGCCGCGAATGGCGCGAAGAGCTACCCCTTCGCGGGCCAGCGCATTCCAGATCCGTCCGTCACGGCCATAAATGTCGCGGCGATACTGCGTGCGGCCCTCGGCCTGCGTGTAGGCCGAGCGATAGATCAGGTGGACCGGCACCGGATCAGCCAGATCAACCCGCCGCTCGCGCCCCGTACGCAGCTGGCTTTGGAAGAACCCCTGCGGGTCCGATGTTTGTCGCGCCAGTAGCGCATAGGCAAAATCGAACGGATCCGCCAGACGGACACAGCCATGGCTATAAGCGCGCACCTCACGACCAAAGAGGCTCTTGGATGGGGTGTCATGCAAGTAGATGTTGTGCCGATTAGGAAACATAAATTTCACCAGGCCAAGGGCGTTGCCCTGACTTGGGGGTTCACGCATCGAATAGGGAAAGTTATTCGCCGTGTAGCCACTAAAATCAGCCGTGCTGCGGTCAACAACCCTGCCCCGGCTGTCCGTAATCAACAGATTGCGCGCGGCGTTGGGGTTGGCTTGCAGCTGCGGCAGATATTCCTTGGTGATGATCGAACGTGGGACATACCAGCTTGGGTTAATGACCATGAATTCCATCACGTCAGAGAACTCTGGCGTCACCCGGTCGTGGGCGCGGGCACCCACAACAGACCGGGTAGAGAATGTTTCGACCCCATTGTCGATGATTTTGGCAGTGAAATCGGTAATATTCACCCAGATGTGGCGCTCGCCGCGTGGACGGTTGATCCAGCGCTCGCGTTCCATCGCAACAATGATGGACTGCAAGCGACGCTCGGGAGAGATGTTGATCTGCTCCAACGTGCCGGGGCCGGCTGTACCATCTGTTGCCAAACCATGCGCCAATTGAAACTGCTGAACAGCCGAAAAAATAGCATCATCGTAGGTTTGGGTCGTCGTACGACCCAAAAAGCCCATAGCGATCAGCCGATTGCGTAAAGCCACGACGCGCTGACCACTGGCACCGCGCTCAAGCTTACCACCGGGCACAGTTGGACCCCAGCCGCCATCGGCGAGCAAACGCTCCATCGCGATCTTTTCGCGCATCAGGCGGGTGTATTCGGGGGATTGCGGCGGAAGCGACCGGATGAACCCGGCAGGGTTCGATTCGACAAAGGCGCGCAACGTCCCAACACGAGATCGCAGGGGAACCTGCCGATGAATGGCTGAATCGATCCGCGATGGGACCAGAACACCGGTCTGCACATCACGAGCGTAGTCAAGGAACTGGCGGGTCAACGCGACCTCAAGCCGCCCCTGTTCCTGCGGGGTGCTTGCCGCTTGTAAGCGATCAATCAGTGTTTCAGCGTCATATTGATTGGCTGGCAGCCCGTGGTCAGCCGCAGAGTTAAAGGCACTGAGAAGCGCGTTACGACGGTTCCGATCACCGCGTGTCGCCCAGATACCGGCAAAGTTGCGTTCGCGATAAAACGCCACAAGATCAGCATCATCAGCCGCGGCCTCTGCAACAGCTTGACGAAATTCCATGCTTTGAGCATGCGCTGCCGGCGCAAAGCAGACGATCAGGATTGCAGTCGCAAAAAACTTAACAACAGCGCGCAAGCGCGCGATATGGTTCAACATTATCTTTGGTCCCCTTCAGGCAAGCCCGCACAGAATATGGCAGTTATTACCAGCTCGCGAGTAAGGTTATCGTTACCCCCACAATGGGTGTCTATTGACAAAAGCGCGAGATAGCAGAGGATTTTGCAAGTGTTGCATGCCTGCCGCCACAGACGCTGTAACACTGAGTCTTCACGGCCACATCTGCGCAAAATATCGCCGATTTCCCTCTTGTTAGGTAAAATTACCTATATGGGTCTTGGTCCTCGATTCGAAATGTGGCATAGCTTCAAATGCATCTGGGGAGATGAGGGACACCAATTCGCTGTAAAGCGAAGAGTCGAGCGACGGGACAGGCGCAAACGTATGACACAAAAGACATCCACTGGGATCACCCGGCGCGGTTTACTTGGGGCATTTGCCGCAACCGCAGTCACAGCAGCCCCGACGTATTCCAATGCCGCAGGTTTCTTGCGTGGCGCAGGCGACATCCGCCGCATTGGTATGCATTCGGGCCGGACAGGTGAACGTCTTCAGACAATTTACTGGATTGAAGGCGAATATATCGCCGAAGCCGTGCGCGAAATTAACATGCACATGCGCGACTGGCGCACCGGCGAAGCGGTCCAGATGGACCTGCGCACGATCGACATCATGTCGGCTGCACTGAACCTGATGGAGACGGATGAACCCTACCTGCTATTGTCCGGCTATCGTTCCCCCCAGACCAACAACATGTTGCGCAGCAGTAACCGCGGCGTTGCCCGCAATTCACTGCACATGCGTGGTCAGGCCGCTGACCTGCGCCTGACCAGCCGTTCCACCACGCAGATGGCAAATGCGGCATTGGCCTGCCGTGCGGGTGGCGTTGGCCGCTACGCGAGCTCTAACTTCGTACATATGGATTGTGGTGCCATCCGTAGCTGGCGGCGCTGATCAGATCACCACGACGAACATTCAGGCGCCTGCGGGCGCCTTTTTTGTGGCCGCTCCATCAATCATAAACCATGACGGGCGACGTGCCAGATTGCAGGTCAACACGCGTGGCTTCCTTGATCACACTTGATAACCGGTCATAGGTCGCGGCATTCCCTGCCCTGCGCCAAACCAACCCGATCGAGCGGACAATGGCATTGCGCCGAAACGGCCGCACAACAACGTTGCTTGATCGGCCATCAATCTCTGAACGGGCATAAAGACGTGGCAACAATGCCACCCCCATTCCCATACCCACCATCTGCCGAATTGCATCCAGACTGGTCCCCTCATAGTCGCGCGCCAGCATCGCACCGGATTGATGGCAGATCGCCGCAATCTGATCATGCAGCGCATAGTCCGGACCAAGGGTCAGGACGTTCTGGCCCATAAGGTCAGCCTGCGTCATCTCAGTCTTATCCACCAGATCATGATCACCTGGCATCGCCAGCATCAACGGCTCGCGAAACAGTCGCCGGGTTATTAGATCGGCCCCACCTTCGGGCAATTGCGTCAGAATCACATCCAGCCCACCTGCCAAAAGCTCTCCGCGCAAATCACGCGGGGCGACCTCGCGTATATAAAGCCGCAGGTCGGGATATCGCGCATGAAGGCGTTCGACGACAAATGGCATCAAATAGGGGCCAATTGTCGGGGTTGTGCCAAGGCGGATCGTGCCATTCAGCCCCGTCTTCAACGCGGTTGTCAGATCAACAATCCCGCATACTTCGTCAACAGCCCGCCGCGCACGTGTCAGAACCTCGCGCCCTTCAGGTGTCAACGTCACGGCCCCCCGCCCCCGTTCAACCAAACGCACACCCGGCAAATCCTCAAGGCTACTGATTTGCAACGATAAGGACGGCTGTGAGATTTGCATCGTCTCTGCCGCCTTGCGAAAGTGGCGAACCTCCGACAAGGCAACGAGGTAGCGCAATTGTCGAATGGTGGGCAGGTCGGCCATAAGATCACCCTTTCATAGGAACATCCTATCAAATACCTCTAAGTCATTGGATGTGCCTAAAGCAATGCCGGGTGTGCTGACCAGCAGCCTCATCATCATCTGTGCGGCAATCTCTCTGCAAGGCGCAGACGCACCGCCCGCGCTGTTGCCGCGTCGCTCCTAGCCCACCGATTCGTCGCGCCACCGACAACAAGTGCAAGGGTAAAAACTGGCCGTTGGCTCTTGTCTAAGGCGCATCGTTGCGGGCAACATGACCGCAATGATCCCAACCTGGTGTGCGCATGTCCAACCTCTATGATACCATCATCCGTGGTGGCCAGATCGTGACCCCTGACGGTGTCATCACGGGCGACCTTGCCATGCGCGGCGCAGAGATTGCTGCGATTGGTCATGACCTTGGGCGCGCCAAGGTCGAGGTTGACGCAACCGATAGATGGGTCATGCCCGGCGGCATCGATCCCCATGCGCATATTGAGCAGATGTCCGGCATGGGCGTGATGAACGCTGACACCTTCGAGAGCGCCACGCGCTCTGCCGCTTTGGGTGGCACAACGTCCGTGATTTCATTTGCCGCACAAGAGGAGGGCCAGCGTCTGGCCGATGCTGTCACCGATTACAGCGCCCGTGCGGCGCGTGGTGCGATGATTGACCATGCCTTCCATATGATCGTACGCGATACTGATGTGCCCGCGTTTGCGACCGATCTTGGCACGTTGATCAAGGCGGGCCATCGGTCAATCAAGGTGTTCACGACCTACAACATCAAACTTGATGATACGCAAATCCTGTCGGTCATGGGAATAGCTCGCGATAATGGCGCGCTGGTCTGTGTGCATGCCGAAACCGATGCTATTCTGGCCCGCGCCAAGGCGGCCCTGATCGCCGCAGGCAAGACAGCCCCGCATGACCACGCAGCCTCTCATCCCCGCATGGCCGAGATTGAAGCCATTGAACGCATGTGCCGCTTTGCTGAATACACCGGCCAGCCGGTGATGATTTTCCATGTGTCCACCACGCAAGGGGCCGCCGCCGTCAAAGCCGCGCGCGCCCGCGGTGCGCCGATCTGGGCTGAAACATGCCCGCACTACCTGCTGATGACCGAAGACATCTTGCGCCAACCCGGATTGGAGGGCGGCAAATGGATGTGTTCCCCCCCGCAACGGCAAGAGGCAGATCAAGCGGCCCTTTGGGCGGCATTGGATGCCGGTGATCTGCAAATGGTGTCCTCGGATCATGCGCCTTACAAGTTTGATGAAACCGGTAAACTCTCTGCCGGGGCGGATGCAGGGTTCCACGAAATCGCCAATGGGATGCCGGGTTTGGAAACCAGATTGCCGCTGATGTTTGACGCGATGGTCAGCCAAGGAAAAGGTGGGCCAGAAGCCTTTGCGCGGCTGACAGCGACGGCCCCGGCAGAGGTTTACGGCCTGCCCAAGAAAGGCGCGCTTGCCCCCGGTATGCACGCCGACGTCACCCTTTGGAATCCGCAAAAAACAGTGACTTACGGGGCAAACGACCTGCACGACAATGTAGGCTACAACCCTTGGGTCGGGCACAAGGTCACCGGCTGGCCGACCGATGTCTGGCTACGCGGCGCGCAGATCGTACAGGACGGCGAACTTCAGGCGACGCCGGGCAGTGGCCAGTGGATCGACCGCCCTGCCCTCGCCGTAGACACAACCGCCCCGAAAAGCTGAAGGATCGTTATGCTCCGCCCCGATGCCCCGAACACGCTGGCCATCACGTTTTTCTACTATCGTGACTTGCCTGCCGCGATGCGGTTTTATGAAGACGTCTTGGGCTTTCCGCTCGCCATTGATCAGGGTTGGTGCAAAATCTATCGCATCTGCCCCGGCGCGCATGTCGGTCTGGTGGACGAGGCCAAGGGCATGAACAAATGGCAGGCCAGGAAACCCGTGCAGCTGTGCATCCGCGTGCCCGATGTTGACGCATGGTACGGATACGCGCAGGAACAGGGCCTTGATGGGCTGTCAGAGCTTTTCATCAATGATCAGATTGGCATCCGCGCCTTTGTCTTCAACGATCCCGAAGGCTATCAGATCGAAATCCAGACAGCGACGCGAGACGGCGCATGAGCAGTGACCCCCTGATTGTGATCAACCCCAATTCATCACATCGGGTGACGGACGGGATTGATGCCGCCATCGCCCCCTTGCGGGAAATGGGCCGGCCCATCCGTTGTCTGACACTTGCCGACGGCCCTCCCGGCATCGAAAGCCAACAACAGGCTGATCTGACAATCGCGCCGATGCTGCGGCTGGCCGCAGCACAAAAGGATGCCGCCGGATTTGTGATTGCCTGTTTTGGCGATCCGGGCCTGCATGCGCTCCGCGATCAAACACCCCTACCCGTCCTAGGCATTCAGGAAGCCGCCGTGATGACGGCCCTCACCCTTGGCCAGCGCTTTGGTGTGATCGCCATTCTGCCGGGTTCGATCCCGCGCCACCTGCGCAGTTTTGGTGCCATGGGCGTGCTTGATCGGCTTGCCGGGGATCGGGCACTGGGTTTGACGGTCGCCGACCTCTCTGATCCCGAGAAAAGCCTCGCTGCGATGATTGCCACCGGCAAACGCCTGCGCGACGATGACGGGGCACATGTTCTGATCATGGGATGCGCGGGTATGGCCCACTACCGAAAGACCCTGGAGGTTGAAATCGGCCTGCCCATTGTTGAACCTTGTCAGGCCGCTGCCGCCATGGCCCTTGGCCAAATCTCCCTTCATCTCTCTCATAAAGGAAATACCCATGCTCAATGAAACCGCCGCCGGTGTCTTTACCATCGCTGTGACCCCCTTTCTGCCCGATGGTGCGGTTGATTGGGACAGCATCGACCGGATGGTCGATTTCTATATCGAGAAAGGCGCGACCGGGCTGACCATTCTGGGGATGATGGGGGAAGCAGGAAAACTGACAGCAGAGGAATCTGTAGAGGTTGTTAAGCGCGTGGTCGCACGCAGTTCCGTGCCCATTGTTGTTGGCGTGTCAGCACCGGGGTTTGCCGCGATGAAAACGCTCGGTGATGCGGCGATGGATATTGGTGCCGCGGGGGTCATGGTGGCCCCACCCGGCAACCTCAAGACCGATGGCCAAGTTCTGAACTACTACCACAACACCGCCGAAGTTCTGGGGGATGCGCCGTTTGTGTTGCAGGACTTTCCGCTGGTGACAAATGTTGTCATCCCGACCTCAGTCATCCTGCAGGTCGTCGCTGACTGCCCCACCTGCGTCATGCTGAAGCACGAAGACTGGCCGGGCCTCGACAAGATCAGCGCGTTGCGCGCGGCGTCTGACGCGGGCGGCAGGCGGATTTCGATCCTCTGCGGCAACGGTGGACTGTTCCTGCTGGAAGAGATGCTGCGCGGAGCGGATGGGGCGATGACTGGTTTTGCCTACCCTGAAATGATGGCCCAAGTGGTCAGCACCTATCAAAGCGGCGATCTGACACATGCCCGCGATATTTTTGACGCCTATATGCCAATGGTGCGCTATGAGGCGCAGCCAGGTCTGGGGCTGGCAATCCGCAAATATACGCTGGCGCAGCGCGGTGTGATTGCTCATGACACCTTGCGCAAACCGGGCGGCAATTTAAGCAAGGCAACCAAATCGGAAGTTGATGCGATAGCGATCAGGCAAAATACAAGGCTAAAGTTGCTTGGCCTTTAGACAGGCGCCGCGTTGTCGCAGGGAACCTGCCGCAACGCGGCTTTGTTCATGAAAAAGTGGCGATAGCGATCGCATCGCGCACCATATGGCCCAGACAAAGACTCAATTGTGAAGAATTTGAAACACCTTTGGGTGGTCTAAGGAATACACGTTTAACGAGTATGGCGCACCCTGCCTCCTGTTTCCCGCGCTGAACCATGTACAATTCGACGCTGACCAGACGGGTATTGATCCGATGATCAATGCCGCCGGCTATCTCAAAGCGTTCAATTGTGAAGGGTCATATCCGCGTCCAGGTTTCTGGGCGCTGTAGGCCGCTTCGGAACTTGGTTCGTAGACACATAGACGACCGCACAAGACGGCAAGGTAAACTCAAAATGTCCAACTGCGAACTCTATGGCTGGCCCACAGGAACGCCAGAAACAACCAATCAGCCCTGCAAAAACCTCAGTACCGCGCAACAGAAGGAACGGACTGCTATTCTATTGCGACAACCTCAAGGGGCGTCCATCAATGAACTGATGGCGATAACAAAATGTACCGCAGCGCAGGCACGCGGTATGATCCGACAGATCATCGATGACGGCGGCGACATTGTCGTGACACAACGTACCGAAGACGGGCAGCAGATCTTTAATCTCAAGAATTGATCCGAACAGCGGCGCCAGACAATTGTGGGACTGACGTATGCTCAGATCAAATCTGAGGTTTTGCATTTAACGGATCGCGGCAACCTGGTGGCACCTAGAAATGCGCGCAGTTTGGCAGCGCTCAGCGCACAATCACCCTTTAAGGCCAATCGCGTGATACTTGGGAACCGTAAAAACTCCACAAGCCGGACATCCCTACCCCTGTGCTATCTCGCAAAGCTCTCCTTTGATCGCTGTCAACGCCCTGATCAACGGCCCCCAAGCTCGTGATGGCCCCTGTTCAATGGCCGAAAAAAGGTCGCGAATTGGGTTTCACTTGCCACGCAAAATGCTTTACCTCGCCGGATATGACATTTGACGCTGATCTAGATGCGATGGGGTTGTTGTGCCCCCTGCCTGTGCTCAAAGCCCGTAAGCGCTTGCAGGCCCTTCAGTCTGGACAAGTGCTGCGGATGCTGGCGGATGACCCGGCAGCCGTGATCGACGTGCCGCATTTCTGTGCCGAGGCAGGGCATGCCCTGCTAGCCAGCGAAGACGGCCCGGGCGGTCGGTACTATTTTATCCAGAGGGGCTGAGGCTGAACCTCAACGAAAGGCGCCGCCTACCAATGGGGCGGCGCCTTTGATTTTGGGCCTGTGGCCCGGGTCTAGCGGCCCAGCGACCACCAACCCTTGCGCTTGGGCTTATCGTCCGAGGCTGGTTTTTCCGCTGGTGCTCCCGAATCCTGTGGTGCTGCGGGCACTGGCGCCGCTTCAGCGGCAGGTTCTGCCTTGGCAGCTTCGACCGCTGGGGCTGAAACAGCAGCCATGACATCCTCAACCTTTGGCTTGGCGCGGCTGCGACGTTTGGGCTTTGGCTTCTCCTCGACAGCCGGGGCTTCGGCCTGAGGAGCGGGCTCTGCCGCGGGGGCCTCATCACCTGCCGGATCAGCGGCAACTGGCTTTTTACGGCTACGGGTCCGCTTCTTTGGAGCAGGTGTTTCCTCTACGGCATGCGCCTCATCCACGGCTTCCGCATCATCCGCCTTCTTGCGGCGCGCCCTTGTGCGCTTGGGCTTCTCTTCGGCCTTAGGTGCTGCATCGGCGTCAGATTTGACCTCCGCGGCGTCATCCACTTTTGCCTCTGTCGGCTGCACCTCTTGCGCAGCTTCGCCGGATTGTGCGTCACCGCCCTCGGTCTGCTGCTGGTTTTCACCATTGCCACCGCCACCCCGGCGGCGGCGGCGACGCCGACGCTTGCGCTTGGGCCGCTCTTCACCGTCATTGCCGTCGGCGTTTTGAGATTCAGCCTCATCCTCAATCGGATCAATGATCACGCCCGCGTCAACATCATCCATGATCACCGATGTGCTATCAATTGCCGCAACTTCAGGCACAGAGCGCGTTGCTGTTTTAAATTTTTCGATCGCATAGTCTGGTGACACCAGTGTCGGATCACATTCGATCCGCACGGACATGCCATAACGCGCCTCGATATCGGCAATATGTTCGCGCTTGCCGTTCATCAGGAAGTTGGCGATAGAGATCGGCGCCTTGACCAGCACTTCCTTTGAGCGGCCACGCACACCTTCTTCTTCCAAGGAGCGCAGAATCGACAGGGACACGTTGTCGTCAGAGCGCAGCAGGCCCGTTCCGTGACAATGCGGGCACATTTGTGTCGTGGCTTCCAGCATCCCCGGGCGCAGGCGCTGGCGTGACATTTCCATCAGGCCAAAGCCGGAAATACGTCCCACCTGAATGCGGGCGCGGTCGGTCTTCAACTTGTCCTTGAAGCGTTTTTCAACAGCGATGTTGTTCCGGCGCTCGTCCATATCGATAAAGTCGATGACGATCAGGCCCGCAAGGTCACGCAGGCGCAATTGACGTGCAACTTCATCGGCGGCTTCAAGATTGGTCTTGGTTGCGGTCTGCTCGATCGAGCCTTCCTTGGTGGCACGACCTGAGTTCACATCGATGGCCACAAGCGCCTCAGTGATCCCGATCACGATGTAACCGCCGGATGGCAGTTGGACCGTCGGGTTAAACATACCGTTCAGGTAGCCTTCGACCTGATAGCGCGCATAAAGCGGCAGCTGCTCGCTGTAGTATTTTACGTTCTTGGCGTGGGACGGCATGATCATTTTCATGAAGTCCTTAGCGGTCCGATAGCCCGCCTCACCTGCGACGATCACCTCGTCGATCTCTTTGGAGTAAAGATCACGGATCGAACGTTTGATCAGGTCACCTTCTTCATAGATTTTGGCCGGCGCCGTTGATTTCAACGTCAACTCGCGAATTTGTTCCCACATGCGTTGCAGGTATTCATAATCGCGCTTGATCTCGGCCTTGGTACGTTGCGATCCGGCGGTGCGGATGATCAGACCTGCACCATCCGGCACGGTCATTGATCCTGCAATTTCCTTGAGCTTCTTGCGGTCGGCGGCATTGGTGATCTTGCGGCTGATGCCGCCGCCACGCGCCGTGTTTGGCATCAGAACGCAGTAACGACCTGCCAGCGAAAGATATGTGGTCAGGGCTGCACCCTTGTTGCCGCGTTCTTCTTTCACAACCTGGATAAGCAGGATCTGGCGAACCTTGATGACTTCCTGAATCTTATATCGCTTGGGGCGCGGTTTGCGCACTGGCCGGACCTCATCGGTGTCGTCTTCTTCGGCGACACTTTCGATGCTGTCATCTTTGCTTTTTGGGTCAGACTGCGGGTGATCATCGTCATCCTCGCCGCCGTCTTCCTCGCCGGCCGCAGGGGTTTCCACCGGGGTTTCGGCGACCAGCTCCATGGGCGAGCTGCCCTCTTCACCGTCGTCCACATCGATGGTTTCCATACCAGCGATATCGCCCGAGGTTTCATCCTCTGGCGTTTCCACCTCTTCCGTGACGACCGCATCATCGGTCGCGACATCGGCCGCCTTCGCCTTACTGCGGCGGCGGCGCTTGGGTTTGGGTTTCTCTTCTTCAGCGTCGGCTTCGGCCTTCAGACTTTCGGCATAGGCTTTTTCTTCGGCGATCAGCGCTTCGCGGTCGGCGACAGGGATCTGGTAGTAGTCCGGGTGAATTTCCGAGAAAGCAAGGAAACCATGGCGATTGCCGCCATAGTCGACAAAAGCCGCCTGCAGCGACGGTTCGACCCGTGTTACCTTTGCAAGGTAGATATTGCCTGCAAGCTGGCGCTTGAACTGGCTTTCAAAATCAAATTCTTCGACTTTGTTCCCGTCGACCACAACAACGCGGGTTTCTTCCGCGTGTGTGGCATCGATTAGCATTTTCTTTGGCATATTGTCCGTTCGCATATAACCGCGGCGGCGCCCCTGGGGGTGCTGTTGTCCGTGTTATATGTCTAATTAAGGCGATCTGCTGCACGCGGACAGTGCCAGCGCCCCTTGGGGCGGCTGCATCTTGCCTCATGTTTAGCGCGCGTTGCATCGCGTTTCTGCTCCGACCCCGACTGTCCAGGGGCCCGTTCATGGCCCGGTCGGCGTTGAATGCGCGACGCAGGGCTTTCTCCTGATCCCAAAGGATCAAATCAGCTGTTGGGTTCTGGATTATGGCCAGTCACGCAACAGAGAATTTCTATCGAATGTCACCGCGCAACTGTCGCGCGAGCATCCGTACGACCTACATAAGGGAGGTTGGTACTCCATTACAATGCCAATTTGATGTGATGGCTGATGATGGGCTGCTGCCGGGATGAGGACTTGACGCCGATCAAGCACATGCCAACAAAAGGGAAAGCCCTTTCGCCTCCTAAGGACGGGGTATTTTACAGGAGAAGTCCGTGAAGATTGCACCCCTCACCGGCAGGCTAGGCGCCGAGATATTTGATGCGAACCTCAAGGATCCTGCGCAATTCGCTGAGATCGAAACAGCTTTCACGCGGTTCTCGGTCATCATATTGCGGGCGCAAGACCTGACCCCGGATGACCTGCTCAGCTTTGCGCGGCGCTTTGGCTCCGTCAACGTCAATCGTTTCTTCACCCCTCTCACCAACCATCCGGAGATCGCTATCGTTCTCAAGGAACCTAATCAGCAAGGGGCCATCGGCGAAGACTGGCACACTGATCATGCCTACGATCAGATCCCTGCCATGGGATCGATCCTGCATGCGATTGAAACCCCGCCCGCGGGTGGCGATACGGTCTTTTGTTCCATGGGTGCGGCCTATGACGCCCTAAGCGACCGTTTCAAATCCATGCTTGAGGGCCTTTCTGCCTGGCATTCATCGCGCCATGTTTTTGGGCCAAGCCAGGCCGATGCGGAAAGTGTCACGTCGGGCCGTGTCGGCAATGCCGAGCTTGCAACCCAAGACGCGCTGCATCCTGTCGTGATCAAACATCCCTTGTCAGGACGCCTTGGTCTCTATGTCAATCCGCAGTTCACGACCCACATTGATGGCTTGGCCAATGCCGAATCTGATGCCCTGCTCCAGATGCTTTACACCCATTGCCAAAAGCCAGAGTTCCAATGCCGGGTCAGATGGCAACCCGGTGACGTCACGATGTGGGACAACCGCGCAACATGGCACAAGGCCATCAACGACTACCAGGGGCACCGGCGTTATATGCACCGGGTCACCGTGGAAGGATGCCGATTAAACGCCCCCTAAAGGTAGTCAGAGCGCTGCAATCCATATTTCGCCATCTTCTCGTTCAGGGTCCGGCGCGGCAGGCATAGTTCTTCCATCACGGAAACGATTGATCCCTTGTGGCGGCGCATCGTGTTATCAATCAACATCCGCTCAAAGGCCTCGACGAACTCTTTCAACGGCTTGCCTTCGGTTGTCATCGCGGGCTTGGTTTCTTCGGTATCAGCCATCAGCAGTGATGCGATGGAGCCTGTGCCCCGGCGGTTCTGCAGCACCGCACGCTCTGCCACGTTGATCAACTGACGCACGTTGCCCGGCCATGGGGCTTGCAACAATTGTGCAGCTTCCTGCGCATTCACCTCGGGGGCCTCGCAACCGTACTCTTCAGCGAACTGTTCGCCCAGACGGGTAAAGAGCGACAGAATATCCTCGCCGCGCTGGCGCAATGGCGGCACCGTGATGCGCAAAGCAGCCAGACGGTAAAACAAATCGGGACGCAAGACACTTTCGCAGGTCTTGTCCTGCTCTTGCAGGTTGCAGATCGCCACAATCCGCGTTTCGGCAGGTGTGCCCTGTTCATTGATCGCGGTCAGCAAACGCGCCTGCAATGCGTGGCTGAGCGCTTCGATATCTTCCAGCACCAGCGTGCCACCGCGGGCCTCTTCAATTGCCGGGATCGGCTCGTCGTCCCGGGCCGGGCCAAAGATGATGCGGCCCAATGTTTCCTCATCATAGGCCGAACAGCTGAGCAGGACGAATTTCTTGTTCGCGCGCGCACCCACTGCATGCAGGGCATGTGCAACAAGCGTCTTGCCGGTCCCGGTTTCACCTTCAACAAGCACGTGGCCGTCAGCCTGCCCCAAATCAAGAATATCTTCCTTGAGGCGCTCCATCGGCTGCGACTGCCCGATGAGTTTCTTGATAATGGCGGAACCGTCCGACAGTTCCCGCCGCAGCACACGGTTGTCCAGGGTCAGGCGGCGGGCTTGCGTGGCCTTTTTGGCCAATTCGGTCATACGATCAGGGTTGAATGGTTTCTCCAGAAAATCGAATGCGCCAACGCGCATCGCCTCAACCGCCATCGGCACATCGCCGTGGCCTGTGATCATGATCACAGGCAGGCTGCTATCAAGGCCCTTAAGCTTCTTAAGAAACTGCATACCATCCATACCGGGCATCTTGATGTCGCTGACCACGATACCGGGGTAGTCATTTCCCAGCCCCTTCAGTGCATCCTCAGCCGAAGCAAAAGTTTCAGTGTCAAAACCCGACAGGGCCAGCCACTGTGAAATCGACTGACGCATATCTTTTTCGTCATCGACAATCGCGATTTTCATGACCTTGTTCATGATCTTCTTCCTTACTCTGCCGCGGCAACGTCCTGCCGCATAATCGGCAGTTGCACCTCGAATATAGCCCCGCCATCAACCGCATTGCGTGCAGTCAGGCGTCCCCCCAAATCGTTCACGATGCCAGAGGAGATAGCAAGCCCCAGACCGACCCCATCTCCAGGTTGTTTGGTCGTGTAAAATGGCTCAAACAGTTCGTCGAGGTTTTCGATGCCCTCGCCATTGTCACGAATCTGGATGCTGACCGTATCACCGGCTGCCAACAGGATCTCTACCGTGGGGTTTGCTGCCGACTTGGTCGCGTCCAGAGCATTGCGCAAAAGGTTGATAATCACCTGTTCCAGACGCAGCCGGTCGCCAAGGATCATCACCGGCTCATTCGGCAATGTCCGGATAATATTGACAGCCCGGGTTTTCAACTGCGGTTCCATCAAGGCCAGGGCTGTCGACACCGCAGCCCTTGTATCTACTGGCTCAAAGGCCTCTCCACCTTTACGCGCGTAGGATTTGAGTTGCCGGGTGATCGCCCCCATCCGCCCCAGCAGATCATCAATGCGCTGGAACGACGATAACGCCTCATCCGGGCGTTCACGTTGTAGCAGCAGGCGGGCACCGGCCAGATAGGTCTTCATCGCAGCAAGCGGTTGGTTCAACTCGTGGCTCACCGCCGCTGACATCTCACCCAAGGCCGCAAGCTTTGAGGATTGCGCAATCGTCTGTTCGGCCACCTGAAGGGTCTTTTCAACCTTCTCGCGTTCGGCGATTTCCCGCTGTAGGCGTCGGTTCAGTGCGCGAAGCTCTGCTGACTCGCGTTGGAAGAAAAGCAGGCGCGACGCAGTCTTGCGCGAGGTCGTCCAGAACACCAGCGCCAACAGGATCGCGAATCCCATCACCTCAAGCGCCAGAATGCCATTCACCCGCTCCCGGACAGATGCATAGGTCGTGAAACTGACCAGCGTCCAGCCCTGATGAGGCACGCGCGTTTCGCGGCGCAACACGGCCTCGCCCGCAAGATATGCGTCCGCCGGCAATGCAGCCCAACCTTGGGTCACGCGAATGGCCCGCTCAATCGCGGATGGCGCAGATCGGCGCGCCAACGCCTCTTCTTCCATCAGACCACGCCAGCGCGGCTCTGTCGCCATGATGATCGTCCCATCGCCGTCGGTGACCAGCACCGCATCAGCAACACCGACCCAGCCACGTTCAAGGCGGGCGGTGTCCACCTCAACCATCAAGACACCCAGGAAACCAAGGCTGCTTTCAATCCGGCGTGAGTAGATGAATGAATAGCCGCCTTCCTCGGTCTCAAAGGTGGTATAAATCGTCTGATTGGTCCGCACTGCATCCACGAAATAGGCTTGATTGCGATGCATCTGGCCGATCTCATTGCGATCAGTGGCCGCGACAGTGCGCCCATCGCGGTCCAGCAATGTCAGCGATGCAGCTCCGATTTCGTCCACAAAGGACAAAAGCCGCGCGGTCGAGCGCGAGTAATCCTGCCCCTCCAGCGCCAAAATCAGCTCCGGATCCCGCGACAACAGCTGTGGCACGACCGAGTTGCGCTGCAATTCGTTCATCAGATTGGTGACATAAAGCGCCAGCCGGACCTCAGATCGGTCGCTGATCGTCTCTGTAAACCGCTTGGTCAGCACCTGGTTTGAGACATAGATGACGATGACCGCAAACAGGCAAATCACCAGCACCGTCAAACGCAGATACCAGCGCCCGCGGCCACGCCCCCGCGTCATCGTATTCAATCGGCCCAACATTGGGCGAGTCTATGCGCCCCACAGCAATCCAGCAAGCGTCAGCTTACGCTGTGGCCAATTGCCCGATCAGCCCGCGAAAAAGTGCCTGCCCATCCGTCCCGCCATGACCTTCGTCGACGGCGCGTTCAGGGTGCGGCATCATGCCAAGCACGCGACGGTTTTCCGACAGAACGCCCGCGATACCGGCAATCGATCCGTTGGGATTGTCGCCATATGTGAATGCAATACGATCTTCGCCGCGCAATGCCGTCAGCGTGGCGTCATCAACGGTGTAGTTTCCGTCATGATGCGCCACGGGGAAGCCAACCGTATCACCCGCGTTGTACCCTTCGGTAAAGGCGCTGGCAGATGTTTCCACTTTAAGGTCAGTAGTTTTACAGACGAACTTCAAGTTCGCATTGCGCATCAGCGCACCGGGCAACAACCCTGTTTCCGTCAAAACCTGAAAGCCGTTGCAGACACCCAGAACATAACCACCGCGCGCAGCGTGACCGACAACCGCCTGACAAATCGGGGATTGCGCCGCAATCGCACCACAGCGCAGGTAATCACCAAACGAGAACCCACCAGGTACGGCCACAAGATCAATACCTTCAGGCAGGCTGGCATCCTTGTGCCAGACCATCTGCACATCCGCACCAGCCGCACGCAAAGCGACAGCCATATCGCGATCGCAGTTCGAGCCGGGGAAAACGATGACAGCGGCGCGCATCACAGCACCTCGATCCGGTAACTTTCGATGACCGTATTGGCGAGCAATTTTTCACACATCTGCTCGATCGTGGCCTCGGAGGTGCCAGCGGCCAGGTCAAGCTCGATCACCTTGCCTTGGCGCACACCTTCAACGCCATCAAAACCCAATGTGCCAAGCGCATGGCGCACGGCCTCGCCTTGCGGATCAAGAACGCCATTTTTCAACATGACATATACGCGGGCTTTCATTGGGTCGTCCTTTAGTTGATCAAGGTAGGTTTGCTGGGGGCATGGGTCACATTTGATGGCATCACGCCCAAACGGCGGGCCACCTCTGTGTAGGCGTCGGTCAGGTTACCCAGATCACGGCGAAAGACATCCTTGTCCAGTTTTTGACCTGTCTCAATGTCCCACAAACGGCAGCTGTCAGGGCTGATCTCATCGGCAAGCATCAAGCGCATGAATTCATTGTCCCAAACCCGACCAATCTCGATTTTGAAATCAACCAGCTTGATCCCGACACCATACATCACACCGGACATCCAGTCGTTCACGCGCAGGGCAAGGCTGACGATATCATCCATATCCTGCTGGGTCGCCCAGCCGAATGCGATGATATACTCCTCGGGCACGAGCGGATCGCCTAGACTATCGTCCTTGTAAGAGAACTCGACAATCGGGCGCGGCAGGGCTGTGCCCTCTTCCATGCCCAGACGCTTGGCCATGGACCCGGCGGCAAAGTTGCGCACGATCACCTCAAGCGGAATAATCTCGACCTGGCGGATCAACTGCTCGCGCATGTTCAGCCGTTTGATGAAGTGGGTCGGAATGCCAATTTGGCTCAACCCTGTCATAAAAAACTCGGACAGGCGGTTGTTGAGCACGCCCTTGCCTTCGATCACGTCTTTCTTTTCGGCGTTGAAGGCGGTCGCATCGTCCTTGAAGTACTGGACCAGCGTGCCCGGTTCTGGGCCTTCATACAAGATCTTTGCCTTGCCTTCGTAAATCTTCTTGCGGCGTGCCATATTCACCCCTTGCCCCTGCATGTGCCCCCGTCGGGCCATGTCATGTGCGCGTCATAGTGCAAGCCCCCCTTGCGGGCAAGCACCCTAGGGGGCATATCAATACCAACAGTGATCCAAACCATGAGGCCCAGCCATGAGCAGCTTTGACGACCGCGAAAATGCATTTGAAAACAAATTCGCCCATGACGCGCAGATGCAATTCAAGGCCGAGGCGCGCCGCAACAAACTGGTCGGCCTTTGGGCTGCGGATTTGTTGGGAAAAACCGGGGATGATGCCGACGCCTACGCCAAGGAAGTCATCAAGGCCGATTTCGAAGAAGCAGGTGACGAAGATGTCTATCGCAAGCTTGCAGGCGACCTTGGCGACAAGGCGGACGAGGCTACGATCCGTGCGAAAATGGCCGAATGCATGAGTGAGGCCAAGGCACAGCTGCTCAACGAAGTCTAAACCCCGCGCCACGACATCTCGGAGCCGCGTCGGGGTCGGCGCGGTTTGGTGAATTTGCGCATAAAGAACATGCATGGTTTGCATTTGCATCGGATCGCGGGACGTGACACCGCACTATCAACGACAGCGGAGCCTATGACCTATGACAAACGCCCTTTCCACACTGCTTGAAACACGCGATTGGCTCATGGCCGACGGTGCCACGGGTACGAACCTTTTCAACATGGGGCTGATGTCCGGTGACGCGCCCGAGATGTGGAACATCGATGAAACCGCAAAAATCAAAGCGCTCTACAAAGGGGCGGCAGACGCTGGCAGCGATATTTTTCTGACAAATAGCTTTGGCGCAAATGCATCGCGCCTTAAACTACATGGTGCCGAAGGACGAGTGAAGGAGCTGAACGAAGCGGCAGCAAACCTGGGACGGGACGTTGCCGACGCGTCAGGGCGGACAATTGTTGTTGCGGGGTCGGTTGGCCCAACGGGCGAGATTATGGCCCCTATGGGCAGCCTGACGCATGAGATCGCGGTTGAGATGTTCCACGAACAGGCCGAGGGATTAAAAGCAGGCGGCGCGGATGTGCTTTGGGTCGAAACAATCAGCGCGGCCGAGGAATACGTCGCCGCGGCCGAGGCCTTTGCGCTGGCAGATATGCCCTGGTGCGGCACGATGAGCTTTGACACTGCTGGGCGTACGATGATGGGGGTTACCTCAACCGCTCTGGCCAAGAAAGTGGACAAAATCACCCACCAACCCCTTGCTTTTGGGGCCAATTGTGGGACTGGCGCATCGGACTTGCTCCGTACAGTTCTGGGGTTTTCTGCTGCGGGCAGCGACCTTCCGATTATTGCCAAGGGTAACGCCGGCATTCCAAAATACCACGATGGCCATATCCACTATGACGGCACGCCTGCACTGATGGCCGATTACGCTGCGCTGGCGCGCGATTGTGGGGCCACGATCATCGGGGGTTGCTGCGGCACAACACCGGACCATTTGCGCGCCATGCGCGAGGCGCTTGAGACCCGCCCAAAAGGTGCGACACCCACGCTGGACGCAATCACGAATGCATTGGGTGCGTTCTCATCCGCCTCTGACGGAACCGACGACGCGGGCCCAACAGCGGCACCGCGGCGCGGACGACGACGCCGGACATAACGGCAGGCTCCGAGGGGGCGCTGCCCGCGCCGCATGCCCGGCATCACAGGAATGAAAGCTGATCCCCCACGCGCGGTGGCCGCGCGAAAAGGTCGGTCCGCAAGGGGGGCAGGCTCCGGTCAAGTCCGAGCTTACGTGCGGCGAGCTTGAACCGCTGGCGCATGACCGCGGCCCACTCGCCCTGCCCGGTCATCCGCCTGCCAAAGGCCGGATCATAGGTCTTGCCGCCATGCAGTTCGCGCACGCGTCCCATGATCCGTGCCGCACGATCCGGATAGGTTTCTTCTATCCAGTCCTGAAACAGGCCTGCCACCTCGCGTGGCAACCGCAGCACAATGGAAGAGGCCGCAACCGCCCCGGCCTTCTGGGCGGCTTGCAGGATCGCTTCAAGCTCGTGATCGGTCAGCGCAGGCACCACCGGCGACACCATCACGCGCACAGGAATCCCCGCATCCGTCAGGCGCCTTATGCTGCGCAACCGCGCGGCGGGCGCTGGGACACGCGGCTCCATCGCGCGGGCGGTTGCGGGATCAAGTGTGGTGACAGACATGCCAACGCGCAGCAACCCTTTGGCAGCCATGGGTGCCAGAATATCAATATCGCGTTCGATTAAGGTGCCTTTGGTCACAATCCCCACGGGATGGTTGAAATCGCTCAGCACCTGCAAGACATCACGCATGATCTTTCGCGACTTTTCAATCGGTTGATACGGATCTGTATTGGTACCGATGGCCAGGGTCTTTGGGACGTAGCGTGGATTACTAAGCTCTTTGCGCAGTTGCGCAGCCGCATTTGGCCGTGCAATCAGCTTGGTCTCGAAATCCAGACCGGGCGACAACCCCAGAAACGCATGGCTTGGCCGGGCAAAGCAATAAATGCAGCCATGTTCGCAACCGCGATAAGGGTTCATCGACTGGTCAAATGACAAATCAGGCGAGGTATTGCGGCTGATCACCTTACGCACCATCTCGTTGCGCACTTCGGTGCGGAGCACCGGCAGATCTTCATCCCTTTCCCAGCCATCATCCACCGCCTCTGCGTGGAAGCGGTCAAACCTGTTATCAGGATTCGACGCGGCCCCGCGCCCCGGCGTTCGGTGAGATTTCTGAAATGGAAGATCGCTCATAATGAATATTAGAACATATCAGGAACACACTCAAGCACACGTCGGTCATGTTCTTGGACATGTCGGATTTCAGCAGGTAGATTGAAGCAAACAGGCGCACTACTGTTTTCAGACGATTTTGCAAAGGGTTGGCCCATGTCCGACGAAGAAGATGACATCATCCTGTCCGAACTGAACGACGAAGACCTTGTCGCGCAGATGTTCGACGACCTTTATGACGGCATGAAGGAAGAAATCGAAGAAGGGGTGAACATCCTTCTCAGCCGCGATTGGCCGCCTTATCGCATCCTGACAGAAGCACTTGTCGGCGGCATGACCATCGTTGGCCACGACTTCCGTGACGGCATCCTGTTTGTGCCAGAGGTTCTGTTGGCAGCCAATGCAATGAAGGGTGGCATGTCCATCCTCAAGCCGTTGCTGGCCGAAACCGGCGCACCTCGCGTGGGCAAGATGGTGATTGGCACGGTGAAGGGCGACATCCATGACATTGGCAAGAATCTAGTATCGATGATGATGGAAGGTGCGGGCTTTGAAGTGGTTGATCTGGGGATCAACAACGCGGTGGAGGCTTATCTTGAGGCGCTTGAAACCGAACAGCCTGACATCCTTGGCATGTCCGCCCTGCTGACCACGACGATGCCCTACATGAAGGTTGTCATCGACACGATGGTCGAAAAAGGCCTGCGCGAAGATTATGTCGTGCTGGTTGGCGGCGCACCTCTTAACGAGGAGTTCGGCAAAGCCATTGGTGCCGATGCCTACTGCCGCGACGCCGCTGTTGCGGTGGAAACGGCCAAAACCTTCATGGCGCGCAGGCACAATCAGGGTGCCGCGGCAGTCTGATCTTACAAATTGGCCATGTCGTCCTTATCTGCAAACCAGAGGAGGACGACATGCCTTTTGACCGTCTTATCATTCTGCTTACCTTTGTAATCGCTGCTGCTGCTGGCACGGTGGTTGTCGCGGTTTCGTTTGCCAGGGCGTTGCAATTGCCGCCATTGCTGGGGATCGCCGCACTTAGCGTGTGCGCCCTTTGCGCATCACTTGCGGTGCGCCGCCGAAAGGGACCGTCAAGCAAAACAGAAAGCTAGGACAGGCACGTGACCACAGACGCGATCCTAACAACTGATGGCCTGCCCCCTGAAGGGACAGGTCGTGTCCTGCTGATTGCCTGCGGCGCACTGGCCCGCGAGATATTGGCGATCAAGCAAGGACTGGGGTTGCGCCATCTTGACCTGCAATGCCTGCCAGCAATCCTGCACAATCACCCCGACCGCATTGTGCCTGCCGTGCGAGAGGCCGTGGCAAAGCATCGCGATGCCTATCAGACGATCTTTGTCGTTTATGCCGACTGTGGCACCGGGGGCCAGTTGCAAACGGCCTGCGCCGAAATGGGTGTTGAAATGGTTGCCGGGCCCCACTGCTATTCCTTCTTTGAAGGCAATGAGGCCTTTGCGGCACAGGATGAAATGACGGCCTTCTACCTGACCGATTTCCTTGTCCGTCAGTTTGATGCCTTTGTATGGGACCCCTTGGGATTGGGACGTCACCCCGAACTACGCGATATGTACTTTGGCAACTATGAAAAACTGGTCTATCAGGCCCAGACAGACGACCCAGTTCTGACCCAAAAGGCGCAAGCCTGTGCTGACAGGCTGGGGCTTGTGTTTGAGCGACGCTTTACTGGCTACGGTGACCTGACGACCGCTTTAGTCGACCTGTCTTAAATGCAGTCCCGACAGCAGACGTTCAAATCCGGGTCCAAACACCAAATCTGAAGAAACACCAAGATGAATATCTTGGTGTTTGATGACACCTGATGCCATCCGCGCACTGATTACGCGGTGATGTGATGCAAGCGAGGGAGGATGACGATCGTTAACTCGTTCGAACCGAACATGAGTTGGTCATTTCGGCATCCCTAAGTCTTATACTGGGCAAAGCTTTTTGCGTTGCGTCCCATGATATGTTCGCCGGCGCGAACGGGTTCGTATGCGCTTTGGTTTGCAGATATGCCAAGACCTGTTGGATCAATGAGGGTATCTGTATGTGGGTCAAAAAACACAGGAATTGAGTAGCGCGCATTGCTCGTACGGTTGATGACGCGGTGTACGGTTGAGGCAAATCGGTTGTTGCTCCACCGTGCCAACAGATCACCGATGTTGCAGACCAATGTGCCGGGGATCGGTGGCGCTTCGATCCAGTCACCCGATTTCGCCTGCACTTGCAGCCCGCCACTGCTGTCTTGCATCAAGACGGTTAGGACGCCGAAATCCGTGTGCGGGGCGACGCCAAAACGTGCCTCTGCTTCGTCCTGCACCGTCGATGCGGGATAATATACCATCTGACCCCGTGCGAGGGGTTTGGCATAGGCCGGGTCAAAGAAATCTGCTGGCTGATCAAGACTGACTGCGACCGCCGCCATGACACGGCGGGCCACATGGCACACTGCGTCGTAATAGGGAATGAGATCCTCTTGAAGACGGGGGAAGTCGCTTGGCCACTTGTTCATGGCGCACAACGGTTTCCCCGCAAGCAGATCCGGGTCATCGGCTTCGGTGTGGGTGCCCCAAAAGAAAACCTCTTTCAGGTCATGTGTCTTGGATCCTTGCAGTCGCGACATCCCTTGCGCCAACCACCCCCGTTGATTTTTGTCCACGGCGACGGTTTGTTTGACCTCTTCGGGCAGATCGAAGAACGCTTTGGAGACTGCAAACGCTTGTTCCATCAAAGCCGGATCGATCCCATGGTTTGAGATGTAAAAGAAACCGTGATCAAGCGCTGCCGCATAAATCGCATCTGCGACGCCGTTGATATCATCACCGGACATTGCGCCTGATATGTCGATCATGGGGATCGCATTGACGTCGGTTGATTCGGCGTTTGCAAAATCTGTCGGCATGGCGGTCTCCGTTATGGAATCAGGTATTCTGGGTGGATGGTGTGCGGGCGGACGTCCTCAATCAACGTGAGGATATCGGTAATGGGAAGGCCTGTTTGAGCGGCGAGCGCAAATTTGTAGGGAGGTAAATTGGTGCATTCCAACAGGATATGTTTGTGGTGGATTTTGCAGTAAGTCGCGACAAGATCAACGATTTCACGGCCCGCGCGTTTGGCATCCAACACGGTCAGGTTTTCGGCGATCACCGACCGCAAATGCAGATCGCTTGGCAATCCGATGACGTCGGTTTGATGGGTGCCAAAATGGGCGGTGTTAAGGCTTTCGGCGTCAAAGGTGACGGTGAGAATGTCTTGTGGCGCATACCGTGTACACAGGTCCGGCAATGCCGTCAGGACAGAGCTGATGAACGGCTTGTCTGTGCGCTGTGCGAGATGCGTCTGCCAGTATGACAGGAACCCGCAAGACGTCACAATCACATCACCGCCCGCCTGTGCCAATGTGTCTTCAAACGGTGCAATGTCGATTGCGGCAGGATCAGCATTCACGATCTGGCCGACGCTTGCCCCCGAAATACGCAGGATTTCGATGTCGCCACAGTAGGTGTCTGGGCAGCCCACGTCCCCCGCAATGCGCGGAAAATCCGTGTCCAGCTGCAGAACAGTGACCGCCGGCGTCATCGTGTTTGGCGTATGTTGTCTGGCAGCCATGTCGCTAGTTCGGGAAATGCGACCAACAGCACGATCATCAATAGCATCAGCCCGACCATTGGCAATGCGACCTTTGAGATATAGCCGATCTCATGGCGGGTCATGCCTTGGAGGACGAAAAGGTTGAACCCAATGGGCGGCGTGACCTGCGCCATTTCGACGACAACAACGATGAAGATGCCGAACCAGATCGGGTCGATCCCCGCTTGGCGGATCATCGGTTCGACGATGGCCATCGTGAGGACAACAGACGAAATCCCGTCGAGGAACATGCCGAGAATGATGTAGAACACCGTCAGCGCAGCGATCAGCGTAATGGGAGATAATTGCAGCCCATCAATGTAGGCTGCCAAGGCGCGGGGCAGCCCGGTGAAGCCCATCGACAGAGACAAGAATGCGGCCCCCATCAGGATAAGTGCGATCATTGCCGACGTGCGCGTGGCCCCCATCAGGCTTTCGAAAAACGTCCCAAACGACAGAGAGCGCTGGAACATCGCCAGTGTCAGCGCCCCAAGAACCCCCACTGCGGCAGCCTCGGTCGCGGTGGCCCAGCCAAAATACATTGATCCGATGACGGCGAAGACCAAGCATAGGACTGGGATCAGAAAACGGCTTTCGGACAGCATTTCACCAAAGGAAATGCGCGGTTCGGGCGTGGGTCGCTGGCTGGGTGCAAAGAAATGCCAAGCCACGATGTAGGACATGAAAAGTGCGGCCAGCACGAGGCCCGGAATGATGCCCGCCATGAACAGCTTGATGATGCTTTCGTTGATCGACACACCATACACAATCAGGGTCAGTGAGGGCGGGATCATCAGGCCAAGCGTTGCCGCCCCTGCGAGCGTACCGACGATCATGTATTCTGGATACCCACGCTTGCGCAGCTCCGGGATCGACATTTTTCCCACCGTGGTCAGGGTCGCCGCGGAGGAGCCCGACACGGCGGCAAAGATCGTGCAGCCTGCGATATTGGTATGCAGCAATCCACCAGGCAACCAACGCATCCACGGCGCCAACCCGCGAAACATGTCTTGGGATAATCGCGTTCGATAGAGGATTTCGCCCATCCAGATAAACAGAGGTAGGGCAGTCAGCGTCCATGATGATGAACTGGTCCAGATCGTGGTGATCATCGCATCGCCTGCGGGGCGAGTGGTGAACAATTCCATCCCCACAAAGGCGACGCCCATCAGGGCAAGGCCGATCCAGATGGATGACCCCAAGAGGGTGAACAGGACCAACAGAAAAACGATTGTTGCATAAGCTTCCGTCATTCTACGGCCTCCGACACAATCGGGTTCACACCTGTAACGAGCATCCGATAAAACGTATCCCACAAAGCAATCGCGAGAAGGATCGTACCAATCGACATGGCCAACTGCGGGATCCAGACAGGGGTATAGACCAATGTTGTGCTGCCCTCGGCGGCACCTGCAAAGTCCAGACGAAACAAAGACACCAGCCATTCTGGGACTTGATCTTGACCTTGGGTACGATCATTCAGCATTTCAGAAAAGAAGTTCGCTTTCACAGCGTAGCGCGCGAAATAGGTGGCGATGATCGCCGCGCCAAAGACAGCCAACGGATCAAGCCAACGCTTCAGGGTATTGTTGGCGTTTAGGATGATCGACACGCGAATATGTGCGCCACGGGTCAGCGCGTGACATAGCGCAAAAAACGACGTGGCAGCCATCGCGTAGCCTGCAAATTCTGTTACTCCGGGAACGGCGACGCTTGTCCATCGCGCGACCATCCCGACCACGATCAATAAAAGGATCGTCACCATGAAAAAGCCTGCAACAGCTCCGCTGGCGAAGTAGACGCCATCCAGAAACCGCCACAACGGACGCAACCGCCGCTCAATCCGGGGCCCTGTGATCAGGCACAAAATGCCGATCAAGCTGGGCAATACAAAGAGCCATGCCCAAAGGGGCAGGCCCATGACGGGCGACCAGTCACGCATGGGGTATTCTCGATCTATCTTGGGGAATTGGGGTCAGCCGACGCATGCGCAGGCTGACCCAGAATAGTTTAATTGGCGTTGTAGGCGTCCAGGATCGCCTGACCGTCCGCACCAGCCGTTTCCAACCAATCAGCAGTCATCTGCGCCCCGATCGCTTCGAGCTCTGCAAGGAACTCTGGGCCAGCGTCCTGAACGGTCATGCCGTTGCCTTCAAGTTCCTGGAAGTAGAAATCTGCGAGCTCTTCAGATTTCGCCGCACAGGATGCAGATGTTTCGTCTGCCGCTTGCTGGATGCCCGCCTGAACCCCGGCATCCAAACCATCCCACACTTGCGTGTTCACCATCACGTAGTTGCGCGGCAGCCATGCGTTGACCTTGTAGTAGTGGGACAGATGTTCCCAAACCTGACGGTCATACCCGGTAGAGCCGGACGAAATGAACGCAGAGGCCACACCCGTCGCAAGCGCTTGGCTCAATTCCGCGGCTTCGATCTGAACAGGGATCATACCAAGTTCTTCGGCAAAGGTCGCAGTCGCCGAATTGTAGGACCGGAACTTAATGCCCTGCGTGTCGGCAGAGGAGTTCACTTCTTGATTAAAGTAGAACCCCTGACCGGGCCACGGGCATGTGTACAACGCGACCAAATTCAGATCGGCCAGTTGTGCATTCACAGTTTCGCGCGCAGCCTCCCAAAGACGTGCGTTGTCCTCATAGCTTGTCGCGATGAATGGCAAGTTATCCCAGCCTAAAAGCGGGGCTTCGTTTGCGTGGGCAGACATGAAGCGCTCACCAATTGGCACCTGACCCGTCTGGATGGCGCGTTTGATGTCACCGCCACCGAACAGCGAGCCACCGGGGTGGACGGTGATGTCGATCGCGCCACCTGTATATTCACGCACGAGGTCCGCGAAGATCACGCCATGCTCGGAGTGAAAGTTCGTGGCCGCGTAGGCCATCGGCATGTCCCAAGATTGGGCGTGGCCGTCTGCGATTGCAGAGGTTGCCATCAATGCGCCGAACGCAGTTGCCGTTACTGTTTTAACAAAAGTCATTGGTGTCCTCCCAGACGCCACGCCCTAACGCGCGGCATGTTTCATCGGATCAAAGGCCCGCAAGTCTAAGTTCGGTTTCTTCCCGCCAATCAGATCCGCGATGATCCGACCCGTTTTGGGCCCACCTGTCAAGCCAACGTGCTGATGTCCGAAGGCGCTATAGCTTTTTCCTTTGCCGTCGTTTGCGCCGATCAACGGCAAACTATCAGCAGGTGCGGGGCGGTGCCCCATCCATTCCACGACGCTGTCACAGGTCATATCGGGCAGAAGCGCGGCGACCTGACGGTGAAGCAATTCAAACGGCGCGCGACTTGGCCCGTTGTCCAGACCGCCAAATTCAATCACCCCCGCAGCGCGCAACCGCCCTTCCATCGGGGTCAGCACAAATTTACCGCTTGCGACCATCATTGGGGCCGATGGCATGACACTCGGCTTGATAAATTCGAGGTGGTAGCCCCGCTCACTTTCAAACGGGACTTTGACACCTAGTTTATGCGCGATCTCCTTGGACCACGGGCCCATGGCAAAAACGATATGATCCGCTCGCATCGGGCCCGCACTGGTCTGAAGGCCCGTGACAATGCCCGCCTCCAGATCAACGTCATCGACCTGTGCAATCTTTAAAGCCCCGCCCAGATCAACGAAATGGTCCGTCAACGCCTTCACATACAACCCCGGATCAGAAATGCGGCCATGGTTCTTGCAGGCAACAACCGTGTGGAACGCAGGGCCATAGACCGGATCACGCGATGCATAGTTTGCACCGCTCATCACCTCAAAATCATATCCCGCTGCGCGGCGTTTTTCCCAGCCATAGGCATCCGCCTCAAACTCCGCTTGGGTCGCGTAGCCGAAGCAATAATCGTCATCGTGAATGTAGCGCGCGGCGCGCGTTCCCGCTGCCAATTGGCGGTGTTGGTCCAACGTATCATGCATAAGCGCGCTCATTGCGGTGCCGTAAACATCAACATGGGCGTCAGTTGCGTAGCGCAAATATTTGGTAAGGAACGGCAAAAGTTTGGGCAAGTAGGACCACTTCAGAAACAGCGGCACATCACGATTAAAAAGCATCGATGGCGCACGTCGCAAAAGCCCCGGCACAGTGACAGGGACAATCGCACCAGCTGCCAAAACACCTGCATTGCCGTGGCTTGTCCCCGACGCAGGCCCCGCACGATCGACAATCGTCACATCGTGCCCGTCCCGCTGCAGCCAAATCGCACAAGACACCCCAACAATGCCCGCGCCGACAACAATCACCTTCATGTCTCGCTCCCCGTCGCTTGAGCAAAACCGTCCCACAGTGTGCGCACAAAGGAAAGCCCGCCTAATGGGTTGACTTGCCCCGCCCGCCTAATCATCCCTCACGCCCCGTTTGGTGCTTTTGATACATAAGGCCGGTTATGCGGACAAAACCGTCATTCGTTGAAATTGCGCTAATGTCTGATTTCATGGTGGCGGCGCATCCGAGGTGATGTATCTGTCACCCCCGTAGCGCAACACTGCGTGTGATGGGCAGGTATCATTTGGAAACAGTCTTCTTTTGCCACGGCTTGCCGGGAAGTGCGGCAGATGCACGTCTGCTCGCTACGGCCAACCCAACAGTAAACATCATCGCACTCGAGCTGTTAAAATTTCAGCCAAAAGACATTGTTCAGGCGTTAAGCGACGCGCGGAGCGTCGAGGGTGCGACCGCAAAACCAGAAAGCGTCCACCTCGTTGGCTTTTCCATCGGTGCGATGGCCGCCATCAAGATCGCTGCATCCCGTCCCGAACAGGTCTCAAAGATAACGTTGATATCGCCTGCAGCGCCCTTGCAGTTGGGGGCGTTTCTACCAAACATGGCGGGTAAGCCCATTTTTCAACTGGCCATGAAGCACCCAGGGCTACTTGACCTTGTGACGCGAATCCAGGGGCAGGTCGCCAAGCTGTCTCCCCCTCTCATGACGCGCGTTCTGTTTGGCGCGTGCGGACCGTCTGAGCGTGCGCTTCTAAACGATCTGTCATTTCGCCATGCGATCAATGATGCGTTTCATTGGAGTTTCACCAAACACCGCCAAACCTATCTTGCCTATGTAAAAGACTATGTTGCGGACTGGAGCAGTGCGTTGGAAAAAGTGCGGTGCCCGGTCGATCTTTGGCATGGAACTGCGGACACATGGTCGCCGATAGAAATGTCCGTCGCATTGAAAGCCCGCCTAGGTGATACTTGCACGCTTCATGAAATTGAGAATGCAGAGCACTATTCGACCCTCTCCCATACTCAGTTGCTCTCTGCTTAGCTGCCATTCGTGCACTCTGCAGCATCGTACACGAACGGCTCTTTGAAGACGTTCGCCCCACAATACGGCAGGTCCGTTTCTCAGACCCAAACCATTCTCCGGTACAAAACTAGGGCCGACGAAATGTTGAGCGCTAAGCTGCGGCTGCCGCAGTTTGCTGGATGCGCTCGACCATGGCACGCAGCCCGTTGGACCGTTGCGCGGAGAGGTGATCGTTCAATCCCAGGCGCCCCATTTCAGCCGTCGCATCAATCTTGGCGACCTCCTCAACTGGTTGCCCATCATATAGCGCCAAAAGCACGGCAATCAGACCGCGCACGATCATGGCGTCGCTTTCACCGCGGAAGGTGAAAATACCATCGTTGATCGTGGGCACCAGCCAGACCTGACTGGCGCAGCCCTCAACCTTGGTGGCAGGCACCCGCAGGGCGTCTTCCAGCGGGTCCATCGCCTTGCCCATGTCGATCACGTGGCGATAGCGATCTTCCCAATCGTCAAGGAATTCAAAGGTTTCCACCAAATCTTCGAAATCAGGGTTGGCCATGGGATACTCTTGCTGCTGGATCTTGCGTTGATGTAGGTGTGCGGCTCTGCGACGTCCAGATCAAAGGCTGACCGTAACCACCTTTTGGCCCTTCACAGCCAACCCCACCTGCCCTTCACATAGCTGCAACGCATCATTCCCAAACACATCGCGCCGCCAGCCTTTGAGTGCGGCAACATCGCGTCGCCCGGCTGCCAAAGTGTCAAGGTCGGCAGAGGTTGCGATCAACTTGGGTGCGACCTCGGCATCGTCGGTCTTGGCTTTCAACAGTACACGCAGCATGTCAGCCAGTGCAGGGTTTACCTGCAACTTGGCGCGGCTGTTGTCGGCTTTGGGCATGTCTTCGGGTTTCACCGCCAGTCCAACTTTGACGCTGGCGATAATACCTGCTGCGATGTCGCCTTTTCGGGCTTCACGCAACAAAAGGCGCGACCGCCCCAGGTCCTTTTCGGATTGTGGTTTGGTCGATGCCAGCTCTACCAGCGCGTCATCCTTGAACACCCGGTTGCGGGGCACGTTGCGTTCTTGTGCATAGGCCTCGCGGAACCGGGCCAACTCGCGGACGATGGCCAGAAACTTGCCCGATTGCGTGCGCGTCTTCACCCGCTTCCAGGCATCATCGGGATCGGCTTGATATGTGGCAGGGTCTTCCAAAACAGCCATTTCTTCGGCGACCCATTTGCCGCGCCCGGACTGCGCCAGACGGGTGGAGAGGCACTCGTAAATGTCGCGCAAATGCGTGACATCAGCCAAAGCATATGTTGCCTGAGCATCGGTCAAAGGGCGGCGTGACCAATCTGTGAAGCGCGACGATTTATCCAGCTCCGCTTTGGCGATCTTGCGCACAAGGGTTTCATAGCCGACCTGTTCACCAAAACCACAGACCATCGCGGCCACCTGGGTGTCAAACAGCGGCTCTGGGATCACGCCCGCATCAACATAGAAAATCTCAAGATCCTGCCGGGCGGCGTGAAATACCTTCACACAACCGTGGTCTTTGAACAGCGCATAAAGCGGCTCAAGCGACAGACCATCGGCCAGCGGGTCAACCAATACGGCAGCATCGCCATCTTCATCCTGATAGGCCAACTGCACAAGGCACAGCTTGGAATAATATGTCCGCTCGCGCAGAAACTCTGTATCGACTGTGACATAGGGCCGTTTGGCGGCCTCAGCACAGAACGCCGCCAGCGCATCGGTCGTCGTAATTGTTTTCATTTTTGGTCCGTTTGCCTCTGATTGCGGCGACGATAGGCGATTGACAGCGTGATGAAAAGCGCCCGTCAGGCTTGCAAATTGACCGGGCGAGTGTCGCCTTGCGCGATACGGCGCAAAACCGCCGGATAAAGCTGATGTTCAAGCGGCAAAAGCCGGGCGGCCAGGGTTTCTGCCGTGTCGTCAGGCTGGACCGCAATGCGCGCCTGCCCCAGAACCGGCCCATCATCAAGCGCGGCTGTGACTTCATGCACAGAGCAGCCATGCTCGGTGTCTCCCGCCTCCAATGCGCGTGCGTGCGTGTGCAACCCTTTGTATTTAGGCAGCAAAGAGGGATGAATGTTCAGCATCTTGCCCGCCCATTTCCCAGCGAAATCAGCCGTCAGGATGCGCATAAAACCCGCAAGACAGATGATATCAGGCTTCGCCGTCTCCAGTGCGGTTTGTAAGGCAGCTTCGAATCCGGCCCTGTCCTTGCCAAAGGGCCGGTGATCGATCGCAAGCGTGGGAATGTTCAGTTTGCGCGCCTTGGCCAGCCCACCCGCGCCCGGGTCATTGGACAGCACCAGAACAGGCCTTGCCGGATGATCACCGCGCATCGACTCCACCAGTGCCACCATGTTGGACCCGCCACCCGAGATCAGGATCGCAACGCGCTTGGTCACAAGAGCGCGCCTGAATATTGCACGCCCTCGCCCGCAGTGACATGCCCCAGTTTGTGAACCGCCTCGCCCTGCGCTGACAGCAGGGCCGTCAATGCATCCACGCGCGCGGCATCAACGGCCAAAACCATGCCAATGCCTGCGTTGAAGGTCTTCAACAGCTCGGTTTCAGCCATGCCACCCGTCTGCGCCAGCCACTGAAAGACCGGCGGCAAATCCCAGGCATCCAGGTCAATCTCTGCGCCAAGCCCTTCAGGCAAAACACGCGGCAGGTTTTCCGTCAAACCACCGCCGGTGATATGAGCAAGCGCATGAACGCCCCCTGCCCGCACGGCCGCCAGGGCCTGTTTGACATAAAGACGGGTTGGCGCCAGCAATGCCGGGCCCAAGGTGTCATCCACAAAGGGGGCCTTGTCGCCCCATGCAAGGCCCGACATATCAACAATGCGGCGCACCAGCGAATAGCCGTTAGAATGCACCCCGTCAGAGGCAAGCCCGAGCAGCACATCCCCTTCGGTCACACCCATGGGCAGCTCCGCCCCGCGTTCCATCGCACCCACCGCGAAACCAGCCAAATCGAAATCGCCGGGTTCATACATCCCCGGCATCTCTGCCGTCTCGCCGCCAATCAGGGCACAGCCAGAGGCCTCGCAACCTGCGGCAATGCCTTCAATAATCCGGGTGGCCTGATCCAGCTCGAGCTTACCGGTCGCAAAATAATCCAGGAAAAACAGAGGCTCTGCCCCCTGGCAAACCAGATCATTGACGCACATCGCGACCAGATCAACGCCGATGGTATCCACATTGCCAGTATCAATCGCGATCCGCAGCTTCGTGCCGACACCATCGGTCGCTGCAACCAAAACCGGATCGGTGTATCCTGCAGCTTTCAGATCAAACAACGCGCCAAAGCCACCCAACCCGGCCATGACACCCGGACGTGACGTGCGCTTGGCTGCCGGTTTGATGCGCTCTACCAAGGTGTTTCCGGCGTCAATATCCACCCCGGCATCCGCGTAGGTCAGGCCATTTTTTGTCATCATGTCGTCCATTCATTGATTAAATGGGCGATAACTTATGTGCCCACTCGAAGCAACGGGTCCGGTATGAGTTCTTTGCGATGCCTTGAATTGCCACCCGCGAACTTGACACGCCTGCATGGTATGATGACCTTGCGGGGAACAGTGTAAGGGCCGGTATGGACTGGATAAGAACATTCTACGATGGCTTTTGGGGGCCGCATCTGACGCTGGCCCCCGGATACCTGATCTTTTTTGTACTGCTTGCCTGGGCTGTCTACCTGTACCGGCGCGAAACAGGTGGCTTCTTCAAATGGCTGCTACCCAAAGATATTTGGACTCATAGATCGACGCGCATCGACTTCGCGCTTTTTATCATAGGCCGGTTGATGAGCATCTTCGGCATTATCGCCCGGTTTGGCGGTACGCCGGCTGTTGCAACCTACGTGGCCAGCATCATGCCGCAGTCTGCATTCGGTGCAGAGGCACGCTCACCCGTTGTTCTTGCACTGCTCTTTTGGGTCAGCAGTGAATTTGCGTACTACTGGGCGCACCGTGCGCATCACGCGATCAAGACTATCTGGCCGCTTCACGCAGTCCATCACAGCGCGGCAGTTCTCACGCCGGTGACAACCTACCGACAGCACCCACTTGCGATCTTGGTCAATACCGCATTCCAATCCGTTGTTATCGGCGCAATTTTGGGCGTATTGGTCGGCGCGCTCGACAGTACAGCAAGCTATGCCGAAATCGCGGGTGTGAATGCGTTCATCGTCTTGTCGAACGCCACTGTCGCCAACTTTCATCACAGCCATATCTGGATCAGCTTCGGACCAGTCTTTGAGCGGTTTTTCATTTCACCCGCGCAGCACCAGGTACACCACAGCACAGACCCCAAACATTACAACAAGAACTTTGGGAATACTCTTGCCGTGTGGGACTGGGCATTTGGCACACTATACGTTGCGGCAAGTAACGAAACCATAGCGCTTGGCTTGAATGAAAAAGCCGAAGCGCCACTTATGACGCATCGGCTTGTCCCGGTCTTATGGGACCCTATGCGCCGGCTGTTTGGCAGGTCGGCGCGATAGCGTTGAGGTCAGAGCCCTAGAAGTTTGGATCGTCCTGCGCCTCATCGGCTTTGATATCCAATACATTGGTGTTTCCACGCGACGCAAACACGCCAGCCCCGGACGCAATGACAATAGCCGTCAGTGCAAGCAACATAAGTGCGCCAGTCGCATCCGAGCTTGAACTTGCCTCCGGTTCGACCACGACATCACCCGCAAAAGCCGCAGTCGCAGCCGCAACCGCCATAAGTCCTCCAAGAACCAGTGTTTTCATTGTCCATTCCCCTTTATTTGGTGGACCCACGCTAGACGACGATCAGCAAATTCCAAAGAGGTTAGTCATCGGTGTATACAAAAAATCACCGGTTTTCTACGCCCTAGGAGATCAGCACAACACCCACACAACCGATGCGGGACCCAGAAACCAAGTCGCCCATGCAATCGTCGACGCCCATCAAAAAGGTAAACGCCCTACGCGGTGAACAGGCCGTCGCCAGATGCCCGCACCGCCCCAGTCAACGCAGGAAATCATCTGCTGCAACTTGACGCCCCACAATGATCTGGTAACTCGGTGCTCAGGGGGCCTGTAGCTCAATTGGTTAGAGCAGAGCGCTCATAACGCTTTGGTTGCGGGTTCAAGTCCTGCCGGGCCTACCACTTCCCCGAAGTCATCCATGTATACAAATGTATACAGTCTTTTCGTTCCAGCAGAAGTACGCTATGGCAGGGCAACCCTCATAGCTGCGGAGCGCACCCATGTCGAAAATCAAGGTAGAGAACCCCATCGTCGAACTTGATGGTGATGAAATGACCCGGATCATCTGGGACTTCATCAAGAAAAAGCTGATCCTGCCCTATCTTGATATTGATCTGCTCTACTATGATCTTGGCATGGAGGTCCGCGATGAAACCAACGACCAGATCACGATTGATGCGGCCGAAAAAATAAAGGAAATCGGCGTTGGCGTGAAATGCGCGACCATCACACCGGATGAAGGCCGCGTTGAAGAATTTGGCCTGAAAAAGATGTGGCGGAGCCCCAACGGCACGATCCGCAATATCCTTGGCGGCGTCGTCTTCCGTGCGCCGATCATCTGCAAGAACGTGCCGCGCCTTGTGCCCGGCTGGACGGATCCGATTGTGATTGGGCGCCACGCCTTTGGCGACCAATACAAGGCCACCGATTTCCTGATGCCCGGTCCCGGCAAGCTGACCATGAAATTCGTCGGCGAAGACGGTGAAGTGATCGAAAAGGAGGTGTTTGACAGCCCCTCTGCCGGTGTGGCGATGGGCATGTATAATCTTGATGCCTCCATCTATGATTTCGCGCGTGCCTCTTTCAACTATGGCCTAAACCTTGGCTGGCCGGTGTATCTGTCCACCAAGAACACGATCCTCAAAGCCTATGACGGGCGGTTCAAGGATATCTTTCAGGAAGTCTTCGATGCAGAGTTCAAAGAGCAGTTCGATGAGGCTGGGATCGAATACCAGCACCGGCTGATTGACGACATGGTGGCCTCTGCAATGAAATGGTCAGGCAAGTTCGTCTGGGCCTGCAAGAACTACGATGGTGACGTACAATCCGATACGGTCGCACAGGGCTTTGGTTCGCTCGGGCTGATGACCAGCCAGTTGATGACACCCGACGGCAAAATCGTCGAATCAGAGGCAGCGCACGGCACCGTCACCCGCCACTACCGCCAGCATCAGGCAGGGCAAGCTACCTCGACCAACTCCATCGCGTCGATCTTTGCATGGACCGGCGGGCTCAAGCATCGTGCCAAGCTGGATGACAATGCGCAACTGATGGGCTTTGCCGAAACCCTGGAAAAGGTCATCGTGGACACGGTTGAAAGCGGGTTCATGACCAAGGACCTCGCCCTGCTGGTCGGCCCCGATCAGGGATGGCTGACGACAGAAGGGTTCCTTGAGAAAATCGATGAAAACCTGAACGCCGCGATGTAAGCCAACGCATCATGCCATGCAAACCGGCGGCCCCCTGCGGGCCGCCGTTTTCGTTACGTGAAAGCGTCACAAAGGGCTGGCCTTTGGCGCCGCAGCACGCTATCCGCGCGACAACTCCAGACAAAGGCAGACCTATGGATATCCGCAATATCGCGATCATCGCGCACGTTGACCACGGCAAGACGACACTTGTTGATGAACTCCTCAAGCAATCCGGTATCTACCGCGAGAATGAGGCGACCCAGGAACGCGCCATGGACAGCAACGACATTGAGCGGGAACGTGGCATCACCATTCTGGCGAAATGTACATCCGTTGAATGGAAAGGCACGCGCATCAACATCGTGGACACCCCCGGCCACGCCGATTTCGGTGGCGAGGTTGAACGGATCCTCTCCATGGTCGACGGCGTTGTGTTGCTAGTGGATGCCGCCGAAGGCCCGATGCCGCAAACGAAATTCGTCACATCCAAAGCACTGGCGCTTGGTCTGCGTCCTATCGTTGTGGTCAATAAGGTCGATAAAGCGGACGGCGAACCTGACCGCGCTGTTGATGATTGTTTTGATCTGTTCGCGGCACTGGAAGCAAACGACGATCAGTTGGACTTTCCAACAATGTTCGCCTCTGGCCGGTCCGGTTGGTGTGACGCAGAATTGGACGGGCCGCGCAAAAACCTTGATGCGCTCTTTGATCTGATTGTTGATCACGTCCCTGCCCCCGCGCAAATCGCGCATAAAGACGAACCCTTTCGTATGCTGGCCACCACGCTGTCTGCGGACCCATTCATTGGCCGCATCCTGACGGGTCGGGTGGAATCTGGCACGCTAAAGGCGGGCGAAACCGTCAAAGCATTGTCACGTGACGGCGAAAAGATCGAACAGTTCCGGGTCTCCAAGGTGCTGGCCTTCCGCGGCCTGTCACAGACCGCCATTGATGTGGCAGAAGCTGGCGATATCGTCACCCTTGCTGGCATGACCAAGGCGACGGTTGCCGATACCATCTGCGATCTGTCCGTCGATGACGCGATCCCCGCACAACCCATCGATCCGCCAACCATTACGGTCACATTCGGCATCAATGACAGCCCGCTGGCGGGTAAGGATGGCAAGAAAGTGCAATCGCGCGTGATCCGTGACCGCCTGATGAAAGAGGCTGAGGTGAACGTTGCAATCAAGATCGCCGACACACCCGGCGGCGATGCGTTTGAGGTGTCAGGCCGTGGCGAATTGCAAATGGGCGTGTTGATCGAAAACATGCGCCGCGAAGGGTTTGAACTGTCCATTTCACGCCCACAGGTGATTTTCACCGAGGTTGATGGCGTGCGCCATGAACCCGTCGAGGAAGTCACCATCGACGTGGATGATGAATACACCGGTTCTGTCGTTGAGAAACTGACCGGCCCGCGCAAAGGTGAGTTGACCGAGATGAAGCCCGCCGGTGCTGGCAAAACCCGCATCATCGCCCGCGTGCCATCGCGCGGCCTGATTGGCTATCACGGTGAGTTTCTGACCGATACGCGCGGCTCTGGCGTGTTGAACCGGCTGTTTCATGGCTCCACACCCTACAAAGGCAAGATCGAAGGCCGCCGTCAGGGTGTGTTAATTTCCATGGAAAACGGCACCTCAGTCGCCTTCGCGCTGTGGAACCTCGAAGATCGGGGAAAAATGTTCATTGGCGCACAGGAATCCGTCTATCAAGGCATGATCATTGGCGAACACAGCCGTGAAAACGATCTTGAAGTGAACCCGCTGAAAGGCAAGAAGCTGACCAACGTCCGCGCCTCTGGCACAGACGAAGCGGTCCGCTTGACCACACCGGTGACCATGTCGCTGGAACAGGCGATCGCCTATATCGATGATGATGAACTGGTCGAAGTCACGCCAAACGCGATCCGGCTGCGCAAGCGCTATCTGGACCCGCATGAACGCAAACGCCAAGCGCGCGCAAGCTAGGGTCGGGCCCTAGGCTGGGGCCACCACATCACCAACACTGATCACACCGGGCATGGCAACGCGGGCATACCAGCCGCCATGCCCGCGCATCGCGTTATAGCCGCCCGGCCCTAACGTCTTTTCCATGCGCGAACATGGCGGGCATGGGCCGTGAATTTCCAAAACAACATCACCGACCCGCACAAGCCCCTTGCGCAGGGCCAGCAGATTTAGGCCAGACACCACAAGGTTACGGCGCAACATCCCCGGGCTGACGTCGGCGTTCTCCGACAGTGCGGCAATCACCGGCAAATGTTCGGCTTGGATCAATGTGACGGCCCGTTTGCCAGCGCGGCCATGATCCCCGATCAGGCCTGCCTCGATCACCTCTGCCCGATCCACGACATCAATCTCGGCATAGCGTTCGGCCCGCAGCCCGATCCAATCAAGCCGCCCCGCCTTGGCATGACGCGCCATCATCTCGCCAAGTTGGCCCTTCACGCAATCTCTTCGACGATGCTCAACTCGCGCTGGCTGGCGCCTTTGGCAAACCCCAGCGCCTCTTGATAGGCGTCCGAATAGTAACAATCATGCGCCGCTTGCAGGCTGGGGAACCGGGCCACCACGTTGCGTGGCCTGTCAGGGCCTTCCAGTTGCTCATACGCGCCACCGCGCGCCAGAAACACACCGCCATGGTCAGCAATCGCGCCCGTCGCACGTTTGGCGTACTCGCCATAGGCGGCCTCGTCCGTGACGTTTACATGGGCAATCCACAATGCGCTCATTTCAATCCCTCCAAAACAGCCCTCGCCGCGGCGATCCCAGCCTCTGCATTCTCTGCCGAGGTGCCACCACCCTGCGCCATATCCGGGCGGCCACCGCCACCCTTGCCGCCCAACTCTGGCGTCACAGCCCGCAAAATATCCACAGCAGACACACGGCCCACCAGATCGTCGGTCACGCCAACAGCCACGGCAGCCTTGCCGCCCGTATCGGCAATCAGCAATACAGCGCCACTTTCCATTGCCGACTTCATCTCGTCAATCAGTGCGGGCAAGTCCTTACCAGTCACACCAGACAAAACCTGCGCCTGAAACGCCACGCCGTTGATCACCTCTGATGGGGATGCGTCCTTTGCGCCACCGCTCATGGCCAGCTCACGGCGCAACTGCGCCACCTCATTGGACAGCGCCTTGCGCTCATCCAGCAGTGCCTTGACCCGATCGGCCACTTCCGTGCTTGGTGCCTTGAGCGCAGCCGCAGCCTGGGTCAGGCGCCCATCCTGTTCGCGCAAATAATCCAGCGCCACCTGCCCGGTCAACGCCTCGATCCGGCGGACCCCCGCACTAGAGGCAGCATCACCCAACATCACAAAGGCGCCGATCTCGCCCAGCTGCCGTACATGGGTACCACCGCACAATTCCAACGAATACGTATCACCGGACGCGCCCTTGCCAGAGCCATCCTGGCGGCCCATGGACACCACGCGGACCTCATCACCATATTTTTCGCCAAAGAGCGCCTGCGCACCCATGGCGCGGGCGTCGTCGGGCGTCATGATCCGCGTCTCCACCGTGCCGTTCTGGCGAACGATCGCGTTCACGTCACGTTCAACCTGCGCCAGCTCTGCATCGGTCAGCGCCTTGGTGTGGCTAAAGTCAAAGCGCAACCGGTCTGGCGCGTTCAGCGATCCGCGCTGCGCGATGTGATCGCCCAGCACCTCGCGCAGGGCCTCGTTCAGCAGGTGCGTGGCAGAGTGGTTGGCTTGAATATGCGCGCGGCGGGTTGGGTCAACGGCAAGCTCTGCACCCTGCCCTTTGGACAGTGCCCCCTCGGTCACTTTGGCGAAATGCACATAGACGCCCGCCACCTTTTTGGTGTCTGTTACTTCTGCCTTGCCTGTCTCAGTCACCAAAGTGCCTGCATCGCCAACCTGACCACCGGATTCTGCATAGAATGGCGTTTGGTTCAGCACGATTTGCACCGTCCCATCAGCGTCTTGCACCGCGGCCCCGTCCACAACCAAACCCGCAATCTGACCTTCTGCGGTCAGCGTGTCATACCCCAGAAAATCGGTCGTGCCGCTGTCGTCCGCGATATCAAACCACACGGCATGATCCGCAGCCTCGCCCGTGCCAGACCATGCCGCCCGCGCCTTGGCCTTCTGCGCCGCCATAGCCGCATCAAAACCGTCGGTGTCAACCGTGTGGCCCTTTTCACGCAGGGCATCCTGCGTCAGGTCAAGCGGGAACCCATAGGTATCATAAAGCTTGAACGCCGCCTCGCCCGGCAATGCAGCATCCTCTGCCAGCCCCGACAATTCATCATCCAGCAGCTTTAGCCCACGATCCAGGGTTTGCTTGAACCGCAGCTCTTCATTCAACAGTGTTTCTTCGATCAGCTGCTGGCCTTGGCTCAACTCAGGATATGCCGCACCCATCTGTTGGACCAATGCAGGCACCAGCTTGTGCATCACAGGGTCTTTGCCGCCCAATTGATGCGCATGGCGCATGGCCCGCCGCATGATCCGGCGCAGCACATAACCGCGGCCCTCGTTTGACGGCAGAACACCTTCGGCAATCAGGAATGACGTCGACCGCAGGTGGTCCGCAATCACGCGGTGATGGGTGTTGCCGGGGCCGTCAGGATCGCTTGAGGTCGCATCGGCTGATGCCTCGATCAGGGCGCGCATCAGATCGGTGTCATAGTTGTCGTGCTTGCCTTGCAGCAGCGCGCCAATCCGTTCCAACCCCATACCGGTGTCAATTGATTGCATCTCAAGCGGCTTCATGCTGCCGTCTTCGAACTGTTCGTTCTGCATGAAAACGACGTTCCAGATCTCAATAAAGCGGTCGCCGTCTTCCTCGGCCGATCCCGGCGGGCCACCCCAGATGTGATCGCCGTGATCATAAAAAATCTCGGTGCAAGGCCCACAAGGGCCAGTTGGACCCATGCGCCAGAAATTGTCGTCGGTCGGAATGCGGATAATTTTGTCATCCGACAGGCCCGCAACTTTCTTCCAAATCTTCGCCGCCTCATCATCGGTGTGGTAGACCGTGACCAGAAGCTTGTCTTTGTTGATGCCGAATTCCTTGGTCAGCAGTTCCCATGCATAGGGGATCGCATCGGATTTGAAGTAATCGCCAAAACTGAAGTTGCCCAGCATTTCAAAGAATGTGTGATGCCGCGCGGTGTAACCCACGTTGTCCAGATCATTGTGCTTGCCGCCTGCCCGCACGCATTTCTGACTGGTGGTCGCGCGGGTGTAGTCACGCGTCTCAACCCCGGTGAACAGGTTCTTGAACTGCACCATGCCAGAGTTGGCAAACATCAGCGTCGGGTCATTGCGCGGGACAAGCGGGCTTGAGGCCACAACCTCATGCCCTTGTTTGTCAAAGTAGTTCAGAAAGGTTGAACGGATGTCAGCAAGGCTGGTCATGGCAGACTTTCGGCAGGTGAATTGCGTTAGACTGCAGAAATAGACCTGCGCCTACATACTGTCCACAGGCAAACAGCCCCCGTCTTTCCATGTCCAATCAAACTTCCGCCGGAGGCAGCTTTCAACACAGCACGGCGCAACGAAAAAGGGCGCCGCAGTCTACGGCACCCTTTCTCAAAGTATTTCACCACAGGTTCTTGGTGTCGGTGTTTGCACCGTCGCCGTCTGCAGGTTCAGACCTCGACTAGGTCGTCATCACCATCATCTGCACTGCCTTCGGGCAGATCAAAATCCAGCCCATGTGCCGCACGGATCTTATCCTCGATTTCCAAGGCAGTGCTTGGGTTCTCCTTGAGGAAAATCTTGGAGTTCTCGCGCCCCTGACCAATCCGCTCATCCCCGTAAGAGAACCACGCGCCTGACTTTTCAACCACGCCGGCCTTCACACCCAGATCAAGCAGTTCACCCATCTTCGAGATGCCTTCGCCATACATGATGTCAAATTCAACCTGCTTGAACGGCGGTGCCACCTTGTTCTTGACCACTTTCACGCGGGTCGCATTGCCGACCACCTCGTCCCGGTCCTTGATCGCGCCAATCCGGCGGATATCCAGACGAACAGAGGCGTAGAATTTCAGCGCGTTACCGCCGGTTGTCGTCTCCGGCGATCCAAACATCACACCAATCTTCATGCGAATTTGGTTGATGAAAATCACCATGCAACCGGACCGGTTAATCGACCCGGTCAGCTTGCGCATCGCCTGAGACATCAGACGGGCATGCACACCCACGGAACTGTCGCCCATGTCGCCCTCAAGCTCTGACTTGGGCGTCAGGGCTGCCACCGAATCCACAATCACCATGTTCACAGCGCCGGACCGGACCAACGTATCCACAATCTCCAACGCTTGCTCGCCCGTGTCGGGCTGCGAAATCAGCAGCTCGTCCAGGTTCACGCCAAGTTTCTTGGCATATTGCGGGTCCAACGCGTGTTCCGCATCAACAAAGGCGCAAACGCCGCCCTTTTTCTGCTCTTCGGCAATCGCATGCAGGGTCAGCGTGGTCTTACCCGACGATTCCGGTCCGTAAATCTCGATCACACGGCCCTTGGGCAGGCCACCGATGCCAAGCGCGATATCCAGCCCCAACGACCCGGTCGATGTCGCCTCAATATCGGCCATCTTGTTTTCGCCGCCGAGCTTCATGATAGAGCCCTTGCCGAACTGCCGTTCGATTTGCGCCAACGCGCTTTCCAGCGCTTTTTCTTTATCCGCGGTCTTCTTGTCAGTCATTTTGAGGAGTTCTGCCGTTGCCATGTATCCTGTCCTTATTTCACGCGCCTCGCGGGGCGGCAATCACTGCTTTTGTTCTCTTTGTGTTCTCATTCTTAATGAGATCAAAACCAGAACATTGCAACATAAATTTTCATGGTTAATCCTGCGAGAAAGGTGGTTAAGGAATGGTTTATGGCCTAACATCGCCAGCACCAGACACGAAAGATGACACATAAATGCTTGTTTTCTGGAAAGAAAACCTTGTTCTTCTGGCGGTTCCCAAAACCGGGTCAACCGCGCTGGAGGGCGCACTGGCCCCCCGCGCATCCATGGTTCTGCGCAACCCACCACACCTGAAACATGCGCCATGCTATCGCTACAAACGATTCCTCAAGCCGTTTTTTGTCCAGGCCGGTGGGCAGAAACCCGAACTGATGGCCGTGGTGCGCAACCCTATCGACTGGTTGGGCAGCTGGTACCGCTACCGGACCCGGCCCGACCTGATCGGACATGAAAACAGCACAGCAGAGGTCAGTTTCGATGACTTCGTGATGGAGTATTGCAAGGGGCAGCCTGCCCCCTTTGCCAACGTCGGCTCCCAAAACAAATTCCTGCGTATCAACGATGGCGAGATCGGCGCGCAGCATCTGTTTCAATATGAACAATGGGACAAGATGATCGGGTATCTGGAAGGGCGGCTAGAGATGACGATCACACTGAAACAAAAGAATGTGTCGCCCAAGATGGAATTGTCATTGTCCCCGGAGGTCGAAGCGAAGCTGCGAGACAAGCGCGCGGCAGAGTTTGAGGTTTGGGAGATGGGGCGGCGGTAATTCAAGAGAGCGTCAATGGCTGTTTTGAGCCCAGACCGACCTACCGATGCTGCAAACAGCACAAATGCCCGCTTCGGCAGCGCGACACGCCTTTCACCAGGCAATCGGGCGCTCTAGCCTGTCCCAAAACACCCAACGACCTAATTCCTTGGGGACGTTGTATCCGGAAAAGATAGCCGGTGATTGCTTTTGTGACGGGTCCAGAACGTGGAGCATACCGGAATAGCTCGCGATTAATACGCGACCAGTAGATGGGCAGACATCAACGGCCCCTGCACTTGAACCGAAACCTAGTTCCCAAAGCAGTTGACCGTCCGGCGACACACAGGCCGCAAAACCAGAACCTGCCAAAAGAAACGCACCGTCTCTTCGACCAGCCATGTTACTCGGCAAATAGCCAGATGCGTAGACACGCAGGTAGTCGTTCAAAATACACTGTACGGCATGCTGTTCATACGGTTCGATCGTCAGGCCCCTAGCCACCTCCAATTCACTAGAGAAGGTGACGCCATTGTAGAAGTGGCAAGAATTCAACGCCACAAATTTACTGTCGCTGCTAAAGCATGCATTGTGCGGGTACTCGCTAAGATATCCTAAATGTGCGAAAACTGAACACTGGCCGTCTTCGGTCAAACTGAGTAGATGGTGTCCGTCACCTTGAGTTCCTAGTGCTACGCAACTGCCATCTGGCGACAATGCAGCGTGGATCATATCGAAAAATGGAGTAAATTCATCATCATCTTCCCAGAATTCGCGCATTTGTTCTTCAACGCCAAGCTCAACGGATGGGAAAAGAAGACGACACTGCCATTCTGACTTAACTCTTACGAGCAACATCACCCCTCGTTCTTCATCACACAGAAGTACTTTTGTCCCGTCATCTGAAATGGAAATTCGGGAATATGCATGGTTATCTGCAGGAACCGCAAACTTCGCGACACAATCATCAGGTAGATCTTTCGGTACAAAGGCCGATCCAGGTATTGCCGGTATTTGTTCCGCCTTTGGGTCGCCAAAGTGGGAGCCCACGGCGAAACTACCGTCACGATGTGCAACAGCAAAGAACTGCCGATTGCGAGACCATGAAAATGTAGAAATGTTGGGGATTTCGTATGCTCTATCTCCCTCTACGCGCCACGTCGTGTTGTCTTGATAGGTTGTTCCCTGCTGCACAAGGTAGTCTTCCGACCCCAAGATTGCGCAACAAGTCAAACCTCGCCCACCTTTCTCGAGCTCTGTAATGAATGGCGTGTGCGCGGGGTCAAATATTTTGCGTGCTTCGTGTCCACGCCCTTCCAGGTTAAGCGCAACAACCTTTTGTAGAACTTCCTCTGCCATTTCAGGTCCGCGTGTATCTTCGGACAGTTTCGGTTCTTTGGATTTCCCTTCGTGAAATGCTTCGAGTTCGGCGCAGTCATTTGTTGCAACGTCGCGCCCGATCTCGTTCCACTTTGATATGTCCGGCAATTTAGCTTTTCCGCTTCCAAACAGTTTCCGAAACACCTTGAGACCCTCACCAATCTTCGCAGCTTGAAACAACTACAGCCTTTAGGTCAAAACGGAGCACAGAGAAAGCGGTCATTCGTCCAACTGAACCAAAGGGCAGCTTCGTCCCGCAAAGCAGGCATCCCGCGACTACCCAGTTGTCAAAGTCCTCTTCACCGCATCCTGCCACCCCGCATACCGTCGCTGCCGCGTAGCCGCGTCCATCTGCGGCTCAAACCGCTGGTCCAGCGCCCAATTCGCTGCGAACCCTTCCTGATCCGGGTAGACACCTGCGCGCATACCCGCGAGCCATGCGACACCCAACGCTGTTGTCTCCAGCACGGTCGGTCGGTCCACCGGTGCGCCGATGATGTCGGACAGGAACTGCATCGACCAATCAGAGGCGCTCATCCCCCCATCAACCCGCAAAACACCCTCTGTATCAGATGCTTGCCAATCACTCTTCATTGCCTCCAACAGATCACGCGTCTGGAAGCCGACGCTTTCCAGCGCTGCCCTGGCAAACTCTGCCGGTCCGGAATTGCGGGTCAGACCATAGATCGCACCCCGCGCATCGGCCTCCCAGTAGGGCGCGCCTAGGCCGGTAAAGGCGGGCACCATGTAAAGCTCTTGCCCCGCATCCGCCGTTTCCGCCAAGGGCTGTGTCTCCTTCGCTTCGCGGATGATCTTCAACCCATCGCGCAGCCATTGCACGACCGCGCCTGCGATAAAGATCGACCCTTCCAACGCATAGGTCGGCTGGCCATCAAATTGATAGGCGATGGTCCCCAACAGGCGTTTCTTGCTTTCCACCAGCGTATCGCCGGTGTTGAGCAGCGCAAAACAACCAGTCCCGTAGGTAGATTTTAGCATACCCGGCGCAAAGCACGCCTGCCCGATGGTCGCCGCCTGCTGATCACCGGCAACGCCCAGAATGGGCAGTTCCCTGCCAAACAAGTCGGCGCGGGTCACGCCGAAATCCGCCGCACAATCAAGCACCTCTGGCAGCATCGCCATCGGAATACCAAAACGGTCGCAAATCGTGCGGCTCCACCCACCCTTGCGGATATCATAGAGCATCGTTCGGGCGGCGTTGGTGGCATCCGACACATGCCGCTTGCCGCCTGTCAGTTTCCAGATGAGGTAACAGTCGACAGTCCCAAACAGCAGCTCGCCGGCGGCGGCCCGCGCCCGCGCGCCGTCAACCTTGTCCAGAATATGATGCACTTTGGTGCCAGAAAAATAGGGATCGGCCAGCAGGCCAGTTTTCTGGGTGATTGTCGCCTCAAACCCTTCGCGGCGCAGCTCTTCGCAAAACGGCGCCGTGCGCCGGTCCTGCCAGACAATGGCGTTGTGGATCGGCTCACCCGTCACCCTGTCCCAGATCAGCGTGGTTTCGCGCTGATTGGTAATGCCAACCGCAACCACATCGCCCGCTGTGACGCCAGCCTTTTCGATGACACCACGACAGGTCGAGGCAACAGAGGACCAAATATCGGACGGATCATGTTCAACCCAGCCGGACTGCGGGAAATGCTGGGTGAATTCCTCCTGTGCGGTCGCTTTTACGCGCATATCGGCATCAAAGAGAATGGCGCGGCTGGATGTCGTGCCTTGGTCGATGGCCAGAATATAGGTCATGGTGCCCCCCGGTTTTGTCTTTTTGTTTCAAGCCGCCACAAAGGCGTCAAGGGCGGCGATCTGTTCCTTGCTCAGACGCAGACCAAGTTTTGAACGACGCCAGATGATATCTTCGGCACAGCGCGCGTATTCGCGCGACATCAGCCATTTCACTTCGGCCTCGGTCAGGGTTGCCCCAAAATCACGGCCCAGATCATGCGCCGTCTTGGCATCGCGCAAAATTTCACGCGCCTCAGTCCCGTAGCCTTTGATCATACGCAGCGCCCAGCGGTCACCCAAAAACGGGTAGTCCGCAAGAAGGTTTGCGACCAGTTGATCACGGTCCTGCACATTGAAATCGCCCCCCGGCAGGGCTGCATTTTCGGTCCACGGGTGTGTGCCACCCAAGAGCGGGGTCAGCTTTTGCAGGGCGTTTTCGGCCAGCTTGCGATAGGTGGTGATCTTACCGCCAAAGATACTCAGCAGGGGCGCGCCGTTTTCATCCAGCGACAGCACATAATCACGTGTCGCAGCCGTCGCTGATTTCGCCCCATCATCGTAAAGCGGACGCACCCCGGAATAGGTCCAGACGATATCATCCCGCGTTACCGGTTTTTCGAAATACTGTGTGGCAAAGGCGCAAAGGTAATCCTGTTCCGCATCTGTTGCATAAGGTTTCTCTGACAGGTCCGTGTGTTCTGCATCTGTTGTGCCGATCAGGGTGAAATCCGTCTCGTAGGGAATGGCGAAAATGATCCGCCCGTCTTCGCCTTGAAAGAAATATGCCTTGTCATGATCAAACAGCTTCTTTGTCACGATATGGCTGCCGCGCACCAGGCGCACCCCCTCGGATGTGTTCAACCGCGCCACGCCGCGCACAATGTCTTCCACCCAGGGGCCTCCGGCATTCACCAATGCGCGGGCGGTATGCGTTTGCCGCACGCCCGCCTGTTCCGTCACAATCTGCCAGTGATTGTCCACACGATCCGCGCTGTTCACTTTGGTTTGCACCATGATTGCTGCACCGCGTTCTTCGGCATCCCGGGCATTCAGTACAACCAACCGTGCATCATCAACCCAGCAGTCGGAATATTCATAGGCGGTCTTGAATTTGTCCTTCAGCGGCGCGCCGGTTGGTTGTGTCTTAAGATCAACAACACCTGTTCCCGGCAAGATTTTCCGCCCACCCAGATTGTCGTACATAAACAACCCCAACCGGATCAGCCACGCAGGCCGCCTGCCCTTCATCCATGGCATTACGGCAGACAGCAGTTTGGACGTCGGCGTGTCATTCTCGAACCGCATATCCTTGTGATAGGGCAACACAAAGCGCATTGGCCAAGAGATATGCGGCATATTCCGCAGCAGAACCTCGCGCTCCACCAGCGCCTTGCGGACCAGTCCGAATTCGAAAAACTCCAGATAGCGCAGCCCGCCGTGGAACAGTTTGGTCGAGGCCGAGGACGTGGCCGACCCCAGATCGTTCATCTCGGCCAATGCCACCTTGAGCCCCCGGCCCGCCGCATCCCGTGCGATGCCACAGCCGTTGATCCCACCACCAATGACAAAGACGTCAAAATCCGGTTTCATCTTTTGCCTCATGTCTTTGAGAGTGGTTTAAAGCTGAGGCACGCCGGCGCAAGCCGCAACAGCCGTGAAGTTCGCGCGAGGTTATACGAAAACAACCCGAAACCCCATAACACCATATTTTCATAATATTCTTGTTGCACCATGTTCGCTTAAATTCATAAACGAATATATGGACACCAACACCCGCCTTACCCACATCCGCACGCGCGCCCAAGCACAGGGTAAGGTCGTGGCGACAGACCTCGCCGCTGACCTTGGCGTCGCCGTACAGACGATCCGCCGCGACCTGCGCCAGCTTTGCGCTGCGGGATTATTGGACCGCATCCACGGCGGTGCCGTCCTACCCTCTGGCGTCAGCAATATCGGCTATGGCGACAGGCGCGCGCTGAACCGCGATATCAAGATCAGGATCGCGCGGCGTGCGGCGGCATTGATCCCCGATAGTGCTTCCCTCTTTCTCAATATCGGCACCACGACAGAGGCGGTGGCCCACGCCCTGCACGCCCACCGCAATCTGATGGTGGTGACGAATAACCTGAACGTAGCCAATATCCTTGCCAGCAACCCTAGCTGTGATGTGGTGGTGGCCGGCGGCAGCCTTCGGCGGTCAGATGGCGGATTGGTGGGCGATCTGGCGGCGCTGGCCATCGACCGCTTCAAAGTGGATTTTGCCGTGATCGGCGCTTCCGCGATTGATCTCAGCGGCGACCTGCTCGACTTCGACCCCCAAGAAGTGCGGGTCAGCCAACAGGTGATCAAAGCGGCACGGGCGACAGTGCTGGTCGCCGACAGCACCAAGTTCACACGCAAAGCGCCGGTCAAGATCGCGTCACTGGCGCAGGTGGATCATTTCGTGACGGACCGGGTGCCGTCCGAGGCGTTGATCAATCGGTGCCGCGATTGGGGAACACAATTGACGTGGGTGTATGGTGGGTGAAACCCACTCATGGCCAACGCGCGTGGGTTTCACCCACCATACGCTGCGGCCAGTATCACGCCGTCCCCTTAAACCCCGTCGCAACCACAAATTTTTCTGAACTATCCGACCGCGACGCTGGCGGCTTCACATTGGCCACTTTCTTGAACCGCATCTTCAGCAGTTTTTGCAAATCACCCTCTGCCCCGCCTGCCAGAACCTTCGCCACAAAGGTGCCGCCCTCTTCCAACACATCAAAAGCAAAGTAAGCCGCAGCCTCGCACAGTGCGATGATCCGCAAGTGATCGGTCTGCTTGTGTCCCGAGGCCGAGGCCGCCATATCCGACATCACCACATCGGCCTTGCCGCCCAGCCATTCGCGCACCTGAAGGTCCGCATCATCTTCCATGAAATCCAACTGGTGGATTTCGGCACCCGCCACAGGCTCGACCTCCTGCAGGTCAATGCCCAGAATATAACCCTGCGCCTTGCTTTTGCGCTCACCCAGCGTGTTGGCCCGTTTGACGGCGACTTGCAGCCAACCCCCAGGGGCGCAGCCCAGATCAACGATGCGCGCGCCCGGCACCAAAAACCGGAACCTATCGTCCAATTCTAATATCTTGTAAGCCGCCCTGCCCCGATACCCATCGGTTTGGGCGCGCTTCACATAGGGATCATTCAACTGACGCTGCAACCAGTTGGTCGAACTGATCTTGCGCCCTTTGGCGGTTTTCACCTTCACCGTCAGGTCACGATACCCACGTCCCGAGGCGTTCTTTGTTGGTTTTTTAGCCATGCCGCAGCCTATCCCCTAAAACGGCCGGTCTTCCAAGACCCCATGCGCCGACATCTGCGCATAAAGCAGACCCTCGCGCAGGCCACGGTCGGCCACCGACAGACGGTCGGTTGGCCAAAGCCGCATCAGCGCCTGCAAGATGGCGGACCCTGACATGATCAACGCCTGCCGGTCCTTGCCAATACGCGGATCAGACCGACGCCCCGCGGGGCCCAGTGATAAGTAGCCCCGGATCACCGTATCAATCTGATCCGAGGTCATGCGCAGCCCGTCCACCTTGGTCCGATCATAGCGTTTCAGGCCCAGATGACTGGCCGCGACAGTCGTCACAGTGCCACTTGTGCCGATGATCTGAAACCCTTCGCGGGCCTGGGCGGCCGCATAGGGCGAAAACTCCTCAAGGTTTTCTTCAAAAAACCACGACATCAAGGCAAAGCGGGCAGAATCGTCCTCAACATCCGAGAATTGATCGCGTAGCGTGGCCACCCCTAGCGGGACAGAAATCCAGTCGACCACCTTGGCCGCGGCAAAGGGGCCCGGATCAGACTTGAACCCCGCATGCAGACGCATGATGGCGCGCGGGCGCTCACGTTTGGGCACATTGGTCAAATCAATCCAGACCAGTTCAGTTGATCCACCCCCGATGTCGACAACCAGCAATTGTTCGGTGTTGACGCTGACCAAAGGGGCGCAGGAGATCACGGCAAGCCGCGCTTCTTCCTCTGGTTTGATAATCTCAAGGTTCAGGCCCGTTTCGCGCTTGACCTGACTGATGAAGTGGTCACCATTCAACGCCCGGCGGCAGGCCTCGGTGGCGACCAACCGCATATGTTCCACGCCATGGCGTTTGAGCTTGTCACGGCAGATCCGCATGGCCGAAATCGTGCGGTTCATTGATGCGCGCGACAGCCGACCGGTACCTTCTAGGCCTTGACCCAGTTGAACAGATTTCGAGAAGCTATCAACGACGTGGAACTGACTGCCCTTGGGCTGGGCAATCAACATCCGACAGCTGTTTGTGCCCAAATCCAACGCTGCATATAGCTGCGCCGGATCAGACGGGGTTGGCGCGGGGGTTACAACCGCTTTGGGGAACGCGCCCGCACCTTTGGGACGCTTGGGCGCCATAACTCACGCCTTCCATTTTCAAGTTACCTCCAAGCTATGTCCTGATTGCCTTTTGCACAAGCCTTGTGAACGAAACACAAGACCAAGTTGAAAGGAATGAGGATCAGTAGGGCTGGCCCGCCATACGGCCGGTGCGATAGGGCTACTGCGGTCGCTGTGCGCCTCCGTCATGTCGAAAACCGACATTGAGCGACCCTCGTCGATGATAGAACGAAGGCAAGAGAGGTAAGGGAGAATCAAATGGCTGACGTGACTGTTGTCTATTGGCGCGATATGCCCGCACAGGTCATTGTGGGCCGTGGGCGTCGTGGCACGAAATTGCCTTTGCCAGAGCGGTTTGAGCAGGCGATCGATCGCGCCGCAATGAAATCAGGCGCGGCTGAATCCGATGACTATATGTCTGGCTTCCGCAAAGCTGATCCCATCCCGGTTGATGGCACAGATCAAGAGGCCGCCGAGGCCACTGTTGCCCGCATCGATGCCGAATATGACCTTGAACGGATCAAGACCCTTATCGCCAATGATGGCTGGGCTTGACCCCCCTGCCCCCTTTCACCACGCGCCTAACGGAGGCTTTCATGTCCCTGCTGTCTTTCCGCAAAAACAAAGAACTCGAAGAGACGACCATCAATCCGCAGATGGAGGCATTCCTCAAGGATTACTCAATCGAGGTGATGCCGCGCACCGCTGAGAAGGTCGAAGACTTCACCGCGCTGCTGCCCACTGGCACCCGCGTCTATATCGCCCATATCGAGGGCACCCCGATTGAAGACATGGTTGCCACTGCCAAACGCCTTGCTGGTGATGGCTACAAAGTCATGCCGCATTTCCCCGCCCGCATCATCAAGGATCAGGCGACCCTGGCTGACTGGATTGCGCGCTATCAGGGCGAGGCTGGCGTGGATCAGGCGCTCTTGCTGGCGGGCGGCGTCGCAGAACCGCATGGCGATTACCATTCGTCGATGCAGCTTTTGGAAAGTGACCTGTTCGGCAAAGCCGGGTTCAAACGCCTGCATGTCGCAGGGCATCCCGAAGGCAACCGGGATATCGACAAGGATGGCAGCGATACCAACGTCATGGACGCATTGCGCTGGAAACAAAAATTCAGCGAAACATCCGACGCAGAAATAGCGCTAGCCACACAATTCGCCTTTGAAGCCGGTCCAATCATCACATGGGCGGACGCGCTGAAAGACGCCGGGATTACAATTCCCGTTCACATCGGCATCGCGGGTCCGGCCAAACTGCAAACGCTGATCAAATTCGCCATTGCCTGCGGCGTTGGCCCGTCCCTGAAGGTGCTGCAAAAGCGCGCGATGGACGTCACCAAACTGCTGCTGCCCTATGAGCCGACGGAAGTGTTGACCGAACTTGCCGCTCACAAGGCTGAAAACCCCGATTTCAACATCACGCATGTCCATTTCTTCCCACTTGGTGGTATAAAGACCAACGCCAACTGGGCCATCGCTAACGGCGGGTCCTCCGCCGTGCCTGCTTCTCAATCCTAAGGACCACTTTATGACACGCACGATTGTCGAATCGAAAACCAAGACTGCCATCATCGGGTTCGATCAACCCTTCTGCGTGATTGGTGAGCGGATCAACCCAACAGGCCGCAAGATCCTTGCCGAAGAGCTGGAGCGCGGTGATTTCAGCCGCGTCGAGGCTGACGCACTGGCACAGGTCGCCGCCGGCGCGAATATCCTTGATATCAACTCTGGCGCTGTCTTCTCGAATAAAATGGCCGAAGATCCACGTTACGCCGACAACAACTTTGTTGAGCCGCCCCTGATGAGGGAAATGGTAGAGCGCGTACAGGCAATCACCGATGTTCCACTATGCATCGACAGCTCTGTGCCCGGCGCGTTGGAAAACGGCCTGGCGGCAGCAGAAGGTCGGCCGCTGCTGAACTCTGTCACCGGCGAGGAAGAGCGTCTCGAACTTGTTCTGCCCTTGGTGAAGAAATACAATGTGCCGGTCGTAGCCATCTCGAACGACGACACAGGTATCTCCGAAGACCCTGACGTGCGCTTTGCCGTTGCCAAAAAGATCGTTGAGCGCGCCGCCGATTTCGGCATTCCCGCCCATGACATCGTTGTTGACCCGCTGGTCATGCCAATTGGCGCCATGGGGACAGCCGGTTTGCAGGTGTTCACCTTGGTGCGCCGCCTGCGCGAAGAACTAGGCGTGAACACCACCTGCGGCGCCTCCAACATCAGCTTTGGCCTGCCCAACCGGCACGGCATCAACAACGCCTTCCTGCCCATGGCCATGACCGCTGGTATGACCTCTGCCATCATGAATCCTGTTGCCCTGCCCGTCGGCCCCAAGAAGATTGCCGAAAAGAAGGCTGAGGTCGAAGCGTCCGGTATCATCTTGCCCGAAGGTATGGATGACGAGGCATTCGTTCAGATGTTCGGGATGGGCTCAACCAAGCCACGCGCAGGCAAGGAAATGGAAGCGATCCGCGCCGCAAACTTCCTGACCGGCAATGATGCGTCGGGCAACGAATGGATCAAGTTCAACCGCGTGCCTGCCAAAGCAGGCGAAGGGCGTGCGCGCACCGGGCGCCGCCGGCGCGGTTGAACCACTTGTTTGCAACGAACAGCGCCGATGATCGCTCATCGGCGCTGTTTTCTGGGTATGCCCGTCGGACCCCACGATAGGTATAGGACGACCGCCCGTTCAGGAATGCTTGCGCATTATCTGAAGAGGCCGCTTTCAGCCTGAACGCCCCACAAGCAAACTGACGTCACTATCATTGGCCGTTCCTTGGGTGAGAAACCACTTGGATTCTCTTATATTCGTGATACGTAAACGATTACGGTCTCAGGAATGATGGAAAATGATGACCTCGCTCTGCGGCAGCTAACAACGCTTTGGATACAGTTTTCGGGTCATGAAACTTAAACAACTCCTTCAGAATGTCGGACTAAGCCAGACAATCGTCAGGCGGGCGCAGACGACGGGCGCGTCGCCTGCGATCAGCATCGCTGCGGTGGTGAAGATCTTGATCTGTGCAAAGATGCGGGCATGGATGCCCATCGGTTCTTGACGTCATGGGCGCGGGTGGTGCCGGATGGGCAGATGGTAAACCAGGAAAGACCGGGGAATTTATCCTGATGAGCTCCACGGGTTCCTTACGCGACTTGCCCGTGACGAAGTCGGTTATCTGCCGACCGCCACCACCAAGAACGGTATGGCCTGGGATGACACCGTCTATGATCCGGTGCAGATGAAATTCGGATCAAAGCACATGCAGGCCACCAAGCGCGCCATTGCTGACCGGGCCAATTGGAAAGGCTTCTTTTTCTGGTCCCTGCTTGATAATTGCGAATGGGCTTTCGGTCATGAAAAACAGCTTGGCAATATCCATGTGGGTTTTGAGACCTTGAAGCGAACGCCGAAAGCGTCTTATCACGCGCTCAAAGCGGCCATCGCGCGTTAGGACAAGACCAATGGGACACCCCGAAAACACCTATTCCTTGGTCGCCGATATCGGTGGCACCAACACCCGCGTCGCCTTGGCTGATGGGCGCAAAATTGTTGGTGGAACTATCCGCCGCTATCGCAACGCCGATTTTTCGGGGCTAGAAGCAGTGCTGCACCGCTACATCGAAGAAGAAAACGGCGTCGATCCGATCGCCGCCTGCGTTGCGGTTGCGGGGCCCGTGCGTGATGGGCGCGCCGCCATGACCAACCTTGACTGGACCATCGACACGGATACGCTGGCCCGCGCCATCAAGGCCGATACGGTGGCAATCCTTAACGATCTGCAAGCGCAGGGCCATGCGCTTGGCCAGCTTGATCCGGCCAATATCCGCACGATCCTGCCGGGGCCAGAAGACACTGGCAATGCCGCGAAGCTCGTGGTTGGTGTCGGCACCGGCTTTAATGCAGCGCCTGTCTTTGAGCTTGATCCGGGCCGGATCGTCACCCCGTCTGAAAGCGGGCATGCCAATCTGCCGATCCGCAACGAAATTGAGCTGCGGTTGTGCCAATTCGTGTCAACCGCGCATGGGTTTCCAGCGGTTGAGGACGTCCTGTCCGGCCGCGGGCTGGAGCGGGTTTATGCGTTTCTGGGGCAAGACGCAGAAGACCCGTGCGAATGTGCGGCCAAAGACATCATGGCAGCCTGTGATGATGGCAGCGACCCGCGCGCCGAAGAAGCGGCCACGCTCTTTACCCGCATTCTGGGCACGGTTTGCGGCAACCTGTCATTGATCCAACTGCCCTTTGGCGGGGTCTACCTTGTTGGCGGCGTCTCGCGCGCCTTTGCACCACATCTGACCCGGTTTGGCTTTGGCGAAGCCTTCTGCGATAAAGGCCGCTTTGCAGGTTTCATGAGCAATTTTGCGGTGCATGTGATCGAGGATGACTATGCCGCCCTAACCGGCTGTGCGACCTATCTGGTGGCGCTGGAACGAAACAATTAGAGGACAGCACTTAGGCTGGTTCAGGTTCTTTAGCCAACTGCCCCTGTACTGTCTGCGTCAATGCGGTCAAAGAGAACGGCTTGGGCAAGAAAACCGTGTTCTCGATCATCGGCTCACCATCGTCAAAGGCATCCTCAGGATAGCCGGAAACAAAGACAACCTTCGTGGTAGGACGATCCTCGCGTGCCTTGCGCACCCAGGTCGGGCCATCCATACCGGGCATGATCACGTCTGTCACAAAGATATCAACCACAAGATCAGGATCACTTAGCAAATCAAGAGCTGCTTCAGCACAGTCAGCCTCAAGCACAGTATATCCACGCAAACGCAGCGCGCGGGACGCAAACGCCCGCACCGGCGCTTCGTCCTCGACCAGCAAAACAACACCCTCGGCGCGGCCCGCCACTGGCGCAGGTTCCGGGCTGGCAAGTTTCATCGGGGTCGCAGCGCTGGCCCGCAAACTCGGGAAGAGTAGCGTAAAGGTCGTCCCGCGCCCCTTCTCGCTTTCGACGAAAATGTAACCGCCGGTCTGTTTGACGATACCGTAAGCCGTGGACAGGCCCAGGCCGGTGCCTTCGCCCTGACGTTTGGTGGTCCAGAACGGCTCAAATATCTTGTCCAAGGTCTCTGGGGGGATACCGTGACCATTATCCTTAACCTTCACCATGACATAACTGCCTTTGGGCACTGTAGCCCGATCACGGGACATCTCGGATGACAAAGACAAATTCTTGGTCACGATCTTGATCTCGCCCGTGCCTGACATCGCGTCACGTGCATTGACCACGAGGTTCATCATCACCTGTTCAAGTTGACGTTTGTCAGCCTTGATGCGCAGCAGATCACTGTCGTGCTCAAGTGTCAGAGTAACTTTTTCGCCCACAAGTCGATTCAGCAAATGGGTCAGGTCAGACATCGTATCACGCAGGTCAATTTCTTCGGGCAAGAGGTTCTGCTTACGCGAAAAAGCGAGAAGCTGGCCCACCAGGCTGGCTGCGCGATTGGCGTTCTGGTGAATCTGGATCAAATCACCATAGTTCTGGTCGCCTTCGTCATGGCGCAACAGCAACAGATCACAATGTCCAGATATGGCCGTCAGCAGATTGTTGAAATCATGCGCCACACCACCGGCAAGCTGGCCAATGGCCTGCATCTTCTGGCTTTGGACAAACTGCGACTCCAGGGTTTTGAGCTCGGTCACATCGTTGAGGACCGCAATCAGATGGGGATCATTGCGCGCACCTGCGATAGAAAGCGTCACCTGAATGAAGGTATCTTCACTCGCACCGCGGACCCGCAAAAACTGCGACACATTAGCGCTACGCCCGTCCAGGGCTTCGCCCAGCCAATCGGTGATCAGACGGCCCGGTCCATCCAGCACATCGGACAATTTGCGCCCTTCCGCGGTTGGAATGTGCAACAAGGCACGTGCTTCACTATTGGCGGCCAGCAATTGACCGTCATTGGCGACTTTCAACAGGGGCACCGGCAAATCATCGACCGCATCCCATCCACCTTCAAGCTGCGGTGGGGCTTTGGGTGTCTTCGCCTCTGGCAAAAGATAGATATCCGTTGTGTCGTCCCGGCCCGGCGCTTCGACTACAAACCGGCAAAGTGGCCCGTACGCCCCATGCAGCGTATTGCTTTGACCCGATCTGATGGGCAGATCAACAAAAACATCAGCGATCTGCTGGCACCCATCGCCCAGCAAACCGCGGGCGCCTTTGTTGACGTGCAGGATGGCGCCATCGACATCAACCGACAACATCGGCAATGGTACCGCATCCGCCCCCCTTGCGGCGGATTGAATGCCTTCGGTCAGATCATCAAGCCACCAGACCTGACATGCTGGCCCCACCCACAAAACCCGGAGGCGGAAGTGGCCCGCGCGGGTCACGATATCTTCGGCACTCACGCCCGACTTCGCCGCTTTCCGGACAAGTTGATCCAAGAGCCCGTGCGGTTTCGCCCACATGTGTCGAAACACATCGGGAAGACAAACGCCTTCGGCAGTTTCAAAATGATCCTTTGCCGCTGCATTGGCATAGTCGACATAGCAGGCACCACTGGTAACAAAACCAGCCCCAAGATCATGGGCAATCATGCGTCGTGCATTGGCTCGCTGCCACCGCCCAATCATCCTGCGCCACAATGCGGCAATCCCGATCCAGACGGAAACAGAGCATAAAGTCCCACCAAAGACCGCAAGCCCCAGTTGTAGTGGACGCAGTTCCGCGATGGCAGAGAATGCGATGCAAACCAGCCCCGCGCTCAGAATCTGCAGAACGGGCGGGAACCCAATTGGGAATGATCGTTTATCCATCGTCGACGTTTGATCAGAAGGCAAGGCTGCACCTTTTACTACACCCCGCCGCACCCTAGTGGGCGAGGTCTTAAGCAATTGTTAAGGACGGTGTAGCATCACCTTACAAACAATTATAGGTTGTTTTACCGGCGCGATAGTATTGCCATGTAAAAGCCATCGCCGGCGCGGTCCGGCAATAGCTGCATACGGCTTTCGCGAACCCAGTCAGGATTGGCTGCCAGAAATGTCGCGACCGCATCATCATTCTCGCAGTTGAGAACCGAACAGGTTGCATAAACCAACCTACCCGCAGCACGCACCAAGGGTGCGGCCTCCTGCAGAACAGCAAGTTGCATCTGTTGAAGCGCGTTCAGGCGGGCGTCGGTCAGCCGCCATTTTGCATCCGGTGTGCGCCGCCAAGTGCCGCTGCCGCCGCATGGGGCATCGCAGAAAACAACGTCAAAGGGCGCATGATCAACGAGTTGCGCTGTTTGAACCTGCGTGATCGATACCCCTGCCCGCACTGGCAAATCCACCATCCGCTGGGGGGCAACATCATGGGCGAAAATCTGTGCGTCGGTCAGATCAGCGAACGCGAGAGCCTTGCCGCCACCACCGGCGATACATGGGGTCACAATGCGTTGCATAGTTTGATTTTAAGGGCGAAACGCTATGAATCGCAAAAAGTTGCGCTTCATAGCGACCTCGTTGATCCGTCCCAAGACGCAAATCAAGCACCTTGAACGAAGCTACCCGTCGCAAAATTTACCGACCGCTCCATCCACGAGAGACTTACTTGTATTTGCTAATTTTTACGAAGAACCGCGCAATAAAATCCGTCACCACCCTCCAAGGGCGTAAAGTGATGTTCGGACGAAAATGTGAATGTCTCATCGCGATCCAGGAACCTTTTTGTTTGAAGTTCATTCTCTCGGCTAAACAAAGAACATGTCGCATAGACTAGATGGCCTTTAGGTTTAACCATCGAGGAAACTTGGTCGAGGATCTCGCATTGTAGCTGGATGACGTGTGCAAGCTTTTCCTCAGTCAACAACCATTTTTCTTGTGGATCACGGCGCCATGACCCACTTCCGGAACAGGGCGCGTCAACTAGAACGGTGTCGAACTGCGAACCTTGGGCTAGGTCTTCAATCGTAACTTGGTCGATGGACGCACCTGCTCTTGCAGCTCTTGGCTGCAAGTCTTTCATTCTACGCGCGTCTACATCATGAGCGTAGAAATCTCCCAAGACGCGCCCTGCTACTGCCAATACCTTGCCTCCTGCCCCAGCACAAAAATCAAGCAGTCTTTGTCCTGTTTGAAGAGGAACAAGGTCGGCAACCGCTTGGGACGATGCATCCTGAAGCTCGACCTCACCAGTCTTGAAAAGTGATGAGTTTCGTATCTTCCGCGCACCCTCCAAAACCTCAACAGCAGAAGGTGACAAAGGGCTAGTTTTTCCAATTATTCCTTCGCTTCCGAGCGAACTTATTGCGTCGTCACGGCTCAATTTTGCAAGGTTAACGCGAAGGTAGATTGGTGCCCTGTTTCTCAACGCTTCGGCGATCCCCGCAGCATTGTCACCGTGGGATCGGACGAGTTCTGTCCAAGCCCAATCAGGAAAGTCCGTAACTTCTTCATCAACAAATCCCCCCAATTCTTCTGCAATACGTTCTTCTGCAAGAAGCTTAGGCGGAGCATAGCGATCAACTCCGAAGATCATCTCAGGGTCTTGCTTTGACGCACGGACAAAACCCAGTAGGAGCGCGCGTCCAGTTTGGCCTCCTCCCAACACTGCAAAGCTCTGCTTCTTCCTTAGGACTTCGTAGACGATGTCAGCAATCGATGCCCTATCTTTTGAGCCAGCATAACGATTGCTGCGCCCCCAGCTTGCCATCGCACGGTCAGCCAGTTCTCCTGATTGTATCCGATCAATCAAGTCAATCGCCGCGTTAATTCGTGCTGCCGGTGTCATGAGTTTGGCCTATTAAACCCTAGTTGTTTACGTCAAAATTGCCGGTTACGACGTTGGTTCTTCCGCTCGCAATTTCCAGTCTCTTCTTGAGCTCGGCCACCTCATTTTTCAATCGGTTTTTTTCAATTAGCCACGCTTGGGCTTCCGAAGAGGCCTTCGCTAGCGCGTCCTCATAGAATGATATTTTATCACGTTTTTTTTCTTGTCCGAGCTTCTTCGAAGTCAAAAAATCACGTTGTTGAACCAATAGCCAGTCCTGTACAATCTCACGAAGGTCATGGTGGCGCGGGTTTCTTAGAAATGAACTGCCGAGCCCCGCACGACGTTGGACCTCTGCCAATGAAAGCCGGCGGGGATGGTCCGGTGAACCAGGACTGCAATAAAATCCATGTTGAACAAGTTCTTTCTCAATTTGGCGCAATACAGTTAAGAGTCGTTCGCGTGCCTCTTTGCTCCTTTCTTGGTGGTATTGCGCTAGTTTTGTTGCTGCTACTTCGTCGTTCATTTATCTCTCCCCCTCTCGCAAGCCGATTCCAAAAGTTGCCCCAACTTGGATCGAACCAAAGAAGGCAGATTGGTAAAGTCCTCCGGCGCACGCCCCTTGAGCGCGTGAGCCAATCTCGGATCACCTAAGAAATCGTCAATCATGTCCTCGAAAGGACTAAGATTGGATATGATTTGGCCTTGGTAGAAGAGACGCAGGCCGACGTTGACCTCACCTGATAAGAGTTCAAGGGCAACATGAATCGCATCTTTCAGATCTTTCTTCGCAGCCGCTCTTTCCAAGCGATAGAGACAACTGGCGCTGCATGCCGCAATATCTCTTTGTCCCACAACTGTCCGTCGTCAGGGTTTTTGGAACCAATGGCAGCTTAACTTAAGAGAGAGTTTGGCTCATCTGGTTGGTTTGATTATGCGGCGCGTTGTCTGTGATGCAAGCGTCGCGTTTCGAGCGTCTTTCGTTTGATCCTTTCCCTTTGTTGTAGAATGGCTTTATCCCGTCCGAAGTAGACGTCGGCGGGCGTGACGTTGTTGATGCTCTCATGATACCGATGATGATTGTAGTGATCGACGAAGGCTTCGATCTGGGCTTCGAGATCACCCGGCAGGAAGTAGTTCTCCAGCAAGATGCGGTTCTTCAAAGTCTGATGCCACCGCTCTATCTTACCTTGGGTTTGCGGGTGATACGGTGCCTGTCCGTCGTCAGGGTTTTTGGAACCAATGGCAGCTTAACTTAAGAGA
>CAKMYZ010000006.1 GCA_929200255.1 uncultured Alphaproteobacteria bacterium | reverse complement strand
AAAGTAGCTTAATTTACGCCAAAACCTGTCCAAACATCGGGGAGTAGCTCAGTCGCTTGTCGATGCGGGCCTTGTCGAAGGCGTTCACTACACCATCATGTTCTACGGGGGAGCACTTCTTGCCCATCTGAGCGCTGATGACGATGCGCTAAGCGATTTCATCAAGTTGCGCGACCTTAACCGCAACATTGCTGTTGTGCTGGACAGCGATAAGTCCGGCGGCCGTGCAAAACTGAAACCGGCAGTGCAGCGCATTCGGGATGAAATGACAGGTGAGCGTGGCGTTGTTTGGGTGACGAAGGGCAGGGAGATTGAGAACTATGTTGCCCCTGATCTTCTTCATGAGTCATTGGCGCAGGTGCACTCCAAATCCTACGGCGGGCAAATGGCCGTTGGCCGATATGACAACGCATTCCACTTTCGGCGTAAGGGAACGAAAAACGATATCGTCACAACGGCAGATAAGGTGAGCGTTGCGGAGTATGCCTGCGCAAACGGTCTCGATCTCAGAATGCTCGACCTGTCTGATCAAATGGAAGCATTGGCCGAAATGCTGCGCGTCGCAAACGAAATGCCACCGCCCGAAGGCGCACAGCCCGGTTAGTCACCGAACCTCTCTGCAAAAGCAGCCCGCAAAGCCACATCTAGATCACCCATCCCCACCGGCAATCCCAGATCAACCAGTGACGTCACCCCATGATCACTGATCCCGCAGGGGACGATCCCGTCAAAGTGGCTCAGGTCCGGTTCTACGTTGATCGAAATCCCGTGAAACGACACCCATTTGCGCAGCCGGATACCGATTGCGGCGATTTTGTCTTCTGCGGGCTGACCGTCCGGTTGTGCGGGTTTTTCGGGCCGTTGCACCCAGACACCCACGCGCCCGGCGCGGATTTCACCCTTGATGTTGAAACTGTCCAGCGTGGCGATGACCCATGCCTCAAGATCTTTGACAAACCGGCGGACATCATGGCCCCGTTTGCCCACGTCCAGCATCACATAGACCACCCGTTGTCCGGGGCCGTGATAGGTGTATTCGCCTCCCCTTCGTGCCTCATGGACGGGAAATCGGTCGGGATCGATCAGATCAGCGGGCCGGGCCGAGGTTCCGGCGGTGTAAAGCGGGGGGTGTTCAAGCAGCCAGATGCATTCATCGGCGGTGCCATTAATAATGCCCTTGACCCGATCCTCCATGAAGGCCAGCGCCGCGTCGTAATCCGTCAGCCCGTCGGTTGTGATCCATTCCACCATGTTGATGACGTAACCGGGCCTATGACAGTTGAAAAGGGGGTGTTTTCCCCCTTGGCATCGCAAATCCGCTCGTCTATGAGTGCCGCACTTACCAGCCTATGGACTTGCGGTCGTGGCGGAATTGGTAGACGCGCAGCGTTGAGGTCGCTGTGAGGTAACACTCGTGGGGGTTCGAGTCCCCCCGACCGCACCATCAAATGTCGCGTCATGTGCGGCAAACAGCGACAAATAGAGCGTTATTTTGAAGAGCTCGGCTTTATATGTCGCGCCTTTTCGCCCCATTGCGACAAGGAAGCGCGCACGGATCGCGCAGGATGGGTAAATTCGGGCTGTATGGCGAGCTTCTCAGAATTGCAGGGCGGGCGTTGGCGCGCAATGGTCGCGCGGAAGGGCGTCAGAAAGTCCAGGGTCTTTGGCCACGCCTGAAGTCAGCGCCTGTGGGTCCAAATAGGGTTATTTGCTAAGAGATTGTTTGTTACTCATCATAGCCACTGAGGAGTGGACGATGAGATCGCAACCTTCGAACACATCAACGGCTTCTACAATTCGCGAAAAAGGCACGCAGCCCTCAGCTGGAAAAACCCCTTGGCCTTCGAAGCAAAGGCTGCATAAATAAGCAACCGGAGCGGCACAAAAGCGTGACAGGTCCAATCCGCAGGGGTAGCGGTCATTGACCGCGCTTCGCATAGGTACGCTTTGTCCGCACAACGAACCTTTGAACCAACCGCAGCGAACTTCCTCTCCCGGCTCATGCAACCCACTCCTGTTGCGCCGCGTACCCCCTTCACAATCCCGTCCAAATCCCGCATCACCCGCCCCATGACCAAACCCTTCTCATTTACCCTTAACGCCACCGACGGCAAAGCCCGCACCGGTGTGATCTCCACCCCTCGCGGGGATATCCGCACGCCGGCGTTCATGCCGGTGGGCACCGCCGCCACCGTTAAGGCCATGATGCCTGAAAGTGTCGCGGCGACGGGTGCGGACATCCTGCTGGGCAATACCTATCATCTGATGCTGCGACCCACGGCCGAGCGTATTGCGCGTCTTGGTGGCCTGCATAAGTTCATGAACTGGGACAAGCCGATCCTGACGGACAGTGGCGGCTTTCAGGTGATGAGCCTTGCCGAATTGCGCAAGCTGACGGAGACGGGCGTGACCTTCAAAAGCCATATTGATGGCTCCAAGCATGAGTTGACCCCAGAACGGTCAATGGAGATTCAGAAGTTGCTCGGCTCTGATATTGTAATGTGTTTTGATGAGTGTCCCGCCTTGCCTGCGGATCGCAAGCGTATTGCCCAAAGTATGGAACTGTCGATGCGGTGGGCGCAGCGGTCGCGCGATGCGTTTGGGGACAGGCCAGGCCATGCGCTGTTTGGCATTCAGCAGGGCGGGCTGGAAGAGGATTTGCGGGCACAAAGTGCGCAGGCGCTCAAGGCGGTGGAGTTTGATGGCTACGCCGTGGGTGGGCTGGCTGTGGGTGAAGGACAGGAGGCTATGTTTGGTGTCCTCGATTTTGCCCCTGATCAGCTGCCCGTCGACAAGCCCCGCTATCTGATGGGTGTGGGCAAGCCGGATGACATTGTAGGGGCCGTGAAGCGCGGCATTGACATGATGGATTGTGTGCTGCCCAGCCGGTCCGGTCGCACCGGTCAGGTGTTCACCCGTCGCGGTGTTCTGAACATCAAGAACGCGCGCCACGCCGACGATCCACGCCCTTTGGACGAACATTGCACGTGTCCGGCCTGTTCGAACTACTCGCGTGCTTATCTGCACCATGTGTTTCGTGCGCAGGAAATGATTTCGGGGATGCTGCTGACCTGGCATAACCTGCATTACTTTCAGGAGATCATGCAGGGGATGCGCGATGCGATTGCCAGTGGGACCTTTGCCGCATGGGAAGAGGATTTCCATGCGCAGCGGATCCTGGGCGACATTGAACCCATGTCCTGACCGCGGGCAGCGGTGACATCCCCTTCGGCGAAAGTTTGATTGGGTATAGAAAGTCTAAGGTTGTGCGGTCCTGCCGGAGCGGACCCATCTACATATTTTGTTGGTTGATTTGTGATTTCTCTGCTTGCGAACACGGCGGGCGAGAGGCACTCTGCACCAAACGGATGGTTATGTTTGGTTGAAACGCAGATTGCCTCACCCCACATATTGATCCCAAGAGGAGACGCACCATGTTGCCGCTAAGCGGGACGGTAGCGTCTTGCCAAAAAAGGAAAAGAGCATGCAAGAACCGTTGAGTTCATCCTACCCCGTCCTGCCGTTGCGCGACATTGTGGTTTTCCCCCACATGATCGTACCGCTTTTCGTGGGTCGCGACAAATCTGTCCGCGCCTTGGAAGAGGTGATGCAGGACGACAAGCAGATTTTACTGTCGAGCCAGGTCGACCCCGGTGAAGATGATCCCGGTCAAGAGGGCATCTACAAGACCGGTGTGCTCGCCAATGTGCTCCAACTGCTGAAGCTGCCCGATGGCACCGTCAAGGTACTGGTCGAAGGCCGCGCCCGTGTGAAAGTCACGGCCTTTGTCCCTAACGACAGATTCTTTGAAGCTTCTTGCGCATACCTGTCCGAAACGGAGGGTGATCCAGCAGAGGTTGAGGCTCTTGTGCGCAACGTATCAGCCGAGTTTGAGCGTTATGCGAAGATCAAGAAAAACATCCCCGAAGAGGCGATGGCCGCCGTGGGTGAAGCCACGGAAGCCGCGAAACTTGCCGATTTGGTCGCCGGCCATCTGGGCATCGAAGTCGAGCAAAAGCAGGGGCTTTTGGAAACGCTTTCCGTGTCTGAGCGCCTTGAAAAGGTCTTTGGCATGATGCAGGGCGAAATGTCCGTGTTACAGGTCGAGAAAAAGATCAAAACCCGCGTCAAATCCCAGATGGAGCGTACCCAGCGCGAGTATTATTTGAATGAGCAGATGAAGGCCATTCAGAAGGAACTTGGCGATGGCGAAGAAGGCCAGAACGAAGTTGATGAGCTTGAAGCGCGGATTAATGAAACCAAGCTGTCAAAGGAAGCCCGCGAAAAGGTCGATGCGGAGCTGAAGAAGCTCAAGAACATGTCGCCTATGTCTGCGGAAGCCACCGTTGTGCGCAATTATCTGGATTGGATTTTGGGCGTGCCGTGGGGCGTGAAATCACGCACCAAGAAGGACCTGCACAAGGCCCAAGCGGTGCTGGACAACGACCACTATGGCCTTGAAAAGGTCAAGGAACGGATTGTCGAATATCTTGCGGTGCAGCAGCGCTCAAAAAAGCTCAAAGGTCCGATCATGTGTTTGGTGGGCCCTCCCGGTGTGGGTAAAACGTCGCTGGGCAAGTCTGTTGCCAAGGCAACAGGGCGCGAGTTTATTCGCATCTCGTTGGGGGGCGTGCGTGACGAATCTGAAATCCGCGGCCACCGCCGTACCTATATCGGCTCCATGCCCGGCAAGATCATTCAGGCGTTGAAAAAGGCGAAGACCACAAACCCGCTGATCCTGCTCGATGAGATCGACAAGATGGGGCAGGACTTCCGTGGTGATCCGGCATCAGCGATGCTGGAGGTTCTGGACCCCGAACAAAACAGCACCTTCGTCGATCACTATCTGGAGGTCGAATATGACCTGTCGAATGTGATGTTCCTGACGACGGCGAACTCCTACAACATGCCGGGGCCTTTGCTGGACCGGATGGAGATCATTTCACTTGCGGGTTACACCGAAGATGAAAAGCGCGAGATCGCGCGCCAACACCTTTTGCCCAAGGTCATGAAAAACCACGGGTTGAAGGAGAGTGAGTTCACGGTGTCCGATGACGCGCTGACGGCCATGGTGCGGGTTTACACCCGCGAGGCCGGTGTGCGGAACATGGAGCGTGAACTGGCCAAAGTTGCCCGCAAGGCGGTCACGATGATCGTGAAAAAGGAAGCGGAAGTGATTGATGTCACTGCGCAAAACCTTTCTGACTTTCTTGGTGTGGAGAAACACCGCTTTGGCTTGGCCGAGGAAGAGGATCAGGTGGGTGTTGTCACCGGTCTGGCCTGGACATCTGTTGGTGGTGAGCTTTTGAATATCGAAGCGTTGCGCCTGCCGGGCAAGGGCCGGATGAAGACAACCGGTAAGCTGGGCGATGTGATGAAGGAATCCATCGATGCGGCGTCATCATATGTGCGGTCCATCGCGCCAGAGATCGGGGTCAAGCCACCCAAGTTCGACGTGATCGACATTCACGTCCACGTCCCCGATGGGGCGACGCCAAAGGATGGGCCAAGTGCGGGCCTGGCCATGGTGACCTCTATCGTTTCTGTGATGACAGGTATCCCTGTGCGCAAAGATATCGCCATGACGGGCGAAGTGTCGTTGCGTGGCAATGCGATGCCCATTGGTGGTCTCAAGGAAAAACTGCTGGCGGCACTACGTGGCGGGATCACCACTGTTCTGATCCCACAGGACAATGCCAAGGATTTGCCTGAGATTCCCGACAACGTGAAAGAGGGGCTGACGATCATTCCGGTAAATCATGTGTCTGAAGTGCTGGACCATGCGTTGGTCAGTAAACCTGAGGCCATCGAATGGGATGAAGCAGCAGAGGAAGCCGCGGCAGCAGCGCTTAAGGCGCAGAACGCCAGCGAAGGCGCCCGCGCGCATTAAGCTGCGGGGTCTTCTTTAAAGTCAGGCGCTCCAAAAACCTGGGGCGCCATTTTTCTGGTATCTGCTTGACCTTCCACCACGCAGACAGAGTAATGCGCGAGTAAACGCAGAAGGAATTTGCACATGGCCCGCAAGACGACACCCAAAACCGCCCCGAAAGAAGACGCACCCGCGGATGCCGATGCCAAGCCGATGCTGAAAAAGCCGGAACTCTTTGATGCAGTTGTCACACGCACCAACCTCAAGAAACGCGACGTCAAGCCAGCGGTTGAAACCGCGATGGCTGTGATCGCAGAGGCGCTGCGCGAGGGCACGGACGTGAATCTGCCTCCGCTTGGTAAACTGCGGATCGTGAAATCAAAGAACCTTGAGAATGGGGCGACTGTGTTGACCCTGAAACTACGCACCCCACCAAATGCCACAATGGCTGCCGCAGCGACCGATGAAAGCGACGTTTAAGTCAACGCCGATATGTCATTTCCAGAGCTATACATCCTGCGCCACGGCGAGACCGAGTGGAACGCCGAGAACCGCATGCAGGGCGAGCTGAACTCGCGCCTGACCACGAAGGGGCAGGCCGATGCGGCACGGCAGGGCGCAATCTTGGCGGGGCGTTCGTTGGACGGGTTTCAGTTCTTCAGCAGCCCGCAGGGCCGGGCGTTTCAAACCGCTGGAATAGCGCTTGCCGGGATTGCCGATCATATCCGCACAGATGACCGGTTGCGCGAAATTGGGGTGGGTGATTGGTCCGGTCGTTTGCGGGCGGAGCTACCGATGCCGGAGGGGCGTGACCCGGTGATGGAACAATATGAGTTGGCACCAAATGGCGAAGGCTTTGCAGGGGTCAAGGCGCGCGTGGACGCATTCTTGACGGATCTGACGGGGCCGGCTGTCTTGGTTACCCATGGCGTCACCAGCGCCATTCTGCGTGCACTTATGGTAGGTGAAAAGGCCTATGCTGGCCAATCCGTGCAAGGTGGGCAGGGCTGCGTTTACCATCTCAGGGGCGGTGAACAATTCCTGTTGGAATGAGGCTTGCACTAGCTGCACGGCTGGTCTAAATGGTCCGATATCGGGTGATTAGCTCAGTTGGTAGAGCGCTTCCTTTACACGGAAGATGTCGGGAGTTCGAGCCTCTCATCACCCACCATAAACCCTTCCGATTTGCATGTATTGAAATACGTCCACACGCGCCTTGCGGGATGCGTTTGCGTACTTGTTGCACCTATGTCCCTGCGGCCCTGTCATAATGCATTGCAGTACATTTGTTGCCTCTGGCAGGAAACGGATCGACGCAGCGACAGAGGCCCGGCGCGCAGGTCGCGGACTTTCAACTGCCGCCCGGGGCTGGCGCCACATTTATTCTTATCCCAGCCCCTAACGCCGCTTGACGGGGCGCCAATGCGCACTTAGAAGCAGCGCACGTTCAGTCATCGGCTGAACAAGCAGATGCGCGGTTGTAGCTCAGCTGGTTAGAGTACCGGCCTGTCACGCCGGGGGTCGCGGGTTCGAGCCCCGTCAACCGCGCCACTGCTTTTCCTTCAAATCCTGACCGGGTCACACAACGGACGTTGTGGGTTTTGCAGTGCTTTGTGTCTGAAGGTGTTAGCACCCTTGTTTTGCTGGGCTCCGCCTCATGCACAGCCGGTATATACGGCGTAAAGAACCGTTACGTACATTTGTGTCTACATTGGTCGGTTAATGCTGCGCGCGGGGCCAAATCTGAACAAGAGATAAATTTGTTTGGTGACCGGCGCAAAAACACCTCTTTCGGGCCGATTTGGCGTTGACGCCCCACCGTTGCGCGATTATTCCGCACCTCATGCGCGGTTGTAGCTCAGCTGGTTAGAGTACCGGCCTGTCACGCCGGGGGTCGCGGGTTCGAGCCCCGTCAACCGCGCCATTTTCCCAAGATGCTGCCATTGGGCGGGCTTTATGGCCCGCCTTTTTTCTGGTCGATTGCGGGCTGGGCGCCTTGCGTTTGAGTGCATTTCGACAAGTGCAGTGTGTTCCCCTTAAGGGCCACTTTGGGTTTGCTCACCCGGCTCATTTGACTGACAGGGCGTTCCGCAAAGGGGCGATCGCAGCAGGGGCTGTGCGCTAAGATATTGATCATGCAGACATCTTCAACGCCTGAAAGCGGTAGCTCTCCTGCGCTGAAAGCAGAAGTTATCGCCGATGCATACCTGTCCAAAATGGCAGGGTACCTGGCCGCGACAAATCGTTGACGCTGCCCTAAGGTCAAGTCACCCTATATTAACTAAATATTAACCAGTTTGTGAGTGAGAAGAATATGAAAGAATTGATCACATGTGCGTCTTTGGCCGTATTGGCCTTCGCCGGTTGTTCGAGTTCCAGTCCTGAAGACTTTGGAGCGGCTGAAGTTTCGTTGGGAAGCGTCCCGTCATTGCTGGAGATCGACTATGACGACACGGCGAACACAATCACATTGACCGATGGTACCATCACAACCGTGCTGCCTGTCCGACCAGCGGCATTCTACGACACACCGGGTTTCTTTGGCTATTATCAGGGCTCTGGTGGCCCGAGCTACGCTTCGCGGGGCGAGACGTCGACGGGTAGCGGCTACGCCATATCTGTGATTAGCGCAGATACTGCTTCGAACGTTGCTGGTGCGGTCTTTGGCAGACTGGGGGACACGACAATGCCAACATCCGGCACCGCCCAATATACGGGGGACTACGTCGCTTGGGTCGCCACTTCATCGGACAACGTGGGCCAATACCTGATTTACGGAGATGCAACATTGGATGTCGATTTCGATTCGGCGATGGTCGACGGTTTGATCACGAACCGGACCGATAACTTCAGCGCTGGGAATCCATTGAATGACCTCACCTTCGAAACAACGTCGATCTCGGATGGTGGGTTTACCGGCACGACGAGCGGCGGCGCATTTGCGCTGGCCGGCTGGACGGCTGCCGCGGGCGAGTATGGCGGCGTGTTCACCGGCGCTGACGGTCAAGAGATAGCGGGCGGCGTTCAGGTGACGCATGTCAGGAGTGGCACTGCCCTTGTCGAGGCCGGCGCGTTTATCGTAGAGGATTGAGAACACACCGTATCCTGGGCTTGCCTCGGGGTGCGGCTGCCCCTGCGGCGTTGTTGTCCGTGCCGTACCCGGGTTCTGATGCGATTTTGAAGCGATGACAGGTTGCGTTTCTTGGGGCGGTGGATAAGGTTGTTGCCTTTGCCGATCCGATCAGCGCCGCACCTGTGTTGAGGATACCGGTCATACCCCAGTGAGACGGTCAGGAGATGTCTTTTTGCAAAACCAGGAACGTCATCATACCCATAGGGGGCAACGTCTTTTGCTCAATCACAGTGAGCCCCGGTTGCTTGAGAACAGTGCTGATTTCAAAGTCCGAGTGCCAGCCCAGCAAATTGGCAAAGGGTGCGGTTAACCGCTCAACCCGGGCAAGCATACCGGTCTCTCTGGCGAAGTGATTGGTGATCACGATCAGGCCGCCTGGTTTGCAGACCCGCGCCATTTCGGCCATGACCCGCTCGGGTTCTGGGACAACCGAAATGATATGCATCGCGGCCACAACATCAAAAGATGCATCGTCAAATTCGAGGTCCCGCGCATCCATCTGCCGCAGGCTTTTGACATGATCAAGACCATGCAAATCTACCTTAGCTTGCGCCTTGGCGAGCATGTCATCACTGAAATCGATGCCGGTAACCGCAACGTCGCTACGGTACTTTGGCAAGGCTAGACCTGTGCCAACGCCAACCTCAAGGACAGTCGCGACATCCTGTGAATTGATATAGTCGACAGCTTTGTGGCGTCCTACATTTGTGATCGCACCGAACGTTTTGTCATAGACAGGCGCCCAACGCGCATATGAAGTTTTGACGGCACTGAGTTCCACGGTGCTATCCTTTCGGTTTTTTTGCAATGCGGTGGGATCGATACGCCCAAACGAGGCAGCCAATGTAAGCTATAGTCAGACATGTGAGTGTCGCCCACAGATATGTCAGTAAAGATACGACAACAATGGCGGCAAGCAATAGGGCGTATTTGGCGTTTGTCCGTTTGATCTTGGCGCCCTTGAATGAATAGGTTGGAACGCGGCAGATCATCAGCAGCCCAATCAGGCAGATGTGACAGGCGACAAGGCCAGGTGGCGCCAGTGGCAAGTCAGAAACCGCAAATGAAACAACCATCGGAAACAACACTAGAATTGCCCCTGCTGGCGAGGGAACGCCAACAAAGTAGTCGCCAGAAGAATCATCATTTTCTAAACGGCTGCTGACATTAAAACGTGCCAGCCGCACAGCGCAGCATACCGCGTAGATCAAGACTGCGATCCAGCCGGCGCTTTGCAAATCCTGCAATCCCCAGCTGTACAGTATCAGGACCGGGGCAACGCCGAAGTTGACAAAATCCGCGAGTGAATCAAGCTCCGCTCCGACAGCGGTTTCGCGTTTCATCAGGCGCGCCAAACGGCCATCAAGACCATCAAGAACAGAGGCAGCCAACACGAGGCCGACAGCCGCTTCAAACTTGCCTTCATAGCCGAATTTGATTGAGGTCAGGCCGGCACAGACAGCAGCCACCGTCAACAAGCTGGGCAGCACGTGAAACAGATGCAAGTCGAACTGTTTGATACCGCCGGTGGGCCCCGCCATCGACTATTCAACCCTTGTGAGGCGCGCCGCTTCACCGGCGCTGAGATCAGCGAGAACGGTTTCACCCGCGATCATGGTTTGCCCGAGGCTTACCATCGGCTCTACGCCGTCAGGCAAGTAGACATCTAAACGCGAGCCAAAGCGGATCAGGCCAAATCGTTCTCCGGTGCGGAGGGTATCGCCCTTGCTTGAAAAACACACGATCCGTCGCGCAACAAGCCCCGCAATCTGTACAACGGCAACCTGCCTGCCGTCTGGCATGTCGATAAGCAGGCTGTTGCGTTCGTTATCAGCGCTGGCTTTGTCCAGCGAGGCGTTAAAGAATTTGCCGGGGCGATAGGCAATCGCTGCGATTTGACCTGCAATCGGCGCACGGTTCACATGGCAATTGAAAACACTCATGAACACGCTGACCCGCGTCAGGGCCTTGTCCGACATGCCAAGCTCTGCAGGCGGCACGGCCTGTTCGATCAGTGAGACGACGCCATCCGCTGGGCTGACGATCAGCCCATCGCGCGTGGGTATCACGCGCTGGGGATCACGGAAAAAGTAGTAGCACCAGATCGTCAGGCCAATGCCGATCCATCCCAAGACGGGCCAGATGATAAAAAGAAGGGCTGTGATGGCCGCAAAGCACCCAACAAACTTACGCCCTTCAGGATGCATCGGTTTCAGAAACGTGTCGCGCATTTTCATGAGGGTGTCGCAATTCCACTGTGAATGGTCGTTATCTACCCTGATAGATGCATCCCCCGCAACAAGATAGAGGTGGCAATGCCGCGAAACTGAGTTTTAAGATGCCAAGTTGAAGAGCCGGGCATGGGGCCCATGTAGTCAACGACTGCAAAGCCCGATCAGCGGCCCTTTACCACCTCGCATGTGGAACGTCGGATAACTCCGACGTTTACGTCACTGATCTGACCCAGATGAGAAAACGGACCTTCACACACGTTGCGGCGAAAGAGAAAAAAGAGCCCGAAGCGGCCAACTCAATAGCTGTTTGTTGGTGACCACTCTTGGATACTATCTATAATGGGCAGCGCGAGATTTTCATTTTCTAACCACTCTACCTTTGAGCCCTTCTTAACCCGCAGGAACAGCAAATCTGCATGGACTTTTTGCATGGCCAGAAGAAGCGCTTGGACTTGGTCGATGCCGAATGATTTGCTCGACAACTGCTTATTTGGCCACTCAACTTCGTAGCGGCATACATAGTCAATATCGACCAGTTCTGGTTGGAAGAACCGACATTCAACGGTCTGCCCATCGACCTCAAATTCTCTAACAATAAATGGAATCGGCATGGCCACCTCGGGTTACTTTGCGACGCAGCGACGCCGTATGATTGAACTCCATTTGAGTGGACCGCACAACGGCGGCTATGTCCGCGACTTGATCTTTGGCCTATCTCCCATTGAAAGTCCGGTCTGGTCAAAAATGCTTGAGGTCTAGGCCAATTTTGCGTGACGGGGCCTCTTGATCAGATTCAGAAAATCGACCCCGTCTAGTCAAAGATGCGTGACGTTCGACATCGCACTACTTTGTCATCGCGTCCAGGATCCGTGCCCAGCTCCGAATCCCCTTATGAAACGATGACAGGTCGTATTTTTCGTTGGGCGAGTGGAGCTGGTCGTCGTCCTTGCCAAAGCCGATCAGCATTGCGTCCATCTTGAGGATGTCCTTGAAATACCCCGCAATTGGGATTGATCCGCCGGATCCGATGTAGGCCGCCGCGTTGGGCCATTCGTCCGAGAGTGCCTGGCGTGCCTGGTCGAAGGCGGGGTGCGTTGTGGCCATCTGCCCGGCCGCACTGGCACCATGATCGCTGAAGCTGACCGTGCAATCTGCGGGCAGCATATCTTGCACCATTTTGCGGAACGCATCCCGGATTTTCAGGGGGTCTTGCGTGCCCACAAGTCGGAAACTGATTTTGGCTGTGGCTTCGGAAGGGAGCACGGTTTTGAAACCGTCACCGGTATAGCCTGACGACATGCCGTTCACTTCGCAGGTTGGCCGCGACCAGATCATCTCGAGAGGACGGCGTCCGACTTCACCTGCGGGCTCGGAGAGACCGACCTCACCCAAGAAGTCCTTGTGGTCGAATTTCAGATCGTCCCATGCGGCGGCCAACTCATTCGATAGCTCCGGCACGCCATCGTAGAAGCCGGGCACCGTGATTCGCCCGTTTTCATCGTGCAAGGCGGCGATGATGCGCGCCAGCACCCGTGCCGGGTTCATCGCCAATCCGCCGTACATGCCCGAATGCAGGTCCTTGTTGGGTCCCGTGATGGTCAGTTCTTCGCCCAGCAACCCGCGCAACTGTGTGATGATCGCCGGTGTGCTGTCGCCATAGAGGCCAGTGTCACAGATCAGCGCGATGTCGGCCGTCAGTTCTTCGCGGTTTTCCTCCATGAAAGGGGTGAGGGAAGGGGACCCGGATTCCTCTTCGCCCTCAAAGAAAATCGTGATGTTGGCAGGTAGCGTACCATGTTCGGCTTTCCATGCGCGACAGGCCTCAACAAAGGTCATCAATTGCCCTTTGTCGTCGGATGATCCGCGGCCCCGAATGACTTTGCCTTTGGCTGTGTCCTCGACTTGCGGGTCGAAAGGGTCACGGTCCCAAAGCTCAATCGGATCAACAGGTTGCACGTCGTAATGCCCGTAAAACAGGATACGTGGCCCATCACCGCCGGTATGTGCCACCACCATCGGATGCCCTGGTGTCGGTCGTTTAGAGGCCTCAAACCCAATGGATTGCAGATCAGCCACCAACCAGTCAGCCGCTGTGTCGCAGTCGCCCTTAAAGGCTGGATCGGTTGAGATTGAGGGGATGCGCAGCAGTTCCAGCAGCCGATCTAAGGCTTGTGGCAGGTCTGCGTCAATACGGGCGAGGACGGGAGCGAGGGTCATGGCTTTGGCCTATCTGTTGGGATCTGCCGCGGAGGTTGCCATACCACGCGGGGAGGTCAAGCCGATCCTGCCGAAAGTTGAACGGAATAGCCCGATGCCCATAACGCGCCTGGAGATGGCACATGTCTGGGGTCGGTCGCCCGCCCTCTGTCACCGCAATTTGCCTGCCATTTTATTGATCCAGATCAGGGTAGCTCAGTGGCGCTTACTTTACACGGAGAGGCAGGAGCGACACTTTGTAACGTCTTGTTCGGAGCTGTCGTGCCCTATATGACGCTTAGAATGATTCAAAAACTGCGAAAGCCTGCGGTTTTTGGTGCGATTAAGAGGACGAACGACGTGGACTACAGCGCCCAATTGGACACAGCGATTGCGACTTTGCACGAAGAAGGCCGTTACCGCACGTTCATCGATATTGAACGCAAGCGCGGGCAGTTTCCTCATGCCACATGGCGCAAGCCGGACGGTTCTGAGGCGCCTGTGACCGTTTGGTGCGGCAACGACTATCTGGGCATGGGCCAGCATCCTGTCGTTCTGGCCGCCATGCATGAGGCCATTGATGCCACTGGTGCTGGCTCTGGCGGGACCCGCAATATTTCCGGCACGACTGTTTATCACAAACGGCTAGAGGCAGAACTGGCGGATTTGCACCACAAGGAAGCCGCACTGCTGTTCACCTCAGCCTATATCGCCAATGACGCCACGCTGAGCACATTGCCCAAGCTGTTTCCCGGCCTGATCATCTATTCCGACGCGCTGAACCATGCATCGATGATCGAAGGCGTGCGCCGCAATGGCGGGGCCAAGCGTATCTTCCGTCACAACGATCTTGATCACCTGAGAGAATTGTTAGCCGCGGATGATCCGGCCGCCCCCAAGGTGATTGCATTTGAATCGATCTATTCGATGGATGGTGATTTCGGCCCCATCGCTGAAATCTGCGATCTGGCGGATGAATTTGGCGCGCTGACTTACATTGATGAAGTTCATGCGGTCGGCATGTACGGCCCGCGCGGGGCAGGCGTTGCCGGGCGCGATGGCCTGATGGGCCGGATCGATATCATCAACGGCACCTTGGCCAAGGCCTATGGTATCATGGGGGGGTATATCGCTGCTTCTGCAAAAATGTGCGACGCGATAAGGTCTTATGCGCCGGGGTTCATCTTTACCACATCGCTGCCACCTGCCGTTGCCGCAGGTGCGGTGGCCAGCGTGGCTCACCTCAAAGAAGACGACAGCCTGCGCGTGCAGCAACAGACGCAGGCCAAGATCCTGAAGCTGCGCCTTAAGGGGCTGGGTTTGCCTATCATTGATCATGGCACACATATCGTGCCGCTGATTGTGGGTGATCCGGTACATACCAAGAAGCTGTCAGATATGCTCTTGTCCAATTTTGGCATCTACGTGCAGCCAATCAACTTTCCCACGGTGCCACGCGGGACCGAGCGGCTGCGCTTTACGCCATCGCCGGTGCATGGGCCTCGCGAAATGGACGCTTTGGTCGGCGCTTTGGATGGCCTTTGGTCGCATTGCGCGCTGAATCGTGCCGAATTAGCAGGTTAACATTCAATCAACCTGTGCATAACTCCTGTTGACGTGCTATGGAGGGGCTAGACCGCCCACTGTCCACGATTCGGAAAAAGTGAGCAGTTTAGGGGCATTGAGCGACGGGACAGTCGATGATCGGGAAGACCTTCAAGCGCGGAGACGCACCGGAGGATGTTCAAGCCAAAGGGTTTGACGACTACGAATTACGGCTTGGTGACTTGATGCGCGGTGAGCGTGCAACGATGGGCAAGAGCCTGCTGGACGTGCAGCGCGAACTCAAGATCAAAGCCGCCTATATTGCTGCCATCGAAAATGCCGATCCCTCTGCCTTTGATACGCCGGGTTTTATTGCTGGTTATGTGCGCTCTTACGCGCGTTATCTGAACATGGATCCCGATCATGCCTTTGACGCGTTTTGCGAAGAGAGCGGTTTTGCGACGGCCCATGGTATGTCGGCAGAAGCCTCTTCTTTGAAGGGCAAGACGTTTGATCCGTCCTCGGCCACGATTGGCAAGGACATCTTTTCCGGCTCCGCCACACCTTTTGTACCTGCTGGGGATGCCGTCTTTTCCGGTATTGAGCCACGCGCGATTGGATCCGTTCTGGTGTTGGTGGCTTTGATCGCTGGTTTGGGCTTTGGGGGCTGGACTGTCCTGCAAGAGGTTCAGAAGGTCCAATTTGCCCCGGTTGAGCAGGCCCCGGTTGTTGTGTCCGATCTTGACCCGTTGGCGGGGGCTGCAAATGCCGTTCAGCCTGTTGATGCGTTGTCGGGGTTTGAAGCCCCATCGACAGAAGCACTTGACCGGCTCTATCGCCCGCAAGCTCTGGACGTTCCGGTTCTTGTCGCCCGCGATGCGCCGATTTCGACCCTGAACCGCGATACAATTGGGGCGTTGGTGCCGCAAGTGACGGTGTCCGGCTCACCTGCCACGGAACTGGCAGCCCTGGATATGCCGCAGCCTGCGCCGATCCAGGTTGTTGAACCCAATGTGCCAGAGCTGCAACTGGTTGCCGTGCGTCCTGCCTGGGTGCGGGTGCGCGCCGCTAATGGCACTGTGATCTTTGAAGGCGTGATGGAGCCGGGACAGAACTTTGTCGTGCCTGCAACCGAGGACCCCGCCAGTCTGCGTGTGGGCGAAAGCGGAGCCATGTATTTTGCCGTCAACGGCGTGCATTATGGCCCTGTTGGGCAAACCGGCACGGTTACATCAAATGTAGAGTTGACCGTGCAAAGCCTGACTGAAAGTTTTGCCGTTGCGGATTTGTCTGCGGATACTGACCTGGCCGAGATCGTCAACGTCGCACAGGTCGCCCCTGCCGAATAGCCGCAGCACACGGCCTTGCTGACCGCCGCAGAGCCGCTTAGGTTGCCGGCAACAAATGCTCTCATAGGCTGGCCCCATGTCCCTCAATCATATTCGTCCGTGGCGCAATATCTATCGCCGCAAATCGCGCCAGATCATGGTTGGCAATGTGCCAGTGGGTGGGGATGCACCGATCACCGTGCAGACGATGACCAATACCCTGACCACGGACATCAAGGCGACAATTGATCAAGTGAACGCCGCCGCCGAGGCCGGTGCCGATATCGTGCGGGTTTCGGTCCCTGATGAGGCGTCCAGCGCCGCATTGCGGCAGATCGTGCCTGAGGTGTCCGTGCCGATCGTCGCTGATATCCATTTCCATTACAAACGTGGGATTGAGGCGGCAGAGGCGGGTGCGGCCTGCCTGCGCATCAACCCCGGCAACATAGGTGATGAGAAGCGCGTCAAAGAGGTCATCAAGGCGGCGCGCGATCACAATTGTTCCATCCGCATCGGCGTGAATGCCGGATCATTGGAAAAGCACCTGCTGGACAAATACAGTGAACCTTGCCCCGACGCGATGGTGGAAAGCGGTCTGGATCATATCAAAATCCTGCAAGATAATGACTTCCACGCATTCAAGATATCCTGCAAAGCCTCTGACGTGTTCATGGCCGCCGCCGCCTATCAGCAGTTGGCAGAGGCGACAGACGCGCCGATCCATCTGGGCATCACCGAGGCGGGCGGTCTGATCAGCGGCACCGTGAAATCAGCCATTGGCATGGGGAACCTGCTGTGGATGGGGATTGGTGATACGATCCGTGTGTCGCTGTCGGCTGATCCGGTGGAAGAGGTGAAAATGGGGTTCGAGATCCTCAAATCCCTTGGGCTGCGCCACCGCGGCGTGAATATCATTTCCTGTCCCTCCTGCGCGCGGCAAGGGTTTGACGTGATCAAAACGGTTGAGACGTTGGAAAAGCGGCTGGAGCACATCAAAACGCCCATGTCGCTGTCGATCATCGGCTGCGTGGTGAACGGGCCGGGCGAGGCGCTGATGACCGACGTTGGCTTTACCGGCGGCGGGGCTGGGTCGGGGATGGTCTATCTGGCAGGCAAGCAAAGCCACAAGCAATCCAATGACGATATGGTGGATCATATCGTGGCGCAGGTGGAGAAGAAGGCGGCGGAGCTTGAAGCGCAGAGAGCGGCGGCGGAGTAGGGGCGGATCACAGGCCTGAATATCCGTATTGGGCCCTTAACGGCGGATTCCGTGGGGTGCTTGAATGTCGACTTGTGATTTCTGAGGTGCAGACTAAGTGCGCGGGTTAAGTCGCGCCAAAATGACTGAGAATGCTCCAGACATGACGGCCAATCCAACCAGGACCAGGATGGATCCGATGAGTTCCAGAGGTTTTGCAGTTTCACCATAGAGAACCCATCCAAACATCAGGCCTGAAACAGGCACGAGTAGTGAATATGGGGAGACTGCTGAGAGCCCGTATTTGTTGATCATTCTGGTCCAGACACCATAGCCAATTATGGTTGTAACACCAGCCTGAAAAAGAATGGACATCAAACCGCGCCAGCCAAATTGGGCAACGCCATCAGTAAGTTCGGATGTGAACAGGACTAAATAGATCAGGATTGGAATAGGGACGAACAGGCTGGACCAAACGATAAAACTCAGAATGTCTGTTGGTTTGTAAATCCGGACGAGGACATTGCAGATCGTCCAAGATAGGCCAGCAAGAAGCACGAGGGCAACACCCCAAATCGAATCTGCCAAGAGGCCGCCCCAGGCGATCGAAATGAAGCCAACAAGTGCAGTTATTATACCAACTAGCTTTTGGCCCGAGATTGTTTCCGAGAAGAATAAAGCACCAGCCACAACGGTCATAAAGGCACTCGACTGCAATAGTAGTGACGCTTGCCCCGCTGGTGTCCCAAGGGAGATTGCAAAGTTGACCAATCCCCAAATGCCGCACCCAAAAAGGAGACCATAAGACGCAGTGACTGCAATTGGTATGGTTGGCCGCCTTACAAAGAACACCAAAGGAACGGCGACAAGGGTGAACCTTAATGCAGTCATCATTGGGGCACTCACGTCCTGCACACCCCATTTTATGACAACGAAATTGAGCCCCCAGATCAGGGTTGTTAGAATGATTAGACATAGGTCGCGTGTTGTCACTGTGTATCCATAATATTGGAGTTTCCCACGTCCCAGTCGTTTGCTAAGAAGTGGTGTATCGAAAAAGATCAATATAGGTTTTTAACTATATGTCTGACAAAACCGTGTCAACGCAAACTGTTCTACGAGCACTTGCCAATGAAAAGCGTATGCAAATGTTGGAGTGGCTGTTGGACCCTACCGCTCACTTTCCGGCGCAGCGGGATGGGGATTTGGTAAAGGATGGCGTCTGCGTGGGGGCGATCACTGACAAAATTGGGCTGTCTCAGCCGACGGTGACCAACCATCTCCGGACGTTAGCTGACGCTCAGCTGGTAACATTTCGGCCAATTAAGAATTGGGTTTTCTACAAAGCAGATCGGGCAGTGGTCCTGGATGCTCTGATGCAATTGCACACGCGATTCGAAACCCGCTGACACAGCTGCTGTTGTTGTTACCGCGAGGAATTCGGATCGGACCCGATGTTATTCGCCGACACGCCGGTAGACTTGCGTGATCCGAACCGAAGATCCGTCGGGTTTGGTGTTGACCTGGAGCACTGCCAAAAGCGTGCCGTCGTGTGAAACCTGTCTTCGGGCAAACGCCATCTGAACGTCATCGACGAAAAAGGCGCTCTCGAGCGTATTGTCATCAACGTGGGTGAATGAGACCGTGCTGTTGGGGGCCACATCTGACCGATGCAACTGCCCGTCCAGAGGCCCAGAGAAGCTGATAGACTGATTCTTGTCGCCGACCCTCCAGCGCACTGAGAAACTGACGGTCGTTCCTTCTACACTGATTTCATATCGTCCTTCTTGAGGCGGTTGGCCAGCCTCATAGAAACTGAGTTCCGGGAGCAGGCTCCACACTCCGTCGTAGCGAGGTTCGATCACTCTTCAGGCTCCTTTGTGTCGGCTGATCGTCTGGCAGGCCGCCGCCAAAGAAGGTACCGACCTTCGAAGTTGAAGACAACAACGCCTGTAGGCGGCTGCCCATCCATTGCGCATTGACCTTCCCCCGTTGTCGCGGGCACACAGGGGACAACCAACATGAGGCAGCAGATGCGACATTCAACACGCGGTGATGTTGATCCGTTCATCGTCATGGACGTGATGGAAGCAGCCCGGCAGGCCGAGGCCGCTGGCCGTCACATTATCCATATGGAAGTGGGGCAACCCGGCACCGGTGCGCCTGAGGCCGCGAAGGCGGCATTGATGGCCGAGATGTCTGATCCGCTGGGGTATACCGTGGGCTTTGGCCTGCCAGAGTTGCGCGCCCGGATCGCCCGCCATTACGCTGATTGGTACGGTGTTGATCTGGACCCGGCCCGTGTTGTGATCACCAGCGGGGCCTCGGGCGCCTTTCTGATCGCCTTCTCGGCGCTTTTTGACAATGACGCGCGCGTGGGCCTGGGAACGCCGTGCTACCCGTCTTACCGGCAGATTTTGAAGGCGGTCGGCCTGACCCCAGTGGATATCCCCACAACCTTTGCCCAGCGGTTTCAGCCACGCCCCGACGATGTGGCGACGCATGATCTGGACGGGCTGATTGTGGCCTCACCCGCCAACCCCACGGGCACGATGCTGAACCAGGCTGAGCTGGCCGCATTGGCGCAGGCCTGTGCTGCGCGTGGAGCGGCGCTGATCTCGGACGAGATTTATCATGGGATTGACTATGACATTGCGCCGGCGACCGCTTTGCAGGTCACCGATGACGTTTATGTCGTGAACTCCTTCTCAAAGTATTTTTCGATGACCGGCTGGCGGGTCGGATGGATGATTGTCCCGCAGGATCACGTGCGCCGTGTTGAACGGTTGGCCCAGAATATGTTCATTTGCGCCTCCCACGCGGCCCAGCGGCTGGCGTTGCATGCAATGGATTGCACGGCAGAGTTGGAGGCCAACAAAGCCATTTATGCCGCCAACCGCGCCTTGATGATGGAAGGTTTGCAAGCGGCTGGAATGACGCGCTTTGCCCCACCGGATGGAGGATTCTACGTCTATGTTGATGTGTCAGAGTTCACTGATGATGCATTGGGTTTTGCCGCTGAACTTCTTGAAAAAGCGGGCGTTGCTGTCACACCCGGCCTCGATTTTGATGCGGCGCGGGGGCATTATTGGCTGCGCTTTTCCTATGCCCGCGCGACCGAGGATACCCGCGAAGGCCTTACCCGTTTGACCCGCTTTATGCAGGCGCGTGCATCATGATCCGCTGGGTTCTGGTATTGCTTTGTCTGGCCAGTATGGGGCAGGCGCAGGTCAGTTTTGATCCAGAACGCAGTGCGGTGCGTGACGGCTGGTGGAAGCTGGAGGTCACATTGGGGCTAAGCGAGATTGTCCCTTACCGTGTCTTCACACTGGATGCGCCGCGCCGTCTGGTCCTTGATTTTGAGGTGACAGATATCGCAGGCCTTGATCCTGATACGGTGCTGTCGGGTGACCGCGCGACTGCCGTGCGCTTTGGCCCCTTGCGCCCCGGCTGGTCGCGTATGGTGATCGATCTGGCAGAGCCGCTGATCATCGCAGAGGCGGGTATGGTGGCGCACCCCGAAGGTGCAGCCCTGTCGCTGGTGCTTGAGCAGACCTCAGAGGTGGAATTCGCCGCCGCCAGCGGTGCGCCACCTGATCTAGGCTGGGAGGCCGTGACCGGTTTTGACAGCCAAGAAGCCGCTAGGATTGCTCGAAGCGAGGATTTTGTCGTGGTCATTGACCCGGGTCATGGCGGGATTGATCCTGGTGCCAATCAGGGCGGCATCAAGGAGGCGGATCTGACTTTGCTGCTTGCCGCGGAGTTGGCCGTCAGCCTGGGTGAGTTGCCGAAAGTACGGGCGGTTCTGACCCGCAGCGGGGATGTATTTGTGCCCCTTTCTGCCCGACTGACCTTTGCACGGCAGGTGGGGGCGGATCTGATGATTTCGCTGCACGCGGATGCGTTGGAAACCGATGCGGCACGGGGTGCCTCTGTTTACACATTGGCCCCTGATGGCGGGACTGCGGCGTCGCAGCGGATCGTGGAGCGCCATGAGCGGGGTGATTTGCTGTCTGGTGTCGATCTGAACGCAACAGAGGATCGCGTGGCCACCGCTTTGATGGATTTGGCCCGCGCCCAAACAGGCCCTGCGGCGCGACGCTTTGCCGATGCGTTGGCCACGGCGATGGCAACCCAGGGGGTGCCGATGAATTCACGCCCGCGCCGTGAAGGGCAGTTTGCCGTGTTGACGGCGGCGGATTTCCCCAGTGTTCTTGTCGAGGTGGGCTTTTTGTCGAATGCCGATGATCGCGCCTTTCTGGCCAACCCGGCAGGTCGCCGGAAAATCATCGCGGCAGTGACAAGCACCGTCGCGCTCTTGGCGCGCTAGGGTCAGGCCCTAGGGCCGATACTGTGCGATCCAGACCGTATGCTGCCCGCAATTGGGGTCTTCGGCTGTGAAATGCAGGACTTTAAAACCCACCTCATCTAACAGTTGCCGGTATTCCTCTGGGTCAAGTGACGCGTGGTAGATCGGGGCGTCGGCCACGGTGCCAATGGCCTCGCCCGCAATATGCCCCGAGGTGAACATGAGTGCGGCGCGCGGTGCTGCGTGGGCTGCAAATGTCGCGAACATCGGGCGCTGATCGGCGGCCGAGAGGTGAAAGAAACTGTTCCACGCGAGGATCGCATCAAAGGTCTGATCCAGTGCCAGCCCTCGCATGTCGGCCTGCACAATCTTTGCCGCGGGCAGGTTGCCTGCGTAAAGCTTTGTCATTGTCCATGCGGCATCCACCCCCGTCAGTCGCACGCCACGCTCTGACAGATACGTAGCAATCGGCTGGCCGGACCCGCAGCCGATATCCAGCACATGGCTTGGCCCCGAAGTGCGTGGGGCGGCGGCCAGAAACCTGTCCAGCCAGTGCTTTTCCATCAGGTTACGGCTGCGCTGCTTGGCCCATGTCTGGCCAAGGCGTTCATAGGTGGGGATCACATCATCTGCTTGCATGGTGCCTGAATGGCGTCTGACCGGAACCTGCACAAGCCCTCTTTGAAATGTGACGGGCGTGGCGGCACGTTGTGGCCGAACCGGGCAATTGGTCTTTTGACCATTGGGCCACGTCCAAGTATACAGAGGCAAAACAAACAGGACTGTATCACCGCCTATGCTGCGCTTTATTTCTTCGTTTATTGGCGGTTTGTTCACGCTGCTGACCCTTGGCCTTGTCATGGGCGCGCTTGTCGTGGGTGGTGTTCTTTATATGTATGGGCGCGATCTGCCCAGCTATGAGACGCTGTCGCAATACACCCCCAAGACCATCAGCCGGATCTATTCCGGCGAAGGGCGCATTATCGACGAATTCGCGGTGGAGCGGCGCTTGTTCACCCCCGCCGAGGAAATCCCTGATATCGTCAAACAGGCGTTTATTTCCGCTGAGGACAAGAACTTCTACGAACACGCGGGTTATGACGCGATGGGGATGGTGTCGGCATTTGTGGATGCGGTGGAATCACGCGGAGAGAACCTTCGTGGGGCCTCGACCATTACACAACAGGTGATGAAGAACTTCCTGCTGGATGGCTCGCGGTCCGTCGAGCGCAAGATCAAAGAAATTATTCTGGCGGTCCGCATTGAAGGTGCGATGCCCAAGGAACGTATTCTTGAGCTGTATCTGAACGAGATTTTTCTGGGGCAGAACAGTTTTGGCGTCACCGCTGCTGCACTGACCTATTTCAACAAACCGCTGACCGAGCTGACGCCGGGAGAGGCGGCTTATCTGGCGTCCTTGCCAAAATCCCCCAGCAACCGCCACCCGGTCCGCGACCGTGATGCGGCGATCTTCTGGCGCAATAACACGCTGCGCGAGATGTTTGAGAACGGCTATATTGATCAGGCAACCTATGACGCGGAACGCGAGGCGCCTTTGCTGTCCGTTCAGGGCGGTGATTATGATGATTTCCGCGATAGCCTGCCGGAACGTGACTATTTCACCGATGAAATCCGCCGCCAGTTGAGCCAGAACTTTGGTGAAGAGGAGTTCTTTTCCGGTGGTCTGTCGATCCGGGCGACAATTGATCCAGAGTTGCAGGTCACGGCGGCGCATGCCTTGCAGCGCGCGCTCGAGGAATACGACCGTGAAAGCGGTGAATGGCGCGGGACAGGTGAGACCATCCCCGAGGACGCGCTTGGTGATGAGGCCCTGTGGCGCGCAGCATTGGCCAATGCAAATGTGCCTCGTGATGTGGACTACGGCGGGCAGTGGTATCCGGCGGTTATTCTGGATGTGGCCGAGAATACGCTGACCATTGGGATTGAGGGCGTCGAAAGCACAGAAGCCGAGCCTTCAACCGTGCCGCGCGCCGACATCCGTTGGTTGATCGGCGACTTTTTTGACAACTTCACCCCCGGTGACGTGGTCCATGTGCGCCGCGCTGTGGACGGCGATGGCAACTTCCAGAACTGGTCCTTGCGGCAGGTGCCGGAATTGCAGGGCGGGTTCATGGCGATGGACGTCAACACAGGCCGTGTGATCGCAATGCAGGGTGGCTTTAGCTATCAGCATTCGGTCTTTAACCGTGCGACACAGGCGCAGCGTCAGCCGGGGTCATCGTTTAAGCCGTTTGTCTATGCTGCGGCCCTCGACAGTGGCTATTCCCCTGCGACGATCATTGTCGATGCGCCAATCACGATCAACACGCCGCAGGGCACATGGCGACCGCGCAACTCTTCCAACCAGTTCTATGGCCCGACGCCCATGCGCACCGGCATTGAACGGTCGCGGAACCTGATGACCATTCGTCTGGCGCAAGAGATCGGGATTGATACGGTCGGGCGCTATGCCGAACGCTTTGGCGTCTATGAAGACATGAACCGGGTGCTTGCCGCCTCACTTGGATCGGATGAGACGACACTGTTCAAGATGGTTGCCGCCTATGCGATGTTCGCAAACGGCGGTGAACGGGTAGAACCGACGCTGGTGGACCGTGTGCAGGACCGCTACGGTAACACTGTCTATCGCCATGACCAACGCACATGCGTGGATTGCAACAGTGCAGTGCTTGCCGAAGGTGAGGGGCCGCGGATCGTCACGAACCGCGATCGCGTGATGAATGAAATCACCGCCTATCAGTTGACATCGATGATGCGTGGCGTTGTGCAGCGCGGCACGGCCAGTGGCACGGTGAACCTGCCGGTGCCGATTGCGGGCAAGACGGGCACAACCAATGAGGCCAAGGACGTGTGGTTCGTCGGTTTTTCCTCCAACATCGTGGCCGGTTGCTATATCGGCTATGATACGCCGCGCACCCTGGGGCGTGGTGCCTCCGGTGGGGGTATCTGTGGCCCGGTCTTTAACCGGTTTATGGGTGAGGCGATTGAAAAGCTGGGCTCTGGCCCGTTTGCGGTGCCTGCCGATTGTCAGTTCATCAACATTGACCGCTTTAGTGGTGCCCGCCTGCCCGTTGATGCAACGGGCGAGAATGTGATTGGCGAATGCTTCCGCCCCGGCGAAGAACCGCTGTTTGGCATCATGTTTGACGGTGGTTTTGCGATGGCGGCAGATTTGCCATTGTTTGATGAGGTGCCGCGTACGCAGCGTCAGGTCACAACATCAACAGGTGAAACAGCCACAGTTGGCGACAAGGCGACCTTTGGCACGCTGTCAACGGGTGGCCTTTACTGACCTTGCGCTTGTCGCCCGCGTGGCCGCACGTTAAGACCGACCGACAATCAGATTGACCCATCCCTGAATAGGTGCCCCATGCGCGCGGAAATTCAAAACACTGTGGAGACGATTGAAAAATCGCTGACCCTGCTTGCACAGCGGATGGATGCGGAAACGGCAGCCCACCGGCTGGAAGAGTTCAACGCGCGAGTTGAAGATCCGACCCTGTGGGATGATCCCGAGGCAGCACAGAAACTGATGCGTGAGCGTCAGTTGCTAGTGGACGCCATGGCGAACCATGACAGCATCAAACAAGAACTGTCCGACAACATCGAGCTGATTGAACTGGGCGAGATGGAAGAGGACGCCGAAGTTGTGGCCGAGGCCGAAGCCGCGATGCTGAAGCTTGCCGACAAGGCCGCCAAGAAAGAATTGGAAGCCCTGCTGGATGGTGAGGCTGATGGCAACGATACCTTCCTTGAAATCAATGCCGGTGCCGGTGGTACGGAAAGCTGCGACTGGGCCAATATGCTGGCGCGCATGTATGTCCGCTGGGCTGAAAAGAAGGGCTATAAGGTCGAGCTGCAGGCCGAACAGGCCGGTGATGAGGCGGGCATAAAATCGGCCTCGTACAAGATCAGCGGCCATAACGCCTATGGCTGGCTGAAATCGGAAAGCGGTGTGCACCGCTTAGTGCGAATCTCACCCTTTGACAGCGCCGCCAAGCGCCATACGTCGTTTACGTCTGTGAAGGTCTATCCGGTTGTGGATGACAATATCGAGATTGAGGTGAACCCAGCCGATATCCGCATTGATACCTATCGATCATCTGGCGCGGGTGGGCAGCACGTCAATACCACCGACTCGGCCGTGCGGATCACCCACAACCCCACAGGTATTGTGGTGACGAGTTCCGAAAAATCGCAGCACCAGAACCGCGATATCGCGATGAAGGCGCTGAAGTCGCGGTTGTATCAGATCGAATTGGATAAACGCTCTGCCCTTGTGAACGAGGTGCATGAAAACGCGGGCGACGCCGGATGGGGCAACCAGATCCGATCTTATGTGTTGCAGCCGTATCAGATGGTTAAAGACCTGCGCACCAATTTTGAGACCTCCGACACCAAAGGTGTGCTGGACGGCGATCTGGATGGGTTGATGGCTGCGACTTTGGCGATGGATGTGTCGGGCAAGAGCCGCGCCGAGGCCAACGCAGAGTAGCCTTGCCAATGCCGCCGTCCCGCGTTTGGATGGCGTATGGCTGAATTTATGACATGGACGGCGCACCAACTGACGGCTGCTGTGGCAACCAGGCAGTTGTCGGCTGTTGAGGTGATGCAGGCGACGCTGGATCAGATCGCCGCTGAGGACCCTGCGATGAATGCGATTGTATCGCTCCGGGATGGGGATGACCTGCTTGCAGCGGCCCGTGCGGCTGACGGCCAAGGCCCGCGCGGGCCGCTGCATGGTATCCCGATTGCGGTAAAGGATTTGGCCAATGCTGCTGGCCTGCCGACCTCACAGGGGTCACCCTTGTTTGCGGGTTCTATCGCCGCGCAAAGTGACATCATGGTGCAGCGGATGCAGGACGCAGGCGCAATCATCATTGGCAAGACGAACACACCTGAATTCGGGCTGGGCAGTCACACCTTCAATCCGGTGTTTGGTGCCACACAGAATGCGCTGCTGCCGGGCACCAGTGCGGGCGGCTCCTCGGGCGGGGCGGCGGTGGCACTGGCACGGCATATGGTCTGTCTTGCCGATGGGTCTGACATGATGGGCAGCCTGCGCAACCCGGCGGGATGGAACGGCGTCTACGGGCTGCGCCCGACATGGGGGCGGGTGCCGTCAGAGCCGTCGGGTGATGTTTTCATGCATCATTTGTCGACGGGTGGCCCGATGGCGCGCTGCCCGCGTGACATTGCGATGTTGCTGGATGTGCAGTCAGGGCCAGACCCGCGTCAGCCTTTGGGTTTGCCGCAAGAGAAATTTGCGGATCGCATTTCGGTGGACGTCAAAGGGTGCCGGATTGCCTGGTTGGGGGATTGGGGCGGCGCTTATCCGATGGAAGCGGGCGTGCACGACGCAGCAGAGACCGCTGTCGCCCGCTTTGCTCAGATGGGATGCACCGTTGAAGCCGTGAAGCCACCTTTTGCTGCCGAGGCGATTTGGGAGGCGTGGATCACCTTGCGTTCCTTCGCCGTCGCGGCATCGCTGGGGCCAATCTACGATCAGCCCGATTTACGCAACGCGCTAAAGCCCGAGGCGACCTGGGAGGTTGAGCGCGGGCTTGCCCTGAGCGGGCAACAGATCCAGCGGGCAAGTGCCCTGCGGTCGGATTGGTATCGTGCGGCAGCGGCCCTGTTCCAGTCCTATGATGCCTTTGTGTTGCCCACGGCCCAATGCTGGCCGTTTCCGATCGACTGGCACTGGCCGCGGCAGATCGCGGACGTTGACATGGACAGCTATCATCGCTGGATGGAGGTGGTTGTGCCTGTCAGCCTGATTGGTTTGCCATGTTTGGCCGTGCCCATTGACGGGCCGCGGCCGATGGGCTTGCAGATTGCTGGCCCGCGCGGGGCTGATCTGACGGTGCTCCAATTGGGGCAGGCATGGGAGGAGTCGAGGCAGTGACAAGTGCCATTCAGTCAAAGGTCAAACAGGTGACGTTTGCCGATATTGGAGCAGTGCTGCGCGCGGGCATGCAGGATTTCAGGCGGGCCCCGCAGTTCGGGCTGTTTTTCAGCGCAGTCTATGTGGTGGGCGGGTTTGCAATGATCTGGCTGGGGGCAGGGCATGTAACATGGACCTTGGCGACATCGCTGGGCTTTCCCCTGATCGCGCCCTTTGCTGCGGCAGGATTGTACGAGGTCAGCCGCCGCCTGGAACAGGGCGACCCGCTGAATTGGCACGGTGTGCTGGGCATTGTTTGGCAAGAGCGGACGCGGCAGTTGCCATGGCTGGGGGCGTTGATCGTGGTCTATTTTCTGTTCTGGACGTTTCTGGCCCATATGATCTTTGCATTGTTCATGGGGCTTTCGACCATGACCAATATTTCACAAAGCTTTGATGTGTTCCTGACATCTAACGGGTTGATGATGATCGCGGTAGAGCTTGGGGTCGGAGCAGTGTTGGCGTTCCTGCTGTTCGCGCTCACAGTGATAAGCCTGCCGATGGTGCTGGATCGCGAGGTGGATTTTGTCACGGCGATGTTGACCAGCCTTGCGGCGGTGCGGGCCAATCTGCCGGTCATGCTGGTCTGGGCGGCCCTGATAGCAGTGCTGTCGGTTGTGGCGCTGATCCCCTGGTTTCTGGGGCTGATTGTCATGCTACCGGTTCTGGGCCATGCGACATGGCATCTTTATCGGCGCGCATTGCACGCCGAATGAAAAAGGCGCCCGCTGATGGGGCGCCTTTTTGATTTCGTTCTACTGCGCCGCTTAGGGCTTTGCAGCAGGTTTTGCCTCGGCGGCGGGGGTCGTTGGCATCTTCTTGGCACCGGTGGCCAGTGGATCGTCCTGACGTTGCACGGAGCCCTCAAAATGCGCACCGGATTCGATGGCAATCGTTTTGTGGATGATGTCACCTTCAACCCGTGCGGTTGATGTCAGACGGACTTTCAAACCACGCACGCGGCCCACGATACGGCCATTGACCACAACATCGTCTGCGACGACTTCGCCTTTGACGGTGGCCCCTTCGCCAACGGTCAGCAGATGCGCGCGGATGTCGCCTTCAACCTGACCTTCAACCTTGATGTCGCCGCTTGTCTTAAGGTTCCCGGTGATCAGCAGATCAGAGGATAGCACAGAGGCCGCAGGTTTGGCCTTGGGTGTCGCACGCGCGCTGTCGGCCCCCGCAGGCTTTGACGCCTTGGGTGTGCCGCTTGTGTCGGTTTCGGACGTTTTTGGTCCGGGCTCATTGATTTTGGATTTAGAAAACATTCTGTCCAGCTCTTATATAGGTCATAGGGTTGACGGGGTTACCGTTCACACGGACCTCGTAGTGAAGGTGGGGGCCAGTCGAGCGACCAGAGTTCCCCATAGCACCGATACGTTCGCCGCGCGAGACCCTTTGGCCGACGCGAACATCAATCGCATTAAGATGCGCATAGCGTGTTTCAATGCCAAAGTCATGCTGGATCTTGATCAGTCGGCCATATCCCGACGACCAGCCCGCATGGGTGACAACGCCATCTGCCGTTGTGTAGATCGGCGTGCCGATCGGTCCGGCAAAATCCGTGCCATTGTGCATCCGCCCCCAACGCGGCCCAAAACCGGAGGTGTAACGGAAGTTCGACTTGACCGGGATCGAGAAGGGCGCTTTCTCGGCTGCAATCCGGTAGAGGTTGATCCGGTCCATCGCAGTAAGGATCGCATTGGCCCGCAGGGCGTCCGGGTCAGGTTCCCCGCCGCGGGTCGAGAACTGAATGGGGGTCAGCGGGCCGCCAGTGCCCGAATAGCCGCGCCGTACCTGTTCGATCAGGTTATCAGGGTTCATGCCAGCCGCGCGAAACATATCATCCAGCGGTTCGACAGAGACCAGCATGGCCTCTTCCAACTGCCGGAAAATCTGGTCGTTACGTTCCTGCAAAAGCCGCAATTCCAACTGCATCTCCTGCGCCATGGTGATAGCGGATTCTGCATCTTCGGCGATCTGGTCGCGTTCGGATGCGGTCTCAGCCAGTGCCGTCGCCAGCAGATCAACAGTGCCAGCGGCATCTTCACCAATGGAGGCGCTGGGTTGCTCATCCTCATCGGCGGTGAGTGCGGCAACCCGTTGGCGGGCCGCCTCGCGCGCGCGCATGGTGTCGCGCAGTGTAGCCTGGACAACCTCCAGCCCGGTTTCAAGCTCGCGCCGTTTTTCTTCGGTGGCCAGCAGTTCGGTTTGCATGACCGAGATTTGCTGTAGCGCCAAGGTAAAGCGTTCCTGCGCGGCCAGCGCTTCCATTGCGCGGGTGTCACGTTCCGTCGAAAGGGCATTGAGGCGTTGTTCATATGTAAACTGATCGCGTTGGGCCTGTGCGCGGAAGTTCCCCGCACCGATGCTGTCCATCAGCAGGATGGCCGTGGCGATAATCGTCCAGGCGACAACGATGATACTGCCGGTCCAGGCGACCAGCTGCGTTTCCGGCTTTAGCCGGATAAACCGCGTTTCAGTATCCGAGCGCAGAAAAAGCCGTCGTTCGGGGAAGACGCGTTCGAGCATTCCATGAATGCGTGCTGTCAGTCGTGATCTCACGATTGTGCCTGTCCTGTCCCGTTCAAAGTCTATTGCCTCCTTCTGGCGGTCCCACCTCGTTTAAGCGGACGCGGCCAGTCCTGCAAGATTTTTGCGCTTGTCTTTATGCAAGTGCCATAGCCCAAAGGCGTTCTGCGCAAGGTCCCGCTGATCTGCCGGATCACTTTGGAGTGATGTGCCCGGTGCCCGCGAGGGGCCAGTAGAAATCTGGGGGAATCCCGGCCTCGGCCCGCTTTTCTTCGTTAAACGGCGGTTTGAGGTTCCCGTGGAAATACTTGCGCACCAGATTGTGGAACACGCCGGTGGGGTCCAAATCGTGCCTGCCGCACAGGAAGTGAAACCATTTCGATCCGTAGGCCACATGATGCACCTCTTCGGCATAAATCACTTCCAGCGCTTCGACCGCTTGTGTCAGCTTGGCTTGTTTGAAGATCTTGATCATGCCCGGTGTCACGTCCAGCCCGCGCGCCTCTAGTACCATTGGTACCACGGCAAGCCGCCCCATCAGATCATCAATTGTATCTTCTGCCGCGCGCCACATGCCAGCATGCGCAGGCAATGCGCCATAGTGGCTACCCAACGCTTCAAGACAGTCGCACATCAGGTTGAAATGTTTCGATTCTTCGTCTGCGGCCTTGACCCAGTCATCATAATACCCAAGCGGCAGTGGCGTGTCCGCAAACCGCGCAATGATGTCCCAATGCAGATCAACCGCATTCAATTCGATGTGCGCGACCGCGTGCAAAAGGGCGATGCGCCCGGCCTCTGATCCGGGTTTGCGATGCGGCACATCGCGAGGATCCAGCAGTTCAGGCCTGTCAGGTCGCGCCGGAAACAGCGGCGGTTGGGTAGTGCCGATTCTGATCTCTTGTCCGGCCTTGCGGGCCTCTTGCCAGATCTTGGCATATTGCCGCGAAAGCGCTGTCTTGGCGCGCCCGTCGGCGGTGTTCAGCACCGCAACAGCCATTTCCGTGAGCGTCACGCCGCGCGCACCGCGTCCAGCACTGCCTCGACATGACCGTGCACGCGCACTTTGCGCCAGACCTGAACGATCTTGCCGTCAGCCCCGATCAGAAAGGTTGCCCGTTCGATCCCCATATATGTCTTACCATACATGTTTTTCTCGACCCATGTGCCGTAGCGCTCGCAGACGTCGCCGTCCTCATCTGACAGAAGGGCGATTTTTAGATCGTGTTTGGCAATGAATTTGTCGTGCTTTTTCACGCTGTCCTTGGAGACACCAAGGATCACTGTATCAAGTGCTGCAAACTCCGCGACCATATCGGTAAATCCAATAGCCTCTTTGGTGCAGCCGGGGGTGTCGTCCTTGGGGTAGAAGTAGAGAACCACTTTCTTGCCAGAAAAATCCGACAGATTGACGGTCTCACCCCCGTCGCGGGGCAGGCTGATGGCAGGCGCTTGATCGCCGACGGTGGGCTGGGTCATGGTGGTGTCCTTGGGTTAGTGCGTTTCTTGGTTTTGTTTTAGCCCCGTTCCATGAAAGATAAAGGGGTGGCCTGAACAGAAAAGCCGATGACCGAAGACAGCGAACCCGAAAAGCCTGAAAAACCGGGCCCCAAGCGCAGGCGGGCCAGCGCCATGTCAAAGTGGCTGTTCTGGCTGCGCGCGGGTTTTGTGGTGTGTTTGCTGCCGCTGGTTTTTCTCGCGGCCGCTGCGGTGATGGTCATTGACCGTGAGATTACAGCCCCCAGTTGGATTACTGAGCGGATCGAGGCCCGCGCGGGTGATGTGCTGGAGGGGGCGACGCTTGATTTCGGCACGATCACACTGCGCATTGGTCGCGACCTGCATCCCACGGTGCGCCTTGTGGATACGCGTTTGGTCGATCAGGGTGGGCTGACCCTGACCCGTGTGCCTGTTGTTGAAGGGCTGATGTCGCCGCGCGGACTGCTCCTGCGGCAAGAGGTGTTAATGCAAGAGGTGCGCCTGATCGGGGCGCAGGTGAATCTGCGGCGAAACGTGCAAGGGGATGTGTCATTTGCGCTGACCACCGGTGGATCTGATCTGGGTAGTGCCCGGAGCCTGCCGGAATTGCTGGACCAGTTTGATCAGGTGTTTGAGCGCCCGGTACTGGAGGCGCTTGAGGTCGTGCGTGCCGATGGGATGATCATCAACTTCGATGATGCCCGCGCAGGCCGCAGCTGGATTGTGGATGGCGGCACGGTCGCACTTGATCTGCGCAACGCCCAGACATCCTTGCGGGGGAATTTCTCGCTTTTGTCGGGGCGTGCGGGGGTGACGAATGTGAACCTGTCTTATGTCAGCCCGCGCGGGAGCCGTGCGGCACAGATCGGGATGAACCTGACTGATGCCGTGGCCAGCGACATTGCGGCGCAATCCCCCGCGCTGAGCTGGTTGCGCGATGTGGATGCGCCGATTTCGGCCTCGCTGCGCACGGAACTGGATGACGAAGGCGCGCTTGGCCCGTTGAATGCGTCGCTTGATATCGGGCAGGGTGTCTTGCAACCCAATCCCGCGACCCGGCCTGTCGCCTTTGATGCCGCCCGCGCTTACTTCAGTTATGATCCGGTGCGCGACCGTATTTCATTCAGTGAGATCAGCCTTGAGACTGAATGGGGCAGCCTTGCCGCCGAAGGTGATGCTTACCTGCGTGAATTTCGAGCGGGTCTGCCGCGCGCCTTGCTGGCGCAGTTTCAGCTCCGGGACGTTGCCATCAATCCACCTGGATTCTTTGACGTTGCCCCGCAAGTGCCGCAGGCCGCCGTTGACCTGCGCTTTCGCTTTGACCCTTTTGCGGTTGAGTTGGGGCAGGCCGTCATCATTGACGGTGATACCCGCATGATCGCCAAGGGCGAGGCGGCGGCGACGGATGTCGGCTGGCGCGTGTCGGTGGACGCAGAAATCGACCAGATCGTGCCTGAGCGTTTGCTGGACTTCTGGCCGCTCACCATGAAACCACGCACGCGCAAGTGGTTCTCGGAAAATGTCAGCGAAGGGCGTTTGTTCAACCTGTCCACAGGGGTGCGGATCGCGCCCGAACAGGTGACCCGCACCGCGTTCGGGTTTGAATTTGCTGACACGACCATCAAATTTCTGCGCCATGTGCCCCCAATCAGGGGCGCCACAGGTGTGGCCAGCATAGCAGACCATCAGTTTGTGGTCAGCCTTGACGATGGTACGGTGCTGGCCCCGGAGGGCGGACCGCTGCAAATGGCGGGGTCGCATTTCACGGTTGTGGATCTGCGTCAGCGCCCGTCCCCCGCCATCCTGGACCTTCAGGTGGATGGTTCGATCACCGCATCATTGTCGGTGCTAAATCAACCGCCCTTCGCATTCCTCGACAAAGCGAACCTGCCTGTCAGGCTGGCCGAAGGGCGGGCCTTGACCGACGGGCAGATCATCTGGCCGCTGGAGCCGCGACCCGCGATGGATGACATCGCAGTTGAGATTGCCTCTGTGCTGGTTGGGGTGCGCAGTGCCACGCTGCTGCCTGACCGGCAATTCATTGCGCCCCGGCTGGATGTGACGGCGACGCGACAGGGCGTGCGCGTGTCTGGCCCGGTGCGCGTCGGTGGGGTTTCTGCCAATGGCGCATGGGAACAGCGGTTCGGTGATCCGGAAAGGCCCGGCAGCCGGGTTGAGGCGGATGTGAGCCTGTCGCAGGATTTTCTGGATGAATTTGATATTGCATTGCCCCCCGGCACTTTCGGCGGCCGTGGTCGCGGTGCGTTGCAGATCGATCTTTTGCCCGCGCTGGCACCTCAATTCAGTCTCAGCTCTGATCTGGTTGGCATGAGCGTCGCCATACCCGCCGTCGGCTGGTCGAAACCGCCGGCTGCCTCTGGCAGCCTTTTGGTTGCAGGTACGTTGGGGCCGGTGCCATCGATTGGCACGCTGGAAATCGCAGGCGGCGGGCTAGAGGCCTCTGGGTGGATCAACCTTGATGACAGTGGTCAGCTGGGAAGCGCCGTCTTTTCGCGCGTCCGTTTGGGGAATTGGCTGAACGCGCCGATTACGCTTTCGGGACGCGGGGCAGGCCTGACTGTCGGTGTGACGATTGGCGGTGGGACACTTGACTTGCGTGGCGCGCGTTTTGGGGCCGGGCAGGGCGAGAGCGGTCCGGTGACGATTGCCTTGGATCGGTTGCAGATCAGCGAAGGCATTGCCCTGACGGATTTCAGGGGTGACTTTCGCGGGCAAGGCGGGTTTCGTGGTGAATTCAGCGGTCAGCTCAATGGTGCGGCGCCGGTGCGTGGGGCCGTGGCACCGCGCGATGGGCGCTCTGCCGTGCGATTGCGCAGTGATGATGCGGGCGCGGTGTTGCGTGCGGCAGGTTTGACACAGAATGCGCGCGGTGGCGCCATCGACCTGACCCTTTTACCTGCGGTTGCTGCCGGGACATTTGATGGTTTCCTGGACATTCGCGATATCCGCGTAACCGATGCCCCGGCGATGGCGGCCCTTCTTAACGCGATCAGCGGTGTTGGGTTGCTACAGCAGCTGGATGGTCAGGGCCTTGTTTTTGATGAAGTTGATGCGCGTTTCCGCCTGACCCCGCAGCAGGTCATCGTGTCCGAGGCCAGTGCGGTGGGGCCGGGGCTTGGCATTTCGGTCGACGGGATTTACACGCTCGCCAACAAACAGATTGATCTGCAGGGCGTTGTGTCACCATTTTACTTTGTGAATAGCATCGGTTCTTTTCTGACCCGTCGCGGCGAGGGGCTGATTGGCTTCAATTTCACCGTTGGCGGCACCTCGGATGTGCCGCGCGTTGCGGTGAACCCGCTGTCGATCCTGACACCGGGTATGTTCCGTGAAATCTTCCGCAGACCGGCACCAGAGCTGTCGCAATGAAGCTGAGTACCTTTGATTTTGATCTGCCCGAGCACCTGATTGCCACGCGCCCGGCGCGCCCGCGTTCGGCGGCGCGATTGCTGCTGGCGCAGGTCGATCAGATCGCGGATCGGATCGTGCATCAGTTGCCGGATATTCTGCAACCTGGTGACCGCCTGATTTTGAATGACACAAAGGTCATTCCAGCACGCCTGACCGGGGCCAGACACCGATCTGGCGATGCAGGCAAGACCAGCGCGCGCATGGATGTGACTCTGCTGGAACCACAGGCGGATGGCACGTGGACCGCGCTGATCAAGCCGTTGAAGAAGGTGCGCGATGGCGAAGTGATCGTGTTCTCGGATGCGCTATCCGCAGAGGTGACAGGCCGCGCTGACGGGCAGGGCCAATTGCGGTTCAACCTAACAGGGGATGATTTTGATGCGGCCTTGGCCGAAGTGGGGGCAATGCCCTTGCCACCTTACATTGCTGCGAAACGTCCGGCCGACGAAGCTGACAAGCAAGACTACCAGACCTATTGGGCGCACCATGCCGGCGCGGTGGCGGCCCCCACGGCGTCATTGCATTTTGATGGCCCTCTGCTTGAGGCCTTGCGCGCGCGCGGCGTCCAGTTCACCCATGTGACTTTGCATGTGGGGGCGGGGACGTTCCTGCCGGTCAAGGTCGATGATGTCACAGAACACAAGATGCATGCGGAATGGGGCGAAGTCACAGCACAAGCCGCCGCAGAGATCAACGCCACGAAGGCCGCAGGCGGGCGCATCATTCCGGTTGGCACAACAGCGCTGCGGCTGATTGAGAGTGCGGCAGAAGACGGCGTCACGCAGCCCTGGACGGGGTCGACAGATATCTTCATTGTGCCGGGCTTCCGGTTTCAGCTGGCGGATGGGTTGATGACCAATTTTCATCTGCCGAAATCGACCTTGATGATGCTGGTGTCGGCACTGATGGGGGTTGATACGATCAAGGCTATTTACGCCCATGCGATCGCCGAAGAGTATCGCTTTTTCTCTTATGGGGATGCGTCGCTTTTGCTGCCACGGGGATAGGGCGCAAACAGACGCGAAGTGGTCGCTGAAATATGGTGTCGTCGGATTCGAATCGTGAGATAGGCGGTTCATATGATCCGTGAAAGGGCACGCTATGATACAAGTGTTTACAGGCTCGTGGGCGCTGTTTCTTGGCATGTTCCTGTTGATGGTCGGCAACGGCCTGCAAGGCACGCTTCTTGGCTTGCGCGGCGGTATGGAAGGGTTCAGCACCTTTGCGCTGTCCATCGTTATGTCCGCGTATTTCTTGGGCTTTTTGTTCAGTTCGCGCTTCACGCCGGAACTGATCCGCCGGGTTGGCCATGTGCGGGTTTTTGCGGCACTGGGGTCGCTTGTTTCTGCGGTGTTGATCTCTTACCCGGTTTTGATCGAACCTTGGGCCTGGGCCATTGGCCGCGTCATTATCGGGTTTTGTTTTTGTGGGGTCTATATCACCGCCGAAAGCTGGCTGAACGATGCCTCCAGCAATGAAAACCGCGGTAAGTCGCTGTCGCTTTACATGATCGTGCAGATGGCGGGCATCGTCTTTGCGCAGTGGATCGTGAGCCGGGGTGACGTGTCTGGCTATGTGCTATTCATCATTCCCTCGATCCTCGTCTCGCTGGCCTTTGCGCCGGTGTTGTTGTCCGCGCGCCCGATGCCCGCGTTTGAGGCAACCAAACCAATGAAGATGAAAGACCTGATCACCGCATCGCCATTGGCTTGTGTCGGCATGTTCATGTTGGGCGGTGTATTCTCGGCACAGTTTGGCATGTCGGCTGTTTACGGTAGCCAGGCAGGGCTGAGCGTGGGCGAGATTTCGTTCTTTGTTTCGGCGATCTATGTTGCGGCGCTTGTCCTGCAATACCCAATCGGGTGGCTGTCTGACCGGATGGACCGCCGCGTCCTGATTGTTTGGGTTGCTATGATTGGCGCGGCGGGGTCAATGCTCGCGTTTGTCCTGCCGGGCAATCTTCTGATCATCATCGTAAGCGGCGCGATTGTCGGCGGAACCTCGAACCCGCTTTACGCACTTCTCTTGGCTTATGCCAATGACCGGCTTGATCGTGAAGATATGGCCTCGGCCTCTGGCGGGCTGCTGTTTATCAATGGGGTTGGCGCGATTGCCGGGCCATTGACGGTCGGCGTGATGATGGATGTCATTGGGGTGAATGGTTTCTGGCTGTTCACGGCGTCCTTGTTGTTTGCTGTTGGTTTTTACGGCTTGTATCGCACGACGCAACGCACCAGCACTGATTGGGAAGACGAGCAAAGCAGCTATGTGCCGGTGTCGGCTGCCTCCTCGACCGTTGTCGTTGAATTGGCGCAAGAGATTTATTTGGATGGTGCAGAGGATGATGAATAGGCAGATCAGGCGCGATAAGTGGCGCAAGGTCACTCAAGATGTCACATCGAAAGAAACGGTGAATGAATTTTGAAACTTCCCCCTTGTCAGGGCAGGGGTTCTCTGCTTCGAATTGTAACAGGTTAATGAACCATCAAGGAGTGGTGCCGTGGTAACCCCCGACGAGGTGTTGGCGTTCTGGTTGGATGAATGTTCTCCAGCGGATTGGTATAAATCGGACCCGGCGTTTGACGCCAGGATCACAGAGAAATTCAAGAGCACATGGCAGCAGGCTACTGACGGGGCATTGGGCCTTTGGCTAACCTATCCATCTGGCACGCTCGCCTATATCATCCTAACGGATCAGTTCCCCCGCAATATGTTCCGCGACAATTGCGAGGCGTTTTCAACCGATGCGCTGGCGCGGGCGGCGGCGAAGATGGCGATTGACCGTAATTGGGACCTCAAGATTGATGAGCCCGCGCGGCAGTTTTTCTACCTTCCCTTGATGCATGCAGAGAACCTTTGCGATCAGGACCGGGCCGTCCGACTGATCCACACCCGGATGCCGCAGGATGGCGAAAGCAACCGCGACCATGCCTGCGCACATCGTGCTGTCATCCGCAATTTTGGTCGGTTCCCTTATCGCAATGACGTTTTGGGTCGCAAGACAACCGCTGCCGAGCAGGCCTTTCTGGATGCGGGTGGCTATGGTGCGGCTATTCGGGCCCAGCAGGCCGCAGAATAGCCCCTTTGCGCCCATCGGGTAGCTGATATGCCCTGAGGTCACTAGAGGTCCTTTCAAAAATAGTTTAGTGTTCAACTAAATTTGGATTTGGAGGGCCGTCTGATGGCAGCGCAGAACTTTGACCTGATTGTAATTGGTGCCGGGCCGGGCGGTTATGTGGCCGCGATCCGTGGTGCGCAGCTGGGGATGAAAGTTGCCATTGTTGAGCGCGAGCATCTGGGCGGCATTTGCCTGAACTGGGGATGTATCCCGACCAAAGCGATGTTGCGGTCCTCTGAAGTCTTCCATCTGATGCAACGGGCCAAGGAGTTCGGCCTCAAGGCGACAGGCGTTGACTATGATCTGGGTGCCGTGGTCAAGCGCAGTCGCGCCGTTGCGGGTCAGTTGTCAGGTGGCATTGGCCACCTGATGAAGAAGAACAAGGTCACGGTCTTCATGGGCGAGGCTACGATCCCCGCCAAGGGCAAGGTTTCTGTCAAAGGTGACAAGGGCACGGAGGCGTTGACGGCCAAGAACATCGTGCTGGCCACTGGTGCCCGCGCCCGCGAATTGCCGGGGCTCGAGGCGGATGGCGACCTGGTCTGGACCTACAAACACGCGCTTGAGCCCAAGAAGATGCCCAAGAAACTGTTGGTAATTGGTTCTGGTGCCATCGGAATTGAGTTTGCGAGCTTTTACAATACGCTGGGTGCTGACACGACGGTGGTTGAGGTCATGGACCGCGTGTTGCCGGTTGAGGACGCCGAGATTTCAGCCTTTGCCAAGAAGCAGTTTGTCAAACAGGGCATGAAGATCATGGAGAAATCCATGGTCAAGCAGTTGGATCGCGGCAAAGGCAAGGTCACCGCGCATATTGAGACAGGTGGCAAGGTTGAAAAAATGACGTTTGACACGGTCATTTCGGCTGTGGGCATTGTCGGCAATGTCGAAGGTTTGGGCCTTGAGGCACTGGGCGTGAAGATCGATCGCACCCATGTTGTGACCGATGAATTCTGCCGTACCGGTGTTGAAGGCCTTTATGCCATTGGCGATATCGCCGGTGCGCCGTGGTTGGCCCATAAGGCCAGCCATGAAGGTGTTATGGTGGCCGATCTGATTGCGGGCAAACACGCCCATCCAGTCAAACCAGAGAGCATTGCAGGCTGCACCTATTGTCATCCGCAGGTGGCATCGGTCGGCTATTCCGAGGCAAAAGCCAAGGAGTTGGGTTACGAGATCAAAGTTGGCCGTTTCCCCTTTATCGGCAACGGGAAGGCGATAGCGTTGGGCGAGCCTGAGGGCATGATCAAAACGATCTTCGACGCCAAGACGGGCGAATTGCTGGGTGCGCATATGGTGGGTGCCGAAGTCACGGAGTTGATCCAGGGTTACGTTGTCGGCCGTCAGTTAGAGACGACGGAAGAGGATTTGATGAACACCGTCTTTCCGCACCCAACCCTGTCAGAGATGATGCACGAAAGCGTGCTGGATGCCTACGACCGTGTGATCCATATGTAGGCCTCTGCCGTCAGCTTGCCTGTGGGGGCAGTGTGACCTGCGCTGAGATCACATCCCCATCATAGACAATAATCCTGTGGTCCGGCCCGCGCAGTGATACCGTAATCACCTGTGGGTCGGTTCCGGGCAGACTGTCGATGTAAAAGAATGGCAACGTTGCCGTACCCACTTTGGTGTCCCCGACGTAGATATGCGCATGCCCTTCGGCCACAGGCGTGGATGTACGCCCGCACAAATCGGTAAATATCCAGTTGCTTGTCTCGAAGTCCAACCGCCAGCCATCGCCAATGGATGTCATCCTGACAGACAATTCTGGTTTGGGTTGGCTTGTGTCAAGTTCTGCAAACAGGGACGGCAGCAGCGACGGATCGCTTAGCTTGGCCGGCAATGTGAAGCTGACCGCTGCTAAGGCTAATCCAACGAGCTGCGCAGCAATGATGGGTGAAAAATACGCCACTGCATCTCCCTCATATTGTTCGCCGCAGGTTGTGCCCCGAAGACCACCAACATGAAGGTAAGCGCGTAAAGGTTGGCATGAAACAACGGCGTTTCACCCAAAATGACTGAAAAAAACGTGAAGGCACTGATGAGGAACAGCCCGATTGGCCGCACCAGGTGCCCCATCATCAAAAGTAGACCAGCGATCAGTTCCACCCCCATCATCACAAGGGCGACCCAGGCAAGTGGAATGCCCAGCTGATCCAGGTTTCCATGCTCTAGAATCGCGATGAGGAGCGTCGGGTGCGCCAGTTTGAGTGACAGGGACAGATAGACAAAGGTCGCCCCGGTCATCAACAGAACCACTGGCCAGATAAGTTCCATCCGTTCCCACATCCGGGGCTGTTCCTGTCCGAAATGCCAATCCATGCTCAGCGGGCCCGAACCGATCCAGATCAGGACCAGCGCTGGTGCAATAAAATGGGCCGCGTAGGAATAGATGAACACGGCACCAAACAACTGGCCTCCCGCCAGCGTCAGCAGGATAACAAACAGCGCAGCCAAGCGCGTCCAGAGACCCAAAACCAGAAGCCCAGCAGTCAACAAGCAAAAAAGATAAAGTGTCTCATAGCCAGATATGCCGGACATTTGCATGTCGGGGACGAGGAATGTTGGCTCTGCCCACATCGCGGTGCCATGGCGTGGCAATGCGCCGATCGCCCCGAGCCCGATAGGAACTGCCAGTCCAAACCGCAACAAAGGCCCGCCGACGCGCAGGCCGATCAGGGGCAAATGTGTTGATAGTTTCTCCTCAACCGGGGCCAGTTGGTTTTGCATCCAAAGTGCGGCTGCCACCATTACCATCGCCAGGACCGATGCCAGCAGCAGGGTCGTCGAGGATAGGAAAATGGCAGGCACGGGCTCTGCTGCAAGTGCCGCGAACTCGCTGGGTGCCAGCACCCACGCTTCATGCGCAGATGCTGGCTGTGCGGGGAAAATCATCAATAAAATAAGTGCTCTATGCCAGCGCATCTAAATACATCGCCAATTCGTGCCGTCCTTCTGTGGCTGCTTTTTGGCGCGAATTGTGGCGGGAAAAAGGCGTAATCAAAATTGGGCCTGCAATCGGCGGGTCATGGCCAACGGGCACGCGCAGAGTTAAAATGTTTACTTTTTGTTCGCTTTTTCCATTGGAAAACCTGAAGGGGCGCAATATGCTTATGGACGGATATTGGGGTGTCACATGGCAGAGCTGAAGAATATCGAAGTACGCGGCGCGCGCGAGCATAATCTGAAGAATATTGATGTTGATATTCCGCGCGATCAGCTGGTCGTGATCACCGGCCTGTCGGGGTCAGGCAAATCATCGCTGGCCTTTGATACGATCTATGCCGAAGGGCAGCGCCGCTACGTGGAATCACTCTCTGCCTATGCCCGCCAATTCCTTGATATGATGGAAAAGCCGGATGTGGATCACATTTCCGGCCTGTCGCCTGCGATTTCGATTGAACAAAAGACGACCTCTAAGAACCCGCGTTCAACCGTGGGCACGATCACCGAGATTTATGACTATCTGCGTTTGCTGTTCGCCCGTGCGGGCACACCGTTCAGCCCGACCACGGGCCTGCCGATTGAAGCGCAGCAGGTGCAGGATATGGTTGACCGTGTCATGGCGCAGGAGGAGGGCACGCGTGGCTATCTGTTGGCCCCGATCATCCGCGACCGCAAAGGTGAATACCGCAAGGAATTTCTGGAACTGCGCAAGCAGGGTTTTCAACGGGTCAAGGTTGACGGTGAATTCTATGAATTGGATGAACCACCAACGCTGGACAAGAAGTTTCGCCATGACATTGATGTGGTCGTGGACCGTATTGTGGTGCGCGAAGGGCTGGAGACGCGGCTGGCTGATAGTTTCCGCACCGCCCTCGACCTGGCTGACGGGATCGCGATATTAGAGACTGCCCCCAAAGAGGGCGACCCAGAGCGCCTGACGTTTTCCGAGAATTTCGCTTGCCCGGTGTCGGGTTTCACGATCCCCGAGATTGAACCGCGCCTGTTTTCGTTCAACGCGCCTTTTGGTGCGTGCCCGTCCTGTGACGGCCTGGGCGTAGAGCTGTTCTTTGACGAGAAACTGGTCGTCCCCGATGTGACATTGAAGATCGCAGATGGCGCCCTTGCCCCGTGGCGTAAGGGCAAGAGCCCGTATTTCCTGCAAACGATTGAAGCCATCGCGAAGCACTATGGTTTCAAGAAGAATGCCCGCTGGAAGGATCTTGATCCGGAGGTACAGCAGGTGTTCCTGCGTGGCTCGGGCACAGAGGAAATCAAGTTCCGCTATGATGAAGGTGGTCGGGTTTATCAGGTCGAGCGTGCCTTTGAGGGGGTGATCCCGAACATGGAGCGCCGCTATCGCGAAACGGACAGCAATTGGATTCGCGAAGAGTTTGAGAACTACCAGAATAACCGCAACTGCGGCACCTGTGGCGGCTATCGTCTGCGCGAGGAAGCGCTGGCAGTGAAGATTGCTGGTCTGCATGTGGGGCAGGTCGTGCAGATGTCGATCAAGGAAGCCTATGATTGGTGCAAGGATGTTCCTGAGGCGCTGAGCAAGCAGAAGAACGAGATTGCGGTTGCGATTTTGAAGGAAATCCGCGAGCGGCTTGGGTTCCTGAATAACGTGGGCCTTGAATACCTGACGCTGTCGCGCAATTCCGGCACGCTGTCGGGTGGCGAGAGCCAACGTATCCGTCTGGCAAGCCAGATCGGATCAGGCTTGCAGGGGGTGCTTTATGTGCTGGACGAGCCATCCATTGGTTTGCACCAACGTGACAATGACCGCCTGCTGACCACGCTCAAGAACCTGCGCGATCAGGGCAATACCGTGATCGTTGTTGAACATGATGAGGAGGCCATCCGCGAGGCCGATTATGTCTTTGATATTGGCCCCGGCGCTGGCGTGCACGGGGGTGAGGTCGTGGCCAAAGGCACCCCGCAAGAGATCATGGCCAATGAAGCCTCTGTCACCGGGCAGTATCTGATTGGCGCCAGAGAAATTGCCGTGCCGGCCAAGCGCCGCAAAGGCAAGGGTAAGAAGCTGACCGTGGTGAAGGCCACAGGCAACAACCTGCAAAATGTCACCACGGATTTTCCACTGGGCCAGTTCGTCTGTGTCACCGGTGTATCGGGCGGCGGGAAATCCACGCTGACGATTGAGACATTGTTCAAGAACGCCTCGATGAAGTTGAATGGCGCGCGCCAGACGCCCGGGCCGTGTGAGACCATCAAGGGTTTTGAGCATCTGGACAAGGTGATTGACATTGACCAACGCCCAATCGGGCGCACGCCAAGATCCAACCCCGCGACCTATACCGGGGCCTTTACCCCGATCCGGGAATGGTTCGCGGGCATGCCAGAGGCCAAGGCGCGCGGGTACAAACCCGGCCGTTTCAGTTTCAACGTCAAGGGCGGCCGCTGTGAGGCCTGTCAGGGTGACGGTGTCATCAAGATCGAGATGCACTTTCTACCGGATGTCTATGTGACCTGCGAGACCTGCAAAGGTGCGCGCTATAACCGGGAAACGCTTGAGATCAAATTCAAGGGTAAGAGCATTGCCGATGTGCTTGATATGACGGTCGAGGATGCGCAGACGTTCTTTACCGCTGTGCCCTCGATCCGCGAAAAGATGGATGCGCTGATGCGGGTGGGTCTTGGCTATATCAAGGTGGGCCAGCAGGCGACGACCCTGTCAGGGGGCGAGGCCCAGCGGGTGAAACTGTCTAAAGAATTGTCCAGACGTTCCACCGGGCGCACGCTTTATATTCTTGATGAGCCGACCACCGGCCTGCATTTCGAAGATGTGCGTAAGCTTTTGGAAGTGCTGCATGAATTGGTGGATCAGGGGAACTCTGTCATTGTGATCGAACACAATCTGGATGTCGTCAAAACCGCCGATCACATCATTGATATTGGCCCCGAAGGCGGCGATGGCGGGGGCAAGATCGTGGCTACGGGCACGCCCGAGAAAGTGGCGGAAGTTGCAGAGAGCCATACCGGGCGTTATTTGAAAGAGATGCTGGCGGCCAAGTCGGTCGCCGCAGAATAACCCCCATAATTCAAGGGATTATGGGGATGCCTCCGGCGAAAGTTTGATTGGACATAGAAAATCAGGCGCGGCGCCTGCTTTCAAACCGTGGCAGCATGGCTGAGAAGTCTTTGCCTTTGCCGTCTTCATCCTCAACGAATTGCGCGTAAAGGGCGGTTGCTGCCTTGCCCATGGGCGTGTCGGCGTCTGCGGCTTCGGCGGCCATTTGTGACAGGTTGAGGTCTTTGAGCATGAGTTCTGCCGCGAAGCCTGGCGTGTAGTCATTGTCCGCCGGGCTGACCGGCCCGACACCGGGGGCGGGGCAGTAGGCGTTCATCGTCCAGGAATAGCCCGATGAGGTGCTGACCACATCAAACATCGCCTGACGGTCCAGCCCAAGTTTGTCGGCTAGCACGAACGCCTCGCAGGTGGCGATCATCGTGACCCCAAGGATCATGTTGTTGCAGATTTTGGCCGCTTGCCCGTTGCCTGCGTCGCCGCAATGCACGGCCTTTTGCCCCATGATGTCAAAAAGAGGTTCCACAGTGGCAAAGGCCGCGGCAGGCCCGCCTGCCATGAAGGTCAGCGTCCCATTGGTTGCCCCGCCGATCCCGCCGGACACGGGTGCGTCAACCGCGGCAAGCCCTTTGTCCTGTGCGGCCGCAGCAACGGCACGCGCGCTTTCCACGTCAACGGTAGAGCAGTCCAGATGCACCGCACCGGGTTTCATTGCCGTGTGGATGTCGGCAGCAACAGCCCGCAGGATATCCCCGTTTGGAAGCATGGTGATCACAACGTCGGCGTCTTTGGCAGCTGCCGCAGCACTGTCTGTCAGGGCAATCCCTGCGGGTTTTGCCACGGTGTCAAACCCTGTGACTTCATGCGACTTGGCAAGGTTGGCCGCCATTGGCGCACCCATGTTGCCCAACCCGATAAATCCGATTCTCATGTTTCTTCCTTCCATTGCAGCGCATCTTTGCCCAGGGGCGCTGTCATCTGTGCGACGTCTGTGTCCTTCACACCGGCCCAACTGCCATGTTGCCATTGCGGGTTGCGGTCCCGGTCGATGATGGCCGCTCTGATCCCTTCGATAAAGTCGCCTTGGGCGACACAGCGGAATGTGTAGCGGAACTCATAATCAAGCGCGGTTCGGATCTGTGGGTCATGGCGCACGGCATCAATGATTTGGGCTGTGGTGGCCATGCTTAGCGGGCAGTTACGGTCCATCAGTTTGCGCGCCTGTGTCATGGCGGGGCCTGCGTCGGCGGGTATGGCCTGATACACCGCAGCAAGGCTCGGTTCGGCAAAGCAGGTGTCGATCTCTGCCTGCCACTGTGCAAGGCGGCTGTCTGGGGCTGCGTGTTTTGCCGATGCGATGGCGTCGGTCGTGCCGCTTGTGGCGACGGTGCGTTTCAACGCGTCCCACTCTGCCTCTGGCACAAAGTGATCTGCAAACCCTGCAAAGATCGCATCGCCCGCATCCATACGGTCGCCGGTCAGCCCCAGATAGCTGCCGACATAGCCCGGTGCCTGCGCCAACAGCAGTGATCCGCCAACGTCAGGCACCAGTCCGATTGAGCATTCGGGCATGGCGATCTGGCTGCTGTCGCAGACGATCCGATGTGATGCATGGCATCCGACACCAACCCCACCGCCCATGGTGAACCCTTGCAGGAAGGCCACTACCGGCTTGGCGTAGCTGTGGATTTTATCGTTGAGTCGGTATTCATCCCGCCAGAATCGCCGTCCGTAGTCCAGATCACCGCGCCGGCCTGCGGCGTACATCTCGGCGATGTCGCCACCTGAACAAAAGGCCCGCTCACCTGCGGCGTCGATGATCACAAGCGCCACCTCCGCGTCATTGCGCCAATTGTCCAGTGCTGTCTCAATCGCCAGACACATTTCCCAGGTCAGTGCGTTGAGCGCTTTGGGCCGGTTCAGCGTGATCCACCCGGCGCGTCCGGATTTACGGATGATGATATCGGTCATTTGTGAATTAGGTGGCGTGCGGTGATCACGCGCATGATCTCATTGGTGCCTTCAAGGATCTGGTGGACCCGCAGGTCACGCACGATCTTTTCGATCCCATAATCGGCCAGATAGCCATAGCCGCCATGCAGTTGCAGGCATTGGTCGGCGACCTGGCTGCCGGTTTCTGTGCAGAGTTTCTTGGCCATTGCGCAGAACTTTGTGGCATCCGGCGCGCCGCTGTCCAGCTTCCAGGCTGCTTGACGCAGGAAGGTGCGGGCGGCTTGCAGGTTGATTTCCATATCCGCCAGCCGGAATTGCAGCCCCTGGAACTGATCAATGGATTTGCCAAAGGCTTGGCGTTCGGCCATATAGCCCAGCGTTTGATCAAGGGCCGATTGTGCCGCCCCGATTGAACAGGCCGCGATGTTCAATCGCCCCCCATCAAGGCCCGCCATCGCGTATTTGAAGCCAGAGCCTTCCTCGCCCAGCAGATTTTCTGCCGGGGCCAGCGCTGTGTCCAGTTGCACCTGGCGCGTCGGTTGCGATTTCCAGCCCATTTTGTCTTCGAGCCCGCCGAAGGAGAGGCCGCGGGCGCCGTCCTCGACGACGATCGCGCTGACCCCCTTGGGGCCGTCGGCACCTGTGCGGGACATCACGATGTAGGCGTCAGAGTATCCGCCGCCTGAAATGAATGCCTTGGTTCCTGTCAGGCTATAGCCGTCGCTGGTGCGATCTGCCTTGGTTTTCAACGCAGCCGCGTCAGAGCCGGAACCGGGTTCTGTCAGGCAGTAGGCCAGGATCGTTTCCATCGCGAGCGCTTTGGGCAAAACACGATCCTTGAGCGCCTCCGTGCCGTAGCTTTCGATCATTTTGGCACACATATTGTGGATCGAAAGGAACGCGGCAACCGATGCGCAGGATTGCGCGAGCGCTTCAAAGACCAGCGTTGCATCAAGCCGCGACAGGCCAGAGCCGCCATTGTCAGGCGACACGTAAAGCCCGCCAAAACCAAGCGCTGCAAGCTCTGGCCAAAGCGATTTGGGGATTTCGCCCTCTGTTTCCCATGCGCGGGCGTGGGGTGCGATATGCTCTTGGCCAAACGCAAGCGCCATATCAAAGATGGCTGATTGTTCTTCGGTGAGTGCAAAGTCCATCGGGAGCTCCTGCAAGAATTGAACGCTTGTTCATATTTTGTCGTGAATGGGGGACATGCGCAAGCCTGCGGCATATGAGCCCCGCCTGATCGGCCGGGCGAGGCTCTGGCTTGCGTTACTCCATAAGCGGGATGGAAAACTCGCCACCTTCCTTGATGCCAGAGGGCCAGCGCGAGGTGATCGTCTTGGTCCGTGTGTAGAACTTGAATGCATCCGGACCGTGCTGGTTGAGGTCGCCAAACATGGATTTCTTCCAGCCACCAAAGGTGTGATAGGCCAGCGGCACGGGGATTGGCACGTTCACACCAACCATGCCGATGTTGATCCGGCTGGCAAAATCGCGGGCCGTGTCACCGTCGCGGGTAAAGATCGCAGTGCCGTTGCCGTATTCGTGGTCCATGGCAAGGCCGATGGCCTCTTCATAGGATTGCGCACGGACGGTCGATAGGACAGGGCCGAATATCTCTTTCTTATAGATGTCCATGTCCTTGGTGACGTTGTCAAAAAGATGCGCGCCAACGAAGAACCCATCTTCATAGCCTTGCAGACTGAAGTTGCGCCCATCGACGACCAGTTTCGCACCTTGATCGATGCCGGATTGTACAAGGCGGCCGATGTTTTCTTTGGCTGCGGCCGTAACGACCGGGCCATAGTCCACGTCGTTGCCAGAGGTGTAAGGGCCGACCTTGAGCGCCTCTACCTTGGGCACCAGTTTTTCCAGCAGGCGGTCTGCGGTGTCATCGCCCACAGGCACAGCAACGGAAATCGCCATGCAGCGTTCGCCCGCCGCACCATAGCCTGCACCAACCAGTGCGTCGGCGGCCTGATCCATATCTGCGTCGGGCATGATGATCATGTGGTTTTTGGCGCCGCCAAAGCATTGCACGCGTTTGCCCTGCGCACAGCCTGTGGCGTAGATATATTCGGCAATTGGGGTTGATCCGACAAAACCCACCGATTGGATGGTGTCGTCATAGAGGATCGCATCAACGGCTTCTTTATCGCCGTTCACGACTTGCAGGATACCTTTGGGCAGGCCTGCCTCTTCCATTAGTTCGGCCAACATCAGCGGCACGGATGGGTCACGCTCGGAGGGTTTGAGGATGAAGGCGTTGCCACAGGCGATGGCAGGGGCGAACATCCACATCGGGATCATGGCGGGGAAGTTGAAGGGCGTAATACCGGCAGTCACACCCAGTGCCTGCTTCATGGAATACATATCGATGCCGGGGCCAGCGCTGTCGGTGAATTCACCCTTCAGCAGTTGTGGCGCGCCGATGCAGTATTCCACCACCTCAAGGCCACGGATCACGTCACCTTTGGCGTCGGGCAGCGTCTTGCCGTGTTCGCGGCTGAGCGCCTCGGCCAGTTTGTCCATATCGCGGTTAAGCAGGCCAACAAAGGCCATCATCACGCGTGCGCGGCGCTGTGGGTTCACGGCTGCCCATGCTGGCTGTGCCTCAGCGGCGATTGCCACGGCTTTGGCCATTTCGTCGGCATTTGCCAGCGGCACCTTGGCCTGCACCTCACCTGTGGCGGGATTAAAGACATCTGCGAAACGGCCAGATGTGCCTTTGACGTGTGCACCGCCGATGTAATGGGTCAGTTCTTGCATGGGAGCCTCCTTGGTTCGCCCAAATCTAGCCTTGCGTTTTTCACCGTAAAAGAGCCAATATCCCAAAATCATTTTGCAAAATTGCAGGTATGACATGAACCATTGGGACGACATGCGGGTGTTTTTGGCGGTAGCGCGGGCCGAAGGGCTGTCTGCTGCCGCACCGGGGCTGAAAATGGACCCTTCGACGCTGGGACGCCGTGTGGCCCGGTTGGAGCGCGCCATGGGTGGCGCGCTTTTTGTGAAATCACCGCAGGGGTATCAACTGACCGATTTGGGCGTGCGCATCCGCGACAGTGCAGCACAGGCCGAGGTACACCTGACCCGCGCGTTACATGAGGGCCAGGAGGCGTCAGCAGCTTTGACCGGCCAAATTCGGATCGGTGCGCCCGACGGGGCGGCGAATTTCCTGTTACCGCAGGTTTGTGCCGCTATTCAAAGGGACAACCCGGATCTGGAGGTACAGATCCTGGCCTTGCCCCGTGTCGTCAACCTGTCGCGGCGCGAGGCGGATATGGCCATCACGGTCAGCCCACCGCAGGCGGGGCAGCTGACGGTGCAGAAAATCGTGGACTACCAGTTACACCTTGCGATGCGTGCCGACCAACCCCAACCACGGTCCGTGGCAGACCTCAGAGCCCAACAGATTGTGGGCTACATCCCCGATATGATTTTTGACAAGGAATTGGACTATCTTGGTGCGATTGGCGCAAGTGGTGTGCAGCTTGCATCAAATTCCGTTGTTGTGCAGTTGCAGATGATCCGGCAGGCCGGGGTTGGGATCGTGCATGATTTTGCGTTGCCCTTTGCGCCGGAATTGTGCCGCGTGCTGACTGATCAGGTGTCATTGCGGCGCGCCTTCTACCTTGTGCGCCACACCACCGACCGACACTCTGACCGGCTGAACCGCTTTGCGGATGCCCTGCGGCGGGGCCTTCAGGACGAGGTCGTGCGCCTTGAACGCACTGCGCGCTTGACAGTCAGCCCCGTGATTTGAGACGCTGAACACCCGGAGCCGTTTCAAGGAGCCCGCTATGATTGTTTCCCAAATTCTCAAATCCAAGCCTGATGTCGGCGTGATCTCGGTCAAGCCCACGTCCACCATATCGGATGCGACGAAACTCTTGTCAGAGCATCGGATTGGTACAGTTGTGGTTTCCGCCGATGGTGAAAGCCTTGATGGTATCCTGTCGGAACGCGATATCGTCCGCGAGTTGGGCAAACGCGGCGCGGGATGCCTGAGCGATCAGGTCAAGGACCTGATGACCGCCAAGCTGGTGACATGCTCGCCTTCAAACAGCGCCATCGAGGTGCTTGAAATGATGACCGAGGGGCGTTTCCGCCACGTGCCGGTCATGGATGGCGACAAGATGGTCGGTCTGATTTCCATCGGGGACGCCGTCAAGGCGCGCCTTGCGGAGCTGTCGATGGAGAAAGACGCGCTTGAGGGTATGATTATGGGGCACTAGCCCGATATTGCATTTGCCTGCGCAATCATGTTGCTTGGCCAAAACGCACAACAGACGAGGACGGCCATGCGCGTAGGACTTTATCCCGGTACATTTGATCCGGTCACGTATGGGCATATCGATATTATTCGCAGGGCCTGTTCACTGGTGGACCGACTGGTCATCGGCGTGGCGATCAATCGCGACAAGGGCCCCTTGTTTTCGCTTGAAGAGCGGGTCGCCATGGTCGCAGCAGAAGCAAAGCCTTTGGGCGCCGCTGTGGGCTGTCAGATCGAAGTGCATCCCTTTGAAAACCTGCTGATCGATTGCGCGCGCGATGTAGGGGCGAGTGTGATCATTCGCGGTTTGCGTGCTGTTGCCGATTTTGAGTACGAATATCAGATGGTTGGCATGAACCGCGTGTTAGATGATCGTATCGAGACGGTATTTCTGATGGCCGAAGCACAGCATCAGGCGATTGCATCAAAGCTGGTCAAGGAAATCGCGCGGCTTGGCGGTGATGTGTCCAAATTTGTGTCGCCTTCGGTGAATACCGCCTTGCTGGAGCGCTTTGGCGTGTGAACTGGCTCTGGATGCTGATTGGCACTTATCTGCTTTATGCAATAGCGATGGTTTTTGCCCATCCGCAGTTCATCTATCCCTTTGGTGCGGACCCCTTTGAAAACCCCCGCTATGCCCAAGAGGTTGTGACCGACCGAAAGGTCGCAATGGCCTGGCGTGATGGGGGCGACGCGACAGCGGTTTTGTTTTTCATGGGGAATGGTGGGGCGCTGGCTTATTTCACCTATACGCTGGAGGCCCATGAACGGACAGGGCGCCCGATAGCGGCGATGGAGTATCCCGGCGGCGGCGGTATCCCTGGCACCCCGTCAGAGGTGGGGCTGAAAGCCGATGCACTGGCCGCATACGACTGGCTGGCGGCCCGACACACGGGGCCGATTGTGGTGCATGGCTATTCGATGGGCACCGGGCTGGCTCTGCATGTGGCCGCAGCACGCCCCGTTGATGCGGTCCTGCTTGATGCGCCGTTTGTGAAGATGTGCACGCTGATGACCAAGGCCTCTTGGTTGCCTGCATGCTATATGCCGGGTGTCCAGCGATGGGATTCCGCGGCTTTGATCTCTGACCTTACAGCACCCGTTTTGATCCAGCACGGGACGGCCGATCAGCTGATCCCAATATCCAATGGCGCCCGGTTGCGCGACGTGATGCAGGCGGCGGGGCTGGCGGTCACGTTTCATGCGGTTGAGGGGGCCACGCATAACAACCTTGCCGGGCAGGCGGGGTACGCAGCGCGGATTGATCAGTTTCTGGCCGAGGTGCAGGAATGACAAAGCCGCACCCTTTTGAAAACGCATGGCCGGTTTGGTGGTTTGCACAAATAGCCGGCCCCTGAAGGAGCCGGCTAGAGCAGGTTAACATGTTGAGTACGTTCAGATAAGTTTGCCCACTGCGACGGCGGTATCACCCATGCGGTTGGAGAAACCCCATTCGTTGTCATACCAGGTCAGAATGCGCACCATATTGCCATCCAGCACCTTGGTTTGATCCAGATGGAAGATTGACGAATGCGGATCGTGGTTGAAGTCGGTGCTGACCATCGGCAGGTCCGTATAGCCCAACACACCTTTCAGTGGACCGTCGGCCGCGCTGATGATCGCGTTGTTCACTTCCTCCACCGTTGTCGGCCGCTTGGATTCGAATGTCAGGTCGACGCAGGACACGTTGGGTGTGGGTACGCGGATCGCGACCCCGTCCAGGATGCCGTTCAGCTCTGGCAGGACCAGGCCCACGGCTTTGGCCGCACCGGTGGAGGTCGGGATCATTGACAAGGCTGCGGCACGGGCGCGGTAGAGGTCCCTGTGCAATGTGTCCAGCGTCGGTTGGTCGCCGGTATAGCTGTGCACCGTCGTCATGAAACCTTTATTAATACCAAGGGCGTCGTTCAGGACCTTGGCCACAGGCGCAAGGCAGTTGGTTGTGCATGAGGCATTGGAGACGACGATATCATCTTTGGTCAGCAAATCATGGTTCACACCGTAGACAATCGTCTTATCGGCACCCTTGCCGGGGGCTGAGATCAGCACGCGGCTTGCACCGTTATCAAGGTGTGCCTGGCAGGCCTCTTTGCTGGTAAAGATACCGGTGCATTCCAGCACAACATCCACATGCCCCCATGGCAGGTCGGCGGGGTTGCGGATCGCGGTGACCTCCATCGGGCCACGCCCCACGTCAATGGTGGTTTCTGTTGTCGTCACGGTGGCGGGAAACCGTCCATGCACGCTGTCAAAGCGCAGCAGGTGAGCGTTTGTTTCAACTGGGCCGAGGTCGTTGATCGCAACCACCTCGATATCGGTGCGGCCGCTTTCGATGATCGCGCGTAGCACGTTACGGCCGATGCGGCCAAATCCATTAATAGCTACTTTGACGGCCATGATCGCTTTCTCCTCAATGGGTCAATGTTGGCGCTAACATTGCCATTTCCGCGCAAAGGTCAACACCGCCTAGCGCCAGAAAGCCAGCCATTCGATCAATTCCATGAATTTGCGCAACAGAAAGAGCGTGTTGGCCCAATCATACAGGACATAGTCCGTGGCGAGCAGGGCCGTGATGATGAGGCCCAGCCAAATGGCAATGGTATTGGTCATGTTGATTGGTCTAACGCTCTGCTGCGCAAATGGCAAAGGTCAGCAGACTTTCATCGAAAGTCTGGGCCAAATCCTCTGAGAGGATTTGTGGCCGCGCTTAGTGCAATCGCCCCATGGTCGCTGCAACATCTGCCATGCGTGCTGAAAAGCCCCATTCATTGTCATACCAGGCAAGCACACGCACTGTCTTGCCACCAACCACCTTGGTCTGGTCAGGGGCAAAGATGCTGCTTTCGGTGGTGTGGTTGAAATCGATGCTGACTTTCGCCTCGTCATCATATGACATCACCATACCCATATAGCCTGCAACGGCTTCTGACACGATGGCGTTCACATCGGAGACTGTCACTGACTTGCCGGCCTCAAAGGTCAGATCGACGGCACTGACGTTTGGCGTGGGTACGCGCATTGCGGTGCCGTCCAGTTTGCCGTCCAGTTCCGGGAGCACCTGACCCAGTGCCTTTGCGGCCCCGGTGGAGGTGGGGATCATTGCCATGGCGGCCGCGCGTGCGCGGTAGAGGTCACTATGGCGGCGATCCAGTGTTGGCTGGTCGCCGGTATAGCTGTGGATCGTCGTCATGATCCCGCGTTCAATCCCAATGGCGTCGTTCAGCACTTTGGCAAGCGGGGCAAGGCAATTGGTGGTGCAGGATCCGTTGGACACCATCCGGTCTGCCGCATCCAATGCGCGGTGGTTGACACCGTAGACGACCGTACGGTCCACGTTTTTGGCGGGGGCAGAGATCAGAACCTTTTTTGCGCCACGTGTCAGATGCACATCGGCCTTTTGCCCATCGTTGAATTTGCCGGTGCATTCCAAGACGACATCAACGCCATCCCAGTCCAACTCGTTTGGATCATAGGTGGACATCACGTCAATCGGGCCGCGCCCCAAGTCCATTGTGTTGCCCTTCACTGTGATCGGGCTCCCAAAGCGGCCGTGCACGCTGTCGTACTTTAGCAGATGGGCGTTTGTCTCAATCGGGCCGGTTGCGTTGATCTTGACCACCTGAACATCGTTGCGTGCGGCCTCTGTGATATGTGCCAGCGTGCAGCGGCCGATGCGGCCAAAGCCATTGATTCCGATTGTGACCGTCATAGGATATCCTTGGGCTGCAATTGCTATTCTTCAGAGTATAGGGTGTAGGGGGGGAGTGAGGAAGAAAAAAAGCGTTTCACACCAATATGTTACCGTTAACACGGGGCGTTAGCGGTAACACCGTATGATCCGGATCGCGTTGTTATCGCAAACATAGCATGAGGGTCGCCTCATACATCTATTCGAATCGTGCGCGAAGTTCGTCCAGTGTAAAGCTCTGCGGCACGAAACCCGCGTCCCCGGGATCATTCTTCGGGTCAGATGTAATACACATCTCACTGCAAAGCTGCCGGGCGATCTGGGCGTCGTAGTCCACCAGCCAAACACGTCCACCAGGGGTGCCGATGTAGCCGTCGATCCCGGCGTCGAAGTCACCCATGACGTCATCTGTCGAAGGGACTTCGTTGTCGTAATCTTCTGAATACCCGCCGTGCGTGTGGTACGAAGCGATGACGCTGTCATCGGGTTCGGGCAGGTCGCAGTAGTCTTCGCTGCCTCGTCTGGGCGCTGTTGCCGCCAGCCCGCCAGCCCCGCTCTCAAAGATGTAGCCGCAGTATTCGCGGCCCTCTGCGATGGATGCAGGCTGGATATCGTTCAGCAGGGTTGTCGCAAAGGCATCAACGTCATCGGTCTTTGCAGCGATCGGCGGTTGCGCGTCTTCTGCGCAGCTTACCAACACCACGATGCCGAGGGCGGCCAATGCGCCGCCGACCTTGAGGTATGTCATCGTCGATGCCTTCACTGGTTACTTGATCAGGGATTTCACCTTGGCAACGGTGTCTTTTGCCGTGATGCCGAACTCTTCATATAGCCGATCAGCCGGGGCGGAAGCCCCAAAGCCCGGCATGCCAACAAAATCTGATTTCTCGCGCTTGCCACGCTCACCAAAGAGCCATTGATCCCAGCCAAAGCGCACACCCGCCTCAATCGCGACCCGCACAGGGCCACCGGGCAGGACGCGCTTGCGATAGCGTTCATCCTGTGCCGCAAAAAGTTCCCAACATGGCATTGAGACAACGCGCGTACCGATCCCTTCAGCATGGAGCATCTCGCGTGCTTGCATCGCGATACTGACCTCAGATCCGGTGGCCATCAGAATCGCCTGTCGCTTGCCTTCGGCATCGGCCAACACATAGGCACCCTGTGCCACCATGTTTTTGTTTTTATGTTCGGTCCGCACGGTTGGCACCCCTTGGCGGGTCAGTGCCAGAACGCTGGGTGTTTTCTGCGATGTCAGCGCGATTTCCCAGGCCTCTGCCGTTTCAACCGTGTCGGCAGGACGGAAGACGTTCGTGTTTGGCGTCGCACGCAGCATTGCCAGGTGTTCAACCGGCTGGTGCGTTGGGCCATCTTCGCCAAGTCCGATGCTGTCGTGGGTCATCACATATGTTGTTGGCAGGCCCATCAGGGCAGACAGACGCATCGCGCCACGTGCATAGTCCGTGAAACACATGAAAGTCCCGCCATAGGGCCGGGCCCCACCATGCAGCGCCATACCGTTCATTGCCGCGGCCATGCCGTGTTCGCGGATCCCGTAATAGATGTAGCGGCCCTTACGGTTGTCGGGGTGGAATGTCCCCATGTCAGAGGTCAGCGTGTTGTTGGACCCGGTCAGATCAGCCGAACCACCAATGGTTTCGCGCATGATCGGATTGACAACTTCCAGCGTCATCTCTGAGGACTTGCGGGTTGCAACCTTGGGCGCACCTTCGGAAATCTGCTTCTTCAAGGCACGGATTGTGGCGGACAGGCGCTTGGGCGGTTCACCTGCGTAAGCCCGGTTGAAATCGGTTTGCTTGTTGGTGGACAGCGTTTCAAACCGGTCCTGCCAGTCCTGATGGGCCTGCGTGCCGCGTGCGGCCATGGCCTCCCATTGGGATTTGACGTCCGCGGCAACTTCAAAGTCACCCATGGGCGCGCCATAAGCCTCTTTCGCGGCTTTGAGTTGGTCTGCATTGGTCAGCGCGCCGTGACCCTTCGAGGTATCCTGCGCCGCGTGTCCCAATGCGATATGGGTTTTGCAGGCAATCATGGATGGCTTGCCGGCCTTCTTGGCGGCTGTTATCGCGGCATCGATAGCGTCAGGATCGTGCCCGTCGATTTCCTGCACATGCCAGCCGGAAGCTTTAAAGCGCATCGGCTGATCGGTAATGTCGGCGATGTCAACGGTGCCATCGATGGTGATGTTGTTATTGTCCCAGAAGACGATGAGGTTGGACAGCTTTTGCATCCCCGCCAGCGCAATTGCTTCCTGGCTGACACCCTCCATCAGACAACCGTCACCGGCCATTACATAGGTGTGGTGGTTGATCACTTTCTTGCCCCAGTTGGCGCGCTGGATTTCTTCGGCAATGGCAAAGCCAACCGCATTCGCAATACCCTGACCAAGCGGGCCTGTTGTCGTCTCGATACCGCGGGCATGGCCAAATTCAGGGTGACCAGCGGTTTTGGCACCCCATTGGCGGAAATTCTTGATCTCGGACAGCGGCATGTCTTCGTAGCCGGTCAGGTACATCAGGGAATACAGCAGCATGGAGCCGTGACCGGCGGATAGGATAAACCGGTCGCGGTCGGGCCAGTGCGGTGCTTTGGGATCAAAGTTCAGGTGCTTCTCAAACAGGACGGTCGCCACATCGGCCATGCCCATGGGCATGCCAGAGTGGCCGGAGTTTGCAGCCGCAACCGCGTCAAGCGTCAGAGTGCGGATTGCGGTGGCTTTCTGCCAGTGATCGGGGTGGGCGGTGCGCAGGGCTGCAATATCCAAGGTGTTCAGGTCCTATTGGCAAGAGAAACATTAGGCTCGACAGCGTCATAGCAGGCCCAAGAGGGAGTTCAAGCATGACGGCTAAGTTCCTCTTATTGTGGGCATCGTTGGTTTGCGGGGGGGCGGGGGATCGCATACGCTTGGGGTTAGCGGCACGATTCGGTCCGCCATAGCGCGCGGAAAACTATGTGTGACGCAACAGAGGATCGGTGAATGAGTGATATCAGTGCATTGGAGAGCCGCATTACAGCGGCGTTAGCACGGATCAGGCAGGGGCTTGACCGGCAAGAGGGCGATGGCGATGATATTCTGCAGGATGCTCTGAGTGCCGAACGCGCCAGCAATGCAGCGTTGGAAGCCCGTGTTGCCCAGCTTCAGGAGCGTCAGGACACGCAGGTGGCCAAGCTGACCGGACGGATCGAGACCTATCAGACACAGATTTTGAAACTGGACGAGGAATTGCAGCAACTGCGGGCCTCAAACCAGCAATTGCGCACGCTGAATACCCAATTGCGCGAGACGGTAACAACCGGTCTGGCCCCTGAACTGCATGACGCCGCTGTCGCCGCCGAAATCGAGGCCTTGGCGGCACAGCGTTCTGCTGATGCTGCCGAGATTGACGCTATTCTGGCCGAGCTGAAGCCGCTGATCGAGGAGACATCCAATGCCGCAGGTTGAGATCAGTATCGGGGGCCGCACCTTTGAGGTGGCCTGCCAGGAAGGCGAAGAGCACTTTCTGCAATCTGCCGCGGGCATGCTGGACGCAGAGGCCGCCCATCTGGCGGATCAGTTAGGACGCCTGGCCGAAGCACGGATGTTGCTGATGGCAGGGCTGATGCTGGCGGATAAAACCGCAGGGCTGGAAGACAAGGTGCGCCAGCTGGAGGTCGAAGCAGGTGAAATGCGCGCGACGGTAGAGCAATTGCAAGCCCGCCCGGTACCGGAGCCACAGCGGGTTGAGGTGCCGGTAGTGCCGGCATCAATCACTGAGGCCCTGGCGGAGATTGCAGCACAGACCGAAGCGATCGCGGATCAGATCGAGACCCGCTGATTGCGGACTTTAGGCGTTTGCTTCGCGGATCTTGTCGGCGGCGTCTTTGTCGTAGGCTACGCCGTTTTCGCTGAACAACGTGTCAAGCTCACCTGACAGTGTCATTTCGGTAATGATATCGCAGCCACCCACAAATTCGCCTTTGACATAAAGCTGCGGGATCGTGGGCCAGTCGGAATAATCCTTGATGCCTTGGCGGATTTCGTCGTCGGCCAGCACGTTCACGTCGTTGAAATCAACGCCCATGAAGTTCAGCACACCAGCGACGCGGGACGAGAAACCGCATTGCGGCATGCTCTTGGTGCCCTTCATGAAAAGGACGACGTCGTTGTTAGTGACGGTTTCTTTGATTTGGTCTTGGGCTGTCATTTCTTGGTTTCCGTTTCTTTTGGAATGAAAAGCTGCGCGTATTCCTGTGGATCGCAGGGCACTTTGTAAGTTGTCTGGTGCCCCGACATCCCAGAGGAGTAGTCTGCATGGATTATATGGAACCCTGACTTCCGGGTAGACCCGCGTTCGTCATCATGTGTTTCCTGTCGCACAAGGCCCCAAACACGTGCGACGAACGCCGCGATAACCAGGACAAGAATACCCACTATGATCAGATTGTAGCCCATCTGCTTTAGTCAGGCACCTTGGTCGTCAGCGCCAACGCGTGCAGTTCGCCGTTGTTCCCATCCATCTTACCTTTGAGGGCTGCATAGACGGCCCGCTGTTGCTGCACCCGGTTTTTGCCGCGAAAGCTTTCGTCGATCACCTCTGCTGCAAAATGCGCGCCGTCATCGCCCTGCACGTTGATTTGTGCGTCGGGGAAGCTGTCGCGCAGTAGGGTTTCAATCTCATGGGCAGTGATCGGCATGATCGGGTCCTTTGGGTCAGTTGCACTTAAACTAGGTGCGCTTGGGTGCGCGGACAAGTGGGATGCCTTCGGCGAAAGTTTGACTAGACATAGAAAGCCTAGGCAACTGCGCTTTCAAATGACGTGCGGAAGATGTGGCGAAGTTCGGCCAAAGAGGCGCTTTGACTGCCAAAGGTGACGTCCTCGCCGCCGGCCTTGCCAACAGTGGTCAGTGTGACCCCGGCATTGCTGGCCGCGATCATCAAGGCCTCGGCCTGATCAAAGTTGCAGCCAATCAGATAGCGCCCCTGATCTTCGCCAAAGAGGGTTGGTGTGTCCTCGACATCCAGGGTGATGCCGGTATCGGCGGCCTCTGCCATCTCAAACGCAGCAAGGGCCAGCCCACCGTCGGACAGATCCGTGCAGGCTTTGATCTGGGCGTGATTGGCACGGATGAAGTCGCCATGCGCTTTCTCAACCGTCAAATTGACCTGTGGCGCGTCGCCTTCGGCACGGCCATAGACCTCGGCCAGCAGGGCCGATTGCCCAAGGTGCCCCGCCGTTTCCCCCAGCAGCAAGAGCACATGGCCGTCACGGATTTGACCTGTGATCATGTGATCGGGATGGGCAATTAAGCCAACCGCCCCGATGGTTGGCGTGGGCAGGATGCCTGTGCCGTCTGTTTCATTGTAAAGGGATACATTGCCCGAAACGATCGGCATATCAAGGGCGCTGACCGCTTCACCGATCCCTTGGATGGCGCCGACGAACTGCCCCATGATTTCAGGTTTTTCAGGATTGCCAAAGTTCATGTTGTCGGTTGTCGCCAGCGGCGTCGCCCCGACAGATGTGAGGTTGCGGTAAGCCTCGGCCACCGCCTGCTTGCCCCCCTCAACCGGGTTGGCTTTGACATAGCGTGGGGTCACGTCGCTGGTGAAAGCCAGCGCCTTTTCCGTGCCATGCACGCGCACGATGCCAGCGCCTGCACCGGGTGTGCGGGCGGTATCACCCATGACCTGCTGGTCATATTGTTCATAGACCCATTGTTTGCCGGCGTAGTTCGGGCTGCTGATCAGCGCCTTGAGGCCGTCAATTGCATGCACACCGACCACATCGTCAAGCGGCGCAGGGGCAGGGGTCGGCACCCACGGGCGGTCATATTCCGGGGCCGAGCCAGAGAGCGTAGCCAGTGGCAGGTCAGCCATGACCGTGCCGTTATGTTCAACGATGAAACGGTCTTCGGCGATGGTTTCACCCACGATCGCGAAATCAAGATCCCATTTTTCGAACACGGCGCGGGCTTCGGCCTCAAGCTCTGGCTTAAGCACCATCAACATGCGCTCCTGGGATTCAGACAGCATCATCTCATAGGCGGTCATATTCTCTTCGCGCTGAGGCACGGCGTTAAGGTTCAGTTTGACCCCAAGCCCGCCTTTGTCGCCCATTTCCACTGCAGAGCAGGTGAGGCCAGCAGCACCCATATCCTGGATCGAGATCACAGCACCCGTTGCCATCAGTTCAAGCGTTGCTTCCATCAGGCGTTTTTCGGTGAAGGGGTCGCCGACCTGCACGGTGGGGCGTTTTTCCTCGATGCTATCGTCAAATTCGGCCGAGGCCATGGTTGCGCCACCAACGCCGTCACGGCCGGTTTTTGCGCCAAGATAGACAACGGGCATACCAATACCGGAGGCGGCCGAGTAAAAGATTTTATCTGAGTCAGCGAGGCCGGCGGCAAAGGCGTTCACAAGGCAGTTGCCGTTATAGGCAGGGTCAAAGCGGACCTCGCCGCCAACTGTTGGCACCCCAAAGCAATTTCCGTATCCGCCAACACCCGCCACGACACCATTGACCAGCTGCTTGGTTTTGGGGTGCGAAGGTTCACCAAAGCTAAGCGAGTTCATCGCTGCAATCGGACGCGCGCCCATCGTAAAGACGTCGCGCAGGATGCCGCCGACGCCTGTTGCCGCACCTTGGTAGGGTTCAATGTACGAGGGGTGATTGTGGCTTTCCATCTTGAAGACCACCGCCTGACCGTCACCGATGTCGACAACGCCTGCGTTTTCACCGGGGCCGCAAATGACCTGGGGCCCTTCCGTAGGCAGGGTGCGCAACCACTTCTTGGAAGATTTATAGGAACAATGTTCGTTCCACATCGCTGAAAAGATGCCCAATTCGGTGAAACTCGGTATGCGCCCGATAATCTCAAGAATGCGCTGGTATTCGTCGGCCGACAGCCCATGCGCGGCGATCAGGTCTTCGGTGATGGTTGGTTCGGTCATGGCAGTCCCCAGAAATCTTGGGGGTGTCATAGCGGGGCAGGACGGAGGGATAAAGCCGCAATAGACGATTACGGTTTCGTGACAGTCGCAATTGCCCGTCTATCGCGTTCGGCCTGTTGCGTGATCATATGCAACACCAGGTCCAGTGCGCGGCCTTGGTGGCAAAAAAAATGCCGGGCGCAGGGCCCGGCAAGTCCAACAGGGAGGTGAAGAGGATGAGCGCGAAGCATCATCGCCTTCGAGACTTCAGATAGTGCGCAATATTTAACCGTTCAAGAAGAATAGGAGATCATTCTTCGCAAAGCCGCTATGCTCTGAGCGCATGGCTGCGTCACGATGCTGCCTGCGCCTCGCGGATTTTGCGACGGTGGGCGAATATCTCCTCTTGGACGAAATCGCGGAAGGCGCCGATCCGTTTGGATTGCCGTAGTTCTTCTGGATAGGCCAGAAACACGGGCACTTCAGCGCTTTCCAGATCAGGCAGCACGCGCACCAGATCGGGGAAATCCTCAGTCACATAGTCAGGCAGCACGCCGATCCCGATGTTATTCAGCACCCCCTGGAGGACGCCAAAGTAGTTGTTGACCGTGAAGACACTGGGAATGTCATAGGTCATCAGGTGCTGGACAAGCGTTGCACCTGCGGCCACCTGAATGGAATTCAGGCTTTGGCAGAGCAACCGATGCTTGCCGAGTTCTTCCACTCTTTCTGGCGTGCCATGCCGTTTGAGATAGGCACTCGTCGCATAAAGACGCATACGCACGGACATCAGCCGCTTGCGGATCAGGTCCGCCTGGCTGGGTTCCTTCATGCGGATTGCGACGTCAGCCTCGCGCATGGGCAGATCAAGTACGCGCTCTTCCAGCATCAGGTCGATCTTGAGGTCGGGGTATTGTTCATAAAGCTTGGGCAGACGCGGCGCGAGCCAGAGCGTGCCGAACCCTATTGTCGTGGTGATCCGCAATTCCCCAAAGACTTCTTCTTCGCTGTCGCGGATACGTGCGGCGGCGGCCTCGAGCCGTTTGTTCATGCTGCGGGTCGCGTCGAACAACAATTCACCCTGTTCGGTCAGAATCAAGCCGCGCGCATGGCGGTGAAAAAGGGTGGTGTTCAGTGATTCTTCGAGCGCTCTGATCTGGCGGCTGACAGCGGATTGCGACAGATGCAGCGCATCACCCGCATGTGTGAGCGAGCCAGCATCGGCCACTGCGTGGAAGATTCTTAGCTTGTCCCAGTCCATTTTGCCCCTTGCCCAATCATTTTGCTGCTCGAATTGGTAGAACATTACGCGCTTAACCCGTTTCGATGCAAACACCCTTAGCGATTATTTTCCACTTTGTAGGTCAGCAATTTTGACCTATAGTTGGTGCAAATATTTGACGCGCGGGGAGGTGCGAAATGAGCCATCAGGATGTATCGCTGAATGATCGCTATGACTTGTCAAAGTCGCAGATTCTGCTGAATGGCACACAGGCGCTGGTCCGGCTGATGCTGATGCAACGTGCCCGTGATGCAAAGGCAGGGCTGGACACTGCAGGCTACTGCACAGGCTATCGCGGATCGCCGCTGGGTGCCGTTGATCTGCAGATGACCCGCGCGCGAAATGTGCTGGAACCTGCGCAGATTACCTTTCAAACCGGGTTGAACGAAGATTTGGCGGCCACGGCCCTTTGGGGCAGTCAGCAAGCGGAACTGCGTGGCGAGGGCAAGCACGACGGTGTCTTTGGCCTGTGGTATGGCAAAGGCCCCGGTGTGGATCGCTCTGGTGATGTGATGCGCCACGCTAATATGGCAGGTACGTCCCCCAATGGCGGCGTGATCATGGCGATGGGCGATGATCATACTGGCGAAAGCTCGACCACGCTGCATCAGTCCGACTGGGCGATGATTGACTGCTATATGCCAATCGTCTCACCAGCAGGCGTGCAGGAAATCCTCGATTACGGACTCTATGCCTGGGAACTGTCGCGGTATGCGGGCGTCTGGGTTGGCCTGAAGACCATGAAGGACACGATTGAAGTGACCTCTGTGGTGGATGGTGATCCGCATCGGTTGTCGTTCGTGCGCCCTGAACTTGACCTGCCCGAGGGCTGGCTGAGTATTCGTTTGGTCGATACGCCGCAGCTGCAAGAGGAGCGGATGATTGACTATAAACGCTTTGCTGCCGAGGCATTCAGCCGTGCCAATAAGATGGACCAGCGGAAATGGGGCAAACCGGGGGCAAAGATAGGCTTTGTGGCGGCGGGCAAGAACTGGCTGGACTTGCAGCACGCGCTGTCACTGCTGAACATCGATGAAACTGAGGCAGAGCGTCTTGGGATCACGACCTATAAGATTGGGCAGGTTTGGCCGCTGGATATGGCGTCATTCCATGAGTGGGCCGAAGGCCTTGATCTGATTGTTGTTGTTGAGGAAAAGCGCAAGCTCATTGAGGTTCAGGTCAAAGAGGCGCTGTTTGATGACCGCCGCGGCCGCCGTGTGTACGGCTGGCACAAAGGTGATGAGCATTCCGAAGGGCGTCGCGAAGAGATTTTCCAGACCAAAGCCGCCCTGAACCCGATTGTGATTGCCGAACAATTGGGTGGTATTCTGATGGAAGAGGGCTGTGGTTCTGACGGGATCAGCGCAGGTCTGGCGCAACTGTCAGAAACGCGTCGCGCCGACAACGCGCCGGAAATCGCGGCCCGGTTGCCCCATTTCTGTTCAGGCTGTCCGCATAATTCCTCGACCAGACTCCCCGAAGGATCGCGGGCCTATGCCGGTATCGGCTGCCACTACATGGTGCAATGGATGGAGCGCGACACGGTTGGCTTTACCCAGATGGGCGGCGAGGGCGCAAACTGGGTTGGCGAAGCGCCATTTTCAACCCGCGAGCACGTTTTCCAGAACCTTGGCGACGGGACCTATAATCACTCTGGCGTGCAGGCGATCCGCTTTGCGATGTTGGCGGGGACGAACATCACCTACAAAATTCTGTACAATGATGCTGTCGCCATGACGGGTGGCCAACAGAATGATGGTGATCTGAAAGCAGATCAGATTTGCCGCGAATTGCAGGCCATGGGCGTGCGCAACATCGCTTTGGTCTATGATGAAAAAGAAGATATTGACCTGGACCTGTTTCCTAAGGGGCTTGACGTCAATGAACGCTCGGAAATGCCCGCTGTGCAGGAGAAATTTAGCGAATACAAGGGCGTATCAGTCATTGTGTATGTGCAGACCTGCGCTGCTGAAAAGCGCCGGCGTCGCAAGCGTGGCCAGTTTCCCGACCCGGACAAGCGCGTGTTCATCAACACTGACGTTTGCGAGGGGTGTGGCGATTGCGGCGTGCAATCAAATTGTGTGTCTATCGTGCCGGTCGAAACGGAACTGGGGCGTAAGCGGGCGATTGATCAGTCCTCCTGCAACAAGGACTTTTCCTGCGTCAACGGGTTCTGCCCGTCATTTGTGACCGTTGCGGGCGCACAAATCCGCAAAGAAGCCACGGCAGAGATTGATCTGCCGGACTTGCCCGAACCAGAGCTGCCCACGATCACCGGCACTCATAACGTCGTGATCACCGGGGTTGGCGGCACTGGGGTTGTGACTATTGGTGCCGTCATGGCCATGGCCGCCCATATGGACGGCAAGGGCGCCGGTATGATGGAGATGGCAGGCCTCGCCCAGAAAGGGGGCGCTGTCCACATTCACTGCCGCATTGCCAACACACCGGAAGACATTAGTGCGATCCGTGTGGCGACAGGGGAGTGTGATGCGCTGATCGGTGGTGATCTGGTGGTCTCGGCGGGCGCCAAAACCCTGGGGCTGATGAAAACCGGACGCACCAAGGGGGTGGTGAACAGTCACGAGATCATCACCGGCGAATTTACTCGCAATACCAACTTCAAACTGCCCGTTGATCAGCTACAGCTGTCGCTAGAGGCGCGCCTGGCAGAGGGGCTGACTATGTTTGATGCCTCTGACCTGGCCAAAGCGCTTTTAGGTGACAGTATCTATTCCAACATGATGATTTTTGGCGCTGCATGGCAAATGGGCGCAATTCCAATCAGTTATGAGGCGATCCTTGGCGCGATTGAACTGAATGGTGCGGCCATCAATCGCAATATCCGCGCGTTTGAATTGGGGCGCTGGGCTTATCTGCACCCGGAAGACGCTGCAGCGATCTTGACGCCCAAAGTCGTTGCATTGCCAAAGACGCTGGATGAAAAAATCGCCTACCGGGCAGAAAAACTTGTGGGCTATCAGGGCAAACGTCTGGCCAAACGCTATCACCGCCTTGTCGAACAGTTTCAGGATGCACCGTTGCAAGAGGCCGTGGCGGAGGGCTATCACAAGTTGCTTGCCTATAAGGACGAATATGAGGTTGCGCGCCTGCTGACCGAGACCAAAGAGAAGGCGGCAGCAGAATTCGACGGTGATTTGAAGCTGACCTACCATCTGGCCCCGCCGATGCTGACAAAAACGGGTGCCGATGGGCGTCCGGTCAAAAAGGCATATGGGGCGTGGATGGCGTGGGCTTTCCCGAAATTGGCCCGGCTGAAATGGCTGCGGGGCACGCCCTTTGATCCTTTCGGACATACAGCCGAACGCAGGATGGAGCGCGCCTTGATCAGGGAATATGAGGCAGACATGCGTGAGGTTCTGCAAATTCTGCGCCCTGATACCCGCGAGGCGGCGATTGCGCTGGCCCGGTTGCCCTTGGACATTCGTGGTTTTGGGCCGGTGAAAGAGGCAAACGCCCGCAAGGCGGCAAAACGACGCGAGGAGCTATTGGCGGTGCTGCGCGCACAGCCGATGCAGCAAGCTGCGGAATAGTCATGACACTGTCGTAATTCTGTGACAGCCAGCCCCTGTGAAGAAGAAACGCACCTACAACGTCACGGAGAGCGACAGGCAAGTTGCCCGCGATATCACCTATGCGACCGCGGCGAAGGGGCGCGGCGGGCGGGCGATGATCCGTGTCATGGAGAATGCAACCGGACGGTTGCGGTTGATCCGTACGGCCAAGGGCTATGACGCTGACGTTGCCGCCGGTCAGGGATTTTGGCAGGTGATATCAAAGCGTTACAATATCGATCTTGATGTGATCGGTGGCTCTCTCGATAGCATCCCGCGCACCGGCCCTCTAATCGTGGTTTCAAACCACCCTTACGGTATTCTGGACGGCCTGATGATGGGGCGCATCCTGTCAGAACGCCGCTCCGGCGACTTTCGCGTGCTGGCGCATCGCATCTTTCGCCGCGCGCCGGATCTGGAAAGGGTCATCCTGCCGATCTCTTTTGATGAAACCAAAGAGGCCGCAAAACTGAACCTTGAGACGCGCAAGGCCGCTGTTGACTACCTCAAACAAGGTGGGGCGATAGGTATCTTTCCCGGCGGCACCGTGTCCACATCAGCCACACCATTTTCAGAGCCGATGGACCCCAAATGGCGGACGTTCACCGCCAAGATGATTGCCAAATCCGGCGCAACTGTCGTCCCGATCTATTTTGAGGGGTGCAACAGCCGCCTGTTCCAATTGGCCAGCCATCTGCACAGCACCCTGCGCACGGGCATGTTCATTCGCGAGTTCAAGGCCAGGATCAACAAACCCGTGCGGATTGTGGTTGGCGCGCCGATCCCCATGGCCGATCTCGATCTCTATAAAAAAGACCCCAAAGGGTGCATGGATTTCCTGCGCAAAGCCACGTATGAATTGAGCCCAAACCCGGTTGATGCAAACCACATCGGGTATGAGTTCGAAGCGAAATACAAGGCGCGAGGCAATGGCGGTAGGCATATTCGATAGCGGACTGGGTGGTCTGACGGTGTTGGACGCGGTGGCCAAGCGCCTGCCTGATCTGCCGCTGGTTTACCTCGGCGACAGCGCAAATGCGCCCTATGGCGTGCGGACCCCGGACGATATTTACAACCTGACGACGGGTGCAACTCAGCGCCTGTTTGATGCTGGCTGCGATCTGGTGATCCTCGCCTGCAACACCGCCTCTGCCGCCGCGCTGCGCCGGATGCAGGAAGGTTGGGTGCCTGAAGGCAAGCGCGTGCTGGGTGTTTTTGTGCCCCTGATCGAAGCCTTGACTGAACGGCAGTGGGGCGACAATTCACCCCCCCGCGAGGTGAAGACGAAACATGTGGCGCTTTTCGCGACACCTGCGACTGTTTCCAGCCGCGCGTTTCAGCGGGAGCTGGCGTTTCGGGCAATCGGTGTGGATGTTGAAGCGCAAGCCTGTGGCGGCGTCGTGGATGCCATCGAAGAGGGCGATATGATCCTTGCAGAGGCCTTGGTGAACAGCCATGTCGACGCGCTGAAGCGCAAGATGCCGGAGCCGGATGCCGCCGTTCTGGGCTGCACGCATTATCCGCTGATGGCGCAGGCGTTTCAAAAGGCGCTTGGGCCGGATGTGAAGGTCTTTAGTCAGGCCGAATTGGTGGCCGAGAGCCTTGCCGACTATCTTGAGCGGCGGCCCGATATGGTCGGGCCGGGCACTGCGTCCGCCTTCCTGACGACGGGGGACCCTGCACAAGTGTCCAGCCGCGCGACACAGTTTTTGCGACGACAGATCACCTTTGACGCTGCATAAACCCAATACCAAGACATTCCATCCCAAGGGATAAAGACATGACCTACAACGTCGCCATTCTTGGCGCTTCTGGTTACACCGGTGCCGAACTTGTGCGCCTGATCGCAACGCACCCGCGCCTGAACATCACTGGCCTGTCGGGCAATTCCAAAGCAGGCATGGCCATGGCCGATGTGTTTCCGCATCTGCGCCATCTGGACCTGCCTGTGCTGACTACCATTGAAGATATGGACCTTTCCGGCGTTGATCTGGTGTTCTGTGCCTTGCCACACGCCACATCGCAGGCGGTGATTTCGCAACTACCCAAGACACTGAAAATTGTGGATCTGTCCGCAGATTTCCGGCTGCGCGACCCGGCTGACTATGAAAAATGGTATGGCAAAGGTCACGCAGCGACCGAAATGCAGGGCGAGGCCGTGTACGGCCTGACCGAATTCTATCGTGAACAGATCAAGCTAGCGCGTTTGGTCGCTGGCACGGGCTGCAATGCGGCGACCGGGCAATACGCACTGCGTCCGTTGATTGAAGCGGGCGTGATTGATCTGGATCATATCATCATTGATCTGAAGGCGGCAGTGTCGGGTGCAGGGCGCAGCCTGAAGGAGAATCTGTTGCACGCGGAACTGTCAGAAGGGGCGCATGGCTATGCCGTTGGTGGCACCCACCGGCATCTGGGAGAGTTCGATCAGGAATTCTCGGCCATTGCCGGGCGGCCCGTCCAAGTGCAGTTCACCCCGCATCTGATCCCCGCCAACCGCGGCATTTTGGCCACCACCTATGTGCAGGGCGATGCGCAGGCCATATATGATACGCTGAACGCCGCGTATGCGGCCGAGCCGTTTATAGAGGTGCTGCCAATGGGACAAACGCCATCAATGAAACATGTGCGTGCATCGAATTTCTGCCATATCGGTGTGGTCGCGGACCGTGTGCCGGGCCGGGCGATTGTGATTGCGGCCCTGGATAACTTGACCAAAGGGTCGTCAGGTCAAGCCTTGCAGAACGCCAACCTGATGCTGGGCCTGACCGAGACGGAGGGGCTGATGCTGGCCCCGGTCTTCCCATGAGCGGGGGGCTCAAAAGCCTCAAGAAGCGTCGCCGCATCCAGGTGATTTCCATGGCGGGGGTCAGCATTGCGCTTGTCCTGGTGCTTTTGTGGTTCCTGCCGGACGACAGCTTTCAGTTCTTCCGCTCGCCATCGGAAGTGGTCGAAGCGCCGCCGCCGCCCAACGAACGCTTCCGCATCGGCGGGCTGGTGCAAGACGGGTCACTGGTACGTGGCCAGGGTGAGCAGGTCAGTTTTTCAGTGACCGATGGCGGTGCTGTCGTGCCGGTTGTCTACACCGGCATCCTTCCTGATCTTTTTGAGGAAGGTCAGGGCATGGTGGCGCAGGGAAATTACGTCAACGGTCGCTTTGAAGCTGTTGAAATTCTTGCAAAACACGATGAAACATACATGCCGTCAGAGGTGATTGACGCACTCAAGGAACAGGGTACCTACGTTGGCCCGGACGGTGCTGTCGTCACCAATTAACGATTAAGCTGCACCTTTGCCCCCGATCTGACGGAAGGGGCAAGGATGCAAACAGTCACTCAAATCGCGCAAGATATCGTCGCCCGCGAAGGCGGCTATGTGAACGATCCCGATGATCCCGGCGGGGCCACGAAATACGGTGTTACCATTCATACAATGCGCCGCCTTGGCCTGGATCTGGATGGGGATGGCAACATTGACAGTGATGATGTGCGGGTGCTGACCCGTGCCCATGCTGTCTCAATCTTTGTGGAACATTATTTTCGCCGCCCGAAGATCGACCAATTGCCGCAAACGCTGCAAGCGACAGTCTTTGATATGTATGTCAACGCCGGTGCGAATGCGGTGAAGGTCCTGCAACGCCTGTTTGTCGAAATGCGGATATCGGTGACGGTTGATGGTGTGATCGGGCCGCAGACGATCAATGCAGCCAAACAGGCCCTTGAGGCCGCACCAGACCATCTGGTTGATGCTTACGGCATCGCGCGGCGCAATTATTACTACGGTCTTGCCGACAATCGCACCCAAAGTCGCAAATACGCACGTCGCCGGGATGGCGGCAAGGGGGGCTGGATCATCCGCGCCGAGGAGTTCATCGCACCCCGCTTTCACCTGACCGACGCACAGCACCGCGAAAGGACAGCACAATGGGTTTGATCTCTGGTTTGATGAGCTTTCTGTTTGGCGACGGGCGCAATGTCGTGGCTGAAACGGCGCAAGTGTTTCGCGAGAATGCCGAGAATGAGGCCGTGCGTGCGGCCGACGCCAAGGCCCGCAGTCTGCAACAGTTTGCAGCCGAATTCGTGCATCCCCGGCGGGGTTTGTTTGACCGTTTGGTTGATGCGCTGAACCGTTTGCCGCGCCCAGCACTGGCGCTTGGTACGATCTGGCTGTTTGTCATGGCGATGATTGACCCTGACCGCTTTGCCGCAGGCATGCAGGGGCTGGCCTTGGTGCCAGAGCCATTGTGGTGGCTGATGGGAGCCATTGTGAGCTTTTACTTCGGTGCACGGCATCAGGCGAAAGCGCAGGATTTTCAACGCGCTGTCGCGATGAGCCTTGCCGTCACAAAGCCCAGCTCTGCGTCAGAAACACCTGCACTGCAGAACCCGGCCTTACAGGAATGGCTGGCCCGCCATGGAGGGTGATCGCATTGATCAGCTGACCCGACGGATCGGCGCGCTTGAGACACGCAATGCCGTCGATGAGGTGCATCGGTTGAATGTCTCTGACCGCCTGAGCGCGATTGAGGACACGCTGAAGTGGCTGGTGCGGCTGATCATTGGCGGGCTGCTGATGGCGGGGGTGACTTATGTGATGCAAGGTGGGCTTGCCATCGTTTGAGGTGCGGCAATTGCGCCCTCAAAAGTGACCCGCCCTCTATGTTGTCCGGTCAGGGTTTGCGGTATGCATTGCCCTATGTTGATCGAACTTGGACATTTTGCACTGATTCTGGCGTTTGGCGTTGCGATTGTGCAGATGATCGTGCCTTTGGTTGGTGCGCATCGGGGCAATGCAGGCTGGATGGCCGTGGCCGAACCTGCGGCCACTGTGCAGTTTCTGCTGACGGGTTTTGCCTTTGCGGTGCTGACCTGGGGCTTTGTTACCTCTGATTTCTCGCTACAACTGGTGTACCTTAATTCCCATACCGACAAGCCGATGATCTACAAGATCACGGGTGTTTGGGGGAACCACGAGGGCTCTATGCTGCTCTGGGTACTGATCCTGACACTGTTCGGGGCCCTTGCCGCATGGTTCGGTGATGGGTTGCCCGCACGGTTGCGGGCGCGGGTTCTGGCGGTGCAGGCGGCTATCGCAGTTGCTTTTTTTGCCTTTGTGATCTTCACCTCCAACCCCTTCCTGCGCCTTGAAGTCCCCCCCTTGAACGGGCGCGACCTGAACCCACTGTTGCAGGACCCGGGTTTGGCCTTTCACCCACCATTCCTTTACCTTGGCTATGTCGGCTTGAGCATGTCGTTTTCCTTTGCTGTCGCGGCCCTGATCGAGGGACGGGTTGATGCGGCCTGGGGCCGTTGGGTGCGCCCGTGGACACTTGCGGCCTGGATGTTCCTGACCGTTGGTATCGCGCTGGGGTCCTGGTGGGCCTATTATGAGCTGGGTTGGGGCGGTTTCTGGTTCTGGGACCCGGTTGAAAACGCGTCCTTCATGCCGTGGCTCATCGCTGCTGCCTTGCTGCATTCGGCCATTGTGGTGGAAAAGCGCGAGGCGTTGAAAAGCTGGACGATCCTGCTAGCCATTCTGGCCTTCGGATTTTCGCTGCTGGGGGCGTTTATTGTGCGCTCGGGTGTGCTGACCTCGGTTCATGCCTTTGCCAATGACCCAGAGCGGGGCATGCTGATCCTGATCATTCTGGCGATCTTCCTTGGCGGCGCACTGACGCTCTTTGCCGTCCGGGCAGGAGCGATGGAATCCAAAGGTGTCTTTTCGACCGTGAGCCGGGAAAGCGCACTGATCCTGAACAATATTCTGCTGGCTGTCAGCAGCTTTGTGGTGTTCATCGGCACGATCTGGCCTTTGGTGGCCGAGCTGCTTTTTGACCGGACCCTGTCGGTTGGACCCCCATTTTTTGACGCAGCTTTTACACCCTTCATGGTGGCGCTGGCGATTGTCCTGCCGCTGGGTTCGATCCTGGCCTGGAAGCGCGGGACGCTGGGCCGCGCGGCAAAGCCTTTGCTGGGGTGGTTGATCCTTGCTGTGGCATTGGCGGGGCTGGCTTATGCGATCCAAAGCGGCAACTCTGCCCTTGGCCCCATCGGGGTGGCGCTTGGTGTCTGGGTGGTTGGCGGTGCTGTTGCTGATCTTTGGATGCGCAGCGGGCGCGAAGGACTGGCGGACCGTTTGCGCCGTATGCGCCGTCTGCCGCGCGCGGATTGGGGCAAGGCGACCGCCCATATCGGTATGGGTGTCACGATTTTTGGGATTGCCGCGATGCTGGCCTGGCAAAAGGAAGACATCCGCGTTGCGGAGGTGGGCGACCGCTGGGATGTGGGGCAATTCAGCTTTCAGCTTGATAATGTGCGCCAAGAAAGAGGGCCAAACTACCTGACCACGCTGGCCGAGATCTCAATCTGGCGCGGCACCCGCGAAGTGACAACGCTGGAACCGGAAAAGCGGTTCTACCAGGTGGCCAATATGCCCACAACAGAGGCCGCAATTGCCAACGGCATTCTGCGCGACCTTTATGTCGTGATTGGTGATCCGCAAGAGGGCGGCGGCTGGGCGGTGCGCGTCTACGTCAAACCCTTTGCCAATTGGATCTGGGGTGGCGCGATCCTGATGGCCTTGGGTGGGTGTCTCTCGCTCTCTGACCGACGTTTGCGGGTTGGGGCTGCAGCAGCCAAAAAGCCAACCGCAAAAGCGGTGCCAGCACAATGAGATGGCTGCTGCTCACCCTGTGTTTGCTGGCAGCACCGCTTTGGGCGGTTGAGCCGGGTGAAATGCTGGATGATCCGGTTTTGGAAGAACGCGCGCGGTCGATCTCGCAAGGGCTGCGCTGCCCTGTCTGCCAGAATGAAAGTATCGACGAAAGCAATGCCGCACTTGCCAAGGAGTTGCGGATCGTGCTGCGCGAACGGCTTGTAGCAGGTGATACGGATGCCGAGGCCATCAATTTCATGGTTGCGCGTTACGGGGAGTTTGTCCTGTTGCAGCCCAACACACGCGGCGCAAACCTGATCCTGTGGTTTGCCGCACCGGCATTGTTTCTGATTGCCCTGGGCATCGGCTGGACGGCCATCCGGCGCAGACCTGTCGCCGATGAGGGGCTGAGTGACGCAGAAAAAGCGGAATTAGAGAAAATATTACGCTCGTGACGCTGCGAAGGGCTTTCCTGAACCGATCAGTTCACTAAGTTAACCTTTAGACGCCGGCAATTTGCGCAAAGGATATCGCATGGACTATCAGGCAATCAAACTCATGATCCGCAATTCGGTTGGGGTCATCACGTTAAACCGTCCCGATATGATGAACGCGCTGAATACGCAGATGCGCGCCGAAATCACACATGCGGTAAAAGCTGCGGAAAAAGAGGCGCGCGTGCTGGTCATCACCGGGGCAGGCAAGGCGTTTTGCTCTGGTCAGGATCTTGGCGGTGGCGACAATGCGACATCCATGGATCTGGAACGCACATTGCGCGATGAATATGTGCCCATGCTCAAAGCGATTTTTGATTGCAATATTCCCACGATCTCCGCCGTGAATGGGCCCGCTGCCGGGGCAGGGGCCAACCTGGCACTTGCCGCTGATGTGGTGATCGCATCAGAGGAGGCATATTTCATTCAGGCATTCACGCGGATCGGCCTAATTCCCGATGCGGGCGGCACCTATTGGTTGCCCCGTCAGATGGGGGTAGCCAAGGCCATGGGGGCGGCACTATTCGCCGATAAAATCAGCGCGACCGAGGCCAGTGACATGGGCATGATCTATGAAACGGCACCCGCCGCAAGCTTTCGCGAACATGTCGAAGGCCGCGCTGCGCAACTGGCCCAAGGCCCGACTGTCGCCTACCGCGAGCTAAAGGCGGCAATCCGCGGTTCGTTTGAAAACTCACTGGACGATCAGCTGGCGCTTGAGGCGAAAATGCAAGGGCACTGCGGCACAACCCGCGATTTTCAGGAAGGCGTCGTGGCTTTCCTTGAAAAACGCAAAGCTGTGTTCGAAGGACGCTGAGCAGCTATCAGATGGGCGACATCGGCCGGTGGTGCCTGTTCAATCCGCCGATAGACGCGGCCATCAATCGTGCGCTGAACCAGGCGGTGTTCCACCAGTGATCGCCGCAGCAGCGCGTGATCCGCAAAGCTGTGACGCGCGTTCAGGATCGCATTCACGTCTTTTTCTGTCATATCAACGCGTGCGGGCATATCTGCCCAAAACACCCAAAGACACAGACCTTGCACCGCGGTTTGTTTGGGCCAGCGGGTCATCACGCCATCCTTCCAGATGCGCGACGCTCTTACCATCTGCTTGTTGGGCTTTTGCGTAACGCGCGGCGGTGCCAATGCCTTAAGATGCTGGTAGTTGTCGTAACCCGCCGCCTTTGCCACCAACCCAAGCATCGTGGCATGGCCGGGCAGCGTTTCACGTTGTTTGAGTTTGTTGCGCAGTGACTTTGCGAACATCGACAGATCGTCGATTGTGATTGAGATATGCTCTTTCGTCATGGGGTGGCCTTTCACAATGAAAGCCGGTCCCGCCTATCGCGGGTGATGGTCGCCCTTGTCGTCCGGCCTATGAAAAGGTCAGCGATGGTCGTCTTGCCAATATCAGGTTTAGCGTGACCCGGTCGGGTCGGCGACGCCTTGGTGAACTGATGACCGCCGCCTTCTTAGACCGAAGGTTTGGGGCGGGGCAAGGCGAAGTAAACACTGTCCGACCAGACACCTTCGATGTAGTGGGTCCTCTCAGCGCGTCCTGTTTCTTCAAACCCCAGTGATTTGAGCATACTGATGGACGCCACATTTCGTGGGTCAGCGCCGGCAGTGAGTTGCGTCACATCGGTGTTATCGAACAAATGCGGGATGATGGTCCGCATCGCCTCTTTCACGATACCCTGCCGCCAGTAGTCCGGATGCAGCAGGAATCCGATCTCATCCTCTCTATACATGCCTGCGGTTCCAATCGCGCGCCCATCCATTTCGATCACGAAATAGGTAAGCTGCTTTTCCGCTGAGGCGATCAGCCGGTCCAGATTCTGCTGGGTCCGTTCGGGGCTGTCATGCGGCGCAGTGGACCAATATTGCATGGCGCGGCGGTCGCTGAAGATCGCATAAAGATCCATCAGGTCGTGCTGGGTCGCAGCCCGCAGAACCAAGCGTTCGGTTTTCAGCATAGCAATGAAAGGGGCCGCCCCATGGCGACCCCCAATCCTTTAGCGTTTTTCGATGTCGACATAATCGCGCGCCATTTCGCCCAGATACAACTGGCGCGGGCGGCCGATTTTCAGCTGTGGATCAGCAAGCTGTTCTTTCCATTGCGAAATCCAGCCAACGGTACGCGCTAGCGCAAAGATTGGCGTGAACATCGAGGTAGGGAAACCCATCGCCTCGAGGATAATACCGGAATAGAAATCGACATTCGGGAACAGCTTCTTTTCCGCGAAATATGGATCGGCAAGCGCTTGTTTCTCAAGCTCTTTGGCGACCTGCAAGATGGGGTTGTTTTCAATGCCCAGCAGGTCAAGAACCTCATCAGCGCTTTCCTTCATCACGGTCGCACGTGGATCGAAGTTCTTGTAAACGCGGTGGCCAAAGCCCATCAGGCGATAGCTGTCGTTCTTATCCTTCGCGCGGGCGATAAACTCTGGAATGCGGTCGGGCGTGCCAATCTCCTTGAGCATTTCAAGGCAGGCCTGATTCGCACCACCGTGAGCAGGACCCCAAAGGCAGGCGATACCTGCCGCAATACAGGCGAATGGGTTGGCCCCCGAAGATGACGCAAGACGCACAGTTGAGGTCGACGCGTTTTGTTCGTGGTCTGCATGCAGTGTGAAAATCCGGTCCATTGCCCGGCTCAGGATCGGGTTTACGTGGTACTCCTGCGCAGGCACGGAAAAGCACATGTGCAGAAAGTTCGCTGCATAGTCGAGATCATTGCGCGGATACACAAATGGCTGACCGATGGAGTACTTATAGGCCATTGCCGCAACAGTTGGCATCTTGGCGATCAGGCGAATGGTTGCGACCTCGCGCTGGCGCTCATCAGTGATGTCGGTGCTGTCGTGATAGAAGGCAGACATTGCACCCACAACGCCAACCATTGTGGCCATGGGGTGTGCATCACGACGGAATCCACGGAAGAAGTTATGCATCTGCTCGTGAATCATCGTGTGATTTGTTACCAGCACTTCGAATTCTTCAAGCTGTTCAGCCGAAGGCAGTTCACCATTGAGCAGCAAGTAGCACACTTCGAGATAGTGGGATTTGCTGGCCAGCTGGTCGATAGGATAGCCACGGTGCAGCAGTTCACCCTTTTCGCCATCAATAAAGGTGATCGTGCTGTCGCAGGCCGCCGTTGAGGTGAAGCCGGGGTCATAGGTAAACACATCCGCCTGCGCGTAAAGTTTGCGAATATCGATGACATCCGGGCCGCCATTTGGGGAATGCATTGGCAATTCATATGTCTTGCCCTTGATCGTCAGCGTCGCGGTGTTTGTATCTTCTGCCATATCTTTCCCCTCTCGAACCTGGGCAAGCGGGAGCCTTGCCAGGCATCTTGTGATGTCTTGTTGCCGTTTACCATCCGAGCGTTACGAACAGGTTTCAGGCGCTGGCATCTTTCAGTCGGGCGACGGTTTCATCCTGCCCAAGCACCAGCATCATGTCGAACACACTTGGTGAAACCGCGCGCCCCGCCAGCGCCGCCCGTAACGGACCGGCCAGCTTGCCAAGTTTCATGTCGTGAGCTTCGGCAGTGGATGCGACGATCCCCTCAAGGGCGTCTCGGGACCAGCTAGCATTTTGCAACTGCGGCGTCAATTCCGACAGTATACCACGGGATACATCTGTAAGGTGACTTGCCGCTTTTTCATCCGGAACGACAGGCCGCGAGGTCAAAATAAAGTGAGCTTTTTCAAGCAGCTCGGGGAACGTCTTTGCGCGCTCTTTGAGGCAGTACATGGCCATCACCATGCCGTCAGCTTGTGTTGCAGTCAGCGTGGGCTGATCTGTTGCTGCAAGGAAACCCTGCAACTCTTGCAGCAGTGCAGCATCCTCGGCCGCGGCAATATGTTGTCCGCAGATGTTTTCCAATTTCTTAAAGTCAAACCGTGCCGGGGACTTCCCGATCCCGGGCAGGTCGAACCACGTTTTCGCTTGCGCGTCAGAGAAGAATTCGTCGTCTCCATGGCTCCAGCCCAGTCGCGCAAGGTAATTGCGCATGCCGGCCGCCGGATACCCCAGCGCCTGATACTCTGCCGCCCCCGTGGCCCCGTGCCGCTTGGACAGCTTTTTGCCGTCGGGGCCGTAGATCAGCGGGATATGCGCGAGCGTGGGTTTGTCCCAGCCCATGGCCGCGTAGATCAGGTTTTGCCGGAAGGCATTGGCCAGATGGTCATCGCCCCGGATCACATGGGTCACGCCCATGTCGTGGTCATCCACCACCACGGCCAGCATATAGACCGGCGATCCATCAGAGCGCAGCAGGATCATGTCGTCGAGTTGGTCATTCGACCATGTCACATCGCCCTGTACCTCATCATGCAACGTTGTCTGCCCTTCGCGGGGGGCTTTCACGCGCACCACAAATGGCGCGTCCGGGTGGTCAGCATCGGGCACGTCGCGCCATGGGGAGCGGAACAAGGTCGAGGTTTTCTCGGCGCGTGCCTTTTCCCGGAAGGCCTCGATTTCTTCTTGGGTGCTGAAGCATTTGTAGGCTTTGCCAGCGGCCAGCATCTCATGCGCCACGGCGGCATGACGGCTGGCGTTTGCGGCCTGGCTTGATGGTTCTCCATCCCAATCAAGGCCCAGCCATGTCAGCCCATCAAGGATCGCCTGTCGGTTCTCGTCGGTCGATCGCGCCTTGTCCGTATCCTCGATCCGCAGCAGAAACTTGCCACCCTTGCCACGCGCATAAAGCCAGTTGAACAACGCGGTGCGTGCGCCCCCAATATGTAAGGCACCAGTAGGGGAAGGGGCAAAGCGTGTGACAACGGACATGGCAAATTAACCTTTCGCTAACCAGGATTCCGGTAAGTTCCGGCTTGAGGGTGGGATACGAAACTGCGGGGTGAAGGACAAGTGCGTGCGCTCTTAGAGAACGCAGCGTTGGCGCAGCGCGGTGCGTTGATCGGCTGGGTGCCTGTTTGCCTTGGTATCGGGATCGGGACATATTTTGCCCTGGGACAAGAGCCGGGGCTGATTGGCCTAACAACGCTTGCGGCTGTCGCGTCTGCCTTGATTGTTGTCGCGCGGTTGGTGCGCGTGGCTTATGCACCGCTTGCAATGGCAGTGGTTCTGATTGTCGTGGGGGTAGGCCTGGCCAAATACCGGACCGAGGCGATGTCCGCGCCGGTGCTGGGCTTTCGCTACTATGGCCCGATCCAAGGCCGCGTTGTGAGCATTGATCGCTCTGCGAGTGATGCGCTGCGGCTGACCCTTGATCAGGTTGTTCTGGCTCGTATGGCCCCCGATCGCACGCCCAAACGCGTGCGCGTTTCTTTGCACGGCGATCAGCCCGCAGCGCCATTTGCACCGGGGACCGTGATCATCCTGACGGGGCATCTGTCGCCACCAGCAGGGCCGGCAGAGCCGGGTGGTTTTGATTTTCAACGTCACGCCTGGTTTTTGGAATTGGGTGGTGTCGGATACACCCGCACGCCGGCCCTACGTCTGGCGGTACCGGAGCAAACCAGCCTCGCAATGCGGATATTTGCGATGCGCATGGCAATTTCATCCGCCGTCCAGATGGCAATGCCCGGCGAGACCGGTGCATTTGCCGCTGCAATCATGACCGGTGACCGTTCTGGCATGGACCAAGGTACGCTGGCCGATCTGCGCGCATCGAACCTTGCGCATTTGTTGGCGATCTCGGGGCTGCACATGGGGCTGCTGACCGGGTTTATCTTTGCGACATTAAGGTATGGGCTGGTCCTGTTGCCGGGGGTCGGCTTGCACTGGCCGGTCAAGAAAATCGCGGCCGCCTGTGCGATGCTCGTTGGTGCATTCTATCTGGCGCTGTCAGGCGGCAATGTCGCAACCGAGAGGGCCTATATCATGGTTGCAGTCATGTTTGCGGCGGTCCTTTTGGACCGGCGCGCACTGACCCTGCGCGCGGTTGCGATTGCCGCGATCATCGTGCTGGTGTGGCAACCGGAGGCCCTGATTGGGCCGGGATTTCAGATGTCCTTTGCCGCCACAACCGCCCTTGTGGCGGTATTTGGGGCTTTGCGCCGGTTTGATCACTCTAGACTGCCCGCGTGGTCGCGCCCGATCTTGTCGGTTGTGCTGTCATCCTTTGTGGCGGGGCTGGCCACGGCACCCTTTGCGGCGGCGCATTTCAATCAGATTGCGCATTATGGGTTAATCGCAAACTTGCTGAGCGTGCCCTTGATGGGGGTGTTGGTCATGCCTGCGGCGGTGCTTGCGGTCTGTCTGGCCCCATTTGGCCTGTGGGAGGTTGGGTTGTGGCTGATGGAACTGGGCCTGCGCTGGATATTGCTTGTGGCCCATACTGTGTCAGCCCAGCCCGGCGCGCTCAGCCATGTCCACGCGCCGGATTGGACGGTGCTGCCGGTGCTGGCACTGGGCCTGCTTTGGGTGATCCTGATCCAGGGCCGGTTGCGTCATGCCGGTCTGGCGGCGGTGGTGCTTGCCGGTTTGCTTTGGCAGCAGTCAGAGCGACCGGCGCTGTTGATCGCTGACAACGGATCTTTGGTTGGCCTGCTTGGGCCCGAGGGCAGGGCATTATCCAAACCCACAGGAAGCAGCTTTGTTGCAGGCATCTGGATGGAGAATGACGGTGCGCCGGTCCCACAGGCAGATGCGGCCGCGCGGGATGGGTTGTTGCAAGAGGGCAGGGTTACTGAGGCCCCGATTGGCGCATGGCGGGTTCTGCAAGTGTCTGGCAAGACAGCACTTGCGGCCCTTGAGGGGTGCGGTGGAGCAGATGTTCTGATCAGCAATCAGGATGTCAGCGATCCGCGCCCTTGCGAAGTGTTTGATATCAAGCGCCTGCGGCGCACGGGGGCATTGGCCATTGATGTCTCGACCGCGGGTGATCTTGTCATTTCCACGGCCCATGGTCTGAGCGGTGAGCGCCCCTGGAACGCGCGGCAAGGTCCGGCGCTGCCGCCCCTTGTGATCATGGCCGTGGATGGCAAAAGGCCCGCTGCGGCAACCCTTTTGTCTGAAAACCATGCAGCTGATCAGTAGGTGCGGATCAACCCCACCAGACGGCCCTGCACCTTGACCTGATCGTCACGGAACACACGGGTTTCATAGGCAGGGTTGGCGGCTTCCAAAGCGATAGCGCTGCCATTCTGGCGGAACCTTTTGAGTGTGGCCTCTTGCCCTTCGATCAGGGCAACGACGATGTCACCATTGTCAGCAACTTCGGTTTCGCGAATGACAACCACATCACCATCGTTAATCCCGGCTTCAATCATCGAATCGCCTTTGACTTCAAGGGCATAGTGATCACCAGCCCCAACCATCGACTGCGGGACATGTACATTGTGCGAGACTTCACTGATTGCCGAAATCGGCACACCCGCGGCGATCCGGCCCATCACCGAAAGCTCAACAGATCCGGTTGACACCGGCATTGCGCGAGCGGGGGTGCTGTCCGGCTTGTCACCATTGATCACACGTGGGGTGAACCCGGTTTTGGTCTGCATGGCATCAGGCAGTTTCACGATCTCCAGCGCGCGGGCGCGGTGGGCAAGGCGTCGGATAAACCCACGTTCTTCCAGTGCCGTAATCAGGCGGTGAATCCCGGATTTTGAGCGTAGATCAAGCGCCTCTTTCATCTCATCAAAGCTGGGGGGGACGCCGTCGCGCTGTACCCGCTTGTGAATGAACTCCAGAAGGTCGAGCTGTTTTTTGGTCAGCATTGTCTGCTCCATGTCCAGGTTTTGCTTATGTTCTATGCATGTTCCTGTTTTGTGTCAACTCTGGCCTGCGCGTGGGGCAAGGGCGGATGCCTCCGGCGGAAGTTTAATTGGACATGGAAAGGGGCGGCGGCGTCAGAGGCGGATGATTTCGATCATGTCGCCGGCTTTGCGGGGGGCATCGCCCGCCGGGCGCACAGCAAGACAGTTCGCATCTGCCAGCACGGTCAGCAGGGCGCTGTCCTGACGGGTGTGTACCTTGACACCGTCTATGGTGATCTGTGCCCGCATATAGTGTTCGCGCGGCCCGTTTGCGCCGACATCCGCAGCAAGCCGTGCGGTGTCGCGTGGTGCAGCGGCTTCGCCGAGGCCGAGCATCTTGCGGATCACGGGCGCCAGAAACACATGACCGCAAACCATCGCCGACACCGGATTGCCGGGCAACCCAATCATGGCCGCTTGTCCCATGCGCCCTGCCATCAAGGGTTTACCGGGGCGCATGGCGACCTTGTAGAAGGATTGTTCCATGCCTTTTGTCTGGGCCACGGAGCCGACAAGATCATGATCCCCGACCGAGGCCCCGCCAATGGTTACGATCAGGTCGGCGTCAGCGGCAAGGTCAAATGCCAAGGACAAAGAGGCCTGATTGTCGCGCGCGATCGGCAAAAGGCGCGGTTGCGCGCCGAGATTTTCAACCAAAGCCGCCAGCCCGTAGCTGTTGGAGGCAATGATCTGGTCGTCACCCGGCGCCTCGCCGGGTTGTACCAGTTCGTCCCCTGTTGCGATGATTGCGACGGTCGGGCGGCGGCGTACCGGCACCTGTGCGATATTCATCGCAGCCAGAAGCGCGATATCAGAAGGGGAGAGCAGGCGCGGGGCCTTGATCTGATCCCCGATCCGAAAATCAGCCCCTGCCGGGCGCACATGCGGTTTGTCATTGGTGCTGTCGTCTAGCGTGATGACGTCGCCGTCGCGGCTGATGTTTTCCTGAATGATCACATGATCGGTGCCGTCGGGCAGCGGCGCGCCGGTGAAAATGCGCAAGGCCTCACCGGTACCAACGGTGCCGTTCCAGCGATGCCCTGCGGCCGCTTCACCGATGACCTTGAAGGTTTGACCGGCTTTGACGGCGGTACCAGCCACGGCATAGCCATCCATCGCCGAGGCCGCAAAGGGCGGTTGGCTGCGCGTGGCCTGTAGATCAGCCGCAAGAACCCGTCCATTGGCGCGGATGAGCGGTACGGTCTCCACCGCAACCGGATCGACCAGCGTAAAAAGATTTGCCAGTGCCTGCGCGACCGTGATCATGGGTTTTCGAACCGCCCGGATTTGCCGCCATCCTTGAAGGTCAGTCGAATGCCGCTGATTTCCATATCTTTTTGCACGGCCTTTACCATGTCATAGACCGTCAGGGCGGCGGTGCTGACGGCCGTCAGCGCCTCCATCTCGACCCCGGTCTGCCCGCCGGTCTTGACCGTCGCTGTGATGCGGACACCGGGCAGCTCAGCGTCGGGCACCAGATCAAGGGCGACCTTGGTGATGGGCAGCGGATGGCAAAGCGGGATCAGATCAGCGGTTTTCTTGGCCCCGGTGATGCCTGCGATGCGGGCGATGCCCAGCACGTCCCCTTTTTTGGCACGGCCCTGGGTGATCAAGGCCAGTGTTTCGGGTGCCATCTTGATGTGCCCTTCGGCAATAGCAGTGCGCGCGGTGACGGGCTTGTCCGAGACATCAACCATATGTGCCTGACCATCCCGATCGAAATGCGTCAACCCGGCCATTACATCGCACCCATGGCGGGATTGGCGAGCAGCGTGCGCGTCGCTGCAGCCACATCATCCTGCCGCATCAGGCTTTCACCAATCAGGAAGCTGCGCGCGCCATAGCGCGCCATATCGGCCAGTTCTTCGGGGGTGTTCAGCCCGCTTTCGCAAACGATCATCCGGTCGGCGGGCACCAGTTTGGACAGGCTGCGCGTGGTGTCCAGCGTGGTCTCGAAAGTCTTGAGATTGCGGTTGTTGATGCCCATCAATGGCGATTTGAGTTGCGAGGCGCGCTCTAACTCATCCGCGTTATGCACTTCGAGCAACACATCCATTCCCCAGCTAAAAGCGGCGTCTTCCAACTCTTGCGCTTGCGCGTCACTGACAGAGGCCAGAATGATCAGAATGCAATCGGCATGCAGCGCGCGCGCCTCGGCGACCTGATAGGTATCATACATAAAATCCTTGCGCAGGGCGGGCAAATCAACGGCTGACCGTGCCGCCGTCAGATAGCTGTCATCACCTTGAAATGAGGGTGTGTCGGTCAGGACGGACAGGCACGTGGCCCCACCGGCGGCATAGGCCTGTGCCAGCGCGGGCGGATCAAAATCGGCGCGGATCAACCCTTTGGACGGGCTGGCCTTTTTGATCTCTGCGATCAGCCCATAGCCCGCGCGCGCCGCTGTCGCCAAAGCCGCGGCAAACCCGCGTGTTTGCGGGGCGTTGCGCGCCTGATCTTCGACCTGTGACAGGGGCGCGGCGGCCTTGCGGCTTGCCACCTCTTCCAGCTTGTAGGTTTTGATCTTGTCGAGGATATCGCTCATCTGTTTGCCCAGTTGATTGGCTGTTCGCCCTGATCAATAAGCCACTGGTTCACCTTTGAAAATGGGCGGGAGCCGAAAAACCCGCGATAGGCCGAGAGCGGGGAGGGGTGGGCGGATTGGATGATCAGGTGATGGGGGGCGAGGTGTTTGGCGTAGGCCTGCGCCGGGCCACCCCAAAGAATGACAGCGCGAGGGCGGTCATTGAGGCGTTCGAGCACCTGCCGGACCAGTTTTGACCAGCCAAGCGTTGCGTGCCCTTTGGGTTTTCCCACTGGCACGGTCAGCGCTGTGTTAAGCAGCAGCACACCTTGATCTGCCCAATCATCCAATGACGTTTTGGTGCGGGTTTTTCCGGTATCACTTTGAATTTCCTTGAAGATGTTCCCCAAGCTGTCAAGCCTGCCGCCAAACCCATCAGGGATTGAAAACGCTAACCCATCCGCCTTGCCCGGTGTATGGTAAGGGTCCTGACCCAAGATCACGACGCGGGTGTCTGCCGCTTGGCACCGGTTTAGCGCGGCAAAGGTCAACGCAGGTGGTGGCAGAAAACCCGCATCAATCTTTGCTGCGATCTGCGGCAGATCGGTGTCAAAGAAGGGCAGGTCGGCCCAATCCCCTAGCGCGCTGAGATCAAACATCACGCCGCAGAGGTGATGCGCGCCAATGCGGTCAGGGATGCTTTGGCCTTGCCGCTGTCGATGCTTTCAGCGGCCAAAGCGGCGCCATCTTTCAGCGTATCAACCTTGTCGGCCACCACCAGGGCCGCTGCCGCGTTCAGCAGCACTGCGTCGCGGTAGGCCCCTTTTTCGCCGTCCAGAAGGGCGGTCAGGGCGGCTGCGTTTTCGTCCGGTGTGCCGCCAAGGATATCGCGGAAGTTATGGACGGGCAGGCCCGCGTCTTCGGGGTGGATTTCGCGCGAGGTGATCTTGCCGTCTTCCAGCGCGGCAACCGCGGTGGTGCCGCAGATTGTGATCTCATCCGTGCCGTCGCTGCCATGGACCAGCCATGCCTTTTCAGTGCCAAGCTGTTGGAGCGTCTCTGCCATCGGGAAGATCAGGTCAGGGGCGAAAGCACCGGTCAATTGACGTTTCACACCGGCCGGATTTGTCAGCGGTCCCAATATGTTAAAGATCGTTTTTGTTCCAAGCTCTACGCGGACCGGGCCCACATGTTTCATTGCCGGATGGTGCATCGGGGCCATCATGAAGCCGATACCAGCCTCTGCAATTGCCTTCTCTACGACCGCTGTTCCGACCATAACGTTGATGCCAAGTGCCCCCTGCACATCGGCGGTGCCCGACTTGGACGATAGGTTCCGGTTGCCATGTTTGGCCACGGGCACGCCGGCGCCCGCCACGACAAAGGCCGTGGCGGTAGAAATATTCAGCGTATGCATACCGTCGCCGCCTGTGCCGACAATATCCATCGCCCCGTCGGGCGCTTTGACGGGGATGCAATGCGCACGCATCACCGCGGCCGCCGCCGCATATTCAGAGACTGATTCACCACGCGCGCGCAGTGCCATCAATAGCCCACCGATCTGGGCCGGGGTCGCGAGGCCTTCAAAAAGATAGCCAAAGGCCTCTTCCGCCTGTGCGCGCGACAATGGCCCTTCGGAGGCCGCGAAAATCAGGGGCTTCATTGCGTCGCTCATGCGGGCACCTTTGTGATGTTTAGAAAATTTTGTAGGAGTTGATGACCATGTTCGGATCGAATGCTCTCTGGGTGGAACTGAACGCCGTGGATAGGCAAATCCCGGTGTTGCAGACCCATGATGGTGCCATCATCCAGCTCCGCGGTGATTTCAAGGCTGTCGGGCAGGCTTTCGCGCTCAACGATCAGCGAATGATAGCGGGTCGCATCAAAGGGGCTGGGCAGCCCTTCGAACAAGCCTTTGCCCGCATGTTTCATCATGCCCATCTTGCCATGCACGATCTCATGACAGCGTGCCACCTTGCCGCCGAAGGCTTCACCAATCGCCTGATGTCCCAGACAAACGCCCATCAGCGGGGTCTTCGTTTCCGCTGCGGCATGGACAAGGGCAAGGCAAATGCCGGCCTGTGACGGATCACAAGGACCCGGCGACAGCATGATGGCTTCGGGGCGCATGGCCATCGCCTCTTGCACATGAAGGGCGTCATTGCGCTTTACCACGACATCAGCCCCCAGTTCACCCAGATAGTGAACAAGGTTGTAGGTAAAGCTGTCGTAGTTATCGATCAAAAGCAGCATGGTAAAATCCCGCGCAGGTAGAAAATAGGGGCTACCGTTCAAGGGGATTTGGACGGTATAAGCCCTGCCATACATGGGCCGTGTCGCGTGGTGGCGTCAAGGTCGAACTCAGAGGTGTGGGCAAGATGCGAGGCAGCACAAAAGGCAGTCTTTGGGCGCTGGCGTTGGGCGGTGTAGGCTTGAGCGTTGCGTCATTGGTGGCAACGCCACCAATGCAGGGTGATGCACCGATCACACCGCAGCTACAGGTGCCTCAGCCGATCTTTGCAGCCCCCCCCGCGCCTGCGGGGTTGGCCTTGCTGGCCTCCGAGAGTGAAAGCAATCTGGCACAAACCGGCCCGCAAATCACATCGCCTGCCTTGCAGGATGCCGGGCCCGTGGTGGACACAACACCGGCGCTGGCCCCAAAGGAACCTCAGGCAGTTGCTGAGGTTGAAACACCTCAGGCGCAATCTGCGGAAACGGTTGCCGTGGTAGCGGAGCAGGTTGCGCCCCCGCGCGCACCAGTCGAACAGATTATCATAACTGATGAGGTGCCGGAGCCGCCCGCCCCTGTTGTAACCGTACAATCAGACACCGCAGAACCAGAAGCGGGTGTGGCAGAAGCGCCGATGACTGAGGGTGACACGTTGCCCGCCGATACGCCCGAACAGCCCGAGACCGATGTGGTTGTCGTTCTACCGACGGACACTCAAGAAGAAGTTGCGACGCCCTTGGTCTCAACAACCCAACCGGAGGCGACCGCTGCTCCTTTGATCGTGTCGGCCCCGGTGGTGTCAGAGTTGGGCACCGATGAGGTTGCGCAAGAGCCCGAGACTTCAATTGAGCTGCCTGCCCAAGAAGAACCAGCTGTGGCGCCGGAAGAATCCCCGATCGTGGCTGAGCAGGACGCGACACCTGCCGAGACAGATCAGATCGAAGTTGCCGAAGCCCCGACAGAGCCAGCCCGTAGCGGGCCGGTCCGGGTGAACCGTATCGGTGCGGTCCCCAGCAGCGAACCTGCTGGTGAGGAGGCAGCGATTGTTGAAGCAGAAGAGGCAGAGGAAGACCTTCCGGCACTTCGCCAGTTTGCGGCCTCTTTTGAGAACACCGAAGATCTTCCACTGATGTCCTTGGTTCTGGTCGACAATGGTGCGGTCGCAGGCGCTGCCGCAGAAATCGCCACATTGGGTTTTACCCCCACGATTGTCATTGATGCGCTGGCAGTGGACGCTGCTGACAAGATGGCGGAATACAGGGCGGCAGGGTTAGAGGTTGCGATGCAAATCAGCCTGCCTGAGGGCGCACAGCCAACCGATGTGGAAGTCGTCTTTGCTGCGGCCTTTGATGTTTTGCCGGAGGCGGTGCTGCTATTTTCGGATGGTACCGGGATCCTACAAGGTAATCGTAACGTCACCAGGCAAGCGATGGCTGTACTTGCCGCTGAAGGACGGGGCTTTGTTGCGGTGCAACGCGGACTTGGCAGTGCAGTGCGCGATGCAGAAGACGCAGATGTGCCAGCGGCAACTGTTGCGCGCCAGATAGATGGAAACGGTGCAGCGCAAAACGCAATTGTCCGGGCGCTGGATCAAGCGGCATTCCGGGCGCGGCAGTCGGGCGGCGCGGTTCTTACTGGGACGGTCACGCAGGAAACACTGGCCGCGTTGCAGGAATGGGCAGGAACGGTTGACCGTGATCAGTTGCTGATCGCGCCTGCCTCGGCGCTTTTGTTGGCGCAATCAGAGTAACACCCGAGCGAACAATTTTCGGCAGAAAATTGTTCTGCGCGCAAAAGATTTTTAGCTAAAAATCTTTACTTTTGGTCGCTTAATTGCCTCCGCCGCGAAACATCGCAGCATCAGCCGCAGCTTTGCGGATCGCGTTCGATTTGTGTACGGTCTCTTGGTACTCGGCCTCTGGGTCACTGTCGTAAACAACGCCACCACCGGCCTGAATATATAGCTTTTTGTCTTTCAGCACCGCGGTGCGTAGCGCGATACACATGTCCATGTCGCCATTGGCGCTAAAGTACCCGCAACCGCCTCCGTAGACGCCACGCTTTTCGGGTTCCAACTCATCGATGATTTCCATCGCACGTACCTTGGGCGCCCCGGACACCGTCCCCGCGGGCATACCGGCAAAGAAGGCACTCAGCGCGTCCTGATCATCTGCCAGTTCACCGACTACGTTGGAGACGATGTGCATCACATGGCTGTAGCGCTCGACAATGAACTGTTCGGTGGGGCGTACGGTGCCGATTTTGCTGACCTTGCCGGTGTCATTGCGACCCAGATCCAGCAGCATCAGATGCTCTGCCAACTCCTTCTGGTCGGCCATCAGATCGGCCTCATTGGCGTTGTCTTCGGCCACGGTTGCACCACGGGGGCGAGTGCCTGCGATGGGGCGGATTGTGACCTCATTCCCAAAGACACGGACAAGGATTTCGGGACTGGCCCCGATGACCTGGAAACCACCAAAGTTGAAGAAAAACATAAATGGCGAAGGATTCGTGCGCCGCAATGAGCGATAAAGCGAAAAGGGCGGTTCGCGAAAATCCTGGGCCCAGCGTTGCGATGGAACAACCTGAAAGATGTCACCGGCCTTGATATAGTCTTTGGCCTTCTCAACGGCGGCGAGATACTCATCATGGCCAAAGTTTGAGACGGGTGCGGCGGTTGGTGCAGGGTCTGCCAAGGCGCGGTCTTCGCTGGGCATGGGACGTTCCAGCGCGCGTTGCGCGTCCATCACCCGCTCTGCCGCCTGCGCATAGGCGGCACGTGCAGGCAGACCGGAATTCACGTAGGCCGGGGCCACAAGAATCACATCGCCCTTCACTCCATCCAGAACCGCAACTACCGACGGGCGCAGCATCACCGCATCCGGCAGACCCAACGGATCAGGGTTGATGTCAGGCAAATGTTCCACCAAGCGGATTGTGTCATAGCCCAGATAACCAAACAGCCCCGCAGAGGCGGCAGGCAGGTCGGCAGGCAGATCAATGCGCGATTCGGCGAGTAAACCGCGCAGGGCTGTCAGCGGGTCCTCGGGTTGATTGACAAATGCGGTGTCATCAAAACGAGCTTCGCGATTGACCCGCGATGATGTGCCCCGGCATTCCCAGATCAGATCAGGGTTCATGCCCACAATCGAATAGCGCCCACGCACTTCGCCGCCTGTCACACTTTCCAGCATGAAGGCATTTCGGCCTGCCCCTGACAGCTTGAGCATCAGGGACACCGGTGTGTCGAGATCAGCCGCGATCCGTGTATAGACGATCTGGTTGGCGCCGGCGTCATAGCCGCTGGCGAATTGGTCATAGTCGGGCAGGAGGGCCATAGAACTGCCTATTGGAACTGCGCGTTGACCGCGTTGATCGTCGCTTGGTTAAGGTTTTGCCCGGTCTCTTGCTGAAGGCGGGTCACATAGGCATCAAAGATGTCCTGCGCGATGCCCGCGCCTGCATTGGTGCCCACAGCATCACGTTGGGCGACGATACTTTCATCGGCCAAATCAGGTGCGGAAACTCCGTCGAGCCGCACAACGATGGCGCGGTTTTCGGCGTCCAGCACCTCAACATCCCCCACGGACATGGCAAAAATGGTGTCATTGAATTCCGGTGGTGTGCCTTCGACAAAGCTGCGCCGTGTCAGCGCTTCTTCGGTTTGTGCGGTCAGGCCAAGCGTGTCAAAACCGGTAAAGGGCAGAATATCGGCGGCAATTTCTGCGGCCTTTTCCATGACGGCCTGCTGCCGACGCTGGACCTGCCATGCGGAGGTCACATCTTCGCGGACCGCGTCAAGCGGTTGCAGGGTCGGCGGCGTGATGCTGTCGAGGTTCAGGGCAAAGATGCCACCGTCAGAGAGGTCATGAAGCTCTGGGAACTGGCCCTCTTCCACAATAGCCGCCTGATTGCGGAAACTGTCATAGGCGGCGATGCCTTCGGCGTTATCCGGTGTCCATGCAACGGTGCCCAATTCCATATCCGTACGATCAGCGAGGTCGGCCATGCTTGCCCCGCCGGCAATCAAATCGATCATGCTATCGGCTTGATCGTTGATGAATTCGCGTGCGGCCTCCGTAGCCAGTTCATCGCGCAGCATGGGCGCTGCGTCGTCAAGTGGCGTTTCCTGTGCGGCCAGAACAGCATTTACACGGAATAGTGCAGGACCGAGTGAGGCATTGAACGGCCCCACCACATCACCGGGATCAGCGGCAAAGGCTGCGTCGCCCGCGGCACCAAGGTCGGCCTGATCGACGTCACCCAGATCGACATCAGCGAGCGTCAGCCCGCGTTCTGCAACGAGATCTTCGAATGTCACATCACCTGCGTCCAGCCGGGCCATCGCCTCGGCAGCGCGGTCCTGATTGAGATAAACCAGACGTTCAACAAGCCGGCGTTCAGGTTGCATGAACTCATCGAGACGCTGCTCATAAAGCTGGGCTACCGCCTCGTCCGAGACGGTCATTTCGTCGCGGACCATGGCAGGTGTCAGCCAGACATAAGTGATGTTGCGGGTCTCGGGCAGGGTGAATTCAGCCGGGTTTTCGTCGTAGTAGGTTTGTACATCCTCATCGGTCGCGCCGGGAACGGGCGCTGTCAGGGCTGTATCATCAATGGTTGCCCAGGTGATGCTGCGGCCTTCGCCGATGTATTGCACCAGCGCGTCGGCATAAGCGTCAGGCGTCGGTAAGCCACTGACAACAGCACCTTGCAGTAAGGTACGGGCGGTTTCTTCGCGAATGCTGGTTTCGTATTCCGCCGCCGATTGGCCGGATTGTTGCAACGCCAGACGATAGGTTTCACGATTGAAGCCACCGGCCCCTTGAAACGCCGGCGTGGATTGGAGCTGTTCAAAGACACGTTCATCGCCCACCGACAGACCCAATGCGCTGGCTTCATTGTCGAGGGTGCGCAAGAGCACGACCTGGTTCAGCGCTATTTGATCGATGCCAAAGGCCTGCGCCTGCTGAAATGAGATCTGTTGACCAAATTGTGCCGAAAGCGCCCGGATTTGCTCGTTCAAAGCACGTTGATATGCGATGACCGAAACCTCTTTTTCACCGACGGTGCCGATGTTGCGAATATTCCCGCTCAGCCCGCCTGTGCCAAAGCCAGCAAGACCCAGGAGGATCACGCCCACGATGATCCATGCGCCGTAACGTTTGTTGCTTTTCTGTGCCATGTTCCTGCCTGCATTTATCGCTGGTTTGCGCATGAATAAGGGGCGGGGATCAGGGGCGCAAGGGTCAGAGCGTGAGTGATGACAGACGGTTGAACAAGGTCGCCACCCCGGCCCGGTCGATGTTGGCAAAAGCGATGCGCAATTGGCTGTTACCTCCGGGCATATCGTCGGGCATGAACATGGTGCCGGGCAGAGTCAGAATACTGGTTTCTTTCACCAAAAGCGGGGCCAGATCAGCCGACGACATCGCAAAGGGGTGTTTGACGTAGGCGAAATATGCGCCACAGCCCAGAAGTTCCCAGCCTTTGGCGGCGAGCTGTGGGAAATGTTCCGTGATCGCAGCGCGGCGATCGAGGATTTCCAATCGCTCTCCAGCCAGCCAACCCGTAAGGTTCTGCATCCCCCAAAGGGCTGCGCGTTGGCCCAGCTGGTTGGGGCAGATGGCCACCGTGTCGAGAAATTTTTCAATTTCAGCGAGCCGCGTGGTTCCCGCAACGACGGCGCCAACACGATGGCCGGTCAATCTGTAAGCTTTTGAAAAAGAATAAAGATGTATGAGAGTGTCGTCCCAGTTTGCATCAGTGAACAGCGAATGTGGCGCGCCGCTGCGGCTGTCAAAATCGCGATAGGTTTCATCAACGATAAGCGCTAGGCCGTTTTCGCGCGCGAGCGTTATGAACGCCGATAGCACTGCGGAGGGGTACTCCACCCCGCAAGGATTGTTTGGGCTAACCAAGGCAATCGCGCGGGTGCGCGCTGTGATCAGCTTTTGCGCCTCCGCAGGGTCGGGGATCATCCCGTCACCGACCATAAGGGGCACGGTTTTGACGCCGGACATGTCCAGCCACATGCGATGGTTGAAGTAGTAGGGAACCGGCAGGATCACCTCATCATCTTCGCCGCAAAGCGTGGCGATCGCCGCCGCGAAAGCCTGATTGCAGCCTGAGGTGATGGCGACTTGGTCCGGCGATACCGCCCCGCCATATGCGGCGGTCCACTGTGCGGCAACCTCGGCACGTAAGGCAGGCAACCCCAGAACCGGCCCATAAAGATGGGCGTCCGCATCGCTGCGGATGATGTCGGCCATCGCATCGCGCATTTCGGCGGGCGGCGGATCAACCGGCGCGGCCTGACTGACGTTGAGCAAGGGGCGATCCGCTGGGTGACTGACGCCGTCCAGCCAGCGTCGCGCTTCCATGACCGGCGGGGCAAAGGTGGTTGCTGTGCGGGATCGGGTCATAGCGATGTCCAATGAACGGCGGAGCGCACGGTTGGTTCAGATGCCTCCGGCGGAGATATTTGGGAATAAAAGAAGCGGGAGGTCAGTCTTTCCCGCGATAGGGTTCGACATATTGCAACGCCATGTCCCAAGGGAAGAAAATCCAGGTGTCCTGACTAACTTCGGTGATGAAGGTATCGACCTGTGGCCGTCCCTTTGGTTTGGCATAGACCGTCGCGAAATGTGCCTTGGGATATAGCCCGCGGACCAGTTCAAGGGTTTTGCCACTGTCGACCAGATCGTCGATGATCAAAATGCCAGTGCCATCGCCCATGAGGGTCGCATCAGGTGCCTTGAGTATCTTTGCCTCTGACTGGTCCTGATGGTCATAGCTTTTGACGCTGATCGTATCGACGGTGCGAATGTCCAATTCACGGGCTGCAATCATGGCCGGGGCCATGCCGCCGCGGGTGACGGCCACGACCGCGCGCCAGGCGCCATCATCTGGTCCATGCCCGTCAAGCCGCCAAGCCAAAGCGCGGCTGTCGCGGTGGATCTGATCCCAACTGATGTGAAAGCCTTTTTCATGGGGCAGGCGGTCTGTCATGATGGCATCCTATTCCTTGGTGATATCCGGCGCGTCGACCGCCTTCATGCCGACAACATGATACCCTGCATCCACATGCAGGACCTCGCCGGTGACGGCGCTTCCAAGGTCGGACAGAAGATAAAGCGCCGATTTCCCGACCTCTTCCTGCGTCACAGTGCGGCGAAGGGGGGAGTTGTATTCGTTCCACTTCAGGATCAGCCGAAAATCGCCGATGCCAGAGGCGGCCAGCGTCTTGATGGTGCCCGCACTGATGGCGTTGACGCGAATGTTGTCTTTGCCCAGATCCTCGGCCAGGTAACGCACGGAGGACTCAAGTGCCGCTTTGGCCACGCCCATGACGTTGTAATGCGGCATAACCTTTTCAGCGCCGTAGTATGTGAGGGTGAGGCAAGACCCGCCGTCGGTCATCATCTTTTCCGCGCGTCGGACAATGGCGGTGAAGGAATAAACCGAGATATCCATCGAGGTCAGGAAGTTGTTACGGCTGGTGTCAACGTAACGTCCGCGCAGTTCGCCTTTGTCGGAAAAACCGATGGCGTGTACAATAAAATCCAATTTGCCCCAGCGCGCTTCAAGGGCTTCAAAGAGTGCGTCAATCGACGCTTCATCGCCAACGTCACATGGCAGTACGATGTCGGACCCGACCGATGCGGCCAAGGGCTCAACCCGCTTTTTCAGCGCGTCCCCTTGATAGGAAAACGCAAGTTCAGCACCGGCATCGGCGCAGGCCTTGGCGATTCCCCAAGCAATCGATTTGTCGTTCGCAAGCCCCATGATTAGGCCGCGTTGGCCCTGCATCAACTGTGATGTCATCGCAATTTTCCCTTTGCACTTTTGATGTGGGTCGCATTTCGTTTAGGCGATTGCAATGGATGCGGCAAGCATCTGAACAATCGTTCAAAAAGGTTGCCACTGTCTCCAAATCAACTTAAGCCTTGTAGTTGGGGGTTTTGTTAAGGATCAGCGATGTCTGACCGTGATGGCATTTTTGCGGGACCAAACCCGTTCGCAATTGCGCAGCAATGGCTTGATGCTGCAAGCGAAACAGAACCCAATGACCCCAATGCAATTGCGCTTTCAACGGTGGACGGCGACGGTCTGCCGAATGCGCGGATGGTGCTGCTGAAAGACATCGAGCTGGATGCTTTTGTGTTCTACACCAACTACGAAAGTCGGAAGGGGCAAGAAATCGCTCAGTCCGGCAAGGCGGCGTTTGTGATGCATTGGAAGTCTCTGGCACGCCAGATTCGCGTGCGTGGCACTGTGGAAAAAGAGGATGGGCTCACCGCAGACGCCTATTATCAGTCACGTTCACTGAAGAGTAAATTGGGGGCGTGGGCATCTCATCAATCTCAGCCCTTGACGTCACGTGCATCTTTGATGACTGAGGTTGCTAAAGTAACGATGCAAAAAGGTGCGGACCCGGAACGTCCGCCCTTTTGGGGCGGTTTTCGGATTAAGCCACTGGAGATCGAGTTTTGGTCAGATGGGGCTTTTCGTTTGCATGACCGGTTTCGGTGGTCGCGCAAGCACGTCGATCAAGACTGGGAGGTCACGCGCCTCTCGCCGTAATCAGTTTCGCGTCACGTATGAATGGATGGCCGAGTGTTCGGTCATGAATAGTTGAAGATATGAGAATAAGGGTGTCGGCCAGAAACAATGGCCGGGATTCAAGAGGAAATACAGATGGAAACGCAGGACACCGCGCCGCAACGGCAGGTGCACGGGCAAGTCAAGTGGTTTGATCCCACCAAGGGCTTTGGCTTTGTTGTCGCAGATGAAGGCGGCCGGGATATTTTATTGCACGCTAACGTGTTGCGTAATTTCGGGCAGGGGTCTGTTGTAGACGGCTCTGCCATTGAGATTATCGTGCAGGACACGCAGCGGGGCCTTCAGGCGACAGAGGTGCTTTCTATTGTGCCCCCTGTCACTGATGAGGCTTTGCCATTGCGCGATATGGTAGAATACTCGCCGGAGGATATTGCCCAGAAACCGATTGAACCTGCCCGGGTGAAGTGGTTCGACAAGGCAAAGGGCTTTGGTTTTGCCAATGTCTTTGGCAGCAACGATGATGTGTTTGTGCATGTCGAGGTGCTACGCCGCTCTGGGTTGTCAGATTTGCAATCCGGCGAAGCGGTGGGGCTGCGTATGGTTGATGGTGAACGTGGCCGCATGGCGATTGAAATCATCGGCTGGGAAGTGGCGGCAAAGTGAAGGCTTTGCCGCTGGCACTGCTGTTTAGCTGTGCCGCGCAGCCGATTCTGGCGGTCTGCGTCGATGACAAGCTGACGATATCGGGTGATTTCGGGCAGGCGACCTTTGGCATCGAAATCGCAGATGATCCGCAAGAGCGGGCCCAGGGGTTGATGTTTGTTGAAGACATGCCGCTGCTGGAAGGTATGCTGTTTGTCTATGAGGAGCCGCAGTTTGTCAGCTTCTGGATGAAGAACACGCTGATTCCGCTTGATATGCTGTTTGCCGCTCCCAGTGGCGAGATTCTGTCGATCCACGAAAACGCAGTGCCCGGTGATTTGACACCAATCCGCGGCGGTGACGGCATTCAGATGGTGTTGGAGATCAACGGCGGGCTGGCTGCCCGTTTAGGCATTGCTGAAGGGGATGTTATGCAACATCCCAGCTTTGGGGCCGATGCTATTTTACCTTGTGATGAAAAGACTGACGGTTAGGGCTTTTCAAATCGTTTTTGTGGGGCTAAAGAACCGCACATGGTTCGGGGCGTAGCGCAGCCTGGTAGCGCATCTGTTTTGGGAACAGAGGGTCGGGAGTTCGAATCTCTCCGCCCCGACCACATCACAACAATCAACAATCCCATCAAGAATCGGCTATTGTGAGTGGCCAGTCGTGGCATGCAGAGCATGGTTAACGTCCTAAAATCACAGTTAATAACTTGTTAACTTGATGGCGGGTTAGGTCCGGGCGCGCGAACAAACTTCACCTTTTGGCTGAGTTTTTGGGTGTAAGTCTGCCGACGAAAAAGGTTTTCTGCTGCTTATCGCGGGTGGGGCGATTGTGGACAAAACTGTGAGTGAATCACCGGGCTGGACCCGGACCAGTTTGCGCTGTGGCAGTCAACTCAATAAATCTGTATTTTGTGTTAAAAATCCGTTGACCCACTAGGGCTAGATGCGCCACGTTGTGCGGGCCGACAGCCACAGCACAAGATGTGGTAGCGGCGCGGGGATTTAGACATTGGCGGGTGCAGAATATCAGGCACCGTTCTGGCTTTGACCTGATCATTGATCGGGACGGAAAGTATTTGCCAAAATGAATTGAACCCCGGTGTGTTGGTGTCGCATGTGCGGCGCGTTATCAATGATCGCCGCAACGACGGCACGAAACATGGGGCAGACTAGATGAAAATCGACCGCAATTTCACGAAGGCCAAGTCAGGCGCTTACGGTGAGCTGGAATTCAAGACAACAACGTCTGAGATTCGCAACCCGGATGGCACCATCGTTTTCAAACTTGATGACTGTGAAGTTCCGGCAGGTTGGAGCCAGGTGGCCTCTGACGTGATTGCACAAAAATACTTCCGCAAGGCAGGTGTTCCCGCCGAAGTGAAACGCGTCAAAGAAAAGGGTGTGCCAGAGTTCCTGTGGCGCGCGGTTCCTGCGAAAGATGCGACCTTTGGCGGTGAAACCTCAGCCAAGCAGGTTTTTGACCGTCTGGCAGGCGCATGGACCTATTGGGGTTGGAAAGGTGGCTACTTTTCGTCCGAGGACGATGCCCGCACATATTTCGACGAAATGCGTTATATGTTGGCAACCCAGCGTGCGGCGCCAAACAGCCCGCAGTGGTTTAATACGGGTCTGCACTGGGCTTACGGTATCGACGGCCCCGCACAGGGCCACTTCTATGTGGATTACCAAACGGGCGAGCTGACCAAATCCACCTCGTCCTATGAGCACCCGCAGCCGCACGCCTGCTTTATTCAATCCGTGGGCGATGATCTGGTGAACGATGGCGGCATCATGGACCTGTGGGTGCGTGAAGCGCGCCTGTTCAAATACGGCTCTGGCACTGGCACGAACTTCTCATCCCTGCGCGGCGATGGTGAGCCGCTTTCTGGTGGCGGTAAGTCTTCTGGCCTGATGGGCTTTCTCAAAATTGGTGACCGCGCCGCCGGGGCGATCAAATCTGGCGGCACAACACGCCGTGCGGCGAAGATGGTGATCGTTGACGCGGACCACCCTGACATCGAGGAATTCATCAACTGGAAAGTCATTGAAGAGCAGAAAGTGGCGTCAATCGTTGCCGGTTCCAAAATGCATGCCCGCTATCTGAACGCGATCTTCGCGGCGATCAAATCGTGGGACGGGGAAGAGGTGTCTGCCTATGATCCCAAAACCAATGACACGTTGGCCGCTGCTGTAAAAGATGCCAAAAAATCATCTATTCCAGAAACTTACATCAAGCGCGTGCTGGACTATGCAAAGCAGGGCTATTCCAGCATTGAGTTCCCGACCTATGACACAGACTGGGATTCGGAAGCCTATTCGTCGGTCTCTGGTCAGAACTCCAACAACTCCATCCGCGTGACTGACGTATTCCTTAAGGCTGTTGAGGACGATGCCGATTGGAAACTGATCAACCGCCGCAACGGTGAAGTCGCCAAGATCATCAAAGCTCGCGACCTGTGGGAACAGGTGGGGCACGCTGCATGGGCCTGTGCGGATCCGGGCATCCAATACCATGACACTGTCAACGCATGGCACACATGCCCTGAAGATGGCGAAATCCGCGGCTCAAACCCATGCTCTGAGTATATGTTCCTTGACGATACGGCCTGTAATCTGGCGTCCATGAACCTGTTGACCTTCTACAAAGATGGCACGTTCCAAGCCGAAGATTACATGCACGCCACACGCTTGTGGACGGTCACCTTGGAAATCTCCGTCATGATGGCGCAGTTCCCCTCCAAGGAGATTGCACAGCGGTCCTATGACTTCCGGACGCTGGGCCTTGGCTATGCCAACATTGGTGGCCTGCTGATGAACATGGGATATGGCTATGACAGCGATGAAGGCCGGGCGATGGGCGCTGCACTGACCGCGATTATGTCAGGCGTGTCCTACGCGACCTCGGCTGAAATGGCGGGCGAGTTGGGGGCATTCCCGGGCTACAAGAAAAACAGCAAGCACATGCTGCGCGTCATCAAGAACCACAGGCAGGCTGCCTTGGGCAAGGCGGACGGCTATGACAGGCTGGACGTCAAGCCTGTGCCGCTTGACCACGCGAACTGCCCCGACCACCGCCTGATCGAATTGGCCATTGGCAGCTGGGACGAAGCGCTGAAGCTGGGTAAAAAGCACGGCTACCGTAACGCGCAGGTGTCTGTCATCGCACCAACCGGGACAATTGGTCTGGTCATGGATTGCGACACCACAGGGATTGAGCCCGACTTTGCATTGGTGAAATTCAAGAAGCTGGCCGGTGGCGGGTACTTCAAGATCATCAACCAGTCGGTGCCAGCCGCACTTGAAAAACTGGGCTATGGGTCCGCGCAGATCGAAGAGATCATTGCCTACGCCGTCGGTCACGGGTCAATCGGGCAGGCGCCAGCGATCAACCACACCTCACTGATCGGTCATGGCTTTGGTCAGGCAGAGCTGGACAAGATCGAAGCGGCACTGGCTTCGGCCTTCGACATTCGCTTTGTCTTCAACCAATGGACGCTGGGCGAAGCATTCTGCACCAAGACGCTGGGCATTCCAGCTGAGAAGCTGAATGATCCGACATTCGACCTGCTGCGTCACCTCGGATACTCTAAGCAGGATATCGACGCGGCCAACGATCACGTTTGCGGAACCATGACGTTGGAAGGCGCGCCGCACCTGAAAGAAGAGCACTACACTGTCTTTGATTGCGCCAACCCATGCGGCAAAAAAGGTAAGCGTTATCTGAGCGTTGACAGCCACATTCACATGATGGCGGCGGCGCAGTCCTTTATCTCTGGTGCGATCTCAAAGACGATCAACATGCCCAATGACGCGACGATCGAGGATTGCCAGAAAGCCTATGAGCTCAGCTGGTCCCTGGGGGTGAAGGCCAATGCGCTTTACCGCGACGGCTCCAAACTCTCTCAACCTTTGGCGGCAGCCTTGGTCGATGATGATGAAGACGCACAGGAAACACTGGAAAGCGGCACCCACCACGAAAAGGCCGCAGTACTGGCCGAAAAGATCGTCGAAAAGATCATCGTGCAGGAAGTGCGCAACCGCGAACGTGAGAAGATGCCGCAGCGGCGTAAGGGGTATACGCAGAAGGCCATCGTTGGGGGCCACAAGGTTTATTTGCGCACGGGTGAGTATGAAGACGGCCAATTGGGCGAAATTTTCATCGACATGCACAAGGAAGGCGCCGGTTTCCGGGCGATGATGAACAATTTCGCTATCGCGGTCTCGGTCGGCCTGCAATATGGCGTCCCGCTGGAAGAATTCGTGGATGCCTTCACATTCACCAAATTTGAACCGGCTGGCATGGTTCAGGGCAACGACAGTATCAAGAACGCGACGTCCGTGCTCGACTATATCTTCCGCGAACTTGCCGTCAGCTACCTCGACCGTACCGATCTGGCGCATGTAAAGCCGGAAGGCGCGTCATTTGATGATATCGGCCGTGGCGAGGAAGAGGGCGTGTCCAACATTCAGGCCCCGACCGAGAATGCCGCCTCGCGATCATTGGAGGTGCTCAAGCAGATTTCGTCCACCGGGTACCTACGCAAGCGGATGCCGCAGGATCTGGTTGTGTTGCAGGGCGGTGCCGGTGGCACGGCGCTGGCCACAGGCACTGACCCCTCAGTTGCGTTGCAAACGCTGGTACCAGAGGCGAGCGAGAGCATCGTTGCAACAGGTGCGGCCACGACAATCTCGGCCCGCGACAAGGCCAAGATGCAGGGCTACGAAGGCGAAGCTTGCGGGGAATGCGGAAACTATACGCTGGTGCGCAACGGCACTTGTATGAAGTGCAATACCTGCGGCGGAACGTCTGGGTGTAGCTAAGATTTTTCGACGAAAAATCTTATGCGCACAGAAGGAATTTCGAAGAAATTCCTTCGCTGATAGCAGAGCTTCGGAGCGGGTGCGCTCGCTCCGACGCGGATTGGGCCGCAGGCAAACAAACCGAGCGGTACATAATGAGTGAGCCTGATCAGCGAAACTATGGGGGGACTTCGGTCCTCCCTTTTTTATGTCCCATGCGTAGATGGGCAGGCTCCGCCATTGGCATTGCCAATCGCTCTGTCTGCGGTGGGTGAATGCGTGCATTCCCCCTTGATCAGCGAAACCCAGGGAGGGCTTCGGTCCTCCCTTATTTATTTCGCTCTTTCCATGACCGAACGCTATGTGCATGATTTTCTTAACGAGGGGACATATCCATGACCGATTTTCTGCTGCTGGCCTTTATCTTTTTGATCGCGGGCGTGATCGCCGTGCCGATTGCCACGCGGCTGGGGCTGGGGTCGGTGCTTGGCTATCTGATTGCCGGCATCGTCATCAGCCCGATCCTTGGCTGGCTGCACGTTGATGTGATTTCGATCCAGCATTTTGCGGAATTCGGCGTTGTGATGATGCTGTTTCTGGTGGGGCTTGAGCTTGAGCCCAAGCGCCTGTGGCAGATGCGGGGCAAGTTGCTGGGGTTGGGCGGTGGCCAGATCGGGATCACGACCACAGTGATCCTGGGAATAGGTTTGTTGTTTGGATTGAGCTGGACTGTGGCGCTCGCCATTGGTTTGATTGCTGCCTTAAGTTCAACCGCTATCGTTTTGCAAACACTGAATGAAAAAGGACTTATGAAAGGCGACGGCGGGCAATCAAGCTTCTCCGTCCTTCTGGCGCAAGACATTGCCGTTATTCCGATGTTGGCCTTGATGCCGTTACTGGCCATGCCGGAATTGATGGGTATTGCTGGTGAGGTGGCGCATGGCGGCGATGATCACGGCAGTGGCGGCGATCATGGTGCCGGCATGAGCCTTGTCGCGGGGCTGAATGGCTGGCAAACGGCTTTGGTCAATGTCATCGCCATCGCAGCCGTTGTCGGGGCGGGCAGTTTCCTGACCCGACCGATTTTCCGTTTTATTGCCGGGGCCAACCTACGCGAACTCTTTACGGCAACGGCGTTGATGATGGTGATCGGCATCGCGCTTTTGATGTCTTTGGTCGGATTGTCGCCTGCCTTGGGCACCTTTCTCGCTGGGGTGGTGCTGGCAAATAGCGAATACCGGCATGAGTTGGAATCAGATATCGACCCGTTCAAGGGGCTGCTCTTGGGGCTGTTTTTCATGACAGTGGGCGCGGCGATCAACTTTGCGCTGCTGTCCGAAAACCTGCTACTGATCCTTGGGCTGACCATCCTGTTGATCGCGGTGAAGGCGGCTGTTCTGGCTGTGCTCGCGTTGGTTTTCAAACTGCGCGGCGCGGATCGTTGGCTCTTGGCGCTGAGCCTTGCGCAAGCGGGTGAGTTTGGATTTGTGCTACTGTCCTTTTCGGTCACAAACGCCATTCTGCCGCAGGTGCTTGCCGATCAATTGCTTTTGGTTGTTGCGATTTCGATGATGCTGACCCCGCTGCTGTTCATCTTCTATGACCGTGTGATTGTGCCGCGCCACAATGCGGCTGACATGGGCGAGGCTGACGACATCGAAGAACAGGGTGAGGTGATTATCGCTGGCGGCGGCCGGGTTGGCGGCATTGTCCGGCGGCTACTCAGCGCGGCGGGCTATAGCCTGACCGTGATCGACTACAACGCCCAACATCTTGAAAACATGCGGCGTTTCGGGGCGCGTATCTACTATGGTGATGCGACGCGGCCTGATCTTTTGCATGCCGCAGGTTTGCACAATGCGAAGGTCTTCGTTGCCTCCATCGACGATAAACAAAAATTGACCGAACTGGTGCATTACGTTCATACGACTGCGCCGCATGTCCATATCGTTGCCCGCGCTGTTGACCGCCATCATGTGTATGAGCTGTGGGCCGCCGGATGCCGCGACATCATTCGTGAAACCTATGACAGCTCATTGCGGATGGGCCGGTCAGCGCTGGAGGCGCTCAATATCCCGAAGGATCGCGCACAGATGATGGTGGATGCCTTCAATCGCGCTGATCGCTCTTCGATGATCTCGCTTGCGGATGCCTATGATCCCGACATTCCCGTGATGGAGAATGAGGCCTATATCGCCCGCGTGCAGGATATCCTCGGCCCGCGTGAAGCGGCAATGAACGCCGAGATGATGCATATTCTGGAAACCGGTGAGATGCCTGAGGAAGATGTGTTCTTTGACGGCCCAAGCGGTTAGCGCGGAATGTCGACACCCGCTGCGGCGAGGGTGAAGCCCGCGAATTGAAATCCGGGCGAGACGGTGCAACCAGCCAGCGTCCAGTCGCCGGTCGTCGCGGCCTTTTGCCAATGCCCTTCCGGCACGATGGCCTGGGGCAGCTCACCCTGCGCAAGGTCCGGGCCCAGCATGCGATCTGCGGCGGGGCCATCAAGCGATGGGGCAAGCGACAAGATCAGTGGTGCGCCTGCATAAAAGTGCCAGATTTCAACCGCATCGACGGCGTGCCAGTGACTTTCCTGCCCTGCCTTCAGTAGGAAGTAAATGCAAGTGCCCGTCGCACGGCCCGGGTTTTCGGCGATCCATGTTTGGCGGTAGTACCCGCCTTCAGGATGGGGGGCGAGGTCAAGCTGCGCGATGATCTGATCGGCGGTTATGTCAGGCATGGGATTTGCGGTGCTGTTGCTGGGTCATGTGGGCCACCCAGGCGCGGGTCGGCGAACACCTCAACCCCGCGTTTGACCGGGGTGAAACCAGCCTTTTGGTAAAAGCCCAGGGCGCGCGGGTCATCAAGGTTGCAGGTATGTACTGTCATCCGCTCTGCGCCCCGGCCGAAGGCACGGTCCTGCGCAAGGGCCATCATCGGGCCACCGAGGCCATGGCCTGTTGCCGAACTGACCAAGCCGAAAAAGGCCAGTTCGCACACCTCCGGCACGCTGAAGTCAAGTTCTATGAACCCAACCGCCTGTTCCGCGTTGCGGATTACCCAAAGTTCAGTGTCATTGCTTTCCAATGTCTTGCGTAAGGCGCTGTCTCCCGTCGTCAATCGTGAGGTCCAGAGCCATGGCGCACCAACGGCCCGGAACAGCGCGCGGTAACTGTCCACGTCCATCTGCTCCCGCGTGGTCGTGGAACCCACTGGCATGGGTTTGGTTGGCATCCGCGCCTCTGCGGTCATCTCCAGATAGGTGACAACCGTCGCGACATGACCGGCTGGAACGTCATGCAGACCCGCCGTCAGTATCATCCTTTCAGGACGCTCCGCCCCGCATATATAGCCGTTTCCCCTAGCAGTTCTTCGATGCGGATCAATTGATTATACTTGGCCAGACGATCCGAGCGGGACAGAGACCCTGTCTTGATCTGCTCGCAGTTTGTGGCCACAGCGAGGTCTGCAATTGTGGCATCCTCCGTCTCACCTGACCGGTGCGACATCACGTTGGTGAACTGCGCCCGGTGCGCCATATCAACGGCCTGCAACGTTTCGGTCAGCGACCCGATCTGGTTGACCTTGACCAGCATGGAATTGGCGGAGCCTTTGGCAATGCCATCGGCCAGACGGGTGGGGTTGGTCACAAACAAGTCGTCGCCAACCAGTTGTACCTTGTCGCCGATCATGTCTGTCAGGGCCTTCCAGCCGTCCCAGTCATCCTCTGACATGCCGTCTTCGATGCTGATGATGGGGTAGTCTTCGGCCAGTTTCGCAAGATATGCGGCGTTTTCGGCGGATGTCAGCGACACGCCTTCGCCAACCATCTCATACTTACCGTCTTTGTAATATTCGGTCGCGGCACAGTCCAAAGCCAGATAGATATCTTTGCCCGGCTCGTAGCCCGCCTTTTTGATCGACGTCATGATGAAATCAAGCGCATCGCGGGTGCTGGCCAGATTGGGGGCAAAGCCGCCTTCGTCGCCGATGCCTGTGTTGTGGCCTGCGGCGGAAAGTTCCTTTTTCAGAGTGTGGAACACTTCAGAGCCCATGCGCACGGCCTCGCGGATGTTGTCCGCAGAGACCGGCATGATCATGAATTCCTGAATGTCGATGGGGTTATCTGCGTGTTCACCGCCATTGATGATGTTCATCATGGGCACGGGCAGGGTGCGCGCAGAGGTGCCGCCGATATAGCGGAACAAGGGCTGACCGCTGTAACCCGCAGCCGCCTTAGCCACCGCCATTGAGACACCAAGGATTGCGTTTGCGCCAAGGCGACCTTTGTTGGTGGTGCCGTCCAGTTCAATCATCGCCATGTCGATGGCAACCTGTTCGGTTGCATCAAAGCCAAGGATCGCCTCTGCAATCTCTCCGTTGACGGCAGCAACGGCTTCCATCACGCCTTTGCCCAGATAGCGGGCCTTGTCGCCGTCGCGCTTTTCCACAGCCTCGTGCGCGCCGGTTGATGCACCCGAGGGGACAGCCGCACGGCCCATCGTGCCATCTTCTAGGATCACATCAACCTCGACAGTTGGGTTGCCCCGGCTATCGAGTATTTCGCGGGCGTGGATGTCGATGATCGTGCTCATTGGCGCGGCTCCTAAAGGCAGGTGTTGGCGATATCATGCGCTCTATTGCGCGGGAGGATTCTTAAGTGAAGCGCGGTGCAACTGCGTTTCGCGCCAAAGGGTATAGATGCCAGAGGCGATGATGATTGCTGCGCCAACTAAGGTGGCGGCATCAGGGATCTCGGTGAACATCACATAGCCAATGATCAGCGCAAACACCATCCGGCTATACCGAAAGGACGAGATGATACCGGCATTGCCGCCACGGGTCGCTGCCACGATGGCCAGGTAGGCAACCATGCCAACAATAATACTGGCTAGCAGCAGCAGCGATTGGCGCCCATCTGGAAAGACGACGCTTTGTCCCTGAAGCAGCATGATAAGAAAACCAGCAGGCACAATCATCGCGAAGGTATGGGTGGCAAGTTGTGGACCGCTGAGCCTGACCGTTAGACTGCGGGTGAACAGATCACGCGCGGCAAGCCCAAGCATACCACCCACCGCCAGAAGCGTGGCAGGGGTGAACCCCTCCATCCCCGGCCGGATGATGAGCAGCACGCCCAGAAAGCCCACGATGATCGCCAGCCACCGCCGCCAGCCAACGGCCTGACCCAGGAAAACGGCCGCACCCATCGTGACCACCAGTGGTGTGGCCTGAATAACCGCGGACGCCGTCGTCAAAGGGATCAGTGAGATTGCTGTCACAAAAAGCAATGACCCAGCTGTATCGCAGATACTGCGCAGCAGGACCTTGCGATCAAGATAGGCGGGTTGCCAGAGCTTCTCTCGCTTGATCGTGGACCAGCCCAGAAAGGCGATCAGCCCACCAAGGCAGGTGACCGCAATGATCTGCCCCACGGGCATGCCGTCGGCCAGAAGTTTGATGATTCCGTCCTCCACAGCGAAACAGAACATCGCAAAGACCATGAAGGCCGCGCCACGGATATTGTCCAAGTTCAGGTATCCTTGTCATCTAAAGGGACGGCATAAAGTTCCAACCGGTGGCCCATGAGCCGATAACCGAGTTTCGCCGCAATCTTTTCCTGCAGAGCTTCGATCTCGGCGTCGACAAATTCAATTACCTTGCCGGAATGCACGTCAATCAGGTGGTCGTGGTGTTCGCGGTCGGCGGCCTCGTAGCGGGCGCGGCCATCGCCGAATTCATGCTTTTCAAGAATGCCGGTTTCCTCAAACAGTTTGACGGTGCGATAGACGGTCGCCAGCGAGATACGTGGATCAGCGGCAGAGGCGCGATTATAAAGCTCTTCGACATCAGGATGATCGGCGGCCGCTTGCAGCACGGCGGCAATGGTCCGCCGCTGATCGGTCATGCGCAAGCCGTTTGCTTCGCAGCGCTCTAGAATTGTCTTGGACATTGCGGCCTCATTTTGGTGCCCCCAGTGATAGCGACCAAGGCGCCGGGTTTCCAGTGCTGTCAGAGGGTCAGCGTGCCTTGCATTGTGCGCACGGCGGCACCGCTGATCGTCACTGGGATCGGATCGGCTGGGGCGGTTTGCGCGGTGATATAGGAGGGGCGTCCCATCGCCGCGCCCTGCAAGATGTTCAGCACCTGCGCGCGTCCCGATATATCGGTCAGCAGGGCAGCCAGGGCCGCGGCGGCGCTGCCGGTTGCGGGGTCTTCGGGGATGTTGTCAAGGGGGGCGAACATGCGCGCATCGATTTGGTTGCCGTCGCGTGCGTATGCATAGATCGCAAAATCCATATCCGAAGGATAGCGCGCCGCGGCTGTGCGGAAGTGGTCCGTGACAGGCTGGCATTGCGTCAGGGCGGTGCGGTCTTGCACTTCAACCAATACGAAAGGCAGGCCGACGCTGGCTTGAACGGGTGCATGGGTGCTGGTCTTGATTGCTTCTGTCCCCAGGCCCAACGCCGCTGCGATCAGTGCCGGGTCGGGCGTGCTTAGTCGCTCCAGGGGGGCGGTCACGGTAAAGGCGGCCTTGTTATCCAGATAGGTGCAAGGGATAGGGCCAATCCCAAGTTCGAGGATGATGTTGCCGGTGGCGCCAGCATCCCGCAGTGCTATGGCCGTGCCAACGGTCGGGTGACCTGCAAAGGGAACCTCCATGGTCGGCGTGAATATGCGCACCTTGGCGGTATTGGCAGGGTCTTCGGGCGGGTAGACAAAGGTGACCTCGGAAAAGTTGAATTCACGCGCGATACGCTGCAGTTGGTCCTCGGCCAACCCGGTGGCGTCAGGGATCACGGCTAATTGGTTGCCGCCAAAGGCGGTGTCGGTGAAAACGTCATAGACGACATAATCGGTCATCGGTTTACCTTTCGGTCGAGGTCACGCGTTTGGCGAGCTTTGCCACGCTCAGACCTTGCACAACAATTGAGAAGATCACCACCATATAGGTCGCGGTCAGGATCAGTGGCTTCCATTCGCCCTCGGGCAATGACAAGGCAAGTGCCACGGAAATACCGCCCTTAAGCCCACCCCATGTCATCACCGGGATCACCCCTTCAGAGAACCCACGGAATGGGCGCAGCATCAGCACGGGCACAGCAACAGCCGCCAGACGTGCGGTTAGCGCCAGCGCGATTGAGGCAACACCAGCGACGAGGAAATCGAGCTCAAACGCAATGGCAAAGACCTCAATCCCGATCAGCAGGAACAGCACCGCGTTCAGGATTTCATCAATCAGCATCCAGAAAGCATCGATATATTGCCGTGTCTCGTCTGACATGCCGTATCTGGCACCCACATCCCCGATCAGCAGCCCCGCGCAGACCGCCATGATGGGTGCAGAGACATGCAGGTAGACGGCCAGTTCGTATCCGCCAAAAGCCAGACCAAGGGTGATGAGCACCTCAAGCGAATAGTCATCAATCCGGCGCATGACCCGAAAGGTCAGCCAGCCCAGCACGAGGCCAAGCACGGCCCCACCCACGGCTTCTTGAAAGAACAGTTGCGCGGCACCTGCCATGCCTGCGCTGTGGCTGTCGCCATGTGGAAAGGCCAGCCCGACAAGGACCAGAAAGACAACATAACCCACGCCATCATTGAACAGGCTTTCGCCCGCGATCTTGGTTTCCAGCGATTTGGGCAGGTTCGCCTGCCGCAACACGCCCAGAACCGCCACCGGATCGGTGGGTGAAATCAGCGCACCAAAGACCAGCGCCACCAGAATGGGCATCCCGGTAAGCCATGAAAACCCGTAGCCCACGATGGTCGTCGATAGGGCGATGCCAATTGTCGCCATCAAGGCGACGACAACCCATTCGCGTTTCAGGTCTGACAGTTTGACGTGCAAGGCACCGGCAAACAGCAGCAGCCCCAACATGCCCTCCAGCAGGGCATCGGAAAATTCGATATCCAACACCGCCGCGCGCACAACAGCAGCAACGCCGAGCGATGGCACAACAATATCCAGCAGCATCACCCCAAAAGATGCCGCGAGCGAGACGATCAAAATCCCAATCGCTGTCGGTAACTTCAAATAGAGGTAGTTGATCGTGCCAAACGCCCCGGCAAGAACGATCAGGAGTGACGTGATTTGCAGCAGGGTCATGGCATTCCTTTGGCTTAGCCCAGTTGCACCAGCGCGTGGCGTTTTTTGCCCGCGCTCAGCTTGATGGGGGTGGCAAGGGCTGTGGCATTGATGATGGTGCCGGCCTCGGTCAGTGTCGCATCGTTCATCCGGGCCCCGTTTTCGGCAATCAGGCGCTTGGCCTCTTTGCCGCTTTTGGCTAGACCGGATTTGACGATCAACTGGACGATGGATATCCCATCACCCAATTCAGCCGCGCTGAGCGTCAGTGTCGGCAGATCATCCCCAACGCCACCTTTTTCAAAGACTTCGCGCGCGGTTGCCTCTGCGGCCTCTGCTGCCTCGGCCCCGTGCAGCAGCGTTGTCACCTCATTGGCGAGGATGATCTTAGCGGCGTTAATCTCGGATCCTTCAAGCGCGCCCAGGCGGTCGCATTCTTCCAGTGGCAACTCAGTGTAGAGTTTGAGGAAGCGGCCGGTGTCTGCATCCGTGGTATTGCGCCAGAATTGCCAGAATTCATAGGGGCTGCACATGTCCGGGTTCAGCCAGACCGCGCCGGCCTGCGACTTGCCCATCTTCTTGCCATCACTGGTGGTCAGCAAGGGCGAGGTAAGGCCATAAATCTCTTGGTCCAGCACGCGGCGGGTCAGGTCGATACCGTTGACTATATTGCCCCATTGGTCGGACCCGCCCATTTGCAGTAAACAGCCATAGCGGCGGTTCAATTCCAGAAAATCATAGGCCTGCAAAATCATGTAGTTGAATTCAAGGAAGGACAGCGATTGTTCGCGATCCAGTCGCGATTTCACACTTTCAAACGACAGCATCCGGTTGATGGAAAAATGCCGCCCGATATCGCGCAGAAAATCAAGGTAGTTCAGATCATCCAGCCACTCGGCATTGTTGATCATCATCGCATCGGTTGGCGCATCGCCATAAGTCAAATAGGCCGAAAACACTTGCTTGATGCCCGCGATATTGTCATCAATCTGCTCTGGCCCCAGCAAGGGCCGTTCATCGGCGCGGAACGATGGGTCACCCACCTTGGTTGTGCCGCCACCCATCAGGGTAATCGGTTTGTGCCCGGTCTTTTGCAGCCAGCGCAGCATCATGATCTGAATGAGTGACCCGACATGCAGCGACTTTGCCGTCGCATCAAAGCCGATATAGGCCGGCAGCACCCCTTTGCTCAACGCCTCATCGAGGCCCTGATAATCTGTGCAATCGGCCAGAAAGCCGCGCGTCATCATCACATTGATGAAGTCAGATTTGGGATGGTAGGTCATAGGCTTGTTCCTGCTTGCGTCACGATGCACTCTATAGTGATCAGCTGGGGCAAGGGAAAGCGGATGTTTGCAGGTGAAACCGTCAAGGCACTGGGCACGATGTCGGGGACATCGCTGGATGGTGTGGATGCCGCGGTCATCGAAACCGATGGCATCGCGATCCACGGTTTTGGCCCAACAGCATACCGGGCCTATTCGGCGCAAGAGCGGGCGATACTCCAAGCGCATCTGGGCCGGTGGCAAACGGATGATGTTGCGGGGGCGCAGCGCGTGGTTGAGGATGCACATATCGCGCTGATGTCTGGTTTTGATGGCATCGCATTGGCGGGGTTTCACGGGCAGACGCTGGCCCATGATCCCGGCGGGCGCGGCACCCATCAGTGTGGTGATGGCGGGGGCCTGGCGGCGCAGCTTGGCGTGCCTGTCGCATGGGATTTTCGTACGGCGGATGTGGCCGCAGGCGGGCAGGGCGCGCCTTTGGCCCCGTTTTATCACTTTGCCCTGGCGAAATGGATGAAAGCGGATGCGCCGATTGCCTTTCTGAACCTCGGGGGGGTGGGCAATATCACCTGGGTTGATCCGGCCTGCGATGACCCCGCAAACCCGGCAGCGATTTTGGCATTTGATACCGGTCCGGCAAATGCACCGATGAACGATCTGATCATGCAGCGTCAAGGGTTGTCATATGATTGCGATGGGGCCCTCGCGGCAATGGGAACGGCAGATCAGCAGATTGTGGATGATTTCCTGTCACATCCATTTTTTGCGCACCCCGCGCCAAAATCGCTGGATCGGGATACCTTCACCGGGCTGTCAGATGCCGTGACAGCCCTGCCGGACGCCGATGCGCTTGCCACCCTTGCCGAAGCTGTGATCGCAAGTGTCGAACGGGCGGTGGCGCTGTGCCCGACACCACCCGCCAAGCTATTCGTCAGCGGCGGCGGGCGGCACAACAAGACGCTGATGGCCGGTCTGGCCGAGGTCCTTGATTGCGCGGTTTCAGCGGTCGAGGACGTAGGTCTGGATGGTGATATGATCGAGGCGCAGGCCTTTGGTTATCTTGCCGTGCGGGTGGCGCGTGGTTTGCCGCTTTCCAGTCCTCAAACCACCGGCATCGCAGCACCGGGGACCGGTGGGCGGATCAGCGGGAAATTCAAGGGTGGCGGCAAAATTCGCTGATTTCCGCGCTAAACCCCGCCGACCACGACACAATCACGCCAAAACGATGAAATTGTTTCATCTTTGGGCGGTGTTTGGCCGGTCTTTCCAACCGCTCTCCGCCAGTTTTGGCCGACCAAATTCACAGACCCGTGAGGCTGGTTGAACCAACCCCGGACGGTGTCAGATAGGCCGGACACGACAACCGAAAAATCGGAGACAACAAATGAAATCGACATCGACACTCATCCACACGAGCATGCTGGCAGCCTCTTTCACATTGGCGACAGGGATGGCGTCAGCAGGCGGCATGGCAGAGCCGGTTATTGCGCCTGCACCAGCGCCGGCCCCGGTTATGGCACCCCCCCCAGTGCGCATGGGATCAGACTGGACCGGCTTTTATGCGGGTGGTCAGGTTGGTTACGGCCAACTCGATAGTGACGCCCTGGATGACGACACAAACGGCCTGACCTACGGGGTGCACGCCGGTTACCTTCATGACCTCGGCACAATCGTTCTGGGCGCAGAACTGGACGTTGACGGCACGCAGATCGAAGACGATGCCGCTGATATCGCACTGGACAGCGTTGCGCGTGCAAAGCTGCGGGTTGGGTATGACGCAGGTATCTGGATGCCCTATCTGACGGCTGGTATGGCGCGGGCCACGACCTCTGGCACGCTGGATGAAACCGATGACGGTTCATTTGGCGGTATCGGCCTGGATTATCAGCTGTCCAACAACATCCGCGTTGGCGGTGAAGTGTTGCGGCACCAGTTCGAAGACTTTGGTGGTGGCTCGGATATTGACGCGACGACAGCCTCCGCTCGTGTGTCCTTCAGCTTTTAAGGCAACGGAGAAACCATAGCATCCGGGCGCACTGTCCCTTCCTAAACCCTGTCGTCCCGGATGTTGACCTGAGGCCCGCCGCGTCGTCGGTGGGTCTCTTTTATGTCAGCAGGTCATCGATGACATTGCCGTTGATTGACTTTCGCAAAGCGGCGAAATCGCCCGCATCGAACATCTGTGTTGCTGCGTCATGCATGGCCCGGTGGGTGATGCGCGCCAGTGTGGACCCCAGCGACAGTCGGGCCACGCCGATTTTGGCGAAATCCGCGCGAATTTGCCGGGCAAATCGCCCAACAACAAGCGCATTCACCGGCAGGTCCGTGGCGGCACAAATCCTGGCCAACGCATCCATATCGGGAGGCAGGGGGGCATAAAGACAATCCGCACCGGCCTTTGCAAACGCACGTAGACGGCGGATCGCTTCATCGGTGTCATATTGCCCCCACATAATTCCGTCGGCGCGCGCGGTCAGCATGAAATCATTTGGTAGCGCCCGTGCGGCAGCACTTGCCGCGGCAATCCGCTCGACCGCCAGATCAAACGCATAGGGGGTGTTTGCGGGCAGGGCGATATCTTCAATACAAATCCCGGCAAGCCCCAGTTCGGCCGACAGGCGCACCGTTTCGGCGCAGGTCTCTGGGTCATCGCCAAAGCCGTTCTCAAAATCGCCCTGCACTGGGACGGTGACAACGGAAAGGATTTCGGCCGCGTGGGCCAGCGCCTCATCCCGGGTGACAGTGCCACCGTCCGGCCTGCCCATGGTGAACGCATGTGCCGCAGAGGACGTCGCCAGGGCTTTGGCCCCCATGCCCTGCATCATCTTGGCAGCGCCACGATCCCAGACGTTGACCATCAGGCAAGGGTCGCCGGGTACGTGAAGGGAACGAAAAGTTTCGCCGATATCGGTCATTGTGCAGCTACCTTTGCATGGTTTTGCGCAAAACGGACCAACCGCCCCAGCGCATCAGTAAACGCCTCATCCGCGACCGTCATCGCCACGCGGACATGACCGGCAGCCGCCTGACCAAAACTTTCGCCCGGCATCACGGCGATCAGTTCTGCCTCCAACAGGGCGTCGGCAAAGGCTTCGCCCGATAGCCCGGTGGCGCGAATATCAAGCATCACATACATCGCCCCCTGGGCCGGGACAGCGCGCACAACGTTCTGCCCATCCAGGGCTTCGAGCGCCAACGTGCGACGGCGACGGAACGGGGCGGCGACCGTTTCTTCAACCTCAACCCCCTGACCCAGCGCAAAATGGGCCGCGTCCTGAACAAAGCCCGCCACGCCGTAGGTCGTGTTAATTGCCAGGTCGATCAACCGCGATATCACATCGCAGGGGCCGCATATCCAGCCCACGCGACTGCCGGTCATAGCGTGGCTTTTGGACATGGACCCCACAACCAGCGTGCGCTCTGCCATGCCGGGCAGGCTGCGCGGGCTGATGTGTTCACCTTCCCAGACTTGCGTGTCATAAACCTCATCCGAAATGAGCCAAAGATCATTGGCGATGCAGGTGTCGGCAATCGCCGTCATCGTGGCCATTGAATAGACTGCGCCGGTTGGGTTGTTGGGTGAATTCACCAAGAGTGATGTGGCACCCTTTGCCGCCTTTGCCAGTGCGGCGCGTGTCGGTTGAAATGCCGTGTCGGGTGATGTCACGATCGCCTTCGGGATCGCACCTGCACCGCGCAGGGTGCTGGGGTAGGTCGCGTAATAAGGGTCAATGAAAAGGGCCGTGTCACCGGGGTTGCAGACTGCCATATGCGTGGCAAACAGTGCCGCCTGACCGCCCGGTGTGATTAGGATGTTGTCCTTGGTGGTCGGCACAGCCGTGCGGGCCGCAATCCGGTCCGCCACCATGCGCCGCAAATCATCGGTACCCGGCACCATGGCATAGCCCGTGTGGCCCGCCATGGCAGAGGCATTCATTGCTGCGAGGATATCCTGACTGGTCCGGATATCATGTTCCCCGATGGTCAATTCTGTCACCGGAACGCCGTCGGCCACCATTTGCCGGGCCTTATAAAAGACGCCCCAGCCGTCAGAGCCGCCGCCATTGATCTGAGTGATGCGCTGTGAAAGTTTCATGGGGCTAGGGGAACTGTCTCTGTCCCGTGAAGTCAAGGGGCGACAGTGTGCAGATTGCGCGGGCCGGTACCTTCTTTTCCTTTCACATCAGCAGGGTTGTAAAGCGCGCAGCTTTTCAGGCTAAGGCATCCGCAGCCGATGCAGCCGTCCAGTTTGTCGCGCAACTCTTCCAGACCGGCAATGCGGGCATCGATATCCTTGCGGAATGTCCGGCTGATCCGGGTCCAATCCGCCTTTGACGGGGCCTTGTGGTCCGGCAGGCTGCGCAGATGCGGGGCAATCTCGGACAGGGTGAACCCAAGTTTCTGCGCGGCCATCACAAATGACAAACGCCGAATGTCGGCGCGCCCATAGCGACGGTGACCGCCCTTGTTACGCACGGGTTTGACGATGTCATGGGTCTCGTAAAACCGGATCGCCGATACGGCCAGACCAGTGCGTGCAGATAGGTCGCCAATGGTTAATCCCTCGGCCATGAAAAACTCCTTGATCTCAAGTTAACTTGAGAAATTACAACAGATTCGCAGAGGCTTGAACAGAGGAGACAACAATGACCCATCGCCCGACAACGCGCTACTGCGCCGACCCAGAGGCGCTTAGCGCCATGAAACATGATGGACTTGGCTGGGGCCACGATCTGGATTGTGGCTGTTTTCATGATGTCAGCCGTCAGACGAAACCCGGGCGCGTCGCCCGTATTATTGCATCATTCAAAAGGAGAACCTGAACATGGCGCATTTGGAACATGTGAATATCACCGTCTCGGACCCCCAAAAAACCGCTGCGATGCTGTCGGACCTGTTTGGCTGGCACATCCGCTGGGAAGGGTCAGCGATGAACGGTGCGGGGTATACCGTGCATGTGGGTAACGGCACCAGTTACATCGCGGTCTATTCAGGGTCCGATCCTGCGCAGACCGTTCCCAAGGCTGATGCCAGCTATCAAATGCGCGGCGGATTGAACCATCTGGGCGTTGTGGTCGATGACCTTGATGCGGTTGAGGCCAAGGTCAAAGCTTTGGGTTTTAAGGCGCATAGCCATGCCGACTATGAACCCGGACGCCGGTTCTATTTCCATGATAGTGATGGCGTCGAGATCGAGGTGGTCAGTTACGCTTGACCCTCACGCCACGTGAGGCGGCATGACAGGGGCATGATGAACCGAATCAAGGAATATTCCGTTGGCCAACTGGCCCAATTGTCCGGTGTCACGGTGCGCACATTGCACCACTACGACGCCATCGGGCTGTTGCGCCCTGCGCATGTCGCCGCAAACGGCTATCGCACCTATGGGCGCGGCGAACTGCTGCGTTTGCAGGAAATCCTGTTCTACCGCGCCTTTGGGCTATCTCTGCAAGAGATTGCGGATGTCCTCGATGGTGAGGAGGATGGGCTGGCCAGATTGCGCACCCATCGTGGGCAGCTGGCGCTACAGGTGGCAGAGGCAACAGCCTTGCTGGATACCCTTGATCGGACCATCGCTAACCTGACCAAGGAGACCGTGATGTCTGACACTGACCTTTACACACCCTTTGATGCGGCCAAGCAAACCGCTTACGAAAACTGGCTGCTCGAAACCTATGGCGACGCGATGGCCGCCAAAATCGCCACCACAAAAGCGGCGGTTGCACAGATGCCTGATGGTATGGCTGGTGCAATAAAGGAGCTAAGAGCAATAGAAGCGCAATTTGTCACCGCCTTTCAGGACGGAGCAAAGGCCGGAGATCGGGCGTTGGTGCCGATTTTTGATGCGCATCGCGCGCTCATGGCACGGTTCTGGGGTGATGCTTGCGACGCGGATGCCTACGTCGGATTGGCGGAAATGTATCTGGCACATCCTGATTTCGTCGCCCGCTATGAACGGCTGGCGCCGCGGTTTTCGCAATGGTTGCCCAAAGCGATGAAGGCTTATGCGTCCGAAATCACTGCCTGAGTTTTCTTTGGCAGCCCCTTGAAGATGATGTCGTAGGACACAGCGATCCTGTGCTGCAACTCATCCTTGGGGCTGTCAAATGGAACCAGAACCCAGCTTTTGTGGAAATAGGGGGCTTTGATGGCTGCCCCTGCATCAATCAGCATCTGTGCTGTTTCCACGCTGTCGGTTTTCAGGGCGACACCGTCAATATGTTCCCCAAAACAGGCAAACATCTTGCCGCCCACCTTCCAACTGTCCAATTCGGTGGTTGGATCAGAGGCAGTTGCGCCGGGGTGGGCGGCACAGAGCGTGTTGACGAGGGCACGTGACATGGCGCTAGGATGGCGGATGACTGGTGATGTGACAAGATGGGCGATGTTCCTGCGCGGGATCAATGTGGGCGGGCATCGCAAGATACCGATGGCCGATTTGCGTGCGTTGGTTGCAGATGTCACCGGCGATGCCTGCGCGAAAAGCTACATCGCGTCGGGCAATGTCGTCTTTGTGGCCGATCAGCCTGAGGCAGACCTGCGGACCGCGCTAAGATCACGGATCGCGGCCGACTTCGGGTTTGAAGTGCCAATCCTGTTGCAAAACGCGGCCCAAATGCGCGCGGTACTGGCCGCCTGTCCTTGCCCCCGACGAACAAGGAAACCTCGCCTATGCCTATCTTTGCTTTGATGATCCGGTGATTGACGAGGCGGGGATTATTGCGCTGCGTGTTGCATCAGAGAGTATTGCGGTCAAAGGGCGCACCGTTTGGCTACACGCGCCGGATGGGGTGGGGCGGTCGAAACTGGGCGCCAAGATGGAACAAATGATTGGGGTCGAGGCGACGGCGCGAAACCTGAATACGGTGCGCAAGATGGTTGAAATGCTGGGCGGGTGACTGAACCGGTCATGGCCGGCTGCTTATGAGGGATTTGCTGCGATGACATTCACCTTTGAGGGGCAGGGTTGACCTTGGGCGTTCGCCGATTGACCGCCCTTCCATCCATGCGAGCAGCACGTCCCGTGACATCGGGCAGCCAAACGAGAAGCTTTGAAAATGCTGGCAGCCCATTTTTTGGAAGACCGCGGCGTCTTGTTCACCATCAACCCCTTCTGCGATTGTCCGCAGTCCAACTGTATTTGCCATTCCAACCAGCGACTTAGCCATCGCCTTACGGCGCGCGTCCCGCGCCACGCCAGCCGCGAAGGCGCGGTCAATCTTGACGATCGATAGCGGCAAATTGATCAGGCTGAGCGCTGACGCGTGTCCGGTTCCAAAATCATCCAGAGACAAGGTGAAGCCGCTTTGTACAAGGGTCTGACAAGCTTGCGTAATCTGCGTGGAATTTGCGTCAAAAAAGACAGATTCGACAATTTCGATCACAACGCGTGACGAATCAAGGTTCCGAGAGTCCAACTCCCATAGCAGCACGTCCCGAAATTTAGAATCGATCAGATCGAAGGTCGTGACATTCAGGCTGACTTTGGGGGATGATGGCGCGATTTTATCGGCAAGCACCAGCGTATCAAGCGCAGAGCGTCGCACCTCTGCATCGATCTGTTGGATCAGCCCTGCGCGTTCTGCCTGAGCCAGAAAGCGGCCAGGTGGTAGCAAACCATGTTTCGGGTGATCCCAACGCACCAGCGCCTCCATCCCCACAATCGCACCGCTGCGCCCTTCGATTTGGGGTTGCAGATAGGCGAGGAATTCACCAGCCGCCAGGCCGCGGCGAATGTCAGTTGAAAGTTGCTGAAAACCGACTTGCGCCTGCAGCAGAGCGGGCGTGCATAGCCGCACGGTTCCGCGTCCGACGCGCTTTGCCTCGTATAACGCCAGATCTGCATGATAGAGGATAGTATCTGCGGTCATCTCGTCCGCCGGTGTTGCCAGCGCCAAGCCGATACTGGCGCTGATGGACATGCTTTCACCGGCAAAATCAAATGCTTCTGAAATTTTGCAAATCAGGGTTTGCGCCCAGATATGCAAGGTGTCTTCAGAAATTGCGCCCTTAAGAACACCCACGAACTCGTCACCGCCCAATCTGGCGCAGAGTGCGTCCTCGCCAAATACACTGGTCAAAGCGGCGGTGGCATGTTTCAGGGCCGCGTCGCCTGCCGCATGGCCATAGGCGTCATTGATGTCTTTGAACTTGTCCAAATCAACGTGAACGACGCTCAGCGGGCAGAGACGCAGTGCTTTGTTCAATCGACCCATCAAAGCCCGCCGGTTTAGCAAACCGGTCAGCGCATCATGATTGGCCAACCGTTCAGCCGCGTTGCGGGCGACCAGCAATCTGGCTGATCGCTTCTTGCTGTCTTTCAGCATGTCTTCCTGCATCGCCAACATGGGCAGGAGTGCCGCACTGCCGTCAACGGGCCCGAAATCTGACAGTTTCAGCCCGTGGTTTTCAATGATGTGGCGCGCATTGATACCCGGTGTCAGCGTAAGAAGGACGTGACGTTTACCTTCAAATTCGGCCGAAAAGGCCATCCCGAACACACGATTGGCAGGCGAGGGGTCCAGATGTCTGAACGCGACCGTCATTCGCTTACCAAGGCAATCCTGCAAGCTTTCGGAAGGGGTGGTACGCTGTGGTTTGACGATGTCCACAGCATCAAGAAACAGACGGTCAATCAGATTGTCAGTGCCCAGCAGCTTTGACAGTGCCGGGCCGACAAAACGGATGTAGCCCTCAGGGTCGATCAAAACGCAAAAGGGCATCAGGTATCCCAGAACATCCGATGCGATCCCAAAGTCGCGGCTTTTGGTTTTCTGAGTGTTTTTTGGGGGCCGTTTACGCAGCGGAAAGCTCCCCGAGGACAAATTTTAGCAGGAAGGTGTCATCAGAACTTGCGAGGATTTCACGTGCTTCGTCGGGCATACCCGCGTTTGCGCATATGGCGCGCCGGTGGCCCGTATCTCGTGTGTTTACGGCGAAGGTGCGCATGCCCTCATCCACCACTCCAAACATCAAATCTCTCCAAGCGACCGCCCATACATGCCATGTCTGATCTTTATGAAGAGTAAATATGGAGCCTTAAGTTCGTTGTGTTTTTGGTCAACTTTTCCCAACGCCGGGCCGCGCCAGCGTTGTCTGCATCCTGCCGCTGGACGTGACCGCACATCGTCTGCTATGCATCCGATATGAAGAGCATCTGCATCATTTCCTGCTGCATTATTATCTGCTGACATCTGTCGCGGGTTGCTCTTTATCGTTTCACATCAGAACTGATCTTGGTAAGCCCGCGGCGCAACGCTGTACGAGGCACTAATGACGACTATCCGGCTAAACAATTCAAAGACTCGCAGGCGCGAGGACTTTGTGCCTATCGATCCTACAAATGTGCGCTTGTACCTTTGCGGGCCAACTGTCTATGACCGTGCGCATATCGGGAACTTGCGCCCGTCATTGGTCTTTGATGTACTGTTTCGTCTGCTCAAAGACGTCTACGGAGCAGAGCACGTGACCTATGTGCGCAATTTCACGGATGTGGATGACAAGATCAACGCGCGTGCTGCAGAGACGGGACGAGCGATTGGCGATATCACTGCCGAGACAATCCAATGGTATCACGATGATTTGGATGCGGTCGGTTTGCAGCGCCCCACGCACGAGCCGCGCGCGACAGCCCATATTCCACAGATGATTGCCATGATAGAGAACTTGATCGCCAAGGGTCACGCCTACGAGGCCGAGGGTCATGTGCTCTTTGCTGTCGATAGTTATGCTGAATACGGCGCGCTGTCTGGCCGTTCTATCGATGACATGATCGCAGGTGCCCGGGTTGAAGTGGCCCCCTACAAACGCAATCCCATGGATTTTGTGTTGTGGAAGCCGTCAGGTGACGGCGTGCCGGGGTGGGACAGCCCCTGGGGTTACGGTCGGCCCGGTTGGCATATTGAATGTTCGGCCATGTCGTTGGAACTGCTTGGTGAAAGCTTTGACATCCACGGCGGCGGCAACGATCTGCAATTCCCACATCACGAAAATGAAATCGCACAATCGGCCTGCGCGCATCCGACCGGAGAGTTTGCACGCTATTGGGTCCACAATGAGATGCTTCAGGTCGAGGGCAAGAAGATGTCCAAGTCGCTGGGCAATTTCTTTACCATCCGCGACCTGTTGGATCAGGGTGTGCCGGGCGCGGTGATCAGGTTGGTGATGCTGGGCACGCATTATGGCAAGACGATGGACTGGACCGAGGCCCGCCGCGCCGAGGCGGAAGGCACGTTGCGCAAATGGTATGGCATCCTGCATGGTCATGGGTTTGGGCCTGATCTGATTGCGGCACTCAAGCGTGACGGTAAATGGCAGGCGGATGCCGAATTCTTGGGCGTTCTGGCCAATGACCTGAACACCTCGGGGGCGTTGTCGCGCCTGCACGTGTTGTCCAAAGGTAAAACGCCGGTTGCGCTGGCAGGGTTTGCCCATGGGTTGGGGATGTTGGGGCTGGTGAATGATTGGGCTGCCATTCCGAAGTTTGACGGAGGCGAGGCTGGATCGGGCGTGGTCCCTGCGATTGCAGCGCGTGTCGACGCGCTTTTGGCGGAGCGGGCGGCGGCACGTGCGGCCAAGGATTGGGCGCGTGCGGACGCGGTGCGCGATATCCTCAATGCCGCAGGCGTGCAGGTGACAGACGTTGGCGGGCAGGCGACCTGGACGCCGGGGCCTGGTTTTGACGCGGCCAAGCTGGAGGGGTTGTGATGACAAACTTTCGACGAAAGTTTGGGGTCAAAGTCTCGATGAGACTTTGTTGCGGAGCGCGCGCTGATGACTAAAGAACGCCTTTACCTTTTCGACACAACGCTGCGCGATGGGGCGCAGACGCAGGGCGTGCAATTCTCTGCGGATGAAAAGCACCAGATCGCGGCAGTGTTGGATGGGTTGGGGCTTGATTACATCGAAGGCGGTTGGCCCGGTGCTAACCCCACCGATACGGCATTCTTTGCCAAACCACCCAAGACCCGCGCGACCTTTACCGCTTTCGGTATGACCAAACGGGCGGGCCGTTCGGCAGAAAACGACGATGTGCTTTCTGCGGTGATGAACGCAGGCACCTCTGCCGTCTGTCTGGTGGGCAAGGCCCATGATTTCCATGTCACGACCGCCCTTGGCATTTCGCTGGAGGAAAACACCGAAAACCTGCGTGCCAGTTTTGCGCATATCAAGGCGCAGGGCCGCGAAGGTTTGTTTGATGCCGAGCATTTCTTTGATGGCTATAAGGCGAACCCGGATTATGCATTGGAGGCTATCCATGCGGCCTTTGAGGCCGGTGCGCGCTGGATCGTGCTGTGCGATACCAATGGCGGCGTGCTGCCTCATGAGGTGTCCGAGATTGTCACCGCAGTGATTGCCAGCGGCATTCCGGGCGATCATCTGGCGATCCATACGCATAATGATACAGAAAATGCCGTCGCGAATACTTTGGCCGCTGTGCTTGCCGGTGCGCGACAGGTGCAGGGCACGTTGAACGGGTTGGGAGAGCGTTGCGGGAATGCGAACCTCACCACGCTCATACCGACGCTGCTGCTGAAAGAACCCTACGCCAGCCGGTTCGAAACCGGTGTGTCGTTGGACGCCCTCAAAGGGCTGCGCCGCGCGTCACGGTTGTTGGATGATATCCTCAACCGTGTACCTGCCAAACAGGCGCCTTATGTCGGTGCCTCGGCCTTTGCGCATAAATCGGGGCTACACGCCAGCGCGATTGCCAAAGACCCCAGCACCTACGAACACATTGACCCAGGCGCGGTTGGCAACAGCCGCATTGTGCCGATGTCCAATCAGGCGGGTCAGTCCAATCTGCGGGCGCGGCTGCTGGACGCAGGACTGGATGTGGCGGTGGATGACCCGGCCTTGCCGCGTATTGTTGAACGTATCAAGGACCGCGAGGCGCTGGGCTATGCCTACGACACCGCGCAGGCCAGTTTTGAGCTGCTCGCCCGCGAAGAGCTTGGCACCTTACCGCAGTTCTTTGAGGTCAAGCGCTACCGCGTGACTGTCGAGCGACGCAAGAACAAGCGTAACCAGATGGTCTCGCTCTCAGAGGCTGTTGTGGTCACCAAGGTTGGCGGCAAGAAGATGATGAATGTCAGCGAAAGCCAGGGGCCGGATGGATCGGACCAAGGCCCGGTGAATGCTCTCAGCCGGGCGCTGGCCAAGGATCTCGGGCCCTATCAGGATATTATCGATGATATGCAGCTGGTCGACTTTAAGGTGCGTATCACCAATGGCGGAACCGAGGCCGTCACCCGTGTCATCATCGATAGTGAAGATGGGCAGGGCCGCGGCTGGTCCACCGTGGGTGTCAGTGCCAATATCGTGGATGCATCCTTTGATGCGCTGATCGATGCGATCAACTGGAAATTGATCCGCGATGGGGCAAAGGCCGGCACATGAGCTTTGAGGCTTGTGCTGCCTTGGTCGAACGTGCTGACCCGCTGCGCTTTCGCGCGGCCATGGCTGCCCCCGTGCCTGCGCGTCGGATCCTATTCCCGCTTTATGCCTTCAACGTCGAGGTCGCCCGCGCGCCTTGGGTGACAGAAGAGGCGATGATCGCCGAGATGCGCCTGCAATGGTGGCGTGACGCGCTGGAAGAGATTGCAGAAGGCAAACCACTGCGCAAGCACGAGGTGGTTGATGCGCTTGCCGGTATTCTGGATGCCGAAGGCGCGCGTTGTCTGGATGGGTTGATCGCAGCGCGACGGTGGGACGTCTACAAGGATGCCTTTGAAGATCAGGGCCACTTTGATGACTACATCGATGCAACCTCTGGCCATTTGATGTGGACAGCAGCCCGGTTGCTTGGTTCCGCAAAGGTGGGCGCGGTGCGGGATTTTGCCTATGCGACAGGCATCGCAAATATGTTTCAGGCGATCCCCGCGCTTGAAGAACAGGGGCGCAAGCCCTTGGTCGCAGGATCAACCGAAGCCGTAAAGGCGGTGGCACAGGATGCTTTGACGCGGCTGGGGCGTGCGAAAGTGGCACGCAAGGACATCTCGGTTGAATCTGGTGCTGCCCTGATTGCGGGGTATCATGCCCGGCCTGTTCTGAAGGCTGTGGTCAAATCACCGGGCCTTGTTGCCCAAGGCGGGCTAAGTCCAAATCCCGCTCGCGATAGCCTGCGCTTTGCCAACGTCGGCTTGCGGGGCTGGTGGCAGTAGCGGCAAAGGATTTTCGCGAAAATCCTTTTACACAGAAGATTTTTAGCCAAAAATCTTCGCGTGCCCTCAATCGGCGGCGTGTTCAGAAATTGCGCGTTTCAGTGCTTTCGCCCCACGTGGGTTGAGACGCCGCAGCGCGTCATCGGGGTCAACGCCGTGGCGGGCCAGAAACTCTGCCAAAGCATAGGCGCGCGATTCTTGCGTCATATAGCCAGACCAACCAGCCTGTGCGGGGCCATCGATTGCAAAAAGGCCAAAGCCGTGGGTAATACAATGCAGGTCGGTTGACAGCTCGTGGACGGCTTCACCGCCGGGCATCAGGGCCACATAATTGGCCAGTCGCGCATGCATCAATTCATGGGTCAGGGTGCTGATAAAGGCCACCGGTTGGTGCATCAGCGCCGGGTCATAATTGATCAGTGGGTTGTCGGGGTCGTGATGGTACAGGCCGGCAACCGAAGCGGTATCCTGATAATTGTGCCGGTATTCAGGGTCGATCATGTGCAGCGGGGCGACGGCAATATACCGCACTGGGATCAGGCGGGCGATATCATCGGCAATCTGCTGGGCGATTTGCGGTGTGTCACCTGCACCTGCGGTAAAGAAGTCGTGGCTTGCAGTGACGAGTTGGCGCGACTGTGCCCAATCCTGACCAAATGTTTCGTCCGCCCAATCGAAGCTCTCAAATATCCAGCCTTTGAGGTCATCGCTGATACTGGCGCGTTTGCGCAAGAACATCTGCTAATGGGCCAGTTTTGACTGACGGACCAACCAGATCAGCGACCCCCCGGCCAGAATAAGGAAGGGGATCATCGCCAGGTTGACGGCGGTCCAGCCTTCAACCGGTGTCCCGCCAGAACAGTTCATCAGGCCACCCGATGCCAGAGAGGCAACGGTCACCATACCAAACACAATCATGTCATTCAGGCCCTGAACCGTCCCGCGCTCCTGGGGCTTATGTGCGCCTGCAAGCATGGTGGTGGCACCGATAAACCCGAAATTCCAGCCGAACCCCAAGAGCACAAGGGCCACATAGAAGTTGCTTAGCATCACTCCGGACAGGGCCACAATGCCCGCCGCCATGAGGACCAAAAGCCCCGTACCGATGATCCGCTCAACCCCGAAACGGGCAATCAGATGGCCCGTGACGAAGGATGGGGCAAACATCGCCAACACATGGGCCGAGACGATGTCATTGGCGTCGTCGGTTGTGAAACCGCATCCGACAACGGCCAAGGGCGTGGATGTCATCACCAGGTTCATGAGTGAATAGGAGACCATCGCACAAATCACAGCAACCAGAATGCGCGGCTCGCGCAGTAGCGCGAGTTTGGAACGGCTCGTCGCGGGTGCTGCCGTTGGTTCGGATCTGCTGCCTTTGGGCAGGTCGAGCCAAAGAAACAGCATCATGCCAACGAGATTGAGAATGATAATGGCCAAATAGGTCCCCAGAAACGGGATCACAAAGGCGTCGGACACCAGTTTGTTCAGTTGCGGGCCGACAACGGCCGACAGCAACCCCCCGGCCATGACGTAGGACACAGCCTTGGGCCGAAACGCATCGGACGCCGTGTCGGTCGCGGCAAAACGGTAAAAACCCTGCGCAGACATATAGATACCTGTTAAATAGGAACCAATCAGCAAGATGGTAAATGAACCGACGTAGAGCCCATAGGCTGCAACGGCAGCACCCACGGCCCCCGCAAAGGCGCCTAGAAAGAACCCGAACTGCCGCCCGTTACGCTGCATCAGCGGGCTGAGCCAAGGCGCCGTCGTCATGGAGCCGAAGACGATGAAGGAAATCGGCAGGGTGGCCAGACATGGATTAGACGCCAACTGACCTCCAGCCAGACCGCCCACCACAAAGATCATTGGCATCTGCGCGCCAAGGATCGCCTGGGCCAGAACCAAAACGGTGACATTGCGCCGGGCGCGGGTGTCGTCAACTGCTGTCATATCCGCATCGGTATGCCTGTCGCAGGCCGCTGACAAGGGTCAAGCGACATCAATAATATGTGCAAAGCTGCCGCTGGCATTTTTATGGATCAGACCCATGGGGGGCAGAGCCCCTTCCTCGGCGTCTTTGGCGGCGAAAAGTGGTTCACCCACCGCGCGTACTGTGCTGGCGTAGTGGAATTCGTGGCCCGTCCACTGTCCCGCCAGCGGGCCGCGCGTTGCGGTCAGGTTGCGGTAACCCAGATGCAGCCCGCGCGCAGCAAAGGATGTTTCAAGCTGAAGCAGCCCCGCCATGTGATGGGCGTCTCCATTTGCATCAATCAGTACCTCGCCTAAAGTCATATACCCGCCGCATTCGCCATAGATCATCGCCGTGCTCTTGCGCAGGCTGTCAAGGAATTGGCTGTTGGCGGCCAAATGCCCAGCGTGCAATTCAGGATACCCACCGGGCAGATAAATGAAATCGGCCTCTGGTGCGGGCTCATCTGCAAGTGGCGAGAAGAAACGCAGCTCTGCACCTGCCGCCTGCCAGTCGGCCAGCAGATGCGGATAGTGAAAGGCAAAGGCGGCATCATCTGCGATGGTGATGCGTTGCCCCGGTGGCGGCATTCTGTTTGCTGAAGGGGCGGGGGCGATAGCGTGCAACATTGCCTCGATGGCTTTCAGGTCGCAATGTGCCGCCACCAGATCAGCCGCTTGATCCAGAAACACCCCAAGATCATCACGTTCCTGTGCCTGCACCAGCCCAAGATGCCGTGATGGCTGGGCCAGTGCTGCGTTGCGCGGCAGTGCGCCAAACACTGTGATGCAGGCCAAGGCGCGCCGCAGCATCGCCTCGTGGCGGGCAGAGCCTATGTTGTTCAGGATCACGCCTGCGACATTGACGCGCGCATCAAACCTCGCAAAACCCTGCACCAGCGGCGCGATGGAGCCTGCCATCCGGCCCGCATCAACAACCAGAATGACGGGGATGTCCAGAAAGCGCGCGAGATCTGCTGCCGCTCCTTTGCCGTTTGGTGGCGCGCCATCAAAAAGGCCCATCGCCCCTTCGATGATCAGCGGTATTCGCCCAGCAGCCAATGCCTTGATCCTGTCAGCGCCCATCGCCCAGGCATCAAGATTGGGGCAGGGCTGTCCGCAGGCCGCCTCATGAAAGCGCGGGTCAATGTAGTCTGGTCCTGATTTGGCGGCCCTGATGGGCACATCGCGTCGTTGCAGCGCGCGCAGCAACCCAAGTGTGACCGTCGTTTTGCCGCTGCCGGAACTAGGGGCGGCAATCAGAAAACTCATCGCTGTCGGAGGCGTGAAGATGCCTCCGGCGGGCGCTTGTTTGACAAGATGGTCTGCATGGGTTCAGGCCGTTTCGGCAGGGCGTCCGCGCCCCAGCGGATCAAGGTTGCGTGGTGCTTCACCTGCGGCCATGCCTTGCCAGTCGAGGACCTGCCGCATCAGGACGGATTGCCCGACACAGATGATCGCGGGCGGAGCAAGCCCGGCTTGCGCGATATCGTCGACGATGCTGCCAAGGGTGGTTTCAAGCACCTGTTGGTCGTTCGTCGTCGCTGTGGTGACCACCGCGACGGGTTCGGATATGCTGCGCCCGGCGTCGATCAATGATTGACTGATTTGGGCGATATGCTTCATGCCCATGTAGATCACCAGCACCTGACTGCCTTTGGATATGCTGGCCCAATCTAGTGAACTTGGCGTGTTTCCTGACTGGTCGTGCCCGGTCACAAAGGTCACCGATTGGTTCACATCCCGGTGGGTGACAGGGATGCCCGCATAGGCCAGCCCGCCGATCCCGGCGGAAATGCCGGGAATAATGCGCACGGGAATGTTGTGTTGCACCAGCGTCTGCGCTTCTTCACCGCCACGCCCAAAGACAAAGGGGTCACCGCCCTTGAGCCGGAGCACACGTTTGCCTGCCCGCGCCAGATCAACCAGCCGCAACGAGATGTCGCGCTGTTTGGCCGATGGCTTGCCACCGCGTTTGCCTGCATAGATATGTTCGGCCTGTGGTGCCCACGCAAGGATCGCCTCTTGCACCAGCGCGTCATAGATCACCACATCCGCCTGCCGCAGCGCATTGACCGCGTGGAGCGTCAAAAGCCCCGGATCGCCGGGCCCGGCACCGCAAAGCCAGACCCAACCGGGTTCCAGAACGGGCCACGCATGGGCGGGGAGTGGGATTGTGGTGCTCATACCTCCTTTATGGCTGTGATCGCCTGCCTTGGAAAGGTGGCAAACGACGCGGGATTGCCCGTTGCCGTCATCGCCGTGCCTGCCTATCGTCGCTGCCAGATGACGGAAGCTGAACCAACAGAATTGCGCCGTGGCTGGACCACGGGCGCTTGTGCGACCGCCGCAACCAAAGCTGCCCTCGGGCGGTTCTGGGGTGGGGCCTTTGCGCGTGATGTGAAGATCACCTTGCCCAGGGGTGAGACGCCGATCTTTCCGCTTGCCCTGGCAGAGGCGGGCGATGGCTGGGCACGTGTGGGGATCACAAAGGACGCGGGCGATGATCCCGATGTGACCCACGGCGCGATGATTGTGGTGACAGTGATGTCGTCCGACGGTGGGATCCAGTTTGCGGCAGGCGAGGGCGTTGGCGTCGTGACCAAACCGGGTTTGCCGATCGACGTGGGCGAACCTGCGATCAACCCCGTCCCGCGCCAGATGATGCGCGAGGTTGTCACGACACTGGCAGCTGAGTTTGGCGCAACCGCCGATATCACCATTCAGATATCGATCCCCGGCGGTCAGGCGCTTGCAAAAAAGACGTGGAACCCCCGCTTGGGCATCACCGGTGGTCTGTCGATCCTGGGCACGACGGGCATTGTGCGTCCCTTTAGCTGTGCGGCATGGATCGCGTCGATCCATCGCGGGATTGATGTGGCGCGCGCTGACGGGATGATGCATGTGGCCGGCTGCACCGGGGCCACGTCCGAAAAGACCGTGCAGGCGCTTTATGCGCTGCCGGACCATGCGATGTTGGATATGGGAGATTTTGCTGGGGGGATGCTGAAGTACCTTAAAAGGCACCCTGTTGCGCGTGTCACCATAGGCGGTGGGATCGGGAAGATTACCAAGCTTGCCCAAGGGGCCGTGGACCTGCACTCAGGACGCTCACAAGTGGATTTTGAGGCTCTGGCTGCAATGGCTGATCTGCCTGAACTGGCGCAGGCCAATACGGCACTTGAAGCCTACCAGATGGCTGGACCTGCATTGGCTGATGTGGTCGCAAAGGGCGCCCTGCGCCAGGTGAACGCGCGGTTCGGGGATGCGGGCATCGCCTATGATATTGTCATTATCGATCGCGCGGGGGCGGTCATCGCAAGGGCTGGCGCATGACGCTTTTGATTTTGGGAGGGACGGGCGAGGGGCGTCAGATTGCCGCTGCATTGCAAGGGCAGGACGCTGTTATCTCGCTCGCTGGAGTGACCCGCGCGCCTGAGGCGCAGCCGTTGCCGACGCGGATCGGCGGCTTTGGCGGGGTCGATGGGTTCAAGGCCTATCTCGCCAAGGTCGGGATCACCGCCGTGCTGGATGCCACGCATCCGTTTGCCAGCCGGATCACGGCCCGCACGGCCCAAATTTGCACCGAGATGGACCTGCCCTATCTGCAGTTCCTGCGGCCACCCTGGCAACCTGTTGCAGGTGATCAATGGACCGAGATTGCCGATGAAGCAGAAGCAGCGCAGCATATTCCGCTTGGATCGACGGTGTTTTTGGGTACGGGTCGGCAGACATTGCCGCGCTTTGCCAATCTGGAAGGGCGCGACGTGATCTGCCGCCAGATCGATCCGCCTGATGGCCCGTTTCCCTTTCCCAATGGGCGGTTTCTGGTGGGGCGCCCGCCGTTTTCCGTCACCGACGAAGTGACCCTGTTTACCAGGCTGGGCGTCGACTGGTTGGTTGTCAAAAATGCAGGCGGCGCTGCAAGCGGGACCAAACTGACAGCGGCGCGCCAACTGGGCATACCGGTGCTGATGATCGCGCGGCCAAAGCAGGGGGGGTGGCCGACGGTTGATAACATCGATGCCGCACTGCGTTGGGTGGACCGCCTGTGAAGGAACGGGTGATCAAAGGGAATGCCTGCCTGCGCGAAGGAGCAGACTGGCTTTGCGCGGCAGAGCCGCGCTTTGACAAAGCCATGCAGGTGTTGCCGCCCTTGCCGTTGCGGCTCAAGCCAGAGGGTTTCGCTGAATTACTCAGCGCGATTGTCAGCCAGCAGGTCAGCGTTGCCTCGGCCAATGCGATCTGGGGCAAGCTGCAAAGCGCGGGCATGATTTCGGCGCAGGCGGTGTCGGGCGTTGATGAGGCGGCGTTGCGTGATCTTGGGCTAAGCCGCCAAAAGGCGCGCTATGCCCATGCGCTGGCATCGGCCGACATCGATTATGATGCATTGCGGCAGATGGCCGCCACGGCAGTCATCAAGACTTTGACTGCGGTGCCGGGCATCGGCGCTTGGACTGCTGAGATTTACGCGATGTTTTCACTGGGACGGGCGGATGTCTTTGCGCCCGGTGACCTGGCACTTCAGGAAGCGGCCCGCGTGATCTTTGATTTGCCTGAACGGCCCAAGGAAAAAGACCTGCGTGTTATGTCAGAACAATGGATGCCATGGCGATCGGTTGCGGCGCGGATCATGTGGGCCTACTACAAGCATCACAAACAGCGGGAAGGCATCAGATGACACGGGCATTGCAAGCACAGCGGCGCGAGCCGCACTCGGGCGAGACCCGCTCTTGCGTCATATTCCTGCACGGATATGGGGCCAATGCGGCCGACTTGATGGGGTTGGCTGATCCGCTGGCCGAACATCTGCCTGACACACTGTTTATTGCACCTGACGCACCAGAGGCCTGTGCAGGTGCGCCGATGGGGTATCAGTGGTTTCCGATTCCCTGGATTGATGGGTCAAGCGAAGAGGAAAGCCGTGCAGGCCTGGACCGGGCTGCGGCTGATCTGGATGCGTTTCTGGATGGGATCATGGTTGATGAAGATCTGCTGCCAGAGCAGGTGATGGTGCTGGGCTTTTCCCAAGGCACGATGATGGCGCTGCATGTTATTCCTCGTCGCGAGGATCCGATCGCGGGGATCACGGCGTTTTCCGGTCGTTTGTTGGAGCCAGAGTCGTTGGCGGATGAGACCGTCAGCCGCCCGCCAATCCTGTTGATCCATGGTGACCAAGACGACGTGGTGCCGCCACAATCCTTGCCGCAGGCCGCCGAGGCGTTGCAAGAGGCGGGCTGGAAAGAGGTCTATGCCCACATCATGAAAGGCACAGCTCACGGCATTGCGCCGGACGGGCTTTCGGTCGCGTTGGCATTCATGCGGGATCGTCTGGGGTTGAATTAAGCAGCAATTGCGTTAAACAATCAGCCACACTTGTTTGCGAAGCTGGGTTGGGGCATCGCACAAACTGTAAGTATTATTTCAATGGTCCATAGTCCGATTGTCTCACTTCTGGGGCCGCGTAACCGTGTGGGTTGGGCGGTGCGCTATGTTGTCCTCGCACTTGGTGTGGTGGGTACTGTCTTTGCGCATGATGTGCTGGACGATCGTGCGTTTCACGGCGATTGGGCAGAGTATCTGGGGGCCATGGTGATGATCGGCTTGCCGCTTTACGCTGTGGCAACGGGGATCATGGCCGACATGGGGCGCTTGCGTCGGCAGCTGATTTCGGCGGCCGAAACTGATCCGATGACGGGGCTTCTGCAAAGGCAGGGATTTATCAAAGCGGTGAATCGGCGCTTGTCGCAAACCGGTGTGTTGCTGATGCTGGATATCGACCGCTTGGGTGAGGTGAACACCAAATATGACCACCGCGCCGGCGATCTTTGCCTGATGGCCTTGGCGATCCGTCTGCGGGATGTCACCCGCAAAACTGACATTGCTGGGCGGATCGATGGGGCGACAATCGCCGTCTATCTGCCCGGGGCCACCAAAGACGCAGGGTATGGCACAGCCAAGCGTCTGGCGAATAGCATTCAAGTCCATGCGGGGCGCGTGCAGTTGGATGTGACGGTTTCGGTGGGTATGGTTGTCGCCGATGGTGAAACATCGCTCGCACTTCTGCTCAAACGGGCGGAATCGGCCATGCTGCGGGCCAAAGCGCGTGGTCCTGCACAGGTGCAGGTGGCCGATGCACAACTTGCCGCCTGACAACACAGCGCCGGTTTCTGACCACATAATCTGGGGCTTGTCACGAAACTGACGCCATATATAGTTACGGTTAAGAAGAATGCGGGACTGCCGCTTTGACTGTTCCCGCACTGCCGATCCTGGGGTGTGAGCTATGACGCAAACGGAATTCAGAACTGACTTTGTGCGCGCGCCCGGTGCGCTCAAGCACTTTCCCGCGTTGGTGTTGAATGCAGATTACCGCCCCTTGTCCTACTACCCGCTGTCGCTCTGGCCCTGGCAGGAAGCGGTCAAGGCGGCCTGGTTGGATCGGGTCGACATTGTCAGCGAATACGATGAGGTCGCGCGCAGCCCTTCAACCGCGATCAAAATCCCATCTGTCGTCGTGCTTAAGGACTATGTAAAGCCGCAAAAACAGGTGGCTTTCACCCGCTTTAACCTCTTTCTACGTGATGAGTTCAGCTGCCAATATTGTGGTGCAAAAGGGGATTTGACCTTTGATCATGTGGTGCCGCGCGCCAGTGGCGGGATCACCAGCTGGGAAAATGTTGTGGCGGCCTGTTCGCCCTGCAATCTGCGCAAGGGATCGCGCTCTTTGCGCCAATCCGGGATGAGCCTTGGCAAACCGCCGCGGCGTCCAGTTGCAGAGCAACTGCACAATGCCGGGCGCAAGTTTCCACCCAACCACCTGCATGAAAGCTGGATGGATTTCCTCTATTGGGATGCAGAACTCGATGCATAGGCGTTTGGGGTGCTAGACTTGATCGTGACCTCAGGGTAGGAAGCATGCGTTAGCGCTAACGCTTATCCATAGGGGAGTGTGCTTATGGTCTCTCGCGTCATCCCGGTCGAGGAATTCGATCTTGTTATTTTTGGCGGCACAGGCGATCTGGCCCGCCGCAAAATCCTGCCGGGCCTGTTCCGCCGCTTCCTGTCCGGGCAGATGCCTGAGGGATCAAGGATCATCGGTGCTGCGCGGTCAGAGTTGGACAACGCGGGTTATCGCAAGATGATTTCCGAAGCCATTGCGGAATTTGGCGGTAAGGAATCAAGCAATGCCACAGGATTAAAGGGCTTCCTTCAACGACTTGAATACGTCGCCATCGATGCAAGGGGCGAAGGCGGCTGGCCTGATCTGGCCGAGTTGGTTCGCAATGACGTCGTACAGGCGTTCTACTTTTCAGTGGCACCTTCACTTTTCGGCGATCTAGCCGAGCGGCTACATACCAATAAGATCGCTAACGAAAAGAGTAGGATCGTTGTCGAAAAGCCCTTCGGGCGTGATCTCGAAACAGCACGCTCTCTCAATGAAACGCTCGCTGCACATTTCCACGAGCGTCAGATTTACCGGATCGATCATTATCTGGGCAAGGAAACCGTCCAGAACCTGATGGCCGTACGCTTTGGCAATATGCTGTTCGAGCCGCTTTGGAACAATCACTACGTCGATCATATCCAGATCACGGTTGCGGAAACCGTTGGGGTCGGTGGGCGCGGCGCCTATTATGACAAATCCGGTGCGATGCGTGACATGGTGCAAAACCACCTGATGCAACTTCTGTGCCTGATTGCAATGGAACCGCCCGGCCAGTTTGAGGCCGATGCTGTGCGCGACGAAAAGTTGAAGGTCATTCGCGCGCTGCAACCGATTGACTACCACCATATCGTGCGCGGCCAGTATGACGCGGGTCAAGATGGACCAAGTTACCGTGAAGATGTTGAAAACAAAAGAAGCTTTACCGAAAGCTTTATTGCGATGCGCTGCCATATCGCCAATTGGCGCTGGGCTGGCGTGCCGTTCTATATGCGCACCGGCAAGCGGATGAAGGCGCGGTCGTCTGAGATCACGGTCGTGTTCAAGGATCTTGGCCACACGATCTTTGAAGGGGATGAGGCGCGCCACCGCAATATCCTGTCAATCCGCCTGCAACCCAATGAAGGCATAGACTTGCAGGTCACAATCAAGGAGCCGGGCCCGGGGGGGATGCGTCTGATCGATGTGCCGCTTGATATGTCATTTGCTGAAGCGTTGGGTGACACGATTGAGGACGCAGCGGATGCCTATGAGCGGCTCATCATGGATGTGATCCGGGGCAACCAGACATTGTTCATGCGCGGTGACGAGGTCGAGGCCGCATGGCGCTGGACCGATCCGCTGATCGAAGGATGGGAGGCGCGAAATGATGTGCCCAAAATCTACGATGCGGGCTCTTCGGGGCCGGAAGATGCGTTGATGCTGATGCACCGTGACGGTCGCAAATGGCGTGATATCAAGAGCTGAGGCGCGATATAGAACCGGTACATACCTGCCGTGCAAACAAAGGGACCGAAACGATGAAACTTGTCGAGTATCCCGATGCGGAAATGATGATGATGAAGCTGGCCGACACGTTGGCCAGCGAACTCAAAACCTGCCTGCTGATGCATGAATATGCATCCTTCGCGGTGCCCGGTGGTACAACACCCGGGCCAATTTTTGACAATCTTTGCGCTGTCGATCTGGATTGGTCGCGCGTGCACGTGATGCTGACCGATGAACGCTGGGTGCCCGAAACGTCGGATCGCTCGAACACCAAACTGCTGCGCGAGCGGTTGTTGGTGAACCACGCCGCTGCCGCAAAATATGTGCCGCTTTATGCAGAAGCTGGGACGCCGGAAGAAAAGCTGCCGGAACTGGCCGAGGCACTCACACCTGAACTGCCAATCTCTGTCATGCTTTTGGGGATGGGGGCGGATATGCACACCGCGTCGATCTTTCCCGGTGCCGATCAGTTGGAACGGGCCCTGCACGGTGATGACCGGCTGGTCGCGATGCGTGCCCCCGGCGCGCCAGAGCCACGTATCACCTTATCTGCCAATGTTCTGCGTGCGGCGATGAGTCGTCACCTGGTCATTGTTGGCGCGGCAAAACGTGAAGCACTGGAGCGTGCTCGCACGTTGACCCCGGATGAGGCCCCAGTCGCGGCCATTCTTAAAGATACTGTTGTTCATTGGGCGGAAAGCTGAACCATGTGGGAAAAACTACGCGCGCATCATGCAAAGTTTGCAGATCGGCGCTTTGAAACCTTGGTCGATGCGGCCCGCGCTGCGGATTTCGTCGCACAAACCGGTGACATGCGCTTTGACTATGCCAAAACCAATATCGACGCCGAGGGGCGTGCGCTGTTGATTGATCTGCTCGTGCAAAGTGGCGTCGCGGCCAAACGCGATGCGATGTTCAGCGGCGCCCCGATCAATGAAACCGAGGGGCGCGCGGTGCTGCACACAGCGCTGCGCAATCTGGACGGTGGGCCCGTCATGGTGGACGGTCAGGATGTGATGCCAGCGGTGATGGACACGCTGGCCCGGATGGAACGCTTTGCCAATGACGTGCGCAAAGGGCGGTTCACAGGGCAGGATGGCAAGATCACCGATGTTGTGAATGTCGGCATTGGCGGCTCTGATCTGGGTCCGGAAATGGCGGTGCAGGCGATGGCACCCTATCACGATGGGCCGCGCTGCCATTTTATCTCTAATGTGGATCCTGCCGATATTGCAGGCGTGCTGCGCCGCTGCGATCCGGCGACGACGTTGGTGATTGTGGCCTCCAAGACCTTCACCACGATTGAGACGATGACAAATGCACGCACCGCGCAGGCGTGGATGGGCCAAACGGTCAGCGACACCGGGGCGCAGTTCGCTGCATTGTCTACCGCAGCCGATAAGACGGCTGATTTTGGCATCGACCCGTCCCGTGTCTTTGGTTTTGAGGATTGGGTCGGTGGGCGCTATTCGATGTGGGGGCCGATTGGCCTGTCTTTGATGATAGCGATTGGACCGGATGCCTTTCGGGCTTTCCTGCGCGGCGGGCAGATGATGGACCGGCATTTTCAAGCCGCAGATTGGCAGGATAACCTGCCAGCCATGCTGGCGCTGGTGGGCATCTGGCACAATCAGATTTGCGGCTTTGCGACGCGCGCAGTTCTGCCTTATGATAACCTTCTCAATCGCTTGCCGGCCTATCTTCAACAACTTGAGATGGAGAGTAACGGCAAAGGTGTCAGCATGGACGGTGCCGATCTCCCGGTGAACAGCGGCCCCGTTGTCTGGGGCGAGCCGGGCACCAACGGGCAGCATGCGTTCTATCAGCTGATCCATCAGGGCACCCGGGTGATTCCTTGCGAGTTTCTGGTTGCGGCCCGTGGGCATGAAGACGACTTGCACCATCAGCATCAACTACTTGTGGCAAACTGTTTGGCGCAATCCGAGGCCCTGATGCGCGGCCGCACTCTGGACGAAGCGCGTCCAAAAATAGCCGGCAAGTTTGACGGGGCTGAGCTCGAACGGCAGGCCCGCCACCGCGTTTTCAGTGGCAACCGCCCCTCGACGACGTTGGCTTATCCACAGCTAACGCCTGAGGTTCTTGGCCAGATCATCGCACTTTATGAACACAGGGTGTTTGTCGAGGGGGTGATCCTTGGCATCAATTCCTACGATCAATGGGGCGTGGAACTGGGCAAGGAACTGGCCACGGCCCTACAGCCGATTGTAGAGGGCAAACAGGATGCAACAGGCAAGGATGACGCAACCGCCGCACTTGTCGGATTTCTGCAAAGCCATGGGGTGTCCTGAGCCACGCGATTTGCCATAAGCAGATCAAACAATAGCAAGGATAACACGATGATAGCTCAACTTGTGCCTTTTGCGATGGCCGCGATCCTGCTTGCAGCGATGGTGATTGAGGTGCGCAAAGGACGTATTCCCAACTGGCTGACGTTGCTGCCATTCGTGGTGTTCGCGGTGATGTTGCTGACGACGGGCGATATCTGGGCGCTCATGCCGCAAATTTATCTTGGCCTCGCTGTTTTTGCGGCTGGTTTGCTGCTTTTTGCTGTTGCGGGGATTGGGGCAGGGGCTGTCAAACTGATGACTGGCGTCGCACTTTTCGTTCCGGTGGGTGAGGCCTTCTATACGCTGCTTGTCTTCATTTCGGCCCTGTTTGCCAGCGCGATCATCATCGTGCAACTGCGCAAGTTTGCCGGGGCAGAGCAGAGCAAATGGCACGTGATGGCCAATGCCGTCCTGCCCATGAGCATCCCGATCGGCATTGCCGGGCTGGTGTCGCTGTTTTGGCTGTAAGCTGGAGCGGGTAACGCGATCCAGTTTTACTTTAGTATCAAGTGGATAGCTACCCGGTTTTCTTTCGTACAACGTTTGTACAACAATTTGCATTTGCTAGGTGGGTCTTCGCCGGTGTCGTCTAGCCTGCTTACTGCTTCCCTATCATGCTGGCACAACCCAAGTTGTTGGTTCAGTAGTTGATGGCTCAATTTGCCAGGATTGAAGCACCAGAGTGAGGCAAATCAATTGCCTCTTTGCATGTTACACTGATTGCATATGACACCTGACTACCTAAGCCAACGCCGCCCAAATCCACTGCACCAGCCTGCATCGCAGCCGCATGCAGCGGAAACCACCCCGGAAAATAACACTTTGCAGCAAGATGCAGCCGCAACTGCCGATGTGCAGCAGCACGAAGTTGCGCCCGATGCGGACTACACAATTTCAGTCGATCAGGTGCGCGAACACCTTCGTGGCAAAGGCCTGGTCAAATCCAAAGATACAATTCAGCGGTGGTGCCGGGCTGGTGATCTCGACTGCAAGAAGCTCGGACTTCTTGGCAGGTACTTCACAACAGAGAGTTCCCTTTCAAAGCTGGAACGTAAACTTTTGCCGGACATGATTGCTGAACAAACCGGCGCTTCAAATCCCAGCTCAATGACGGTGCCGCCGGATGCACCTGCGGGTGCCAAAAATGGCAGCGTCGTACAGCAGCATGCAGCAGTAGATGAACCCGCAAGCAGCGACCTGCCGAAGAGTGCAGCGGATCATGCACCTGCACCCGGTGCTGTGCAGGTGCATACAACTTCACTGCAGCCTGATGCTGGTGAAGAGCTTGCGAAGTTGCGCGCCGAAAACACCGGACTGCGGGAGCAGTTGGACGAGGCTAAGGAGAACGCAAAGTTCTTGCGCGAAGAAATCATCTCAGCGCGCGGACAGCGAGGTGACGTGGTGAAGATTGCGGAACAGATGCTTGGGACACTTGAGACCATCGCCGTGGGCGGTCGTTTGGAAAAACCAAGCGCCCGGCAAACTGCGCCCGAAGCATCCCCGGAACCCGTGCACTTTGAAGCCGTCGATCCGAACGCAAGTAGGGTATAATCACAGCACATGTCCGAAACCTCATCTCATCAATTCCGCGACTTCAAAGGTGCCTTCATCCCGAAGGATATCTGGTGCAACCGTGACCTCTCAGGTGATGAGAAATTGATGTGGGGCGAAATCTTTGCCCTCGACAATGCCTTTGGATGCATCGCATCGAATGAACACTTTATGGAGATGTTTGGCTTCAACAACGACCGGAAAGCGCAACGCATCATCAAGTCTCTGAAGGACAAGGATTACATCACCGTCGAGATCGACAAGAAGAAAGACGTTCGCGTGATGCGCGTCGTCGGGAAGTATCGTCACCTTGATGATCAGCACATGTCTGACTTGGAAGCGATGCGTGCTGAACTGACCACAAAGATGCGCCGGGGATAACTGAAAGCTCCCGACAAATTTGTCGGGAGCTGGCGACATCACTGTCGTCACCCGGCGACAAATTTGTCGTTTATACATATAAGTTTACATCTTAGATATCAGAGAAGATTTCAGTCTTTCCCTGTGTATAAAAATCATTCAATTTTGAACTGCCTAAAGCTCAACCGTCAGAGACATGGTTGTTTTCCAAATAAGAAGTTGTCTTGACAGACCACCGTTTTCATGGCGCGGCCCGTGCAACAGCACAATGTCAAGCAAACCACCAAAAGCACGTTGCAGAACAACGAATACCGTTCCGCTTACCGTCCGGGCATGCGCCCGACTTGATTGCATTTTTTCCAGCCACGCCGGAAACAACGGCGCTTGGCCTGTCTTAAAGACAGCCACTGCGGCCAATCCAATCAAGTCGGGCGCAACGCGCACCGACCCTGCCATACAAAATCCCCCCAGCCACAACGGGGCAGGGGGGATTGGCAGGGTCGCCGACGGTAAGCGGGAACGGTTCGTACCGCTACGCGATGAGCTGCCTTACCGCCATCTCATCGGCGCTGGCCGGATCTTCACCAACTGGCAAAGCTCCATGCCGAGCGAACATGCAACGGGTTACAAGAGAAAGAGCAGCTGGTACTGCAGCCTGACCTTCCTCGTCACCATCAAACGCAACGACAACCCGGCGAACACCGATGCCTTGCAAAAGTGCCACCTGCGCTTCTGAGGCAGTCGTGCCCATACAGGCCACCGCGGGGATGCCCAGCTCAGCCAACCGCACCGCATCAAAGAACCCTTCGACCAGCGCCACCTGTTCCACACCGACCACGCGGTGCAGGTTGAACAGTTCTTGCATCTTTTTGAACCCTGGAGGGAACAACCACTTCTCAGCTTCGGGATCGTCAGTGATGCGCCGACCGGCGTACGCAACCAGTTCACCCTTGGCGTTGTGGATCGGGACGCAACAGCGTCCCGCCATCATGCTGCGCCCATCAGGATCACAGACCCCGATGCCAAATTGTTCCCGTGCCCAGGCATTGATCCGTTCCGCGACATACGGATGCGCACAATCAAGCTGCAAGGAAAACCGCAGGGGTTTGTTGCCAGGATCAGCATCAGACACACTCTCAGGGGCCTCAGAATGGCTCGTGTCACGTTTTCCTGCAGTGGGGTGCGAATTTGCACCTTTGCTGGACGTACGGCCCTTAACGGGCTGTTTTGCGCCTCCTGGCTTTTTGGCTGATTTGGTCTTGGCCGGAGCAACCCCGCAGCCGGAAATCTCCGCCACCAGTTCCGCCCCTTCACGCAATGTGCCGCCATCAAGATGCGCGGCGAAATCGATGATGCTGCCGCTTTGATGACAGCCGAAGCAATGAAAGGTGTTGGGTTTGGTATCGCCATCGGCCTCCAGCGCAATCGATAGCGATGGATTGGTGTCTTCATGCAGCGGGCACAGTGCCCGCAATTGGTTGCCTTTCTTGGTATAGTCGATGCCAAAATGGCTCAGCAGTTTTTCGAAATCGCCATGTGTGTTCACATGGTCAAACTTGATCAGTTTGCCCATTGGGGTCTCCCTTCAGATTGTATGGAACGTCTGAAGGGATTGTATCGGTGGAAGGGGAGTGCGGAAGCTGACAGGATCGATGTTATGTGTTATATTACAGGTACTTATGACAACGATAGCAATCGATACACACCAAGCCATCCAACGCCTTACAGCTAAGGGGTTTTCGGCAGATCAAGCCGAGGGGATTGTTGAGGTTCTGGCGAACAATGAGTTGGTGACGAAATCTGATCTAAAAGTCGCCATTTCTGATCTGAAAGCGGAGCTGACCAAACTTATGTTGCTGCAAACGGGTGCGACTGTCGGGATTTTGTCAGGGCTGTACGCGATGTTTGGATAGTTATCTAAAGTGACGATTTCGACAGCTATTGAAGATTGGGTGCGAGCTTTAGCAATACCACGAGCTGTCTCGAACCATCAAAACCTTCTGGCCTGCGGTGACGTTGACCCTGCCATTGCTTCGTCACGGCCCAACTGCTTCGATATGATAGGACAGAAGCGATAATTGTGTCTTTGGCTCGCGCTGACGCAGCGGTGCAGTCGTCAAATCCAGGTTCCCATAGACAGCAAGGACAAATTGTTGTTCCGATTTCACCTCCTCTTTCAGAATACGCCGGAGACGATGAATAATCTGGGAAGCCACATACCGGACAAAGCATAGAGCCTGCTTCGTTGGTGACATTGAAAGAAAGCGGATTGGTCATCCGAGTGATTTACTCAAGAACCGTGCCCATCGCAACTCGCCACACGCGCCGGTAACCAATTCTGCTTTAGCGATCAAAGCTGCCTTTACGTACTACCGGTAAGTGCTGCTTCACGATGAAGAACCGGTCTGCGATGAGGAAAAAAGCGATATGCGGTTGGAACCTGCGGCCTCATTGTTGCAACCTAACATTTCTTGAGGTGAGCTTCATGCGCAGCATATTATATTCGTTCTTTATCTTGATGTTTTACATACCGACGGCCCATGCCGATGTCCGGTCAGATGTGCGCGAGTTGTTCACGCGCGATATGGCAACAATCGATCTGGCGCGCGTCAAGGTTGAGATCGATCAGATGATCGATCCCTCTATCAATGTTGAGCGACAACTTGCACAAATCGATCAGATGGTTGCGACCATCCAATCCATGATCCCAGTGGGGGCAGACAGCTGGGCGAAGGTACAAACCATCCGCCAGTACATCTATGAACCCGGCCCGTGGAATGATTACCGGGCATTCAGCTACGATCATGACGACCCCTACGGCCTCGATGTTCAAAACAAACTGCTCGCTGATTACATCCAAGATCGGCGCGGAAACTGCATCACCATGCCATTTCTATTCATCATCCTTGGGCAACGTCTCGGGCTTGATGTGACACCCTCAATGGCACCACTACATGTCTTCGTGAAATTCACCGACGACGACGGTGTCACCCACAATCTCGAAACCACCAGTGGGGCAGGGCGCGCCCGCGATCAGCACTATCGAGACCACCTGCCTATCACGGACGACGCCATAGCCAATGGCGTGTTTCTGGCACCTCTGTCGAACGAGGAGGCGGTCGCAGTCATAGCCGTTGTTGTTGTTGAACACCTGATCAAAGAAGGCCGCTTGCATGATGCCATGGCCGTAGCTGACATCGTGTTGGATCACTATCCCAATTTTGCCTACGCTATGGTGAAGAAGGGGAGTGCTGCTTATCTGCTGCTGCAATCCGAATTCTACGAGCGTTATCCGACCGCCGCAGATGTTCCGGAAGACCAACGCCCGTATCTGACCTATCTCCAGCGGGTCAATCAGACGACATTTGAAACTGCGGAGAATTTGGGCTGGCGACAACTGGAGAGATAAGTTAGCTGTTTCTGTACAACTGAACTGCGAGGCATTTGATGACGAACATTTTGAAGAAGCTGCTCCTCACGCTGACCTTTGCCCTATTTGCTTCGCAGGCGTCGGCTTTGTTCATTCAGGCAGATTGGTGGGATCCAACGGAGCCAGGGGTTGGGACAAATCGATACGCATATTCTGGCAATGATCCTGTCAATCGACTGGATCCAAATGGTAACTACTACGCTGAAGGCGCAAATTCCGATCGGCACCTAGGCATTGACGAACGAGATGAAAGCGATGTTGAGGCCTTTACAGAATGTACGAGCACACACTGCTTTTCTGGCATCGTGCGAGACGACGAAACAATTAGCACAATTGATGGGCCAAGAGTGTCCGCCGACAATTTTGCAGCGCATCCTGGCAATGTAGGCCTGCAAGCTGCCGGTGTTATTACTGGTGAGATTGATGCCGCCACGGCCATGGCGAATGTGGGCAGTGTTTTCAATTCGCTAAATGGCGGCCCGTCGGTAACTCTTCGACCAGGGTCGAGCTTGAACAGCCCAATACCGGGCCGCGTTCAATCTAGGGTAAACATTCCAAATGGCGACAAAACGGCGGGTTGGTCGCACGTGGTTGACCGCCATTACAATCCACAAAGGAACGCAAGCCAGTTTACCGTCAGTCAGTCCGAATTGCGCTCCATCCTTCAAAGCCCTCAGGTTGTTGGCTCGCCGATCACTCGGACTCTGCAGAGCAATAGTGGTTTGCGATATGAAAGAGTTGTGACCCTCAGAAGCCCTGTTGGGAATGACAAGTTCAATAGCTTTCAGCCAACGACCACAATGACGGTTTTGACAGACAGATTTGGGAATCTGGTTACTGCGACGCCTGGAAGATTGCCGTGAAGCTTTTGGGCACCATGCAGGAGGATCAGTTTCGAGCTGAGCTTCGTCGCAGCGGCGATGCACTGATGAAAAATGAAGATAGTCGGCCAATACGTGACGAAATCTCGAAACTCTTCCCGTACTTTAGAACGGCCTTCGTACTAGACTGGGTGCCGGAACAAGGTGAAGATATTTACCGGATCTTGGTCGATGGTAAGAACATATTGCTTATTGAGGTTGATCATCCCTCTGAGCAAGCGGCCATACGGGTACTCGAAGCATGTGACCTAGCACAATACAAGAACGGCTTACGAAAGCTCTCCCAAGTGAAGCTGGCTGTTGCGTTGGATCTAGCGAAGAACCAACTGCATAGCTGAAGGTTTGAAAAAATGAGACTTCGGAACGCACGCGGTCTTAAGTCAAGCAGATGTCCTGCGCTGAAAAAATGCGGTACAATCGGTTTGTCATCGCCCTTTTCGATCACCAGCGCGATCCGTGACCTGTACACGCCCACGGAGACCGGTTGCCGGATACCAAACTGGATGCAGTACGCGGCCAATGCAAACGCGGAACCTCTGGTGATCATCCAACGCAACCCAAGTGTAGCGGGTTAGCTGTGCGGTCGAGCAAAGCGCTCAATCTACCAGCACCCATCCATCGTCTCCGTCAATGGCCCTGGGTTGGGCGGGCTGGTGATCCAAGATTTCGATGCAATCCAACCAACATTTTCTGGGTGTAACCCGCAGTGACGAGCGCCCGCTTTGGCTCGAGCAAACGGCGCGATTTCAGCATGCCTATGTTCTGGGCCAGACAGGGACGGGAAAGAGCTGCTGGGCCCGCCAGAGCTTCATGCAGGACGTATACGCCGGGCGTGGCGGCTGCTATTTCGACTTTCACGGTCAAGACGCCGCCTGGCTGCTTGATCACATCCCCCCAGAGCGGGCAGGGGATGTGGTCTATGTCAATCCGCTCGATCCAGCTTTTGCCGTCGGATACAACCCACTGGACGGCATCGCGCCACAACACTTTGCCTCCTTCACTGACGAGATCGTCGCCAGCCTGCGCCACATCCATCAAACCAGTTGGGGTGCCCGGATGGATGACATCCTGATGAATGCCATTCGTCCACTGTTTGATCTACCCGGCGAGAGCAAGGGCACCTTGCTGGGTGCCGTGCGCATGCTCAACGATGATGCCTATCGTAGGTGGGTGGTGAACCAATGCACCGAACAGACCGTCAAAGACTTTTGGTTCAACGAATATGCAGCCTGGAGCAAAACCGACAAAGCCCACAATCTAAATTCATCGCTAAATAAAATCCGGCGGTTTCAATCCGCGCCCGCCCTGCGTCATATCCTGGGGCAGCAGAAGTCGCGTCTCAATCTGCGCGATGCCATCGCGCGTCAGCGGTTGGTGATCCTTGATTTTAACAAGTGGAAGATGGGGGCGGTGAATGCCAATACGCTGGCATCGCTGATCCTGTCCCGGATCATCTATGAGGGCACACACCGTGAGGTGCCATCGCAAGACGGCAAGCCGGTCGAACATCTATTTCCGGGGTTCCATGTGGTGATTGACGAATTCCAATCAGTGGGATCACTGGCCATCATTGAGGCGCTTTCAGGCATTCGCAAGAACCGGGTCAGCTTCACACTCTGCCATCAGTTCACGGATGGCCAGATTGCCCCGCAGGTGCTTGCTGCCATCAAGGGCAACATCGGCACTAAGGTGCTGTTTCGCGTGGGCGGTGACGACGCCAAACGTCTCTATGAGACGGTTGAACTGACCAACCCCAAGGAGCTGGCCAACCAAGGGGACTATCACTTCATCTTGCAATACAAGACCGGATCATCGGTCGCCACCAAACGCGCCCGTAGCGTCTTGGCAGACTACCGACCGCGCGGCCAAGCCCGCCGGATCATTGGATACACCCAAGGCAACTACGCGCGTCCCATTGCTGAGATCGATGCACAATATGAACGCTGGCTGGCGAGCCGCCACTACGGCGGCGTCCCGAAGCTGCTGCCCAAACAAACAGCTAAAAAGAAAGATCGTGGTCAGTTCCGGTCGATCAATGCGATCATGTTGGGCGGGTAAAACAGCCCCCCATACACATCCCCAACCCCTATGGGGGTCATGTATGTGGATCAGCGCAGCGCATTGCTGACCGTAGCGGCACAAAACACGCGCAATTGCGGCCTGACTTCACCTGCTTTTGCAGGTGAACATTGCTTGGCGCAATGATCCCAATCTTGATGGCTAGATGCCATCAAGATTGGAACCCGTGCGCGCGAATTTCGTGGCGGATTTCGAAAGGATTTGAAGGAATTGAAGGAAAGCACTGTAATCAATACTTTACCTACGTCAGCGCAGTCCGAGATATAGGCGCATTCGCGCTATATCCCACCCGCCACCCATTGCGACGCAACTGAGAGGGTGGGGGAGACACCATACTGACCAGGTGACTTCGTTCGCGTTGGTGCCAGCTTGCGAACCTGGTGCGTATAGATTGTCGTTATAGGCGACGATTTCTTATGGATCGCTTTGACCGACACCGGTTGGTGGGGGAGAGACCCATCACGTTGAACAGGGGGGTGTCGTATACTGAATGGGTGAGCAAAAAACACCAAGCAACATCGCCGACCGGGGAAGGGAACAACCGCCTGTTTGACGCCAGTATCGAAGAGCAGATTTTGCTGTCGGTGCATCTGATGGGGAAGCCCACTGCGGAGCAGCTCTTCCGCCTGTACCAAGATCAAGTCGGCACTCTGCGGCGCATGCAAGGCATTCTGCGCCGCCTCTCAACCGGCCCGGATCGCATGCTGAACGTGATCAAACCAATGGACATCGCCAAGCCAATTCGATCATTGCCGTACATCTATCTCGACACGACACGATCACGCCGCCTGATCGAACAACTCTTTGGCGTGCCGTTCCGGCGGGTGCCGCCTGTGCCATCGCGCGACTGGCGCTTCCTGCGCCACGATGTGGAGATGTGCGACGAGTTGGTCGCGTTTGAGCTGACGGCCCGCAAACATAATCTGCCGTTTGGATATGAGCCGCACTATGATGCCGATGGCAAACCGATCTACCCGGAGGTGACGATCCATCATGATGGGCTGACCCACACGCTGCGCCCGCAGCCGGACAAGACGCTGATCATCGGTGACTACCACGTGATCCTGGAGCATGATTGCGGACACGAGACGATTGAGTGTGGGAACATTATTCGGGACGCAACGATTGGGCGGAAGCACTTGGTATACAACCAGTTGTTCGATATGGAGGTGCGGAACCACCTCGGTTGGGGAAGAACGATCGTGGTCTACGTAATTGATAGCAATCGCGGGACGGCGGCAAGTTCCAGGAGGCGACTAGCAAGTTGCATAAGGAAATTCCCTACTCAATTCAAAAGGTACAATCCGCTATTTATCACTCGCCAGGTGATGCTTTGGGATATGAGTGATCTATCTGAACAAACGTACCAGTCCGGGGAGGGAGGAGAAGTGACACTTGGTTGTTTCAAAAGGCGGAGCAGGTTTGTCCTACTTCGGTGACCTGACAAACGAACTGAGCGCCTCACTGTGAGGTAGGCTAAACTCAAAAATATCCAATTTCCCAGTGAATGGTGACATATCCGCGCTCAAATAGACGTCTTCGGATTGTAAATCCTCCTCAAAACTAAAGTCTTGGGAAAGAACGCAGACCTGAATATTCGTATGATCAAAAATAAATGAGCCTTTGAAAATCTCGGCCCCTCCCCAAAAGGCTGATCTCACACAATCGAACTCACCTCTGTTGCTGGTATTCAGGTCTGAAATCAAAGATCTGATGTTTCGGCAATCATCAATGTTATAACCCGATCTTTGGACGTCGGCCTCCGACACTTCACCATGAAAAATTCTATGAGGTTGTTCATTGAACTCCCTCAAGATTGGGCGCTTTTGTCGCTTTGATTGCTTGACAAGACGACCGAAGTTTCGCTTGGCCAACAAACTGTAATCATTCCGCAGTAGATCAAAGCAATTTTCTAAGGACAGCTCCGCAACAACAACAGCCAGCTCTGTGTCCGCATCATGTCTAGGTAAGACGTACCTCGATGCATAATCGAGAGCCTTCAATGGTGCATCTTGAAAGAAATACACCCCTGGGCCAAGCCAGTCGTAAAGGTGGTTTGAAGCCTTAAATCTTCGCTCGCGGATGATTTTCTCCGCAGTTTCAAATGTAGTCCCGTGAAAAAACCGCAACTTTTTCCCTTATAAAAAGCCGCCCCTTAGGGCGGCTATACAAACACTAATCATGCTACTGTCGCTCAGACAACCATTTATTGAGTACTCGATACTTCAATTTCAACTCATCATCATCAATCTTAGCACCTGAGCTCGCCATGTCTTCAACAAATTCAAGCATTTGTTTGCTTTTCAGCAAGCCGTCGTCTGATTGTTTTTTTCCTTTGGGTTGATCCAAATCTGTTTCTCCTTGCTGAGAAACACTGACTTGGGCGATCTGCGAACCAAGAGCAGTGTCTTGGTTTCGGTCGAAATTGACTTCACTTTCAATTACGGTTCTTTGACGAATCCGATTCGTTACCGTATCTATCCATGTCTGTTCACTTCGAAAGAACGCGCTAGACAACTTGTTGGAAGAATATGCCTGCGCGTACAGTCTCAAGACACTGGGGTAAGCATTCGAGATGTCACTCACTTCATAGTGGACAACGGTATTTCCGCTCCCGTCATCGGAAAGTGAGATTGGCATTATCGGCTTCGACTTGGTTCTCATCGCTCTGCTGCCTCTAGGAATTCTAAGGCAGTTGTTGCATAAATGCAATAGTAGATAGCCGTCGAAACGATGCTCATGACCCTACGAACCTCAGTATCATTGAAATTCCCGTCACGATTGTCGGCGCACAAAAAACCATACGTTTGCCCGGGGCTTTGGTCTTCTGGGTTGGATATTCTATGTATAGCCGACGCTCTAAAATGACTGCGCCAATTAGAATTGGGGTTTCGATAGTTGCTTGGGTTTAGATCCAAGTTGTTTGAATACTCGAATGTTATGTAGGGCTTAGTGTCTATAATGGTCTTCAGGATCGAATTTTTCTCATATCCATACGGCTCTAGCTTTTCGTATTCGACAATGCGTCTCTTGGCAGATCGGTGGTCTCGAAAAAAAGTTCTGACCAATGGTTTACTTGTAGCTGCGTCCGGAAAGAAGAGTTTGACGGAAACGGCGCATTCGTCACCTGTAATTTGGTTCAACAACTTGGCTGTCGTTTCAACAGTTGCCTGCATGAAATCTGTAGATTGATCCCGAAAACTACTGGAAGTTTCTCCGCCTTTCGCATGTTCAATTAGCGAGTTGCTAAGACCAGTTCTCTTTTGAAACAAGTCATCAAGCTCTCGAAGGATCAAAGCAGAACGATGTTCGGCCGCGCTAGTATATTTGTTGAGCCTAAGTCGTGCCTTCGTTCTTGCCCGCTGCACACGGCTGTAGCTCACGATGGCGAAGACCAAAAGGACGGACAAAATCAAACAAGCCAGAGAGAGGAAAGCGACTATGAACTCTTCCAACGGTAAACCTCTTTCATTTCTGAAGTTTCATATATCGATCCTATGAAAAAACTCAACCTTTGCGAAGTGTTTGCGTTGGATTTGATACGTTGGCTGCTCCGGATTGGGTTTAGAGTTAATGGACACTCGGAGCTTCCGAATGACATGGTGTCTTGCTGAATTCCGCTACTGGATAGAAGCGGAAGTGTTTTCCACAGCCCAAACGTTGAAAAATAAGGGATTTCTGGTGCCTTGACCGACAAGGATTCTGTTTTACCAGTATAATCAACGGAAAGCGGAAGCGAATATGGGCAAGAAATCACCTCAGCAGTCAGCCTGGAACAAGGGCAAGATCATCGGACGAAAACCGGCTTTGACCGTGCGCCAGGTGGACGCGATCAAGTTGGTGATGGTCGAGCGGTCGTCCTTGCGCGACAGGGCGATGTTCGCGCTGGCGCTTGATAGTTGCTTGCGCGGGTGTGATCTGGTGCGACTGCGGGTCAGCGACGTGATGCTCTCGGGTGTGATGCGAGACCAAGTTCGGGTGCAACCGATGAAGACCAAGCAGCAGGCGGGCAGCAGCATTGTCTTTGAGCCAAGTCTCGACACACAAAAACTGGTTCGCCAGCACATTGAGGCGGAAGACTTGCTGACCACAGATTTTCTGTTCTTTGGTTCGCAGTGTCGCGGTGTGCCTGACAAACCTCTGTCCGAGCGAGCGTATTTGAACCTGGTGAAGAAGTGGGTGACGTTCGCCGGTCTCAATCCCGCAGTCTACGGCACGCATTCGATCCGCAGGGCGCGGCCAGCACTCATATATCGGAAGACCGGCAACATCCGCGCCTGCCAGATCATGCTGGGGCACAAGACCATCGGATCAACGCAACTGTATCTGGGGGTGGAAGAGGAGGAGACGTTGAGTTTGGCGCGGCAGTTTGAGTTGTAAGGGGTGGGAAGGAGGCATTCGCTGTCGGAGAACGACTCTTTCCCACCTTCCATAGACATGAATTTCATTCGGACAAAAAACTGGTCAACCTTAGACTGACAGACAGAACTCATGCAAAGACTGGGAAACTGATCCTGCGCTGTCAAAAGGTTCCGACCATACCTTGTCCAATGATCCTCGACGCTCAATTGATCGGTCATATTCCTTGATGCGGCCAATGAGCTTGCGTCTAGTTGGCCCATTGTGCACGAATGACGGTCTCGAAGATGCGTTCAAAAGATCAGTCCTGAAAGCCTCAGATTCTGAGAATTCAGCTAAGATGGACCCCCACATCTGATAACAACCACTAAAAAAATGATGTTTTTCCGGCGCGTTCCATAGCTGTTGCTTAAGTTCGAGATAGTTTTTCGATTTAAAGACCGTGGCAATATCAGTTTCTTCCAGGATCTTTCGACCCGCCTTGTCTCTATCCTCTTGGGGTATTTGATAAAATAGATAGCCGAATAGTTCTGTGAACAGAAACGGCGACGAAACCATCATTAGCTCAGCCAGATACTCAGGTACTGCTGCCAATTTCGCATTTTGCTCATCAGTCCCCATATCGGTAAGAGCGTGCTGTTGGATGAATTTTCGTTTGGTTTCAGCCGCTGAAGATGCACAGTACTTTGCGCTACTGTAAAGGAGGGTTGCCAGCAACATGCTGGATGCAGGAGGGATACTGCTGGAACTGTTTTGGTCTTCAGTTGGCCCGTCACGCTTATAGTCATAGTCAAACCCGTGTTTCGCAGGGACGAGTTCAAAAATTCTCTCATATCGTTTGTCATCCGAGAAGAGTTTGTTTTTTTCATTTCTTGCTATGTCTGAATATCCTGAAAACGCGAGCCATGACGCAGCAACTACCTCATTGTCCACGTTCCTTCTATTCGCTTTAGCATTTCCGCCAAAATTGCTTGCTTTCAGCCCCTTCAGCGTGTCCCAGCTTCCCGCCGACTCGGAGAAAGCTTCCCAAGCTTTTTCTTTTCGTTCATAAAACCACCATAGTTTTGCGAAGCTCTGTTCAATATGCTTCTGCGTGCCTGTGTTCGATCTCAAATTTCGGGCTTCCATCTTGTTTTGGTTGTTGGTGGCGACGATCAAATCGTCGGTAGAAAATGATTGTTTTTTGCCTGCAAATATTCGAACCAAAATGTAGAGCTTCTCTTCAAATAGCGCGCGCATACTAGCATCGAGGTCGCCGTACGCCTGACTTAAAGCTCGAATAGTCTGCAGCCCATTGACCACGCCTGGTTTTCGAATCCGAAGCTTAGGACTTGCCTTTTTATCAATGGCTTCGCCAATTATGGTGACGCCATTGTTCATGTAGCGGAAGTTTGCAATGCCTTTGGCGGTCTTGACTGCTTCTTGTATGCGAGAGTTTACTGGCGTGTCTTGTAAGTAGCAGCGCACATTTGGCGCAAAGAGTCTGTGGCCAAAGTCATCGTAGGCGCGAATTAGATCAACGCCCCGACAAAAGACAACGGTACAAGTTCCATCGTCGATGCCCCGATCATTTGCTTCTAGCGTTATCCACTCTTCATTCTTACCATCCAGTGTTTTCCAGTGTAGGTTTTGCTGCTTCCAACGCTCTTCCAAGACATCATCAATCAGGCGGAGGTTGATCTTTACATCAACCAAGACGGAACCAATTTCTGTTATCGATTGAGCTATTCGGTTGATCTCAGTCAACTCATCAGAGGCTTGCTCACCAAGATTCTCCTTTGAAACAAAATAGTTAACCACAAAATAGAATATCTTTTCCTCTGTTTCTGCTGCTGCGCTTAATCTCAGGTTGACGCTGTTTTGAAATTTCCGAACGCGCCTGTTCTGGACGCTCTTTTTCTCTGAGATCGTCTGCAGGTATCCTAAAATGCGCCTCAAGTCGGATAGATCACTGGGATTCACAGTCTTGTTGAAATTGGCTCTTCTAAAATCCTCAGGGCCTTTGAATTGATAAATGGTCGCGGATGATTTTGAAACTCGGAACCAATCGATTCCCCGATCTCCCTTCCCATCACTCCTACTTGCGCCTTCTTCATTTCCTAGTCCGAAAGTGTCCATACAGAGGAAAGCAATGGCATCAAAGGGCTTCAAATCATCTTCTTGCGCACGCTCTTCAGCATCATCAATCAGCTCAATAAGAAGGTTTTCTCGAGCTTTGGTCGGAAATGAAAATTTTTTCATGAATTTATCTTCCTGATAGATCGCTTCGCCGCACGAGCGGTTTCAGTCAAGTTAGTTGATCTACAACTAACAGTTCAATGGCTGTTTGTTGCCGTTCGAGCCTTTGCTTGCGCTCTTTGATGGGTGCGTCAGCTTACCAGTATCGACGTTAGTCTTCCATCTTGGAGATTGCTTCGCGTTTCAACTTGTCCAACCAATCGGCATAGACTTTCATCATTTCAATGCGACCATCCAAATATTGCGCTTTATTATAACTGGAACGCACCTTGTTGGTCGGAACGTGTGCCAGTTGGCGTTCAATCCAATCATAGTTCCAACCCATCTCATTAAGATTGGTGCTGGCAGTCGTCCGGAACCCATGATGGACATGGCGATCCGGTTTATACCCCAGTCGGCGTAGGGCAGAGTTGAACGTCATGTCTGAAACCATCCGGCTAGGATCACGAGGTGCCGGAAACACCAGTTCAGACCCAAAGTCATACTCTTGCAAGGTGCGGAGCAGTCCGAGAGCCTGTGAGGGCAGGGGCACCAGATGGTCACGGTTCATTTTCATGCGGATGCCTGGGACTTCCCATCGGGCGGCACCCCAATCAATTTCATCCCACCGCATACCGCGCAGCTCAGTATTGCGCGGGAAGAGGTAGGCGGAGAGCATCAAGGCCGAACCGACTATGGGGTTGGCCTTGCGGTACCTTTCGATTGCTAACATCAACTCTCCCACCTCGGTCGGGTCGGTGATTCCTGCGAATTCTCCGCGTTGACGTTTGATCATCGCATCCGCCACAAAGGCGGCAGGATCATGCGTCACCAATCCACGTGCTCCAGCATAGCGAAATATTTGCGAGAACCGTGCTCTGACTTCATGAGCGGTTTCGACGCGGCCCGACGATGCAATCGGGTTCACTACATCCAAGATATCTTGTGCAGTGATTTCATTGACGCGATAGCTGCCAATAGCATTAACGGTCTTTGCAATCTGCGAATTGAGTTTCGCCAGGGTCTTTGGAGCGGGATTGCTCTGCTGTCGCATGAGCAGGTATCCGTCGGCAACTTCCTTCCAAGTGGTCGCTTCCCTCTTCTTGGTCTTGACCGCTTGGCGGGGTTTGATCGCCGCCTCAACAATCTCAGGATCGCCACTGCTGAGATCAAGCTTGAACGCCGAGACCTTCATCCGCGCCTCGGCCAGAGAAATCTGAGGATAACCGCCAATCAGTTTTGTGCGCTGTCCGCCAGCAATACGGTATGCCAATCGAAATGACTTCCTTCCCGAAGGAAGCACCTCGAGGTAGAGGCCGCCACCGTCGCTTAGACGAATCCTTTTCTCGCCAGGCTTGGCGGCTCTGATTTGCGAATTTGTCAGCGGCATTGTGGGTGCTCACCTGTTCGAACATGGTTCTATCTGTGAGAACCATAGTCGAAATACGGGTCAAAAGTACACCTCGTGTACAACAAATGGGTGTTGTACAAGGGTGATCTATGTTCAGGCGTGAGAAGCCGTGAAAAATTTTATCATTAAAAAATAATAAGTTAGTTCATAAATGAAAATCTATGAGAAGACCTATTGGAGCGGGTAACGGGAATCGAACCCGTAACTGAAGCTTGGGAAGCTTTCGTGATACCTTTTCACCATACCCGCGCGCGCAATGTGGATACGCCGCGTATGGTAGATCGTCAACGGGGCAATTGCCCCGGCATCCCTAGAGGATTGTGCGCACCCGCCAGAGTTCGGGGAAGAGCTCAACCGCCAGCATCCGCCGCAGATAATCCACCCCTCCGGTGCCGCCGGTGCCACGTTTAAAGCCGATTACACGTTCAACGGTTGTCACGTGGTTAAAGCGCCAGCGGCGGAAGTAGTCCTCGATGTCGACCAGCGTTTCGGCCAATTCGTAGAGTGACCAGTGTTGGTGCGGATCGCGGTAGATCTGTTCCCATACGCTCATGAGGTCGGCGTCATAGCTGTGCGGGCGGGTCATATCGCGGTCCAACACCGATTGCGGCACGCCCAGACCGCTGCGGGCCAGTGCCTGCACAGCAACATCGTAAAGCGAAGGCTTGGCCAATTCGGCTGTCAGTTTTTCGGTGATATCGGGCCTGTGGGCGTGTGGCTGCAACAGCGCCTGATTGCGATTGCCAAGGCAGAACTCGATCAGGCGGTATTGCCAGGACTGGAACCCCGACGACTGCCCAAGGTCATCACGGAAGGCGGTGTAATCGCTGGGCGTCATCGTCCGCAGCACATCCCATGCGTTGTTCAGTTGTTCGAATATCCGTGCGACCCGCGCCAGCATCTTGAACGCAGGTTGCAGCGCATCCTGAGCGATAAGATCGCGGGCGGCGTTGATTTCATGAAGCGCCAGCGTCATCCAAAGCTCTGACGTTTGGTGCTGGATGATGAACAGCAGTTCATCATGGGTGTTCGTCTGCGGCTTTTGCGCGCCAAGCACCAGATCAAGTTGCAGGTAGTCGGTGTAGGACATCCGCCCGTCAAAGCGCATCTGCGCGCCCTCTTTGGCCGGGTCATATGCGTCATTGTCGGAAGTCATGATGGGGCACCTGTCCGTGCACCGCGCCGCCGCCTGCGCCCGCCGTCAGCACTGCCCCCCTGATTGTGGTTCACCTGCGGGATTGCCACGATGCTTTCAAGGATCGGGAAGGGTTCAACGGCATTAGGGATGTTTGAGGCGTTCACGAAATGCTCCTGAAAGCGCGGCTCGATCGCGGTTTCGATCTTGTGGATGTTATGGACCGTCTCTTCGATTTCCTTGCGCGCATCTGTGTTCAGCAGCGCGATCCGCGCGCCCGTGCCAGCAGCGTTGCCTGCGCTTGTCACCTTGTCTAATGGCGCGTCGGGGATCATGCCCAGCACCATTGCGTGTTTGGGGCTGATATGCGCACCAAAAGCCCCGGCCAGCACGACCCGATCCACCTTATCCACGCCGAATTTGTCCATCAGTAGCCGCGCGCCAGAGTAGAGTGCCGCCTTGGCCATTTGGATTTGCCTGATGTCGGTATTGGTGACGGTGATCTTTGGTCCGCCGTTTTCGGAACCATCATAAAGCAGGTAGGAATTGGTGCGCCCGTCCTGAAAACAATTAGGTGAGCCTGTCTGCTCTGCCGAGCCGATCAGGCCGGGGCCGTCAACGATGCCCGCCAGGCGCATTTCCGCGATGACCTCGATGATGCCGGACCCGCAGATGCCGGTGATACCGGTCTGGGCGATGGCCGCGTCAAAGCCGTCCTCGTCAGACCAGATCTCGGACCCGATCACTTGGAACCGGGGGAGCTTGGTCACGGGGTCAATCTCGACATGCTCAATGGCGCCGGGGGCCGCACGTTGTCCGCTGGTGATCTGCGCCCCTTCGAACGCGGGGCCGGTGGGGGACGAACAGGCAAGGACCTTTTCCTTGTTCCCCAGCAGGATTTCGGCGTTTGTGCCCACATCCACAACCAACACAAGGTCTTCGGATTTGTCGGGGGCTTCGGACAGCGCCACCGCAGCGGCGTCTGCACCCACATGCCCGGCGATACAGGGCAGCAAATAAACCCGAGAGGCAGGATGCAGGTTCAGGTCCAGTTCAGAGGCGCGCAGAGAGATGCTTTCAGAGGTTGCCAGCGCAAAAGGCGCTTGCCCCAACTCATAGGCATCAATGCCAAGGAAGAGGTGGTGCATCACCGGGTTGCAGACAAAAACGGCATCGACAATCAGATCACGGTCAATTTCTGCCTCGGCCGCGATTTGCACAAAAAGCGCATTCATGCCTTCGCGCACCGCTGTTGTCATTTCGTCTGATCCGGTTGGGTTCATCATGCCATAGCTGACCCGGCTCATCAGGTCCTCGCCAAAGCGGATTTGCGGGTTCATGATCCCGGAAGAGGCCACAACCTCGCCTGATTGCAGATCACAAAGATGGGCGGCGATGGTGGTGGAGCCAAGATCGACGGCTAGGCCGTATAACGTGCCGTCGTAGAACCCCGGCCAGATGTGAATGATGCGGGGGCTAAAAACAGCATCACCCAGGTGCACGGCAACCGTCACCTTCCATTTGCCTTTGCGCAGTGCGCTTTGCAGCGTTTTGAGTACGCCAAGGTCTGCTTCCAGTTCCGGCAACGCCCAGTCGCGGCGAAGTGCGGCCACCAACCGTTCAAGATCGCCAGAGGGGTCATGCATGTCAGGCTCTGCCACTTCGACGTAGTATAGCTTGGTCGAGGGGTTCATTGTGATATCGCGCGCCTCTGCCCGTTTGCGCACAACCTGTTTGTGAACTTGGCTTTCCGCAGGCACATCGATCACGACGTCGCTTTGGATTGTGGCCTGACATCCCAGACGGCGGCCCTTTTTGAGGCCCCGTTTGTCGTCATAGCGTTGTTCAACGCTGTTCCACTCAGACAGGGCCGTCTCTGCGACCGTCACGCCATGTTTGGAAAACTCACCATAAGAGGGGGTGATCTGGCATTTTGAGCAGATGCCCCGCCCGCCGCAGACACTATCAAGGTCAACGCCCAGCTGTCGCGCGGCGGTCAGCACGGGTGTGCCGATGGGAAAGTTTCCCCGTTTGCCGGTGGGGGTGAAGATCACAAGGGGATCGGTTGCCATGGTATGCGCCTGAAATGTTTGATCTTACTCTAGCTTTCAGCCATCGCAAGGAAAGGCCTGTTACCGTCATAATGACTATGAGGAGCGGCATCTGCTATGGGATGATTTGGGCAGAAGATGCAGGCCTCAATAAGACCGGATCGGCCCCGCCTTCGCCGCCGCCGCCTTACGCGCGGTCACCCGTGCCTGTGCGGCTTTCTTGAGGTCAGTAAAGCGCCAAAGCCCCATTGCCGCCCCAAAAGGCATCGCACAGGCATAAAGTGCCAGTTCCAGTGGGTGCATCGCCCCATCAAACATGCCGCCGATGTCGATATAGTTCAGATGTGCAGCAACACCCATGCCAACCAATACAAGTCCGGCTACAATTGCAGCCCAACAAGCAAAAACACAAAGCGGGTAGATCTTCAGGAATAGCTCGCTTTCAAGCTTTTTATCTTCGTGCTCAAAGGCTGGCTGGCGCGACTTGACGACGCCAACGACGATCAGCGTAAACACAATTGCCCCGGCGATGATCAGCGTTTCAGCGCTCTGGAATTTTACGAATGCTATTACATGGCTCGTGATGGCGGGTGTCTCTGAGCGCTCCAATCTGTGGCCCTCCTATTGGCGGCTGTGCGTGTCGTTTGATTGTGGGTGCTGTGTGACTATCTATCAACTAACCATCCCTGAGGCGCAATATCGCAGTTAGCCCTTTCCGACCTATGCGTTCCATGCGATAGGGACGTGCCAACGAGACCACGACAGAGGAGAGCGGTTGATGGAAATTCGTGAGGCACTTACCTTTGATGATGTATTGCTGGTTCCGGGGGCTTCTTCTGTGTTGCCGTCAACGGCGGACACCCGCACACGGGTGACCAAATCAATCGCCATGAATATCCCGCTGTTGTCCAGTGCGATGGATACAGTCACCGAAGGCCGCATGGCGATCACCATGGCGCAGGCCGGTGGCATCGGCGTGGTGCACAAGAACCTCAACGTTGAGGACCAGGCCAAGGAAATCCGCCGGGTCAAACGCTTTGTTTCTGGTACGGTCTATAATCCTGTGACCTTACGCGCAGATCAGACATTGGCAGACGCCAAGGCGCTGATGGAACGCTACCGCATCACAGGCTTCCCTGTTGTTGGCCCTGACGGACATGTTGTCGGCATCGTCACCAACCGCGACATGCGCTTTGCGCAGGATGATAAAACCCCTGTCAGCGTGATGATGACCACCGACAACCTGGCGATGCTGCAAGAGCCCGCTGACTTGGACGAGGCCCGTTCGTTGATGCAATCGCGCCGGATCGAAAAGCTGTTGATTACCGATGGGGAAGGGAAACTCACGGGTCTTCTGACCCTTAAAGACAGCGAACAGGCCGTGCTGAACCCGATGGCCTGCAAGGATGCGCTGGGTCGCTTGCGTGTTGCAGCGGCTTCGGGCGTTGGAGATGCGGGGTTTGAGCGTAGTCAGACCTTGGTTGATGCAGGTGTTGACATGATCGTTATTGATACCGCCCACGGCCACTCCGAAGGGGTCGCCCAAGCCGTGGAGCGCGCGAAGACACTGTCGAATGAAGTGCAGATCGTGGCAGGTAACATTGCCACGGCCGAGGCGGCGAAGGCCTTGATCGGTGCAGGTGCCGACGCGGTAAAAGTGGGCATCGGGCCCGGTTCCATCTGCACCACGCGCATGGTCGCGGGGGTCGGTGTCCCACAGTTGACTGCGATCATGGATTGTGCGGCAGGTGCGGGCGATGTGCCGGTGATTGCCGATGGGGGTATCAAATTCTCGGGTGATTTTGCCAAGGCGATTGCGGCGGGTGCGTCCTGTGCCATGGTCGGATCAATGATTGCGGGGACGGATGAAAGCCCCGGCGAAGTGATCCTCTATCAGGGCCGTTCGTTCAAATCCTATCGTGGCATGGGCAGCCTTGGTGCTATGGCGCGTGGCTCTGCCGACCGGTATTTTCAGAAAGACGCCGCCAGTGACAAACTGGTGCCCGAAGGGATCGAAGGCCAAGTGCCTTATAAGGGCTCTGCCAGTGCGGTGGTGCATCAGTTGGTGGGCGGTTTGCGTGCTGCGATGGGCTACACCGGTTGCGCCACGATTGATGAGATGCGCCAGAACTGCAATTTCGTTAAGATCACTGGCGCGGGCCTGAAAGAAAGCCATGTGCATGATGTGCAGATCACCCGGGAAAGCCCGAATTACCGCGTTGGATAGACCATGACCCCCGGTGCCCGTATCGCCGCGGCGATTGCGGTGCTTGATCAGATCGGCAATGGCCAACCCGCCGAACAGGCTGTGCTGGCGGCGCCCCATGATCTGACTGATGCAGCTCGCTGCGATGTGCCGGATTGGCTTTGGCCGCACTGGCGGGACAGTCTGGGGGACAAGGCAGAAAGTGCCGCCCTGGCGCAACAAGCCCGCGCCGAGGTGTTCTTGCGGGTCAATCGCCGGCGGGGCACGCCAGATGATGCGCAAAGTGCACTGGCCGATGAAGGCATCGCAACGGCTGCCCATGACATGGTCGCGGGTTGCCTGCGCGTTCTGAGCAATCCGCGTCGGGTCAAAATAGCCGCTGCGTATCTTGAGGGGTTGGTTGAGTTGCAGGACGCATCGTCGCAATACGCCGTCCAGCAGGTTCCGGTTTCCGCTGGCGCACGCCTGCTTGACTATTGTGCAGGTTACTTGGGTAGTGATTTTTTCCGATTCTGATAAGAATCTAGAACCAACGTACGCCAGACTTATTCCGACAGGAACTTTGATGAGTTCCCTCCAGAATTCAGGCGTTAATTGCAGGTCGTAGCATAGCTTTGGCCAGATGTGCGTATTCCCAAAAAACTTCCGGATGTTTTCCTTTGACATTGCCGCTCACTCTCAGTGAGATTCCCGTTTGTTGATCCGTTGCAATGTTTGAGAGATAGCAAACGGGCAAAATCTACGAATTCCAAAAACGCACTGCTTGGGGGCCATTTCAACAGGCGCAACAGTAGCCGAGGCGGGAAGCGCGTAGACCTCAAATATCGCAGCGATTCCCGCCTCGGCTACCATTGAGCATGCCCTGCCTACGCTGTGGTGCGGCCCGTCAGACCGGACTTTCGCTGCTGATGCGAAGCCGAGCCAATAGCGAACTGGAAATCTGCGGGACAAAGCGGCCTTGTGCAGATGCGGCTATTGCTGACGCGGCATTCCTTCGCAGTCGCAGCGCCGATCTATTTGCAGTGCAGCAGGTTTCGTCAGAGTGGCCATTCATGGGCGCCAATTCCGCTTACTCCAACACCACCCTCTCGCCGCATGGCGATCAAACTGGACCTGTCACGCTTTTGTGCCGCTCCAAGTGCTCGTTTAAGCCACCTTTCGC
>CAKMYZ010000005.1 GCA_929200255.1 uncultured Alphaproteobacteria bacterium | reverse complement strand
CCAATCTCCAAAACTAAGCCAACTTTGGCACAGTTTTAAGGGGGCAAGACAGATGGAGGACTCAATCACGCATGGCGACTTTGCATCAATTCTCAGGGCTGCTGAAAAAGACCGTTTAGCAGGAATTCTCCATGCTGCAGGATCTGTAACTGCCAAGGTCAGACAATGCCCGAAAACTAAAGCCAAAATGGTTTGGGTTCCGCTAATGCATCACTCGATTCATTTTGGCTAGTCGCTACCAGGATTTCCCAGATATTGCACTTTGTCCCCCATATGTCCCCCACTAGAACTTTTGCCGCAAATCTTAGATGAGAGTTTAGTAGAAAAGCCCTTGTTTATATGGCGATCCGAGAAGGACTCGAACCCTCAACCTGCTGATTAGAAGTCAGCTGCTCTATCCAGTTGAGCTATCGGACCGCTTGGGGTCGGGTATGGCGCGGACCATTGCCCTTTGGCAAGCCAAAACCAGCAGCTAGTGCGTCCAGGCACCGCGCCGGTTAGTTGCAAAGTTTTCACCATAGCCCCCGGGGCGGATATTTGCCTTGCGCGGCTTGGGCTCTTGCACAACAGCATCGATCCCGTGCTCTTTTGCATAGTCCAAAGCGGCTTTCTTACTGTCAAACGCGAGCTTCACCTGCGCTTGGGTATCGCTGCACGATGTCCAGCCCATCAGCGGATCAACCTCGCGCGCGGTTTCAGCCACATGTTCCAGCACCCAATGCTTGGTCTTGGCCGTGCCCGACGACATGGCGGTTTTGGCTGGCTTGTAAATACGTGCGCGCATCGCGGTCTCCCCTGACTGGGTTCTATATGTGCAAAACAGGGCGGTGACGCAAGGATTTGTGTATCACTTGCGACGTTAAGATCTGTCAGTTCTGACGTGCGATAGCCGCTGTCGCCATCCGAATACTGACCAGCGCTAAGGAAACGATAGCTGAACCAGCGCCCGAACCGTCCTCAAAGCATGATCACGGGCCTGACAAGCATAAGCCACAATAGCACAACAATCGCCAGGAATGCCGGGATGCCACATGCAAACCAGATGCGATAGAGCCGCATATAGCGTCGCGTGAGCGGTATGCCAACTTGGGCAGATGCGGCGGCTTCATCCCGCATTTTTGCTTGGATCGACACGACGGGGAGCCAAAAGAGCCCAACAAAGACATAAAGTGCGAGCGAAACAGCAATCCAACCGTCCCAAAGTGGCCACCCAAGATCACGCGCTAGAATGACGCCCGTGATGGGCTGCGCGATAGCAGCCGTTGCCGTGAACAGCATGTCCGCTATGACAACAATGCCGGCGGTATGTGCGATACTGGCGGGGTTCTTCGTGCGATGGGCCATGACCATAAAAAACGCAATCCCGGCCCCGGTTCCAATCAGGACACAGGCACCCAGCACATGCAACAAACGGACAATATCAATCCAAACGATCATCGCGTTTCCAACGCGGCCCGCGCAACCAAGGCCAAAGCAATGCTCGGCAGCACTTTTACCATAGGGCCCAGCGGATCAAGCCAAAGGTTCGGGACAAGAACCGTTGAAGCCGTCAAGTAGAAAAGACTGACGGCAACGGCACACCAGCACGCCATTTTCGCATAAGGGCGATAAATAAATCCCACAGCTATCGCGATGTCGACAATGGCCCAGAAAAGCACACTGGCAACAGCAAAGGCACGCCCCCAGCCAACATCTTCGAGGACAAGCGCCGCCTTGTTGACGCTAATGAAACCAATGACACCGGATAAGAGCCAAAACAGAACTAACGTGGCGATGATGATGGGGGTCAACAACGCCACGCGCGCGAACAGCCGATCCTCGGCCCGTGTCGGCATGCTGGCCAGCGTCTGCGAGAGTGACCTGACAGCTGGCACCCCAAACTCCGAAAGGTCTGTCGGGGTTCCCATAACGCCGTCGTCCAGTACCTTTACTGCTGTGCTTCTCAAAGGTGAACGCCACCCCAGCCAGCCCAGTCCGTCCGCAACCTTCGACATTTTTCGCAACAAAAACCTTGGGAGCGGGATTTCACGTTTCGCAGGCGCACATCCAAGCCATTTGCGCATAGATGCCACGACCTCCCGCAAAGTATGCGCTTCACTCTCGACCAAATCCCCGACAAACCCATTGGGAATTTTGCCCCAGAGTGCTGCACTCACGGCCTCAGCTACATCATCCAGTGCGACAGTTTGAACTTTGGCCTCAGGCATTGCAATGGGCTGTATCAATGGAAATGCAGCCAGCATGCGCAACATGGTCGTGCCCCCATAACCATGGCTTGCCAAGACGAGGCCGGGCCTGAAAATCTGATAGTTTGTCGCGGCGTTCTGGATAGCGGCATCGCCGCGTGCCTTTGATGCAAGGAATGCTGTTGTGGCATCCGCACGGGCACCTATTGCTGAGATTTGGACAAGCTTCACCTTGGCGGTTGCACAGGCTTGGGCCAAAGCAGCAACTGCATAATGATGGATCACCTCAATGTCATCTTCAGGCCCGTCCTGTAGAGCACCTGAACAATTCACCACCGTATCGACACCGTTCAAAAAGGGTTGCCACAAACCCGCTTCAGTCAATGCGCGAAGGTCAGCGGTGCGCCATGTGATGGTTGGAAGCACCCGTTTCGCGGTATCGGTGTCCCGACCAAGCCCGATGACCCTGTGCCCGTCTTGCTCCAAACGCCGCGCAACCCCGCATCCGATGAGGCCATATGCACCAACTATCAGGACCGTCATCCGTGAAGGGCTGTTTGACATGGGATCACGCATATAAATTCTCTATTGAACAATTTGGGGTACGACCATTGAACCGCAGGATTCTCATTTTGTCCAAAATAGAGAGGCAGCGTTCAACGACCATTGCGTCGGCTGTCCGACACTGCGTGCAGGGCAACCTCAACACAGCGCTGCGCAGCCAAAGTGGGCGAACTCAACACAGGGATCGAAATCTGCTCGAGTTTTGGCTCGGCCGCGTACATTGACGCCTGAGCGAGTATGACGCTGTCGAGATCTGGCTGCGAGAGCAGTTTCTCCCTAATCGTACTCGCGATCGCAGCCGCATAGGCGTCCTGGTCCCCGGCCTCGAAATGCGTCCATGCCTCCGAACAGACAACAACGGTTGGCGTGATTGCTCGGTTGGCTTGCGACGCGCAGTCTTGCAGCAATCCAAGCGTGGCGTCCCTTGTGCTTTCCAAGCCGACCACGACAAGCGTTTTCGCGCCTGCCACACAGGCCTGTTCCATCAAGGGGCGGTCGATCCTGACGACAGTTGGGTCCGTCTGCGCGGCCTCATCGACAATCGGGCCAAGCGTCGAGCATGTGCAAAGCACAGCATCAGCATCACTTAGATCAGCCAGACTTTGCAAAACCTTGCCCCGGACAACGTCGATACCTTCGTTTCGCGCCTTTTCCAGCAAGTCCGCGTCCACATGGTGCACAAGTTGCGCGTCAGGCCTTAAGCCGGAAAATATCTGGTCGAAGGTGCGGACATGAACGTCAGCGGTGTGCAGAAAGGCAATACGCATGGCAAACTCTTTGATTTCACACAGCCGACATTCGGCGCGATGCAGTCAGGTTGCAACATCGGCTCTCTGCCGCCCGCCGCATCGCAAAAATGATCTGGTACGATACTCTGGTTCGGTTTCTGAAATGAAGATCAAAACCACCCAGAACCCGCCCTGAATGCCCCAGGGTCAGGACCCTACGCCCATTCACCCCCGCGCATCACCGGTACACGCTCGCCGGTCTTGGTGATCCCGTCTATATCAACGGCATCCGACCCCATCATCCAATCCACATGAATGATACTCTGGTTGCCGCCTTTCTGCTTCAACTCTTCGGGGTTCAGTTCCGACCCACCCTCAATCGTGTCAGCATAGCACTGGCCCAGCGCGATATGGCAGGATGCGTTTTCATCAAAGAGGGTATTGTAGAACAACGTGCCGGACTGGCTGATCGGGCTGGAATGGGGCACCAGTGCCACCTCACCGATCCGGCTTGCGCCATCATCAGTCTTCAAAAGCGCGTTCAGCACATCCGCCCCCTTGGACGCGGTCGCCTCAACGATCCGCCCTGCTTCGAAGCGCACGGCGATATCCTCAATCACATTGCCCTGATGGGCAAGTGGCTTGGTCGCGGCGACCGTTCCATCCACTTTATAGGCGTGCGGACAGGTAAAGACCTCCTCGGTGGGGATATTCGGTTGGCAAACGACACCATTCAACGCGGGTGACGCCCCGCCCTTCCAGATATGGCCATCAGCCAGACCCAAATGCAGGTCTGTGCCGGGGCCAGTGTAATGCAAGGCGCTGAAGTTCTGCGCATTCAGCCAGTTCACCCGTTCTTTCAACGTGTCCGTGTGCTCTGCCCAGTTCTTCACCGGATCGTCACCACCCAGACGCGAGGCATCATAGATCGCATCCATCAGCTTACCCTGCGCCTCTTCCACCGGCAGGTCAGGATAAACACGGGACGCCCAAGCCGCACCGGGATAGGCCACAATATTCCAGTTCACCTCAAACCCCACAATCGGGTTCATAGCAGGTTTGGCCGCGATCGAGGTGGCTTTGCTCAAACGTGCGACCTTCTCGGGATCCTGTTCCGACAACAGCATCGGATCATCCCCGGTGATCGCCATGCGGGCGGCACCGCCTTTGAACGCGGCGGCCATCCCTTCGAATAACCACTCCGGCGCGCGGTCAAAACTTTCATCCGGGGCATGTTCATACCGGGCCAAGGTGATCGCATCATCATTGAAAAACGGGGTCACAATGCCAGCACCGGCCTTATAGGCATGGACCGCGATGCGGCGCACCAGATCAAGGGCGGCCATCGGGGCAGTAATCACCAGATCCTGCCCCGGTTGCAGGTTCACGCCGGTGCGCACGGCAACTTCGGCAAGACGGTCAAGTTTGGCGGGATCGATATGGTCGGACATGGGCGGTACCTCTGTGTAAGTCAGCACATTCATACGGCCCAGAACCCTGCCGTCAACGCGATGAGGTAGTTTGTGATGCCTATCAGGACAGGCTGGCCTGTGCGAAATCCTCAACCGCAAACACATCCGGCAAAATCTCTACTTCCCAAGGTTGGGAGGGTGGCGTCTTTGCAAGGTCGCGTGTGGCAAGCCCTTCGAACACAGTTGTCGGATCGCCCGGAAAGTTGACAACAATGGGCACGCCCTGTCGGATGATCTCAAGCAAGGCGATGTCATAGTCCAGCAGTGCCAGCGCCCAGGCGTCTGCCTCACCATCACGCCGCAGCCAATTGGCAAAGGCCTTGCATTCCAAAGGCGCATAGAGCTTGGGATCACTGTCCTTGTAGAACCGCTTCAGACGCTCCTCTACGGCGACACCATCGCGCAGCAGAAGATAGCGCAACAGGCGCGGTAACGACCGGGCCAGGATGGACCCGCGAAAGCTGCGTGCCAGAAAGGCATAAAGGGTCAGCGCCTCTGCGTTCTCTTCCCACTCAGTCACCTGCGTTTCCGCCTTCCAAACGGCGTCAGTCAGCACGGCATCCCATTGCGCGGGATCAGGGGCGGGTTTGGGCGCAGGTGGGGCAAGCACGGCGGGACGGGTATCTGTTGTCGCCGCACCGGTTTCCGACCACAGGTAACGCAGATCATCAACGGTGCGGTCGAACTCCTCATTGGTAAAGCGCTCTAGAAACGTATCAAAAATTTCGAAATTCAAGGCACCCAAATTTGGCAGTGATTGCAGTACCTCCAGCGATCGGGCGGTCAAATCGTCCGGGATCGTACCGGAATGGCTGTCCAGCCAAAACCCATCACGCTCTTCGCCGCCAGCAAGATGCACCTCCCAGACCCGATCAAGCGGTATTTGTGACAGGAATTCATCCCAATCCAGCCTGCCATTGCGGTGATTGCAATAAAGATTGTGCAAATCCAGCAAGATCCCGCAGTCCGCATTCTCGACGACCTGCGACACAAAACACCCATCCGGCATCTCAAAGGGTTTGCGCGACAGGTAGGACACGCCGGTCTCAACGGCGACGGGGCGGCCAACCCCACCTGCGAATTTCGTGATGTTGGCGACGGCTTGGGCAACACCGGCTTCGGTTTGTAGCGGCGGCAGAAGGAACCCGGCCGATTGATGCGGCGTGCCGGCAATCGACAGATGCTCGCTCACCCAAGGGGAGCCCAACCGCTCTGCGGTCTGGCGCAGCAAAGCAAGATGCGCATTGTCGGGGCTGCGCGTGCCCCCCAATGGGACACCCACGCTATGGACCAGCTTGTGACCCGGCAATTCTGCATAAAGGTCAACGCCGGGGGTGAACTCGAAAAACGGGCCGTCAATCGGATCATCGGCCAGCCACAGGGTTTGGGGTTCGATCTCAAGCACATCAAGTGCATCTGGGCGGCGCTCCAGAAATGGCCGAAGCGCCGTCGCATAAATCATTCCCACCCCAAGTTTCGGAGGGTGAAAGGTCATACCCTAGCCAACCGCCATGACGCGTTCGGACACATTGAGTTTCTCATCCAGCGCAAACTGCTGCTCTAGGTTGAGAAACATGTCGCAACCGGTCGCACAGGCCACGTGGCCGGTGACTTCGGCGATACGATCAATCGCATCAAAGACGTTCTCGATCTTGTCAGCAAAACCTGGCTGAACGGCAACATTGACCGTCGCACTTTCTTTCGCAAACCGATTGCGGATCGGGTTGGCGGCCGAAAGACGGGTTTTGACATCCCGTTCAAAGATATGGTCGCGCTGGAGTTCCAGATAGATGTTGTGCCCCGAACAGCAGGCCGGGCAGCCAAGCTTGTCGAGAATGGTACCAAACGATTTCTTCAGGGCGCCAATGTCAGATGCCACAGAAGCCGGGATTGAAACGCGCACAGCTTTTCCAATATTCTCTTTCATTTCCATAATATTCTCCTTTAAAAATAGACCCAAAAGCCGAAAACTGCTGGCAACGGGCAGGAAAATACTACGCCCACAATATGTTTGCGGTAGTCCGGCATTCCTTACTTTCGCTATGGTTGTGTCGGACAGGCTGGCGCATGCGCTGCATCAATACACGCGCTGTTCTGCGCGGCGGATGCTGAACCCACCGCCGTCTTCGTTGGTGCAGGTCATGCCGGTCTCTTCGGACTGACAGACAATTCCGGCAAAACCAATGCTCGCCCCATATGGCAGAACCGTCGCCACCCCGTCCCGCTCAATCGTGCGGGTGGCGCAGTTCACGATACCCGGACCTTGGGGCAAAACCGCAAAGGATGTCCCCCAGACCCCTTCACAGCCCGCAGGCCGTTCGGTGAAGCTTTGTCGGGTCACATCAAGGTCACACCGCGCACTGGCAACGCCGGTGTCCTGAATCTGACACCGGATATTGCCAGACGGTGACGTGAATGAGATTTCCGCCGCGGAAACAGGCCAGGCGATGACCCACAACAAGAGGCTCAGGAAGATAGTGCGCATGAAACCCGACTGTATTGTAACCCTTTACATCCGGCACTTTAGCGTACCCATCTGCCGCAGCAAATCAAATACCGTCGCACATGCATCGTTTCTTGCCACAGCCTGCTGACAGATCATGTCAGCAGGTACCCTTGAACCCCTTCCGCAAACACATCAACTATAGGTCTGACCCCAAAGGACCAATCCAATGGCTTACGCCCAGACCGATAAGCGCGAGGTCGAACAGTTCCTCGCCAATCCCGCCCCCGACGTCAAAACTCGCGAAAAGCTGGAAGGTGGCAAGGCCTTCGTGCTGAAAACAGACTTTGAACCGGCAGGCGATCAGCCCACCGCAATCAAGGAATTGAGCGAGGGTATCCTGAACGGCGAGCGCGATCAGGTCCTGCTTGGGGCAACCGGCACCGGCAAGACCTTTACCATGGCCAAGATGATCGAACAGACACAGCGCCCTGCAATCATCCTTGCGCCCAACAAAACGCTTGCTGCCCAACTTTACGGCGAATTCAAGGGGTTCTTCCCCGACAACGCTGTCGAATATTTCGTGTCATACTACGACTACTACCAGCCAGAGGCCTACGTTGCCCGCTCTGACACCTATATCGAGAAAGAATCCCAGATCAACGAACAGATCGACCGGATGCGCCACTCCGCTACGCGGGCGCTTTTGGAACGGGATGACGTGATTATCGTCGCCTCGGTGTCTTGCATCTACGGCATCGGCTCGGTCGAAACCTATGGGGCAATGACGCAGGACATCCATGTGGGCCGCGAATATGACCAGCGCGGGATCATGGCAGACCTGATCGCACAGCAATACCGGCGCAATGACCAGGCGTTCCAGCGCGGCACCTTCCGGGTGCGCGGCGATAGCCTGGAAGTCTGGCCTGCCCACCTTGATGATCGCGCATGGAAACTGTCGTTCTTTGGCGAAGAACTGGAAGGCATCACCGAATTTGACCCCCTGACCGGCGACAAGACCGACACCTTTGAAAAGGTCCGCGTCTACGCCAATTCGCACTACGTGACACCTAAACCGACGATGCAGCAGGCCATTATCGGGATCAAAAAGGAACTGCGCACGCGGCTAGATCAATTGGTCGCTGACGGCAAACTGCTCGAGGCACAGCGCCTTGAGCAGCGCTGCAACTTCGACCTTGAAATGCTGGAAGCCACCGGCGTCTGCAACGGCATCGAAAACTACTCGCGCTACCTCACTGGCCGCGCACCGGGCGAACCGCCGCCCACCCTGTTCGAATTCATCCCCGACAACGCGATTGTCTTTGCCGATGAATCCCACGTTTCTGTCCCGCAGATCGGCGGCATGTACAAAGGCGACTACCGGCGCAAATTCACCCTGGCCGAACACGGGTTCCGCCTGCCGTCCTGTATGGATAACCGGCCGCTCAAATTCGAAGAATGGGACGCCATGCGCCCGCAATCTGTCTTTGTCTCAGCCACCCCCGCCGCGTGGGAGCTGGAACAGGCGGGCGGCGTCTTTACCGAACAGATCATTCGCCCCACCGGCCTGATCGACCCCGAGATTGAAATCAGGCCCGTTGAAATGCAAGTCGATGACCTGCTGGACGAGGTGCGCAAGGTTGCCGCTGACGGATACCGCACGTTGGTCACGACCCTGACCAAACGTATGGCCGAAGACCTGACCGAATACATGCATGAACAGGGGATCAAGGTCCGCTACATGCACAGCGACATCGACACGATCGAACGCATCGAAATTCTGCGCGATCTGCGGCTTGGCGCGTTTGACGTGCTCATCGGGATCAACCTGCTGCGCGAAGGGCTCGACATTCCAGAATGTGGTCTGGTGGCAATTTTGGACGCCGACAAAGAAGGTTTCCTACGCTCCGAAACCTCATTGGTGCAAACCACCGGCCGTGCGGCGCGCAACGCCGAAGGGCGCGTGATCATGTACGCTGATCGGATCACCGGTTCGATGGAGCGGGCGATCAACGAAACCAGCCGTCGCCGGGCCAAGCAGTTGGCATACAATGAAGAACACGGGATCACTCCGCAGACCGTCAAAAAGAACGTCGAGGATATCCTCGCGGGCCTCTACAAAGGTGACGTGGACATGAACCGCGTGACGGCCAAGGTCGACAAACCGATGGCGGGCGCCAACCTCGCTGCCGTGCTCGACGGGCTCCGGGCGGACATGCGCAAAGCAGCCGAGAACCTTGAGTTCGAAGAGGCCGCAAGGCTGCGGGACGAGGTCAAGCGACTGGAAACGGTTGAGCTAACGGTGGCGGACGACCCGCTGGCACGGCAACAGGCGGTGGACCGGGCGGTGGATGATGCGCAGAAAGCGTCGGGCCGGAGTACCGGCGGACGCGGGGGAATGCGCGGCGGGAAAAGCAGGTATGGGGGAAAAAAGAGGTAGATGGACAACTTCGAAGCACTTGTGAGCAACCAATACAAGATAACCTTGTAGGGTGGGTGAAACCAGCGCGCGCGGTTCTCTCGAGGTACAGGCGCAACGTCTACGTTTGGCAGGACTTACCCAGCGGTGAACCTCATCTGACATGCAAAAGCCCGCCGAAATGGCGGGCTTTGTTGTTTTTCAAATGAATGAAGGGGCTTAGCCCTTGCCTTTCCAAGGCACCAGCCATTTTTCGGCCTGCCGCATCAGCATATCAATGCTGAACCCGATGATCCCGATCAGGATGATCCCCATCAGAACGATATCGGTGCTTTGGAATTTCGAGGCGACCATGATCATCATGCCAGCTCCTTTTTCCGCTGCAACCAGTTCTGCGGCCACAACCGTACCCCAGCACACACCCATAGCAACACGCGCACCGGTAAAGATTTCTGGAAGTGAGTTCGGTATGATCACATGGCGCATGATCTGCCATTTGGAGGCACCCAAACTATAGGCCGCGTGCACCTTGGAAATCCGCACGCCGGACACGCCAGACCGCGCCGCGATTGCCATGATCCAAAGGGCGGCAAGGAACAGCAGGATGATCTTGCCAACTTCGCCAATGCCCGCCCAGATGATCACCAAGGGGATCAGGGCCAGTGGTGGCACAGGGCGCATGAATTCCACGATCGGATCAAACCAACCGCGGAACCAATTGGACAGACCCATTGCATAGCCCAATGGGATCCCAACCAAGGCCCCCAGCAAAAATCCAACGATGACACGGAAAAGCGAATAGCCAAGATGTTCGGCCAGGGTCGAGTTGCGATAGCCCACGGTGGCGATCTCACCCAGACGGCTCCAGACCGCTTCTGGCGACGGCAGCCAGATCGGCTCCATCTGGACGCCAGTTGCTGGAATGATGTTCAGCGTGCCCTTGTCAGACATCGCAACACGTCCAAAGCCCACATCCACAGATCCACCCGGCGCAATCGCCTGCCCATCAACGGCGGTGATGAATGTTTCATCATCGCGGCCCATTTCATCGTTGCGGTCCACGCGCAACAACTCGCTGCGATAGACGGCAATCGTCGTTGCATCATTCTTGGCGATGCCCTCACCGGGGTCTACCTCAGGCGCGTCGACCTCCTCGCCTGTCGGATGCACGATCACGCTGACAGTCGCGCTATCTGTTGCGCCGTCCGGCGTCGTGATCGTGTATTCAAAGCTACCTTCGCCGCTAAAAGGGCCCGGGGCATGCATGAAGCCGGGCAGCAGCTTGGAGCCCGTGAATGCGCCCCAAAGCACGAAGATCAGCACAATCGATACGACCGATGCAACGGTGTTTGAGGTCACCGCACTTTCATCGCCAAAGGTCACGGTTTTCAGCGAACTATAGTCATGTTTCGGCGTCAGCAGACGTTTCACGCCGCTCCAGATCACCATCATCAGAAGGATCAAAAGGACGTAACCAATGATGTAAGGCGCGGCAGCAAAGAGCGTTGTCAAAACAGCCCAAAGCTCAGCCCAAAGATTTCCCAGAAGTTCCATTATACGTCCTCCGTCCGGCCCATGATTTCTTCTTCCATGTCCCAGATCATGCCCAGAATTTCTTCACGAGTTTCACCAAACTTGGGGTGTTTCTTGACCTCACGCAAATCCTGACCCACGCCCATTTCGGCGAATGGCAAACGGTACTCTGTATGGATACGCCCCGGACGCGGTGCCATCACGATCAACCGTTCGCCCAGCAGCAGTGCTTCCTCGACCGAGTGGGTGATCAGGATGATCGTCTTGCCGGTCTCTTTCCACAGTTTCAGCACCAGACCTTGCATTTTTTCGCGGGTCAGCGCGTCCAGCGCACCCAGCGGTTCATCCATCAAAATGACGTCGGGTTCATTCGCCAGACAGCGGGCCAAAGCGACACGCTGCTGCATACCGCCCGAAAGCTCGTAGACCGCCTTGTCCTTGAAGTCCTGCAAACCGACAATATCCAGCAGGTGATTGACGATGCCCGCCTTCTCGGCCTTTGGCATGCCTTTCATTGAGGGACCAAAGCCCACGTTTTCACGCACGCTCATCCATTCGAACAAGGCACCCTGCTGAAATACCATGCCGCGCTCTGCGGCTGGGCCTGCCACCTGATGCCCGTTGAGGGTGATCTGCCCCTCGGTTGGGGCCAAGAAACCTGCGACGATGTTTAGCAGTGTGGTCTTACCGCAACCTGACGGCCCAAGCACCGACAGCAACTCACCCGCCTTGAGGTCAAGCGAGACATCCTTGAGCGCCTGCACCGATGACCCGTTTGGCAAGTCGAAGCGCATTGATACTTTATCTAGTTGTAACCCTGACATGGTTCATCCCATTGTTTCCCTGAAAATTCTTGCGCAGTGACACGAATTATCACGAGAACAATGAAAATGCTGGCGCGCGGTTCCCCACGCGCCAGCGATAGCGATTTACATGTCGCTGACGGCCTGAAGTGGGCCTGTGTTCACGGCATCTTCATAGCTGTCCAGCGCCGATGGGATGGAACCGGAGTCGACGAACACGTCTGCAACACCCTTCATAAAGGAAGGTGCAGCACCACCCAGCCATGCCTCGGACAGTTGTGTCGGCACGTCGGGGAAGACGAATGTCGCCATGGTGTCAGCAGTGGCTGCTTCATCCATACCAGCGTCGTTGGCAATCACTGGTAGCATTTCAGCAACCCCGGAGCCATCGTTCCAGGAGGCGTTGGCCGCTGCGGTCACTTCAAGGAACTTGGCAACCAAGTCTGCGTTCTCGGCTACGAAACTGGCAGGCGCAGATGTGACGTCAAACACCAGAATGCCCAATGCTTCTTTCTCAGCACCGGTCAGCAGCACGTTGCCGTGCTCTTTCATGCGGCGCAGCGCACCCCCCCAACCGCAGGACATATCAACCTGACCCTGTGCCAAGGCAGCAGCACCTTCGGCAGGTGCCATGTCAACCACATCAAGCGATGCCAGATCGACACCGAAGTGATCCATCTGACGCAGGAAACCGTAGTGCGCTGCTGTGCCAAGCGGCACGGCCACTTTCTTACCAGCCAGTTCGCCCGCACTGTCGGCATCAATTTCAAGGCCAGAGGACACAACGCAGTTGTCGTTCTCAGCGTAAGATACAGCCACGTCGAGGATCTGAAGGTCCTGGCCCGCAGACGCCGCCACCACGAAAGGCGGTACACCCTGGCTGACCGCGATCTGCACGTCGCCAGATGCCATTGCAGCAGACATCGCCGTACCTGAATCGAAGCTGACCCAGTTCACCGTCACGCCCATGGCTTCGTCATATGTGCCATTCACTTTGGCGTACTGAAACGGCATTGGCCATTCGAGGAAGTAAGCCACCGTAATCTCACCATGGCCATCGGCCATGGCTGTTGTGGCACTTGTCATCAGTGCAATGCCAGCGGCAGCACCCATCAGAGCATTCTTGAGTTTCATTTGTTTCTCCCGTTGTTGTTACACCCGTTTACGGGCATTGTCATTAACGGCGGTTTGCCCGCCTTCATTGGATAGCTGAGCATGAAAGCGGTAGTCATCCAACCCCAAACATTCACAGCCAGTCAATTGACGCGTCGGTCGCGTCGGTTCGCCTCGTCTGATTTTAGAGCGCCCAAAACACTGACAAGTCGCAAGGTAGCGAAATCAATTCGGGGCGCTACGTCAATCAAAGATATCGTCACATTCGGCGCGCGCGCCTGCGCAGTAACTGGAAAAAATTCCTCACGTTTTTAATGTTTTCAACCGGTTACATTTAAAAACGCACTGCCAGTTCATCCAATTTACATAATTTTGGCTATACTTAAGCCCCAAATCTGGCCCTATCGACAAAGATCAGGTCAGAGGCAAACTACATAAGCTACAGGCGCGCTGCTTATCGGATTCGCGGCGCCCTTTCTTATTTTTTGGGAGTGATGGATATGGATACGCTGAACTTCGCAAATGATCCCGAGCATGTCGTCGAAGCGGACCGCGCGCACGTCTGGCACCACCTGAGCCAGCACAAACCCTACGAAACGGTCGACCCGCGTATCATCGTGGAAGGCAAGGGCCTGCGCGTTTGGGATATCAAGGGCAAAGAGCACATCGATGCTGTGTCCGGCGGCGTCTGGACAGTCAACGTCGGCTACGGCCGCAAACGGATCGCTGACGCGATCTCTGAGGCCGTGACCAAGATGTGCTTCTTCGGTGGCACCGCGGGCACTATCCCCGGCGCACAATTTGCCGAAATGCTGATTGACAAGATGCCCGGTCTGGATCGTGTCTACTACGCCAACTCAGGCTCTGAGGCGAATGAGAAGGCGTTCAAGATGGTCCGTCAGATCAGCCACAAGCACTATGGCGGTAAGAAAAGCAAAATTCTGTACCGTGATCGTGACTATCACGGTTCGACCATCGCTGCGATGTCGGCAGGTGGTCAGGATGAACGCAATGCGCAATACGGCCCATTCACCCCGGGATTTGTGCGCGTGCCACATTGCCTTGAGTACCGGTCACAGGATGGATCGACCGGCGAAGAGTACGGTGCAAAGGCGGCCCAAGCCATCGAAGATGTCATCATCGCAGAAGGACCGGATACAATCGGTGCGCTGTGCCTTGAGCCGATCACCGCAGGTGGCGGGATCATTGTGCCACCCAAAGGGTACTGGGAGCGCGTTCAGGAAATCTGCAAGAAATACGATATCCTGCTTCATATTGATGAGGTCGTCTGCGGGATCGGCCGCACTGGCACCTGGTTTGGCTATCAGCAATTTGGCGTGCAGCCGGATATCGTGACCATGGCAAAGGGTGTGGCGTCCGGTTATGCCGCCATTTCCTGCTGTGTCACAACCAACCGGGTCTTTGATATGTTCAAGGATGACAGCGATCACCTTGGCTATTTTCGCGATATCTCGACTTTCGGCGGTTGTACGGCGGGTCCGGCAGCGGCCATCGAAAACATGAAGATCATCGAGGAAGAGGACCTGCGCGGGAATTCTGCGGCCATGGGCGAACACTTGCAGGGCAACCTGCATACACTCATGGACAAGCATAAGTGGATCGGCGACGTGCGTGGCATGGGCCTGTTTGCCGGCGCCGAACTGGTTGTGGACCGCGATACCAAGGAACCAGTTAGTGAAAAGCATATCGGTGCAATCGTGGCCGACTGTATGGCGCAAGGTGTCATCATTGGTGCGACGAACCGGTCATTGCCCGGTTACAACAACACGCTGCTGTTTGCCCCTGCCCTGATCGCCACCAAGGAAGATCTGGATCAGGTGACCGCCGCCGTTGATGACGCAATTACGCGGGTCTTGGGTTAATGATGTGTCGGCGCGGGTGAAATCACCTGCGCCGACACATCACATAGCATCTGCATCGTCTCTGACGTCACATATGTGGCCACACATATGGCGCCCAACGCAGCAACAAACGCAATCTGTAACAGTTTCATGGCAGACCTCCGATCCGGCTACCTTTAAAACGTACGTATCCGTCAATTCCGTCGGAAAAAACGCCGCCTTGCGTGATCATCAGAATAGGTCCAGTCTACCACCACGCTAGGGCCAGTCTATGTCTATTTCCGTCGAGACCTTTTTCCTTGATCCCTCCGCCGAAGGTACGCTTCAGGCGCGTATTCAACAGATGGTCGCACAGGGCATTCTGGCGGGACGTTTTCGCCCTGGTGAGCGCTTGCCGTCATCACGCAAAATGGCAGCGCACCTTGGGGTAAGCCGGATCACCGTGACGCTGGCCTATACCGAATTGGTGGCGGATGATTACCTGACATCACGCGGGCGGTCGGGGTATTTCGTGTCTGACAACGCCCCCGAACCACCTGCCTTCCCCGCCCAGCGCTTTAGCACCGGCACCGTGGATTGGTCGCGTGCCATCGGGCAACGTTTCACCCCCGGGCTTAGCCTTGATAAACCTGCCGACTGGGCCGACTACCGCTATTCCTTCATCTACGGGCAAGCTGACAAGACGTTGTTCGACAGCGCCAACTGGCGGTTATGCGCGCTGCGGGCCTTGGGGATGCGGGACTTCAATGCGCTAACCGCCGATTACTTTGATGGCGATGACCCGCAACTGGTGGACTTCATCGCGCGGCAAACCCTGCCGCGCCGCGGGATTTTGGCGAACCCCGACGAGATTCTGGTCACGATGGGTGCGCAAAACGCGCTGTGGCTGTCAGCACAGGTGCTGCTGAACAGCCGCCGCCGTGCTGCAATCGAAGATCCATGCTATCCCGCATTGCGCGCCATCCTGACGCAGTCGCGCTGCCAGTTGAGCATGGTGCCAGTGGACCACGACGGGCTGCCACCCGAAGACCTGCCCGCGGAAACGGATGTTGTCTTCACCACACCCAGCCACCAATGCCCGACGGCTGCAACCATGCCAATGGCCCGTCGCAAGGCATTGCTCGACAAGGCAGAGGCCGAAGATTTTGTGATCGTTGAAGACGACTATGAATTTGAAATGTCGTTTCTGAAATCACCATCACCGTCGCTCAAATCGCTCGATCAGAACGGCCGGGTCGTCTATGTCGGATCATTCTCCAAGTCACTGTTCCCCGGCCTGCGCCTTGGCTATCTCGTCGGCCCTGCACCTTTTATCCGCGAGGCCCGCGCGTTGCGGGCTACCGTGTTGCGCCACCCGCCCGGGCATATCCAGCGCACGGTCAGTTATTACCTGTCATTGGGGCACTACGATGCTCTCGTCCGCAGGATGAGCAAGACCTACCATGAGCGCCGACAGGTGATGGTCGCGGCGCTGAATGACCACAATCTGACAATTGCCGGTGAAGGATATTACGGCGGGTCCTCCATTTGGCTCCGCACACCGACGGGAACGGATACAGCCGTGTTGGCCGAAAGACTACGCGACAGCAGGGTGTTGGTGGAACCTGGTGCGCCCTTTTTTGGGGGCGAGGCACCTCCGACCGAATACATGCGCCTCGCCTACTCTTCGATACCCTCTTCGCGCATACCTCAAGGGATCGGCTTGATTGCCGAAGCAATTCAGTATAGCTAATTTTTGGGACATTTTGTCTCATTAAGAAATGATTTGGATATAAAGACGGACACCATCTGGACCTAACCCAGTACCGTCGCAAAACATAGTGTCGCGGCAATCTCGGCAGGGGCGCTGCGCCTCTTGCATGAATCATCCAAGGGAAGGACCCACCGCCATGAAAATGACCACCGAAGAAGCCTTCGTCAAAACGCTGCAAGCGCACGGTATCCGCCACGCCTTTGGGATCATCGGCTCTGCCATGATGCCTGTTTCCGATATTTTCCCTGCCGCCGGAATCAACTTCTGGGACTGCGCCCACGAAGGGTCTGCTGGCATGATGGCAGACGGCTACACCCGCGCCACCGGTGAGATGTCGATGATGATTGCCCAAAACGGCCCGGGCATCACAAACTTTGTGACCGCGGTTAAGACGGCTTACTGGAACCACACGCCCTGCTTGCTGGTGACACCACAGGCCGCCAACAAAACTATCGGTCAGGGCGGTTTTCAGGAAATGGAGCAAATGAACCTCTTTGCTGATTGCGTTGCATATCAGGAAGAAGTCCGTGATCCGGCGCGTATCTGCGAAGTCCTGGCCCGCGTGATTTCAAAGGCCAAGCGTCTTTCCGCACCTGCCCAAATCAACATCCCGCGCGATTTCTGGACACAGGTGATCGACATCGACTTGCCAGAGCCCATCGAATTCGAAGCAAACCCAGGCGGCGAAATGTCAATTGCCAAGGCAGCCGAGCTGTTGTCGACTGCGAAATTCCCTGTCATCCTGAACGGCGCTGGCGTTGTTCTGGCAGAAGGCGGGATCGCCGCATCCAAAGCCCTGGCAGAGAGGCTCGATGCGCCTGTCTGTGTTGGTTATCAGCACAATGACGCCTTCCCTGGCAACCACCCGCTGTTTGCCGGTCCGTTGGGTTACAACGGCTCAAAGGCCGCGATGCAACTGATCAACAAAGCTGATGTTGTACTGGCACTTGGTACACGTCTGAACCCTTTTTCAACCTTGCCGGGCTACGGCATCGACTATTGGCCAACCGACGCCAAAGTTATTCAGGTCGACATCAACCCGGATCGCATCGGCCTGACGAAAAAAGTGACCGTCGGCATTGTTGGTGATGCAACCAAAGTCGCAAGCAGTATCACTGCCCAACTTGATGATACCGCCGGTGATACGGGCCGGGATGACCGCAAAGCGTTGATCGCACAGACCAAATCGGCCTGGGCACAAGAACTGTCGTCACTCGATCACGAGCAGGACGATCCGGGCACAACATGGAACGAACGTGCCCGCGCGGCACGGCCTGACTGGTTGTCCCCACGGCAAGCATGGCGTGCCATTCAGGCCGCGATGCCTGAAAACGCAATCATTTCATCCGACATCGGCAACAACTGTGCGATCGGCAATGCATACCCAACATTCCCAACAGGCCGTAAATATCTGGCACCCGGCCTGTTTGGCCCATGCGGTTATGGCCTGCCGTCGGTTATTGGCGCGAAAATCGGCCAACCTGATGTGCCAGTCATCGGTTTTTCCGGTGATGGCGCCTTTGGTATTGCGGTCAACGAGCTGACAGCGATTGGCCGTGATGAATGGCCTGCCGTGACACAGATCGTGTTCCGCAACTACCAATGGGGTGCTGAAAAGCGCAACTCGACACTTTGGTTCGACGACAACTTTGTTGGTACAGAACTGGACATGAAAGTGTCTTACGCTGGCATCGCAAACGCATGTGGGCTGAAAGGTGTCAAAGCCACAACGATGGAAGAACTGACTGCTGCGCTTAAGCAGGCGATGATCGACCAGATGGAAAACAACACCACCACATTGATCGAAGCCATCATCAACCAAGAACTTGGCGAACCGTTCCGCCGTGACGCCATGAAAAAGCCGGTCAAAGTCGCCGGAATCGATGCGTCCGATATGGTAGCCGGTTAAGTTGCCATTCGACCTTGGCCCCGGCACTGGGGCGGCCCTTGCATTTGCTTTGCTAGGGGCCGCTTTCGTCCGGGGCTATTCGGGTTTTGGGTTTTCGGCGATCTTCATCGCCTTCGCGGCCCTTCTGACAAACCCGCTCCCTCTGATCCCGGTAGTGTTTGCATGCGAAATGTTGATGACCGTCTTTCAGGCCCGTGGCATTCGCGGTCATGTGGATTGGCGTCGGGTTTTGTGGCTTTTGGTGGGGGCAGCGATTGCGCTGCCGCTCTCGGTTTCGTTCATATTGTCGGTGGGCGAGGGCACGGTGCGCGTTGTGATCTCGGCCATCATCCTTGTGCTGTCGCTGGTGCTTCTGTCAGGCAGGACGTTGCAACGCCGGATCGGTCCGGCGGGCCACAGCGGCGTTGGCATCATATCGGGCATGTGCAACAGCGCAGGGATCGGCGGGCTGCCCGTCGCCGCCTTTATGTCGGCCCAACCGGTCGAGGCGGCAGTTTTCCGTGCCACGATGATCGTCTATCTGACCGGGTTGGACATGATCACGCTGCCCTTGCTTTGGGCTGGCGGACTGGTGACATGGGACACAGCAATTGGCATCGCGATGGCGTTTCCGATCCTCGGCGTCGGCGTCTTGCTGGGTGGGCGTCAGTTTCTGGCCGCTTCCCCTTCGACATTCCGGCGCTTTGCGGTGATGTTGCTATTGGCGCTGTCCGTTCTGGGGCTGCTGCGCGCAATGAAAGGTCTGTAAGATGAGCTCTCCATTTCTATCCCCCCGCGAGGCGGTCGTGCCTGACGATCTGATCGCTCGCGCCCAAGGGTTTGCTGCGCCTCGCGTGGTCATCGCCCGTGCAGGGGCCCCATTGCCGATGGAAGCCGCAGAGGACGCAACCAAAGCTGGCATCATGACCCCGGTTTTTGTGGGCGAGGCGGATATGATCCGCGCCGAGGCCGCCAAACTGGATTGGGATATCTCTGGTTATGCCCTGCACGACACCACAGGCGAAGAGGAGGCAGGCAGGACTGCCGCCGCACTGTGCGGCGCGGGAGAAGCGGACGTTCTGATGAAAGGCCAGTTGCACACTGACGTGTTCATGAAATCCGCGGTCAGCCGTGATGCAGGCCTGCGCACTGGCGCGCGGTTCGTGCATATCTTTCATATCTCCCACCCTGATGGCGGAAGGCCGATCCTGATTTCGGACGCAGCCGTGAATGTCGCTCCTGATCTGACGACGCGGCAATCCGCGATTGTCGAGGTCAGGAAACTGCTGAACAAGCTGGGCAATGACCGCCCCAAAATCGCGATTCTTTCAGCCACCGAAAGCGCGATCCCCTCAGTTCCATCCTCTATGGATGGAAAGGCGCTGGCAGACTGGGCCAAGGCGAATGTGGACGGCATTGATGTATCCGGCCCGCTGGCGCTGGACCTGATCATGTCACCAAAGGCAGTCGCCACAAAAGAGCTGACTGATGATCCGGTCGCCGGCCAGGCAGACGCCATCATCGTGCCGGATATCGTATCAGGCAACGCCCTATTCAAAGCCTTCGTCTATCTAAGCGGAGGCTGTGCGGCTGGCGTTGTGACCGGGGCCAAAGTGCCGATCTTGCTGACGTCCCGTGCTGATCCGCCAGCGGCGCGCATTGCATCTGCCGCTTTGGCCGCAATTAGCTGTGGCCTGCCCAAGTGATCCTGGTTCTGAACGCTGGATCTTCATCGCTGAAGATCAAGGTGTTTGACGACACCCTCGCCCCGTTGATTGCCGGGCGCGTGACGAACCTTGGCACCAAAGGGCAGTTGCAATTGGGTGAGAACACCCAAAACGTCGAGACACGCGATCATGCGCAAGCGCTTGACCTGATGATCACCGCCTTGGACAGGGCGGACTTTCCCATCACAGGCTTCGCGGCAGCGGCCCACCGCATCGTGCATGGCGGGGCCATCCTGACCGCCCCCGCACGCCTGACCCCACCGGTCGTCGCCACAATCGAAAGCGTCGTGCCACTAGCGCCACTACATAATCCAAACAATCTGGCCGGGATCTACGCATTGCAGGCGGTGGCCCCGGGGCTGCCGCAATATTGCAGCTTTGGAACCGCGTTCCACGCCACCAATCCCGAGGTGGCCACCCGCTATGCGATCCCCCAAACCCACCATGACGCTGGCATTCGCCGTTATGGGTTTCATGGGCTGTCTTATGCAAACATGGTGGCCGAGTTTGGCAGTGCTTTGCCTCCGCGATTATTGGCACTGCATCTGGGCAACGGGGCAAGCCTTTGCGCCATCCATCATGGCCGGTCCATTGCAACCTCCATGGGGTATTCCCCCCTGTCGGGTCTGACCATGGGCACACGGTCGGGCGATATCGACGGGGCTGCGGTGTTGCGCATCTCCAAGGCATTGGGTGAAGACGAAACCGACCGGATGCTGAACAAGAACGCAGGACTAAAAGCGCTCGCGGGCGATAACAACATGAAGACCTTGCTTGAACGTGACGATGACGCCGCCCGTTTTGCGGTTGATCACTTTTGCTATTGGGCCGCGCGGCATGCAGGGTCTGCGATTGTCGCCATGGGCGGGGTGGATGCGGTCGCATTTACCGGGGGCATCGGTGAAAATGCACAAGTGATCCGCGACAAGATCATAGGTCACCTGTCCTGCTTTGGAAACGTCCCAGTACATGTCATCGCGGCGGATGAAGAAAAACCGATTGCGCGCGACGCTCTGGCCCTGATCAAAGAGGGGCGATGAATGCTTGACACGCTGCTGACATGGACCGATCTGACCGGGCAGGAGTTTGCGATCCTGGCTGGTATCGTGATGGTCGCGGGCATTGTGCGCGGGTTTTCCGGCTTTGCACTGTCGGCGGTTGTCATGGCGACCGCCGTGCTGATCCTGCCACCGGTGCAGTTGATCCCGATCTGTTGGTGGCTGGAAATAGTGGCCTCTGTCCTGATGGCACGGGGCGGCTGGAAAGAGGCGGATCGTGGCATCGTGCTGGGCCTGGTTGTCGGATCGACGGTCGGCGTGCCTTTCGGGCTTTGGCTGACCACGTCGATCTCGGTCGCGGCCAGCAAGTTTATCGTCCTGACACTGATCATCGTGCTGGCCGCCACGCAGCTTGCCAAAGTGCGGATGCCGTTCCTGGCAACAAAACCGGGGCTATTTGGGTCCGGCTTTGCCGCGGGCGTCGTCACCGGTCTGGCGCATGTCGGCGGCATGGTGATCGCGCTATATGTGCTGTCGCAAGACGCCCCGGCCGCCAAAATGCGGGCCGCATTGGTACTATTTTTGTTTCTGGGGGCGCTGACGTCGATGATCACGTTGCTATGGTTTGGTGTCATGAACGGCACAGGTGCTGCACGCGGGCTCAGCCTTGCCTTGCCGGTCGCAATCGGCGTGTTCGTGGGGCAGCGTCTGTTCACACCGCGTCTGGCCCCCTACTATCGCCCCTTCTGCCTGTCACTGCTTTGCGCATTGGCCGGTGCCGCCCTTATCCGCACGCAAATCGTTTGAAAGGTTCGCTCATGTCCTTGGATCAGCCACAACTGGATACTTCGCCCACCGTATCAGACGAGGTGCGCAAAACGACTTGCTACATGTGTGCCTGCCGCTGCGGGATCAACGTGCATATGAAAGATGGCAAGGTTGCCTATATCGAAGGCAACAGGGACCACCCGGTCAATCAGGGGGTGCTATGCGCCAAAGGGTCAGCCGGCATCATGCAGCACAACGCCCCATCGCGACTGCGGGCCCCATTGAAACGCACCGGCCCGCGCGGATCGGGTGAGTTTGAAGAGATTTCATGGGAAGAAGCGCTGACCATGGCGACCGATTGGCTCAAACCGATCCGCGAGAACAATCCTGAGAAACTGGCGTTCTTTACAGGCCGCGATCAGTCGCAGTCTTTCACCGGTTTCTGGGCGCAGGGGTTCGGCACCCCGAACTTTGCCGCCCATGGCGGCTTTTGTTCGGTCAACATGGCCGCCGCGGGCATCTACACGATGGGCGGCGCGTTCTGGGAGTTTGGTCAGCCCGATTGGGACCACACCAAGTTGTTCATGCTGTTTGGCGTTGCCGAAGATCATGACAGCAACCCCATCAAGATGGGCATTGGCAAACTCAAGAAGCGCGGCGCGCGTATGATCGGGGTCAACCCGATCCGCACAGGCTATAATGCCGTTGCCGACGATTGGGTGGGGATCACCCCCGGCACCGACGGGCTGTTCATTCTTGCGATGGTCCACTGCTTGATGAAGGCGGGCAAGGTCGATCTGGACTATCTGGCCCGCTTTACCAACGCATCCGTCCTGATCAATGAGGACCCCAAGTCAGAACAATTTGGCCTGTTCCTGCGCGGCAAAGACGGCCAGCCACAGGTCATCGACCGAAACACCGGCCAACTTGCGGCATGGAACGGCAAAGGGGTCGATCCCGATCTGGCCGGCACATACCGCGCCAAAGGCGTCACACACCGCCCCGTCTTTCACCAGATGGCAGATCGCTATCTGTCAGATGAATACGCACCCGAGGCTGTCGCGGACCGCTGCGGCATTCCAGCCGAGCGTATTCGCACGCTGGCCGCTGACCTCGCTCGCGTCGCCTTTGACGAAGCGATTGAACTGGATCGCCCATGGACCGATTTCCGCGGCAAGAAGCATGACAAGATGATCGGTCGCCCGGTCAGCTTCCACGCGATGCGCGGCATCTCGGCGCATTCCAACGGGTTCCAGACCTGCCGCGCGCTGCATGTGCTGCAAATCATCCTCGGCTCGGTCGAAGTACCCGGTGGTATGCGTTTCAAACCGCCCTACCCCAAACCTGCGACGGCCCACCCCAAACCGCACGGCAAGGTGACACCCGGCGCTGCACTTGATGGCCCGCACCTTGGCTATACCCATGGCCCCGAAGACCTGCTGCTACACGACGACGGCAGCCCCAAGCGGATCGACAAGGCCTATACATGGGAAAACCCGATGTCTGCCCATGGGCTGATGCATATGGTGATTTCCAACGCCCATGCAGGCGATCCCTACAAGATCGACACGCTGTTTATGTATATGGCAAATATGTCGTGGAATTCGTCCATGAACACCGGCGGCGTGACGAAAATGCTGACGGACAAGGACGAAAACGGCGACTATGTGATCCCGCACATCATCTACTCTGACGCCTATTCATCAGAAATGGTGGCCTATGCCGATCTGATTTTCCCCGACACCACGTATCTGGAACGACATGACTGTATCTCGCTGCTCGACCGTCCGATTTGCGAGGCGGACGGTGTGGCCGATGCGATCCGCTGGCCTGTGGTCGAACCTGACCGCGATGTGCGTGGCTTCCAATCGGTACTCTGTGATCTGGGCGCACGCCTTGGCATGCCGGGTTTCGTGAATGACGATGGCAGCCAGAAATATCGCGACTACGCAGATTATATCACCAACCACATCCGCCGCCCCGGCGTTGGCCCGCTCGCGGGGTTCCGCAACACAGATGGGTCTGGCAAAGGGCGCGGTGACGTGAACCCTGACCAAATCCAAAACTACATCGATAATGGCGGTTTCTGGCTGGAACACGTGCCGGAAAACGCCGCCTACTACAAACCGTTCAACGCCGAATATCAGGACTGGGCGGTGAAGATGGGATTTTACGATGCCGTCCAACCCTACATCTTCCAGCTTTACGTCGAACCGCTGCGCAAGTTTCAGGCGGCCGCCGAAGGTATCGGCGAACGACAGCCGCCCGAACACCTGCGCGAACGGTTGAAGGTCACGATGGACCCCTTGCCGATCTGGTACGGCGCGCTTGAGGATGATCAGGTCGATCTGGATACATACCCTGTCCACGCGCTGACCCAACGCCCCATGGCCATGTATCATTCCTGGGGCACGCAGAACGCATGGCTGCGACAAATCCACGGGCATAATCCCCTTTATGTGCCGACCAAAATCTGGGAGGCGAATGGCTTTGCAGAAGGTGACTGGGCCAAGGTCAGCTCTGCCCACGGCGCTATCGTGGTGCCGGTTGCACATCAGGCATCGCTGAACGCGAACACCGTCTGGACATGGAATGCCATCGGCAAACGCAAGGGCGCCTGGGCGCTGGATAAAGGGGCAACCGAGGCGACCAAAGGCTTCCTGCTCAACCACCTGATCCACGAATTGCTGCCGCCCAAAGGCGACGGTTTGCGCTGGGCGAACTCTGACCCGGTCACTGGCCAGGCTGCATGGTTCGACCTACGGGTGAAGATCGAAAAATCCGCTGTGCCAAACGAAGCACAACCCGCCATGCCTGCGATCAAATCGCCCGTGGGCAAAGGGCCCAGTGATCTGGAATGGAAGGTGGGCAAATGACCAATTTCCAAGTGCTCTTGCTCATCGCGGCGTTCCTGATGCTGACCATCGGCAGTTTCGTCTGGTACATCGCCACATGGGACAGCCGAAAGGCTGGAACCGATACCAGCGTCATCATCTTGCCAAATAAACGCGCGCCGGAGGCTCCGGCATTTCAAGAAAGGGCAGCGCTATGACCCAACTGCCACCACCATCCGCCAAGAAACTGGGGCTGGTCATTGATCTGGATACCTGTGTCGGCTGTCATGCCTGCGTGATCTCCTGCAAAGGCTGGAACACCGAAAACTATGGCGCGCCACTGTCGGACCAACAGGCCTATGGGGCCAACCCGTCAGGCACTTTTTTGAATCGGGTCCATTCTTACGAGGTGCAGCCAGACCAAGGCGCGGCACAGCTGATCCACTTCCCCAAATCCTGCCTGCATTGCGAAGACGCACCTTGCGTCACCGTCTGCCCAACCGGGGCAAGCCATAAACGCGCCGAGGACGGGATCGTGTTGGTCAATGAAAGTGACTGCATCGGCTGTGGGCTTTGTGCTTGGGCCTGCCCTTACGGCGCGCGCGAATTGGACGCCAAAGAAGGCGTGATGAAGAAATGTACCCTTTGCGTCGATCGTATCTATAACGAAAACCTGCCCGAAGAAGACCGCCAGCCCGCCTGCGTGCGGACATGCCCCGCAGGTGCGCGGCATTTTGGTGACCTGGGGGACGAAAACAGCGATGTCTCAAAACTGGTCGCCGAACGAGGTGGCTTTGATCTGATGCCCGAACAAGGCACCAAACCCGTCAACAAATATCTGCCACCACGCCCCAAGGATGAGATGCCGGAATTTGACGTGCTGGCCCCATATCTTGAACCTATCGCCAGCGACGGCAAAGGCTTTGTCGGTTGGCTTGACAAAGCCCTGTCCGCCTTACCCGGAGGAGCGAAATAATGCATCCCGCAACCTCAGTCATTCTTTTCAACACTTTCTCTGGCCTAGGGTTTGGCCTGCTGTTCTGGCTGGGCATGGGCGCGATTGTCCCCACTGGCGCGGGCGCTTTTATCTGGTTCGCCATCGCCTATGTCTTTGCCGTTGGTGGGCTTATCGCCTCGACCTTCCACCTTGGGCACCCGGAGCGCGCGCTTAAGGCCTTTAGCCAATGGAGAACTAGCTGGCTGAGCCGCGAAGGCGTTTGCGCCGTCTTCGCGCTGATCACGATGGCGATCTATGGCGCCGGGCTGGTCTTTGCGGGCACACGACTTGGGCTGATCGGGTGCATCGGCGGTATCGCCTCGATCGGTGTCGTGCTCACGACATCCATGATCTACACCCAGATGAAAACAGTGCCCCGCTGGCGGCATTGGACAACACCGGCAATGTATCTGGTGCTGTCTGTTGGTGGTGGCGCGCTCTTGGCCGGTCAGGTCAAAATCGCGGCGGTTCTGCTGCTTGCGGGCGGCATCTTGCAGATGTTTGCCTGGGGCAGCGGTGACATGCGTTTCAAGGCATCCGGCACAACAATGGCCAGCGCCACAGGGCTCGGCCATATCGGTGAGGTGCGCGCATTTGAACCACCCCATACGGGCACAAACTATCTGATGCGCGAATTCATCCATCACGTTGGTCGTAAACATGCCGATCAGCTGCGGATCATCACCATCGGGCTGGCCTTTGTGTTGCCTGTGGTCCTGCTGCTTTTGCCGTTTAGCCACATCTTCGCGGCCTTGGCAGTGCTAAGCCATATCGCTGGGGTGCTGACGCTACGTTGGCTGTTCTTTGCCCAGGCAGAACATGTTGTGGGCCTCTACTACGGCAAACGGTGAATGCGCTTAGGTTGCACCCACCCTACACACCTTTCAGACTCCCTTCTACTTCGCGCAGGCCGTAAACCTATTTCCAACCTGCCGATGTGGTAAGTGAAGGGCTCTTTCTGGCCTCGAAGAAGTCTGCAATGATGACAGGCCAGATACGCGTGGTTGATAAAGGGCGGATAGGCACCGGATGACCGAAAACACAACTAAGGCCGATTGGATCGCCGTTGACTGGGGCACCAGCAACATGCGCGCCTGGGCGATGTCTGCATCAGGCACCGTTCTGGCAGAGGCTCGCTCTGACAAAGGCGTGGGTCAACTGGCACGAGACCAGTTTGAACCGGCTTTGCTTACGGTGGTGGGTGACTGGATCGCCGGGCCAACAACGGTTGTCGCCTGTGGCATGGTCGGCGCGCGGCAGGGCTGGGTCGAAGCACCCTATGCTGCCGTGCCTTGCGCCACGCTGCCCGGTGGGTTGGCGCAGGCTGTTACGCAGGATGCGGCCCTCTCGGTTTTTGTGATCCCCGGCATCAAACAGGTGGGCCCCGCAGACGTCATGCGCGGAGAAGAAACCCAGATCAGCGGGTTTCTGTCACGTAATCCGGGTTGGGACGGTGTGATTTGCCTGCCCGGCACTCACACGAAATGGGTGCATATCAGCGCGGATGAAGTGGTCAGCTTTCAGACCTTCATGACCGGTGAACTCTTTTCGGCCATCTCTGAGCAGACTGTCCTGCGACATGCCATCGCGACCGACGGCTGGGACAACGATGCTTTCCTTGCAGGGTTGGATACCGCCCTCGCCCGACCGGAACGGATCGCCAGCAGGCTCTTTTCGCTGCGGGCCGAAGGCCTGCTGCATGGCCTGAGCGGCGTATCAGCGCGCGCGCAACTTTCGGGGCTGTTGATCGGGGCGGAATTGGCTGGGTCAAAACCCTACTGGCTAGGTCAGCAGATCGCCGTGATCGGCAATAACAACCTGTCCAAAATCTACGTTGATGCCTTGGCCACGCAGGGCGCCCCCGCCACGCAAGTGAATTCAACCTCTGTCACGCTTGCGGGCCTGACGGCGGCCTACCAACGCTTGAAAGGGTAACCAATGGAGCGTCCCCTGATCGCCATTCTGCGCGGGATCACTCCGGTTGAGGCGGCCCCCATTGCTGCCGCCCTGATCGACGCTGGCATCACCAAGATCGAAGTGCCGCTGAACTCACCTGATCCATTTGACAGCATCAAGGCGATGGTGGACGCGTATGGCAACGACGCGCTGATCGGCGCTGGCACGGTCCTGTCGGTCGCGGATGTAGGGCGCGCGGCCCAAGCTGGCGGCAGGCTGATCGTCTCGCCCAACACTGACCAGCGGGTGATTGTCGCCACCAAAACCGCTGGCATGCAAAGCTGGCCCGGCGTCATGACACCAACCGAGTGTTTTGGCGCACTGAAGGCCGGTGCGGACGGGTTAAAGGTTTTCCCCGCCAGTCTGATTGGCCCTGCGGGGATCAAAGCCATCCGCGCGGTGCTGCCCGAAGGCACGCAGATCTATGCGGTTGGCGGCGTTGGTGCAGACAACCTTGCGGCGTGGATAGAGGCAAGTGCTGATGGTTTCGGCATCGGCTCTGCGCTCTATACGCCGGGGCTACCCGTAACCGAAGTCGCGGCGCGGGCACGCGATATGGTTTCAGCTTACGATGCGACGGCCACATGATCTTTGATGCCACACAATGCCAACTTGGTGAGGGGCCACTGTGGCATCCAATCCGCAAAGAGTTGTTCTGGTTCGATATTCTGGGCAAGCGTCTGTACAGCAAGGCGCGGCACTGGGATTTTGACGGTTACGTCAGCGCTGCAGGCTGGATTGATGACACCACCCTGCTGATCGCCTCAGAGAACGCCATCCGACATCTTGACCTGACAACCGGCAACCACGGTGTTGTTGTGCCGCTGGAAGCGGACAACCCCGTCACGCGTTCGAACGATGGGCGCGCCGACCCGCAGGGCGGGTTCTGGATCGGCACCATGGGGATCAATGCAGAGCCAAACGCAGGCGCGATCTACCGTTTCTACAAAGGCGAATTGCGCAGGCTCTGCTCGGATATCACGATCTCAAACGCGATCTGTTTTGCGCCGGATGGTAAGATGGCCTATTTCACCGATACGCCTACCCACATGATCATGCGCGTCGCCCTGGATGCGGACGGTTGGCCCTGCGCAGAGCCTGCACTGCACATCGACCTGCGCGACACTTCTTTCCGTCCGGACGGGGCCGTGGTCGATAAAAGTGGCAACCTGTGGAACGCGCAGTGGGGAGTGGGGCGTGTTGCTGGCTATGCGCCTGATGGCACATTTATTGAAAGCTTCGGCTTTGGTGCAGAACAAACCTCTTGCCCGGCATTTGGCGGGGATGATCTGACAACGCTTTATTGCACCACGGCTGCAGTTGGCCTGAAAGGTGACGATCAGGGCAAGACATTTGCCGCCCAAACCCGCTACACCGGACAGGCGGAACACCGGGTGATCCTGTAAAGGCCTGACCACGAATGCAAAGGGACGACCATGAAGCGCATAGGCGGCGTGCTTGGCAGTGCAGCGCACAAGATTACCCTTGGTACGCCAACCGCCGCCACCACCCCGCTTTGGCCCCGACCTGCCCACCACTGACCTCAGTGTGGACCCCACTGAAAGCATGCCACCCGATGACGCTATTGCACTGGTTGGCGGCGGGGGTGAGCGGCGGGCGGGTGGTCCACTGCTGCGCGGAAATGGGCGACGCATCGTTTTGCCTTCAACTATGTCGACGCCGCGCTAAAGTGGCGTAGCACAATGATTCCAGCCGCAAATATGTGCATCAGGAGCATTCGTAATGGTACATTTCGGCCAGACCCAGGCCGGTGAAGATATTGCGAAGATCACTATTTCTGCCGGTGATCTGACGGTCAGTATCCTTACCTTCGGCGCAATCGTACAAGATGTCCGTTTGGCTGGTGTCCCACGCGGGTTGGCGCTTGGCTCAAATTTGCTCAGCGACTATGAGAACTCCATGGGTTATTTCGGCGCGATTGTGGGCCCGATCGCCAACCGGATCAGCAATGCCCGCGTACGACTGGACGGGATGATGTACGAATTGGAGCGTAACGAAAACGGCGCGGTCCACCTGCACTCCGGGTCCGATGGGGTGCATCGCCGGGTTTGGCAGGTCGCATCGCAGACCGCCGATAGCATCACACTAGCACTGTCTCTGGCCGACGGCGTTGCGGGGCTTCCCGGCAACCGCGACATTCGGGTGACCTATCAGGTCAGCGCACCTGCCGCGCTGACCATGACCATCAACGGGATCACGGATGCCCCGACCTGCATGAACTTTGCCAGTCACATTTACTGGAACCTTGATGGCACCGAGACATGGGCAGGTCATAAATTGCAAATCGCAGCCGATCACTATCTGCCTATCAACGACAGCGCCTGCCCAACCGGAGAGGTTGCAGCAGTCGCGGACACTCCGATGGACTTCCGCTATCCCATCGCACCGAAGATTGCCTCGCCTAATCTAGACCACAACTTCTGCATTGTTGATGGCAAACAGGCAATCCGCGACGTCCTTTGGCTGACCGGGCAAACCAATGTCGGCATGACCTTGGCCACGACAGAGTCTGGTGTGCAAATCCACGACGCCGCAACCTCTCACCGGCCCGGTCGTGCCTGCTATGAGGGCCTCGCCATCGAACCACAGGCCTGGCCCGATACCCCAAATCATCGGGGCTTCGGGTCGATCAGAGTGACCCCCAATCAGCCCTATAGCCAGGAAACACGCTGGACATTGACCCGCTAGTCTCCAGTCGCTCTTCTATCATTACACAGCAACAAGCGACCACGAGCAATTCTGTCGACCCTGCCACAGATTTCGTGATTTCCGCGCGCCCAGCGATCGCCACTGCCAATCCTGTGCGCTTTGCTGGTGTTCTCGCTCTGGTCGATGCTGCACAAAATGCCCCACTCAGAGAACCGCCGGTCGTGCTAGTAGCCTGTACAGCTGCAACGCAGCCTTGAGTGATGGCTTTCGGGGGGGGTTACAGTTTTCTACCCCTATGTGCTGCCAAACCAGATCACAATTTAAGAAGCGGAGAGTGCCCCGGACAGCTTCTTCATCATCCTGATCGGAACCTGCATCGTACTGCCGACGATCACGGGGTATACGGTCATGTCCTGTGTGATTTTCGGTGGCGGGGCGCCCGAGCTACGCTCTGACTAGATGGGCGTGGGTCAAGACCCACCTTACAGGCAGGACGGTTGCGACACGTAAGGTGGGTTTTAACCCACCTTACCAGCAGAATCGGTTTGACAGCCCAGCCCCCATTGCGTAACCCCTCGCTCGTGGAACGGCGCGGTAGCTCAGTTGGTTAGAGCGAACGACTCATAATCGTTAGGTCGGGAGTTCAAATCTCCCCCACGCCACCACCAAACTCCGTCAGATAAAGCAGATAGACCGCTCCAAACCGGCAGCCGACCCTATGGGCATTTGGCGCCGCCAAGGCACCCTCAAGTACGTGACAATTCTGCCGCGTCATCACTTCCCCCGCACGCGATATGACGCTAGCGTCTCGCCAGCACCATTGGAGAGTAGGCATGCCCGTTCTTGACCAAATCGCCCAAGCCATCGGCCCTGACCGCATTCTGACCGGCAACGACGCCGCGCCTTACGGCAAAGACTGGACGGGCGCCTATACCTCCACCCCCATGGCGGTCCTGCGGCCAGAAAACACCGCCGAGGTCTCTGCAATACTCAGGATTGCCAATGATACCGGCACGCCCGTTGTACCCGCTTCCGGTCGCACGGGGCTGACCGGTGCAACACTGGCGGACGGCGCGTTAATGCTCTCTGTCGAACGACTCAACACGATCACCGAAATCAATGTCGCGGGACAAACTGCCACGGTTGGCGCAGGGGTCATCCTCTCCAACCTACACGATGCAGTCGCCGCCCATGATTTGATCTTCCCTCTCACTCTGGGTGCACGCGGTTCTGCCATGATCGGTGGCCTACTCTCTACCAATGCCGGTGGCTCCAACGTCGTGCGCTACGGCAGCACACGCGGGCTGTGTCTGGGGCTTGAGGTTGTGATGGCCGATGGGCGGATCATGAATTTGATGAGCGAACTACATAAGGACAACTCTGGCCTTGATCTGCGCAATCTGATGATCGGGGCAGAGGGCACATTGGGGGTCATCACCGCCGCGGTACTGAAACTGCGCCCCAAACCCCGCGCTTACGCCACCGCCATGGTAGCGGTACAGTCTTTGCCCGACGCACTCGACCTGTTGCATCAACTCCAAAGCGCTACTGGCGGCGGGGTTGAAGCTTTTGAGTACATGCCCCGCAGCTACATCGACAAGCATCGCGCATTGTTCCCTGATGCGCAGCCTCCCTTCGAAGACGCCTATGATGTCAACATCATGATCGAAGTGGCGGCCACCATGGCCCGCGACGCCCTGCCCGCCCCGGATGGCAGTCTGCCGGTGGTGACACTGCTAGAAGACACGTTGGGTGCGATGCTGGAAGAAGGCACCGTGCTGGACGCGGTCATCGCCCAGAATGAAGCCCAGCGCCGCGACATCTGGAAACGGCGCGAAGATGCAGGCGAAGTCGCCTTTTTTGGCGGTGTCTTCGTAAACACGGACGTAGCCGTGCCGCTTGACAAGGTCGCGACGTTTCAAGACATGCTGACCCCGCGCATCAAGGCCATTGATCCCAACGCCAGTGAGGTCATCGTGGCCCATTTGGGCGACGGCAACATTCACCACACCAGTTACATCAGCCGCAATGACCCCGATGTGATGAATGCGCTGGTCGAAGCGGTCGAAGATGTGGTGCAGGAACTGGGCGGATCATTCAGTGCAGAACACGGAATCGGGGTGTCAAAGCTGAACACCATGAAACGGCGCAAAGATCCGGTTGCGCTGGATACAATGCGGGCAATCAAAGCAGCGCTTGATCCAAATAACATCCTCAATCCCGGAAAGGTGATCCCGCAGGCCTGAGCAAGAAAATTCGAGAATTTTCTTGCTGGATAGAAGGAATTTCGACGAAACTCGTTGGCCGCTTAGAAAAACTCCGGGCCAGCCTGCGCCAAAAGTTTGGCAGCCATCGCGCGCCCCATCTCGGCCCCATCCGCAATGTCGCCGGTCATGTCATCGTTGAACACTTCTGTGCCATCGGTGCGCAATATCTCTCCACGCAACCGCAGCGATCCACCATCCAGATCGGCCAAGCCGCCAATCGGCGTCTCACACGACCCATCCAGATGCGCCAGAAACGCGCGCTCCGCAGCCAGCCGCTGGCCCGTGGGGCCATCGTGAATGGCCTCCAGCATCTCCGCGGCACGCGTATCATCACCGCGCCGCTCTATCCCGATCGCCCCCTGCGCCACCGCGGGCAGCATATCCTCAGGCATCACAGCCCTGCGCGGCACATCCATCATGCCCAGACGGTTCAAGCCCGCCATCGCCAGAAAGGTTGCCTCGGCCACACCATCAGCTAGTTTTTTCAACCGGGTCTGCACATTGCCGCGAAATTCCACGATCTTCAGATCAGGGCGCCGGGCCAACAGCTGCGCACAGCGGCGCAGAGACGACGTGCCAACGGTGGCGCCTTCTGCCAGATCGCCCAAGCCTTTCGCACTCAGCGACACAAACGCATCGCGTACATCCTCACGCGGCAGATAGGTGTTCAGCAGCAGCCCACCGGGCTGTTCCACCGGCATATCCTTCATGGAATGCACGGCGATATCAATTGACCCATCCAGCAGCGCCTCTTCGATCTCGCGAGTGAACAAACCCTTGCCACCGATCTCTTTTAGCGGGCGGTCCTGAATGGCATCACCCGTCACCTTGATAATGCAAATCTCAAAGGCACTTTCAGGCAAATCAAAAGCCGCCATCAACCGCGCGCGGGTCTCATGCGCCTGGGCTAGGGCCAAGGGTGATCCACGGGTTCCGATGTTGAACGGCGATGCAGGAGAGGGTAAATTCAGGGTCATGATGTGATTGTTAGACCCGTCAATCTGGCCTGACAACTCCCTTGACATGTTTGCATCCAACTGGGACCACAGAGACTTCAAAAAGGACTTCTCATGGCGCAGCAGAAAACCATTCTCCGGGCCCTTGCCGGCGAAACACTTCCCACGCCACCGATCTGGATGATGCGTCAGGCAGGGCGGTACTTGCCCGAGTATAAGGCAACCCGCGCGCAGGCCGGGGACTTCTTGTCGCTATGCTATAACCCGGAACTTGCGGCAGAGGTTACGCAGCAACCCATCCGCCGCTATGGTTTTGATGCGGCAATCCTTTTTGCTGATATCCTGCTGTTGCCGCAGGCCCTGGGTGCGGACCTGTGGTTTGTCACCGGCGAAGGCCCACGCCTGTCCACAATCACCACCGAGGATGAACTGGCCAAACTCAAACCAACCGAAGCGATTCACGATACACTCAACCCCGTGTACGAGACGGTAAAGATCCTGTCGCGTGAACTGCCCAAAGAGACGACATTGATCGGCTTTGCAGGCGCGCCCTGGACCGTGGCCACCTATATGATCGCCGGGCAAGGCACCCCGGATCAGGGGCCGGCCCATGCGCTCAAAGCCGAAAACCGCCCCGTATTTGAAGGGATTATTGACCGGCTGACCGAAGGGACAATTGCCTATCTGTCAAAACAGATCGAGGCCGGTGCGGAATGTGTAAAGCTTTTCGACAGTTGGGCCGGATCGCTGGCAGGGGATGACTTCACGACCTTCTCGATCAAGCCGATGCAGCGGATCACGGCCGCGCTGAAAGAAAAGCACCCTGGCATCCCCGTTATCGCCTTCCCACGCGGTGCAGGCACAAAATACGCGGGTGTCCATGCGGCAACCGGGGCCGATTGCGTGGCCGTGGACGATGGCGTTGATGCCGCTTGGGTGGCAGATCATGTGCAAAAGGACGGCTGCGTGCAGGGCAACCTGAAGTCATCCCATATGGTCACAGGCGGTCAGGCGCTCGTCTCGGAAACCCGGCGCATCTGCGACGCCCTTGGCAAAGGGCCGCATATCTTTAACCTTGGCCACGGGATCACCCCTGACGCCGATCCTGGAAATGTCCAATTGATGATTGATACTGTGCGCGGAGCCTAGAAGCAGCACCTCCGCGGCGTAGGGCGCAGACAACCAAACGGAGCTTTCTCGCTTGAAAATCCCGTTGACATTGCGCCTTGCGTTCCATGGGTTCCGCTCTGCCGTGCGGGCGGCAATTCTGTTCTTTTGTGCCTGGCTGGTCTTTATCCCTGCCACTGCCGAGGAACAGGTCGCACTCGGGGCCTCCGCAGAAGACCGATACCCTGTCGGCCTGCGCTCCATGCGCACGGCGCGGGCCGTTGTCGCCATCGCACCCGACAGATTCTATGTGCTGGTCGCGGGCATGATTGGTGATGGTATCTCGCCGCTTTTCGTCCGTGTCGCGATGACGCAACTGGCCACCGGGGCTGGCAAGCCAGCAACCATGCAGACAGACTCCGGTGGCCAAAGCAACCGGGACATCGAAGGCCCGCGCTTTATCCAGGTGGATTGATCAAACCCATTTCGCCAATGGTGGCAGGCTCATCAACACAGCATTGGCGTCATGCCCCGTGGCCAGCCCGAACTTTGTGCCGCGATCGTAGACAAGGTTGTATTCGGCATAAAGCCCACGATGCACCAACTGCGTCTCCTTATCGGCATCAGTCCAATCGGCATTGCGGCGCTTTTCGACCAACGGCACATAGGCTGGCAGGAATGCCTTGCCGATATCCTGTGTCAGTTTGAAATCCGCCTCCCAGTCACCGGTACAGTGGTCATCCATAAAGATGCCACCGACACCACGTGCGCGATTGCGGTGCGGGATGTAGAAATACTCATCCGCCCATTGCTTGAGCTTGGGGTAGTAACTTTCGCCATGCGGATCGAGATGCGCTTTCTGGGTGGCGTGAAAATGGGCTGTGTCCTCGGGGTATTCGATGCAAGGGTTCAGATCGGAACCGCCGCCAAACCACCAGGCATGGTGTGTCCAGAACATGCGGGTATTCATATGAACCGCCGGGACATGGGGGTTTTGCATATGCGCGACCAGTGAAATGCCCGAAGCCCAGAAACGCGGATCATCTGCCATACCGGGCACACCGCGTGCCGCCATCGCCTTTTGCGCAGCGGCGCCAAGCGCGCCATAAACGGTCGAGACATTGACCCCGACTTTTTCAAACACACGGCCACCGCGCATCACCGACATCAGCCCGCCACCGGCATCCGATCCATCATCCGACGTGCGTTTGGTTTCAGAGACGTCAAAGCGCCCGGCGGGGCCATCACCGCCTTGCGAATCCTCCAGCGCCTCAAACGCCGCCACAATTTCATCGCGCAATGTGCGAAACCACGCAGATGCCTTGGTTTTTTCTGCGGCGAACCCATCAGCCATACGTCGTCTTGCCCCTGATATTGAATAGCATGTGTCTTATGCCTTTATGCACCTATACCGAAGACAAAACGATGATCCAGATCAAAACCGGAGAGATGCCATGCGCCCTGCCCTTATTGTATTGCCCTTGGTGGCCCTCACCGCATGCGCAACCCCGCGCGAGCAATGCATCAACGACGTGACCCGAGAGACACGCATTCTCGGCAGTCTCATTGCAGAGACCGAAGGCAACATCGCCCGCGGCTACGCGCTTGCAGAACGGCAGCAGGTCCGCACGATAGACACCCGTTGCTCTGGCAGTACACCGGATGGTGACGAATTCACATTCCCCTGCACAGAAACACAGACGTTCACGTCAACAGTGCCAATGGCCATTGATCTGAATGCCGAACGTGCAAAACTGGCATCACTTCAGGAACGCTATGGGCAATTGCAGGCGACCTCAAATCAGGCGGTTGCACAGTGCATCAGGGTTCACCCTGAATAATCAGTGCGCCGAGACGGCGGCGGGATCAATCAATGTGCGCCCGCCATCAACCGTGATGATCTGGCCGGTCACAAAGGCGGATGCATCTGAAGCGAGGTACTGGACGGCATCAGACACTTCGCCGGGGCTTGCGATCCGTTGCAGGGGGGTGCTGTCAACAATGGCTTCGCGCATCGTGTCGTGATCTTTCAACGATCCCTTGAGGCTCGCACTCATCACGCTGCCAAACGCCACCGCATTGACCCGGATACCATTCGGGGCAAGCGCAACGGCCATCGCGCGTGTCATCTGGTCCAATGCGGCAGAGCTCACCGAATAGGCCAGCAATTCAGGATGTGCGCGACGGGCCGCGATGGACGACAGGTTGACGATCGATCCAAGCGATCCGCTTGTTCCACCATCTGCCTGTTTGATCATCCTGCGCGCCACAGCCTGGCTGACGCGTAGCGCGGTCATTGTGTTTTGCTGGAGCAGTTCCTCAACAGTGTTGTCGTCGGGATCAAGCGGGTCGGTTGTCATCACCTGACGGGAGGCATTCACCAGAATATCCACACGATCAAAAGCATCGATTGTCGCAGACAACAGATTGGCAATTGTCAGCTTCTTGCGCAGATCGCCAGAGAATGTATGCACGTTCTCTTCTTTCTGCGCGTCTTCGCCCATTTCATGGCACAGCTTCTTTTCGTCCATATCGGCAAAGACCACATTTGCACCCATCTGGACAAAATGCCGCCCAATCGCGAGGCCAACACCGTTAGCAGCGCCAGTGACAATAGCCGTCTTGCCGGAAATGGAAAAGGACATGGGAGAGGTCTCCTTGGCAGGGATCTTAGCGCTGTGGTTTGTTGGCGTGGAATACCTTGAAGGCACCATTGCCCGCGATCGTGTCAACATTGCGGAAGCACTCGGTCATCGTGGCTTCATACGGCAAATGGCGGTTCGCAACCATCCATAGCTTGCCATTGGGGGTCAGCAGGCGGGCAGCGGCCTGAATAAAGGCACGACCCAGCGACGGATCAGACGCACGGCTGGTATGAAACGGCGGGTTCATGACGATACCATCATAGGCAGCGTCAGGCACAAAGCGTGTCGCATCGGCCCAATGAAACGACACCCGTTCGTCGGTGACGTTCAATTTGGCGCACCCCAGCGACAAAGCCTCCGCCTCGATCAGGTCAAGCGACCGAACGCCTGCCCGCTCCAACACCGGGGCCGCCAGATATCCCCATCCAGCACCCAGATCGGCCATGCGTGCAGGCAATTTGGCGGGCAATGCCTCTGCCAGCAGGGCGGAACCTGCGTCAACAGCCCCATCAGAGAACACGCCTGCCGTCGTGAAATATCCATGTGCACCCTGTTGTGGTGCAGGTCCCGTCCAATCGGCAAAAGCATCACTGGCATCGAACCAGAAGATGCGCCCATGCGCCTTGGTCAGCGACGGCAGATCGCCCAGCGCCTTGCGGCAGGCCTTGAAATGGCTGTCGACGCCCTCGGTTTTTTGACCATCCACAATCACAAAATCGGCTTGGGCACAGGCTTCGGCAATCATCGCACGCGCCAATGCCTTGGCACGCGGCACCACAACAATTGCAACTGCGGAACGGTTCAATTCCTGAGAGGTCGCGTAACCCGCACTCTGCCAGGCCACCGCATCGGGGTAGAACCCCTGTACAATCTGAACCCTATCGCGGGGCAGTGCGGAAACGTCGTAGGACGCCGACGGGCGCATAATCGTCACCGCACCATCAGGCAACGAGATCAGGCCATCTGCAATGGCGGTGCTGAGGCGGGATTGGGACATAGCGGGACGAACAGCGCGAAAGGCGCTACTCTTTCTCCATGGTACATTGCAGCGGATGCTGGTGGCGTTGCGCGAAATCCATCACCTGAGCAACCTTGGTCTCGGCGATTTCATGACTGAAGACACCAACAACCGCGAGACCTTTTTTGTGGACTGTCAGCATCAACTCAAAGGCTTGCGCATGGGACAGCCCAAAAAAGCGCTCCAGAACATGCACGACAAACTCCATCGGGGTGAAGTCGTCGTTCAAAATCATCACCTTATACATCGGTGGGCGTTTGGTCTTTGGCTTCGTCTCAAGAGCAACCCCAACATCACTGTCGCTGCCCCCTTCTTTGTCCGCCATCATATGAACCTGAGCCTGCATCATTCCGCCTTGGTGTGCTAGGCGTAATATATAAGGCACAGGTTCAGCATGAAAACCCCGTCTTTGAACAAAGCTGACGCCCGCCACAATCGTGAAAAACTGGCCCATATAGGGGATCACCATAAAATCACCACAAGATATAGACTCACAAGATGATAAACACCCGCAAAGTCTTTGAAATTGGGGTATTTTCTGAAATTCCAACCTATGTTAGCCTCCCTTCATAACAATAAGACCACCGGAAAAATCCGGGGTCAGAGGCAGTAAAAAAGAGGCAAGCGACGTGACAAGTCGTCCGGGACAGTGGGCCCTCCAGGGGCTATTTCTATTCGTATTGATGGTATCTTTGCTGCTTGCGCCGATCCGCGCTGGTGCAGCCCCTTATGCGGCCATGGTGATGGACGCGCGCACAGGTGAAGTCCTGCATTCGCGCAACGCCGATACAGAGTTGCACCCTGCATCGCTCACCAAGATGATGACACTCTACGTGGCATTTCAGGCCATCGAGCGCGGAGAGATCACACTCGATACACCCGTCACGATCAGCCGCCTTGCCGCATCAGAGCCCCCCTCCCGACTTGGTTTGCGCGCCGGTCAGACGATCCGGCTGCGTTTCCTGCTGCGGGCTGCCGCCGTAAAATCCGCCAATGATGCAGCAACAGCGATTGGTGAGGCGATCTCGGGCTCCGAAGCGGCCTTTGCCACCCGTATGAACCGTACTGCGCGGGCCATGGGTATGCGCAACACCAATTTCCGCAACGCACATGGCCTGACACAATCGGGCCATTTGTCGACCGCGCGCGATATGTCGGTGCTGGGACGGCATGTGATCTATGACTTCCCGCAGTATTATAACCTCTTTTCGCGTCGCTCTGCCGATGCGGGCATCGCGACCGTGCGCCACACCAACCGTCGCTGGTTGGACAGCTATGAAGGCGGCGATGGCATCAAGACCGGTTATACCAATGCGGCGGGCTTCAACCTCGTGGCCTCTGCCCAGCGCGGGCAGGAACGCATTATTGCAACTGTCTTTGGCGGTTCATCCACATCGGCACGCAACGCGCGGATTACAGAGCTGATGGATATGGGCTTTAACCGTGCTCCATCGCGCGCGACAATCCGGCGGCCCAATCCGCCAGCGGCCATGCTGACAAGTGCCCCCTCAACAGGCACCGTAGGCAATCCTGGCAAGATCGTCCGTGTCAGTGGCCTTGTGACGCGCAGCATTCGGCCCGTGATGCGGCCCACAGCAGAACCGGCACCCGCAGAGATCGTGGTCGCAGCAGCAGAGCCTGCCCCGGCGCCCGTACCCGCAGTTGACCCCGAAATCATCAACGCCGTTGTGGCCGAGGCCGTTGACGCCGCCCTTGCCGAAGCGCTTGCTGATGTGACCGAAGAACCGGTCCAGATTGCTGCCGCCGCCCCAACAGTTGTACCAGTTGCACGGCCGGTACCGGGCGAAACCGTCATCGCGGCAGCCCCGGCCCCATCTATCAACATCGGCCCCGAAATCGTCACCCGGATATCCACATCCGGTGGGCGGCATTGGGGTGTAAACGTCGGACGCTACAACACCCGCTATGACGCCGAACGGGTCCTCTTGCGGGTGGCTTTGAACGAGATGAGCGCGCTCGACGGGTCATTGCGCCGCGTTGTGCAACGCTCGGGTGGGTTTGACGCCAACTTCATGGGGCTGACCCGTGAAGGGGCCGATCTGGCCTGCCGCAGGCTTCAAGCCCGCGGAACGACCTGCTTTATGATTGGCTCGGACAGCTAGTCACAAAGGCAAGTCGCGTTTCATCGGGAATAAACCCGGCTATTCATGCGTAACCCATGCAAGGGCGGCAATCACGCCGCTTGCAAAATCAACGCATCCGGAGCCCCGCGCATGAGACTGATTGCCACTGCCACCCTTGCCTTGCTTGTTGCCGCAAGTGACAAAACCTTAGCGCAGTCCTACAGCAATTCCGATGACAAGGATGGCTCACCGCTTTATCTTTGGGCGGGTGGTACCGCTCTGGGTGATACAACTGGCGACGGCCTTGGCGCTGTGTGGCCTATCGCCAATTAATCAGTTCAGAGGAGGTGTTGTCTTGCTCGGCAATGTGCATCTGCCCCGCCCTGCACTGTGGCATCAGCCGTTTCCCGCGCAAAGCGCGTTGCAAATCGCTTCAAAATCCTCATCATTGTGCAGGAAAGTGCATGTGACGCACGGGCGCCCCTGCGTCGATCTGACCCTTAGCAAAGCGGTGGCGATGACCCCGGACCAGTTCAAAACTGAATTGATTGGCCTGCTGCCGCGCCTGCGCCGTTTTGCATTGAGCCTGACACGCTCTGGCCCTGATGCCGATGATCTGTTGCAAGACGCCTGCGCTGCTGCGCTCCAGAAATGGGAGCAATATGATCCGGCCCAGCCGCTGGACCGCTGGATGTTTCGCATCCTGCGCAACATGTGGATCAGCGAAATACGCAGGCGTAAAACCCGGCAGGGCGAAGGGCAAATCCCTGCCGAAGAGGCGGCAGAGCTGCGCACCGAAGACACAGCAGCCGATGATCTGACCGCCCGGCAGGTCCGGGGAAAGGTCGAAAACCTTGATCAAGACCTGGCGCAACCACTGTTGTTGGTCTGCGCCGAAGGCTACAGCTATCGCGAGGTGGCGGAACTGCTGAGCATACCAATCGGCACCGTAATGAGCCGCATTCACCGGGCCCGGAAGCTCTTGATCTCAAGCCTGTCAGACGTGGAACAGGTGGTGAAATGACGGACTTCTTGGCGAAACTCAGCGCCTATCTGGATGGCGAATTGGACGGAACAGAGGCCGAAGCGGTCGAAGCGCAGCTGGCCAGCGATCCGCAGGCACAGGCCATGCTGGACGCAATGATGCAGGCCGATGCGACTGCACGCGAACAATTCGACGCGCAACTGGCGGCCCCCGTACCATTCACCCTTGCCCAGCAGATCAAAGCGACCCCTTTACAGGCACCAGCGCCCGCCGCTGCGCCGGTGCGTCCCATCTGGGCGACATTGGCTGCGGCGGCCGTCGTCTTTGCCCTGGGCGGTCTTGGTGGCTATGCGCTCAAAGGTCAGACCGCACCTGCTGTGACCGCTGGCTGGCTGGCTGACATCGCCGACTATCACGCCGTCTACGCCAGTGACGGCGAGCATCTGGTTGAGGTTGGCGCTGATAAGGCGGACTATATCGAAACCTGGTTGGGCAGAAGAACCGGCACCAGCTTCACAATTCCCGACCTGTCCGGGTTTGATCTGGCCTTCGAAGGTGGGCGGCTGCTGGTCGCCAACGGCAAACCGGTTGCTCAATTGATGTACCGTGACGCAACCGGGGCGATTGTCGCCCTCTGCCTGCAACAAAGCAACAGCACGAAAACGACGCCCCCCACATTCAATGAACGGACAATCAAGGGGTTTGATTTTGTCTCATGGCGGGCAGGCAACGCCCAATATGTCGTGATCGGTGACAGCGGCAGAGCCGAACTGCCCGATATCGCGGCGGCGGCGGCACAAGAAATCTAGGCGACCTTACCTTCAAACGCCGCGGCCATCAGCGCGCGGGTGTAGGCGTTCTGCGGCGCATCAAAGATCACATTGGCCTCGCCCGCCTCTACAACGTCGCCCTGCTTCATCACCATCACCTTATGCGACAACGCGCGCACGACCTTCAGGTCATGGCTGATGAACAGATAGGCCAGTCCATATTTTTGCTGTAAATCGCGCAACAGCTGCACAATCTGCACCTGCACCGTCATATCAAGCGCGCTGGTCGGCTCATCCAGAATCAGCAGCTTGGGGCGCAGGATCATTGCGCGCGCAATCGCGATACGCTGACGCTGGCCGCCGGAAAATTCATGCGGATAGCGGTCCATCAGTGACGGATCAAGGCCCACTTCGCCCATAATCTCACCCACCATCTCGCGCTTGTCGCGGCCCGGTGCAACGCCATGCACGCCAAGCCCCTCCGCGATGATGTCTTCTACCGTCATGCGTGGGCTGAGCGAGCCATATGGATCCTGAAACACGATCTGCATGTCGCTGCGCAAAGGGCGCATCTGACGCTGGTCGAGGTGATGAATGTCGGCATTCTGAAACGCAATACGCCCTTCTGACCGGATCAACCGCATCACGGCAAGGGCCAGTGTTGTCTTGCCAGAGCCACTTTCACCAACCACACCCAGCGTCTCGCCTGCCCGAACGGTCAGGGTGGCATCGTTGACCGCCTTCACATGCCCCACCGTGCGTTTGAGCAGGCCTCGCTGGATTGGGAACCAGATGCGCGCACCATTGGTTTCCAACACAACCGGGGCCGTGTTTTCGACAGGCGCAGGGACGCCGCTGCTTTCAGCTGCCAAAAGCATCTGGGTATAGGGGTGCTGTGGATTGGCGAATATCTCATGCGTGGGGCCGCTTTCGACAATCTCACCATCTTTCATCACGCAGACCCGGTCGGCGATCTTGCGCACGATGGTCAGGTCGTGGGTAATAAAAAGCATCGACATGCCGTCATCGCGCTTCAATTCCGCCAATAGTTCCAGAATCTGGGCTTGAATAGTCACATCCAGCGCCGTCGTCGGCTCATCCGCGATCAACAGCTCCGGACCATTCGCCAGCGCCATCGCGATCATCACGCGCTGGCGTTGCCCGCCGGAAAGCTGGTGAGGGTACGCGCCAAGACGGCTTTCCGCGTCACGGATGCCGACCCGGTGCAGCAGTTGCACAATACGGTTCGCAACAGCGGCACCGCGCAAACCGGAGTGCAGCTCGATGCTCTCGGCCAACTGCTTTTCAATGGTGTGCAACGGGTTGAGCGATGTCATCGGCTCTTGGAAGATAAAGCTGATGTCATTGCCGCGCACGCGGCGCAGCTCTGCCTCATCCACACCGACCATCTCGGCACCTTCGTATGTGATGGACCCGGCCATCACCGCGCTGTCATCCAGCAGCTGCACCGTGGACAACGCGGTTACGGATTTGCCTGATCCGCTCTCACCAACCAGTGCCACTGTCTCACCCCGGTTCACGGTGAAGGATACGCCGCGCACGGCATGCGTAGTGTTGCCGTCCTGGCGGAAGGCGACGCGCAGATCTTTGACATCAAGGACGGTTTTGCTCATTTGCGATCTGTCTCTGCTACGGCGGCTTGCGCGAAGATATCATCATCTGCGATCACACCGCCATCTGCCACAAAGGTCTTGCGCGGATCGAAGGCATCACGGACACCCTCAAAGATAAAGACCAACAGCGACAGCATCACCGCAAAGGTGAAAAAGGCCGTGAACCCCAGCCACGGGGCCTGCAGGTTCTGTTTTGCCTGAAAGGTCATTTCACCCAAAGACGGGGCCGAGGACGGCAGGCCAAAGCCCAGGAAATCCAGTATCGCCAGACCGCTAATCGCACCGGTGACCAAAAAGGGTAGCATCGTCAGCGTTGCCACCATCGCATTGGGCAGCATATGCCGGAACATGATCGTGCGATCACGCACGCCCAGTGCCTTGGCGGCACGCACGTACTCCAGATTGCGGGCGCGCAGAAATTCAGCCCGGACGAGCCCCACAAGGGCGGGCCAGCCAAACAGCACTGTGAGAAAAACAAGGAGCCAGTAACTGCGCCCCAAAATCGCGAAGAGAATGATGATGACGTAGAGCGAGGGAATTCCGGTCCAAATCTCGATGATGCGCTGGAAGATCAGGTCAATCCAGCCACCAAAATAGCCCTGCACAGCACCAGCGATGATCCCGATAAGGGAGGCGGCGACAGTGACGGTCAACGCAAAGGTCACAGATAAGCGGAAACCATAAATGACACGGGCAACAACATCACGTTTGGTGTCATCGGTGCCTAGCCAGTTCTCGGCGCTTGGGGGTGCCGGTGCTACGCCACGCACATCAACGATGGTGTTGTAGGAATAAGGAATAACCGGCCAAAGCATCCAGCCCTTCGCAAAGTCGCCCTCCAGCGTCTCACCTGCCGCAACCGCGGCGATCAGCTCTTCTGGTGTGTTGAAACAGGCATCCAACCCGCCGGTGACAATCAGGCAATCCACCTCAACTTCGCCATAGCCCGCCTCGGTTGGGAAATCGCCACCAAAATCTTTCTCAGAATAGAAGCTGAAAATCGGCATACGGATTTCGCCGCGATAGCTGACCGCGATGGGTTTGTCGTTGGCGACAAACTCGGCCATCAGCGATAGGCCAAACAGTACCGAAAAGATGATGAACGACCAATATGCACGCCTGTTGCGTCGGAAATTGCGCAATCGCCGTTTGTTCAGCGGAGAGAGGAAAGGTCGCTTCGCCATCAGTTTCGCGCCTCAAAATCAATGCGTGGATCAATCAGCACATAGGTCAGGTCCGTGATGATCCCCACCACCAGCCCCAGCAGCGAGAAGGCAAATAACGTCCCAAAGACCACCGGGTAGTCACGCGCGACCACGGCCTCAAAGCCCAGACGGCCCAACCCATCAAGTGAGAATAGCGTTTCGATAATCAGCGAACCACCAAAGAAAACACCAATGAACAAAGCGGGAAAGCCCGAAATCACAATCAACATGGCGTTGCGGAACACATGACCATAAAGCACACGGGCCTCCGACAACCCCTTGGCGCGCGCCGTTATGACATATTGCTTCTTGATTTCATCAAGGAAGCTGTTCTTGGTCAGCAAAGTCAGCGTGGCAAAGGCCGCGATGGTCGATGCAAGCACCGGCAAAGCAATGTGCCAGAAATAGTCAAGCACTTGTCCGATCAGACTCAAATCATCAAAAGTTGCGGACGTCAGACCACGCAACGGAAAGATACGCCAGTACGACCCGCCCGCAAACAGTACGATCAACAAGATCGCAAACAAGAACCCAGGAATGGCGTAGCCCACGATGATCGCGCCCGATGTCCAGGTATCAAATGGTGTGCCATCCCTGACCGCCTTCTTGATGCCCAGCGGGATTGAGATCATGTAAGCAATGAGCGTCGACCACAGCCCCAGCGTGATCGAGACGGGCATCTTTTCCATCACCAGATCAAACACGCTGATCGAACGGAAATAGCTTTCGCCGAAATCGAACCGCACATAGTTCCACATCATGTTGAGGAACCGTTCAAGCGGGGGTTTGTCAAAACCGAACTCGCGTTCCAGATCAGCAATGAAATCGGCAGGCAATCCGCGCCCACCGATGTAGCCGCTGTCGCCACTGTTCACCAACTCATTACCGCCGCCAGAAATGCCTTCGAACACATCTCCGCCGCCTTCCAGCTCGGCCAGGATTTGTTCAATGGGGCCACCGGGGACAAACTGGATGAGGGCAAAATTGATGATCATGATCCCCAGCAGTGTCGGGATCACAAGCAGCAAGCGCCTGAGTATATATGCGCCCATTTACGCGACCTTACTGAAACGCACCGGCGGCGCGCAGCGCCGCACCAGCCTCGGCATCATACCACCAGTTATCGATGGGCGAGAGCGCAAGCGGCGGAATCTCTTCAAAGCGGTACATGTCGTAATACGCGATCGTATGCGTGTTTTTCTGCCACTGCGGGATCCAGAAACGCTCTGCCCGCAGGACACGGTCCAAGGCACGCGTGCCGGTTGTCAGCTCGTCCAGTGTCTTGGCATCGACAATCACATCAATGATCCGATCCACAGCCGGGGATTTCAGGCGCATCGGATTGCGCGAGCTGTCGTCGGCAGCCTCTGATCCAAAGAATTGCGCCAACTGTTGGCCCGGCTCATAGCCCTGCCCCAGTGACGCGTTCACAATGTCAAAATTGCCTGACCGCCGCCGCTCAATCCACTGGGCGGTATCCACCCGCTCCAGCGCGGCATCCACACCCAGACGTTTGAGGTTTTCAACAATCGGGTTGATGATCCGGTCAAACTGCGGTGATATTTGAAGAAATGTTACCGACAGGGTTTCGCCATCCTTGCGGCGCAAACCGTCATCGCCCGCAACCCAGCCCGCCTCATCCAGCAGTGCAGAGGCGGCGCGCAACGCGCGACGATCAAGCGGGCGTTCCGCAGTGCTGGAAACCGGCGGGATCACAGCCTCATCAGTCAGGATGCTGGCATCAAGCAGGCCTTCGTCAACAAGCGGTTGCAAGATCGCGATCTCTTCGCTGGATGGCGCACCAACCGCCTTGAGATCGGAATTGTCCCAAAATGATTCAGGGCGCTCGTAAAGCCCATAAAACAACGATTCATTCATCCATTCGAAATTCACCATCAGACCAACGGCCTGCCGCACCAAAGGATCCTGGAATTTTTCCTGATTGAGGTTGAACACAAACCCCTGCCCTGTTCCAATTGCCCCATTAGGCAGTTCTTCGACGTTCACCCAGCCATTGTCGCGCGCTGGAAACTCATAACCGGTAGCCCACTGGAGCGAGCTGTTTTCATTGCGGAACGCATAAACACCGCTTTTAAAGCCTTCAAAGGCAGAGCCGCTGTCAGCAAAATACTCAACCCGCAGGGTTTCAAAATTGTTGCGCCCCTGATTAGCGGGCAAATCCGCGCCCCACCAGTTTGGGTCATAGCGATAGATAATCTGACGGCCGATATCGACCTCATCCAGACGGTAAGGACCGGTGGCCATAAATGGCTCATCCGAGGCCTCGTCAAGGCGCGTGCCAGTCTCTTCGAACCACGCTTTGGAAAATGCCGATGTCCCGCCGACCCAGCTGACAACGTCCCGGCGCGGCGCGGCTTCGGTGAAGTTAAAGCGAATCCGGTGGCTGTCTAGCACCTCAACGCTGTCGATGAATTGCGAATAGACACTGCGGTATTCGGTAATGCCCTGCTCTAGGTACAGTTCAAAGGTGAACTTGATATCCTCGGCGGTCATTGTCGTGCCATCCCAGAATGTCACATCATCCCGCAGATTGAAGATCACCCAGTCACGGCTCTCAGGATACTCCATCGTTTCGCACAGGTAGCAATAGGTCCCATAGGGATCATCGGCAAAGGAGGTCAGGATCGATTCGTAACCGATCGTTGAAAGGGCGCCCGGCACGCCTTTGCGTGTGGAGAGGTTAAAACTATCAAACGTCCCCTGCGCCCATTGTGAGAATTCACCCCCCTTGGGCGCATCCGGATTCACATAGTCCAGCACCTGATCAGGGCCGTACTTCAACGTGCCGAAATTCACATAGCCATGGCTAACCGTGATCTCTTCATGGCCGTCTGCCAGCACCTCGGCTCCCGCCCAAAGGGCCGCAACCCCGATCACGGACCCCAACAGCCAGTGTCGCATTGTACCATCGCTACGGTCATGCGTGGCGGCGGCGGAACGGGCTTGCGGGCGGTTTGGCATGGGTCACTCCGGTTCATTTCGGTCTTTGAGACAATAAATGAAGTAAATGTGGTGTTTGGCAAACAATCAAGTTGAGTTTGCGTGATGAAATGGTGACTGACGCATCCGTGAAACCAAAAAAGGCCGCCCTCAGGCGGCCTTTGTGAACCAGCACGTCGTCGCTGTTGATCAGTTGATTGTCGCCAGATAGGCGATCAGGTTCGCGCGGTCCTCGACTTTGCGCATGCCGTTGTAGGACATTGCAGTGCCGGGGGCGAAGGCGCTTGGCTTTTCAAGAAAGGCATTCAGGTTTTCCGGTGTCCAGACATCTGCCGCCTCCGCCAATGCGCCGGAGTAGCCAAAGTCATCATAGAACTGAACTGGGCGATCTACGACACCGTGCAACGATGGGCCGGTGCCCTGCTGGCCCGGCTCAAGCGAGTGGCAAGACCGGCATGCGCGCCAGAGGCCTTCGCCGTCTTCAGCGCTGGCAGATGCCAGAACAACGGCAAAATCAACTTCTTCGACAGCTTCTTCGGCGCCGCCGTCGGCATCTTCAACCTCAATCACATAGGCCTGATGATCATCGTGGCCGCCACTGTGGTAGATTTCCTCTGCCAGCCAGGCACCCAGCAAAAAGACCAGAAACGTGCCACAAAGGCCGCCCACCAGTTTTGTCGTCGTCATTGTGTCGAACATGTCGCGTTCCATCCCGTTCAAAGCGTTGCCGCTATCTATCCGTTTCCCACATCAGGTTGCAAGGTATAGTGCCGCGACCAAACGCCCATTTTCACCGGGTAAAAGTAGAGAGGCCACAACAATGCAGCAGAAAATCGCATTCCAAGGTGAGCTGGGCGCCTATGGGCACGAGGCCTGCGTGACAGCACGCCCAAACTACGCGCCCCTACCCTGCCCCACATTTGAAGCGGCAATCGATGCCGTACGCAAGGGCGATGCCGACCTTGGTATGATCGCAGTTGAAAATTCGACCTACGGGCGGGTGGCCGATGTGCACTCACTTTTGCCCGAAAGCGGGCTGCATATTGTCGATGAAACTTTCGTGCGGGTGCATGTCAACCTGCTGGGCACGCCCGTGGCAAAGCTGGAAAGTATCAAAGAGGCACATGGTCATCCGGTTATCCTGCCGCAATGCGCACTATTCCTGCGCAACCACGAGATTCGGGGGCGCGTCAGCTCTGATAACGCGCGTGCCGCGCGTGAGGTCGCCTCGGGTGGTGATCCCTCGATGGCGGCACTGGCCTCGGAACTGGCCGCGGAGATTTACGGGCTCAAGGTTCTGGCCCGCCACATCGAAGATCACGCACGCAACACCACACGTTTTCTGATCATGGCCAGCGAGCCGGACTACATTCGCCGTGGCACCGCCGGCATGATGACAAGCTTTGTCTTTCGCGTGCGCAACATTCCCGCCGCCCTCTACAAGGCGATGGGTGGTTTTGCGACAAACAGCGTCAATATGACAAAACTGGAAAGCTACATGGTCGGCGGCGAATTCACTGCAACGCAGTTTTATGCCGAAATCGAGGGGCACCCCGACGATGCCAACGTACAGCTTGCCATGGAAGAACTAGGGTATTTCACTGACCATCTGCATGTAATGGGTGTTTACCCTGCAGCGGCGCGGCGACGCGAAAGACGAGAAAATTAAACGTCGACACTAAATGCCGCCACCTCAATCCAGTTTCTAAAATCAACGACAGGTGGATAGCTGGCGTTCCGTTCGGGCCAAACCAAATAATAGGAACCGATTGCCAATGGCGGCGAACCGTTGATGGCGGCAAGGCTCCCGCTCTCCAATTCTCTGGTCACCAGATACTTTGGCACAATCGCGGCCCCTACTCCGAACACCGCAGCCTGGATCATGGTGGCAAATTGGTCGAATTGGAGCGTCGGCAGGTATGCGACCTCATGGCCTTGCTGATGGAACCATTTGCTCCAGGCATCCGACCGTGTTTCCAGGCTCAAGAGGGGCAGCTGCAATACATCTTCGGTGTTCTCAACGCCTTCTAGTTTATCGGGCGCAGCAACGGCGATGGCCTCTTCTTCCATCAGGCGCAATGACTGGGTTTGGGGCCAATCATCAGAACCGAAATGAATTGCTGCGTGATACTCTTCGACCGAGAAGTCAAACGGCTTTGTACGGGTGGAAAGGTTGACAGTTACGCCGGGGTGTTCGGCCAGGAAGTGCGCAAGCCGCGGAGCAAGCCAATGTGTCGCGAACGCGGGCAGGACCGCTAGATTGAGTTCCCCGCCATGCGGATTCGTATGAAGCTTGATGCCCGCACTTGCGATCAATTTGATGCCGCGTCCAACGTCCTTGGCATAGGCCGCTCCTGCGGGTGTCAGGTGCAATCGCTGCTTGTCGCGTACAAAAAGTTCGATGCCGATCCGATCCTCCAGCTTTTGAATCTGGCGGCTGACAGCACCTTGGGTCAGGCTCAATTCTTCAGCAGCCATCGTGACAGATCCGCATCGAGCGACCGCTTCGAACGCTGACAACCAGGTAAAAGGCGGAAGAAAGCGGCGCGGGACAGGTATATCATTCCATTTTGACATGAACATATTCCATGATTTCACAAGACATTTCTTAACTCCGCTAATAAGCAGGCGCAATTGCTGCTCGCCTTAGGTCAGTAGATTGCAAAGAGGAATAAACTCGATGCATCAAACATCCAAAGACAGCCCTAAAACGGCTTGTTTCAGTGAAGCACGCGCACATGCCACCCGGCCATAAAGGACCTGCCTATGCCCTTGAAACCCAAAGATAGCCCGTCCCTGTCACGTTTCGAATGGGACGATCCCTTCCTGATCGAAACCCAGCTGACCGAAGACGAACGCATGATGCGCGACGCAGCACAAAATTACGCGCGCGAAAAGCTGCAACCCCGGGTGATCGAAGCTTATGCAGCCGAGACAACCGACACCGATATCTTCCGCGAAATGGGGCAAATGGGATTGCTGGGCGTCACCATCCCCGAAGAATACGGCGGGCTTGGCGCGTCATATGTGACCTACGGCCTTGTCGCGCGCGAGATTGAGCGTGTGGACAGCGGGTATCGGTCGATGATGTCGGTGCAATCTTCACTGGTGATGTACCCGATCCACGCCTATGGCACCGAAGAACAGCGTCAGAAATACCTCCCCAAGCTTGCCAGCGGAGAGTGGATCGGCTGCTTCGGCCTCACCGAAGCCGACGCCGGCAGCGACCCCGGCGGGATGAAGACCACAGCCCGCAGGACGGACAACGGCTATGTGCTGAATGGCACCAAGATGTGGATCTCTAACGCGCCCATTGCCGACGTGTTTGTCATCTGGGCCAAGTCGGAAGCGCATGGCGGCAAAATTCGTGGCTTCGTGTTAGACAAGGGCACGCCCGGCCTCACCGCGCCCAAGATTGGCGGCAAGCTCAGCCTGCGCACCTCAATCACCGGCGAGATCGTGATGGAGAATGTTGTCGTAACGGAGGATGCGCTTTTGCCGAATGTCGAAGGTCTGAAAGGGCCATTCGGCTGCCTGAACCGTGCACGTTACGGCATTTCCTGGGGTGTTTTGGGGGCCGCCGAGTTTTGTTGGCACGCAGCAAGGCAGTACGGACTGGATCGTAAACAATTCGATAAACCTCTTGCCCAAACACAATTGTTCCAACTGAAACTCGCCAATATGCAGACCGAGATTACATTGGGCCTACAGGGTAGCCTGCGGATTGGGCGCCTGATGGATGACGCGCAGGCCGCGCCCGAAATGATCAGCCTGATGAAGCGCAACAATTGCGGCAAAGCCTTGGACATCGCCCGCATGGCCCGTGATATGCACGGCGGCAACGGCATCTCAGAAGAATTCCAGGTGATCCGCCATATGGTTAACCTTGAGACTGTAAACACCTATGAAGGTACCCATGATGTGCACGCACTGATCCTTGGGCGCGCGCAAACCGGGCTACAGGCCTTTTTCTGAAAGGGACATCCGTGATGGATCGCGCCGATATTGTCCATGATGCCTTCCTGCGCCGTGTCCGCGCCGGGGACTTTCCCCCCGGTGCGCCAGCCTTGGGCGCCTTGTCGAAATCAGAAGCGGTTGCCATCTTCCGCGCCCAGTGTCTGAGCCGCAACCTTGACCGGCGGTCGCGCAAAATGCAGGCCGAGGGTCAGGGGTTTTACACAATCGGCTCCTCGGGCCATGAAGGCATGGCCGCGGTTGCTTCGGCTTTGCGGGCCGACGACATGGCGTTCCTCCATTATCGCGACGGCGCCTTTCAAACCCGGCGTTCAGCCATGGTGCCCGGCACCACACCCGCGTGGGACATGTTGCTGAGTTTTTCGACAGCCAGGTCGGACCCAATGTCCGGTGGGCGACACAAGGTTCTGGGGTCAAAATCCCTGAACATCCCGCCGCAGACCTCGACCATTGCAAGCCATTTGCCAAAAGCCGTTGGCGCCGCATACTCCATCGGGTTGGCCAACCGTCGCCCACCCGAACACAAAATACTGGCCGACGACAGCCTCGTGATGTGTTCCTTCGGTGACGCCTCGGCCAACCATTCGACCGCCCAAGGCGCGTTCAATACGGCCTGCTGGACATCTTACCAATCAGTGCCCCTGCCACTTCTTTTTGTCTGCGAGGATAACGGCATTGGTATTTCAACCCGGACCCCGCGCGGCTGGATTGGGGCCAATTTTTCAAATAAGCCGGGCCTGAAGTACTTCCACGCCGATGGTCTGGACATCTTTGAGACATACAACATAGCAGTCGAGGCGGCGCATTACGTCCGAACCCGCAAGAAGCCCGCTTTTCTGCATTTGTCGCTGGTCCGCCTTTACGGCCATGCCGGTGCGGATTTGCAGCAGTCATACCTTGCCAAATCGGTCTTCGAAGATTGGGAAAGCAACGACCCTCTTCTTCATTCAGCGCGTCAGCTGATCGACGTGGGTGCCTTGTCGCCAGACGACGTCCTGTCGGTCTACCAAGACACCGAAGCCCAGTGCGCCCGTGTCGCCGCCGAGGTCATCAAGCAGCCGCGCCTTGAAACCGCAAGCGAAGTCATGGCCTCAATCATCCCGCCTGCCCGTGCCTGCAAACCAACCAACGGACCTAGCCCCGACGCCCGTAAGGCCGCCTTTGACAGGGAACTGAAAGCCACGGACAATCCGCAACCCATGTCAAAGCTGATTAACTGGGCGCTGACAGATCTTATGTTGGAGCACCCCGAAATCGTGATGATGGGCGAGGACGTCGGGCAGAAGGGCGGCGTCTATGGCGTGACCCAGAAACTGTCCGAGCGGTTCGGAGCAGACCGCATCATCGACACGCTTCTGGACGAACAAGCAATCCTCGGTCTCGCGATTGGTCTGGCGCATAACGGCTTTGTGCCGATGCCCGAAATTCAATTTCTGGCTTACCTGCATAATGCCGAAGATCAGCTGCGCGGTGAGGCTGCAACCTTGCCCTTCTTCTCGAACGGTCAGTTCACCAATCCGATGGTACTGCGTATCGCGGGACTGGGGTATCAGAAAGGTTTCGGCGGGCATTTCCACAACGACAATTCACTGGCGGTACTGCGGGACATTCCGGGCCTCATTATTGCCTGCCCGTCCCACGGTGCCGACGCCACCCTCATGTTGCGCGAATGCGTGCGGCTGGCGCGCGAGGAACAGCGCGTCATCGTCTTCGTCGAACCGATTGCGCTTTACCCCATGCGCGACCTTCACGCCGAGAAAGACGGATGTTGGATGCAGACCTACCCCGCACCTGGGCAATCCATTGCGCTTGGCGAGGTTGGCGTCACAGGCGACGGCCCGCTGGCAATTGTCACATATGGCAACGGGCACTATTTGTCGCAACAAGCTGCACGGATCCTTGCCAAAGACGGGATCGAAACTCGCGTGATCGACATGCGCTGGATTGCACCAATGCCAACGGCAGGTATTCTGGCCGCCATCGACGGCGCACAAAAGGTCCTGATCGTTGATGAGTGCCGCGGCACAGGCGGGCAATCCGAAGCACTGCTGTCAATGTTGACCGAACAAAGCGACTTACCCGCCGCCCGGCTGGCCGCCGAGGATAGTTTCATCGCCACTGGTCCTGCCTATGCCGCCACGATGCCGGATCGTGACAGCATCGTAAAAGCCGCAAAAATGCATTGGAACGCCGCATGAAACAGACTGCTGTTGTGATCGCGCCCGGACGCGGCACCTACAACCAGACCGAGCTTGGCTACCTCGCGCGCCATCATTCTGAATTTTCGACCCTGAAAGACTTTGATGCATTCCGCGAAGCAAACGGGCAAACCACCGTCAGCGCGCTCGACCAGGCGGAACGCTTCTCTGCCGCCACCCACACGCGCGGCGACAACGCGTCACCGCTGATCTTTGCCTGCGGTCTGGCCGATTTTGGCGCGATCAACCGCGCGCGTTTTGACATCATCGGTGTGACCGGCAACTCGATGGGGTGGTATACTGCACTTGCCTGCGCCGGTGCGTTGGATCCTATGGCGGGCTTTCGCGTCGCCAATACCATGGGCACGCTGATGCAAGAGCATATGATCGGTGGTCAGCTGATCTATCCGTTTGTTGATGATGATTGGCGCGAAATCCCCGGCCAAAGGGACAACCTGTTTGCAAAGGTAGAAGACATCAACGCCCGTGCAGATCACATCCTCGACCTGTCGATTGACCTTGGCGGGATGCTTGTTTTGGCGGGAAACGAGGCGGGGTTATCTGCGTTCCAGCGTAATGTCCCACCGATTCAAGATCGCTTCCCGATGCGTTTGAAGAACCATGCAGGGTTCCACACGGCGTTGCAGACACCGGTCTCTACACTTGGCTTCAGCGCACTTCCCGGGTCACTTTTCCAGCAACCCAAGTTGCCCTTGATCGACGGGCGTGGCGCGATGTGGTTCCCGCATGAAACGGACACCGCCGCATTGTACGACTATACGTTGGGCGATCAGGTCACAAAAAGCTATGATTTCACCGCAGCAGTCAGAACAGCAGCAAGAGAATTGATGCCTGACGTCTTTATCGTTCTTGGCCCCGGCAAGACGCTCAATGGGGCAACGGCACAGGCCCTCATTCGGTGCGGGTGGCGCGGGATGCAATCCAAGGCGGACCTGACCGAGGCTCCGGCAGACCAACCTCGCATTTTGTCCATGGGTATGACAGACCAGCGCGCGCTCAGTACCTGATGTCCAATCTGGCTGTGTGGTGCTGGCGCCGTGGATTATTGGGTCCCGCGCCTAACCTCTCGCGCGGTACTGGTCTTCGACGTCTTCAGCATAATCAACGACCCGCGCCTTGAAGCGCTTGGTCAGCTTGGCCTTGGCCAGTTTCAGGGATTGCAGCAGCAATCGCGCCGTCAAGGTACGCGCCCGCATTTCAAACCCAACAATCACCCGTGTCCGGGCGGGCGACAGGGCCACCAGCTCTACCTCGGTTACAGCAATAATGCCGTCCGACATGCTATCCACTTTCAAGGCATTGGGTGGGTCAAGCCGGACCAGTGTGGCCTGCACGCTGCGATCTCTGCCGCGAAAGGTGAAATCAATATCCCAGACAGTGCCAACCTGCACATCTCCCGAACCCTGCCGGGTCACATGCGCACCGTTGCGCAGTGCGCGCCGCTCAAAAGCTGCAAAATCGGTGACGCAGGCAAAGACAAACTCTATCGGCGCTTCGAGATCTTCACGGGTGCTCAATTTCATCTTTTTCGTCCCATGCCCACCCGATCAATCAAGCTTGTCTGACAACCATGCCTCAAGCAGAAAATGCGCAATCGCGCCCTTTCGTGCTGGAAGGATGGTGGGGTGATTACCGTTGAAGCCTAGCGCCACGTCTTCGCGGCTGACCCAGATCGCGTCTTCGATCTCTTCGGGATCAATCGTCAGTGCGGTATTCAGCGCCTCGCCTGCGCAACCGATCATCAACGATGCAGGAAACGGCCAGGGCTGGCTGGACAGATAGCTGACAGAACCAACCCGCACGCCCGCCTCTTCAAACACCTCGCGGCGCACCGCCGCCTCAATGGTTTCGCCCGGCTCCACAAAACCTGCCAACAAGGAATACATGCCATCAGGCCAGCCCGGTGAGCGGCCAAGCAGGACAGAATTGCCATGCGTAATTAACATGATAACTACCGGATCGGTGCGTGGAAAATGGTGTGCGCCACAAGCCGCACAATCGCGCTGCCAGCCGCCCATGGCAAAATTGCTTTCGGCGCCGCACTGCGCACAGAACCGATGGGACACATGCCAACCCATCACCGCCTTTGCTGTGGCCACCAGTTCCGCATCGCGCGGCGAAAGTTGGGTCATGATGGCGCGCAGCTCTGTAAAGGCGCCACCCTCAACGGTTGGGTGTGTCTGTTCGGAAGAGTCAAGAAATCCGCCCATCTGTGCCTCATCCAGGTCCGCAGGCGTCCACCCCGACATATCCGCCGCAAACAAAAGGGCGTTCTCTTCACGACCAAGAAACACCATATCCTTCGCCGCATCACCAAGCACCGGATGATCCCCCGGCACACGGATCAACCCACCCTCGCCAATCATTGGTTTACCCCGCCATAGCAGGATCACCTGTGCACCGGATTGCGCTTGCAATTCATGGGCCTGCCCCCGCAATTCCGCCGCGCGATCAAGGTCGGACCCACCGAACGTCACTGTTTCTGCAATCTTCATTCCGCCGGGATGCCATGCTGCATGTTCAAGTGCAAATTTTTCTGGTTTGATGGTGATCGGCGAGTTCGAATTTCCCGCGAAAGTTGCACATGAACGGCACAGCCCCACCAATGAACCAAGACAAGCCAGCCCGCGGGCAGCTACGTATTCTGACGACCACTGACTTGCATATGCAATTGCTTGGGTACGACTACTTTGCTGATCGGCCAGACAATAGGATTGGCCTTGTCAATCTCGCAGCACTTATCAAACGCCTGCGCACCGCGCCGAACATCACAACAATCCTGTGCGACAACGGCGATCTGATCCAGGGCACACCACTGGCGGACCACCTGGCCGATACACTGCGCCCGGATGCCACCCACCCAATGATCGCAGCACTCAATCTGCTGGATTACGATGCAATGACCCCAGGCAACCACGATTTTGACTTTGGACTCAAATTTCTACGGCAGGCGCTGCGCGGCGCACGGTTTCCCGTTGTCAGCGCCAATCTTCATGTCCCCGCAGGTGATGCGCTGGCGCAGCCCTTCACCATTCTCAAACGCGAGGTTCAATGTGACGACGGGCACTCGCGTTCCCTGCACATCGGCATCACTGGCTTTGGCCCGCCGCAAATCGCGGATTGGGACTACAGCAGCCATGAAGGGCTCGTCGCCGCTGAAGACATTGTGCGCGCAGCAAAGCGGGTCGTGCCAAAAATTAAAAGCGCGGGTGCAGATATCATCATTGCGCTTTGCCACTCTGGCATCGGATCTGCAACGCCGGTCGACCGGATGGAGAATGCCGCCGTCCCCCTTGCCGCCATTCCGGGCATCGATGTTGTTGTCGCAGGACATACCCATGACAGTTTTCCAAACGCAGAGCTGCCAGCGACGGCGCAGGTTGATCCAATCAACGGCGCGCTGCACGGCAAACCGACCGTGCTTGCCTCGTCATTTGGCAAAGCCCTTGGGGTCATCGATCTTGATTTGGGTTGGCAATCAACAGGCTGGACGATCGGGACACACAAGGTGCGACTGGAACGCCCCACGCCGGGTGCGCGAGCGAAAGGGTCGCTGCAATGCCAGCTCGGCAATCTCGTCCAGCATGCCCACGATGAAACACTGGGGCAGATGCGTAAACCCATCGCCCAAACCGCCAAGCCCATCCATAGCTATCTAGCGACGGTTGCCCCCGACTTTCCGCAACAGCTGTTGGCAAATGCGATGAAAGACGCGGCCAGACGCGGCATGCCTGCGCATGCGGCCGGTGGAATGCCCCTTCTTGCAGCGACGGCACCCTTCCGATTTGGTGGGCGCAGCGGTCTGGGGCAATTCATCAGCATTTCGCCGGGGCCGATCACCCTGCACGATGCCGTCGCCATCTTTCCCTTTGCTGACAGGCTTGTGGCGGCGCGGCGCACGGGGGCGGACCTGATGGCCTGGCTTGAACGTGCAGCGTCTTACTACAATCAGATCGCGCCAGGCACATCCGACAGAGCTCTCATCAACCCACAGCATGCAGGATATCACTGCGATACAATTTCTGATCTGTCATATGAAATCGACCTGACGCAGCCCGCCCGTTTTAATGCCCACGGCAAATGCATCCGGCCGGATGCCGCCCGGATCACTTCACTTTGCTGGAACGGCAATCCTGTCGCGGCAACGGATCAATTTATCGTGGCGACAACCAGTTTCCGTGCTCAGGGGGGCGGTGGGTTCGCGACTATCCCCGAAAAGGACATCCACTATCGCACGACCCGAAAGATGCGCGATGTCCTGATGGATTACCTCAGCCGTCAAGGCACCATTGACCCAGCTATTGCTGCAAACTGGCGGTTTGCTCCAAACCCTGGCGCCGCGGCGCTATTCGAAAGCGCCACAGAAACCGCAGATGATCTGCCATCCAACATCACACTGATGAACCCCACACGGCCCGGGCTGTCACGATACCGGATCAGCTTCTGACACCTTGCGCGCCGGGGTGGGTGGGGCTATATCAAAGCTGAGAGGTTGGCGCGGGCGAGCGCCTCGCCAACCTGGTCAGGTCCGGAAGGAAGCAGCCACAACGAGCCCCGCTTGGGTCGATGTCCAGCCTCTCACCCTTGTGTCTGCGCCAGCAAGCACACCACCCGACAACGCGAAACTGCGCAACAGTTTGGCAGCGTTGGGATGCTACTGAAACCGCATCCAGCAAAGGAGGATGTTCATGATTGTCGCAATCCACGCCCTCCCGGTCCGGGTGCGCTGAAGCCATTTCCGCCCCCTCGCCCGGTTCCTGCTGACGCGGTCACGCGTCCGGCACACGACTTCCCTTTGACGAGGACAGATCATTGACAGATCTTACACGCGGCGCCCTTGGCTGGTCGCCCTTCTATATGTCCCAACTTGAAATTGAAGAGTTGGAAACCCTCACCCCTGCCCGCATTGCCACGGTCCACCGCGACCGGGTTGTGGGCTTTTCTGAAATCGGCACGCTGGAACTGACACTCAGCCCTGGCATCACAACCGCCGCTGTGGCCGTTGGCGACTGGGTGCTGGCCGCCCCCGAACAGCACCGGCTGGTACGTGTGCTGGACCGCAAGACCGAGCTGACCCGTGGCACCGAATATCATACCGGTGAAAAACAGCTGATCGCGGCCAACCTTGACACGCTCTTTATCACGTCGTCCTGCAACAACGACTTCAATCCCGCCCGGCTGGAACGCTATCTGGCGCTGGCCCATGACGCAATGATCACACCTGTGATCGTCCTGACCAAAGCCGATCAGGCCGATGACCCAGAGAGCTATGTTGATCAGGCCAAGGTTCTGGGGCGTGATCTTGATGTCATAGCTTTTGATGCCAAAAACGATGATGTGCCGACATTGTTGGCGCTTTGGTGCGGCAAGGGGCAAACGGTTGCGCTTGCCGGATCATCCGGTGTCGGCAAAACAACCGTGGCCAATGCGCTGACAGGCGGCAGCGCACCCACACAGGACATCCGCGAGGATGACGCGCGCGGACGCCATACGACAACCGGGCGCTCCCTGCACCCGATGGCCAGCGGCGGCTGGCTGATCGATACACCCGGTATGCGCGGGCTTGGCGTCGCAGAGGTGGCCTACGGCATCGACGCGACATTCCCCGAGATTTCGGAACTTGCGACAACGTGCAAATTCCGTGACTGCGAACATGAAACCGAACCCGGCTGCGCGGTACAGGCCGGCATTGCCAGTGGTGCGGTTGACCCTGATCGCCTCAAGCGGTTCAAAAAGCTCAAGCGCGAAAACGAATATGCCACCGAAACCATCGCACAAGCGCGCGATCGTTATCGCAAACTGGGCAAGATGTATCGGTCGGCCACGGCCAAAAAGAAGGGACGCTAGCCTAAGGGTTGTCCGTACAGGATCTGTACAGTGTATGTACAGGTTCTGTACACCAGATTTCGGCCGTTCACCCCTGCCGCGCCCAGGCCATCTGCGCCTCAGTTTCGACAGCGCAAGGCCGGATATCGCGCAAGCGCGCAAGCGCCTCATCCGCGTCTTCACCTGCCGCAATCATGAGGCGCAGCATCATCATCCCTGACCGCCCGCACCCGCCATAGCAATGCACCAGAACGCGGTCGCCTTTGGTCAGCGTGGCCAGCGCCAGATCGCGCGCGGCGGGCCAGCCCTGCCCGACTGGCGTGCCAAAATCCGGCACTGGAAAATGCAGCCAGTCGATCCCTTCATTGTTCAGATCCCGGCCCAATGTGCCAGCACCCTTGCGCTCTAGTTCAGCCTGCGTTGTCATCGTGATCACCAGCGCCGGACGCCAATCAAGCAAACGCAGCCAGTCGGTATAGTAATGCCGCGTGCGCCCCGGCATGGGGGCGATGGCAAGCGCACCACCCCCCGCTTCAAGACTATGAATGACAAATTCAGGCAATCCCGTGCTCCACCACCTGTCCCGGATATTGATCCGCCCATTCCGTAAGGAAATCAACAACTTCCGGCGCCCCCGCCAGATCAATGGCACGCTTTGGCAAGGCAACGCCCTCCTTCAAGGCAAGCTCAAGACAGCCCAGATAGTCGCGGGTTTCCCGCTTGAGATTGTTCTCAGAGCCATGGATGATCGTCGAAAGCAGCGTGCCGCCATAGCCGTTGACGTGGCTCAGATCGGGCTTGAGGCGCAGAAAATACCCCATCATCTCGGGCAGCCCTTCCCACCCGGCAACCTGCACAGGCGTCAGGCCTTCGCTATCTGGCTGATCCCACGGCAGGCCGAGTGCAATAAGGGCCTGCACATGTGGCAGCTTTCCGGGCAAATGCAGGATTTCACGCAAGATATTCTGATAGACCGCAGGAATTTGTGCAGGGTCAACAACGGCCCCACCGGGCAAGTTGCCGTCTGCTGCTGCGGCAAGCAAGGCCTCCACTTCTGTCAGCGGCATCGGATCAAGCATCTTGGCCAGCGATGCGTGCCCATAAACGCAAGCGCAGGCAAAGGCCGTGACCCCCCTGCGTATCAGGGTTTGATCAGCCCCAGCCCCGAGCAGCATGCTGCAAATCTCGGGCGAACACATCCGCAAGGCGGAATGATGCAACGCGGTCATGCTGCTGTTGTCTTCGTTCGGGTCGGCGCCTGCGTCCAACAGCAATTGCACCATGCCTGTGTCATCCGCATCGATGGCCCGCAACAAGGCGTTGGTGCCTGTGGGGTCAGCGCCTGCCGCCAGAAGCATACGCACACCTGCATCATGCCCAATTTCGGTTGCATGATAGAGGCTTTCGTTATCGTTTGGATCGGCCCCATGATCCAACAACCACTGCGCCATAGGCATGTTTCGCGCGTGTCCGATAGCCCCGTAAAGCGCCGACAGCGGATGATCGCCCCCCATCTGTGGTGTGTAGCTGTCGTTGACGTCAGCGCCATTGGCACGCAGCAGATCAGCGACGGCGAGCATATCCGCCTGCCTGTCCGGCCAGCCGCGCAGCATGGGCGAATAGCTCAGATGCAGGATGGGGCGCCTGCCGCCTGCCGGCCGGGTCGCAAGTTGCGGGCCCTTGGCCAAGGCAGCACGCACGGCAGTCAGGTCATACAACGCGACTTGCAGGCAGAATGCGCCATCAGCAAGGTCCGGCGTGTCCCAGATCAGTTGCTGCACTACTTGGGTCTGCCCATGTGCCAACGCGATTTTCAAGCGCTGTACCTTGGCCGCGCGATCCATCCCCCGCATCTCAACCGCTGTCTTCATTTGAGGCCAACTGGCAAAGTTGTTTTCTCGCGCCACCACATGCAGGAAATCCGCACGTTTCAACGCACCATTGCGCCGTAGCTGTGCCAAATCGACGCGCGCAATCGCGTCCCTATCACCGGTTTCGTAGCGTTTATGAAGGTTCTTTGCCTGCCTGCGCAGGTCATCAAGTGGGTCTGTCATTGGCTTCCTCACCATATGTGCCCGTGGTTCGCTGGCCTGGGCAAATGAGAAAGACCACAAATGTGGGTCGTTCAAGGCGTTCATTGGGTGCATCACGCTTTCCGCGAACCAGGTGGCCGCCCAACACGGCACATTCAGCGTAGACCGTAGATATTCGGTGCGCAAGATGTGGACCAATCTCCCCCGCCCGCCTACGCTGCCCTGAGTTCCGAATCCGAAAGCGCCCATGACCGACCAACCCAGCTATCAAGTGCTCGCCCGCAAGTACCGGCCCGAAACCTTTGCCGATATGGTGGGTCAGGATGCGATGGTGCGCACACTGAAAAACGCCTTTGCCGCCGACCGGATTGCGCAAGCCTTCATCATGACCGGGATCAGAGGCACCGGTAAGACGACCACGGCCCGGATCATCGCCAAGGGCATGAATTGCATCGGACCGGACGGCAAAGGTGGCCCAACCACCGAACCCTGTGGCCAGTGCGAACATTGCTTGGCGATCATGGAAGGCCGCCATGTGGACGTGATGGAGATGGACGCCGCATCCCGCACAGGCGTCGGCGATATCCGCGAGATTATCGATTCCGTTCACTATCGCGCCGCCTCTGCCCGGTTCAAGATCTACATCATCGACGAAGTGCATATGCTCTCCAAGAACGCCTTCAACGCCTTGTTGAAGACGCTGGAAGAGCCTCCCGCGCACGTCAAATTCATCTTTGCCACCACCGAAATCCGGCAGGTGCCTGTCACGGTCTTGTCCCGCTGTCAGCGTTTTGACCTGCGCCGGATCGAACCCGAGACCCAAGTCGCCCTGCTGCGCAAGATCGCGACTGCTGAGGGCGCCGAGATCACCGATGAAGCACTTGCACTGATCACACGCGCCGCCGAAGGCTCTGCCCGTGACGCGCAATCCCTGCTGGATCAAGCGATCAGCCACGGTGCCGGTGAAACCACCGCCGATCAGGTGCGCTCGATGCTGGGGCTGGCTGATCGGGGACGCGTGCTTGACCTGTTTGATCTGATCCTGCGGGGCGAGGCTGCCGCCGCACTGACAGAGCTTTCCGAACAATATGCCGACGGTGCCGATCCCATGGCGGTGCTGCGTGATCTGGCAGAGGTGTGTCATTGGATCAGCGTGATCAAAATCACCCCGGAAGCCGCAGAAGACCCCACGATCAGCCCTGATGAACGGACACGTGGCCAAGCCATGGCCAGTACGTTGCCGATGCGGGTCCTGTCACGCATGTGGCAGATGATGCTCAAAGCATTGGAAGAGGTGGCAATGGCCCCCAATGCCATGATGGCTGCTGAGATGGCCGTAATCCGGCTGACCCATGTGGCGGATTTGCCCAGCCCGGAAGAACTGGTGCGCAAGCTGCAAGACGCGACGCCACCGACCGGTGGGCCATCTGGCGGTCGACCTGCACCGCAAGGTGGCGGCACAACGGCGATGGGTACGGCACCTGCGCCAACACATAGCGCACCCAGCGGGCCCTCGGCATCTGGCGCGCAAACGGCTGTCGCTTTGGCGACCGATGCCTTGCAACACTACGCCCGGTTCGAAGATGTCGTCGAATTGATCCGTACGCACCGCGATGTGAAACTGCTGGTTGAGGTTGAAACCGGTTTGCGTCTGGTCAGCTATCAGCCTGGCCGGATCGAAGTGAACCCAACGCCGCAGGCCGCTGCTGATCTGGTCGGGCGTTTGGGATCGCGGCTGCAGGCCTGGACAGGGAACCGCTGGGCCATCAGCGTGGCCGAGGGCGGCGCGCCAACCATTGCTGAAACCCGTGATGCCGCCGAGAACGCCGTGCGGGCAGAGGCCGAAAAACACCCGCTGGTGCAGGCCGTGATTGCCGCCTTCCCCAAGGCAAAGATCACCGAGATCCGGACAGAGGCCGAACTGGAACAGGACGCATTGGAAGATGCGCTACCGGAAGTCGACGATGAATGGGATCCCTTCGACGACGATTGATCCCATCCGCCTGCGACACAAGTGAATGCCTGTTGAGAATCACAGCATTGGAAGTTTCCAAACATATCTGAGTACTGCCATCAGAGTTCAATTTGACAAATTCCACCCGGAAAAGCCGTCCTTGCGACCCACTGTCCAAACGCCTATCTGAAAGGGGGATCGAGACAGGAGAGTGATATGCTCAAAGGACTAGGTGGGCTTGGCGATATGGCCAAGATGATGAAACAGGCACAAGAAGTGCAGGGCAAGATGGCCCAGATGCAGGAAGACCTTGAAAACATCTCCGTCGAAGGCGTCAGCGGTGCCGGGCTGGTCAAGGCAACAGCTACTGCCAAGGGTGAGCTCAAAGGGCTTGATATCGATCCTTCAATCTTCAACGGCGACGACAAGGAAGTCGTTGAAGATCTGATCCTTGCCGCAATCAAAGATGCGCAAACCAAAGCCTCTGAACGGGCACAGGAAGAAATGGGCAAAATCACCGAGGGCCTGGGCCTGCCGCCGGGGGTGAACCTGCCGTTTTAGAGCTACGAAGAATTTTCGAGAAAATTCTTCTGACAGAACAAATTTCTCGAAATTTGTTCGCTCCACCGGGAACCATATGACAAACGATACCGAAGATCTTGATCACCTGATCGCCTTGATGGCCAAACTGCCAGGCTTTGGTCCGCGCTCGGCCCGGCGCGCAGTGCTGCATCTGATCAAGAAGCGGTCTTTGGTGCTACTCCCGCTTGCGGATGCGATGCAAAAGGTTGGGGCGACCGTGCGCGAGTGTCTCAATTGCGGCAACGTCTGCACCAGCGATATTTGCGATATCTGCCAGTCCGAAAAACGGGCCACCGGCCAGATCGCCGTGGTCGAGGATGTGGCCGATCTTTGGGCGATGGAACGGGCGCAGGTGTTCAAGGGGCGCTATCATGTGCTGGGCGGAACATTATCCGCTTTGGATGCCATTGGCCCGGATGAATTGCGCATTCCCAAATTGCTGGACCGCATCAAGGCAGAGGGCATCACCGAGGTTATCCTTGCACTCGCGGCCACAATTGATGGCCAGACCACGGCGCATTACATCGCCGACCAACTGCCCGGTTTGACAGTCACCTCTCTGGCACAAGGTGTGCCCGTCGGGGGGGAATTGGACTACCTTGACGATGGGACCATTACAGCAGCGCTGAACGCACGCAAGGCGCTTTGATGCCGGTGCAGAGCAATACCCAGATATTGCCACAACTTCGCACATCGCCTGCCCCAATCGGCACCTAGTAAAACGGAACAACAGGAGATTTGCCTGATATGACCAATGACCGCCGCCAACAAGAATTTACTGAACGCCTGCGCCGGATCGAGGCGCAGCGCAACGGCGGCGCCCAACAACCGGCGCAGCCACAGCCGCCACAGCCATCCTCCAACTACGGCTATGGCGTGGAGCAGGAAGATCACCGTATCCGCAATGGGATCATCTGGGCCTTCATCTTTGCGGCCCTTGGTGCCGGCGGATACTACGGCTGGCAAGCCCTACCCCAAGACCTGGTCTCTACGATCGCTGGCCTTTCATCCTCGTCCGAAAGCACCATGAGGAGACCCGAGGCCATGACGATGTCGTCCTCCGGTCCACCACCCATACGCGAAACCGAGCTGATGTCTAATCAAGGGCCAACGCTGGCCTCACCGCTGGTGGCACATCAAGGTCCGGACCTGTTGGAGCTTACTGCAATCGTGGATGCGCCGGACCTGCCCACGGGCGACACGGCTATCGGCCGGCTGATCGGTTTCGAACGCAATGCGATGTGCAATCTGCGCCAGCCTTTGCCGTCCGAGAAGATCATGAACCTGCGCATTGAAACCGCGCTGATGACAGCCCCCGTTCAGGCGTTTTCACAAGAGCAGCTTGCCAACCGGCTGATCCGCAACATCGAAAACGTGACCCAGGATGGGCATGCCTATGATGCCGCAGCACAGGTCGCCGGTCAAAAAACCACGATGGATGTCATTGTGACAGACAGCTCTGCCCCGATCTATCTGGTCTTGCAAAACCTTGGACCGGGTGTGATCTGGAACATTCACACAGCCCCGGGCGTGACAATTGCGCATGTTGCAATTGTCTCCTCTAGCTATTCTGGATTGGTCGCCCCTGCCGATGATGCCAGTTTTGAGGCCCTGCTGGTCAGGGACTTTGTTTCAGGTCATGAGTTCGGCGCCGATGATGTCATTCGCGAGTGCATGATCCGGCCATGGCGCAAACCACAGCCTGACTGGATCGCCTCAATTAAGGCGGCGGATGACAACATGTTGTATGAAAATCAGGTTTATACCTATCAAAAGGGGTATGAGGCCTATAACGCTTGGTTCACCAAGACCCTTGGCGTTGATGCCAGCACGAACCTCGTGACCGCGCGCGATGCAGCCCATGCCTTGCTGGGGCCCGTGCCCGCTGAGCCCGTCGCCTATCAATCCATGACCGGTCGGGACGTTTATGTGATGCGCACTGACCATATGTTCACAGGCGATGCAACAACCCGGCAAACCATCACCGATGATCTGCACAGCAGCCTGCTTTTGGCGGCGATCGGCGGCGGCATTGATGCCCTGAACCCCGATCCAATGGTGGAGGCATCGCAATGACCGGTTCGCGTGTGATTATGATTGTGTTGGGCTTGCTGATTGCGGCACCCTTTATTGCGCTGAACATCTGGGGTTTGCAGATGACGCAGTGGGTGAATGCGGTCACCGCCCAGAATGAGGCAGCGATCAACGGAGACACCGATGAGATTGCTATCCCCGCAATGCCCACAAACCCGCTAAGCTGGATCAGGGACCGGGTCGAAGTGCGCGATACGTTTTCAACCGACACCATCACCGCCCGGCGCTTTGTCACCATCGTGGAAATCGTCACATTTGAAGACCTGCTGACGCCAGGCGAAGACATGCCCGATGAAGCATTGCACAAGCTTTACGCCACGGCACGCGCACCCGCACGACTGTTTACCTACTGCGCCGAAATTCTGGCAACGATCGGTAACACCTGCGACGTCATCTATACCGATGTTCGTTTGAACCGCGCCGGGAAATATGAGCTGAGCGGGAGGCTGGGCTTTGTACCACGCGCAGAATTTGGTGATCCGTCGAATGTAGACAATGGTGAAATCGTAAATGGACGTGTGACATTGCCTTATGAGGGAGATATCGCTCCTGCCAATGATGCAGTAACGCGGCAGTCGGTCCTCCAAGAGGCGCAGGCGATCTGCGACAAGCTACGCGCAGAGCTGGGGAATTGCGTGCTGTCCCGCGTCACACTTGATGTTCGTGAATTGTGGATTACCGATCTGGAGGCTTTGCCCGCAGGCACGAACCCGCAACGGATTGAAGCTTCTGTCGGGTTTGCAGTCTATGCCGACAAGACGGTTCTGAACGATCGTGGCTTGCGTGAGATGTTGGAAAATATGGTCAACCCAAGCTGACCGGTGCGGCAAGCGGCGATTGAAACGCCTCTGCCAGTGCATCAAAAACGGTTCTGATCCGGCGACTTGTCTTCAACTCGCGATGAGTGACCAGCCAAATCGGGAATTCTATGGGATCATAGCTAGTCAGTATCTGTTCAATACCGGGCCGATCCGGCCAAAGCCCGTCCAGCCCGATGCCGATCCCCAGCCCCGCGCGTATCAATTCCCACATCACAACACCGTTGTCGGAATTGGCTTTGAACTGATCGGGCGTTAGATGAATGCCCCGGCCTGCCAGAAACGGCAGCATCTGAGCGGTGTCTCGCGGGCCGACAAAATCATGATGTCTGAGGTCCGCGATTGTTTGTGGACGCCCGTGACGGTCAAGATATTCGGTTGCCGCATAAAAGCCGGCCTGTGCATCTGCAAGCTGACGGGCAATCAGGTCAGGCTGCTCTGGACGCACATGGCGAATGGCGATGTCGGCATCGCGCCGCGTGAGGTTTTCAAGCCGGCCTGACGCGACAACATCGATGATCAGACCCGGCGCTTGTTTGCGCAGTTTCATCAGCACGGGCGGCAGGAACCCTGCGGCAAACAGGTCGCTTGCTGTGATGCACACTTTGCCTGCCACATCCTGACTTTGCCCGGCAGCAACCATGGAGATACGGCTGGCAGCATCCCCCATCACCTGCACATGTTCCAGCAAGTCACGCCCGGCAGAGGTGATCACAAGCGACCGCCCAGCCCTTTCGAACAAGGTCACCCCAAGGTCCTGTTCCAACGCAGCCACCTGACGACCCAAGGTCGGCTGCGTTGATTGAAGCGCACGGGCGGCCGCACTCAACGAGCCTTCCTCTGCGGTCGCGAGAAACGCCCTGATCTGGTTCCAGTCAAATGAAACAGCCTGCCAATTCATGCAAATACGTATATCCAGTCAGCAAATTTTCGCAATTTATATCGCATATATGTATGAGTATACTGAGCCAAATCCAGATTGAAATAACAAAGAAGGATCTATCAATGGCTACCGCCGCATTTTGGGACAAAGCTGCGAAGAAATACGCGGCCTCTCCGGTCAAGGATATGACCGCTTACGAAGACACGCTGACGCGCACCCGTAGCTTTCTGCATGCCGAGGATCATCTGCTCGAAGTTGGATGTGGCACAGGCAGCACCGCGATCAAGCTTGCACCCTCAGTCAAACAGATCACGGCCACTGATATTTCTGGTAAGATGCTGTCGATTGCAGAAGACAAGATTGCAGGCGATGGCCCGCACAACATCAATTTCGTGCAGTCCGAGATTACAAAGCCACTGGCCGATGCACCATTTGATGCCATTTGCGCGTTCAGCATCCTGCATCTGGTGGATGATCTGGACAAGACGCTACTGCATCTGCGTGGCCTGCTCAAACCTGGTGGCTACTTCATTTCAAAGACGGCGTGCTTGAGTGACATGAACTTTCTGATCAAACCGATGATCAAGGTGATGCAGTTCTTTGGCAAAGCCCCGCATGTGCTGGTGTTTGATGCACAAACACTTGAGGCAACTTTCCGCAAAGCCGGATTTGATGTGATCGAGGCGGGGTATTTTGGCAAGAACGCCTCGGCACGGTTCATCGTGGCACGGCGACCAGAATAGCAAAAGGGCGCCCCAGTGGGACGCCCTTTGCAAACCCATTGTTCACGGGCAATCAGTCTTCGCTGTCAGCATCATCCGGCAAGTTAAAGAAGCTGTCCGCATCAGAAACATCGCGTGTATCTTCTTCGCCCTCATCATCGCGCGGATCAGACAGGCTGAATGTCTCAAGCCCCGCCATGGCACTTGGCATCTTAGGCTCGGCAGGCATACTCAGTGATTGCTCTGTGCTGACCAGCTTGCGACGCTCATCATCTGACATCGCCTCACCGTCTTTGGCTTTTTTGGCGTTGGCCTTTTGCACGGCTGCATCCAGTTCGGATTGCTTGCACAGACCCAAGGCGACCGGGTCAATCGGTTCAATGTTGTTGATGTTCCAGTGTGTGCGCGCGCGGATCGCCTGAATGGTTGGCTTGGTTGTGCCGACCAGTTTGGAGATCTGACCATCTGTCAGCTCTGGGTGAAACTTCACCAACCAGTAGATTGACGCCGGACGGTCCTGACGCTTGGACAGGGGCGTGTAGCGCGGTCCACGGCGTTTCTCTTCGCCCGCGGCTGCTGCATAAAACTTTAGCTTCAGTTTGTAAGTCGCGCTGGCCTCGCCCTTATCAATTTCTTCCTGGGTCAGTTGGTTATTCGCAATCGGGTCAAAGCCTTTCACACCGACCGCTACATCGCCATCGGCAATGCCTTGCACTTCCAACTCGTGAAAGCCGCAGAAGTCTGCGATTTGCTTGAAGGTCAGGGTGGTGTTGTCGCATAGCCAAACAGCAGTGGCTTTGGCCATAATCGGTTTATCGGACATTTCTATCTCCATCTTATCGGCAGACAAGCCTTTCCCGCGCCCTTGCTTGGGCAGACTGTTTTCACAGCCGGGTTCGCATTGTCGGGGAACTTGAGGTCTATATAGTGATGGCTGCACCGATAGGAAAGATTAAAATGCGCACTCTGTTTGCCTTGCTTTGTCTGCTGTCCCCACCTGCCGCGGCGCAAGACCGCGCGGGCGCGTTCGACTACTACGTGCTGTCGCTCTCTTGGTCGGCGAATTGGTGCGCGCTGGAAGGGGACGAGCGCGGCTCGCCCCAATGTGATGCTGCGGCCGATTTCGGCTGGATTCTGCATGGTTTATGGCCGCAGTATGAACGCGGCTACCCGGCCAATTGCGCAACCAGTGAACGCCCGCCCAGCCGCAGCGACACCGGTGCCATGGCAGACATCATGGGTACATCCGGGCTGGCATGGCATCAATGGCGCAAACATGGGGTGTGTTCGGGGCTGTCGGCAGACGATTACTTTGCCCTGTCCCGCGAGGCTTATGGGCGGGTCACACGGCCCGATGTCTTTCGCCAACTCACCCGCGACGTCACCTTGCCAGCCGCACTTATTGAAGAAGCATTCATGCGCGATAACCCCGGCATGCAGGCCGATCACATCACCATCACCTGCAAATCCGGACATATCCAGGAGGCCCGCATTTGCCTGACCCGCGATCTGGAATTGCGCCGCTGCGGTGATGATGTGATCCGAGATTGCACCATGACGGATGCTGTCTTTAACGCGATGCGGTAACGCAAAAGGCACCGCAAGACGGTGCCTTTTCATATCCTTGATCAATGATTGATCAAGAGTTTGTCGGTTCAGGCTCTGCCGGTACCCTTGTTCCGTCTTTGAGGATGATCTCGCCCCGGGTGTCTTGGCATCGTGGTTTGCCATCGCGCGTCAGCCGCGGTGTCATGTATCCTTCGATCCCGTCATCGAGATACCAATGCTGGCAACCATCCGGGTCAACCCAGACGTTCGCGACGCCGTCACGCAGAAGGCCACCATCAATGCCGCCATCCGTGACGTCATTATCATCACTGCCAGAGCGCTCACAGGCGACAAGCGCGCCGAACGCAATGCACACCATCAAACTACGTCCAAAACCAATCATTACATCCCATCCATATTGGGCGCGATTCGCGCATTTCTCATTGAACCACACCATATGTTGAGATTGCATGTAGGTCCACTCAATGGCACCTATGCTTTAGGAAGGCTCAGCCAGGGCCGGTGATCGCGCGGGTCAGCGGGCTGTTCGGATCTGCCAGATCCTCGATCACACTGAAATGATGGCGCCCTTCCGCAACAACCTTGGTGCAATCCCATGCGGTGCGCAGGGCCTCTGCCTGCTCCAGAAACACGGGCCGTTCATCCGCACCAACCCAGACAGTCACTGGCATTGGGGGCGTTGGCAAATGCACCGGGCTTTGTGTTTTTGCCTCCTCCTCATCGATCTTCAGATCTGCATTCATTGAGGTGCTCATCAGCGGTGCAAGATCCGCCACCGGAGAGATGGGCACAACGCGCGCGATACGATCCTGCCAACAGGCACCAATGCGTGGCGCTGTCATCAACGCAGCCAGATGTCCACCAGCAGAATGCCCCGTCAGGCAGATCGGGCCTAGGGCGCGGTCACTGGCGCTTTGAATGGCAGCCGCGATCTGATCACCGATTTGGGTGACCCGCACATCCGGGCAAAGGTCATATGACGGCATCGCCACTGCCCACCCCTGCGCCAAAGGCCCTGCTGCAAGATGCGACCAAAAAGATTTATCAAACTGCAGCCAATACCCGCCATGCACAAAGACAATCAGGCCTTTGGCCAATCGGTCCGGGTGAAAAAGATCGAACCGCTGACGCGGGCTTTCGCCGTAGGGCAAATCAATCTCGCAGCGCACGGATGTGCGAAAGGCCGCGGCGGCGGCAGCCCATTTCCCCGGATAGGCATCGGCCCCGGGGATATGCGCCGCATTTGCGTAGGCGTCGTCCCAATCCATCACATCCCCCTTTACGGCAGCCCCTTGCATAGGTCAGATAGCGCCAAACCTAAGGGAGGCTACCATGCTTGACGACACCACCAACCTCAAATCCATGCTGGCACGCCCTGAATTGGTTTGCGCCGAAGCATTTGTGGCGGGCAAATGGGTACAAGCAGCCAGCGGCAAGACGTTTGATGTGACAAACCCCGCGCGGGGCGACATCATTGCCAAGGTCCCTGATCTGTCCCGCGCAGAAGTGGCAGAGGCGATTGCTGCGGCCGAGGTTGCCCGCAAACCATGGGCCGCTCTTGCTGCGAAAGACCGTGCCAAGGTTCTGCGCAGGTGGTTTGATCTGATGATGGCCAACCAGGAGGACCTTGCGATCATCATGACCGCTGAGCAGGGCAAGCCCCTTGCCGAAGCACGTGGAGAGGTCGCCTATGGCGCATCCTTTGTGGAATGGTTCGGTGAAGAGGCCAAGCGCATCTATGGTGAAACGATCCCCGGCCATATGGCCGACAAGCGTATCACTGTGATCAAACAGCCTATCGGCGTGGCCGCTGGCATCACCCCGTGGAACTTCCCCAATGCGATGATCGCGCGCAAGGTTGCCCCCGCCCTGGCTGCGGGGTGTTCATTTGTCGTGCGTCCGGCGTCCCTGACGCCGCTGTCGGCATTGGCCATGGCGAAGCTGGGCGAAGAGGCTGGCATCCCGCAGGGGCTGTTGTCAGTTGTGACATCGACATCATCGTCCCAGGTCGGCAAGGAATTCTGCGAGAACCCGCTTGTGCGCAAGCTGACGTTCACCGGCTCAACCGAAGTCGGACGCATCCTGCTGAAACAGGCCGCAGATCAGGTCATGAAATGTTCCATGGAGTTGGGCGGCAACGCACCTTTCATCGTCTTTGACGACGCTGATCTGGATGCCGCCGTTGAAGGGGCCATCGCCTGCAAATTTCGTAACAACGGGCAGACCTGTGTCTGTGCCAACCGCATTTATGTGCAAAAGGGCGTCTACGATGCCTTTGCCGCAAAACTGAAGGTCGCAGTCGAAAACCTGCATGTCGGTGACGGCTTGTCAGACGGCACAACGCTTGGCCCACTGATTGAACCGGCAGCAGTTGATAAGGTGCAGGAGCATCTTGATGACGCCTTGTCCAAAGGTGGCGAGATCCTGACAGGTGGCAAACCGCATGCCTATGGCGGGCAATTCTTTGAGCCGACAATTGTAACCAACGCCACGACCGACATGTTGGTGAGCGTCGATGAGACCTTCGGCCCCTTTGCCCCACTCTTTATGTTCGAAGACGAAGACGACGTGATTGCCAAGGCCAATGACACGATCTTTGGGCTGGCATCCTATTTTTATGCTAACGACCTTAGCCGCGTGACCAAGGTTGCCGAAGCATTGGAATACGGGATTGTCGGCGTGAACACCGGCATCATCTCAACCGAGGTGGCCCCATTTGGCGGGGTGAAGCAATCCGGCCTGGGTCGCGAAGGGTCCAGCCACGGGATTGAGGATTACCTTGAGATGAAATACATCTGCACCTCAGTTTAATGCCGCAAGGCGCAACAGGACCAAGCGAGGATTGATGGCCAAAGACCTTTATACTGTTGTGTCCACAATGAAGAACGAGGGGCCGTTCATCCTTGAATGGGTGGCTCACTACAAAACCCTTGGTTTTGACCACATCATTGTCTGCACCAACGACTGCACCGATCCAACCGTCGACATCCTGCTGCGCTTGCAAGAGTTGGGGTATGTCGTGCAGCACAACACAATTGTGCGCGGCGGCGGCATTCATCGCAGCGCCTTGCGTCAGGCGACCCGCCGCTATGATATCGTCAAGGACGCCAAATGGGTCTTTATCTGCGATATCGATGAATTTCTGAACATTCATATGGGGGATGGCTCAGTCCGGGCACTGGTGGCAGAAACCGGCGAGGACGTGGATGTTATTTCGGTGCCATGGCGCAATTTTGGACCGGACGGGCGCGAGGATTTCGTTGACGAACCGGTGACCGAACAATTCACCAAAGGCGAATTGCCTTGGGATGCAAAGCTGCGCCCGACGACAGGCAAATTCGTCAAATCACTATATACCAATCAGGACAAGTTTCAGCGGGCAGGATTGCACGCCCCCATCGCAAGGGACGATATGGCAGGCCAGATCGACTGGGTGCTGCCCGGTGGCGCGCCTTATGTCAAAGACGGCGAACGCACGGCGCACCCACCCGTTTTTGAAAAGGCGCAGGTCAATCACTACGCGCTCAAATCACTGGACAGTTATCTGGTGCAACGCGCGCGTGGGCGGGCCAATCACACCAGTCAAACCATCGGGATGGAGTATTGGGAGCGGTTCAATCACAACGACGAAACTGATCTGACGATCAACCGCTACGCCAAGGCATCTGGCGCGCTTTTGGCAGAGCTCAAATCTGACAAGGTTTTGGCAGAACTGCATGAAAAGGCGGTGGATTGGCATCGCCGCAAGGCCCAGTCAATCAAAATGGACCCGGATATGGATGCGCTGGTGACCTCGCTGCGGGCCGCCCTCTAGGTACAGCGGCAGACGATATGCGTATTTGCACAAAATTTCACGCAGCGCCAAGGATTGACCAATGGCGTGCGTCCAACCACCGTGATGCGCATGATGACAAGCGATGAGGACCTGGCCGAAGCCGCCGCCGGCGGCGATGCTGCTGCGTTCAGCAGCCTGCTGGACCGGCACTATGACCGGCTTTTTGCGTTTTGCTTTCGCCTGACCGGCGCGCGCAGTGATGCCGAAGACCTGACACAGGACATCTGTGCAGCGCTACCTGCCAAGCTTGGCAGCTATCAGCGCCGCGCAAAGGTCACGACATGGCTATACCGGGTTGCCGTCAATGCCGCCCATGACCGCCGCCGTAAACGGGCGACCTATACGAAGGCGACCGAGGGCTGGGGCGATTGGGAAAGCAACCGGACCGCTGCCAATCGCGAAACGCACGCGCAACTTGATTGGCTGACCGCGGCTATGAACCAGCTTGGCGATGATCTGCGCGATACGCTGGCGCTGATTCTGGACGACATGACCCATGCTCAAGCGGCTGAGGTTCTGGGTATCTCGGAAGGCACGGTCAGCTGGCGCATCTCGGAGGCCAAAAAAATGCTGCGCGCGATCAAGCAAAAGGAGGACATGACATGACCGATGACCTCGACGATCTGAAATCCCTGCTGGATGCGGCGACCCCGCGCCCGGACGCTGCACGCCGTGCCGAAAACCTCGCGCTTGCGCAAAGAAACTTCGACGCGCTCCAAGGATCACGTGATGAGGCGCGTCCCACTGCTGTAACCGGCCCCAAGGGCCTCTGGACAGGAGTGAAGACGATGATGAACGCAATGACATCCAAAGGCGGGCTGACCGCGACAACCGCATTGGTCGCCTGTGGTTTTCTGATCTTGACACCGCAAGGGCAGGATTTGCTGCGCCCGCCATCACCACCGCAGATCACGATGACAGAATTTGATGGCGCATTGGGTAGCACGGCCGTCGAGGAGGCATCTGCTGGTGAACTGCGGGCCAGCGATGACGCTCCTCTGGCATCGGCAGGCGGAGACGCGGTACTGAAGACACCGGAAGCAGACGTCGCCTTTGAAAACTTTTCTGATGCGCCGGAAGTCGTGGTGTCTGGGGGGGCACTTGAGCCATCCACGCCGCCTCAGGCCGAGATAACCGAACGGGCCTCCGCTGCGCTGGGGGCTGAGGTCGCCAAAAACACAGCTCCATCCACATCCCGGACGCGGATCACCCAGCAGGTTGCACCAGCACAGGCTTTGCTTGCCGCTCCGGCGGTGGTCGCGCCAAGCGATGACCAATTCGTGGCGCCTGTCCCTGACACCGAAGCCTTCGCCAACGCCGACAGCAACCCGCTGCAAATTGCAGCTGAAACCCCGGTTTCGACCTTTTCAATCGACGTCGACACCGCCTCATACGCCGTCGTCCGTTCGTCCTTGATGCGGGGTCAGCTGCCCCCATCAGAGGCCGTCAGGATCGAGGAGATGATCAACTACTTCCCCTATGATTACGCCGCACCCGATGCGCATGAGGCACCGTTCCGGCCCACCGTGTCCACCTTCCAGACGCCTTGGAACGCGGATACCCAGCTGGTTCACATCGCCCTGCAAGGCCGGGTGCCTGCGATTGCTGATCGTCCGCCGCTGAACCTTGTTTTTCTGATCGATACCTCCGGGTCCATGGACGATCCCACCAAACTGCCCCTGCTCAAGCAATCCTTCCGTTTGATGCTGGACCAGCTACGCCCCGAGGATCAGGTGGCCATCGTCGAATACGCGGGCAGTGCCGGACAGGTTCTGGCGCCAACCGCCGCATCGGAAAGGGCAGCCATCCTGCGTGCGATGCAGTCGCTTGGCGCCGGTGGCTCAACCAACGGGCAAGGCGGTTTGGAGCAAGCCTACAGCGTGGCTGAAAGTATGGCCGATAACGGCGAGGTCAGCCGGATCATTCTGGCCACCGACGGTGATTTCAACGTCGGGCTGAGCGACCCCAATGCATTGACCGACTTTATCGCCGATAAGCGCGCAACAGGCACCTATCTGAGCGTGCTGGGCTTTGGCCGGGGCAACCTGGACGATGCCACGATGCAGGCGCTGGCGCAAAACGGGAACGGCACGGCCGCTTACATCGATACGCTGTCTGAAGCGCAGAAAGTGCTGGTTGATCAACTGTCCGGTGCGCTTTTCCCAATTGCCGGCGACGTGAAGGTACAGGTTGAATTCAATCCCGCACAGATCGCTGAATACCGCCTTATCGGCTATGAAACACGTGCGCTGCGGCGCGAGGATTTCAACAATGATGCCGTGGATGCAGGTGAACTGGGGGCCGGGCATGCGGTGACAGCGATTTACGAAGTGACGCCGGTGGGCAGCCCCGCGCAACTGAGCGATCCGCTGCGCTATGCGCCCCGTACCGCAGCAGTTGGTTCAGACGAGCTTGGATTTCTCAAGCTGCGCTATAAGGCACCGGGTGAAGCAGTCAGCCAGCTGATTGAAGTGCCGATCATGCATCACGGTGGGTTGGGGAGCGAGGCCGGCTTCGCCACTGCTATTGCGGGGTTCGGGCAGCTTTTGCGGAACCCGCAGTACTTGGGTGACTGGGACTATGACGACGCGATTGCCTTGGCCACTGCCAACCGTGGCGAGGACGCCTTTGGCTATCGCACCGAAGCTGTGCAGTTGATGCGGCTGGCCCAAAGCCTGTCACAATAGCGGCAGGATGTAAGGTGGGTCATGATCCACCTTACCCCATCTGCTGTTGTGCCAACGGCAGAATCTGATGCTGTATCAACCGCTGCAAATCACCAAAGTGCCCGCCGCTACGCGCAGGCAGCGTCGGGTCGGAGGTCAAGGCGACAGTCAGCGCCACATCGGGTGCGACGCAGATGATCTGCCCTCCATATCCGCGGGCCAAGGCATAGTTCACACCCGAGCGCTGCCCCAAAAACCAACCGTAGCCGTAGTTCAACCCTGAAAATGCAGACCACGTCCGGGGTTGCATGGACTGTTCAATCCAATCCGCACTCAACACCTGCACCCCATCAAAACGACCGTTCTGACGATACATTTCACCAAATCGCCCCATGGCGTCCAGGGTCAGCGCCATTTCATTCCCACCGAGATAACGGCCCTGTGGGTCACGGATCCATGCCGGGATATCGAACCCCAGCGGGCCACCCAGACGCTGACGGGCCAGTTCCAGAAGCGACAAACCTGACACCTCGGACAACACCGCGCCCAAAACATGAAACGATCCGGTGGAATAGAGCATCCGCGACCCCGGCTCGGCGACAATGGGGCGGCTCAGCGCGTCGGCCACCCAATCGCGGCTGCTGACCCATGGGCCATAGTTGGCGCCTGAGGTGCGTTCCAGCCCGGCCTGCATCGTGATCAGGTTTTCGATGCTGATATCGGCCACACGCGGGTCCGCACCACCGGGAATGAGCTGCGGCGCAACCTGCCCCAGTGTCACGTCAAGAGAGGAGAGCTCTCCGCGATCAAGCGCGGCACCGGTCAATGCGGCAACAAAGGTTTTCGAGACAGATTTAATCGGAACGGGGCGATTGATGCCCGGGCCACGAAACACCTCTGACAGAACGGTCAGGCCGGATTGCCGGACCACTATGGCCCGGCACTGTTCAAGGCCACGCGCCGCAGCAGCCACATCACCCCATGAATTCACCTGGGCGACCGCTGGTGCCGCAAGCAGCACGCATCCGCCCGCCAAAAATCTCCGCCGATCCATCACGCTTCATCAAACCTGATCGTTCTACAAACGAGGCTTACGTCATCACGCGCCCAAAGCCACCCTACACTTTTGTGATGAATTCAGTGTCTGTAGGCTTCAGTTTCATAGAATGCCCGCAAGGTCTGATGCTTCTCCGGGCGGAAACGGTCCAGCTCGGACACCTTTGAAATCCGATCCAGCCGAAACATCCGAAAATCATCGCGTAGCTCGCACCAACAAACCGCTGTCCAGACCTTGCCCCAGAACCAGACGCCCAAAGGTCGGACAACCCGCGCGGTCTGGCGCCCCTGCTCGTCCTCATAGGTCATGTCCAGACGGGTCTGGCTTTCTGATGCGGCCTCAAACCTGTCAAGGTGGTCGCGCCAGTTGCCGCGCGTCCATGGCATGTCCATGACATGCACATTGACCTGCCCCACCTGTTGACGGGCCGCAGGTGGCAGCACTGCATCGATCTTGACCAGCGCCTCTTGCGCCGCCGCGGCCATTTTAGTCCCACCCCAGGTCTGCAGAATTCGCGCGGCGGCAACCAATGCCACGATCTCATCCTGATTGAACATCAATGGCGGCAGGTCGTAGCCATCGCGCATCAAATACCCAACGCCCGCCTCGCCTTCGATCGGCACGCCAGATCCAATCAAATGGGCGATATCGCGGTAGATCGTGCGTGGTGTCACCTCCAGTTTTTCGGCCAATTGCGCAGCTGTGGTCAGCCGACCGCCCCGCAGGAACTGCAATATCTGAAAGAGGCGGTCGGCGCGGCGCATTTAGCCTGCAGCCTCGAACAACCCGATGGAATTGCCATCAAGGTCTTTGGCATAGGCAAACCGCCCTGCGGGGATTGTGATAGGAGGGCTCACAACTTCGCCACCAGCCTTGGTGCAACGGGCCATACCGTCTTCAAGACTGCCAGCAACGCCCAGATGGATGGTATTGCCGCTATCTGGCGCAGGCTTTCCGGGGTAAAGATGCGCGCCCGCGGTGTTCTCCGATCCACCCAAAACGGCCATGGGGTTGGGGCCTGAGTTGTCGATCTTCATGTCGTACCCAAAAACCTCATTGTAGAACACCACAGACTTTTCCATGTCGGTGACAGGGATTTCACCCCAAACGATAACTGCACGATCAGCCATGTCTCATCTCCTTACGAATTGGTTGATGAGGCTGTTTAATCATACCCCTCCTGACAGCGTTGTGTCAGCATGTTTTCAGGAGAGCGGACTTTGCACAATCAGCATCACGTCAGCAGTGCAGTGAAGGCGCATGCGCTCTTGGGCAACGCCCAACAAGTGCCTCAAAGCCAGCGCAGCCACATGCGGCTTTCAACATGTTAACCTTCAGCATTACACATTCTGAGGCAGATCAGAATGACACCACCGCAATACCGTTCGCGCACGGCATCCCGCCTAGCCTACGATCCAGTTTAGCCCCACATCTGTGGTTTTGCGTGGCTTGTATTCACCTGACACCCAACCTGTGTAGACCTGTCGGTCCAACACGTCAAAAAAGGCAGGGTAGTCGATCTCGCCCTGATCAGGTTCGCCCCTGTCGGGCATCTGCGCGACCTGAATATGCGCTGCAATATCGCGCATTGCGGCCCACGTCCCCGCAACATCGCCCGTGATCTTGGCTGCATGAAAGGCGTCAAATTGCAAACGCAGGTTTGGCGCGCCCACGTTCGTGACAATCTCGCGTCCCAAATCAAAATCATTCAGGAAATAGCCGGGCATCGTGTCGCTGTTGATCGGTTCAATCGTTAGGCTTTGCTTTGGTGCTTCGGCAGCGGCCCAGCGCAGGTTGGTCAGGAACGCCTCCTTGGCCTCTGGCCCTTCGGCAACCCCGGCCATGATATGCAGATGCTGCGCGCCCAGCGTCTTCGCATAGCGCAGTGCCCGGTGGAAATCTTTGCGAAACCGGTCCTCCAACCCCGGCACCGCCGCAAACCCTTGTGGTCCGCCGGTGTAATTGGGCGGCGGGCAGTTGATCAGCACCATCGCGACCTCATGGCGGACCAGTTCATTCACGATGTCCTGCGCGTTCACATCATAGGGAAAGAGCACCTCAACCCCGTCAAACCCGGCCTCTTTCGCAGCGGCAATCCGCTCGAGAAATGGCAGTTCAGTGAAAAGCCATGTCAGATTTGCGCAGAACTTTGGCATCATATACTCTCGACAGCTGTCCCTTGGGGGGAACCCTGCGCCGATGCTAGCCCCGTCTCCATGCATTGAACACCCATCTGCGCTGCGCCGGTGACGCCGCGTCGGCGTTGCCTGATCTATTGGTCAATCGTATCTTTGCATCATGTCATTAAGGAGGCCCGCATGATCGCAACTTTACGTGTGCTGATGCACATGGGCAGCTTGCAACGTCTGTTGCCCTTCTGGTTGGCCGCTCTTGGCTGTTTTGTCATTTTCTTTTCGCCCTGGATGATCCTGGCGGTGGTCTATGGTGTCATCATGCAATTCTTTGTGGAATATGCGATGCACCGCTTTTTGTTGCACCGCGAACCGCCCACTGACCAGGGTGTGTTCAATGCGCTGTACCGCAGCCACATCGGGCACCACGAATTCCCATCGGATGCCGAGTTCTTTACCGGCGATGATCATTGGTATCCGGTGCGGTTTGGTCTCATCTCGGTTGCGTTGCACACTGTGATCCTCTGGCCATTTGTCGGGTTTCAGGCGGCGGCGCTCTTTGGTTTTGTCGCGCTCTTTCTGGGGTCGGTCAGTGCCTTTGCCTTTTATGAATTCTGCCACACGTTGGCGCACCTGAACGTCAAAAAGGGCTGGTTTGGGCAGCGGATCACGCGCACGCATCTTGCCCATCACTTTCAAGACCACGAGGCCACATTCCACGTCAGCTTTGGCATGGGCTGGATTGATCGCCTGATGGGCACACCACATGATCCAGAAGCCGCCCGCGCGCGCTATGATCGCGAGACGATCCTGTCTATGGGCATGGACCCAGAGGACTTACGCCTTGTCACGGCCCGCAAGGCCTATGGCGTCACCAAAATGCCGCGCAACGCCAAGCGCGCCTGATCAGGGCAGTTCATCCGACGGAATGATCGGAAAAAAGACACCGTCAGAGCGGATCCCAAACCAACGGCTGCCCGCATGATCGTCATGTTCGCAAAGTTCGACCAGACGGTAGAATGACTTGCGGTCGATCAGGGCTTCGAGGTTGGCACGCACCAGAATGTAGGGCGACGGTTCACCTGTTTCGGGGTCACGTTCAACGCGGATTGGGTGGTCAGGCCCGGCGATCATGACATCGCCGACGTTGGTTTCAAAGGCGAGCCCCTCACCCTGCTTGTTGAAATCGACGGCAACAAATGGCGCGTCATCGACTGTGATTCCGACCTTTTCAACCGGTGTTACAAGTACATAATCATCGCCATCCCTGCGCAAAATGGTCGAAAACAGGCGCACCAGCTCAGGCCTGCCGATCGGCGCGCCCATGTAGAACCATGTGCCATCCCGTGCGATCCGCATGTCGATATGCCCGCAATGAGGCGGGTTCCACAAATGCACCGGCGGCAAACCACCTATTTGGGCGGCACGCGCACTTTGCGCGAGGCTTTCTGCGGATGGGGTCACAATCTTTTGTGTAGTCATTGTTTTTGCCATTGGGTGTCATGCAATTATCTGTTCCTATAAAGATATAGCTGAACCGGAGGAATGTCATGGCCGCTGAGACCGATCTTGTTGCCCAAATCGAAGAACTGGGCACAAAGCTGATTGAGGCGCGCAGCAGTATCGCAGCCCGGTTTATCGGCCAGGCCCGCGTTGTTGACCTGACCCTGACCGCCCTGATCTGCGGGGGACATGCGGTGTTGGTTGGCCTGCCCGGTCTGGGCAAGACGCGCCTAGTGGATACGCTCTCAACGGTGATGGGGTTGAAGGGCAACCGCATTCAATTCACCCCGGATCTGATGCCTGCGGATATTCTTGGCTCTGAGGTGTTAGAGACAACTGACGATGGCAAGCGCGCCTTTCGCTTTATCGAAGGGCCGGTTTTTTGCCAGCTTCTGATGGCCGATGAGATTAACCGCGCCTCGCCCCGGACCCAATCGGCACTGTTGCAAGCCATGCAGGAAAAAGAGGTCACCATCGCAGGCGAACATCGCGCATTGGGCGTGCCTTTCCATGTACTGGCCACGCAAAACCCGATTGAGCAGGAGGGCACATATCCGCTCCCTGAAGCGCAGCTTGACCGCTTCCTCGTGCAGATCGATGTACCCTACCCCGACCGCGACACCGAAAAGGACATTCTGATTGCCACAACCGGTGTTGAGGATGCGCAATCACAGGAAGTCTTCACAGCGCAGGAATTGCTTGATGCCCAGACAGTGCTGCGCCGCATGCCAGTGGGCGAGAACATCGTCGAGATGATCCTTGATCTTGTCCGTGCCTGCCGCCCTGATGATGCCAGCGCACCCGATCTGGTACGCCAGAATGTCAGTTGGGGGCCCGGCCCGCGTGCCGCACAAGCACTGATGCTGACGGTGCGGGCGCAGGCGCTGCTGGAAGGACGCCTTGCCCCCTCTGCCGAAGATGTGCGCGCAATGGCCGTGCCCGTGCTGGAACACCGCATGGCACTGTCCTTTGCGGCCCGTGCACGCGGTGAGAGCATTCATCACGTCATCAACACCGTCGCGGATCAGATCACAACGGTGGCCTCTGCCGCATGAGCACACCCCTCACCCTGAGATCCGCAGCCGAGGCGCTTGCCGCGCCGCTGCCCCCGCTTCTGGCAGAGGCCGAGCATCTGGCGGCGACTGTTCTTTTGGGGGATCATGGGCGCAGGCGGGCCGGAACCGGCGATACCTTCTGGCAGTACCGCCCCGCACAGCCCCATGATGCGGCCCGCAGTATCGACTGGCGGCGCTCGGCCCGGTCAGATGCCAATTTTGTGCAGGACAAGGAATGGCAGATTGCGCAGTCCGTTCTGCTTTGGGTGGATCAGGCGGCGTCAATGTCTTTTCGCTCTGATGACAACTTGCCGACCAAGGCAGAACGCGCCCGCACGCTGGGGCTGGCCACCGCAATTCTGCTGGCGCGCGGCGGAGAGCGTGTCGGGTTGACCGGCCTGCGCCTGCCACCACGCCGAGGCGAAGCACAGCTGATGCAAATGGCGCAGCTTTTGTCGCAAGACAGCGATGCCGACTATGGCGCGCCAGAGGCGCAAGGCATGCTGCCACATTCGCGCGCGTTCTTTGTCAGTGACTTTCTTGGCGACATCCAACCGATTGAAGACGCACTATTGCGCGCAGCTGATCGCGGCGTTGGTGGTGCCTTGCTGCAAGTCCTCGATCCACAGGAAGAGGCCTTTCCTTTTGATGGCCGCACCATCTTTGAAAGCATGACAGGGACGCTTCAACATGAAACGCTCAAAGCGCGTGAGCTGAAATCCCGTTATCTGGACAGGCTGGCCGCCCGCAAGGACCGCCTGCAACATCTGGCGCGCACCACAGGCTGGCAATTCCAGACACACCATACCGGGCAAAGCGCCACACATGCACTGCTCTGGCTTTACGGCGCGTTGGAGCATCACGCCTGATGTGGTCCATTGGTCCTATAGGTTTTGCCGCACCATGGCTGCTGCTTGGCCTCATCGCGTTGCCGATCCTGTGGATCTTATTGCGTGCTGTTCCGCCCGCCCCGATCCGCCGGCAATTCCCCGGTGTCGCCTTACTGCTTGGTCTGACAGATGACGACAACCAAACCGACCGCACGCCCTGGTGGCTGCTGCTGTTGCGCATCCTGGCCGTTGCGGCGGCGATTATCGGATTTGCAGGCCCCGTCCTGAACCCACAAAACGCGCGCAGCGGGACTGGCGATTTGGTCATCATCCTGGATGGATCATGGGCCGGTGCCCCCAGCTGGCAAGCCCGCATCGACCGTGTTGACACGCTTTTGTCCGAAGCGGCATTGGCGGACCGACGTGCGGCAGTCATCAACCTGAATGACTTGCCTGTTGGTGGCATTCCCTTTGCTGCGCCCAACGATTGGCAAAACCGTTTGCCCAATATCCAACCGCAGCCTTGGCAACCCTCTGATGTTGCCGCCTGGGTCGCCCAAAGCAATACGCGTTTTGAAACCTATTGGATCTCCGATGGCCTGGATTGGGAAGGGCGGACCGATCTGCTCGCTGCCTTGGAAGAACGCGGAGCGGTGACGGTCTTTCAGACCCCCCGCCAGATCGTCGGCCTGCGCCCTGCCCGGTTTGAGAACGGTGAAGTGCTAGTCTCGGCCACCCGCTCACCCATTGGCAATCCACTTGATACAACCGTCACCGCCGTCGGGCTGGACCCCGCGGGTGTTGAGCGGCAGCTTGCCACGGTTCCCTTGGCCTTTGCCCCCGGAGAGCCGATTGCGGACACCGCAATGGTGCTTCCACCTGAGTTGCGCAACCGCATCACCCGGTTTGAGGTTGGCGACACCCGCTCCGCCGGTGCGGTGAGCCTGACGGACGATGCGCTCAAAAGGCGAGAAGTTGCGCTGATTGCCGGTCGCGATGACCGAGAGGGGCTCGAACTGCTCTCACCGCTTTACTACCTGCGCGAGGCACTGGAACCGACAGCAGATGTTATCGACGGTACGTTAGACGATATCCTGCTTGCCAATCCTGACGTGATCATTCTCGCCGATGTGGCGAGCCTTGCAGGCAGCGAAAGCGACGCAGTTTTGGAATGGGTCGAGGGCGGCGGGATGCTCTTACGGTTTGCCGGACCCGCCCTTGCGGCATCTGATCAAGGCCGTATCGAGGAAGATCCGCTGCTGCCTGTACGCCTGCGCTCTGGCGGGCGATCAGTTGGAGGCGCGATGAGCTGGGGAGAGCCCAAAACATTGGCCCCCTTTGCCGAAGACAGCCCTTTCTTTGGAATGCCTATCCCGGATGACGTCACCGTCACCAGTCAGGTTATGGCGCAGCCTGACCCAACATTGGCCGACCGGGTGATTGCCCAGCTGACCGATGGCACCCCTTTGGTCACGCGCAGGCTAAGCGGTGAAGGGCAAATCGTTCTGGTGCATGTGACGGCGAATGCGGAATGGTCAAACCTACCGTTGTCAGGTCTTTTCGTGCAGATGCTTGAAAGGCTCGCCGTTTCAACACGGCCCGCCACGCCCGATGAGGCTGAACTTGCGGGCACAACATGGTTGCCTGGCAAGGTGCTGAATGCGTTTGGGCGGCTCGAAGATGGCAGCACATTGCCCGGGGTCGCAGGTGAAGAGCTGGCCGCTGGCGTTCCAAGCGCCACACTGCAACCGGGGCTATATACCGGGGGCGACAGGCAGTTGGCCGTCAATGTGATCGGACCTGAAACCACGCTGGATGTGGCGGCCTGGCCTACAAGGATTGCGATTGAGGGGATGGCCGTCGTGCGCGAAACAGCGCTGAAGGGCTGGCTTCTCAGTGCAACCGTGTTTTTGCTGTTACTTGATGTGATCGCCTCACTTGCCATCGGCGGCAGGCTGCGCGGACCGCGCGCAGATGTTGCAGCAGCGGCGGCTCTGATGCTCTTGCTCACACCGCAGGCAGAGGCGCAAACAGCAGAAGAATTTGCGCTGCGTGCCACGTCTGAAGTTGTCCTGGCCCATGTCTTGACGGGCGATCGGGAGACTGATGAAATCGCAGAGGCTGGCCTGCGTGGCCTGTCGCAGACGCTGTTCCGCCGCACCTCGATCGAGCCGGCGGCACCCTTGGGCGTGAACCTTGAAACCGACGAACTGTCCTTTTTTCCGATCCTCTATTGGCCCGTCACAGCCGATCAACCACTGCCCAGCCGCGCGGCTTATGGCAAGCTGAACCGATACCTGCGATCCGGTGGGATGATCATGTTTGATACCCGTGATGCCGATACCGCGCGCTTTGGCTCTGGTTCTCCCGAAGGGCGCAAGCTGCAGGCCATCGCCCGCTCTCTTGATATCCCACCGCTGGAGCCGATCCCGTCAGACCATGTTCTGACCCGCACCTTCTATCTGCTACAGGATTTTCCGGGACGCTATGCCAACCGCGATGTCTGGGTCGAAGCCGCCCCCATCGGGGCCGAACAGGTTGAAGGGATGCCCTTCCGCAATCTCAATGACGGGGTGACCCCGGTGATCATCGGCGGCAACGACTGGGCGCGTGCCTGGGCCGTTGATAACAACGGACGGCGCATGTTTCCTGTCGGGCGCGGCAGGTCAGGCGAAAGACAGCGCGAAATTGCGCTGCGCTTTGGTGTGAACGTCATCATGCATGTGCTGACGGGCAACTATAAGTCAGATCAGGTGCATGTCCCTGATCTGCTGGATCGGCTGGGACAGTGATGACGGGCACGTTGATCCTTGATCCTCTGGTGCCCATGGTGGTGCTGTTGGCAGTGGCGGCGCTGGCGGCGCTGGCGCTCGTTCTTGCGATCTGGCGGCGTTTGCCGGGTTGGTGGTTGCGCGGGTTGGCCGGGCTTGTTCTGCTTACGGCTTTGGCCAACCCTGCCATTCAGCAAGAAGACCGCGAACCGCTGACCGATATCGTCATGCTTGTGATCGATGAAAGTGCCAGCCAGCGTATTGGCGACAGGCCCGATCAGAATGCGGCGGCCATTGACAATGTCACGGCGGAACTGGCGCGCCAACCCAATACCGAACTACGCACCGTCACATTGGGTGATGCCGAAGGCGATCTGGGTACAACCCTCATGACCGCCCTGTCAGAGGCTTTGGCGGAAGAACCGCAAGCGCGCATCGCGGGCATCATCCTTGTGACCGACGGGCGTTTGCATGACATCGAAAGGGCACCAGCCCTGCCTGCCCCACTGCACACTTTGCTGACCGGAGAGCCCAAGGATTGGGATCGCCGCCTGGTCGTCGAAAATGCACCTGCCTTTGCCATCCTGGGGGAGGAGATCAACCTGACGCTGCGCGTCGAAGATCAAGGGGCCGCGCCCGAAAGCACGTCTGTGCCTCTGTCGATCTCTATTGACGGGGATACACCCATCGTGGTGCAGGTGCCTGTTGGTCAGGATATTCAATTGCCCATCTCATTGCCACATGGCGGGATGAATGTGCTGCAATTCAACATTCCGGTCGCAGAAGGAGAGCTGACCAACCGCAACAACGCGGCCGTCGTCCAGATCAATGGCGTGCGCGACCGTCTGCGCGTGCTACTTGTCTCGGGCGAGCCGCATCCGGGGGAACGGACCTGGCGCAACCTGCTCAAATCGGATTCCGCTGTGGATCTGGTGCATTTCACCATTCTGCGCCCCCCTGAAAAGCAGGACGGCGCACCAGTGAATGAGCTGTCGCTGATCGCTTTCCCGACCCGAGAGCTGTTCCTTGAGAAAATCAACGACTTTGATCTGATTATCTTTGATCGTTATCGCCGCCGGGGCATCCTTCCCAGCGGCTACTTTGATAATATCCGCGATTATGTCGAACAGGGTGGTGCGGTGCTGATTTCATCCGGACCGGAATATGGTTCTGCCGACAGCATCTACCGTTCACCATTGGGGGACATCCTGCCCGGTGCGCCAACGGCGCGAGTCTTTGAACAAGGGTTTGTCCCACAGTTGACCGACATCGGGCAACGTCATCCGGTCACCGAGGGACTGGATCGGTTGTCGCCCAACCCCAATGGCGATGGCCCCGGCTGGGGCCGATGGTTCCGCCTTATTGACGTATTGGTGCCAGAGGCCGCAACAACCGTCATGTCCGGCCTCGATGACCGCCCACTTTTGATCCTCAACCGGATTGGCGAGGGGCGTGTTTCACTGATGGCCTCGGATCAATCCTGGCTGTGGGACCGCGGCTATGAAGGCGGCGGCCCGCAGTTGGAACTGCTGCGCCGTCTGGCCCATTGGATGATGAAGGAACCAGAGCTTGAGGAAGAGGCGCTTTGGGTTGAGCCGACAGGCCAAAAGATGCGGATCATCCGGCGCACGCTTGATCTGGAAACCGGTGATGTGACAGTGACGCATCCGGATGGGTCCGAGACAGTGCTGACGCTTGAAGAAGTATCGCCGGGCCGGTTTGAGGCCCTGTGGGACGCGCCCGAGATCGGCCTTTACCGTCTGGACGATGGTGAAGAAATCGCCGTGATCGCACTGGGGCCATCAGCCCCGCGCGAGTTTGAGCAAACCATCGCAAGCGCTGAGGCGTTGCAACCGCTGGTCGACAGTACTGGTGGCGGTGTTGCAAAGGTCAGCGATGGCGAAGTGAGCATCCGTTTGGTGCGCGAGGGCCGACCCGCGGCTGGCCGCGGCTGGATTGGGATCACACCGCGCGGGGCGTACCGGACGGCTGATATCAGCATCAACTCCCTGCTGCCGTCGTGGGCCTATCTTCTGCTGGCCGCGTTGATGATCGTCGGCGCATGGCTGCGCGAAGGTCGGCGGTAGATCAGGGGTTTGGTGATGTTGGGCACGGTCCTCAAAGTCTCCTCCTTGATCCTGCTTGGCGTGGTCGCCTTGGTTGGGTGCCAAACGATACGCAACTCCGGCAACGCGGCGCTGGCACCAAATGATGCGCAAACGCTTCGTGTGGCAACCTACAACGTCCACTACATCATCCTGGGTCAGGAAACTGGCCCCTGGTCAGTCGGCGATTGGGACCGCAGGAAGGGGCCCATGGATTTGGCCTTCAAGGACATGGATGCCGATGTCATTGGGTTTCAGGAAATGGAAAGCTTTGCCAGAGGCAGCGGCAATGATACCAACCTGACGCTGGACTGGCTGCTGGCAAATAACCCCCGCTATGCAGCCGCCGCCGTGGGTAACCCGTCTGCCTTCCCATCCACGCAGCCGATCCTCTACCGCACTGACAAATTGACGATACTGGATCAAGGCTGGTTCTTTTTCTCAGAAACACCTGACGTGATCTATTCGCGGACCTTCAACGGCTCCTACCCTGCCTTTGCGTCTTGGGCGCAATTTGAAGATCAGACAAGCGGCGCGGTGTTTCGGGTGGTGAATATCCACACGGATTATGCCAGCCTGTCGAACCGCCAAAAGTCGATCGCGCTGGTTGCAGAGCGCATCGCGCCTTGGATCGCGGACCGCGAAGCGCTTTTTGTGATTGGGGATCTGAATGCACGTTTGGGTGACCGATTGGTCAGAGCCCTTGAAGACACCGGTCTGTCGTTCGTCCCGGTAAGCGGATCAACCTATCACTTCAACCGGGGCATCAACCTGTTTGGCGCAGTCGATCATATCGCGACAACAGATCATGCCCAACTGATTGGCACCCCCGTTGTCTTGCGTAAGAAATATGCAGGCGAATGGCCAACTGATCACTACCCGCTTGTGGCGGACTTCCAACTTGTTGATCCCTAAGCCCTTACTGGTCCAGGATCACCTCAAACAGCGTCTCTGACCACCCGTCAACATTGCAACGCGCCCGCACATAAAGAACCGTTGTCCCTTCCGGGATAGTTATCCCGGACAGTGACCGGGTGAAGGGCTGTTCATGCACATGTGGATGCGCAAGCTCGCGAATGCCGAGGCTGTTGCCATCGGCATCCAATACCTCCCACCCGTCGGCATAGTGATCCCAGCCCGTGTCAGGATGTGACAAGGTTACGCTGATGCTGGATCCGTTGATCGTCACTGCCTTGACAACGGGTGCCTCGGCAAAGGCGGGGCCTGCGAGGCAGGCCATCAGGGCAAGATATCTCATGATGTGTCTTTTAGCAGAATTGAACGGGGCAGTGACGCAAATTCACGTGACCACAAAACCCAGAGCACAATCAACGTCGCGATGATCAGCGCGATGGCCCCCAGTAGCCAGGCCAATGCGCCCATGGCAAAATACATGCCCCGCAAACCGCGGTTAAAGTTGATAGCAGCCCGGATATTCAGTTCCGCTGCCTGCGCCGCACGCGGGTGCGCAGCGGTGTCGTTGGGATCGTTGGGCACTGCGGCCATCAGGACAGCGCAGTACCCAAAAACGCGATTGGCCCAGACGAATTTCAGGAAGGCGTTGGTCAGAAAAAGCGCCACCAGCCCCAGTTTCAGCTGAAAGAGCAAGACCGGCACAGGCATTTCGGTCACTTCCGCGGCCAATCCGCTAAGCGGTTCAGTGTTTCCGGCAAGTGCCAGAACACCACCCACAGCCAACAGGCAGGTGGATGCAAAAAAGGCCGTACCTTGCCGCAAGCTGGCAAGAATCTGGCTGTCAAAGATACGTGGATCACGCGTCACAAAGACCTTCATCCATGTGCGCCGCTCTTCCGACATGAGCATGGTCACCGAGGGGCGCTTGGCGCCAGGGTGTTCGATCAGCCAACCAATCACAAACCAGACAAAGACTAGCAGGCCGACAGCACATAAATCGAGCGGGGACAGAAGGGTCAGATGGTCAATAATTCTCATGACCGTTGGTGTAGCGTTTTGACATTGGACTTGCCACATCACAAAATTGGTAATATATTTTTACCAATTTTGTGATTGGGAGTCGCCAGATGGAAATGCCCCCCCCAAGTACCCGTGTGTTGGCCCGCAAGGAACAGATCGTCGCGCGGCTGAAAGAAGTGCTGCCAGACAACGCTGTGATCTCGGATGAAAGCCAGACGCGCGCCTATGAATGCGACGCGCTGACCGCATATAGGTGCCCGCCACTTTGCGCCATCCTGCCGGCCAATACCGCTGAAGTTTCCGCGGCGCTAAAGATTTGCCACGAGATGGGCGTGCCGGTGGTTCCACGCGGCTCTGGCACATCACTGGCCGGTGGCGCATTGCCCACGGCCGATTGCGTGATCCTTGGCGTGGCCAGGATGAATGGCGTGATCGAAACCAACTACGCTGATCGCTACATCAGGGTGCAAACCGGGCGGACCAACCTGTCGGTCACCGGCGCGGTTGAGGCGGAAGGGTTCTTTTACGCACCTGATCCGTCCAGCCAACTTGCCTGTGCCATCGCTGGTAATATCGCGATGAACTCTGGCGGGGCGCATTGCCTGAAATACGGCGTCACCACCAATAATCTGATGGGCGTCACCATGGTGATGATGGATGGCACGATCGTCGATGTGGGTGGCGCGCATCTGGATGCCGCAGGGCTGGACGTGCTGGGTGTCATCTGCGGATCAGAAGGCCAGCTTGGTGTCGTAACTGAGGCGACTTTGCGCATCCTGCACAAACCTGAAGGCGCCCGCCCGGTGCTGATGGGCTACGACAGTGCTGAAACTGCCGGTCAGGTTGTGTCGGACATCATCAAGGCGGGTATTCTACCAGTCGCTATCGAATATATGGACGCGATGCTGATCGGTGTCTGTGAAGAATTTTCTGGTGCGGGCTACCCCGAATGTGAAGCGCTGCTGATTGTGGAGGTCGAAGGTTCTGAGGCCGAGATTGACGATCAACTGGCCCGGATCAAGACCATCGCCGCAAAGCACAACCCTGTTGAACTGCGCGAGGCGCAATCACCTGATGAGGCGGCGCGCATCTGGGCGGGCCGCAAGGCTGCCTTCAGCGCCATTGGAAAAGTCTCTGACTATATGTGTCTGGATGGGACAATCCCGGTGTCCTCATTGCCCTATGTGCTGAAGCGGATTGGCGAGATGTCCAAACACTATGGTCTTGGCGTCGGCAATGTGTTCCACGCAGGCGACGGCAATATGCACCCGCTGATCCTGTATGACGCCAACAAGCCTGGTGACCTTGAGATTTGTGAAGCATTTGGCGCTGAGGTGCTGAAACTTTGCGTCGAGGTTGGCGGTTGCCTGACCGGCGAACATGGCGTGGGCATCGAAAAGCGTGACCTGATGACCGTGCAATATGACCCCGCGGATCTGGAGGCGCAAATGGCAATCAAAGATGTCTTTGATCCTGACTGGCTTTTGAATGCTGCCAAGGTGTTCCCGTTGGCCAGTTCTGAGCCCCGCCGCACAGCATAGAGGGGGCTTTGCCCCCGCGTGTCACATGCGCCGCAAGATATTTTTGAACAAAAGAAGACGGACATGACGCCAACGACCGAAGCAGAACTGGCCGAGATGATTGCCAGAGCCGACGGACCTCTACGGATTAAAGGCGGGAGTACGCGTCCCATTGGGCGCACGGAAGGGCGAAAGCTGAGCACAGCGAAGCTGAGCGGGATCAGCCTATATGAACCCGGTGCACTAACCATTGTTGCGGGCACCGGCACGCCACTGTCGCAGGTTGAGGCCGCCCTTGCCGCCGAAAACCAGCGCCTTGCGTTTGAGCCGATGGACCACAGACCGCTTTTGGGGACGGTCGGGAAACCGACATTGGGGGGCATGGTCGCGGCCAATATCTCTGGTCCGCGCCGTATCGCTGTTGGTGCCTGTCGGGACTTCATGTTGGGTTTGCGCTGTGTTGATGGCGCGGGCACAATCATCAAGAACGGTGGCCGGGTGATGAAGAATGTGACGGGCTATGATCTGGTCAAGCTGATGACGGGGGCTTACGGCACGCTGGGGGTACTGACCGAAGTATCGCTCAAAGTGCTGCCAGATGTGGAAACCATGGGCACTGTCATGTTGCATGGCCTGCCTGATGACAGGGCGATTGCCGCACTCTCTGCCGCACTTGGATCGCCGTTTGAAGCCACAGGTGCCGCCCATTTCCCCAAAAGCAGGTTTGGCGCACCACTGACCATGATCCGCGTTGAGGGGTTCGAGGCCTCAGTCAAGTACCGCGCCCAGAGGCTGTGTGATCTGCTCAAGGACTATGGCGACGCCGAGATCGTGGTTGGCGCAACAGAAGGCCCCGGCTCACCCGAAGGGTGGAAATGGGTCCGCGATGTTGCTGCATTTGCCGATCAGCCGGGTGATGTCTGGCGGGTCTCATGCAAACCATCAGACGCGGCAAGGATTGCCACACGCATGGGGGCAAAGGCAGTGCAATATGACTGGGGTGGCGGGCTGATCTGGGCACTGACAGAGGCAGGGCATGATCTGCGCACTGTGACCGGGGCCTTTGACGGCCATGCCACATTGATCCGGGGCACAGCAGAGGTGCCCGTCTTCCACCCAGAGGCCCCGGCACTTGCCGCAATCACCGGCAGCCTGCGCGCCAAATTCGACCCACGTGGCATTCTTAATCCCGGGATCATGACCTGATGCAGACCACATTCACGCCAGAACAGCTCTCCGATCCCGATATCGCCCGCTCTAACGACATCCTGCGCAATTGCGTACATTGCGGTTTTTGCACGGCCACCTGCCCCACCTATCAGGTCCTGGGGGATGAGCTGGATAGTCCACGCGGCCGGATCTATCTGATCAAGGATATGCTTGAAAACGCACGCAAACCGGATGCAAAGACTGTCATGCACATCGACCGCTGCCTGTCTTGTCTGGCGTGCATGACGACCTGCCCCTCGGGCGTGCATTACATGCATCTGGTTGATCATGCCCGCGCCTACATCGAAAAAAACTATAACCGCCCTCTGTCTGACCGCGTCTTGCGCTGGTTTCTGGCGCGCATTCTGCCCTACCCAATGCGATTTCGGGTGGCATTGCTTGGGGCCAAAATCGGGCGGCCATTTGCGCGCCTGATGCCCGACGCCCGCCTGCGCGCCATGCTTGAAATGGCCCCCAGGACAATCCCGCCCGTCAGCCGCAACGACGACCCGCAGACCTTTGCCGCAGAAAACCCCAAATTGCGCGTAGCGCTGATGACCGGATGCGCGCAAAAGGCGCTGAACACCGATATCAACGACGCCACCATCCGCTTGTTGACCCGTCTGGGGGCAGAGGTTGTCGTGGCTGAAGGTGCGGGCTGTTGTGGGGCACTGACCCACCACATGGGCAAAGTGACCGACAGCCACGCAACAGCGGCCAAAAACATCAAAGCCTGGGCGCGGGAAATCGACCAAGGCGGGTTGGATGCGATTGTGATCAATATCTCTGGCTGCGGCACGACAGTGAAGGACTATGGCCATATGTTCCGCAATGATCCGCTCGCCGCAGACGCGGCGCGCGTGTCAGCGATTGCAATGGACGTGTCGGAAATCCTGATGAAACTTGATCTGCCCGAAGGTGAAAACAAGAACACCAAGGTCGCCTATCACGCAGCTTGTTCGCTCCAGCACGGCCAGCAGATCAAGGCTTTTCCCAAAGACTTGCTAAAATGGGCCGGTTTCACGGTGCTGGAACCGGCAGACAGCCATCTGTGTTGCGGGTCGGCGGGCACGTATAATCTGATGCAGCCTGAAATTTCCAAGCAACTCAAAACCCGCAAGGTCCAAACCTTGGAAGCCCTGACGCCCGATATCATTGCCGCAGGCAACATCGGTTGTATGATGCAAATCGGCGGCGGCACGGATGTTCCCATCGTCCATACGGTTGAACTGCTTGATTGGGCGACAGGTGGGCCGCAGCCCCCGGCACTGACAGCACCGGGCAAACACCAACCGCAAATCCCAATCTTGCGCGGATGACATAATCCTGCCGCAAGTCTTTCGCAGGCTGAGCGCGCGTCGTTCAAGGTGATTCATGCGTAGGTTCCTGATTTCAGCATTCCTTCTTGCGGCATTTGCCCTGCATGCGCAGGAAAGCGGGTTGATCACGCTTGAGACACGTCAGGACAGCCAAGGCTGGGAAGCGGTTGGCCGGCTCGATATCCGGGGTAAGGGATTTTGCACGGCAGCGCTCATCCGTGAGCGCCTGATCCTCACGGCTGCCCATTGCCTGTATGACACCGACGGTAGCCTGATTGCGCCAGATCGGTTCGAGTTTCTCGCGGGCCTGCGAGATGGGCGCTCGCAAGCGACACGGAATGTGGCCAGAGCCGTTGCACATCCTCAGTATAACTTTGGTAGTGGGGCCTCGGACGCATCCGAAGTTGCGATGGATATCGCGGTGCTAGAACTGGATCAGCCGATCCGCACAACGCGCATAAGGCCTTTTCTGGTTGCACAGCGTCCCATTACCGGGGATGCCGTTGGCGTCGTGTCTTATGGACGCGGTCGTGAGGACGCGCCAAGCTTGCAAGAGGTTTGCAGCGTCTTGGGGCGTCAGACCGGTGTGATCGTGTTGACCTGCGATGTCGAATATGGATCCAGCGGGTCACCGGTCTTTATGGTGCAGGATGGAGAAACCCGGATCGCATCAGTTATCTCTGCCATGGCACAGGTCAACGGGCAGAAAGTGTCGCTTGGCACGTCGCTGGCAGGCCCATTGAATGCGTTGCTGGCGCATTTCTCCTCACTTGGCCCGGCCAGACCGGGAGGCACGCAGCGACTGATCAACAGCGCCGAGCGCAATGAGACAGGTGCGAAGTTCGTCCGCCCCTGAGCAGGTTTTCCACTTGAAAGCTAAAAAAGGGGTTCCCACATATGCTGGGTCGGGATGCCAATGATGGGTCTCGGCACAAGCCGCCTGTCCCAAATGGGAAGGCTATTACATTGTTATCGCTTACTGAAAGGATGACCCAAATGCGTGCATTTGACCTGACCCCCCTTTACCGTGCCACCGTTGGCTTTGACCAAATTGCTGATCTGATGGATCGCGCGCTTGCCAGCGACGCCGGCCAGAACACCTATCCCCCATATAATATCGAAAAGACCGAAGACGACGCATGGCGTATCTCGATTGCTGTTGCCGGTTTTTCCGATGATGACCTCGCGATTGAGGTCAAGGACCGCGCGCTTTTGATCACTGGGCGCAAGGCACCCGAGGAAACCGAGCGTAACTACCTTCACCGTGGCATCGCCACGCGTGCGTTTGAGCGACGTTTCCACCTTGCCGACCACGTGCATATTACCGGAGCGTCCCACGAAGACGGTATGCTGAATATTGATCTGATCCGCGAAGTGCCCGAAGCATTGAAACCGCGCAAGATTGAGATTGCAGCAACTGGCAAGAAAGATGCGAACCTCGTTGAGGCCAAATCGGTCAACTAATCCGCGGTATCAGAGTTGCCCTGCGCGCGCGTCACCGAACCGGTGGCGCGCTTTTGCGTTGGTGTAACGCGCCGGCAACGGCCACCGGGGTTCAAACTAGGCGGACGGTACAATGGTGTTGCCACGCACGCGAAACATGTTGATCTTCTTGCGGTCTTCGGCAGGGTGGATGCCAAACACATCGATGTATTTTTTACGAAGCGTCGGCGCATTAGCATAGCCCACAGCAACCGCAATCTGGCTCATGCTGCTTTTGCTATATAGCAGAAGCTGGCGGGCTTTGTGCATGCGCAAGGACTTGTAGTAGCCGCCGGGCGTGTTGCCTGTCGTCTTATGGAACATGCGCTCAAGCTGACGCACAGAGACGCCCACCTGATCAGCCACATCTGAAATGTTGATTGGATCTTCTATGTGGTCGGCAAAGATATCGACAGCCTGCCGCACTATGGGCGGCAGCATGTCATGGGTGCTTTCAGCAGAAAATGTTGGTTTGCGCTGGGTGACACCCTGCCCGCGCACAAGCGGATGCTGGAACCAACAGGCGACCTCGGTCGCGACCTCTGAACCAAGGTTATCTTCGATCAACAACAGCGACAGATCAAACGCCGCTGCGGCGCCCGACGCGGTCAGACGATCGCGGTCGATCATGATCACATCTTCGGTCGCTTTGAGACGGGGAAACTCGGCAGCAAATGCCGCCTCGTAGCACCAATGCACGGATGTCGTGTAGCCCGACAAAAGGCCGCTACGCGCCAAGGGAAAGATGCCGCCGCTGACCGCTCCCATTGTCACCCCATGGCGTGCGAGTTTGCGCAAGCGGCCTTTGGAAACTGCCGGGTTTTCAAAATGCGATGACGGCCCGCTGAGCAGAAACAGCTGATCCAATCTACCGCAATCTTCCAATTGGATGTCTGGCTCAAACCATACCTTGGCACTGGCTTCGACCCGAGCGCCGGTTTCCGACACCAGCTTCCAGGAAAAGGTCTCAGCCGCCGCAATCTCATTGGCGGCACGCAGCGGCTCAATCATTGAGGTCAGGCAGGCCATCGGGAAGCCCGGAAAGATCAGAAAGCCGATCTCGATACTTCTGTTTAAGGCCATGATATCTCCCCGACGGAAACCAATTTGCGACACTAAAAAGGATAGGCGAAAATGTTGTTCTGAGTCATTGTATTCTTGGCATAAGAATGTCGACCTGAGCAGCTGGAGCCTTCGAAGCCGAACTAAATGAACAATCGACAAATCACTTTTATCGGATGGATCTTGTTTGTCATCTCCGCCATCGGTTTCTGCATCGCATCCATTGGCAATTTCTGGGGGATGTTCGGCTCTGTTTTTTTCCTGATCGCCTGCCTGGTTTTTCTGATCCCCTACTTCCGGGACGACAGATGAACGCGTTGGGGTTCAGCCCATGCAAACCGGTTGCGTCCAGTTTTACCTAGGCGCGAGCGTGTCACGGAAGATCAATGATGCGCGCAACTCGACAGACTTCAACGCGATCCCTTTGTTGAGCAGTTGCGCCAAAGCAAGCCCCGCAAGACGCCCCATTTCACGATGGGGGACGTGCACCGTCGTCAGTGGTGGGTGGGCCACTTGCGCCAGTTCAATATCATCAAAACCGATGATGGAGACATCGCCAGGAACGGCGATACCAAGTTCCCGTGCGCGCCCAAGCGCGCCTACTGCCAAAACATCGTTACCACAAAACACTGCCGTGGGTTTAGGCATCATGCTCATGGCCCGTTCGAACGCGACGGCACCCTCTTCGATCCCATAGGTGGTTTCGACATAGTGGAGATCTTCGGGATGCAATCCCGCTTCATGCATTGCTGTCAAAATACCATTGTGCCGTGCTGACGCCCGATCATTTGAAGCAGTTTCAGCAGATATCAAAGCCAGGTCGCGATGCCCCATCCTGATTACTTCCGCTGCCATGTCCCGCATCGCAGCCTTGTTATCAAATCCGATTGAGGGCCGATCGGCGTCGGGGTCATACGCCCATGTGATCAACACAGGCACATTCTGCGCATCAAGGAACTTGTAAATGTCGGGATTGCGGTGATGGCCAATCAGTAGAAGGGCATCTGCACCGCGCGCCACCAGTGACCTGATCTGTTCTTCTTCGGTATCAGCCCGATAGGCCGAACTGGCTACAAGCATCGTATAGCCATGCATGCGCAACTCATCCTGAAATGCCTGCAACCCTCGCGCAAAAATGGCATTTTCCATAGTAGGAATGATCGCACCAATTGTCATAGTGCGCCGCACGGCCATGGCGCGCGCGCCAAAGTTCGGTGAGTAGCCCAGCTTTGCCACAGCCTCATTGACACGTCTGCGTGTGTCAGGGGCAACTTTCCCTGGAGAGTTGATCGCGCGCGATACGGTCGCAGTCGACACCTCGGCAAGGGAGGCCACATCCTCAAGCGTGGGTATTGCTGGCTGCGTCGTCATCAAAACTCCAGATCAAGTCCCGATCTACTCTTATCGATGTCTCTCTGCATGAGATAGTCAAAATATTCCACTCGAAATGTAAGCGCTTGCATCGATGTCATGTAAGCGCTTACACTGACGTCGAATCGGATACGGCTGGGAGGAGTCGCACATGCCGCTTTGGGGAGCGATCATCTTGTTTGTGGCGTTTTCTGTGAATGTTGGCCTTGGCTCTTTTGCAGATGCATCGTTCCTGAACGATATCGGCGAAATGCTGCTCTTGCTGGCGGTCGCGATCTTGTTCGTTATCGCGATTCTTCAAAAGGAAGCTGCTTCCAAGGAATGAAGCAGACGTTACGGTCCAGGGAGGACACACCATTGGAAAAAGATACAAACAGTCTGAAGTCGGCCACGCGCCGCAATTTTCTAAAGCTCGCCGGGACAGGTAGCTTCACTGCCGCTCTTGTCGCGGGCGCTGCGGGCACATTGTGGTCAACCGAGGCCGCAGCCCAGTCTGCAAATGAAGAGCGCGATCGCGAAGCAGCGGCCGAGCATGTGATGACAATTGCAACTGCATATGTGCTGGGCGCATCTCGCGGTTACCCCATCATGCAGCTGGACCTCAAAGAGAACATCCAGAACGCAACCGACGGTAAGGTCTATGTCAAACTCGCCCCCGGTGGTCAGCTGGGCGCAGGCGGCGCGCTGGTTCAGAAAGTACAAGGCGGCACAATTCAGGCGGCACAGCACTCGCTGTCAAACTTTGCACCATTCGCGTCGGTCGTTGACCTAATCAATATGCCGTATCTGTGTGGTTCCAACCAGCGTTTCACCAACCTTGTGCATTCTGACGTCTGGGCGCAAGAAGTGAACCCAAAGGTCGAAGCCGCAGGTTTTAAACCCCTGTTCTACGTCAATATCGACCCACGCGTTGTTGCTGTTCGTGCTGGTGGCTCTGGCCCGGTTCTGACACCCGGTGATCTGGATGGCGTGAAATTCCGGGTTCCCGGCTCTGCGATGTTGCAGCAGTACTACCGGATGGTTGGCGCGAACCCGACACCTGTTGCATGGGGTGAAACACCTTCTGCAATCAAACAGGGTGTTGCCGATGCGCTTGATCCATCCGTCGGTGCGCTAGAGGTCTTTGGCTTCAAAGACATCCTAAGCCACGTGACATTCACGCAGGCCGTGCCGGATAGCCAAGTCTATTCCTGTAACCTGGAATGGTTCAACTCCATGCCAGCCGGCGTACAGGACGGCATCATGGAAGCGTCCGAAATCACCCGTCACCAGAACCTTGCCAAAGTGCCATCCGCACGCAATTACGCCATGGCAGAACTGCGCAAGGCCGGTGTCGAGTTCCACTCGCTCACCGATGATCAGCTGGCCGAATGGCAAGCGGTTGGCGGCTATCAGAACGCTGAATGGGACAGCTTCAAAGTAGAACTGGCCGGATCCATGGAGACATTTGCGAAGCTGGTTGAAGCAGCTGGCACAATGGGCCGTTACTACGTCCACGACGCATAAATCGGTTTAGGCAGGCGCCCGCAGGGGGCGCCTGCTTCCCATTTTCAATGACCGGAATCTGAGACAGCGCAACTTCGTGGCGCTGCCGGAAAGGTGCCACATGAACATATTGCGCAAACTTGATCAAAACGCCGAACGATGGCTGCTCTTGATTTTCTACGTCATGCTTGTCGTGACGATGGCGGTTGAAGTTCTGCGACGCGAAGTTTTTTCCTACTCGTCAATCTGGGGCGAAGAGGTTGTGCGATATTCGTTCATCTATCTGGCGTGGATCGGTGCCGCCGTTGCGGTCAAGGATCGCATCCACATTCGTATCGACGTGATCATGCATTACCTTTGGCCGCGGCCCAAGGCGCTGTTGTATATCTTCGGTGACCTCGTGATGTTCGTTGTCGCAATCATCGCGCTCTACTGGTCGTGGGAGGCTGTGCATCTCTCGGCCAAATTCGGATCGGTCACGGATGGTTTGCGTGTCTCAAAGGTCTGGGCGCTGATGGCGGTGCCACTGGGTTTCGCCTTGATGATGCTGCGGCTTACCCAATCTTTCATTCGCGATCTACGCGCACTTCGTGACGGCAAGCCCGTTTTCGAAGGCGACACGCTGTTTGATTAAGGAAAGAACCAATGCTGTTTAACACCCTTAGTCAAACGGTCGAGCTTGGGTGGGATTTCTACTTGCCTGTGATGCTGTTTGTTGTCTTGATCGCACTGGCTGTCCCTGTCTGGGCATCCATTGGTGCGGCTGCCATCGTCATGCTGATGATGTCCGGCGATCTGCCGCTCAGTGCCGTTGGGGAAAGCCTGTTCACCGGGATCGACGCCTTTGCGCTCACGGCTGTGCCGCTGTTCATATTGACCGGGGACGTGCTGGTCCGAACCGGGCTTAGTCGAAAGTTTCTTGATGTCGCCGAAGCCCTCACGCAATTCGCGAAAGGTGGATTTGGCTCGGCCACGGTGCTTGTCTGTGGGATGTTTGCGGCGATTTCCGGGTCAGACGCGGCGGGTGCTGCAGCGGTTGGCCGGATGACAATCGCACGCCTGGTCGAAAGCGGCTATCCCCGCCCTTACGCCTGCGCGCTGGTGGCGGCGGGTGCCTGTACCGGTATCCTTATCCCGCCATCCATCGCCTACATCATCATTGGTCTGGTGTTGGGCATCTCAGCCTCAACCTTGTTCCTGGCCGCAGTGATCCCAGGCCTGGCAATCCTGATCTCGATCCTGATCACCAACGTCATCGTAAACCGGATTTACGGCTATGAAGGCGGCGGCAACGTCACAATGGCGGAATACTTTGGCAATCTTTTGGTTGCGCTGAAGTCCGGATGGTACGCTTTTATCGTCCCCGGCATCATTTTCTACGGCATTTTCTCTGGTCGCATGACACCCACCGAGGCGGGCGCGACGGCGGTCATCGTGACGATCATCATGGGTTTTGTTCTTGGCACGCTGAAGCTCGCGGATTTTCCGGCGATGCTGCTGAGCTCTGCCAAAGTGAACGGGATCATTCTGCCCATTATCGCCTTTTCAGCCCCCCTGGCCGAGGCCTTAGCCATCATGGGTGTTCCGCAGGGTTTTGTTGCGTCAATGACCGCCCTGACGGACGAACCCTGGATCCTCATTCTGATTATGATCGGCATTCTGATCGCAGCGGGCTGCGTCATGGAGACAACGCCGAATATCGTGATCCTTGCGCCGATTTTGCTGCCGCTGGCAGAAAACATCGGCATGAATGAAATTCAGTTCTGCATCATGATGATTACCGCTTTGGGGGTGGGGTTCATCACCCCGCCTTTGGGTCTGAATCTCTTTGTTGTGGCCGGGATCACCGGTGAATCCATCCTAAAAATTGCAGCACGCGCCATTCCGTTTGTGTTGTGCATGCTGATCGTGGTCCTCTTGATTGCCTATATTCCGGCGATTTCGACGACCTTGCTTCCTGACATCTACAAATAAGGCAAATCCTCATGTCCCGCGAATATCTTAAGAAAGCGACGCTGACGGCGCAGTCCGGCGCGTCGGATGTCCACGACCTTGTCAAAGGCATTCTTGACGACATCGAGGCAGGCGGCGACGCTAAGGCAATGGACTACGCCGCCAAGTTCGACAAATACGATGGCAATGTGATCATCACCGCAGAAGATATCGAAGCAGCGACAGCTTTGGTTCCTGATAAGCTGAAGGACGATATCCAGTTTGCCCATGACAACGTCAAACGGTTTGCAGAGGCCCAGAAAGCCACCGTCAGCAATATCGAATATGAAATTGTTCCCGGTCTGATTGCCGGACAAAAGGCGATCCCGGTGGATGCCGCCGGCTGCTATGTCCCCGGTGGGCGCTACAGCCATATCGCATCTGCGATCATGACGGTGACAACAGCAAAGGTCGCGGGCTGCAATCACATCACAGTCGCATCGCCCCCGCGTCCAGGCGTCGGTGTGGCCCCGGCGATCATCTATGCCGCCCATATTTGCGGTGCAGACACAATCATGGCGATGGGCGGCGTGCAGGGCGTGGCCGCAATGACCTTTGGTCTGTTTGACCTGCCCAAGGCCAACATCCTTGTTGGTCCCGGCAACCAGTTTGTCGCCGAAGCCAAACGCATCCTGTTTGGCCGCGTCGGCATTGACATGATTGCAGGTCCCACCGACAGCCTGATTTTGGCTGATAAGACGGCGGACCCGCATATTGTGGCAACCGATTTGGTCAGTCAGGCAGAGCATGGTTACAATTCTCCCGTCTGGCTGGTTACTGATGACAAAGCCTTGGCCAGGGACGTGATGCAGCGCGTCCCTGACCTGATCGAAGACCTGCCGGAAGTGAACCGCGACAACGCCTGTGCGGCGTGGCGTGACTATGCCGAGGTCATCGTTTGCGCCGATCGCGAAGCCATGGCCGCTTGTTCCGACGAATACGCACCAGAGCATCTGACGGTACAGGCCGAAGACCTGCCATGGTGGCTGGCGCGGTTGAGTTGTTATGGATCGCTTTTCCTTGGTGAAGAAACCACCGTGTCCTATGGCGACAAAGCGTCGGGCACCAATCACGTCCTGCCGACATCAGGTGCGGCATCCTATACCGGTGGTTTGTCAGTCCATAAGTACATGAAGATCGTGACATGGCAGCAGGCAACCCGCGAGGGCTCCAAACGTGTGGCGCAGGCAACGGCTCGGATATCACGACTTGAAGGGATGGAAGGGCACGCCCGTGCCGCAGATGTGCGACTGGCCAAATACTTCCCCGGCGAAAATTTTGACCTGACACCGCATGAGTAACCCTGCTGATCTTTTTGACCTGACCGGACGGGTCGCTTGCGTCACCGGCGCAAGCGCAGGTCTTGGGCAGCGTGCGGCCACCGTCTTGGCACGTGCTGGCGCCAGGGTTGTTGGCGTGGCACGTCGCGCCGCCGCATTGGACGAGTGGAGCCGCGAGATTGGCGAAAACGCGGCTGTGGTTGCCGCAGATCTATCACAGCGCGATCAAATCACGCAGATTGCAGGCGAGATTGCCGCGCCTTTCGGTGCGCCGGATATTCTGGTGCATGCCGCCGGCATCAATACCCGCGAAAGCGCCGATGACGTGACCCCGGAGGGATGGGACGTGACCATGAACCTCAACCTTGCGGCACCATTCTTTCTTAGTCAGGCCTTTGCGCCAATGATGAAACAGCGCGGCTGGGGGCGGATTGTAAGCTTTGCGTCATTACAGACAACCCGCGCATTTCCCGGTGGTCTTGCCTATGGCGCATCCAAGGCAGGCATCGGCCAGTTGACCCGCGCCATGGCCGAGGCGTGGTCCAAGGATGGCATCACCGCAAACGCCATCGGACCCGGTTTTTTCCCGACAGAGCTGACAGATCCGGTCTTTTCAGATCCTGAACGTGCGGCGCGCAATGCCGCGCAAACCTGTGCGGGACGCAATGGAAACCTGTCCGATATCGATGGCCCGCTGCTGTTTCTCTGTGCGGATGCATCGGCCTATGTCACAGGTCAGGTTCTTATGGTTGACGGGGGGTTCACCGCGAAATGAAAGCACTTGTTTATGATGGCGTGGAAACGCTGGTGTATCGCTGTATGCCTGATCCGGTACCGGCGCCCGGGCAAAGCCTGATCAAGGTGCAGGCCTCTGGCATCTGCGGCTCTGACATGCATGCCTATCTGGGCCATGACGACCGTCGGCCCGCACCGTTGATTTTGGGGCATGAGGCGGCAGGTGTTGTCGCCGGGGGCGATCTTGATGGCGCCCGTGTCACGCTTAATCCGCTGGTCAGCTGCGGGGTGTGCCGCGCCTGCACATCCGGGCGCGATAACTTGTGCCCGGAGCGTATGATCATCTCCATGCCGCCGCGTGAAGGTGCCTTTGGGGAACTGGTGGCGATGGCAAGCGAAAACCTTGTCAAAGTGCCCGATCATGTCCCGCTGGCCAAGGCGGCACTTGCCGAGCCGCTGGCCTGTGGCTGGCATGCCGTGCGCCTTGGTGCAGATGCGTTGGATATGCCCTTGTCACAGGCACGCTGTGTTGTTGTGGGTGGCGGGGCGATTGGCGTTGGTGCGGCCTTGTGTCTGCGTGCCTTCGGTGCGTCCGACATCAAGGTGATCGAACCCAACGGCCTGCGCCGCACCACATTGGCAGCGATAGAAGGGTTCTCGGCCGTCGAACCCGGTGCTGTGACCGAAGCGGATCTTGTCATCGACGGTGTTGGCTATGCAGCGACACGCGCGGATGCATCGGCGATCACAAGGCCCGGCGGCGTCATCATGCACATCGGTCTGGGCGACGGCAGCGGCGGGCTCGATATTCGGCGCATGACCTTGCAAGAGATCACATTCATCGGAACCTACACCTATACGGCCCAGGATTTCCGCGATACCGCGGCAGCCATTTTCGACGGGCGGTTAGGTGCGTTAGACTGGACAGAGGAACGGCCCCTGTCCGAAGGCGCACAGGCCTTTGCAGATATTCGAGCGGGTATCGTTGCGGCACCCAAAATCGTTCTGCGCCCCGACGGCGCAGACCCGACCCTATAGGAGGTATGCTATGCACAAGAGCATTCTTGCTCCTCTGGCCCTGGACCATGGCGTCGGTGAAACCAGCGTTGATATCGCGCGACCTCTGCTTGCCGATGGCGGCAGGATGTCCCCTGCCCCGTTCATGTGGCGCGCGATACCAAATAGCCTATACACCTTTCACGCACACGCCCGTCCGGGCGTCATCAGGAGATCTAAACCTTGAGTATCAGCAGCAAGATCGTGGATGACTTTGTCGCCAACGATGTATCCTTCATCACGACTGTGCCGTGTAAGCAGTTGGCAGGTGTGATCGACGAAGTCGAAGCACGCCCCGAAATCTTCCATATCCCGTCCAATAAGGAGGACGAGGGCATGGGCCTGTGTGCAGGTGCCTTCATGGGCGGCAAGCGCCCGGCAATCATCATGCAGAACACGGCAATTGGCGTGACCATCAACACATTGGCCACGCTGACGCAGTACTACCGTATGCCGCTGCCCATGCTGATCAGCTACCGCGGTGAACTGCGCGAGCCTGTGGCCTGTCAGGTCGAAATGGCCGTGCACACCAAGGCACTGCTGAATCAGATGAACATCCCGACCTATCACTTCCACAAGGAAAGTGATGCGGATGAGCTGGATGCGATCCTGAAATACACCTTCATGTGCAACAAACCTGTGGCCATCCTGACGGATGCGTCCTTTTGGGGAGGCTACGGCGACCAATGATCCGTTCTGAAATCCTGCGCGACATCGCGCCAATCCTTCATGACAACCTTGTCGTCTGTAACATCGGCCTGCCCAGCCAAGAGCTGCACATGATCGACGACAATGCCAGGAACTTCTACATGCTGGGCACAATGGGCCTGTCATCCTCCATCGGGTTGGGTCTTGCTTTGGCCCAAGACAAGACCGTCATTTCCATTGATGGTGATGGTTCTGTTCTGACCAACCTTGGCACCCTGCCGACGATCGCCAACAATGTGGCGGACAACTACATCCTGTTGATCATCGACAACGGCTCTTACGGGTCCACCGGGGATCAGCCGACATATGCCGGCAAAAAGACCAAGCTGGAAAATGTCGCCAAGGCCTGTGGGTGCGAAAACGTGGTCGTGTGCAAGGACCTGGACACCGGCAAGGCATTGCAAGCCGCCATCGACAGCAAGCAGATGACAATCATCGTCAGCAAATGTGACAGCGGAAACATCAAGCTGCCTGTCATCACCATGGATCCGGTGGTGATCCGCGACCGTTTTATGAAGGCCGTGGCCAGCTAAATGCCCACAAAGATCCATTCCAGTGAAGACGCCCGTCGCCTGGCACGCAAACGTCTTCCCTGGATGATCTTTGACTATATCGACGGTGCCGCTGGCACCGAAATGGGGGCCGCACGTAATCGTGCGGCCTTTGACCAACTGGAACTGCGGCCGCGCATCCTGCGCGACGTCAGTGATCGCTCGCTTTCGGTACGCCTTTGGGACAAGCCGACCAAAGCGCCCTTTGGCATCAGCCCGATGGGTATGTGCAACCTTTCTGGTCCCGGTGCCGATATGATGCTGGCGCGACTGGCCGCGCGTGAGAACGTGCCATTGGGCGTGTCCACGGTTGCGTCTACAGCGATGGAGCCGCTGATCGAAGAGGCCGAAGGCAACGCTTGGTTTCAGCTCTATTTCAGCGGTGATGGCACCACCACATTCAAGCTGGTCGAACGGGCCAAGGCCGCCGGCTATGACACCATCGTCCTTACCGTCGATGTGGCAGAGGTTGGCCGCCGCCCACGTGAATTGCGCCACGGTTTCACCATGCCGTTCAAAATGGGCCCCAAGCAGTTCATTGATTTCGCCCTGCATCCGCGCTGGTCGCTTTCATCGCTTTATGCGGGCAAGCCGCAAATGGCGAATTTCGACATGGACGGCTATGACTTTGACCGCACCGAAAGCCGCGCGCGCGCGGACTGGGAGACACTCGCCCGTCTGCGGGATATGTGGCCGGGTAAACTTGTCGTGAAAGGTGTGCTTGACACAGATGACGCAGTGGCGCTGAAAGCCGCTGGCGTCGATGCGATCCAGGTTTCCAGCCATGGGGCACGACAGTTGGACAGCGCACCACCCCCAATTCGTGAACTGCGCCGGATCAGGGACGCGCTTGGCCCAGACTACCCCCTGTTCTATGATACCGGATTGCGCAGCGCCGAAGACGTGGTCAAAGCCTACGCGCAGGGCGCAAACTTCACCTTCCTCGGTCGCATCCTGCAATTTGCCATCGCCGCGGGCGGTGAAGAGGGTTTGAAAGAACTGTGGAGCGTCCTGCGCGCCGAGACAAGTATCACCCTCGCCCAAATCGGCAAACGGTCATTGCTTGGTGCTCTACCTCTGGATTGAGTTTTCTTATCGGGGACGAACCTCTAACCGCCGAAAATCGCCCCATTGTCGTAAATGGCGTGGTTCCTGTCCGATCTTCATTTTCGCATTGCCCTTGCTTGCATCACATTGCGGGAGAGAGGATGTCGAAAATGCGTTATTCGGGGTTGAAGGTCATAAAAGAGGCGCTGACCGGCCACAAAGGATGGGCGCCGGCATGGCGCGATCCAGAACCGCAACCCGATTACGATACCATCGTCATTGGCGGTGGTGGGCATGGGTTGGCCACAGCCTACTATTTGGCCAAGGAATATGGCCAAAAGCGCATCGCGGTGCTTGAAAAAGGCTGGATCGGCGGTGGTAATGTGGGGCGGAACACGACCATCATCCGTTCCAATTATCTGCTTGATGGGAACGAGCCTTTCTACGAGTTTTCGCTTAGACTGTGGGAAGGGCTGGAACAGGATTTCAACTACAACGCGATGGTGTCGCAGCGCGGCATTCTGAACCTGATCCATTCTGATCCGCAGCGTGATGCCTTTGTTCGGCGCGGCAACGCAATGTTGCTGAATGGTGCCGATGCCGAAATGCTGACGACTGCGCAGATCAAGGCGCGCTATCCTTTCCTCAATACAGAAGACGCCCGGTTCCCCATCAAAGGCGGTTTGGCTCAGCATCGCGGTGGCACAGTGCGCCACGATGCGGTTGCCTGGGGCTATGCACGGGGCGCGGATAGCCGTGGCGTTGATATCATCCAGAATTGCGAGGTCACGGGTTTCCGTATCGAGAACGGCAAATGCCTTGGGGTTGAAACCTCGCGTGGGTTTATTGGCGCCAAGAAAATCGGATGTGCGGTTGCCGGGTCATCCAGCCGCCTGATGTCCAAGGCCGATATGCGACTGCCGATGGAAAGTCATGTGTTGCAGGCGTTTGTGTCCGAGGGCCTCAAACCGGTCCTACCGGGTGTCGTGACGTTTGGTGCGGGCCATTTTTACGTGAGCCAATCTGACAAGGGTGGTCTGGTCTTTGGTGGTGATCTGGACGGCTATAACTCTTATGCCCAGCGCGGCAACCTGCCCACGGTCGAAGACGTTTGCGAAGGCGGCATGGCGATTTTCCCGGCCTTTGGCCGCGCACGTCTGCTGCGCATGTGGGGCGGGATCATGGATATGTCGATGGATGGCTCGCCCATTATCGACCGGACCCATATCGACGGGCTCTATTTCAATGGCGGCTGGTGTTACGGCGGGTTCAAGGCAACGCCAGCGTCGGGCTTTTGCTTTGCGCATTTTCTGGCGAACGACGCACCCCATCCGACCGCCGCGGCCTACCGGTTCGACCGTTTTGAAAAGGGCCTGATGATAGATGAAAAAGGGATGGGCAATCAGCCCAATTTGCACTGATGATTATTGACCACCCATTATTGGGGCCGCGTGACGCTGCCGAGTTTACCTATCTAGGCGATGCCAAGCTAATCGACCGCCCGGACTGGCAATCGGAAACCGCACGGCAGGATTTCTATGAATACGCCTATCTGCGCGAGAACCCCGCTGGTTGGCATCAAGAGTTGTGGTTTCACGAGGCGGGCGACCGTTCATGGCTGGTTGTGACCCGCAACACCGTCACGCATGAAATTTCCAAGGTGGAATTGGCCCGCGATGTGGCGCGCGCCAGGGGGCGGTCCAAATGACGCAAGTCAACCGGCTACCCGGTGGCCAGATCGACCGCACCCAGAGCTGCAAATTTACCTTTGATGGCAAGGCCTACACCGGTCACCCGGGTGATACGCTTGCCTCAGCGCTGCTGGCCAATGGTGTGCGGCTCATGGGGCGTTCGTTCAAATACCATCGCCCGCGCGGGCCGCTGACCGCTGGATCGGAAGAACCCAACGCGCTGGTAGAACTGCGCGACGGTGCACGACAAGAGCCGAACACACGCGCAACAACTGTTGAACTTTACGATGGGCTGCTGGCCAAAAGCCAGAACCGGGTGGGATCACTGCGCTTTGATCTGCTGGCGATCAACGACCGTTTCTCAAACGTCCTGACGGCCGGTTTCTACTACAAGACCTTCATGTGGCCCGCCGCCCTTTGGGAAAAGCTGTACGAGCCGATCATTCGCAAGGCCGCGGGCCTTGGATCGCTGTCGCTCAAGGATGACCCGGACGTCTATGACAAAGGGTTTCTGCATTGCGATTTGTTGATCATCGGGGCTGGGCCCACCGGTCTGATGGCCGCGCTGACAGCAGGTCGTGCGGGCGCAGATGTAATCCTCGCTGATGAAGATTTCGCACTTGGTGGACGATTGAACAGTGAGACCCTGACAATCGGTGATCAATCTGGTGCTGACTGGGCCGCAGAGGTTGTGGGCGAATTGGCCACCCTGCCCAATGTCCGGATCATGCCACGTACAACGGTCATCGGCGCGTTTGATCACGGGGTTTACGGGGCGGTGGAACGGGTCAGCGACCATATGTACGCGCCAGATGCGGGAAAACCGCGACAGGTGCTTTGGCGGATCTACACGCAAAAGACTATTCTGGCCGCAGGCGCGACCGAGCGTCCGATCGCCTTTGAAAACAACGACCGTCCCGGCATCATGCTGGGCGGTGCCCTACGCACCTATGCCAATCGTTTTGCCGTCACCGCCGATAAGCGCGTTGCGATCTTCACCAATAATGATGACGGGCACCGTACCGCGGCTGACTTGCATGCCAAGGGCGTCAGGATCAGCGCGGTTGTTGATATACGCCCTGACGTTCCACGCAGCCTGGATTACGAAGTTCTGCATGGTGAATTGGTCAACACCAAAGGCAGGCTTGGCCTGACCTTTGCCGAGGTGAGGCTTGCCGATGGGACCATGCGCACACTTGAATGTGGCGCGCTGGGCCTGTCGGGCGGGTGGAACCCCAATATCCATATGACCTGCCATCAGCGCGGCCGCCCGCTCTGGAACGACGACATTGCCGCCTTCGTGCCGGGCGCTGATTTGCCTGCGGGAATGGTTGTTGCCGGTGCGGCCAATGGTAATCTTTCGACGACAGGCGCGCTGCAAGGCGGTGCAGCTGCGGCAAAACAGGCACTGGGTCTGAAGGGCCGCTTGCCAAAACTGCCACAGGCAGAGGATGCGCCGGTCAACCTCAAACCTTTTTGGTACGTCGAGGGCTGTTCGCGGGCTTGGCTTGATCAGCAAAACGACGTCACGGTCAAGGACGTCAAGCTGAGCCATCAGGAAGGCTTCCGCTCAGTCGAACACCTCAAGCGCTACACCACACTTGGCATGGCGACCGATCAGGGAAAGACATCAAACATGGGCGGGTTGGCCATTATGGCAGAGCTTGCAGGCAAAACCATTCCCGAGGTCGGCACGACAATCTTTCGCCCGCCCTACACGCCCACGGCGATTGGTGTGCTGGGCGGGCGTCATCGCGGGCAGGAATTTCACCCCAAACGCCTGACCCCGTCCCACAAATGGGCCGAGGCGCAGGGTGCCGTTTTTGTCGAGGTCGGCAATTGGCTACGCGCCCAATGGTTCCCACAAGCCAGCGAAACACATTGGCGCGAAACCGTTGATCGCGAAGTGCTGGCCACACGTAACTCTGTTGGCGTGTGCGATGTGACGACATTGGGTAAGGTCGATGTGCAGGGCACGGACGCCGCAGGTTTCCTGAACAAGGTATACTGCAACGGTTTCGCCAAATTGGCCGTCGGCAAGACCCGCTATGGGTTGATGCTGCGTGAGGATGGCATTGCGATGGATGATGGCACCGCCGCGCGGCTGGCCGAGGATCACTTCGTGGTCACAACGACAACCGCAAATGCCCTGCCCGTTTATCGGCATATGGAGTTTGTGCGGCAGTGCTTGTTCCCCGATATGGATGTGCAGGTGATCTCAACCACTGAAGCCTGGGCGCAATACGCTGTTGCGGGGCCCAACAGCCGCAAATTGCTGTCACAGATCGTCGATCAGGACATCAGCAACGATGCCTTCCCCTTCATGGCTTGCGGGAATATCACCATCTGTGGCGGATTGCGCGCACGGCTCTTCCGGATCTCTTTTAGCGGTGAACTGGCCTATGAGATTGCCGTGCCAACCGCATATGGCGACGCGCTGATCCGCAAGATCATGGAGGCAGGCGCGCAATATGACGTGACACCCTATGGCACCGAGGCGCTTGGCGTGATGCGTATCGAAAAGGGCCATGCCGCCGGGAACGAGTTGAATGGCACAACTACCGCGCTCAACCTCGGGATGGGGCGCATGGTGTCCAAGAAAAAAGATAGCGTCGGATCAACCTTATCGGAACGTGAAGGGTTGAACGGTGAAGGCCAGCTATATCAGGTCGGCTTTAAGCCGATTGATCCAAAGGATCCGGTGCCTGCAGGGGCCCACCTGATGAATGCTGATGGCCCTGTCGATGCTGCACATGATCAGGGATACGTCACCTCGGCCTGTTACTCACCCCATCTGGATCATGCGATTGCGATTGGGTTTCTCAAGAATGGCGCAGACCGCATGGGCGAACATATGCGCCTTGTCAGCCCACTGACGGGCGTCGATGTCAAAGTCGAAATCACCAGTGCGCATTTCATTGATCCAGAGGGGGAGCGGCTCCGTGCATGATCTTCAGCCCACAACTGCGTTGGGCGGCAACGCACCGCAGGTCGATACATTCGATCACATCACAGTCGCCGAAAACGATGGGCTGGCGCTGGCCTCAGTTGCCGCGCGGATGGGTCATGAAAACACCTGTCACGCGACCTTGAAAGAACTGCTTGGGGCAGTGCCGGAACCGGGCAAGGCGGTCCTTCACGACCCCGAAGCCGGGTTCTGGATGGGGCCGGATCAATGGATGATTGGCGCACCGCGCAAAACGCACGAATTGCTGGCGGATGACCTCAAGGACCGCTTTGGGGATACCGCATCCATCACGGAACAAACCGGCGCCTGGGTGTGTTTTGATGTGATCGGTCCTGCCATGCCCGACCTTTGCGAGCGGCTCTGCGCGGTGCCCATTCGTCGGATGACGGCAGGTGATGCCCAGCGCACGATGATCCATCAGCTGGGGTGCTTTCTGATAAAGCGAAACAACCCCGCGCATATCCGCATCCTCGGCCCACGCGCGTCTGCCGGATCATTGCATCATGCGTTGATCACAGCGGCGCATTCAGTGGCTTAGGGTCAGCAGCGCTTAGTGCGCTTCAGCCCAGTTCGCCCCCTGCCCCGCATCAACGGCCAGTTTGACGTCAAGTTTCACAGCCGGATCACTGGCGTTCTCCATGACGTTACGCGCGGCGGTGATCAGGTCATCGACCGCAGCCTCCTCGACCTCAAAGATCAATTCGTCGTGGACCTGTAGCAACATCTTGGCGGGAAGACCTTCAATCGCCGCTGGCATACGGATCATCGCGCGACGGATCACATCGGCCGCCGTGCCCTGAATTGGTGCATTGATCGCGGCGCGTTTGGCAAATCCTGCATGCGGCCCTTTGGCGTTGATCTCTGGCGTGTTGATTTTGCGCCCAAACAGCGTTTGGACGTAGCTGTGTTCTTTGGCAAAGGCCACGGTGTCGTCCATATATTTGCGAATACCGGGGAACCGTTCGAAATAGCGGTCGATAAAGCCCTGCGCTTCGCCGCGCGGAATACGCAGGTTGCGCGCCAGACCAAAGCCCGAGATGCCGTAGATCACACCAAAGTTGATCGCCTTGGCCTGACGGCGCACATCCGGTGTCATCTCATCCAGCGGCACATCAAACATCTCTGATGCGGTCATCGCGTGAATATCGATCCCATCCAGAAACGCCTGCTTCAGCGCATCAATTCCGGCGATATGTGCAAGGATGCGCAGTTCGATCTGGGAATAGTCGAGGCTGACAATCACCTTACCCTCTTCGGCCACAAAGGCCTCGCGGATACGCCGTCCTTCCTCTGATCGGACAGGGATATTCTGCAGGTTTGGATCCGTGGACGCGAGGCGACCAGTGTTGGCACCTGCAATGGAGTAAGAGGTATGCACGCGGCCGGTGTCCGCGTTGATATGTTCCTGCAGCGCATCGGTATAGGTGGATTTCAGTTTTGCCAGTTGCCGCCAATCCAGCACGCGGCCCGGCAGTTCGTGTTCCGTGGCAAGGTCTTCCAGCACATCGGCACCAGTGGCATAAGCCCCGGTTTTCCCCTTTTTGCCACCCGGCAATCCCATTTCATCGAACAGGATTTCACCCAATTGCTTGGGGGAGCCCACATTGAAGGGGCGGCCTGCCATTTCTTGAATTTCAGCCTCCAACCCTGCCAACTTCTGGGCAAAACCATTTGACATGCGGCTCAGCGTATCGCGATCCACTTTGATCCCGTTGCGCTCCATTTGTGCCAGGACGGGGACCAGCGGACGCTCCATTGTTTCATAGACGGATGTGACCCGCTTCACATGCAATTGCGGTTTGAACTGCTGCCAAAGGCGCAGGGTGATGTCAGCATCCTCTGCGGCATATTTCACGGCATCGTCGACCGGCACACGGTCAAAGGTGATGGCCGATTTGCCCGTGCCCAACAGCGGCTTGATTGGGATCGGCGTGTGCCCAAGATAACGTTCGGAAAGCGTATCCATGCCGTGGTTATGCATCCCCGCATTCATGGCATAAGACATGAGCATCGTGTCATCGATGGGATCAACCGCGATATCCAGACGGGCGAATATCTTGGCGTCATACTTCATGTTTTGACCGATTTTCAGGATGGCTGGGTCTTCCAGAACGGGTTTGAGCAGCGCCAGACAATCCTCAAAATCCATCTGCCCCTCGGCCAGATCATCGGACCCAAAAAGATCATCTGATGCGGCAGATTTGTGCGTCAACGGGATGTAGCAAGCCTGCCCCGGTTCAACCGCAAGCGAGATACCAACCAGATCAGCAATCATTTCATTCAACCCGGTGGTTTCGGTATCCACGGCCACATAGCCCCGTTCGCGGATACGACTGATCCAATCCTCAAGGGAGGCTTTATCACGGACACATTCATAGGATTCGGGGTCAAATGGCACAGCTTCGGGGGTCGCAACCTCCTCCGCAGCAGGCGCTTTGTCCTCGATTACGGGTGGTTCAACGCCCAGTTTCTCTGCAATCCGTTTCGTGACGGTCCGAAACTCCATTTCGGCCAGAAAGCCCAGCAGCGTTTCCGGCTCTGGCTCGCGCACTTCCAGATCATCAAGCGAAAATTCGAGGGTCATGCCACAATCAAGCTGAACCAGTTTCTTTGACAGCTCTATCTGTGTGCGGTTGTTGATCAGCGTCTCGCGGCGTTTGGGTTGTTTGATCTCTCCGGCGCGGTCCAGCAGGCTTTCCAGATCGCCATATTCGTTGATCAGCAGGGCGGCTGTCTTGATCCCGATACCAGGCGCTCCCGGCACATTATCCACGCTGTCACCGGCCAGCGCCTGCACATCCACAACACGTTCCGGCCCGACACCGAATTTTTCATGCACACCATCCCTGTCGATGCGTTTGTTTTTCATCGGGTCCAGCATTTCAACCCCGTCGCCGACCAATTGCATCAGATCCTTGTCGGAAGACACAATCGTCACGCGCCCGCCGGCATCACGGGCCAGATGGGACAGGGTGGCAATAATGTCATCGGCCTCGAACCCTTCCATTTCCTCACAGGCGATATTGAAGGCCTTGGTGGCGGTCCGGGTCAGGGGCATTTGCGGGCGCAGATCCTCTGGCATCGCCTCGCGGTTGGCCTTGTATTGGTCATACATGTCGTTGCGAAACGTGTGGCTACCTTTGTCAAAAATCACCGCCACATGGGTTGCAGCATCGGCACCGCTGTTGCCTTCGACATAGCGTTGCAGCATGTTCACGAACCCGCTGACCGCCCCCACGGGCAAGCCATCAGATTTTCGCGTCAGCGGCGGCAACGCATGATACGCGCGGAAAATAAACGCCGATCCATCGATCAGATGCAGATGACTGCCTTTGCCAAACGCCATGTTGGACCCCCTTTGGTATTGCTCAACACCTATCGCGGGGGGCGCAGAGGGTCTAGTGCGCGGCCTGAATGAAGGTGCCGTTTTGCAGGTCTTTCATCGCCTGACGCAGCTCGGCTTGTGTGTTCATCACAATCGGACCGTGCCATGCGACAGGTTCCTGAATGGGACGTCCGGCAATCAGCAGGAACCGTATGCCGTCAGGCCCCGCTTGCACGGTCACATCGTCACCATTGCCAAAACGCACCAGCGTGCGGTTGCCGGTCATGTCGCGGATGTTGACCTCTTGACCCGCCACTTCTTTTTCAACGCGCACGCCAACAGGATCAGAGGCATCCACAAAACCACCCTCACCCGCAAAAACATAGGCAAAGGCGTTTGCGCGTGTATCCACCGGCAAGGTCTTGCGCGTGTTGGGCGGGACCGAGATATCAAGATAAAGCGGATCAGCAGCGATCCCATCAACCGGCCCCGCTTTGCCCCAGAATTTGCCAGTGATAATCTTTACCCGTGTGCCGTCGTCATCAATGATTTCCGGCACATCGCGGCCCGCAATATCCTGATAACGCGGTGACGTCATTTTCAGGGACGAGGGCAGGTTCGCCCAAAGCTGAAACCCATGCATCTGCCCTGCGGCATTCCCGCTTGGCATTTCCTGATGCAAAATACCCGACCCCGCGGTCATCCATTGGACGGACCCCGCCCCCAGCACACCGGTGTTACCCAGCGAGTCGCCATGTGCGACCTCACCCTCCAAAACATATGTAATTGTCTCGATCCCACGATGCGGATGCCAAGGGAACCCGCGTTCGTAATGGGTAGGATCATCGTTCCGGAAATCATCCAACAGCAGAAACGGATCGCTCTCACCTGGGTCACCAAAGCCAAATGCGCGGTGCAGGTGAACACCAGCCCCCTCCATCGTGGGATGGGCGCGGGTGGTTTGGGTCACAGGGCGGAACGTCATTTCATGCTCCTTGAGAAACGCAAGCAGCATATAGCCCACACTGGCTTACCGCGAAACGCGCACCCGCGAACACAAACTGTGCAGGCTTCAGACCTGACCTTCGAATTCCTTATGCACCAGCTTGGCATCGCAATAGGGGCATTCGATCCAGCCATGTTCGTTCGGGATTTGCAGCCAAACCCGTGGATGGCCAAGCGCACTCTCACCCCCATCACAGGCAACGCGCCAATCATGAACAATCTTCGTTTCTGGTGCCGGTCTGGGCATGATCTATCTCATCTGGTTGCCGCGGACCACTGCCCGCCTTAGATCAGACAGATATACCGCAGGCGCGACACAGGGGAAAGACCGGCATGACAGACAATGCGATAGAAATTCACGGGCTCAAGAAAACCTACAGTGCGACTGGACGCTCAGCCGCGAAAGAAGCCCTCAAAGGCATTGACCTGACAATCCCGCGCGGGTCGATCTTTGGGCTTCTGGGGCCCAATGGTGCCGGCAAATCCACTTTGATCAATATTCTGGCCGGGCTTGTGGTCAAATCTGCGGGAAGCGTGAAAATCTGGGGCTTTGATCAGGACGAAAATCCGCGACAGTCGCGTGCGGCGATTGGCGTCATGCCGCAAGAGCCGCATCTTGACCCGTTCTTTACGCCAGCAGGGTCATTGGATGTGCAGGCCGGGCTCTATGGCGTTCCCAAGAGCCAGCGCAAGACCGCAGAGATCCTTGACCTGATCGGACTGACCGACAAAGCTGACGCCTATGCCCGCTCGCTGTCGGGCGGGATGCGCCGCAGGCTTTTGCTGGGCAAGGCGCTGGTGCATTCACCGCAAATTCTGGTGCTGGACGAACCCACCGCAGGGGTGGATATCGAGCTGCGCAATATGCTGTGGCAGAACGTGCGTCGCCTGAACGACGAAGGCATGACGATCATCCTCACGACGCATTACCTCGAAGAAGCCGAAGAGATGTGCGGTGATATCGCCATCATCAACCATGGCGAGGTGATCGTGAAGGATAGCACGGCAAATCTTCTTGGCAGGTTGGACAGCAAAACGCTTGTCATCACACCTGAAACGGCAGTGGATCTGCCACAATTACCCGATACAATCACCGGGCAGAGACAGACCGATGGCACACTGGCCTTTACCTACAAATCGGGGGCCACACCCGCCGACCAGATCCTGTCATTGGTTCGTGACGCAGGCATCACCATCAAAGACGTGCGTACCGAAGAACCACATCTGGAAGACGTGTTCCTGTCGCTGACCTCCGCCCCTTAACCTTGCAGCATCCGCCCCAGCTGGCGACCACCAATGATGTGCATATGATAATGCGGCACATCCTGCACCCCATGGGCGCGCGTATTTGCGATCGCACGGAACCCTGCTGCAACGTCAGTCAGGCGGCAAACCTCTGCGATGGCCCGCATAAAACCTGCTTGTTCATCGGCTGATGCATCGCGGGCAAAGTGATCAAGGCTGACGTAAGCACCCTTTGGGATGACAAGAACATGCACCGGTGCCTGCGGTGCGATATCTTCAAACGCCAGGGCATGGTCGTTTTCATAGACCGTCTTGTTGGGGATTTCTCCGCGCAGAATTTTGGCAAAGATGTTCTGATCGTCATAGACAAAGTCCATAGGCGTCCTCAATCAACAAAAAGATGGGGGGTATCGGCAAGTTTACGGGCGACCTCTGGTGAAGCACTCAGAAACCGGGCAATCGCAGCAGTGTTTTCATCCAGTGACGCTGTTTCCTTGATGCGACTTGCATTGGCGAATTCAGCGTCCCGGATCGCGTCACGTTCATAGATCATGTCATGACGAATGGTCGGCAAGAGACGCTCCAAGGTCGCATTGCTGGTCTGCTCTCCTGCCAAGCCAACCCGTTTGGCGTGACCAACAAGATAGGTATCATCAAAACTGCATTCGATCTCCAGCAGGCGGACAGTGGCGCGATCCGTGAAGAAATCGCGCATCAAATCAAGGCTGGATGTATCTAGACAAATAACCAGACGGTCACTGTCATAATGATCAAAAAGCATCCGCATCAGGGCCCGCCTGTGACGCCCCCGTTTGCGCAGACTGCTTTCGATACCGCCCAAATCCGGCAGTTCGGTGGCATCTTCGTTGAACAAATACTCGATGGCCGGCACATTTGTATGCTGGCGAATTGAGGCAACCAAGCGTTTGGCGACGTGCCATTTTTTACAGGCAATAATCATCAACTCGCGGCTACGGCCCAGCGTTGTTTCGTTTTCCCAGAACCGTGGGGCAAAACGGCGCCCGATCCGGCCACGCCCGGTCAGAAACCGAAACAGATTACGCCCCTCGTCAGAGATCACGAAATCCATCTCATCGCTGGCGTAAAGATCGCCAAGGCGATCACGCAGACCTTCCGCCTCTGCGCTGATCTTACGGGCGAAAATACCGTCCTGACCAAGCAGCAGGTCATAGTGGTCGTTGTAGAAGGTCACCGGCATGCCATAATCGGTGAACATTAGGAAGGTCAGCGTACGGTTCTCGATCTCGCGTCCCGGCACCAGATGTCGCACAAGCGTCTGGAAAAAAGTTTCATCCGGAATCCATGTTGTGCGGAAAAACCGCATCACATCGCGGCGGGCCTTGGTGAATTCCAGGATCGCCTCGACCGTGCGGCGGCGCAGGCACCACCATTGCGATCCGATCATGATTTGCAGGTCTTTGGGAATGTCGCGAGTAAGCCTAAGCCGTTCCTGCAAGCCAAGTGCTGCGTAAAACCGCCGTTTCTGGGTGCGCTCATTAAAGAAATGGCGATAAATCAGCCGCTCTTCACGAAACCCTGTCTTGATCCAGTCACTGTCAAAGAAATCATAACTTTCGATGTAGTCGACATCGTTCCGATCCAGCATCTGATGCGCGAACTTGGCCGATTTGATCGGCATACAGTCGCCGGACACCATGTAAAAATGGGTGGCCCTCGGAAATGCCTCCTCGGCGACCTCAACCGCGTTCAGCGTCGCCTGTACAAGGCTCCATTCACCCCAACCACATTTGATGCGGCGCTTTGCAAAGACAACGTTCGGATTTCCGGCCAAACCATCCTGAACCGCACGATAGGCGGCCTGCGCAGCCGATCCATCAAAATGAATGGCCACATAGTCACCAGCTGCCGTCAACTGCGTAGCCTGCCGCACGACAGCATCAGGGTTCTTGTGACACAAGAGGATGAAGGCGATACGGGCCATGAGCAGGCAGTTTTCCTTTGACTGATAAACGTCGTGAGTTGTCATAACGCGAACAGACATTGAAGTGACAGTGTTTCTTTGCTCTTAAAGGGGCGCAACAAAAAGGAATAGCGACGTGGCGAACTTTCCAGGCACATGGATGACAACCAGCGAAAGCATGGTTTACCGCGTTGTACCCAAATGCGCGTGTTCGACCATTGGTCAAATCATGTATTACTCCGACCATGGTACGTTCTTTGATGGCGATATCCACGACGCCAAGATGGGTATCCACAAATGGGCGCTGGATGACAGCCAAGACGTGATAAAACGGAACGTACGCCAACACAAAAGCTATGCCTTCACCTGCGTGCGCAATCCCTACACCCGTATCCTGTCGTCATTCTTTGACAAAATCTGCGGCGTGCAGCGCAACGGAAAGTATTATCGTGGCAATCTGGTGCCTCTGCTGATCCAGAAATACGGGATCGACGTCGGCGACCCTGACAACGGGTTTGAGTTTGATCAGATCAAAAGCTTCCGCCGGTTTTTGCTTTTTGCTCGCGACACCATCCGCTGGCGCCGCCCGATGGAGCCTGACATTCACTGGTCCGCCATGTCTGGCCATATCTCGACCTTCATTGTGAATGGAGGTCGATACGACAAGATTTTCTGGACCGAGCAATTCAACGACGGCATGCAAGATGTGTTGAATGGCGTGGAAACGGCACATCCCGTCGATCTGGCACAGATCCCGCGCTTTAACGAAAGCGAAGGGCATGGGCCCAAGCGCGCGCACCCGGTTGAGGACTACTTTGATGATCTGTCAATGCATCTGGTCTACGAGATCTACAAAAAGGACTTTCGGATTTTCAAATACGATTTCGAAAATCCTGCCAACAAGATGCCCATCGGCGAAATCGACCTCGATGAGGTTCACGCAAAGCTTGGCCAATAGCAGAACCGTTGCTTTGGGGGTAATCGGCCCCGACGAACCGAAACATCGCGACCCTCATCGGGAACAATTTCTCGGCTGCATCAAGTCCAGCGGTAGGAGGATGACACAAGCGTGACCGTTGTTTTGATCCTTGGCAGTGGGCCGAATGTCGTTGCCTGCCGCGATTGGCCGCGCGCACCGTTTGACCGGATCGTGGTCATCAACAATGCTTGGGCCGTGCGGTCTGATTGGGATGATCACATCCACCCGGATGATTTCCCCCCGGATCGAATGCCAATCAATTTGCGCGCAGGCCAGCGGATCATCCGCGCTGCCGACTACGTACCACTACAGAATACCATGGGTGGCTTCGTTTACGCAGGCGGCACGATGGCGTTCACGGCCTGCTACTGGGCGCTTGCCGCGCTCAATCCCCGCGTGATTGCCGTTTTGGGCTGTGACATGGTTTATGCCGGGGCGACCAAAACGCATTTTTATGGCAAGGGCACCGCTGACCCGCTGCGCAAGGATGTCACCCTGCGGTCATTGGAGGCAAAGTCAGCGCGCCTGATGGCCATTGCCGCACAGCGGCACTGTGCGATGGTCAACCTGTCTGAGGACGAAAGCCGTCTGGTTTTCCCACGTGCGACCGCGGCGACCGCAAGCAAGGCAACGCCACTGGCAATGGACGAAATCGCGGTCGATGCAGCCCTCGCCGAAGAACGGCGCTTGGGATACGACGTGCCCTCCGGCAAATACTGGAAAGAAGAAGACCGTTTCGACGTCACCGCCATTGATCAGCTTGACGCGCTTTGGCTTAAATCAACCCTTCAGCCACAAAGAGGCTCTTAAGGTCCGTCTTGGGCCGCGGCCCAACATGGCCGATCACCTCTGCGGCGGCGACAACGCCCATGCGCCCGCATGTCTCAAGCGGTTGACCTGTCGTGAAACCATATAGAAAGCCCGCGGCAAACTGATCGCCTGCACCGGTCGCATCCACAGGCACGACTTTGCGGACCGGAACCTGCACCTGTTCTTCGCCTTGGATCAGGATGACCGGATCACCTGAGCAGGTGCAGACTACCGTCTCACACACAGCGCTGGCCTGTTTCAGCGCTGCATCCAAATCATCCGTTTCATACAGCGTCGTCCACTCGGCCGCATTGCCCAAAACGAAATCCATGTCTTCCGCGACAAGGCGTTGAAAATCAGCACGGTGACGGTCTGCACAGAACGGATCGGACAGCGTGATACCGGCCTGCCCGCCTGCCGCCCGCATGGACTGCGCGGCAGCTGCAAAAGCGGTTTTACCTTCGTCCTTGTCGAACAGGTACCCTTCGAGGAACAGGATTCTGCCACCAGCAAACAATGCGTCGGACACATCGCCCTGCCCCAGATCGGCGCCAGCCCCCAGATAAGTGTTCATCGACCGTTCCCCATCAGGCGAGACAAAGATCATCGAGCGCGAGGTGGGCGCCTGCGCCTGTGCAGATGGCGCGTTGGGAAATGCGGTGCCGGCCTCTTCCATGCCCTTGGCATAAAACCGGCCCAAAGCGTCATCTTTGACCTTGCCGATGAAGGCGGTCGACAGGCCAAGGCTGCCCAAACCGGCGATGGTATTCGCCACCGACCCACCCGGCGTTTCCGTACGATCCTGCATCGCGGCATAAAGCACCTCTGCACGGTCACGTTCGATCAGCTGCATGATGCCTTTTTCGATGCCCATGTGGTCCAGAAATGTATCGCTGGCCTGGCCGATCACGTCGACAATCGCATTGCCGATCCCGATGACGTCATAGTTGCTCATAGGTTCTTATCCTCAAATAAACATAGATCGCGCACCAGACAGGCCGCGCATTTGGGTTTGCGGGCGACACAGGTGTAGCGCCCATGCAGGATCATCCAGTGATGGGCATGGAGTTGAAAATCAGCCGGAATATGATCTTCAATCGCGCGTTCGACGGCGTCCACATCCTTGCCCACAGCCACGCCGCTGCGATTGCCAAAGCGAAAGATATGCGTATCAACAGCTTGCGCGGGTTGCCCCCACCACATGTTGAGCACCACATTGGCGGTCTTGCGGCCCACACCGGGGAGCGACTGCAATGCAGCACGTGAATTGGGCACCTCACCGCCATAGTCATCAACCAGGATCTGGCTCATCTTGATGACATTCTTGGCCTTGTTGCGAAACAGGCCGATGGTCTTAATATGCTCGGTCACACCCTCCAGCCCAAGGTCGAGCATCTTCTGCGGTGTATCGGCGATTTTGAACAATGCACGCGTCGCTTTGTTCACACCCGCGTCTGTGGCCTGCGCTGAAAGTGCAACTGCAACCACAAGTGTATAGACATTCACATGTTCCAACTCACCTTTCGGTTCGGCCTCTGCCGCGTGAAAGCGCGTGAAAATCTCGCGAATGGTATGATAATCAAGCTGTTTTGCCATGCGCCCCCGTATGCCTGCTTGGCCCAAAGGGGGCAAGCGCCGGATGCGCAATTTCCGGGTCGCGTAGCGGCCGGGTTACCCGTAATTTGAAACCATGGAACACACAGAGACATATCATTATCAAGTCATGCGTCGCGCCATCGAAGCCATCGATGCCGCAGGAGACGCCCCACAAACGCTGGCCGATCTTGCAGCCGACATGAACATGAGCCCGGCACATTTTCAGCGGCTCTTTTCGACATGGGTTGGCGTGTCGCCAAAACGCTATCAGCAGTATCTGACGCTGGCGCACGCCAAGACATTGCTGCGTGACCGGTTCACGACGCTCGAAACCGCCCATGCGGTCGGTCTGTCGGGCAGCGGGCGGTTACACGACCTTTTTGTACGCTGGGAGGCCATGAGCCCCGGCGACTATGCCCGCGACGGTGCGGAGTTGACGATCTATTGGGGCTGGTTTGAAAGCCACTTCGGACCCGCCTTAGTGATGGGTACTGATCGCGGTATCTGCGGGTTGGCATTCGCGGCAGAGGCGGGACGAGAACCTGCGATGGCAGACCTGAAATCGCGCTGGCCCAAGGCCCGATTTGTCGAGGATCGGGGTTTTCTGCGCCAATGGGCCGAGGCAGCGCTTGGCATGACTGGCGAGACCAAACTGCATATGATCGGCGCCCCTTTCCAGCTGAAGGTGTGGGAGGCCTTGCTGACGATCCCGTCGGGCCATGTCACCACTTACTCCGAGATCGCACAATCTATCGGCAAACCCAAAGCGGTGCGCGCCGTTGGTACAGCAGTCGGGCGCAATCCGGTCAGCTGGCTGATCCCCTGTCACCGGGCATTGCGCAAATCAGGAGGCCTGGGCGGCTATCACTGGGGGCTTCCCGTCAAACGCGCCATGCTCGCCTGGGAATCAGCGCGCGTGGATGCGGCAGCAGAGCGGGCGTAAAGTAAGCAAAACCCTGCTGGTCATAGCGCCGTTATTGGATATCATGGGCGAACTCTGCATAAGCTGATCCATCCACGGTGCGATTTGCGCACTTACATCAAATGGAACCATGACCATGACCATGACACTTAAGAAGTTGCCACTCGTCCTTGCGGCGTCCACGATGACATTTGTCGCAGCTTGTGACACCACCGGACCGAACCAGATGCAAAATACGCAGCAAGGCGCCCTGATTGGTGCTGGTGCCGGTGCGGTGCTTGGCGCGTTGACAAACAACGACGGCTCTGTGCGGGAACGCAATCAGGCCGCATTGATTGGCGCCGCCCTTGGTGCGGGCCTTGGGGCGGGCGTTGGTAACTCACTTGATCGCCAGGCCGAAGATCTGCGGCGCCAGTTGCGCAATGATGTTGGTGTATCCAACAACGGCCGTGACCTGCGTGTCGTCCTGAGCCAGGACCTTCTTTTTGCAACCAACAGCACGCAACTCTCCGGCACTGCCCAGCGTGAGCTGCGCATTGTTGCCAACTCGCTGCGGCAGTACCCTGACACGACAATCAACGTGATCGGCCATACTGACAATGTTGGTGATGCATCCTTTAACCAAGGCCTGTCTGAGCGTCGTGCGCAAGCCGTATCGGGCGTGTTGCTCAGCGGTGGTGTTTCGGCAGCCCGTGTGCGCTCCATCGGTGCAGGTGAGAACCAGCCTGTTGCATCCAACCTCAATGAGGCGGGCCGTCAGGCCAACCGTCGGGTTGAGATTGTGATCACGCCAAACTAAGGCGCTGACCCCGACGATTTGCCGACAGGGGCTGCGATAACGCAGCCCCTTTTTTGTTGTGAGCCCCCCCCTTTGGTCATATCATTTGACCAATCGGAGATGATATTCCATGCCGTTTGAACCTGTTCAGCAAGAAAAACTCTCTCATGGTGTGATCCGCCAGGTCGAAGGCCTGATCCTGCGCGGCATTCTGCGACCGGGTGAGCGTCTGCCGTCCGAGCGTGAACTCAGCGAACGGATGGGCGTTTCGCGGCCCTCCCTGCGTGAAGCTTTGGCAGATTTGCAAAACCGCGGTTTGCTGACGTCCAAGGCGGGTGCTGGCGTCTATGTAGCCGACGTGCTGGGCTCGGCGTTTTCACCTGCTCTGGTCACACTCTTCGCCACCCATGACAGGGCGGTCTTTGACTACATCAGTTTCCGCCGCGACATGGAGGGGCTGGCGGCAGAACGCGCAGCACAGCGCGCCAGCGATACCGATCTCAAGGTCATCAACACGATCTTTGAAAAGATGGAGGCCGCCCATCAAAAACGGAACCCAGCGGACGAGGCCCGGCTTGACGCCGATTTCCACCTGTCGATCATCGAGGCCAGCCACAACGTCATTATGCTGCATATGATGCGCTCTATGTACGACTTGCTACGTGAAGGTGTATTCTACAATCGCACTGTCATGTTCAAGCAACGGATGACGCGCGACACATTGCTAGACCAGCACCGGGTCATTAATACCGCTCTGCAATCACGCGACCCGCAGGCCGCACGTGCTGCGGTGGAATCGCATCTCAGCTTTGTTGAAACCGCGCTGTCCGATCAGCAAAAATCCGACCGTGACGAGGTTTTTGCGCAAAAGCGGCTGGAGCATGAAGCCAAGCGTTAGGGTTTGATGTCACCACGGATGAGCGCGATCCAAAGCCAGATTGACACGGCCGCCTGAATGGACATTCCGATGAACACAAAAGGGTGAATAAGACCAGCGATTTGGCTGGCAAAGATCGCCACATTCCAAAGCCAATGCCACAGGATGAGTGGCCAAAGACTGCCGATCCGGATCGCCAACGGGGCAAGTGCAAAGCCAACAACCAGGGCAAAGCCAACCTGCTGCACCGTCCCTGCGGCCGCCTGCCCGGAAATCCCATTCACGAAATGCAGCGCCGCGAAACCTACTGTGCTCAGCAACAGGGCAGGCGCAACCGGCAATTCGGCTAATGCGCCCCGCAGTAAGACACCCCGGAACATGACCTCTTCCCCGAAAGCGACAAGAAGAGGAGCGAGCAGCAGAAAGGTCCAGGTTGCTGCGCCAAGGTCTTTGAGCGCGGGCGCTGATCCATCAAGGAACACCTCCCCGAACAGGGCAGCCAGGACCCACCATGCAGGTAGAAACCAGATGAGACCTGTCAGGTCTATCCGGCCAAATCCCACATTCCGCCACCCACCGCTGCGTAGGGCGAAGAAAACACATAGCGCGACAGCGACACATTGAACTGGCAAGAGTTTGGCCAATACGCCCGGAACATCCACCGGCGGGGCGCCGACACGAAAAACAAGAAACGCGCCAAGGGTCAGAACACCAACATAAAATACAGCGGCGCGCGCGCCGAGCCAAAGGGTCGGCATTTTTGATCCTCTCCCGCTTTCGCCCCTTGATTGAGTGTTCAAGCGCAACGCCCCCCTGTCAACGAAAAAGCCCGGCTGCGCATCACACGGCCGGGCTTTGCATTCGGTTGTGACGGCCGCTTAGTGAAGCTTGTCAGCCACCGTGGCGATTGATGTGTCGATCAATGCACCTGCAGATTTTGCGTCCATCTGTTTGGTGATCACGTCCTTGGCAGCGCCAACAGCAACCGTAATCGCTTGATCACGTACTTCTTTGATGGCGTCAGCTTGCGCACTCGCAATCTGCTCTTCAGCAGCAGCTAGGCGACGGGCGATAGATTTCGCTATGTCATCCTTGGCAGCAGCAGCGGCATTTGTCGCCTCTTCCTTGGCAGCAGCAACGATACGCTCGGACTGCTCTTGGACTTCCTTTTGCTTGCGCTCGTAGCTGGCCAGCAAAGACTGGGCTTCTTCGCGCAGTGCCTTGGCCTCATCCAGTTCGGATTTGATATCGTCGGCACGCTTGTCCAACATGCCGCCAACAAGGCTGGGCACTTTGTAGTACAGCAGGATTCCAACAAAAATCAGGAAGGCGATTGAGACAACAAAGTCCGTGTTCGCCAGCGAAAAGAAAGGCTTGTCACCTGCCGCAAGCGCTGGGCTGGCGGCAAGAGCGAAAAGGGCGGTGAGTATCAGTCTCATATCTTACCCTTTCATCCGCGCGTTAATTTCAGCCGTGATCGTCTTGGCATCGGCAGAGCCGCCCATAGCTGCAACCAATTCCTTGGCTGTGTCCTTGGCGACGGCTGTCACGCTTTTCTTGGCACCCTCGCGAATTTCGGCGATGGCCGCTTCGCTTTCGGTTGCCTTGGCCGCGATCTCGGCATCTGCTTTCTGCAGTTCCACGTCCAACTCGGCCTGAATTTCTGCTTTGGCGTCGGCGACGATCTTTTGCGCCTCCGCACGGGCATCCAGAAGCGCCTGGTCATAAGCCGCTTCAGCTTCTGCCGCCTTATTCTTCAGCTCTTCGGCTGCGGCAATATCGTTTGTAATGGTGCCGGACCGTTCTGCCAGAACCGCACCAATGCGGGGCAAAGCGATGCGTGACATCACAAAGAAGATTGCGATCAATGTGACAACCAGCCAGAAAATCTGGTTGGGCATCCAATCCGCGCAAAGCTGCGGCATACCAAGGGCAGAACCCCCTGCATCTACGCAAGCACCAGCGACGGCGTCTGTTGTTTCTGTTGCCATGATGGCCCCCGAATACCTTGAGTGTTTACTTGGTGGTCACGGGGCTCCGCGACCACCAAGCCGTAAGGATATGGGTGTGTTCTTAGACTGCGAACATCAGCAGAAGCGACACGAGGAATGCAAAGATCCCCAGGGCTTCGGCGAATGCCAGACCGATGAACAATGTTGCTGTCTGACCAGCAGCAGCAGATGGGTTACGCAATGCGCCAGCCAGGTAGTTACCTGCAACTGTACCAACACCGATTGCGGCAGCGCCGGAACCGATAGCTGCGAGACCTGCGCCGATGTGTGCGAGTTGACCTTCCATGAGTATTTCTCCTTACGATTGGAAGTTAGATAGTAGGGTGGGCAAAGCCCACGTCGTTAGTGTGCGGGATGAAGCGCGTCTTTCAGATAGACACACGTCAGAATGGTGAAAACATAGGCCTGAATACCGGCCACAAGGACCTCAAGACCGTAGATGGCTGTGATGCCAAGGATCGCGACGGGGCTCACCACTGTCAGCGCGGCAAAACCTGCGAACACTTTGATCACCGCGTGACCGGCCATGATGTTGCCCGCCAAACGAATAGAGTGGCTTACCGGGCGCACGAAGTAAGAGATCACTTCGATAACCGCGATGATCGGCCGCAGGATCGCCGGGGCGTCCTTCATCCAGAACAAACCAAGGAACGCCGGCCCGTTCAGAACAAAGCCAAGAATAGTCACAACAATGAAGACACCGAAACCAAGCACGGCGGTCACCGCGATCATGGAGGTGGCGCTATAAGATGTTGGGATCAGCGCCAGATAGTTGGCGAATAGAATGAACAGGAACAGCGTCATGATGTAGGGGAAATACTTCACGCCATCTTTGCCTGTTACATCTTCAACCATCTTGTAGATAAAGCCGTAGATCAGCTCACCGATGGACTGCAGACGTGTTGGAATGATTGCGCGACCGCGGCTGCCCAAAACAAAGATAGCGACAATCGCCAGCAGCGACAAACCCATCCAGAGGGTCACGTTTGTTGGCGTATACCAGTGTACAGGACCGTCACCGAAAATTGGCTTGACGATAAACTGATCCAGCGGGTGAAATACCAGACCACCTTCTGCTTTTTCTTCAGCCACGTGTTTCGCCCTCATCTTTCGCAGCCTCAAGCTGCTTTTTCTGCACTTCCTTGGCTGATCGCATCATGGTGAGAACACCGGCAGCGAGGCCAAAGAATATAAACAGCACCAGAAAAATCGGCGTCGTACCAAACGCGGTATCCAGCCCGTATCCAATGCCAAAGCCGATCCCAAGACCGGCAACAAGCTCGATCACCATCCGCCAGGCAAGCTGCGCCTGAGAATAGTGCTCTTCGGAATGGTCCTTTACCGTTTTCGGTGTTTTGAGCGCGTCAATCTTCGCTTCAAGCGCCTTGAGGCGGTCAGCATCATCGCGTTCAGACATCGGTTTTGGCCCATCCGTCAGTTGCGGTTGGTCTATGGTGGGACCGCAACAGAGTCAAGCGAGCAGGAGATTCGTTTTATTGCTTTATATTCAACAACTTAGGACTTCGATCTCGATAAGAAGGCGCCCCCGCTTCACACATGAAACGGTGTTACGATATTCAACCCAGTGGTTGACTATTGCTTGATTGCGCGAAGCATCGCGTTGTCATCCAGCAGCCAGTCCAGCGCGCTATCGCAACGTGCCGATACCGTCTGGTATTATGAAATACTGGCGTGACAGGTCGTTGATTGCTAAGCCTTGACCGGATGGCACATCCTCTCGACATCATTTTCGCGGCTTTGGCCGACCCCACACGCCGCGCGATCCTTTCGATGCTGCTGGAGGATGACATGGCCGTCACCGATGTTGCCGAACCTTTTGAAACATCTCTGGCCGCCATATCCAAACATCTGGCTGTACTGACTGCTGCTGGTCTGATTTCGCAGGAAAAGCGAGGCCGCGTGAAATGGTGCAAGCTGGAACCTGACGCGCTGCGCGAGGCCTCAGTCTGGATGCAGGCGTTTGGCCAGATGGATGCGATTGATCTGGATGCCTTCGAAAGCTTCCTGTCACAACAGCTCAATGAAGGCGCGCAATAGATCCGCACCGGCCCGACAAGATGATGGAATGGCGCATCGGGCTGACTTTGTTTCGTGGCACCGCGACATCGCGCGCCCACTGGGATTACTTCAATTGCATGGCTGGCGCTTCATCTTCATTTCGCAAGAGGAGAGACAGCGCAAATATCGTCAAAGCGAGCCCAATGATCACCTTGACTGGCGCAGTGTCGCCAGCCAGTGCAACCTCCCATACCAGCACCCAGCTTGGCACCAGATAGGTATAGGCCATCACCTTTGAACTCGGCAGCCGCAGTGCGGCGAATTGCAGTAAGGTAAAGGTCGCTGCACTCGCAAAAACGGCTGTGTAAATGATTGTCAGCCAGACAATCATTGGCAGGTTGGCCCAGTCCGTGGCGATTGCCTCTTTCCCGCTCCAGAACGTTAACAGAATAGACCCTGCCAGCAGAACACCAAAGCTGAATACAATCGCGCTTTCGCCCCGGTTCAGTTTGCGTACCAGCGGGGTATAGGCCGCGTGGGCAGCGCAACCCCAGAAATAAATCATCTCGCCCTGCCCGACCTCAAATCGCAGGATCGCCGCGACATCAGCCCGAAAGATGACCCATACCGCACCCAGCGCCCCAATCAAAAGGGCAAGGGCGATCCTTGGCGTCACGACTTGCCGTAGCAGGATATAGCCAAAACCCGCCGACAGGATCGGCGTCAGCGTGAACACCGCCGCAGCACTGACCGGCGGGGCGGTTTTCAACCCTTCGAACATCAACACAAAGTAAGTCGTGAAAAAGGACGCCAATACGAAGTAACGCCATGGCGCCCGCGCGGCGCTCCGGGGCAATCCGGTCGTGGCCACCGCAACCATCCCCATAATCGCCGTGGCAATCCAGAACCGCACAACATTCAGCACTGTCGGCGCGACCTCATTGGCGGCCAGCGATCCCAACGCAAAGGATCCTGCCACCAACATCGAAAAGACGAGCATCGCCAGATGCCCGGCACGCCCCTGCGACATCAGCACTCCAACATCTTGATGCGCTCTTTTAGAAAGCGCAGGAAGGTTTGCACTTTGGTCGTCCGGTGCAAATCCACATGGGTCACGATCCATAGCGGTGCGGCCCATTCGTCTTGGCGCGCAATCACCTCGGTCAGTGCGGGATTGGCCTTTGCCGTCTGCGCCAGAACAAACCCGATCCCGGCACCGGCCACGATAGCATCCTGCATGTCGCGGTTATCGGTTGCGCGATAGATAAAGCGATCTTCGGATACCGTGGCGCGTAGCCAACGGGTGAAGGGCGCGCGGCTATTGTCACTATCATGCGTCACAAAATAGTGGTTCTTGAGGTCCGCCACATCCTTTGGCGCACCATGTCGCGCGATATAGCCGTCAGAGGCGACCAGCGCCATCTGCTGCTGCATGAGCGGCTGCACCACGTTGTCGGGCTCGTCGGGCATGGTACCCGCACGGATTGCGACATGGGCCTCGCCATATTCGAGCCGAAACAGACGCTCACCCGTCCGATACCGCACCCGCACGTCGGGGTGTTCCGCCTGAAACGCCACCAGAATCGGGGTCAACATGCCCGAGGCTATCGTCAGCGATGTAACAACAAAGTCTCCCGAAACACCTTCGCCCTGCCCTTTGATCCGTCCGGCCAATTGGGTGAATTGATCATCGGTGGCCTGTGCAACCTGCAACAGATCGGTGCCAGCCTCGGTCGCCGTATACCCGCGCGCATGACGTTGAAATAGTTTTGCGCCCAGACGTTGTTCCAACGCATCAATGTGGCGGATCACCGTTGCGTGATGTACGCCCAACTGATCCGCGGCGCCACTGACGGTGCCCATCCGCGCCACTTGATAGGCCGTTCTGATCTCATCCCAGTTATCCATGAGGTCGCCTGTGCGTTTGCAAACATATGAGGCCAAAATTCGGTCATTTCGTTCGCGGGTGCAAGGCAGTATTTCTATTGGCATTCAAATGCAGGGGGTCGCCCCAAAACCACCGCCTCTCATGGCAATGCAGATGGCGCTGCCATCCGAGCGGCTTCACCCGGTGTATGTTGACTCAAGCCCGCGACAGGCGTAAACGCCAGCCAACACCCGGATAGCAACAGCTTTCCGGTCCCCAAATATCAGGGGATCGCCCTCCGTCAGCGCGTCGCGCCCACGGGGGCGCTACTGCTTTATGCATTGCGTCACTATATACGCAGGGCAACTGAAACGAGACGAGGGCCTTGGCCGATGTTTGAAAATCTATCCGAACGCCTATCCGGTGTCTTTGACAAGCTGACCAAGCAAGGTGCGCTGACGGATGATGACGTCAAAACAGCCCTGCGCGAGGTGCGTGTAGCCCTGCTTGAGGCTGATGTATCGCTGCCTGTTGCGCGCGATTTCATCAAGACCGTGCAAGATAAGGCAACAGGTCAGGCCGTCACAAAGTCAATTACCCCCGGCCAGCAAGTCGTCAAGATCGTGCATGATGAATTGCAGCATGTCCTGACCGGCGATGATGATCCCGGCGCGCTGAAAATCGACAACCCGCCTGCCCCGATCCTGATGGTGGGCTTGCAAGGGTCCGGCAAAACGACAACCACTGCCAAACTGGCAAAACGCCTGAAAGAGCGCGAAGGCAAGCGTGTGCTGATGGCCTCGCTTGATACCAATCGCCCAGCCGCGATGGAACAACTGGCGATTTTGGGCGGACAAATCGGTGTCGATACCCTGCCGATTGTCAAAGGCGAAGACCCGGTTGCGATTGCCAATCGCGCCAAGACCCAAGCCAGCCTTGGGGGGTATGATGTCTATATGCTCGACACGGCAGGTCGTTTGCACATCGATCAGGAACTAATCGCGCAGGCCGCCGCCGTGCGCGACGTCGCCAACCCACGCGAAACACTACTGGTCGTTGACGGGCTGACAGGTCAGGACGCGGTGAATGTCGCGCAAGAATTCGACGACAAGATCGGCGTCTCTGGCGTGGTCCTGACACGGATGGATGGTGACGGGCGCGGTGGTGCGGCCCTGTCCATGCGTGCCATCACCGGCAAGCCCATTCGCTTTGTCGGTCTTGGCGAAAAGATGGACGCGATTGAAACGTTCGAACCGGACCGCATCGCTGGCCGCATCCTTGGCATGGGCGACATTGTTGCGTTGGTCGAAAAGGCGCAGGAAACGATCGAGGCCGAACAGGCCGAACGCATGATGAAGCGCTTTCAAAAGGGTCGCTTCAACATGAACGACCTGAAGATGCAGCTCGAGCAGATGATGAAAATGGGCGGCATGGAAGGCATGATGGGGATGATGCCCGGTGCCGCCAAGATGGGCAAACAGATGGCCACAGCTGGCATGGATGACAGCATCCTCAAACGCCAGATCGCGCTGATCAATTCCATGACCAAGAAAGAGCGGGCCAACCCTGATCTGCTCGCGGCCTCTCGCAAAAAACGGATCGCCAAGGGCGCTGGCCTTGAAGTGTCCGAATTGAACAAACTGGTCAAACAGCACCGCCAGATGGCCGATATGATGAAAAAGATGGGCAAGGGCGGCATGCTGAAACAGGCCATGAAGGGCATGTTCGGCGAAGGCGGCGGCATGCCCGAAGGCGGAATGCCAGACATGAACGACCCCAAGGCGATGGCCGAAGCGGCCAAAGCGCTGCGCGGTCAAATGCCGCCCGGCGGTTTGCCCGGTCTCGGCGGTGCTGCGGGGCTGCCACCCGGCCTGTCAGGTTTCGGGAAGAAAAAGTAATCCATGACACCCGCACCCACCCTCACAACGGCGCGCCTTGTGCTGCGCGGCCCTCAGAAACGGGACCTTGCGGCCTTTACCGCATGGGTCACCCGATCTGAGCGGATGGAGGCTGTGGGTGGTCCGGGTACGGAACGTGATGCGTGGCGCGGCTTCATCGCAGGCATCGGGCATTGGCAGTGGCACGGCTATGGCTTCTTTACGGTCACCGAGCGTGGAACGGGTATTGCAGCAGGTCGGGTCGGTGTGTTGCACCACATCGAATGGCCGCAGCCTGAGCTGGCGTGGCATATGTTTGATGGCTTCGAAGGGCGGTCCTATGCGTTTGAGGCCGCCTGTGCGGTACGTGAATGGGCCGGTGGCACATTAGGGCTTGAGCCGCTGATTTCACTAATCTCGCCCAGCAACACGCGATCTTTGGCCTTGGCGACCCGGCTAGGCGCTGTTGAGGAACGCCGTGATGTTGTGGATGGTGAAAATTGCATCGTGTTCCGGCATCTGCCCCATGACGACACGCGCGCGATGCGACAAGCCGCAGGGGCGATTGCATGATCCCTACTTTGCATACGGATCGCTTGACGCTGCGCGCTCCGCGTTGGGACGATTTTGAGGCTTACGCCGCATTTCGTGCCTCGCCGCGAATGGTCACAACTGGCGGACCGTTCACACGAGATCAGGCATTCACCCAGCTGTCGGCGATCCTTGGTCATTGGGTCTTGCGCGGGTACGGGCGCTGGATGGTGGCTGATCGTAAAAGTGATGCGCCGTTGGGCATCGTGGGGCTGTATTTCCCCGAAGGATGGCCAGAGCCGGAACTTGCATGGTCCCTATTCGACGACGCCGAAGGACGTGGGATTGCACATGAGGCCGCCGTGGCGGCACGGCAGTATGCCTATGACGCACTTAGATGGGACACACTAATCAGCGCAGTCGACCCTGACAACACCCGATCAGTAGCGCTCGCCAAACGGATGGGGTGCGTGCAGGCCCCCCCCTTCCAGCACGAAACCTATGGCACGCTTCATGTCTGGCGACATCCCGCACCAGAGGTGTCCGTATGATCCCGACCCTGCACACCAAACGCCTAACCTTGCGCCCCTATCTGCGCTGTGATTTCGACACCTACGCCGCCTTCATGGCCAGTGACCGCGCTGTCTATATGGACGGCCCCATCGGCCGCGATCAGGCGTGGACATGGTTTACCAATGATGTGGCCACGTGGTCGCTTTACGGCTTTGGCCCATTGGCCGTTGAGATGAACGGAAAGCTTGCCGGTGGTGTCGGCCTCGTGCATCCACCGCATTTTCCCGAACCCGAATGCGGCTGGTTCATCTATGATGGTTTCACCGGCATAGGACTGGCAGAGGAAGCCGGGCGCGCAATCATCGATCACAGCTTTGCCACGACAGACCTGCCCAGCATTGTCAGCTACATCGGCGAAGGCAACGCCGCTTCGATCCGCGTCGCGCAAAAGCTGGGCGCGGTGCATGACCCGGACGCCAAAGCGCCCGAAGACGATGGCACGCTGGTCTACCGCCACACAAGAAATACCGTAAAAGGAGATGTCGCATGACCGACGCCACCATCCGCGCCGCTGATATCCTGAAAGATCATCGTGAAAGCATCGACCGGCTTGATGCCATCCTTGTCTACACCTTGGGCGAGCGGTTCAAACATACGCAGGCTGTTGGGCGACTCAAGGCCGAACACGACCTGCCCCCCTCTGACCCTGCGCGTGAAGAGAGGCAGATCGCGCGGCTTACCGATCTTGCAAACCGGGCCGATCTTGACCCGGCATTTGCCAAGAAATTCCTGAATTTCATCATTCAGGAAGTCATCCAACACCACAAACAACACCAATCCTGAGGGCCTACGCCCTCGACCCCATCTTTAAGGAGAAAATCTGATGGCTATGAAAATCCGTTTGGCCCGTGGCGGCTCAAAGAAGCGTCCTTTTTATGCAATCGTGGCGGCCGACAGCCGCATGCCACGCGATGGCCGCTTTATCGAAAAGCTGGGCACATATAACCCGATGCTGCCAAAAGACAGCGAAGAGCGTGTGAAAATGAACATGGAGCGCGTGAAATACTGGTTGGGGGAAGGTGCACAGCCAACCGACCGTATATCGCGCATGCTGGAAGCTGCCGGCGAACTGCCCAAGAAAGACCGCAGCAACCCCAAGAAGGGTACCCCGGGCAAGGCGGCTCAGGCACGTGCTGAAGAAAAGGCTGCCAAAGCCGCTGCTGCTGAAGAGGCTGCAAACGCACCTGCGGAAGAAGCACCCGCAGAAGACGTGGCTGAAGAAGCCGCAGCAGAAGAGTAAATCTGCAAAGGTTGCCCCGGCCCAGCGCCGGGGTGACGCCCATTTCCCATTTGGGATCAATGCATGTTTCGCTTGTTACGCACGCTTATTCTGGTGATGTTCGCCTTTGTGGCCGGCATGTTGTTTGAACGCGACGGCCAGCAGGGCATCTGCGAGGGCGGCGGCGGGCTATGGATTGAAAATATTTGCGTGGGACCGGAGTTCGACTGATGATTGATCATGTGATCGTGGGTGCCATTGGTGGCGCATTTGGTGTTCAGGGCGAAGTGCGCCTGAAGTCCTATTGCGCCGACCCGCAGGCGATCGCAGATTATACCCCGCTTTTTACCGAAGACGGGCGCGCCTTCGCCCAGGTTCTGTTGACAGGCCAGCTCAAGAACGGGTTTACCGCGCGCATTGATAGCATTGTGACCAAAGAAGATGCCGACGCTCTACGCAACGTGAACCTATACGCCCCGCGCGATGTGATGCCGTCACTGCCGGATAATGAATATTACTACACCGATCTGATCGGCCTCACAGTCCTGGACACCGGCGGGGCAACCCTTGGCACCGTCAAGAACGTTATGGACCACGGCGCGGGTGATTTGCTGGAAATCACCGTACCGGGCGCATCCGACACAGTCTTGCTACCCTTTACGCAGGCCGCCGTGCCAACCGTTGATCTGGCCAGCCGGCGCATTATTGCGGACCCGCCAGAGGGGTTGTTTTGAACAAGTCCCCAAAATCCGCCGGGCGCATTGCTGTCCGCCCCACGCTGAAGCCGCGTGAGTTGATGACAGAGACCCCGGATATTGCCGGATCCTGGACAGCCCAGATCCTGACCCTGTTCCCGCAGGCCTTTCCCGGTGTGCTGGGCGAAAGTCTGACCGGTAAGGCGTTGCAGGATGGGTTGTGGCAATTGCAAACCTATGATCTGCGCGACTATGGCATTGGCAAACATCGCAATGTTGATGACACCCCGGCGGGCGGCGGCGCGGGTATGGTGCTGCGGGCCGACGTATTGGAAAAAGCGATCGTTGAGGCGCGTGCAGGCACCAAGGGGGCCGCCCCTTTGGTTTACCTGTCGCCGCGCGGGCCAAGGTTTAATCAGGCAATGGCACGCAATTGGGCGCATATGGATGGGGTCACCATGCTCTGCGGTCGGTTTGAGGGCGTGGATGAACGGGTGTTGCAACATTTCGGCATCCAAGAGGTCAGCCTTGGTGACTTTGTGATGACCGGGGGCGAGATTGCAGCACAGGCGATGATCGACGCAACAGTGCGGTTGCTGCCGGGCGTGCTGGGCAATGCCGACAGCGCAGTTGAAGAAAGCTTTTCAGCCGGGCTTCTGGAGCACCCGCAATACACCAAACCCGCCGAATGGCAGGGGCACAAGATCCCCGAGGTTCTGCTGTCTGGCAACCACGCCAAGATCACCGCGTGGCGACACGAGATGTCGGAAAAGATCACGCAGGGCCGGCGGCCTGATTTATGGATGGCCCACAAGGCCAAGCAGGAGAAGGATTGATGCTGACAGCAAGTTTCATTTTCACTGAAACCGAATTGGATGATGAATTCTTTCGGTTGGATGGGCTGATTGCGCAAGCCGCCAAGGAAACAGACGGATTCTTGGGCAAAGAAAACTGGTTCAGCGAAGACCGCAAAACGCGAAATTCCATCTACTATTGGGACAATCAGGTAGCCCTTAAGGCATTTTCAGCGCATCCATCGCATCTGGAAGCCAAAAAGCAATACGAGAAATGGTATGGCGGATTTCACGTTGTGATTTCGGAGGTCACAAAATCCTACGGCGACGGTGCGCTTGACCACATCACACCCAACAATCGCCCCGTCAGACGCCCCAAAACCACTTGATCCACACCGCCCATGCGCCTATACGGCGGCATTCCCGGTCAGCGCAGCTGATTCCGGGCGTTGGTTTATGGAACCATCCGGAGCATGAGAGCACTTGCGTTAGTGCCGCCCTCACCGGACAGGCCGGGCAGCCACAACAATGAACGATGACGCATCTCTGGCGGGCAGGCAACTGGACCCGGTAACGACGCAGAGCTCTGAGCCACGCAAACAAACATTGCGGATAACCGCAAGCATCATAAGGAGCGTTTCAGATGGACCTGATCGCACAACTCGAAGCGGAACAAGTCGCCGCACTTGGGGCCACAATCCCCGACTTTAAGGCGGGTGACACCATCCGCGTCGGTTACAAGGTGACCGAAGGCACACGCAGCCGTGTGCAAAACTACGAAGGCGTGTGCATCGCCCGCAAGAACGGCAAAGGCATTGCCGGATCTTTCACAGTGCGCAAGATTTCCTTTGGCGAAGGTGTAGAGCGTGTTTTCCCGCTGCATTCCACCAACATCGACAGCATCACCGTGGTGCGCCGCGGTCGTGTGCGCCGCGCCAAGCTGTATTATCTCCGGTCACGTCGCGGTAAGTCCGCGCGTATCGCAGAAGTCACCAACTACAAAGCGCCTAAGGGCGCCACAAGCTAAGGATCGGCATCATGAAAAAAGATACGCATCCCGACTACCACATCATCGACGTCAAAATGACCGATGGCACTGTGGTGCAAATGAAATCCACTTGGGGCAAGGAAGGCGACACGCTGGCGCTGGATATTGACCCATCCGTGCACCCTGCATGGAACGGTGGTTCCACCCGTCTGATGGACGCAGGTGGCCGTGTCTCCAAGTTCAAGAACAAATACGCCGGTCTGGGTTTTTAATGACGGGCGGTGGGTTTCACCCACCTTACGATGTTGCTGACGCCGCCCTCATCCGGGGCGGCGTTTTGCTTTGCAAGGATGGTCAAAGGTATTTCTGGATAAATGAATCGGATCAGCGTCTTGCAATCAGCGGGGCAAACGTCTGATAGCCATTAAGTGTGCCAGCAGCCGCGCGTCGGTCGCGCCAGGCCACAAGCGCCTCCCCAATGCTTTGGTCGATCTGGCCGCGGTAACCGTGTGGTCTGGCCGCTCAAACACCGTCAGAGTGGGCAGACCAGAAGGTTACTTAAAGGGGGATTTCGTCCCTTACCCAAATCGACCCCGATGGGGCCAATCATACTCTGGATTCCATAAACTACTCTCCTAAGCGAACAACATTTGCCAAGTTGGCTGCTTCCGTTCCGGTGAAGTTGCCAGTGATGTAGATTTCTCCATTCGGTATGGACGACTGTATCATTGGAGCTGAAATTACCTCACCATTCAAGACGATCGCCAAAGACTTTCCTATATTGTCCGAGGTCACTTGCCGAAATCGCTCAGTAGCCAGTGGATCCAACAGAATCCAAACTGCGGGAGGGCCATTGCGGGCAAAGTCCGGCCGAGCGTCCACGATGTCATCGGCGGAAACCACAGGTTGCTGTTCGACAATATAGAAACGTCCGATGGTCTCTCTGTCTGGCAAAAGCAAATTGCCGACACTCGGAACTTTTGCTGCGTTGTAGGCCGTTTCAACGACGAGGTTGATTGACAGCTCTCCGCTGACGTCGTCGTTGCTTTGCGGGGACCCAAGAAAATACTGAGCCTTTGGATCACCTTGATCCGCGGCCAGTTTGAACCACCTCGTCGCCTCCACGTCATCCTGCGCCACCCCAAGGCCGTCGGCAAACATCTCACCAAGCATTCTTTGGGCTTCAGGATCACCTTGTTCTGCTGCCCGACGAAACCAGATCTCTGCTTCATGGTAATCTTGCGCAATTCTGGCACCATTTAGATACATCGTCGCGAGTTCAATTTGCGACCCCACGAGACCGCCTTCAGCGGACAAACGGAACCACCTTTGGGCTTCTATATGATCTAGTGGGGCACATTCACCAAGGAGATACATCGTCGCGAGGTTGTGTTGCGAATGAGTGTCGCCTTGTTGAGCCGCCAGGCCAAACCACTTCCGAGCTTCCTGACAGTCATGTTGCACGCCGGCGCCGGAATAGTACATGGATGCCAAACTTGACTGAGCCAAGGGAAGACCTTGTTCTGCTGCCATTCTGAACCATTTCGCCGCCTCAGCGAAGTCAAAAACTTGGTCATAATATACCGACGCAACGTGCAGTTGAGCGTGAGCATTGCCCTGATGAGCAAGACCAAGTGAAATGTCGAACCAAAAACCCAGACCTTCTTCTTGAGGTTTGGGGGTCCGCTCCTCGCTGAAGCTCAATGAACCAACAGGGTCAGACCCGGCACCAGGTGGCAAAAGGTCCTGCCCGAGGCTTTGAGCATGCGATTGAGACGCCAATATCAGCAATCCAATTATGGCACAAACAATTGTTCTCATGCTATGTGTCACCGTTCCATTGTTTTCTGTACTGTAAGGCTCCCAACCATTGAAGCAGGGTTTGAGCTGTTATGCTACTGTAGCAGCGTAACGCCATGGGAGGAGCTCGTCGATGCGTTTGATCTTGTGGTCGGCGATTTGAGCGAGAACCCAAGTGAGCCAGGCTTGTGGATCGACTTTGTTGAGCTTGGCGGTTTCGATCAGGGTGTAGGTAATGGCAGCTACTTTGCCTCCACCTTCGGAGCCCACGAAGAGATAATTCTTCCTGCCCAAGGCCACACAACGGATTGATCTCTCTGCACAATTATTGTCGAGCTCCAGGAAGCCGTTTTTGAGATATCCGCGCATCTTCTTCATGCGGCCAAGAGCATAGCGGATGACCTTGGCCAGTTCCGATTTGCCAGAGATGCGGTTCAGCTGCGCGCCAAACCAGACTTCCAGACCATCAAACACCGGTTTGGCATCGCGTTGGCGCAATGCCACCCGTTCATCCGGTGACTTGCCTCGCGCGGCCTTTTCGACGGCATAGAGAAGTGCGATCCGGCGGATGGCCTCTTCGGCGATCTGTGAGCCTTGCGACTGGAAGATATCGACGAACTTGCGGCGGACATGGGCCATGCAGGCCATCTCATGGACGTCTTCCTTGCTGAACAGATCATTGAACCCTGTATATCCATCCGCGTGTATCCAACCTTGGTAGTTGGCCAGATGTTCGGTGGGATGTTTGCCTTCGCGGTCGGTACTGAACTTGTACAAAGCCGCCGGTGGATCGGAGCTGCCCCATGGTCGTTCATCGCGGACATAGGTCCAGATGCGGGCTGTTGCACACTTCTTTTTGGCTTGCATCTTGATCGGTGTGTCGTCCGCAAAGATCGCCTCTCCGGCTCGGGCATAACGCCCGATGGCGTCAGCCAGGGGTTCCAGAAGCTTCGTGGATTGCCCAACCCATCCCGCCAGCGTGGAACGATCCAGGTCAATGCCTTCGCGGGCGAAGATCTGGCTTTGGCGATATAAGGGGCAATGGTCCGCGTATTTGTTCACAAGCACATGGGCCAACAGACCGGCACCAGGTCGGCCGCGCTCAATGGGGCGCGATGGCAACGCGGCTTGCACGATCTTGTCGCAGCATTTGCAAGCCATCCGAGGGCGGACGATCCGGTTCACAACAAACCGGCCTGGGACATATTCCAGTTCCTCGGTCACATCTTCGCCAATGGCCCGCAGTTCGCCGCCACATTTGCACGCCTCACCTGGGCTCAGTATCTGCTCATTGCGAGGCAGGGTTGGCGGCAGCGGCTTGCGCTTTGGTTTTTGCTTTGGCTCGGGATCAGTCACCTCTTCAGGTAGGTTGATCTGGGCGGCAGCTGTTTCTTCCTCTTCCAGCCGAAGCTGCAGGTTGAGTTGGTCAGACGATTCCGACTTTGATCCAAAACGATGCTTTTGATGGCCTGCAAGCTGGTGCTTCAACTTCTCAATCTGCAACGCTTGGGCCTTGGCCAGTTCGACCAAACCTTCTGCCGCAACACGCAGTTCTGTAGGGTCAGATGGCAGGAATTTAGGTGCGTCATACATGACCGATAGATAGCGGATCGGCACACCAATGTGAATCCTATGGTGCTGGATTTGCTGATAAATTGCCGACCGTCAAAGGCCGCCAAGTCCGTTGTGGCGCACGCCAGTCAATCCCTTCCAGCAGCATCGACAATTGCGCTGGACTGATCGTCACCTTGCCATCTGAAGCTGCGGGCCAAATGTATCTGCCCTTCTCCAGACGCTTGGAAAACATGCAAGCCCCCTGACCATCCCACCATACGATCTTGATGAGATCGCCCCGGCGGCCACGAAACACAAACAGATGCCCCGAATACGGATCCTGCTTCAGAACGCCCTCGGCCAAGGCTGACAATCCGTTGAACTGCTTGCGCATGTCCGTGACACCCGCCGCCAGCCAGACCCGCGTGTTCGACGGAACCGGGATCACACCATCAGCCCTTCGACCAGAGCCAGAACCCCAGACAGGGCCGTGGGGCCTTCCACCAAAATCCGCCGGCCGTCTGACAACGTGATGTCCACACGGTCAGCCGAAACCGCGACGTCCATCTGAGGCGCTTCATCGACTAAGGAAACAGCGACTGTGTCTGCGATCTCAACCGGCAGAAAGCCTGTACCAGTATCCACCACCGCATTGATGTCATGCACCGGCGCAAACCTCGGATCCTTCAACCAATTATGGATCAGGTTGGCATTCATAGCATAACGCCGCGCAACCTGCGCAACCGATACATCCGACACCGTCGTCTGCCCGCAAATCAAGCGCTTCTCATCATCCGACCAGAACCGCTTCTTCTGTCCCTTCTTGCCCGCCATATCCGCCCTCAAGATGTCCATTATCAACAATGGACATTATCAGACCACATCAAGACACATCAGAGCGGGGAGGCCAGACGGTTACTGGCCGCGTGCTCCCATCAGTTTGGTTATTTCCCCAACTCAGGGCAGCATTTTTTCAGGCGCTGTTGCGGTTCGGCTGACCATTTCAAGATGACTGACGTCAGCGTCTTGCGCAAGTTGGCGCAGCTCGGCAACCGCAAAGGGGTCGGTCACAATGCCGGCAACGCGACATCCACATCCTGAAATGGATATGCCATGTCACTCCCCCTTAATCATTATCAAGCTGATGCTAGTTGCCTGGGGTTTGAGAATCACACAACTTCTATGCAATTAGAGTGCGCGCACTGGTAAAAGAAAGACCCTCACCATGCACCATCCGTTGAGCGGACTGATTGATCAGATCGTGCAAAACGCTGAGAAGCGCGGGGAGTTTGATGATCTACCTGGCGCGGGCAAACCCTTGGCAAATCTGGATCACCCGCAGAATGCCGTGTTGAACAGGATGATGCAGGAGGCAGATGCCAAATCACCGGTAGTCATCCTGCGCCGTCAGATTCTGGAAGCGCAGGAGCAGTTGAAACACCTGACTGATGCGGCCAAACGCAAAGCTGTGCAGCTGCGATTGTCAGAGCTGCACACCAAACTCAGCCTCGAAATGGAGGCATTTCGCAAATACGGGTGACACCAAAATCTTCGAAGATTTTGGGCCAGAGTTTTGGAAAAACTCTGTTGGCGCTACGCCGCTGAGTGCCCGCGACTTCGACCACCGCCGCCGCCCCGGCGGCGCCCACCGGGCTTGCCATGACCGCCACCGGGTTTGCTGCCAGCGCGCTGACCACCCGCGCGATTACCACCACCGCCACGACGTCCGCCACCACCGTTGGGGCGCTTTTTCTGGCCGGGCTGGATTTCCCAACGACGGCCAGAGGCGACAGGAATCGTATCCTTCATCGCCTTTTCGATGTCCTGCAATTCGATCATCTCATCTGGTGCCACCAATGCGACCGCTGATCCGTCAGCCCCCGCGCGCGCGGTTCGGCCAATGCGATGGACGTAGTTTTCGGCCACATTGGGCAGGTCGTAGTTATAGACAAACCGCACATCTGGGATGTCGAGGCCACGGGCCGCCACATCCGTTGCCACAAGAACGCGGGTCTTGCCGGCCTTGAATGCCTCCAGCGCGCGCTGGCGCTGCCCTTGCGATTTGTTGCCATGGATCGAAGCGGCAGCGAAGCCTTTCTTCTCAAGCACTTTGTAAAGCTTCTCACAACCGTGCTTGGTCCGCCCAAACACAATCGCCAGTTCATCCCGATGCTTGTCCAGCAGTTCGATCAGCAGGTCGGTCTTGGCCGCTTGTGCCACGAAATGGACAGATTGGTTGATCTTCTTGACCGCCTGGCCGGGTGGGTTCACCTGCACGCGCACGGCGTCGGTCAAATAAGTTCCGGCCAACTCGCCCATCAGTTTCGGCATCGTGGCCGAGAACATCATCGTCTGGCGATCTTTGGCCAGCAGCGGCGCGATGCGACGCAGCGCATGGATGAAACCCATATCGAGCATTTGATCGGCCTCATCAAGGACCAGGTAGATCGTTTCGTCCAAACGTACGGCGCGACGGTCGATCAGGTCAATCAAGCGGCCGGGTGTTGCGACCAGCAGGTCAACGCCGCCAGCCAGGCGTTTCGTCTGTGCCACGATCCCCGCTCCGCCGACCACCAGCGCCACTTTCAAGTGGCTGCCTTTGGTATAGGCGGTCAGGTTGTCAGCGATCTGTTTGGCCAACTCGCGCGTTGGGGCAAGAATCAGACCACGCGATGTTTTTGGGTTGGGTTTCACACCCGCCTTCATCAGCGCGTGGATCATTGGCAAACCAAAAGCTGCGGTTTTACCACTGCCCGTCTGTGCAAGCCCCATCACGTCGCGGCCATTCATGGCGTGCGGGATGGCTTGGGTCTGAATTGGGGTGGGATTGGTGATCCCCTGGTCTTCGAGTACGTTAATCAATCGGGGCGCGAGGCCCAGCATGTCAAAATCCATGAATGGATATCCTGTTTCTTGCGGGCGTCTGGCCCGCACATATCATTTGGCCCGCGACATAAGTGTCGTGAACCCCTGCAAGGTTGCGCCAATATGCTGACAGCCAAGACCGCATTGTCCGGGCGCCGATGTGGCGCGGGACCCCTGCGTGATGTGGGAACCTGAAGTTTAAACGACACCTTGCGACAGACTGTACATCCCGCTCTGCTCACGCGGCAGCTTGCGTCGATTAGGTGGCACATGCGCCTTCACAGACCATCTGTCAAGGCAGCGCGAAAAAGAACGTGCGTGGTGTCGCCTCGTGCTTTCACTCATGCAGACCACATCATATAGTGGATCAAAGACATAAATGGTGAGGGCCGTGCAGTGGCGCATATAATTGTTGTCGGCAACGAAAAAGGCGGTGCGGGCAAATCTACGGTCTCGATGCATGTGGCCACGGCATTGGCCCGCATGGGCCATAGGGTGGACACGCTTGACCTTGATCTGCGCCAGAAAACACTGGGGCGTTACATCAAAAACCGGCAGACGTTCCTTGCCAAGAAGGGCCTTGATCTGCCAACGCCTGCCTATCACGATCTGCCAGAGATTGACCAAACGACATTGAAGCCGGGCGAAAACGCCTATGATCACCGTCTGTCCATGGCCGTGGCCAAAATGGAATCGTCTGCCGACTTCATCCTGATCGACTGTCCTGGCTCGCATACCCGGTTAAGCCAGGTCGCCCATTCACTGGCTGACACGCTGATCACCCCACTGAATGACAGCTTTGTCGACTTTGATCTTTTGGCCCATGTGGACAGTGACGGAGAGGACATCACAGGCCCCTCGGTCTATTCCGAAATGGTATGGAATGCGCGACAATTGCGCAGTCAGGCAGGGCTTAAACCCATTGACTGGATCGTCGTGCGCAACCGGATGGGCGCACAGGCGATGGTAAACAAGGAAAAGATGCAGCGGGCCGTCGCCAAGCTCTCTAAGCGGATCGGCTTTCGCACCGCGCCGGGCTTTAATGAACGGGTGATCTTTCGTGAACTCTTTCCGCGTGGGCTAACCCTGCTGGACCTGCGGGACATCGGGGTGAAGGGGATGAATATCTCAAACGTTGCTGCCCGGCAGGAATTGCGCGAGTTGATCAAAGCGCTTGATTTGCCCGGTGTCACGCCGGATTTCTAAAGCGCTGACAAACTGTCTTTCGCTATCCAAATCAGCACCCTAAGGTGACATCAATAAGGGAGAGATCGTTTTGCGTGAATTAATCTCATTGCAGCGATATGCAACGCTGGCAATCGTGGCGCTGCTAGCCATCGCAACACTGCTGATCGGGTTTTGGGCCCCTTGGGTCTTTGTCTTATTTGTCATTTTCGCCTTGCTGACCATGGTTGGTCTGCGCGACATCAGCCAAGACCATCACGCTGTGACCCGCAACTATCCCATCATCGGGCATATCCGGTTTTTGTTTGAAAAAATCCGCCCCGAAATTCGCCAATACCTGATCGAAAGTGATCAGGACGAACAACCCTTTAGCCGCGAACAACGCTCGCTTGTTTATCAACGCGCAAAAGGGGCAGAGGACAAACGCCCATTTGGCACGCAGGAACGGGTGTATGAGGCGGGCTATCACTGGCTGACCCACTCGGTTGAACCCACGCATTTTGACGACAGCGACTTTCGCGTCACGGTTGGCGGGCCTGAGTGCAAACAACCTTACGCGGCCTCGCTCTATAACATCTCAGCGATGAGCTTTGGATCGCTCTCAGCCAATGCCATCTCAGCCCTGAACAAGGGTGCAAAGATCGGCGGCTTTGCCCATGACACCGGCGAAGGCGGGATCAGCCGCTACCACCGCGAAGGTGGCGGTGATCTGATCTATGAAATAGGCTCTGGCTACTTTGGCTGCCGCAATGACGATGGCAGTTTTAACCCCGACAAATTCGCGGAACGCGCCACCCTTGCGCAGGTCAAGATGATCGAGGTCAAGCTAAGCCAGGGGGCCAAGCCCGGGCATGGTGGCGTGTTGCCTGCGGCCAAGATCACACCAGAGATTGCAGAGGCCCGTGATATTCCCATGGGTGTTGATTGCATCTCACCCGCCGCCCATGGCGCCTTCAGCGGGCCAATTGAGATGATGCAATTTCTTGGCAAGCTGCGTGAATTGTCCGACGGCAAACCTGTTGGCTTCAAGCTTTGCATCGGCCACCGGCGCGAGTTCATGTGCATGGTCAAGGCGATGCTGGAAACCGCCATCACCCCCGACTTTATTGTTGTCGACGGCACCGAAGGTGGCACCGGCGCCGCACCATTGGAATTTGCCAATCACGTCGGCATGCCGATGGTTGAGGGCCTCAGCTTTGTCCATAACACCCTGCGCGGCGCGGGCATCCGCGATCAGATCAAGATCGGGGCGGCAGGCAAGCTGGTCAGCGCCTTTGACATCGCTTACGCGCTGTCACTGGGGGCAGATTGGTGTAACTCGGCCCGCGGGTACATGTTTGCGATTGGCTGTATTCAGGCGCAGGCCTGCCACACCAACCACTGCCCCGTCGGGGTGACCACGCAGGATCCATTGCGCCAAAAGGCACTGAACGTCGCCGACAAAAGCCAACGTGTGGCCCGCTTTCACAAAAATACGCTGAAGGCGCTGGGCGAAATCGCCGGGGCGGCGGGGTTGCAGAACCCCTGTGATTTCTTGCCGTACCATTTCATGGCGCGCCGGGGTGACGGAACCATGACGGAAGCCAATGACGTCTACACCTACATGCCAGAAGGCTTTCTGCTGGAGGGCACGGGTGATGATCACGGGTTCACCGAGCGCTGGAACCGGGCCGACGCCCACAGCTTTGCCCCGCCAGAGGCGCGTTAAAGCGTTTCGGTTTGACCTGAAACATCGTGCATCACAACCTGCGTTCGACCGTCAGGGAGAGGCAGCAAATTGTGATACTGCCTGAAACCGAAACGCTTCAGCCGTCTTGACGCGGCGGGGTGCGTCCGGTCAGACGCATCATGAGTGACATGCGCGGCGTTGTCCCGGTCTCTGCCCGCGACCGGGTGCGTAGCACGGGTGTATTCTCTGAATTGCCACTCCGGCTCTCGCGCAACACGATATACAAGCCGCTGGCGATAACGATGCCCGCACCAATCGCCGTGGGCTGATCAATCGTTTCACCAAAGAACGCATAGCCAAAAATGCTGGCCCATATGATCTGGCTATACTGCATCGGTGCGATGATCGCAGCCTCACCCGACTGATAGGCCGAAATCATCAGGCGGCTGGCAAACAATGCAAAGGCCGCAATGATCGCAAGCAAACCTAGATGCTCAATCGGCATGGGCACATAGACGAAGGGCAGCGCACAGGCCATCAGCGTGAAATTCGCAACCATCGGGTAAAGCAACATGACTGCAGGCCGCTCCTCACTGCCAATCTTGCGCACAACGATTGAGGCCAGAGCACCGCCAACAGCACCCACAAGGGCAGCAAGGTGGCCTAAAGACAGCGCGGTTTCCCCCGGGCGCAGGACCACCAGGACACCGCCAAGACCCACAAGCACCGCCATCCAGCGGCGCAACCGCACCCTTTCACCCAAAACGGGGATCGCCAGAATGGTGATCAAAAGCGGCGTCGCGAAAATGATGGCATAAACCTGTGTCAACGGCAGAACCGAGAACGCATAAAACACACTGACACCGGTTGCAGCAGCGGCCCCTGTCCGCAGGGCCAGCCACCAGGGATGCACTGGAATAAGCGTGCCCGGCTTGCTGTCGCGCATCAGCATGAGCGTCGCCAAGGGAAAGCTGAGCAATACGCTGAAGAACACGATCTGAAAGGGCGAATAGATCCCACCCAGAACTTTCACGATCACATCATGGGTCGAAAAAATGCCAAAGGCGAGCAGCGCGAACAATGCACCTTTGACATTGGATGACATGATCTTTCCCCTTCCGCTTAAGGCTCCGATGGGCAGTCGTATGTGCTATCCCGCATCACAGGGACTGTCAGCATACCGTATTCAGCAACCTCGTCAGGGCGCATCCAATAGATGTCATCTGCCGGCGCCGCGTAGATCGTGAACCAATAGAACGCATCATCGCCCAGCATATCTGCAACATATTCTCGGTTCGCCTCATGCTCGGGAGAGTCGCGCGGATAATCCTTGGCATCGCGGCTGCCATCAGACCACGAATGCACGCCAATCCGTGCGCCCGCTTCCATCGTCCGCTCTACACCGGCAAGAAAGAAATCGACGCCGCCGGACGCGATTTCACTATTCCCGGTCAGATGGGTATTCAGCCCCAGGGCGCGAACCTGATAGGATAGCGGGATCATCGTGTCATCATCCAGCGACCCAGGCACATCACACTCAACAATTGTTGTGATCTGAGGGTTCGCGGCAATAACTGCTGCAAATTGCTCATCGGTCTTGCTGTTAATTTCGCCGCTCATGTAGAGGGTTTCACCCTCCACCGTGAACCGGGTGGTTTCAATCAGGTTGAGCGCGCCAACTGCGACAATTTCGCAACCTCCGAGTGCTGCAAGCGCGCCAACTCCGACCGCTGCGATCGCGAGTGTAACGCTCCGTTTCACAGGCTCGCATCTAGGGCTGCAAGGATCGCATCACCCATCTCGGTCGTGCCAAATGCTGTGCCACCCTCTGGGCCCATCAGATCGGCGGTGCGGGCACCATCCGCCAGGACCTTTTCAATGGCGGCCTCCAGACGATCCGCTTCAGCGCCTTCGTCAAAGGAGTAACGCAGCGCCATCGCAAACGACAGGATGCAGGCAATGGGGTTCGCCTTGCCCTGACCTGCGATATCAGGGGCAGAGCCGTGGACCGGCTCATACATCGCCTTGGGCCGTCCATTGGCCATCGGTAGACCCAAAGACGCCGACGGCAGCATGCCCAGCGAGCCGGTCAACATGGCCGCACAGTCAGACAGAATGTCACCAAAAAGGTTATCCGTCAGGATCACATCAAACTGCTTGGGCGCGCGGACCAACTGCATCGCACCGTTGTCGGCGTACATATGGGAAAGTTCGACATCGGCGTATTCCGCCTGATGCACTTCGTTGACCACGTCGCGCCACAGAATACCGCTTTCCATGACGTTGGCCTTTTCCATAGAACAGACCTTGTTGCCGCGTTTCTTGGCCAGCTCAAATGCGGCGCGGGCCACACGTTCAATCTCGGCCTCAGTGTAGCGCTGGGTGTTGATGCCGACGCGCATGTTGTCTTCAATGTGAATGCCGCGCGGCTCACCAAAATAGACACCAGAGGTCAGCTCGCGGACAATCATGATGTCGAGGCCAGCGATCAGCTCTTTCTTCAAAGACGAAAAATCCGCCAGCGCATCAAAACACTGCGCCGGGCGCAGGTTGGCGAACAGGTCCATTTCCTTGCGCAGGCGCAACAACCCCCGCTCTGGTTTCACGCTGAAATCAAGATCATCGTATTTTGGGCCGCCCACAGCACCCAGCAGCACCGCGTCTACCTCTTGGGCCTTGGCCATCGTGTCATCATGCAAAGGCACACCATGGGCGTCATAGGCCGCACCACCCACCAGATCCTCGGAGACGTCGAAGGTGAGGTCGCGCTTGTCGCCGAACCAGCCAATGATCCGCTTCACCTCATCCATAACTTCAGGGCCGATACCGTCACCGGCGAGGATCAATAGGGAGGGGTTAGCCATGGGTCACATCCTTGCTTGCGTATATGGAACAGGCCCTAGCGCGATGGGGCGCGGTGTTCAAGATACCAAGGGCCTTAACCCTTCTGCCAACAGTTCCCAAACCCGGCGGATGCGGGGGGTCTGGCGCATCGCTGCATGGGCTGTCAGCCAGATCGGCAACGGTGGAATCGCGACGTCTTTCATCAATTGCACGACAAGCGGGTCAGCCTGCCCGATATTCGTCTGTGCGAAACCGATACCACATCCCGCACGCACCAGTTCCCAATAGGCAATGTGGTCGTCACATCGCACCTTGTAAAAGCCCCTGTCCACTTGAATGCCAGCCCTGGCCATACCCTCGATGATATGAAGATGTTTATCAAACCCAACAAAATCGTGGCCGGCTGCATCGGCAAGCGATGCTGGCGTGCCACGTTCCGCCAGATATGATCTTGCTGCAAAAACCCCCAATGCAATATCGCCAATATGCTGGGTAACAAGGTCAAGCTGTGTGGGTCGGTACATCCTGACTGCGATGTCAGCCTCGCGGAATAGCAGATTGCTGGTGTCGTCACTTGGCACCAGCTCAATCGCGATCTGCGGTTCAAGCTTTCGGATTCTTGCAATGATCGGCGGCAGATGCATAGCAGAGGTTGCCACGCTTGCAGTAATCCGCACGGTGCCATCCAGGCGCGCCTGCTGGCCGGCGGCCGTCAGCGCAATTTGGCGCATGGCATCCTGCATAGCCTTGGCAGGGGCCACGAGTTCAGCCCCGATTTGGGTTAGTGCGAAGCCTCGCGGTTGCCGGTGAAACAGCTCTGCCCCCAATTGCACCTCGATCGCTTTGATCTGCCGCCCCAATGTTGGCTGGCTTGTGCCCAGCTGACGTGCGGCGCCCGACAGGCTACCCGTTTCTGCGACAGCCAGAAATGTTTGCGCCAGTGACCAATCCAAATGTCCAAGTATCTTATCCATTCAAAAATGAATACATGACTTGCGAAATCTAGCAATTTATTTCGCATATCGGGTGATCCATCTTCCGTTCAGACACAACGACGGAGCAAACCATGCAACAGACAGTCCTGATCCTGGGCGCAAGCGGCAAAGTCGGAAGCCGGTCAGCAGAGGCGTTTTGGAATGCCGGGTGGACCGTGCGATCTTATGACCGCACCACCGACGATATGGTGGCCGCCGCCAACGGTGTTGAGGTGATCGTCAATGGGCTCAACCCGCCCGCCTATCACGATTGGGAGCGCACGATCCCGGACATCACAGAGCAAGTGATCGCGGCAGCACAGGCCAGTGGGGCCACCATAATCATTCCCGGCAATATCTATAACTACGGCGATCAGCCTGGGGTACTGGACGAAACGACCCCAGAGAATGCACATACCAAAAAAGGGCGCGTGCGGATTGAGATGGAAGCGGCTTATCGCGCCGCTGGCGTGCCAACAATCGTGCTGCGCGCAGGCAATTTTATCGATCCCGCCGGCAATGGCGACATCATGAGCGCGCTCGTGATGCGTAATATCACCAAGGGAAAACTCACCTCCGCCTCGGACCCCGATACGCTGCAGGCCTATGCCTATGTGCCCGATTGGGCCCGCGCTGCGGTGCAACTGGCCGAAAAGCGTGGGCAATTGGATCGGTTTGAAGACGTGCCTTTTCCGGGTCACACCTTTACGATCAACGCGCTTCAATCTGCCGTGCAGGCAAAGCTGGATCGCCCGATCAAGATTGACCGCTTTCCCTGGGCCATCATGGCATTGCTCAGCCCGTTCTGGGAACTGGCCCGTGAAATGCGCGAAATGCGGTATCTTTTCGAAATGCCACACCAGATCGGCACCGAAAAATTCAACCGTCTGTTGCCGGATTTCATATCCAGCCCCTTGGAAGAGGTCATGCTGGCCGGGTTACCTGCTGATATCCACCCAAACAAGGTGATGAACCCCAGCCGCCAGCCCGTCACCCCCTAAGATATGCGCATCCGCGTCTTCGCGCGTGGGCCAAAAAACGCCCGCGTCGACAACCGTCCAGTCCCGCGACGGCAGAACATAGCTGACCCGCAAATCGCCCGGACCATCATCCGGCCAGTCCGCAGTGTTCTGGCCGGGAAGAGGATCTTGCAGGCGCGGGTCAGAAAGAAAGCCCGCCATTGCATCAGAGAACCCCTGCCCACTGGCAGGATCAAGGTTGGCATTGCCCGCAATCACAAAGCCTTGTGGCACGGCCCCGTATCCACCATCCAACACCGCTTGCCACAACCGAAGCTCATCACGGTTGCGCAAACCGTTCAGGTCTTCCGGCCCGTCAAAGACGGGCGGCGTGGCAGAGTAAGTAAGCAGCGAAACCGGCCCACCATCCGGCACTGCGATCGGGACAATCCAATGCCCCGTCGAAGATAGCCGCAGAACAGCCTGGGCGCCTTCATCCAGAAATGGCCCCGTTTCGGTCTGAGGTAGGGTCGCCGCGGACATGTCAGCCCAGAGCAGTTTTGAATGATCCATGACATCCTCCGTCAGGATCGGGAAACGCGACAAGACCGCCATGCCGCCATCTCCGGCAAAGCGCCCATAACCCTGCGCATCGCGGGCATCACCCAGCCTGCCGTTACCATCGATATCGCGCCCCGTCGGGATGCCGGAATTGGGCTGCAACGCAAAGCGGAAGGGAAAGTCATCCCCGAACCTTTCCGCGAAAAGGGTCAGTGCCAACCCATCCAGATCATAGTCAAAGTCGGTCAGGACCAGAATATCCGGGGCCGTGTGGGCAATGACGGCAGCAATCGCCGCGATCTCTGCGTCATCACCCTTGGCAAGGTCACGCAGCAGCAATCCCGGACCATCACGGCTGAGCGGGGCCGCAAACGTGGCGATACGATAGGTATCAGCAGATGCGGTCGTCGCGGCAAGCGTTGCAATCAGAAGGGACCAGATCGGGTTTCTGCGCGGTCGTACGACCTCTCGCGTTGCAAAAGGATCATCTGCGCCACACGGCTGAGTGCAACGCCACGCATCAAAATACTGGCTGGCAAAAAGGCCCATGCGGATACCGTCCAGATCAAGGTCTGCGGGTTATCAAGGTTGATAGGTGTGCCAAGACGCTCCACCAGTTTCACAACCGCAGGAACAAAGAAGGGCAGCAAAAACCCTAATATTATGTTAATGCGGCCATCACGTTGCAGGCGCTTGACCACATCGCCGCCCGCAGTCGGGTCAAATGTGGGTAAGTTGATCCAGACGTTGAACGCCTCAGTCCGGCGCGGCCAATGATAAAGGCGCAGCAGGACAACAAACCAGATCACGGAAAACACCGACACCAGGTAGCTCAGCCCCGCAGCATCCCTCAGGCGCGTGATCACTGCAGGATCTGTGCCATCGGGCATCATCAACACCATCAGGCGTACAGGTGAATAGGGAAAATCAATGGCCTGACCAATCTGCGCGCCACTGGCCTGAAACTGCGCTGAAATCGCCGATGGCGCATCGCCACCACGAAAGATGATCGCCAGGCAAAAAACAGTGGCAAAAAGCGCCGAGAAACGCACCCTGTTAAAAGGCGGCGCGTCACGAAACTCTACCAGACTTGGACTTTTGGAACTATATTCAACGATGGTGAACAAGGCACCAAAGATCGCGACAAGCGTCACGATCTGTGTGCTGTTCACACTGCTGCTTGGCAACAATGCGTAGGGCAACACGATCAGCATTACGACCATCATGGCTCTGACAATTGCTCCCGGCAGACGTGTCAGCAATGCGTGTTACCTCTCTCAAAGTCTAGCGAACAGATCGCGTAGCTGGGTCGCCCCAATCGGCCATGCTCAACGTCGTATACTTGTTCTTGGCGATACATTGCGCAATCAATTTGGGCGCATCAATGATGCAGAGGCTTGAAACTGCTCCAGATGAACGCTTTGCAATAAAAGTGATGCGATAATGCAACCAAATATTGCAGTTTTGCCACTATCATATGCGCTCAACCGGGAATGAAATAAGCCGCGCCCGGGTGGGACGCGGCGTCAACTCTTGCTCAGGTTGCTTACACCCAAGGGCGCGCAATGCTGGCCTGTGTCTCGAAGCTCTCGATAGCGTTAGCCTTTTCCATGGTCAGACCAATGTCATCCAGGCCATTGATCAGGCAGTGCTTTTTGAACGGGTCCACCTCAAAGCTGAAAACCTCACCATCGGACGACGTGATTGTCTGCGCCTCAAGGTCCACCTCGATACGCGCGTTTGACCCCTTCTCGGCGTCCTTCATCAACAGGTCGACCTGCTCTTGCGGCAGGGCAATCGGCAAGATGCCGTTCTTGAAACAGTTGTTGTAAAAGATGTCGGCGTAGGACGGCGCGATCACGCAGGTGATCCCGAAATCCGCAATGGCCCATGGCGCATGTTCACGCGATGATCCGCAGCCAAAGTTATCACCCGCCACCAAAATCTGAGTCTCGCGATATTGCGGCTTGTTTAGCACAAAATCCGGGATTTCATTGCGATCATCATCATAGCGCATCTCGTCAAACAGGTTCACCCCAAGACCCGAACGCTTGATCGTTTTCAGGAACTGCTTGGGGATAATCATATCAGTGTCGATGTTGACCAAGGGCATCGGCGCGGCAATACCGCTGAGTTTCGTGAATTTTTGCATTACATCATCTCCCGCACGTCGGTCAGCTTGCCTGTGATGGCTGCAGCGGCAGCCATCTGGGGTGACATCAGGTGGGTGCGTCCGCCCCGACCCTGCCGCCCCTCGAAGTTGCGGTTGGACGTGGCCGCGCAACGTTCACCCGGCGCCAATTGATCAGGGTTCATCGCCAGACACATGGAACAACCGGCAAGCCGCCATTCGAACCCGGCATCGGTAAAGATTTGCGCCAGCCCTTCTTCTTCGGCTTGTGCGCGCACCAAACCAGAGCCCGGCACGACCATCGCACGCAGACCGTCCTTCTTTTTCTTGCCCTTCAGGATCGCAGCTGCAGCGCGTAAGTCTTCGATCCGGCCGTTGGTACAGGAACCGATAAACACTGTGTCGATTGTGATGTCCGATAAAGGTGTGCCCGGCTTCAAATCCATATAGTCGAGCGACCGCTGTGCCGCACCGACCTTGCCACCTTCGAAATCATCGGCTGCAGGCACCGCCGCCGTGATCGGCAGCACATCCTCGGGCGACGTGCCCCATGTTACCACTGGTGCGATGTCTTCGCCCTTCAGCGTGATCACCTTATCGAAATGTGCGCCCTCATCAGTGAAGAGCGTCCGCCAATAGGCCTCGGCCGCTTCCCATGCGGCACCTTTTGGTGCGTGCGGGCGACCTTTGCAGTAGTCATAGGTCTTTTCGTCCGGTGCGATCAGACCAGCACGTGCGCCGCCTTCGATGGCCATGTTGCAAACGGTCATGCGCCCTTCCATGGACAGGTCTCGGATCGCCTTGCCACAGTATTCAATGACATAGCCAGTTCCGCCAGCGGTGCCTGTGGCCCCGATCACGGACAGGGTAATGTCCTTGGCCGTCACACCGGGGCGCAGTTTGCCCGTGATTTCGACCTTCATGTTCTTGGATTTCTTCTGGATCAGCGTTTGGGTGGCCAGCACATGCTCCACCTCGGACGTACCGATCCCATGGGCCAACGCGCCAAAAGCACCATGGGTCGCTGTGTGGCTGTCACCGCATACAACCGTCATACCCGGCAAGGTCCACCCCTGCTCGGGGCCAACGATATGCACGATGCCCTGACGGACGTCAGAAACAGGATAGTAATGGATGCCAAATTCCTTGGCATTCGTGTCTAAAGCAGCGACCTGAATGGCACTGTCTTCGGTCATGTTCTTGGGGTCGTCGCGGCCCGGCGTTGTCGGCACATTGTGGTCCGGCACAGCAATTGTTTTTTCTGGCGCGCGGACCCGCCGGCCCGCCATGCGCAGCCCTTCAAAGGCTTGCGGGCTGGTCACTTCGTGCACCAGATGGCGGTCAATATACAGCAGGCAAGTGCCGTCTTCGGCTTCATGGGCTACATGCGCATCCCAAATTTTATCATAGAGCGTTTTGGGGGACATTGTCCTCTCCCGTCATAAATATCAGTGGTCGTCAGGCGTGCGGAAACGAGGAAGTTTACCCGCGAGCGAGGATCGTACAGCGCGCACCAAAGAACCGCCAAGGCAGTCGCGCTCGATCGTCCATGTCAAAAACCTTTTTCATGCACGTCCAGATACACCGGCGACACCAACGCCGCAAGGGCAGGAACAATCAAGATCATGTGCGGTCAGCTATGCACCCCTTTGCCGCATCAGCCAGGCTGATAGGGCAGAGCCAGCCGCAAGGAGATTGGGTCAGACGGCAAGTTGATCTTGCACAAATGCGAGTGTTGCTTGTGGATCGAAGTAGTCCGCATTGTCTGTGAACACGACGTTAATCTCTGCGTCCTCCAAACCCGTAAGCGTTGCACCACGCAAAAACACACCCGCGCCCTCGCTACCCGGCACGTCCGGCTCTCCGTCAGCGATCCTCGCCAATACAAACACGCCATTCACAGGGGTACCGCCCTCCATCACTGTGCGTGCTTCAAGTGAAAATTCAACATCAGGTGCTGCCGCACCATCCAAATCGGCGTCCACGGTCAGCGTCAGCGTATCCTCGGCGGGGTTGAACTCTGTAATGGTGCCGCGGGTTGGAATGGTATCATCCTCGGCGTTCGCAAAGACATAAAAGTCTGTTTGGCCACCGAATTCATCACTCAAGGTACCCTGCCCGGTCACCAAAACCAAGTCATCGTCACCGGTGCCGCCTTCGGCCTCGCCACGTCCGCCCCAGATGAACAGGGTGTCATTCCCATCATCACCATCGACATCATCTCTGCGTAGCGTGTCGATGATCAGTTCGCCACCAGTGCCCCGCACAGCCGGCGCACCGCCAAGCAGAATATCATCGCCCGGACCGCCATCAATATCATCAGCATTCCGGCCGCCATCAATGATGTCGGCCCCTTCGCCGCCCTGGATTTTATCAGCGCCATCGCCACCATTCAGTGTGTCGTCACCATCAAACCCAAAAATAAAATCCCGGCCGTCGCCACCGTTGACAATGTCATTGCCGGCACCCGCCCTAACGGTGTCGTCGCCGCCAAGGGCATCGATCGTATCATCACCACCAAAGCCATAAATCAGATCATTGCCTTCGGTCCCGTTGAGATCCGGGTCATCCTCGGGCGTACCCCGAATTTCTTCCGAGTCATCATCATCTCCATCGCCGCCAATCAGTGGCACGAGGAGCGCGCCGGAGGCGAGAAGCAGCAGAATAATCGTCATGTCCATCGTGGATTCTTTCCCAGAGTATTGGTTTATGGATTGTTAAACCCAGACAGCCATCCAAACAAGAAAAGAGAATATAGCCGCGCAATTCTATAGTCCGAGTGGCGAATTTGCGCCGCTTGCCTAAACCCCTGCCCCATGCGACCCTTTTGGCCAGACAAACTGCTCAGGATCCGAATGGCCGTTCACGACAGTACTCCCGACAATGATGCCGCTGAGGTGCCATTGGATGACGTCATCAACATCAGCAGCGACCTGTTTTCGCAAGGTCAGCTGTTTGTGGAGAGCATGTTCCGCCCCTGGAATTTTTACCAACTGCTGATCGCGCTTGGTGTCTTTGTTGCGGCACATATCCTGCGGGCGGTCCTTGGGCCGCGTATTCGGGCCTGGATGGGATCGCGGGACAATTGGCCCAAGTGGCGGATGCGGATTCTTGTTGTCGTCCATCAACGCCTGCGCGCGATCTTCTTTGTCGTCCTGATCTGGGCGGTGATCTACGCGATGCGCGAGTATACATGGAACAGCCGCAGCTACCTGCTGAGTATCATCGGCACACTTGCCTTTGCCTGGCTTGCCATCGTCTTTGGCACCCGCCTGATCAAAAGCCCGCTTCTGCGTAAAATGGTGCGCTACGGCGCATGGACATGGGCGACGTTGCAGATATTAGGACTTCTGGAAGAGGCCGAACGGCTGCTTGACAGTGTTGGCTTCGCGATCGGCGACATCCGGTTCTCCTTGCTGTTGCTTGTGCAGGGACTGGTCATTCTGGGCGTGCTGATAGCACTTGCACGGTTCTTCACCACCACAACCGCGTCACGGATCAAATCAAACGAGGACATCAGCCCCTCCATGCAAGTGCTGATCGTCAAAGGCGTGCAGATTGCCTTTTATGGCGCCGCATTCTTTCTTGGTGTCCGGGCGTTGGGGATCGACCTGACTGGGCTTGCCGTACTCTCTGGCGCCATTGGTGTGGGCCTCGGTTTTGGTTTGCAAAAGGTCGTGTCTAACCTCGTATCCGGCGTGATCATCCTGTTGGACAAGTCGATCAAACCCGGCGACGTGATCAGCCTTGGGGATACTTTTGGCTGGATCAATTCACTGGGTGCGCGCTATGTCTCGGTTGTCACCCGTGACGGGCGCGAATATCTGATCCCCAACGAAGACCTGATCACTGGTCAGGTGGTGAACTGGTCGCACTCTAACGATTTCGTGCGCCTCGATATCCACTTTGGGACAGCCTATCACGACAACCCGCACGAGGTACGCAAGATCGCGATTGCCGCCGCGCAAAGCGTGGATCGGGTGCTCAAGACCCGGCCGACGGTGTGTCATATCGTGGGGTTTGGCGACAGTTCTGTGGATTACATCCTGCGGTTCTGGATCAAAGACCCCACCGGCGGCCTGACCAACATCCGCGGCAATGTGTTTCTGGCGCTTTGGGATGCGTTTGCTGAGAAGGGTATCAGCATTCCATTCCCGCAGAGAGAGGTGAAATTGCTGGAGGGCGGACCTGAAAACCTGGCGCGAAATGTTGGGCCCGCGAGTGCTTGAAAAAGTGTTGGCACCTTAAAAGCACAATGTGCCCGCGTACCTGACGCGGACACATCATCAAACCGTCTAGCCTTCGAGTTCAGCGATAAGTTCATCCAGTGAAGCGCAGATGGCCTCTTGGTCACCAGTCGTCGCCGCAGCAGTCATTGAATCCTGCATTTTTGTTGCAATCTCCTGCATCTTAGCTGGGTCTGTCGCCGCGAGAGCCTGCATGCCTTCCGTCACGGCCATTGTCTTTTCCTGCACGGATTCATAGGTGCATTCAGCAGCTGCAACGGTCGCAAATACGCTTAAAGTCAAGCCGCCACAAATGCGTGTTAAGGACGATTTCATTGTTTTCTCCATTGAGTAGATTTCGTTTCGGGTCGATGAACTGACTACTATTCAAAGTACATGGGCATCGACTATGGCAGCGTGAAAACCATCGCAACCCGTCCGCGATGCTATGGCGAAAATGCGCCAAAGCCTTTCGCATCGGGCCGTCGATCTGGGCTCAAACCTGCCATTCCTTGCAAAAAAAGGCCGCGCAGATACCCGCGCGGCCCAGTCCTCATAAAATAGGGCGGTGACACTACCCTTTGTTCATTCGGTTCTCGATCAGATCATCCACCACCGATGGATCGGCCAGCGTTGACGTATCGCCCAGCGTGCCAAAGTCATCCTCAGCAATCTTGCGCAGGATACGGCGCATGATCTTGCCCGACCGTGTCTTGGGCAGGCCCGGGGCCCATTGGATCAGGTCCGGCTTGGCAATCGGGCCAATTTCGGATCGCACCCAGACCTCAAGCTCTTTGCGCAATGCGTCGGATGGTTCTTCCCCGCCCATCAGGGTCACATAGGCGTAGATGCCCTGCCCTTTGATGTCATGTGGGTAGCCAACGACGGCGGCTTCGGCCACTTTGGCGTGGGCGACCAAAGCACTTTCCACTTCGGCCGTGCCCATCCGGTGGCCTGATACGTTGATCACATCATCCACACGGCCCGTAATCCAGTAGTAGCCGTCTTCGTCGCGCTTACAGCCGTCACCGGTGAAGTAGTAGTTCTTGTAGTCCGCAAAATAGGTCTTTTCGAACCGCTCGTGATCGCCCCAGACGGTGCGCATCTGTGCAGGCCAGCTGTCTTCCATACACAACACACCTTCGGCGGCGGTATCGCGGATTTCTTCGCCTGTTGTCGGTTCCAGAATAACCGGCCGGATGCCAAAAAACGGCAGGGTCGCCGAACCGGGTTTCGTTGCGGTTGCACCGGGCAGCGGGGTCAAAAGGTGGCCACCTGTTTCAGTCTGCCACCATGTGTCAACAATTGGCGCTTTACCCTTGCCGACCACATCATTGTACCAATTCCAGGCCTCGGGGTTGATCGGTTCACCCACAGTACCCAGTACTTTGATGTCAGACAGATCGTACTTTTCTACGAACTCATTGCCCTGTCCCATCAGGGCACGGATGGCCGTAGGTGCTGTGTAGAACTGGTTCACTTTATGCTTTTCACAAACAGCCCAGAAACGCCCTGCATCGGGGTAGGTCGGCACGCCTTCGAACATCAATGTGGTCGCACCATTGGCCAGCGGACCATAGACGATGTAGCTGTGTCCAGTCACCCAGCCCACATCGGCCGTACACCAGAAGACATCACCATCGTGATAGTCAAACGTGTATTGATGGGTCATCGCAGCATAGACAATGTAGCCGCCGGTCGTGTGGACCACCCCCTTTGGCATACCGGTAGAGCCTGACGTATAGAGGATGAACAGCGGATCTTCTGCGCCCATCTCTTCGGGCGGGCAGTCTGCGCTGACTTTCTCGGACATCTCATGCAGCCAATAGTCACCTTCGGGGCGCCATGCGATTTGCTGCCCGGTGCGTTTCACACAAAGACACTTGCAATCATGCATGACGTTGATCAGCGCCTGATTGACGCTGTCCTTGAGGTTGGTGACCCGACCACCACGAGGCGCGCCGTCGGCGGTGATGACAACTTTCGCTTGCGATCCGCTAATGCGTGCAGCGAGGGCATCAGCCGAGAACCCGGCGAAGACAATCGAATGGATCGCACCAATGCGCGTACAGGCCAGCATCGCATAGGCCGCTTCGGGGATCATCGGCATGTAAAGGACAACGCGATCGCCTTTGCCGATGCCCATCTCTTTGAGGACATTCGCCATGCGCGAGGTTCTCTCGTGCAGGTCCTTGTAGGTGATATGCTGCGCATTTTCATCCGGGCTGTCGGGTTCCCAGATGATCGCGGTCTGATCGCCGCGCGTTGCCAAGTGCCGGTCGACGCAGTTGGCGCTGACGTTCAGCGTGCCATCTTCAAACCATTTGATGTCGACATTGCCGGGGGCAAAGCTGGTATTTTTAACCTTGGTGAACGGCTTGATCCAATCGACCCGCTTGCCATGCTCTGCCCAAAACGCCTCTGGATCGTTGATCGAGGCCTCGTACATCGCCTCATAGGTCGCTTTGTCCGCATGTGCGCCTTGCGCAGTATCGGCGGATGGTGCGTAGGTGCCTGTTGGATAATCAGTCATGGCGTGTTCCCCCATTGAATTTTTGCAGCGGCGCCGGGTGATGCCCGCAGCCTCCTCCGTGATGCATCATGGTGAAATCGCAGATGAATCCAAGGTGCGGAACACATCGGGCGGTGGATTTGTCAAGTTCTGCGCAGAGCGGTCACATGTGATGTCAAACAATTTACACTCCCGCTCTGACCGCGCCCCAGGTAGTGAACACACATGCAAACGATCCTGATCCTTGGGGCGGCGGTCCGGCAAAACGGCCCCTCCCCAACCCTGCGGCGACGCACGGCGCATGCTGCAACCCTGTGGCATGCGCAACCTGACGCGCAGATCATCGTGTGTGGTGGGTTGGGCGCATATCCCCCCACCGAGGCTGCAGCAATGCGGGACCTGCTTGTCGCAGGTGGGGTTAGTGACGGGGCGATCACATTGGAAGATAAGTCAACGAACACCTTGGAAAATATCCGCAACGGGGCGCGACTGGCCGCGTTCGACGCCGTCATCATCGTAACGGACGGATATCATGCGCGGCGCGCGCTGATGGTCGCGCGGCATTTTGGGCTGAATGCAAGGGCGGACTGCCCCGAGCCGGCGGGCTGGCACATCAAACAGCGCCTGCGCGAGGTCATCGCGATCTTGGGATACAAGGTGAAACTGGCCGCTAAGCGCCAAGTAGAATGACAAGTAACCCACCGGCAGTCACAAGACACAATGGCCCATAATAGCGTTGATCATAGGTGTTGAACGGCTCTTCCGGGGTCATGGCACGCCACATCTTTGAATAGGCAATCGCACCGCGCCCCAGGAAAACAGCGCCAGCAAACCACAAGGCAAAGCGAGAGACAGCCCATTGTGGCGTCCAGAGCGCGGCAATCACGACCAATAATGCTGCCACAACCAGCATACAAGGTATGGTGCCAGGCATGCGCGTCACGCCCTTTGCACCAACAGCGGCGCGGGCCAGCTGCTCCTCATCTTTGATGGGCACCCAAATTCGCAGGCCCCATGCAAAGTAGGTGGCCGCAATCACACCCAAGATCACCGTCAGTAGAATCGCCATAGGTTCATGATACGCGAATATTGGCTGCGACGCTGCATGAATGGTTCTGCAGCACGCAGATAAAAAAGCGACCGGCCCACGCGGTCAAAGCGGCGCCGGTCGCTATTCTCAACTGCTGGGACCTCAGGCGTCGTGGCGGAAGACCTGGCTGATTGCGTCGGCGCGGGTCAGCCCCTTGGCGCGCAGCTCTTCTTCAGAGATCGCGTTGACGGCAGCCAGTGCCTGCGCGCGCGAATTGTTCTCGGTCAGATGCTCAAGCAAACGCGCAAATGCGCGGAAAGGTGTCAGGACCAACTCGACTAGCATTTCGCGGTGAGAGATCAAAGTGTTGTCGGGACGAAGTGTCATTGTCTGCCTCGTAGATGATAGTGTCAGTCCTCCCGACACTTCACCTAGGCCTCTTTACACCGCGCAACAACGCCGCATTCTGCATGTCCAACATGCAGCAGTTGCATTGCTTCCGCTAGGATCAGCACCCATTGAACCTAAAAAGGGGCGCCCAAAGGCACCCCTTCTCAACATCATCCAACCTCTGAACCTAGGTGGTCTGGTCCATCCGCACCGCATAGCGCACTTCGCCCTTAACGGGTTCGCTCCAATTGAGGTGCACAGAACGATTGTCGCCCCCTTGTTCACCCTCTGACCATGGCAGATCATGAACGCGGGTGGACGTGGCATTGGTGATTGCACCTTGCGGCATGACACTTTCAACACTGCGGGCGCGGCCGCCAAAGGGCAGTGCGGCACCTGCGTCCATCACCCATGTTGTCGCCTCTGTTTGCTGATCATGTGTCAGATGGGCGGGGTTCGTTGCCGGTTCATTCACATTGTGGAACGTATTCCCGAAGAAGTCCAAATCTTGGGTCCGGGTAAAGTCGAGATCGGCGAATGTCGTGTCAACGCTTTCCACTCGATCAATACGTCCATTGAGCGAACGAAACACATTCCCCACCACCGAAAAGCCGTTGATGAAATGGCCTGCACCATAAGGCTTGATCACGATAAAATTGAACCAATCCGCCACGTCGTTGGTTGTGAACATATTGCCGGTGATCGTCAGTCCACCAAAAGAAAACTGCGCACCAAGGGCCGGTGAAGCGTCATGTTCGTTGGTCCATTCAATGAAGTTGTTGTCGCAATAGTTGCCTGTGAAGATGCTTTTTGGGTTCGGCAGCGTCAGCACAATACCACCCATGCGCACGCCATTGACCTCATCATCGCCATGGAACCAGTGGTTGCCAGTCATCAGGCTGCCGGACCCGGCCAGCACGCAGAAATGCTTGAACTTGCTAACCCGGTTGTCGCGGATTTTGACGTCATTAGCGTTGGCATTAAAACCAATGCTGACACGCGCTGAAACAGGCACGGCCTGCTCATCCGAAATCAGCTGACAACGATCGATCATCATACCCTGGCACCCGCGTCCCGGCGACGTGATGCCACGATCCTTGGGCTTATTCACAAAGCAGTCGCGCACATGAAAGGTAAAGCCATCCGGTGCCATCATGATGCCGCTGGCGACACCACGCCCCTGAAATTCGATATCGTCCAGGATGAACTGACTTAGCTTTTCGTAGCCAGAGAAATCGAGCAGATATTGAAAACGCGTAAAGGTGAAAACCTGGCTGCCTTCGGCATCATACAGCGGGCGGCTCAACTCGAGTGTTTCAGCACCGATATTCACCGACGTAACATAAATTTCGCGACCAACACCGTTGCCCTCAACCAATGATCCAACCGGAATGCTGGTAATGTTGGTCACATTTGTCAGCTCCCTGTGGTTGCCAGCCGAATATGTTGCCTGCGACGTCACCTGAACCGGATCCCATGCAGCACTGTCATCGGGCTGAAACTGGCCATTGCGAATGACGCGGCGGGTTTCGAACCGCACGCGTGACGGGTCAGTCGCCTGCATGTCGACAGGTTCGGTCAACAGGACACGACGCCCGCACAGATCCAGCGAATCGTGGTCGGCGAAGTTGATCAGCGCCTGATAGGCCTTCTTGAAGGCCAATTCCTCATCCTGAAACGCAGCCAGATAGGTGTCATAGTTATAGTCGCGCTGCATGATGAACCGGTACTCGGGCGCTTGCACGATCCGCCCTTCAAAGCGCACGACATTGTCCATCGTAACATTGCTTTCCAGCAGATAGTCACCCGCAGGCACCATCACCGTCCGGCCATCAGCGGCAGCATCAGCAGCGTTGAAAGCCGCACTGTCATCGGTCACGCCGTCACCCTTGGCACCATAGTCGCGCACATCAACAAGCCCCACCAAATCGCGGGTGAAAACAGATGAAACATCGTCAATCGTGATGTCGTCCAGACGCACCAGACCACCCGTCGGGCCGGTCAGGTTGATGCCCAGGTGGCCATATTGCGCACCGGTCCAGACCATATCCACGCCAGACCGATCCGCCGTTGCAATGATCGCCTTGACCTCGACAACCTCGCCATAGGTGGTCAGTTGTACCGACGGGCCAACCTCGGGCACACCAGTCAGTTCAATCCCACCCGCAAGACCGGCCCAGCCACTGATACTGACCGCTGGCATCGGGCCGGAAATCGCCTTGATCCGCGCGGTTACCTGAAGATAGCAACCCGGTTCGATCGGCGTCTCTCCCATATAGCGGACGCGCGTTGTCGCATCTGTCTTGAGCACCTCAAGGCATCCTGCAAAATCCTGATCAGCGGCCACAAAGACACCAGATCCGCTGATCGCATAGCTGTCAGACCCTGGCGTGCCATCCCCCGACGACCACAGCGCAAGCCCCGCAGAAAACGGCAATGGGTTGAAGACGATCCCGTCGGTGATGGCTTTGTTCATGGCGATTGGCCCCTTTTGATAACTGCGAAAAGCCCGCGGCAAGTGCCGGGCGACAGGGCCAAGGGGTAAAGGCAGAAAGTGAAGAGCGGCTGAGACCACCATGACGCAGGGGCACGCAACACCTGTTGCCGCCGACGTGAGGCATCCGGTGTCAAAGGTGATCAGCTTCGGGTCATAAGCCTTGCGCGTCAGGCCCCAACGTCAGGTGCGGGTAACAGTTGCACAGCATTAATCTGCCAGCCGTCTGCGGTCTCGATCATCTGATAATCCAGTATATGCAACACGCCCCGACTATCGCGCACCATCACCTTTTGCCATAGGTTGCCGCGCACATCGCGCAATTCCAGAAACCGCACATCCGCATTATCCCAAATCATCGGATAGCCTTGCTGGACCATTGTGCCAAAATTGCTGGGATTGCCAAACAAGCGCTTGATATTGGGGCTGGCGTATTGCCAAGCCTCATCAATGTCGCGGTTGTTGAAGGCATTCAGCTGGTTCCCGATCACGCCCTCAATCGCGTCTGAATCCTGTGCAAAAACAGATGTCGCCGCCAGCCAAAGCCCCAAAACCAGTGATAAAATACGCATCCCAAACGCCTTTCTGTCCGTATCGATATCAATAGGTACGGACAGGGCGGCAGATTAGTTTCATTTTGACTGACTTGGGTTTCAGTCCGTTTGCGAATTCAACAAATGTTGCGACCCTCCACGGCATCGTCGCTCATCACACTGTTGCGGCGGATAAACACGCGGTTACGCTGACAAGCGGCCCTCGATCAGTGCAATTGTCTCATCCACACCATAAAGCGCGATGAACCCACCAAAGCGTGGGCCCTGTGACGCGCCCAAAAGCACCTCGTAGAGAGCCGTGAACCAGGCGCGCAAAGGGTCAAACGCATGTTCTTTGCCAACGGCAAACACCATCGTCTGTAACGCTTCCGCGTCCAATCCGCCGTCCCACGCCTTGAGGCGGGCAACCAGATCTTCCAGCGCAGCCCGTTCCTGATCATCAGGCGCGCGATACACCTTCGTGGGTTTCACGAAATCATTGTAGTAGCGCACGGCAAAACCTGCCGCCTGATCCATCTGCGGGTTCTTTTCGGCAGATGCTTCTGGCGCATAGCGCTGGATAAAGCCCCAAAGCGTATCCTTGTCCTCGGCCCCGGAAACAGAGGCGAGATTCAAGAGCATGGCAAAGGGCACAACCATATCGGAAGCGGGCACATTGTGACCATGAATGTGGAACACCGGGTTATTCGCCCGACCCGAATCATCCTGATCGGCATATGCCCGGAGTTGCTGGTGGTACTCATCAACAGCCTTTGGGATCACATCGAAATGCATCCGCTTGGCGGTCTTGGGCTTGAGGTACATGAAATAGCTTAAAGATTCAGTCGAAGCATAGGTCAGCCATTCATCAATCGAAATCCCGTTGCCGGAGGACTTGGAAATCTTCTGACCATTCTCATCCAGAAACAGCTCATATGAGAAGTGGTTCGGCTTCTTGCCACCCAATATCTCGCAAATCCGATCATAGATTGCGGTGTTGGTGGCATGTTCTTTGCCGTACATCTCAAAATCAACATCAAGGGCTGCCCAGCGCGCGCCAAAATCCGGCTTCCACTGCAATTTCACATTGCCGCCGGTGACTGGCAGCGTCCACTCGCGGCCATCGGGATCGTCAAAGGTAATCTCACCTTTTTCACCGTCGACATGCTTCATTGGCACGTAAAGAACGCGCCCCGTTTCCGGATGGATCGGCAGAAAGATCGAATAGGTGCCCTGGCGTTCTTCGCGCAAGGATTTCAGCATGACCGCCATAATGTCGTCATAACGGGCGGCGGCACGCAGCAGGATTTCATCAAACTGGCCCGTCTGATAAAATTCGCGCGCAGAATAGAATTCATACTCAAACCCGAAAGTATCCAGAAACCGGCACAGCATTGCGTTATTATGGTGGCCAAAGCTCTCATGCGTTCCAAACGGGTCCGGAACGGATGTGAGTGGCCTATGCATATGTTCGGCCAGCATCTCTTGCTGGGGCACATTGCCCGGCACCTTGCGCATTCCATCAAGATCATCGGAAAAGCAGATCAGCTTGGTCGGAATATCCGAAATCACCTCAAACGCGCGGCGGATCATTGTGGTGCGCAGAACTTCGCCAAACGTACCGATATGGGGCAACCCGGAGGGGCCATAGCCAGTTTCAAACAAGACGTAGCCCTTCTCGGGCATCTTGTTTCCATACCGTTTGAGCAATGCACGCGCCTCAACAAAGGGCCAGGCCTTTGACGTCATCGCCGCTTCACGCAAATTGCTCATCTGTCTTTCCACATCGCTTGAGGGTGTCATTTTGACGCCATATCGGGCACTCCCTATTGTGAGACGGGGGGCGGGTCAATAAATGGGTAGCAAAGCAAAGGATTTGATCATGCTCGAAGATGCCCCAATGACCGCACAGGATGCGCTTGCCGCACTGATGATCGCCATGTCGGCCTCTGACGAGGAAATCCGCACCGCAGAGCTGGTGAAAATGAGCAATTCTATCAACAATTTGCCTGTTTTTGCCGGCTACGACGCAGAACGCCTGCCCCGTATGTCCAAAACTGTCTTTGACCTTCTGGAGCAGGAAGAAGGGCTGGAAACGCTCTTTGGCCTGATCCGCGATGCCTTACCCGAGCGCCTGTTTGAGACAGCATACGCGCTATCATGTGACGTTGCGGCGGCTGATGGCCGGATCGTGGGGCCAGAAGTGCGGATGCTGGAAGAGATTCGCGATGAGCTGAACCTTGATCGGCTACACGCGGCGGCAATCGAACGTGGATCGCGCGCCCGTCATATGACGCTAGACTAGACGCATCGCGAGATGTTTAAGGATATCCTGCTGCAAGGCCCGGGCGCGCCGGTTCCATGACCGCGCGCCCGGTGGCCGCTCATCGCCCAGCAACTTGCCCCGCTCGCGCGCGTCCAGATCAGCAGCAAAAATCGCAAAGGCCAGATTGCGGCCCTGTCGTGTCTGCACATATCCCGCGAGGCTCGAAACGAAATTCAACGTCCCCGTCTTGGCCCGAACCTCAACACCACCCTCGATGACTTTGTCATCGTCCCCCACCAGCGACACAGTCCGCATGATGGGGCGCAGCGTGTCTTCGACGCCCACTGCGCGCAGGAACTGCACCATATCCGCCGCAGTAATCCGCGACAGATCACCAAGCCCGGAATGATCAACCAAATAGGGGGCAATCCCGCCAGCACGGGTATCAGCCCAGCGCGCCATACCATAGGCCGAGGTCCGCAGCCCACGTTGCTGGCCTGTACGCTCTGACGTTGCCATCAGGCCCGCGGCCTCGGCAGTGATATTTGTCGAGAACCGCATCATGGACCGCATCAGATCGCGCAACGGCACACTTTCGATTTCTGCCAAAGGTGTACCGGTTGGTTCTTCTGCGATCTCTTCCGGGGCTTTCAGCGCAATGCCGTGGCTTCGCGCAAATGTCGCAAAAACCTGCCCTGCATAAAGCGCCGGGTTGCGCACCGGTAACCAGCGCGACCCTTCATCATTCAGCGCCGCCTTTGCCACCGTCCATTGATCAACATTGCCAGCGGCCCGGTAGGTAAAGACCGGGGCTGCGCGATCAACGACGCGAATGCGTGACGACGTCACAGCAGGCCGGTAACTCTCGCTCCGGGCATCCATTGCCGTCTCAAATGCATCCTCGATGCGCTTCCATTCAAAATGGACGCGATTGAAGTTCAGGTTCAGCCCGGTAATCGCCGGATTATACCCAAGATGGTCAAGCTGCTGGCTGTCAATCTCTTCAAGATTGACCAAAGCGCTGTCCCAGACCTGAAACGCACCCCGGACCTCGCGCAGCCCCGCATCCCGCAAACGCTGCGCCAGTTCAGCAAGGTCATCGGTCACCAGATTTGGATCGCCACCGCCGGCCAGGATCAAATTACCATCCAAAATCCCATTTTCGATGGCACCCATAGCAAACAGGCGCGTTCTAAAGCGAAAATCACTTCCCAGAGTTTCCAGAGCATAAAGCGCAGTCACCGCCTTGGTCACGCTGGCGGGCGGCTGCGGCACATCCGGTGAAATCGTCTCGATCACCTCACCCGTTGCTGTATCAACGACGACAACACCGACCTCGCCAGACAGCCCCGCGCCCGCCACGATCCGGGCCACGGCATTCTTGTCCGGCACGCGGGCAACAGGACGGACCGACGTCAGTGGTGCATCGGCCCAGGCGCGCGCCGCCACAGCCGACACCGCGCCAGCCAACAACGCACGTCGCGAAAGCCGCATCACCATTCCCCCCGTTCACGGATCGCTGTCGAGGACTGATCCGACATCGGCAGATTCACAAAGGCCCAGGCAGGGGGCGGCATCCGGCCCAAAACATGGGCGCCCCGGCCCGGAATCCGCGCCTGAGCATAAACCTTCGCGGTCTTGGACAGACGCGCCGAGATACGGTCACCGGGGCGGGCAACCACGCCAATAGGCACGTTTTCGATGATCCAGCGCCAATCTTGCCAGCTGTGAAACTGCGCCAGATTATCGGCCCCCATCAGCCAGACAAACCGTACACCGGGATAACGGCGGCGCAAGGCCAGAAGGGTTTGCGCGGTATAGCGCGTGCCCAAATGCGCCTCGATATCGGTGATTGTGACACGTGGATGCTGCATGATGGACTGTGCGGCCTGCATCCGCTCTGCCAAGGGCGCAGGGCCGTCTTTTTTGAGCGGATTGCCCGGCGACACCAACCACCAGAGCCTGTCCAACCCAAACCGCTTGAGCGCGGCCTTGCTGATATGCACATGACCTGCATGGGGTGGATCAAACGATCCCCCCAAAAGCCCGATGACCTGACCGGATTTCGCGACAGGCAGGGCCGTCATTGGCCCGGCCCTGTGCCGGTCCGGCCAACGGAAGTTTTCCAAAACTCAGGCAACATCGTTCCTCTTACACCGCTGCCTTGTAATAGCCATCGCAACGTAATCCTTGTCAATCGGCATAGCGCGCAGGGGCAAAACAGACGTCATCGGGGCGGTGACACACAGGGCTGTGGATCATTTCTGACGACCCGCTCTGCCTGCTTACTGCTCAGCCGAAGCTGCCCAAAGGTTGATCTGCTCTTCATCCGCATATTGACCAATCAAGGCAAGTTCTTCCGCACTGAACTCAAGATTGCCGATGGCCCCCGCACAATCCTCAACCTGGCTCGGTTTTGAGGCACCGATCAGCGCCGTGGTAATCCCGCCATCCCGCAGGACCCAGGCAATCGCCATCTGCGCCAGCGTCTGCCCACGGCCTTCTGCAATTTCGTTGAGCTTACGGATATTCCCCAGCGCCTCATCGGTCAGCATAGAAGGGAATAGCGATTTGTCCTGTGTGGCCCTGCTACCCGCTGGGACGCCACCAAGATATTTCTTGGTCAGCATGCCTTGGGCCAGTGGTGTAAAGGCGATGGAACCGACGCCCAATTCCTCCAGCGTCTCCTTCAACCCATCCCGTTCGACCCAACGGTTCAGCATATTGTAACTGGGTTGGTGGATCAGGCAGGGCGTGCCCAAATCCTTCAGAATCGCCACAGCTTCACGGGTGCGTGCGGAGTTATAGGATGAAATCCCGGCGTAAAGGGCACGACCCGAACGCACGATGTAATCCAAGGCACCCATCGTTTCCTCTAGCGGGGTGTCAGGGTCAAACCGGTGCGAATAGAAGATATCGACATAATCAAGGCCCATCCGCTTGAGCGATTGATCACAAGATGCGACCAGATACTTGCGGCTGCCCCATTCGCCATAAGGGCCCGGCCACATGTCATATCCCGCCTTGGAGCTAATGATCAGCTCATCACGGTAGCCTTTGAAATCCTCAGCAAGGATAGACCCAAAAGCATGCTCAGCCGATCCCGGCGGCGGGCCATAGTTGTTGGCCAGATCAAAATGCGTGATGCCGTGATCAAAGGCGGTCCGGCAAATCGCCTGCTTTGTCTTATGCGGCATATCATGGCCAAAGTTATGCCAAAGCCCAAGCGAAACCGCCGGCAGTTTCACCCCCGACGCCCCACAGCGGCGATAGACCATACGGTCATAGCGGTCTTCGGCAGGTACATAAGTCATTGCGATCTCCTATAACGACGATGGCAAGCGGTCATGCCACCTTAAGCTTGTCAATTTCCTGTCAGTCAAAGCTGTGCCACGCCCGTTTCGTCACCCGATCACAACCTCTTTTCATCATATCGCAGGCATGCCACTGTCCACGTAACAGATCCGGCGATGCGGCGCGTTGCCACCACCGCCGATGTGCGCATTCTAAGCAGAAACGACAAAGCTCTGCCAGACCCCGGCACCGCGCCTGACGAATAGGAGAACGCATGATCGATTTTCTCATCATCGGCGGTGGTATTGCAGGCGTCTCCGCAGCGGCGCGGCTTTCGAAACTTGGTTCGGTCACCCTGCTCGAACAAGAGGATGCGCTGACCTATCACGCCTCGGGGCGGTCGGCGGCGCTCTTTGAACAGAACTACGGCAAGCCCGCGACGGTAGCGCTGAACAAGGCCAGCCGCGACTTTCACCGCGAGGCTGATGTTCTCAGCCCCCGCGGCCTGATGGTGATTGGCTCCAAGGAGCAGGCAGCGGCTTTTGCTCGGGACGTGCAGGACATGCATCTTGAGCAGATCACGGTTGCCGAAGCACAGTCAATGATGCCGGTGCTGGATACCAAGGTTGTTGACCGCGCTGCATATGATGCCTCTGCCTGGGATATTGATACCGACAAACTGGTGCAGACATTCGCACGCATCGCGTGCAGCAAGGGGGCCACGATCAGGACGAAGTCCCGGGTCACCTCGATCACCCGGACAGGGCCCGGCTGGGCGGTTGCGGCAGGCGATGAAACCTTCGAGGCCCGCACATTGATCAATGCGGCAGGTGCCTGGGTTGATGAAATCGCCAAGATGGCGGGTATTCAACCCATTGGATTTACGCCTTTGCGCCGTTCCATGGCCCGCATCCCTGCACCAGCGGGGCATGACCTGAGCAGTTGGCCAATGGCTTTTGGTCCGGGCGAAGACTGGTATTGCAAGCCGGACGCGGGCGCGCTGATCGTCTCTCCTGCGGAAGAAGACCTCACCACCCCGCATGACGCCTATACCGACGATATGGTACTGGCCGAAGGGTTGGCCCGCTACGAAAGCTTCGTGACCGAACCGGTCACGCGGCTGCTCAGCTCCTGGGCCGGACTGCGCACCTTTGCCCCTGACCGCAACCTCGTTCTGGGGCGCGACCAGATTGAGCCGGCATTCATCTGGTGTGCAGGGCAAGGCGGCTATGGGATGCAATCCTCTCCGGGGGCAAGCCAGCTGCTTGCGGACCTGATCGGGGGGGCCACATCGCCCTTGTCACCACAGACCATCGCAGAACTATCACCACAGAGGTTCACATGACCGACGACACCAACGATCAGGGGCAACCCATTGGCGCACCCGTACCCAACTGGACCGGTTGCGCACCAATCCCCAGAACGCCAATGCGCGGACGCACCTGCGATGTGATCCCGTTGGCGCCGTCACATAGCGCAGGCTTGCACGCAGCCTTCAGCGCCGATCAGACCGGCACGCTCTGGACCTATATGCCGGCAGGACCATTTGCAGATGAAGCGGCTTATGCGGCATGGGTCGACGATGCTTGCCAAAGCAGTGACCCGCTCTTTTTCGCGATAATCGATAAATCGAGCGGCAAGCCCGTCGGGGTTGCAAGCTTTCTGCGCATCCAGCCGGAAAACGGGGTGGCCGAAGTGGGCTACATCACTTTTTCGCCTGCACTTCAGCGCACGGTCATGGCGACCGAGGCAATGTATCTGATGATGGTCCGTGTTTTTGATGATCTCGGCTATCGGCGCTATGAATGGAAATGCGACGCGCTGAATGCTGCATCGCGAAAGGCCGCCGCGCGGCTGGGCTTTTCCTACGACGGGCTGTTCAAACAGGCATTGGTCTACAAGGGGCGCAATAGGGATACGGCGTGGTTTTCAATCCTCGACAAGGATTGGCCACGGATCAAATCTTGTTTTGAAAACTGGATCGCACCAGAAAACTTTGATGACGCGGGCCAGCAGCGGCACCCACTTGCCGTTGCACCGACAAACACATGAGCGCCTTCCGCCCCAGTCAGGAAATCCTTCCTTGTTTTCTGGCCACAAAGTCGCACCATCGCCCTACGAACGGCCCAATTATGAAAGCGACCAAATGACACGATTTGCACTCACCGCTACCCTGCTTCTGTTTCCTGCGACAGCCTTTGCCGAAACCCAGCTAGAGCGTTTTGAGAACCTGTCTGAAAGCATGAACCAGCTGATGGTGGAAATGATGGCCTTCGAAATCGAAAACCTTGGCGGTGATGCAACGGCATTGCGCGATGTCAGATCAACCATGCCAGAATGGGACGATGACATGCGAGCCGCCGGTGGGTGTATCCTTGATCAGTACCGTGATGCCACCGACAACGCAGAGGTGGATGCCCTACTGGACCGGTTGGATGCAGCGCTGCCGGTCATGCAAGAGATGGGCATGACGGAATTTGCAGAAAGTGAGATGGCCGAAACGATGCTGCCCGTGGGTATGACGTTAGAGGATTCGGCCCGCATCAATCAGGAATGCGGCATGATGGAACTGCAATTGCGCGACATGCAGGAAACCGGCTTTACCGAGGCGATGATGGCTGCAAGTGCGACCGTTCCGTCCGAATAGGGTCAGACCTGATATGTCGAGCGTCGCGAATGCCTGACTCGATGGGGCCAATTTTCTGAATCATATCAGAGCGGCGCGTCAAACAGTATTGGCCAAAACTCAGGCATTTCTGACCTAATGTCGGCAACGCGGACTTTTCGGACTTTCACCGTACGATTGTCAACGTCTTGTTTCCGCTACGCACCAACAGATGCATACTGCACATTGCTTGATGGCTATTGAGTATCAGTCGGAAGATTCAATAGCTGCTGAATACCTCGTGTTTGATTTGGAAGGTTCATCTAAATGAGAACGTACTTGTTTGCGGGCACTGTGATCGTTCTGGTTGCAGCCGCGGCAATCTACAATCTAGCAGTGAAAGCTAAGATGCCCATCACTCGCCATGCCGATGTGTTGACTATCGAAAACCCAGCTATTCACCTTCTAGGTGCGACAGAGTCAGGCAGTTCGAATACCTGGAGAAAACTCACAAAGTTGGGTTCTTGCCCGACATAAGTTGCGTTTCTCGCCGGACAAGTTGCAATTCACATCGGACGGCACACCAAGGAAGGTTGGCTGTGCAGGCAGTCTCAAGCTAGGCGGTCTGCGCTGAATTTCCCTGATAACAGGGAAAAACTGCCAGTTCTGCTATTATTCGAGTTTGTCGCACGGATTGCCACTACGAAAACAGTGACTTAGGCACGATTTCCCTAAACTAGCGAGCAGGGAATTTTGGTATGGCATCAGCGAATTGATCTGAGCGAACAGGGAAGGCGTACCGGGCTTTCTCTTCGCGGCATGGTGGATGAATTACCGAAATTCGTGAAGCCGACATTCAAACGCATTGCAGTGGAAGTCCGCTTCGAGCCCATCTTGCAAAATTTCCGTTGTGCAGCGAATGTCAGGTTTCGCGATCGGAGCACTGGGCCTGTTGCATCTGCTACAAACATCTGTCCAAGTCATCGTACATCATTGGCATAGGAAGAAACGGTATGGCGAACGAAGACTGGTTTATTGAGCACAGAGAAACGCCTAGCTCAAGTCCTACAAAAGGTCATGTCGTGATCACAAAGGTGGCCAGAAACTCGCCAGCCGCCTCACTCGCGCTGGCGCCCGGTGATGCGCTTGTCAGCGTGAACGGGACCCCTGCGGTCAAGGCTGACCTTCCGACGATCCTGCTGGCGAAAGAGCATGTGACCTATGTTTTTTATCGAAAGGCAGGCCAGTTGGTTGAGGTGAAAACGGCGGCTCTTCCAATGGGGGTCCGGACGGAACCGGCTTCTGACGATATCGTTGAACGATACAAAACGCAGCCGTTGGATCAATTTGAGGATGCACTGGTCCTTTGGGAACGCGGTGACTATGATCACTTGCGAGCAATTTGTGACGGCAGTGGTGTGGCCAAGCTTTTCAAGAAGTTCACCTATGCTACCAAAGGCAAAGACCTTGTCGCCTTTGTTAGGGCCATTTGCGACGTCGAAGCGGGCGACAACACTGCGTTTGACACTATTCTGGAGCTACGCAAAGAAATGGGCCACGGCACGAACGGCAATGTGGGACGTTTGGCCGATTTCTATGCTGCATTACATGAGTGGCAAACGGGCAACGAGACCGCATGCCGGAATATTCTCATTCCCTTGATGGAAGATGTTGGGCAGGACAGCCCGCGCATGACAGCTTTCGCGAAAGAAGCTGACCTAAGGGAGCCTGGCACGCGCGTTGGCAAGCAGTACAATTATCGCCTTGAATTGATGGCACTTGAAACTATTGCTGGCGGCGAAGGTGGGGCGAATGTCACGAAATGGGCGAAGGCCTTACCAATAGGGAAAGTCATGCCTGTTTGTTTGATGCTGACCTTCCGTGGCAATGGACCGTATAACACGGGGCTGCATGCGTTTCGCCTGATGTATCCCCACATGAAAGATCGCATAGAACGGTTCGTGGTCATCACCAGCGTCCGAGATCGCGGCGCAGATCCTAAGGGGTGGTATGAAGCTGAAGATGCAGCGATCTCCGAAGGTCTACCGCTTGTGGTATTGTGCGATCCGTCGGCGATGTTTGCTGACGAACGGGTGTCTGCCGCACCGGAGTATATTGCGATGAACCGCGAAAATCTCGTGATTTGGGATGATTCATTGCATGATGACTACGCATATTGGGAAATGGTGTCTCAAGTGGGAGAGGGATAAGAGATGCGTCTGATCTGTTCTGCCACGTGGCTTTGTTTTATTGGTCACATCGCGGCGGCGGATGACGGGATCGAACTCTCTTGTCGGCAGTACAATGCGTCTGCTGATTTACAAAATTATGTCACCTTGGACTCCCCAGGATATCCCGAAGTCGAGGCAACGCTTCAAAGGCTGGAGCAAGGCCAACCCCTTTGAAAACGCTTTTCGCGCAGGCGCGTTGGGTGAGTTTATGTTGATGGGGCTCGTTGACCTCGTGCCTCCGGGTCTCGCCGCGATGTGCAGCTACGACATGTACGAGGCAAATGAATGTGCAGGGAATGCTTTTTGGCCCGCCAGCGTGGCAGATGCGCGGCTGGATGGGGCAGGCACTGTCATTCACAACCCAACCCAGTGAAAGCGGCTCTTTCCAAGAGGTCAGTATCAGCAACCCTGCTTTTGAGCGTCTCACCGTAACGACCATCGATGGGCCCGTAACTGCGACCGCGACGTGGGCTCGGCAGTCAAATGGAACTGAAACCTACGTTTACAGCGACTCGCATGGTGACGAAAAATCATACACCGAGCATTCTGATTGTTCGGGTCATGGACACGCAGTGCGTCACAATGAGCGTGGCCTCTTCATGACAAATGACTTTTCGTGGTCATCGGCGGCTTTGTTGCACAAATCGATTGATTGACGGAGGTCCCCTTTCCCCAGACGGATTTATTCTGTGGCCACGGTTTTGGGGATACCAAGCGCAGTGAAGCCATTGAGGATGGCGGCCCGTATCTGGATCTCTGCGACCTGCCGATCGAAGTCGCGCGCTGAGAGGCGCTGCCCGAGTAATTTCAAGCAATGCATCTTTGTCTCAACGCGGCTTCGGCGATGGTAACCAGTCAAGCGCCGCCACAATGCACGTCCCACAAGTGCTGACTGTTGAATGTCATTGAGAACTGACCCGGTATTGTCACCGAGATTTGACCCGCT